>NZ_BONO01000057.1 GCF_016862755.1 Cellulomonas pakistanensis | reverse complement strand
CCTCGGCCTTGGCGGCGTCGAGGTGCCCCGCGGCCAGCGCCTGCCCGGTGGCGGTCAGCATCCCGTCGAGGACCAGCGCCCGGTGCACCGTCTTGTTCGCGGCACCCCGCGACCACCCCAGCCGGGCGGACAGCTCGTCGCCCGCGACCGAGGACTGCACCGGCGGTGCCCCGGCCAGCGGTGACCAGTCCGGGCTCATCTCGGGGCGGTTCGCGAGCTCGGCGATGACCTCGAGCTTGCGGGCGTGCTGGTGGGCCTCCATCCGGTTCTGCGCCGCGGCGACCTCCACGAGGATCAGCGGGGACAGCACGCTCAGGTCCAGCCCCCGCAGCCAGGTGTCCAGCACCGGCCCGGGCGGGCACGCGGCGATGGCCTCGACCTGCCGCTGCTCCGCCGTGCGCGGGGCCCCGCCGGCCGCCACGACCGGGTCCGGGCCGTAGTCGGTCAGGCAGGTCCCGTCGGGCCCGTAGACCGGCAGCACAGCAGCGAGGGCGTCGTCGCCGTCGGTGCGTCGCTGCAGGTCATCCATGGAAAAACCCTACCGA
>NZ_BONO01000056.1 GCF_016862755.1 Cellulomonas pakistanensis | reverse complement strand
TGCTGGCGGCTGAGCTGGCGGACGTGCCGTGGCAGGTCGCGCACGCGGTGGAGGACGCGGTGCTCCCCGAGGCGGATCAGTGCTCGGTGGCCGAGTTCCGCCAGCGCGTCGCCCGGGAGGTCCGGCTGGTCGACCCCGACGGTGCGGCCGGGCGGCACGTCCGTGCGCGGTCCGGTCGCCGGGTGACCCACCCGCGCAGTCGCCCGCACGGGATGGCCGCGATGTGGGTCGTCATGGCAGCGGAGGACGCCACCCGCGTCGACGGCGTCCTGGACCACGCCGCACGCGCTGCGCAGGCCGTCGGGGACGGGCGGACCCTGGACCAGCTCCGCGCGGACGGGCTGCGGGACCTCGTGGTCGGGGACGTCCCGCCCGGCGACGGCCCGGCGGTCGAGGTCCGCCTGGACCCGCCGGAGCCGGCGCCGATCCCGCACCCGGGTCCGGGCCCCGACCTGGTGACCACGGTGCGCAGGAGGACTGCGCGCCCCGAGCAGCCCGAGCCCCGCCCTGCCGCCACGCTGATGCCCGTCACCGCCCTCGCTGCCGCTGCTCCCGCCGCACCCCCTCCCGCCGCGCCTG
>NZ_BONO01000055.1 GCF_016862755.1 Cellulomonas pakistanensis | reverse complement strand
GCCGGAGGCCGGCGAGATCCCGCTGACCGCCACCGTGCCGCAGGCCGGCGAGGTCGAGGGCTCGCTGACCATGTCGGTGGCCGACTTCGGCGAGGGCGTGGCCCTCGGCGGCGGCGCCAACGTCGGCGACAAGCTCCGGTTCGGCGGCGCGCTGCCGACCGTGTCGGTGACCGACTCCCGCTCCAACGCCCAGGCGGGCGCCGGCGGCTGGACCGTCTCCGGCCAGGCGGCGGACCTGTCCACCGGCTCGCAGATCCTGCGGGCGCAGCACCTCGGCTGGACCCCGGGCCTGCTCACCACGAAGCCCGGCGTCACCCCCGGCTCGCCGGTCGCGACCGTGCTCGGCGGCGGCGAGGGCCTCGCCACTCCGGCCACGCTCGCCACGGCGACCTCGGACGGCCGCCTCGGCACCACCGACCTGACCGCCGAGCTGAACCTCGAGGTCCCGGTCGACACCCGCGCCGGCGAGTACGCCGGCTCGCTCACGGTGTCGCTCTTCCCGGTCGACTGACCGCACCGCGGGGGTCCGGCGCAGCCGCTGCGGCGCGCCGGGCCCCCGCCCCGCCCTCCCCCACCTCCCCGTCCC
>NZ_BONO01000054.1 GCF_016862755.1 Cellulomonas pakistanensis | reverse complement strand
GGCCGACGGCGCAGTCGGTCGTGAAGGCGATGTACCAGGACCTGCTCGGCCGGCCGGTGGACGCGGCGGGTCTGGCGACGTGGACGGACGCGTTGATGTCCGGGGTGGGACAGCCCGCACTGGTGGGGTCGCTGACGTCGAGCGAGGAGTACGTGCGGCTGCGGGTGACGCAGGCGTACCGGGAGGTCCTGGGTCGCGAGCCGGAGCCGGCGGGTCTGCAGGACTGGCGGAACCGGATCTTCGCAGGTCAGGCGACGGTGGACGACGTCAAGCGACGGTTCTACGACTCGCAGGAGTACTACAACCGGTCCGGTGGGTCCCCGGAGGGGTACGTCGACCTGCTGTACCGGACGATGTTCGACCGGTCGGCGACCGCCCAGGAGCGCACGCACTGGGCGGGGCAGATCGGGACGGTGGGGCGCGCGAAGGTCGTGGACGGGATCTGGTTCTCGACCGAGGCGGCGATGTGGCGCTCGGGGAAGTACTACGAGACGTTCCTGCAGCGCACGGCCGAGCGGTCCGGGAAGGAGTACTGGGCGGGGGTCCTGCTGACCCGGGGTGAGGGCGCGGTCCGACAGGGCATCGCCGGCAGCATCGAGTACC
>NZ_BONO01000053.1 GCF_016862755.1 Cellulomonas pakistanensis | reverse complement strand
CAGGCCCTCGGGGCCGTGGAGGGGGAGGTGACATGGCAGCAGAGGTCTCCGCAGCAGATGGTGCGCTCAAGCAGGGCGCGGACGCCGTGGTGCAGAGCCGTGGGGAGCTGCAGCGCGAGCTGAGCGCCCTGGAGGGCAAGCTGTCCGGCATCGGGTCGCACTGGCAGGGCCAGGGCGCGGTCGCGTTCAACGCACTGATGGCCCGGTGGCGCGAGGACGCGAACAAGATCGTGTCCGCGCTGAACGAGTTCGAGGCCAACCTGCTCACCTCGCAGTCGACGTACACCGCGTCGGACGAGTCGCAGCAGTCGAGCTTCAGCCGCCTGCAGGGCCGGCTGGGCTGATCGGGAGAGGACGAGACGATGGCTGACCTGAAGGTCAACTTCGGTGGTCTGTCGACCGCCGCCGCCGACATCCAGTCGAGCGCGAGCAACATCGAGTCCCGCCTGGCGGACCTGGACCGCTCGCTGCAGCCGCTGCGGGCGAACTGGTCCGGTGAGGCCTCGACCGCCTACACCGCCGCCAAGGCGAAGTGGGAGGCCGCGCTGACCGACATGAAGGCGCTGCTGGCCGACGTCGGCCGCGCGGTGTCGACCTCCGGCGAGGAGTACCAGTCCACCGAGCGGGCCAACGCCGCCCGCTGGTGAACCACCCCGGCCCC
>NZ_BONO01000052.1 GCF_016862755.1 Cellulomonas pakistanensis | reverse complement strand
ACCGCGCCCGACCGCCACCCTCGTCCCCGTCGACTCGCCGGAGCCCGCCGCACCGGCACCTGCCGCGCCGGATCTCGCCGCGCCAGCACCCGCCCCGTCCGAGCCCGCCGCACCCGGGCCCGCCACGCCGGCACCCGTCCCGTCCGAGCCCGCCGCACCCGGGCCCGCCGCGCCGGATCCCGCCGCACCCGGGCCCGCCGCGCCGGATCTCGCCGCGCCGGCACCCGTCCCGTCCGAGCCCGCCGCACCCGGGCCCGCCGCACCCGAGCCCGCCGCGCCGGATCCCGCCGCGCCGGAGCCCGCCGCACCCGAGCCCGCCGCGCCGGAGGCCGCCGCACCCGAGCCCGCCGCGCAGCGTGCTGGGCGCTGCGGCTGCGCCCGCCCCGGGGCCGAGGTCCGCGTCACCCTCTCCGCGGCCACCCTGCTCGGCCTGGACGACGCCCCGGCCGACCTCGAGGGCCACGGCCCGATCGACGCCATCCGCGCCCGGGCCCTGGCCGCCGGCGGGGTGTGGCGGCGGATCCTCACCGACCCGGTCACCGACCGCGTGCTCGACGTCGGGCGCCAGCGCTACCGCCCACCGGTGGCCCTCGCCGAGCACGTCCGGACCCGCGACGGGACGTGCGCGTTCCCGGGCTGCACCGTCCCGGCCCGCCGCGCCGACCTCGACCACACCGTCGAGTACCACCCCCAGCCCGGCGCGCCCCGGG
>NZ_BONO01000051.1 GCF_016862755.1 Cellulomonas pakistanensis | reverse complement strand
AGTCCGGTGATCCGTGCTGCGCGTCAGTCCGGCTCGGCCTCGCTCGGCGCGGGGTGAGTTTCGTCTCCGTCGTGCTGCGTGCGCGGTGGATGCCGGCTTGGTGGTGCCCCCGCACGTGCTGGCGCCGGCGTCGCGCCTGAGCCTGCTGGGGCTGGTGCCCGTCCGTCCTGTGCGCGTCCGGTCGACCGCGCGCCGGGGGCGGCACGGGCGTGACTCGCGGCACGACGGGCGAGCACCGTCCAGGGCAGGTGCTCGATGCGGGGTCTGGGGGTCCCGGATGAGACGATGGTCGGCGGTCGATCTTGAGGAGCAGCTGGACATGAGCAGCGACGGGCGCGGGACGCGTTCGGCGGACGAGGGCGGGCGCCGCAGCGGCGGCGTCGGCCGGTACGGCAACCGGGGCGCGGCGCGCTCCGCCGGCGACGAGCGGCCCGCCCGCACCCCGCGCGTGGCGGGGCAGCGGCGCAGCGGCGGCGACGAGCGCGGGTGGCGTTCCGCCGTCGAGCAGAGCGGCACCGCCGGCGCGCGTGGCAGCTCCGCCCGGGGCGACGAGCGGCCGCAGCGCACCGAGCGTCGCGACGAGGGCGGTCGCGGGTACGGCGGCGACCGCCGGCAGGGCGGCGACCGTCCCCGCGGCGCGGGGGAGGGCCAGCGCCCGCAGGGTGGCGGACGTCCCTACGGTGACCGGGACGCGGGCCGGCGCTCCTTCGAGCGTCCGCAGGGTGGCGAGCGTTCT
>NZ_BONO01000050.1 GCF_016862755.1 Cellulomonas pakistanensis | reverse complement strand
CTAGGTGTACTGCCCAGGCAGGTTGGTCAACCGGGTCAGGGGCGGGACCTTGCCGATCGATGAGTGGGGTCGGTGGTGGTTGTACTCGTGGAGCCATCCTGGCAGGGCGGCTCGGCGGGCGGTCTCGGATCGGTAGTGCTGGGAGAACGCCCAGCCTGCGGCCATGGTGCGGTGGAAGCGTTCGATCTTGCCGTTCGTCTGCGGCCGGTAGGGCCGGGTCTTCTTGGACTTGATCCCGAGGTCGGCGCAGGCGTCGCGCCACGCGTGGGACTTGTAAGCCGACCCGTTGTCGGACAGGACTCGTTCGACGATCACGCCGCGGTCAGCGAACCAGGACACCGCGCGGCGCAGGACACCGATCGCGGTGGCCGCGGTCTCGTCGTCGTGGATCTCGGCGTAGGCGACCCTCGAGTGGTCGTCGATCACGGTGTGCACGAACGCGGTGCCCATCTTCGGGTTGCGCCACACGTTCTTGGGCTTGTCGGGTGTCGCGGCGCGGTGCCGGTCACCCTGGGCGCGCCCGACGAACCGCCACCCGCCGCCGTCGGGGATGTTCCCGAGCTTCTTGACGTCGACGTGGATCAGCGACCCGGGGTACTCGTGCTCGTAGCGGCGGATGCGCTCACCGGTGCGGACGTCGACGTGGGCTATCCGGTTCAACCGGCAGCGGGTCAGCACCGCGTGCACGGTCGAGGCCGGCATCCCCAGCCGGGCGCCGATCGCGATCGGTGACATGCGCTTCTTCCAGCGCAGGTGCACGACCTTGCGCACGAGGAACGGCGGAGTCCGGTTCGCGACGTGATGCGGGCGGCTGGACCGGTCACCCATACCGGCCTCGCCCATCGCGCGGTATCGGTCGGCCCACCTCTTCGCGGTCGGCCAGGCGACGTCGTAGCGGCGGGCAGCCATGGCGACCGGCCAGCCCTCCTCGACGACCAGACGCGCCAGGCGCAACCGGGCGCGGGGCGTGAGAGCAGCGTTAGCGTGGGACACGAAGACCTCCTGGTCGCCGAGCGGAACCTTGAGCAGTCCCACTCCACGACCGGAGGTCTTCGTCCGTCCACGACCGCTACCGCGTGTCGTCACACCCAGACGACCAACGTCCCTGGGCAGTACA
>NZ_BONO01000049.1 GCF_016862755.1 Cellulomonas pakistanensis | reverse complement strand
TCGCCCTCGCGGTCAAGCGCTTCCCCTCGTGAACCGAGAACGAGGGGGATGCGTGCGTCCGGCGATGCGGCGTACCGACGAGACGACGGGGTGCACGGGCATGGGGCGGGCGACGAGGACGGGGCGGGCGCTGACGGTCACGGTGGTGGCGGTGCTGACCACACTGCTGCTGCCGTTCGGCACGGGGCCGCTGGGCCCCGTCAGGGCCGAGGCCGCGACGGCGGACGCCCTCACGTTCACCGGGCACGGCTGGGGCCACGGGCGCGGTATGGGCCAGTACGGGTCGTACGGGTACGCGGTCGACCACGGGTGGACCTACCAGCAGATCCTCGACCACTACTACGGCGGCACCCGGCTCGCGGCGGACGCGGGCAACCCGGTCGTCGCCGTGCAGCTGACCAGGCTCGCGGGCAGGGACACCGTCGTGACGGGGTCCTCGCTGCAGGTGGACGGCGCATCGGCCGGGACCGCCGCCGTGCTGCTGCGCCGTGAGGCGGCCGGCACGTACACGGTGTACCGGGGGAGCGGGTGCGCGGGGCCGTGGACGGTCTGGAGCACCGGGAAGGCGTCCGGCGTCACGGTCTCGACCTCGGCGTCGGCCACGAGCCAGGCGAACCTGCTGCAGGTCTGCGAGGCCGGCAAGACGACGGGTTACCGTGGGACGCTGTCCGCGGTGACCTCCGGTGCCAACCAGACCACCGTCAACCGGGTCAGCATCGACGACTACCTCCGGAGCGTCGTGCCGGCCGAGAGCCCCGCCTCGTGGGGAACGGCCGGCGGCGGCCGGGGCATGCACGCCCTGCGGGCCCAGACGGTGGCGGCGCGCAGCTACGCGCTGTCCAGCGGGGCGACGACGATCTGCGACACCACGGCGTGCCAGGTGTACCGAGGGTCGTTCACGCAGCCGACGGGCGGGGCCGTCGTCTCGTCCGAGCACGCGACGACGAACCAGGCGATCGCCGACACCTCCGGGCAGGTGCGGCGCGCCGGCAACGGCGCCGTCTCCCGAACGGAGTTCAGCTCGTCGACCGGCGGCTGGACGGCGGGCGGCGTGTTCCCTGCCGTCGAGGACCTCGGGGACGCCACGCGCGGCAACCCGAACCACGACTGGACCGTCAGCGTGCCGCTCACGACCATCGCGTCCGCGCTCGGCACCGGCCCCGTGGCGGGCGTCACGGTCACGGCGCGCAACGGCCTGGGGGCCGATGGCGGACGGGTCCTGACAATGGTGGTCACGGCGACCGACGGCCGCCAGAGCTCGTTCACCGGGAACCAGGTCCGGGTCGCGCTCGGCCTCAAGAGCGACTGGTTCAGCGTCTCCGGGTTCACCC
>NZ_BONO01000048.1 GCF_016862755.1 Cellulomonas pakistanensis | reverse complement strand
GGGTGGCGAGCGAGGGCACGTCGTTCCGCGCGACATCGAACGGGAGCGCGCCCTCGACGTGCCCGGAGCGCGCCTGCTGCAGCGTGGAGGCGACCTGGGTCAGGCCGAACAGCTGCTCCGGGACGTCCTGGCCGGCGGCCATCGCCTCGAAGTCCGCCGTGTCCTCGACGAACGTGCGCGACGTCCGGCCGTCCTGCAGCGCGTTCCAGCTGCTCTCGCTCAGGTAGTCGAACCGCGGGGTCCCGATCGGCTGGTGGTCGTCGTCGTACAGCGGGTGACCGGCCCCGACGATCACGTCCAGCGGGCCGGCGATCATCTCGTCGGAGATGCCGTGCAGGTCCCCCCGGGTCGCGTTGTGCGCGCCGAAGCTCGCGGGGGTGGCGTGGGAGAACGGCACCGACGTGACCACGCCAGTGGCCTTGCCGACCTCGGCGGCACGCTCGGCGACGCTGGTGACGCGCGCCCCCGACGGGTCGAGGCCCAGGACGCCGTTGTTCGTCTTGACGCCCGTGGCCAGCGCGGTGCCCGCCGCGGCGGAGTCGGTGGCGCCCTCGGAGATCCAGCCGAAGTCGCTCCAGGCCCGCTCGGGGTCGTACTCCGCGCGGCCGTCGGCGGAGAACGTCGACATGGCCACCTGCACCGGGAAGTGCTGGAACACCTGGGACGCCGTGCCCGGCAGGTGCTCGACGGTGCCGGCCGCGGGGTCGACCGCGACCTGGGCGTAGGTGGTGCCGTGCTCGTAGAGCGACGCGGCGTCGACGTGGTTGTAGCCCATGCCGTCGCCGATGAGCAGGATGACGTTCTCCGGGCCGGCCGGGTCCTGCGCGGCCGTGACCAGGACCACGGCGGCGCCGGCGGTGACGGTCCCGGCGAGCGCGAGCGCGAGCGCGAGCCACCGGGCAGGACGTCGGGGCATGGTCACGTCTCCTGGCGGGCCGCGGCGAGGCGCCGGCGCGGGTCGCGCCGTGGCCGCGTCACCCTATCCGGTGCGGCCGGTGCTACGCGGTCGAGCCCTGCGCCGCCGCGACCGCCGCGGCGATCCGCCGCCGGGTCGCCGCCTCGCGCCGCGCCCGCGCCTGCCGCATCGCGAGCACCACGCCGACGACCAGCAGCACCAGCCCCACCTGCACCCACGGCACGGCCCACGCGGACCACGTCGCCTCGGACGCCGCCAGGGCGGCCGTCACCTCGTCGTCGCCGACGACCGAGGGCGTCACGGCGACCGAGCCGCCGAGCCGGACGAGCGGCCACGCCTCGACCTCGACGCTGCCGTGCGCGGCGCCGCCCGGCAGCACCTCGCGCACGGCGGCGCCCTCGGCGTCGGCGCCCGCGACGCCGAAGGGCCCGGCGGCGCTCGCGGACGTGGTGGCGCCGAGCCGCACGTTCCCGGTGTTCGCGACGGTGTACTCGACGCGCAGCGTGCCCGGGGCGAACGGGTTCCACGACGGCGTGTAGGTGGTGTCGACGTCCTGCACCGCGAGCGCCGGGGCCAGGTCGCCGGTGACGCGCAGGTGCAGGCGCGCGCCCACCCGGCTGTCCATCGCGACGCCCGCGTCGGTGTCCGTCGCCAGCGCGGCGACCACGCCGGCGGGGTGGTCGCCGGGCGTGGCGTCGGCGGGCACCCGGACGACGAACGGCAGCGTCGCGGAGGCGCCGGCGCCGACCTCGACGCGCTGCGTCGCGCCGGGCTCGCCGATCGACCCGGCGGCGTCGCCCAGTGCGATCCAGGACCCGGCCGCCTCGGCCTCGGCGCCGGTCGGCGGCAGGTCGAACTGCCCGTCCGCGGTGATGAGGCCGTCGCCGGCGTAGAGCTCGAAGGTCGCCGGGTGGTCGGAGAAGTTGGTGAGGGTCACGTGCTCGGTGACCTCGGCGCCGGGGTCGACGGCGTGCCGGAAGGACACCCGGCCGTCCGGGCCCTCGGCGGTGGCGGGCTCCAGCGCCCAGGTGGTCCGTGCGGCGCCCTCGGCCGGGGCGGTGGCGGCCGGTGCGGGCTCGGCGGCTCCGGGGGCGAGCGCCGCGGCAGGTGCGGCGGGCAGCGCCAGGGCGGCGAGCAGGACGAGGGCGGCGGACGCCCGGCGGCGTCGCGGGGCGGTGGTGCGCGGCACGGCGGTCTCCAGCGGGACGGGGAGGTGGGGGAGGGCGGGGCGGG
>NZ_BONO01000047.1 GCF_016862755.1 Cellulomonas pakistanensis | reverse complement strand
AGGTCCGCCCGCGCCCGACCCCCCGGCGCGCGGCGCGGGCGAGGCGGTGACGGTCATGCCGTCCAGCGTAGGCGGCCGCGGGCGCGCAGCCGGCGCTCGGCCCGCCCGGCCGACCGCGCCGGCACCGACAGCACGGCGAGGCACACCACGACCAGGCCGGTACCGACCCAGCCCGCCGCGGGCAGCCGCTCCCCCACCACCAGCACCGCGAGCACCGCCGCCACGGCCGGCTCCAGCAGGGTGAGCGTGGTCGCCGTGCTCACCGGCACCCGGGCGAGCCCCCACCCGAAGAGCACGTAGCCCGCGAACATCGGCACCAGCGCCATGTACCCGCCCACCGCGGCGTTGCCCCAGGACGCCACGAGCGGCGCGCCGGTGACCGCGAGCACCGGCAGGAGCAGGACGCCGCCCACGCCGAACACCGCGCCCATCGCCGCGCGCGACGGCACGCCGCCCTGCATCAGCCGGTGCGCGACCCAGGAGTACAGCGCGTACGTCGCCCCGGCGACCAGGCCGAGCAGCACGCCGGCGAGGGCGCCCGCCGGTCCGGCGCCGCCCGGCGCGTCCGCCCCGTGGCTCCCACCGAGCGCCTGCGCGACGCACAGCAGCACCATCCCGGCCAGCCCGACCGCCGCCCCCGCGACCCACCTCGGCGAGAGCCGGCGGCGGTCGACCAGACGCTCGACCAGGGCGGACGCGAGCGGCGCCGACCCCAGCGAGACGACGGTCCCGACGGCGACGCCCGCGAGCCGCATCGAGGTGTAGAACGCCAGCGGGTACACGGCGACCGCGGCGGCGCCGAGCAGGACGAGACCGGCCCGGGCGCGGAGCGCGGCCGCGTGCGCGGCGATCACCCGCCCGGCGACCGCGGCCTGGAGCAGCCCGCCGACGCCCATCGCCGCAGCGCCGATCGCCAGCGGCCCGACCTCGGGGGCGAACGTGGCGGCGGTCCCCGTGGTGCCCCACAGGAGGGAGGCGGCGAGCACGGCGAGCGTCCCGAGCCCGGCCCCGCGCGCCACCCCGGCGCCCGACCCCACTCCGGTGCCGCGCCCTGCCGCCGGGCCCTCCGACGCCGAGAGGGCACCTCTCGACTGTGCCGGCGATCCGGCGCGCAGCCGAGAAGTGCCCTCTCGGCGACGTGCGCGGGGCGTCCGCGTCGCGGCGGCGAGCGGCGGGTCGCCGGGGGTCGACGCGGCCGCGGGCACCGGGGCGGCGGGTCGCGTGGCCGCGGGCGCCGGGGCGGCGGGCCGCGCGGCGGCAGGCGCCGGGGCGGCGGGCCGCGCGGCGGCAGGCGCCGGGGCGGCAGGCGCCGGGGCTGCGGGCGCCGCGCCGCGCTCCGCGGTCACGCCGCCGCCAGCAGGTCCGCCGCCAGCGCGCGGGCGCGCCGGAGCCGGGCGCCGTCGCCCTCCAGCCCCGCCCGGGCCATCGACCCCTCGAGCAGGAACGCCAGGTGCTCGGCGAGCGCGGCGGCCCGCGCGAGGTCGCCCGGCAGCAGGTCCGCGAGGTGCCCGGCGACGATCGCCTCGACCTCCTCCTTGTGGCCGCGCACGACGGCGCGGCCGGGGTCCCCGGCGGGCAGCTCGGCGGCGGCGTTGAGCAGGCCGCAGCCGCGGAAGCCGTGCGGGTAGCCGGCGTCGGCGTGGTCGGCGTAGGCGTCGAACACCGCGAGCACCCGGTCGCGCGGGTCGTCCCCGGCGGAGGCCAGCCGGGCCGCGTACAGGTCGAGCCACTCCGCGTGCCGCGCCACGAGGTAGGCGGCGACGAGGTCCGCCTTGGAGGCGAAGTTGTTGTACAGGCTCATCTTGGCGACGCCGGCGTCCGCGGTGATGGTGTCGATCCCCGTCCCGGCGATGCCGTCGGCGTAGAACCGGGCCGCCGCCGCCGCGAGCAGCCGCTCCCGCGCGGGCCGCCGCCGTGCCGCACCGGCACCCGCACCCGCACCGTCGACCGCCGCCGCAGCGGCGCCCGGGCGGGCACCCGTGCCGTCACCTGCCGCCGCGCCGTCACCCGCACGGAGACCGGCACCCGCAGCCGCACCGGCACGCGCAGCCGCACCAGCACCAGCGCCCGTCGCGCTCGTCGTCGCCATGCCGCACCCCGTCCCGCGCCGCCCGGCGCCCCGACTAGGTAGACCTGTCTACCCACCGGGCCGCAGCATCACACGGCGTCGGCGTAGCTGTCCACCACCGAGACGTCCAGCGCGAACTCGACCGGCGTGTCCCCGAACAGCAGCCGCCCCGCCTCGACGGCCGACTCCCGCACGAGCTCGGCGACCCGGTCGGCGACCGGCACGGGGGCGTGCACCATGATCTCGTCGTGCAGGAAGAACACGAGGTGCGGTCGCCCCGGCAGGTCGAGCAGCCGGCGCCGCAGCACGCCCATCCAGCACAGCGCCCACTCGGCCGCGGTCCCCTGCACGACGAAGTTCCGCGTGAACCGGCCCCAGTCCCGGGACCGCCGGCGCGCGTCCCGTGCGTCCTCCGGCGCCGCGCCCTCGGCCGACGCGGCCTGCCGGGCGGCGAGCCACGCGGCGCTCGGCGCGGGTGAGGACCGGCCCAGCCAGGTGGTGACCTGCTCGCCGCGCTCCCCCGCCCGGGCCGCCTCCTCGACGAGCGCGACCGCCCGCGGGTACGCCCGCCCGAGCTGCGGCATGAGCACCGCGCTCGCCCCGGTCGTCGCGCCGTAGATCGCCCCGAGCATCGCGTACTTGGCCTGCTGCCGGTCGGCGACGATGCCTGCGGCCACGACGGCGGCGTACAGGTCGGCCTGCCGCCCGGCCGCCGCCATCGCGCCGTCGCCCGACATCGCCGCGAGCACCCGCGGCTCCAGCTGGGCGGCGTCCGCGACGACGAGCCGCCAGCCCGGGTCGGCGCGCACGGCGTCCCGGATCACCGCGGGCAGCTGCAGCGCGCCGCCGCCGCTGCTGGCCCACCGCCCGGTGACCACGCCGCCGGGCACGTAGTCGGGCCGGAACCGCCCCTCGTGGACCCAGCGGTCCAGCCACGCCCACCCGTTCGCGGACAGCAGGCGGGCGAGCTTCTTGTACTCGAGCAGCGGCTCGCGCACCGGGTGGTCGAGCGCGCGGATCTCGGCGGTGCGCGTGGACGGCACGTCGAGCCCGGCGGCGCGCAGCGCGCGCAGCAGCTCGGGCTGCGAGTCGGGGTTGAGCCCCGGTCGGTCGAGCGCGGCGCCGACCCGCGACGCCAGCGCGGCCAGCCGGTCGGGCCGGGCGCCCTCCCGCGGGCGGGGCCCGAGCAGGCCGGTCAGCAGGGCGTCGTGCAGGTCGGGCCGGAACGGCATGCCGTCGTGCCGCATCTCGGCGGCGATCAGCGCGCCCGTCGACTCGGCGGCGAGCAGCAGCCGGAGCCGGCCGTCGTCGCCCGCCTCGGTCAGGGCGGCGAGCTGGCGGCGCAGCTCGTCGGCCACGTCCGGTGCCGCGTCCGGGACCGCGGCGGGCAGGTCGTCGAACAGGCTGGGCTCGTCGGCCTCGTGCGGGCCGGTGCCGCCGGCGGGCGCCGCGAGGTCCCACGGCCCCTCGGGCTCGCGCGCCAGCGCGGTGCCCGCGCACCGGGTGGACCGGCGCAGGATCGTCCGGCACAGCCGCAGGTCGTGCGCCCGCTCGACCCGCACCCCCGCGGCCAGCAGGTCGGGGTACCAGTGCTCGGTGTCGTCCCAGACCCAGCGGGGGTGGTCCCGGGCCTCGCGCTCGCCGACGACGCGCGCGAGCTCGTCCCCCGCGACGGGCACGGCCGGACCGACCTCGCCCGCCTCGGCGGCGGCCACGTCGCGCGCCTCGCGCAGCACGACGACGCCGGGTCGGTCCGGGTCGACGGCGACGAGGACGAGGGGCACGGGCGCCATTCTCCCTGCCGGGTCCGACATCCGGCGCCGCAGGTCCTACGCTGGGCCGATGACCGAGCAGGCTGACGCACCGGCGGGGCTCCCGGAGCGCGAGACGATCCTCCTGGCAGCCTTCGAGGGCTGGAACGACGCCGGGTCGGCGGCCAGCCAGGCGCTGGAGCACCTGCACGAGGCGTGGGGCGCCGAGCAGGTGGACGAGCTGGACCCCGAGGAGTACCACGACTTCCAGGTGAACCGCCCCGTGATCGGCGTGGGCGAGGACGGCCGGCGGGAGATCACCTGGCCGTCGACGGCGGTCGCCGTCGCCACCACACCGAACGCCCGCCGCCAGGTGGTGCTGGTGCACGGGATCGAGCCGTCGATGCGCTGGCGCCGGTACTGCGGCGAGCTGCTCGACATCGCCGCGACGCTCCGGGTGACCACCGTCGTGACGCTCGGCGCGCTGCTCGCCGACGTCCCGCACACCCGCCCGATCCCCGTCACCGCCACCAGCGAGGACGAGGCCGTGCGCCAGGCGCTCGACGTCGAGGCGAACTCGTACGAGGGCCCGACCGGCATCGTCGGCGTGCTGCAGCACGAGGCCGCCGCGCGCGGGCTGCGCACGGTCTCGCTGTGGGCCGCGGTGCCGCACTACGTGGCGCACCCGCCGTCGCCCAAGGCCACGCTGGCCCTGCTGCACCGGATCGAGGCGCTGACCGGCGAGCCGGTCCCGCTCGGCGACCTCCCGGAGGACGCCGCCGCGTGGCAGGACGGCGTCGACGAGCTCGCCAGCGAGGACGCGGAGATCGCCGAGTACGTGCACCAGCTCGAGGAGGCGAAGGACACCGCCGAGCTGCCCGAGGCGTCCGGCGAGGCGATCGCCCAGGAGTTCGAGCGCTACCTCCGCCGCCGCGACAAGGGCATCGGCGGCTGACCGG
>NZ_BONO01000046.1 GCF_016862755.1 Cellulomonas pakistanensis | reverse complement strand
TACGGTGCTCGACAACGTCCTGCTCGCCACCCTGTACAGCGGGGTGCCGCGCGCCGAGCGGCGCGCCCGGGCGCTGGCCGCGCTCGACCGCGTGCACCTGGGGCACCGGCTGCGGTTCCTGCCGACGACGCTGTCCGGCGGCGAGCGGCAGCGGGTCGCCGTCGCGCGCGCCGTCGTCGCGTCGCCGGGCGTCCTGCTGGCCGACGAGCCGACCGGCAACCTCGACACCCACAACTCCGCGGAGGTGCTCGACCTGTTCGACGAGCTGCACGCCGACGGGCTCACGCTCGTGGTGATCACCCACGACGACGTCGTCTCCGCCCGGGCCCGGCGCCGGGTGCGGATCGCCGACGGCCGGCTCACGGAGCTCGCGTGAGCGCCGGGGTCCTGGACACGCCGCGCGCCGACCGGTTCGGCCTGCGCGACCTCGCCGCGGAGGCCGCCGCCGGCGTCGACGCCCGCCCGGGGCGGCTGTTCCTCACCATCCTGGGCACCGTCCTCGGCATCGCGTCGGTCGTCGTCACCGTGGGCCTGGCGCAGACCGCGGCCGGGCAGATCGCCCGCCGGTTCGACGCGGTCGCCGCGACCCAGGCCATGGCCTCCGCCAGCACGACGCGCGGGGCCGACGGCGAGCAGCGGGCCGCCGCGCCCCTGCCGTGGGACGCGCCGGAGCGCGCCGAGCGCCTGGCGGGCGTCGAGGCCGCGGGCCTGGTCGCCGCCGTCGACGTGGCGGGCGCCGCGGTCACCGCGGTCCCGGTCAACGACCCGTCCGCGCCGGCCACGACGTCGGTCGCCGTGCTCGCGGGCTCGGGCGACCTGCTCGACGCGGTCCGCGGACAGGTCGTCACCGGGCGGTACTTCGACGCCGGGCACGACGCCCGCGCCGACCGCGTCGCGGTGCTGGGCGTCCGCGCCGCGGAGCGGCTCGGCGTCTCGCGCGTCGACCGGCAGCCGTCGGTGTTCATCGGCGAGCGGTCCTACACCGTCGTCGGCATCGTCGACGGCATGCAGCGCCGGACCGACCTGCGCGACGCCGTCGTCGTCCCCCTCGGCACGGCGCGGGCCGACTTCGGCCTGGCCGCGCCGGACGAGCTGCACCTGCGGATCGCGGTCGGCGCCGGCCCGGTCGTGGGCGACCAGGTGCCGGTGGCCCTGTCGCCGAACACCCCGGAGACGGTCACGATGCAGGTCCCCGGCGCCGGTGGCGGGGTGCGCGACGACGTCCAGGCCGACATCAGCACGATCTTCCTGGCCCTGGGCGGCGTCGCGCTGCTCATCGGCGGCCTCGGGATCGCGAACGTGACGCTGCTGTCCGTGATGGAGCGGGTGGGGGAGATCGGCCTGCGCCGGGCGCTGGGGGCGCGGCGCCGGGACATCGCGGCGCAGTTCGTGCTCGAGTCGGCCACCGTCGGGCTGCTCGGCGGCATGGTCGGCGCCGCGCTCGGCGTCGCGGTCGTGGTGCTCGTGTCGGCCGCGCAGTCATGGACGCCGATCCTGCACCTCGGCGTCGTGCTGCTGTCCGCCGCCGGCGGCGGGGTCATCGGCCTGCTCGCGGGGGTCTACCCGGCGCTCAAGGCCGCGCGGGTGGAGCCGATCGCGGCGCTGCGCGGCGGGGTGTAGCCGCCCGGCGGGGACGGGTGCCCTCAGCGGTACCCGTCCCGCACCGGGGCCGGCGCCGGGACCGTCACCCGCGACCCCGCACGCGTCTCTCCCGTGCCTGCTCCCTCCCCTGCCCGCACCCGACGCCCGGCCGCCCGCCCGAACGCCCCCCGAACGACCGGGGTGCACGCGCGTGCGACCTGCTCAGGGCGCGGGCGGCTCGCGCCACCACGCACGGCAATCCGGGCGGCGGGCTAGGTGCTCCGGCGCTGCCGCTAGCGTCGCGACCTGTGGACACGCGGCTCGGCCGCACGCGTGCGGACCTCCCGGAACGCCCACGCGCGGGGGATCGCCCACACCACGCGGGGCGCGTTCGCCGGCGGTGCGCCGGCGCCGACGAAGGGCCCGACGATGACCGCCTCCCGATCTCCCCGCCCCGCGGCCGTCGCCGCGCTCGCCGTCCTCGCGCTCGTCGGCTGCTCCGGTGGAGACGCCGGCGGCGGCCCCACGAGCTCCACGACGTGGACACCCGGGCCGCTCGACGAGTACCAGGCCCGGATCTACGGCTACTCGCTGGACCGGGAGGCGAGCGCCCGGCAGCGGGCGCAGGCCGACGGCGACCGGCAGCACCGCCGCTTCGAGGAGGCGGTCGCGGCGTGCATGGCCGAGCAGGGCTTCGACTACACGCCGGCGGAGAGCGGGGGCGTCGTCTACGCGTCCGAGGACCCCGACGTCGTGCGCGGCACGCGGGAGTTCGCCGAGCGTTACGGCTACGAGATCAGCGCCGGCCCGTCGGGGGACGGGGACGCCGGCGGCGGCGCCGAGTGGGAGGACCCGAACGCGGAGTACGTCCGGTCGATGTCCGCGAGCGAGGCCGCCGCCTGGTCCGAGGCGCTGTACGGCCGGGAGGCCCCGGGGGACGGCGACGACCTCCAGGAGGACGACGTGGCGAGCGCCGGGTGCTACGGCGCCGCCCAGCACGAGGTGTACGCGGGCGGTGGCGTGCTCGACGAGTTCGCCGGACTCCAGCAGGAGCTGGCCCGGTTCGCCCAGACGGTCCAGGCGGACCCCCGGGTCGCCGAGCTCGAGAGCGCCTGGGCCTCGTGCATGGCCGACCGGGGGTACCCCTCCCTCAGGGACGTGGCCACCGCGAACCAGGCGCTCGCCGCCGAGTGGGAGGACCTGCGCGGCACCCAGGACCCGGGGTACCTGGCGGAGCTCGACGCCTGGGACTGGGCGGCGGAGCCCGGCGGCCCGCCGGCGCCGGAGGTCGACCCGGCGGCGGTCGCGGTCTTCACCGAGAAGGAGATCGGCCAGGCCGTGGCCGACGTCGAGTGCCAGGAGCAGGTCGGCTACTGGGCCGGGCGGCTCCGCGTCGACCGCGAGCTGCAGCAGGAGTTCGTGGACCGGCACGGGGACGAGCTCGAGGCGTGGGCGACAGCCGCCACCGCGGCGCGGGGGGAGTGACGTGGGCGCGGGCCGCGAGCTCGTCCCGTCCGACCCCGCCGGGCCGGTCGACCCCGCCGGGCCGGCCGACCCCGCCGCGGAGGCTGCGCCGTCCTGGCGCTCGGGCGGCCGCACCCTGGTCGTCCTCGCGGCCGTCGCCGTGGTCAGCCTGGTCGCGGGACTCGGCCTGTCCCGGTTCGTGCTGAACCCCGCCGACGCGGCGGCCCGGACGGCGCCGCCCGAGGCGGGGCCGATCACGGTCCCCGTGGAGCACCGCGAGCTGAGCAACGACGTGACCGTGCGGGGCGACGTCGTGTTCGACGGGGCCGTCGACCTGCGGGTCGAGACCGCGGACCTGGGCGAGCGGGCGGTCGTCACCGGCCAGGTGCCCGAGGTCGGCGCGACCCTCGACGCCGGCTCCGTCGCGCTCGAGGTCGCCGGCCGACCCGTGCTCGTGCTGCCCGGGGGGCTGCCGACCTACCGGACGCTCGCCCTCGGCAGGTCCGGGCCGGACGTGCTGCAGCTCAAGGCCGCACTCGGCACCCTCGGCATCGACGCCGGCGACGCGGCCTCCGACGTGTACGACCGGGACACGGCGGCCGGTGTCGCCGCGCTGTACCGGCGCGCGGGTTACCCGGCCCCGTCCCCGTCCGAGGACGCCACCCGGGCCCTGACGGCCGCCGAGCGGGGCGTCCGGTCCGCGCAGGCGGCGGTGACCGCGGCCGAGGACGCCCTCGCCGCCGCCGGCAGCAGGTCGGTCGCGTCCGACGTGGCGGCCGCCGACGCCCAGGTCCGGTCCTCGGAACGCGCCGTCGGTGTCGCCCAGGTCGAGCTGGACGCGTGCGCGGCCGACGAGTGCTCCCCGGGCGAGGCCGCGCGCCGCCGGGCGGCCGTCGAGGACGCGCGCGACGCGGTGGGTGTCGCCGCGGCGTCCCGCGCCGCCCTCGACGCGGCGCCGGACACCTCGGCCGAGCGCGCCGCGCTGACGTCGGCCCGCGACGGCCTCGTGGACGCCCAGGAGGCGCTCGCGGACGCCCAGGACGCCACCGTGCTGGCGCTGCCCGCGGCCGAGGTCGTGTTCCTGGAGACCCTGCCGCGTCGGGTGGACGCCGTCTCGGTGCGCCGCGGCGGCACGGTCGAGGGCACGGTCATGAGCGTGTCCGGCGCGGCCCTGCGGGTGGTCGCCGCCGCCGCGCGCGCCGACGCCGCCCTGCTCGAGGTCGGGGCCGCGGGCACCGCCGTGCTGGAGGGCGAGGAGTACCCCGTGACGATCGGCGAGATCGCGGCGGGGACGTCCGGGGAGTCCTCGGGCCGGTCCACCGTCACCCTGCTGCTCGGCGAGCTCACGCCCGAGCAGGTCGCGGCCCTCCAGGGCCGCAACGTCCGGGTCAGCATCCCGGTGTCCTCCACCGGCGGGGCCGTGCTGGCGGTGCCCCTCGCCGCGCTCACCGCCGGCCCGGGCGGCGAGTCCCGGGTGGAGGTCGCGGGCGCCGACGGCACCACCGCGCTCGTCGAGGTCCGGACCGGCCTCGCAGCCGGCGGCTACGTGGAGGTCAGCGCCGTCCCCGGCGCGACGCTGGCCGAGGGAGCGCTCGTGGTGATCGGCCTCTCCGGGGACGAGGGCACCGACGAGGCGACCGGCACGGCCGGGGACGAGGACGCCGACGCGTGACGGCCGACCCGCTGGTCCCACCGGACCCCGCACCGGTCGTCGAGCTGCGCGGCGTCGCCCGGGAGTTCCCCGGGGACCCGCCCGTGGTCGCGCTCCGGCCGAGCGACCTGCGGGTCGAGCGAGGTGACTACCTGTCGGTGATCGGGCCGTCGGGCTCCGGCAAGTCGACGCTGCTGCACCTGCTCGGGCTGCTCGACCGGCCGACGGCGGGGGAGTACCTGCTCGACGGCGA
>NZ_BONO01000045.1 GCF_016862755.1 Cellulomonas pakistanensis | reverse complement strand
GGGGATGCGCGTCTGTTCTTTGAGAACTCAACAGTGTGCCTAGTAGTTGATGCCAAGATGGTTCATCGGCTCGGGTGGTCGCCTTCATTCGGGGGTGGCTGGTCGGTGTCGGTGGGTCTTGGTTGATACGGAAGCTCGCTCGACCTCCGTCGGGTGGCTTCCTTAGCAGCCGAATTGACTGATCTCCGCTCGCCAGCGGGTGGGGGTCGTTTCGTGTGTCGGTTGATCGCCGCTTTCGGGTGGTGGTTGCCATGAGACATCTACGGAGAGTTTGATTCTGGCTCAGGACGAACGCTGGCGGCGTGCTTAACACATGCAAGTCGAACGGTGAAGCCCAGCTTGCTGGGTGGATCAGTGGCGAACGGGTGAGTAACACGTGAGTAACCTGCCCCTGACTCTGGGATAAGCCTTGGAAACGAGGTCTAATACCGGATACGTGACGCTCAGGCATCTGATGCGTCTGGAAAGATTTATCGGTCAGGGATGGACTCGCGGCCTATCAGCTTGTTGGTGGGGTAACGGCCCACCAAGGCGACGACGGGTAGCCGGCCTGAGAGGGCGACCGGCCACACTGGGACTGAGACACGGCCCAGACTCCTACGGGAGGCAGCAGTGGGGAATATTGCACAATGGGCGCAAGCCTGATGCAGCGACGCCGCGTGAGGGATGAAGGCCTTCGGGTTGTAAACCTCTTTCAGCAGGGAAGAAGCGCAAGTGACGGTACCTGCAGAAGAAGCGCCGGCTAACTACGTGCCAGCAGCCGCGGTAATACGTAGGGCGCAAGCGTTGTCCGGAATTATTGGGCGTAAAGAGCTCGTAGGCGGTCTGTCGCGTCTGCTGTGAAAACTCGAGGCTCAACCTCGGGCTTGCAGTGGGTACGGGCAGACTAGAGTGCGGTAGGGGAGACTGGAATTCCTGGTGTAGCGGTGGAATGCGCAGATATCAGGAGGAACACCGATGGCGAAGGCAGGTCTCTGGGCCGCAACTGACGCTGAGGAGCGAAAGCATGGGGAGCGAACAGGATTAGATACCCTGGTAGTCCATGCCGTAAACGTTGGGCACTAGGTGTGGGGCTCATTCCACGAGTTCCGTGCCGCAGCAAACGCATTAAGTGCCCCGCCTGGGGAGTACGGCCGCAAGGCTAAAACTCAAAGAAATTGACGGGGGCCCGCACAAGCGGCGGAGCATGCGGATTAATTCGATGCAACGCGAAGAACCTTACCAAGGCTTGACATACACCGGAAACTTCCAGAGATGGTTGCCCCGCAAGGTCGGTGTACAGGTGGTGCATGGTTGTCGTCAGCTCGTGTCGTGAGATGTTGGGTTAAGTCCCGCAACGAGCGCAACCCTCGTCCTATGTTGCCAGCGGGTCATGCCGGGGACTCATAGGAGACTGCCGGGGTCAACTCGGAGGAAGGTGGGGATGACGTCAAATCATCATGCCCCTTATGTCTTGGGCTTCACGCATGCTACAATGGCCGGTACAAAGGGCTGCGATACCGCGAGGTGGAGCGAATCCCAAAAAGCCGGTCTCAGTTCGGATTGGGGTCTGCAACTCGACCCCATGAAGTCGGAGTCGCTAGTAATCGCAGATCAGCAACGCTGCGGTGAATACGTTCCCGGGCCTTGTACACACCGCCCGTCAAGTCACGAAAGTCGGTAACACCCGAAGCCGGTGGCCCAACTGTTCGCAGGGGGAGCCGTCGAAGGTGGGACTGGCGATTGGGACTAAGTCGTAACAAGGTAGCCGTACCGGAAGGTGCGGCTGGATCACCTCCTTTCTAAGGAGCTTCTGACACGCCCGCCTCTGGTTGGGTGTGTGCAGAGACCAGGCCCGAGCCGTACGCGTTCGGGGTGGTGCTCACGGGTGGAACATCAACTACGGCGGTCATCTTCGGCCGGCACCGCGTCAGTACTCCTTCGGGATGGAACGCGCATCGCCGACTTGCGGGTGGTCGCCTAGGCACGCTGTTGGGTCCTGAGGGAACAGCCCGTGAGGGAGGTTGCTTCATCGACGGGCCCGGTCGGTCGGACGAACCGCTTGCTGCATCGCGCAGCGGGTAGGCGCCGGCGTGTACGACTCGGGGATCGTTCGTTGTTTGAGAACTGCACAGTGGACGCGAGCATCTTTAAAGTATGTCTTTGTGGTCAAGTTTTTAAGGGCACAGGGTGGATGCCTTGGCACTAGGAGCCGAAGAAGGACGTGGTAGCCTGCGATAAGCCTCGGGGAGTTGGCAAACGAACCGTGATCCGAGGATGTCCGAATGGGGAAACCCCGCGCGAGTCATGTCGCGTGACCCGCACCTGAATATATAGGGTGTGTGGAGGGAACGCCGGGAAGTGAAACATCTCAGTACCGGCAGGAAGAGATATTCCGTGAGTAGTGGCGAGCGAAAGCGGATCAGGCCAAACCGTGTGCGTGTGATAGCCGGCAGGCGTTGCGCATGCGGGGTTGTGGGACCCTTCAGCTGGTTCTGCCGAACCAGCAGGGAGTCAGAAAGCCGTGTCATAGTCGAAGGGCATTGAAAGGCCCGGCACAGAGGGTGGTACCCCCGTAGACGAAATGGCGCGGCCTCCCGAGGGGGATCCCAAGTAGCACGGGGCCCGAGAAATCCCGTGTGAATCTGGCAAGACCACTTGCTAAGCCTAAATACTACCTAGTGACCGATAGCGGACAAGTACCGTGAGGGAAAGGTGAAAAGTACCCCGGGAGGGGAGTGAAATAGTACCTGAAACCGTGTGCCTACAATCCGTCGGAGCCTCCCTAGCAGGGGTGACGGCGTGCCTTTTGAAGAATGAGCCTGCGAGTTAGTGGTACGTGGCGAGGTTAACCCGCGTGGGGAAGCCGTAGCGAAAGCGAGTCCGAATAGGGCGATCATAGTCGCGTGCTCTAGACCCGAAGCGAAGTGATCTAGCCATGGGCAGGTTGAAGCGCGGGTAAGACCGCGTGGAGGACCGAACCCACCTGGGTTGAAAACCGGGGGGATGACCTGTGGTTAGGGGTGAAAGGCCAATCAAACTTCGTGATAGCTGGTTCTCCCCGAAATGCATTTAGGTGCAGCCTCGCGTGTTTCTTGCCGGAGGTAGAGCTACTGGATAGCCGATGGGCCCCACCAGGTTACTGACGTTAGCCAAACTCCGAATGCCGGTAAGTGAGAGCGCGGGAGTGAGACTGCGGGGGATAAGCTCCGTAGTCGAGAGGGAAACAGCCCAGACCACCAGCTAAGGCCCCTAAGCGTATGCTAAGTGGGAAAGGATGTGGAGTTGCACAGACAACCAGGAGGTTGGCTTAGAAGCAGCCACCCTTGAAAGAGTGCGTAATAGCTCACTGGTCAAGTGATTCCGCGCCGACAATGTAGCGGGGCTCAAGTATACCGCCGAAGCTGTGGCATTCACACATTGCGCTAAGCCTTCGTGGTTCAGGCGTGTGGATGGGTAGGGGAGCGTCGTGTGGCGGGTGAAGCTGCGGGGTGACCCAGTGGTGGACGCTACACGAGTGAGAATGCAGGCATGAGTAGCGAATGACGGGTGAGAAACCCGTCCGCCGAATGACCAAGGGTTCCAGGGCCAGGCTAATCCGCCCTGGGTAAGTCGGGACCTAAGGCGAGGCCGACAGGCGTAGTCGATGGACAACGGGTTGATATTCCCGTACCGGCGAAGAACCGCCCATACCGAGCCCGGTGATGCTAAACGTCCGAAGTGCGGCACCGACTCCTTCGGGAGTCACCGTCGCATGGAGCACGTGACCCGAACCGGTAGTAGGTAAGCGTATTAACAGGAGTGACGCAGGAAGGTAGCCCGGCGTGGCGATGGTAGTCCACGTCCAAGGTCGTAGGGCGAGTGGTAGGCAAATCCGCCACTCACGTAGCCTGAGAGCCGATGGTGACAGCGTATGCTGGAAGAGGGTGATCCTATGCTGCCGAGAAAAGCTTCGACGCGAGGTTCTAGCCGCCCGTACCCTAAACCGACTCAGGTGGTCAGGTAGAGAATACCAAGGCGATCGAGATAATCGTGGTTAAGGAACTCGGCAAAATGCCCCCGTAACTTCGGGAGAAGGGGGGCCTGAAGCGTGTACCGGCTTGCCCGGGAAGCGTGGAGGGCCGCAGAGACCAGGGAGAAGCGACTGTTTACTAAAAACACAGGTCCGTGCGAAGTCGCAAGACGATGTATACGGACTGACGCCTGCCCGGTGCTGGAAGGTTAAGAGGACGGGTCAGCCGCAAGGCGAAGCTCAGAATTTAAGCCCCAGTAAACGGCGGTGGTAACTATAACCATCCTAAGGTAGCGAAATTCCTTGTCGGGTAAGTTCCGACCTGCACGAATGGCGTAACGACTTCTCCGCTGTCTCAACCGCGAACTCGGCGAAATTGCACTACGAGTAAAGATGCTCGTTACGCGCAGCAGGACGGAAAGACCCCGGGACCTTTACTATAGCTTGGTATTGGTGTTCGGTGCGGCTTGTGTAGGATAGGTGGGAGACTGTGAAGCCGGCACGCCAGTGTCGGTGGAGTCAACGTTGAAATACCACTCTGGTCGCTCTGGACATCTAACCTCGGTCCGTGATCCGGATCAGGGACAGTGCCTGGTGGGTAGTTTAACTGGGGCGGTTGCCTCCTAAAATGTAACGGAGGCGCTCAAAGGTTCCCTCAGCCTGGTTGGCAATCAGGTGGCGAGTGCAAGTGCACAAGGGAGCTTGACTGTGAGACTGACAGGTCGAGCAGGGACGAAAGTCGGAACTAGTGATCCGGCGGTGGCTTGTGGAAGCGCCGTCGCTCAACGGATAAAAGGTACCCCGGGGATAACAGGCTGATCTTGCCCAAGAGTCCATATCGACGGCATGGTTTGGCACCTCGATGTCGGCTCGTCGCATCCTGGGGCTGGAGTAGGTCCCAAGGGTTGGGCTGTTCGCCCATTAAAGCGGTACGCGAGCTGGGTTTAGAACGTCGTGAGACAGTTCGGTCCCTATCCGCTGCGCGCGCAGGAAACTTGAGAAGGGCTGTCCCTAGTACGAGAGGACCGGGACGGACGAACCTCTGGTGTGCCAGTTGTTCCGCCAGGAGCACGGCTGGTTGGCTACGTTCGGAAGGGATAACCGCTGAAAGCATCTAAGCGGGAAGCCTGCTTCAAGATGAGGTTTCCACGGGGCTCGTCCCCGAGAGGCTCCCGGCTAGACCACCGGGTAGATAGGCCGGATGTGGAAGGCAGGACTAACGACTGCCGCAGCTGACCGGTACTAATAAGCCGACAACTTCACCACTCATACTTGTGCTACGCGTCCACTGTGCGGTTCCCGAACCACGAACACGCACCCCATCTGGGGTGTCCCGTGTTTGACTGTTCGACAGAGTTACGGCGGTCATAGCGAAGGGGAAACGCCCGGTCCCATTCCGAACCCGGAAGCTAAGCCCTTCAGCGCCGATGGTACTGCACTCGCCAGGGTGTGGGAGAGTAGGACGCCGCCGGACATCCATTCAGGAAGAGCCACCCCCTCGGGGGTGGCTCTTTCTGTTTCCCCAGAACATTCCCGTGCCCGGGCGCGCCCACGCGACCGCACCGGGCACCTCCGCCCGGACCAGGCAGGCGCGCGGACCGAGTCGGCGCGCCCGGTGCGCCGAGAGGGCAGGAGATGCTGCCTCCCGTCCGTCGAAGGCAGCATCTCCTGCCCACTCGACGAACACGTCCGCCAGGAGAGCCGGCGCCGAGATGGC
>NZ_BONO01000044.1 GCF_016862755.1 Cellulomonas pakistanensis | reverse complement strand
TCGAACCCGGGCTGTTCGAGTGGGTGACCCCGGCCAGCCACCGTTACCTCGTGCGCCCCGGCACCGGCCGCACCCACGACGCCACCGCCGACGCGCACGACGCCCCACCGCCGTTCTAGGCTCGCCCCGAGCGCCGCGGCTCCGGCCGGGCCTCGTCGTCACCGCCGACCCGAGGGACCAGCATGAAGACGTTCACCCTGCCCGGAACCGACATCGTCGCGCCGAACGTGATCCTCGGCCTGATGCGCATCCAGCAGAAGTCCGACGACGAGGTGCGCGAGCTCGTCCGCACCGCCCGCGACGCGGGGATCGCCTTCGTCGACCACGCCGCGGTCTACGGCGACGAGAAGCACGGCTGCGAGGCGCGGTTCGCCGAGGCGCTCGACCTGACGCCGTCCCAGCGCGACGAGTTCGTCATCCAGACCAAGGCCGGGATCATCAAGGACGGCCCGTACTTCGACTTCTCCTACGACGAGATCGTGTCGTCCGTCGAGGGGTCCCTGCGCGCGCTGCGCACCGACCACGTCGACATCCTGCTGCTGCACCGCCCAGACGCGCTGGTCGAGCCGGACGAGGTGGCCCGCGCGTTCGACGAGCTCGCCGCCGCGGGCAAGGTGCGCGCGTTCGGCGTCTCGAACCACACGCCGCAGCAGATCGAGCTGCTCAAGAAGTCGGTCCAGCAGCCGCTCGTCGTCAACCAGCTGCAGCTCAGCATCACGCACGCGCCGCTGGTGGCCCAGGGCGTCGCCGCGAACATGGCGGCGCTGGACCAGTCGATCTCCCGGGACAACGGCCTGCTCGACTACTGCCGCCTGCACGACATCACGGTGCAGGCGTGGTCGCCGTTCCAGAAGGGCTTCTTCGACGGCGTCTTCCTGGGCGACCGCGAGGCGTACCCGGAGCTCAACGACGTGCTGGACCGGCTCGCGGACAAGTACGGCGTGACGCCGACCGGCATCGCGGTCGCGTGGATCACCCGGCACCCGGCGCAGATGCAGGTCGTGCTCGGGACGACCACGCCGTCGCGCGTGACCGAGTCGGCCGCCGGGTCCGAGGTGCCGCTCACGCGGGCCGAGTGGTACGAGCTGTACCGCGCGGCCGGGCACACCGTGCCGTGACCCCCGGCGTCCCGTGCTGCCGCGCGCGGCCGCTGTCGGCGGCGTGCGGCAGCATCGGGGCATGACCTTCGACTTCGAGGCCCCGCTGTTCGAGTGGGACGCCCGGCCCGGCGAGCTGTGGACGCTGGTCGGCGTCCCCGAGGACGCGTCGGACGAGATCCTCGAGCGGGCCGGTGCCTTCGCGCGCGGGTTCGGCTCGCTGCGGGTCGAGGTGACGGTCGGGTCGACGACCTGGCGGACGTCGATCTTCCCGGACTCGAAGGCGCGCGCCTACGTGCTGCCCGTCAAGAAGGCCGTGCGCGTCGCCGAGGGGCTGGCCGTGGGGGAGCCGGTGCGCGTCCGGCTCCGCGTGCTCGACGTCTGAGCCGTCAGGCGGCCAGGTCCACCGCGCGCGCCGGCACCGGCTCGACCGCGGCGACGGGCGCCTCCGCGACGGCGGCCAGCGCGCGCTCGGCGGCCTCCTGCTGCCGACGTCGCCGCGCCTTGAGGACGACCATGACGGCGTGCGCGCCGACGACGGCCCACACCGCGTTCGTCACGACCGACGGCCAGACGCCGCTGCTCGCGGCGACCAGGCCCATGAACAGCCCGGACACGACGTTCGCGAGCTGGTAGCGGCCGGATGTCGGCGCCCAGGTCCCGCGGGTGACGAGGACGTAGGCGACGAGGCACGTGACCGCGCCGACCCAGCCGAGCGCGGTGACGAAAGCGGACACGGGCGTACTCCTGGCAAGGCAGAGGGTTGGGGTGAGGGGACCGGCGTGCGGTGGCCCGCGGTTCGCCGGCAGCAGAATCATGCGGCCTGATCTGGTTCAGCACAATCGAATGATGTTGCGACAGGGGTTCACCGGAACTGAATTAGGATGAAACGGTGCCGACCGACCCCCGACGCCTCGCCGTCCTGCTCGCCGTCCACCGCGCCGGCGGGGTGCTCGCCGCCGCCGACCTGCTGCACGTGACGCCCTCCGCGGTGTCCCAGCAGATCACCCGGCTGGAGGCGGAGGAGGGCGTCGCGGTGCTCGACCGCAACCCCCGCGGCGCCACGCTGACGGCCGTCGGCCGCATCCTCGCGGAGGCCGCGGAGCGCATCGAGTCGGAGCTGGTCGAGGCCCGCAAGTCGCTCGCCGAGCTCGGCGGCGAGCTGTCCGGCCGGGTCACGGTGGCCGCGTTCCAGACCGCCATCCGCGCGGTGATCGCCCCGGCGTTCGCCGTCGTGGCCGAGCACCACCCGGGCATCGAGCTGCTGGTCGAGGAGCACGAGCAGGGCGACTCGCTGCGCCGGCTGCGCGAGGGCGACGCCGACGTCGTGCTGCTGGAGCGCGACGAGGACGCCGACACGCACGTGCCGCGCGGGCAGCGCGACGTGGTGCTGCTCGAGGAGCCGTGGCGGCTGGTGCTGCCGGGCTCGGTGGCGACGCCGACGCAGCTGTCCGACCTGGCGGGCGTGACGTGGCTGGCGGCGGAGCCGCACACGGCCGCAGCCCGCGCGATGGGCCGGGTGACAGCGGCGCTGGGGTCGGTGACGTCGCGGCACCTGTACTACGACTTCGACGTCGCGCTGGCCCTCGTGGCGGCGGGGCAGGGCGTCGCGCTGCTGCCCGCGCTGGCGCTGCAGGGCGAGCTGCCGGACGGCGTGACGGTCGCGACGGTGCCCGGGTTGGGTTCCCGCCGGCTGGTCGCGCGGCACCGGGCCACCCGCCGCGAGCCCGGGCCTGCGGTGGTCGCGGTGATCGACGAGCTGCTCGGCGTCGCCTCCGGGCTCGACCTGGTCTGACGCTCGCCGGGCGACCCACCGACCCCGCCCCTAGGCTCCGGCACATGGACTGCGACGTCGTGGTGGTGGGGGCCGGCCTGGCCGGGCTGACCTGCGCCCGGACCCTGCACGCGCGCGGGCTGGACGTCCGGGTGCTCGAGGCCGACGCGACGATCGGCGGCCGGGTGCGCAGCGAGCAGGTCGACGGCTTCACCCTCGACCGCGGGTTCCAGGTGGTGAACCCGGCGTACCCGGCGCTGCGGGAGGTCGTCGACGTCGACGCGCTCCGGCTGCAGCCGTTCCTGCCCGGCGTGGCCGTCCGGCGGGACGGCGGGCTGGCGGTGCTCGCCGACCCGCGACGGGCGCCCGCCCGGCTGCGGGAGACGCTCGGCAGCGGG
Source organism: Cellulomonas pakistanensis (assembly GCF_016862755.1). Taxonomy (GTDB): domain Bacteria; phylum Actinomycetota; class Actinomycetes; order Actinomycetales; family Cellulomonadaceae; genus Cellulomonas; species Cellulomonas pakistanensis. The sequence goes on along the minus strand of NZ_BONO01000044.1, from coordinate 6,565 downwards.
TACCTGCGGGTCGGCGAGCTCGCGGCGCTCGCCCACTGGGCGGCGCCGGCGCTCGGCCCGGTCCGCGCGCTGGAGCAGGGGCCGGACACGACACTCGCCGAATCGCTGACCGCGGCGGGCGTCGACGGCCGGCTGCGCCACGAGGTGCTGGAGCCGTTCCTCGCGGGCGTGCTCGCCGACGAGTCCGGGTCGACGTCCGCGGCTGCGGTCCGGCTGATCGTCCGGTCGATGCTGCGCGGGACGCCCGGCCTGCCGGCCGGGGGCGCGGGCGCGCTGCCCGCCCTGCTGGCGGACGGGCTCCCGCGGGTGACGACCGGCGCCCGGGTCACCGCGGTCGAGGCGGTCGTCGGCGGCCGGGCGGTGCACGTGGACGGCAGCCGGGTGCGGGCCCGCGCGGTGGTCGTGGCCGCGGACCCCGTGACGGCCGAGGCGCTGACGGGCGTCGCGGCCCCGCCGATGCGCGGGCTGTCGACGACCTGGTGGGCGGCCGAGGGCATCCCGCGGGTGGACGCCGTCGTGGTGGACGGCCGACGCCGGGGACCGGTGGTCGACGCGGCGCTGGTCTCGGCCGCCGCCCCGTCGTACGCCCCGGCCGGCGCGCAGCTCGTGCAGGCCACGTCGGTGCTCCCCTCCGGCCCGTGGGACGCCGCCGCGCGGCCCGACCCCGCGGAGGTGCGCCGGCAGGCGGGGGAGATGCTCGGCGCCGACCCGCGGGGCTGGCGCGAGCTCGCGACCCACGAGATCGCCGGCGCCCTGCCCGCGGCGACGCCACCGCTGCGGGTGCGGCAGCCGGTCGACCTCGGAGACGGGCTGTACGTGTGCGGGGACCACCGGGACACGCCGTCGCAGCAGGGCGCGATCGCGTCGGGGCGCCGGACGGCCCGCGCGGTGGCGCGCCGGCTCGCCGCCTGAGCCCACCGGACCGGTCAGGAGCCGGCGGCGTCCCGGTCGGTCAGCGCGACCGAGGCGGCCAGGACGGCCCCGGTCGCCAACCAGAGGGCGGGGGCGCGCGGGTCGCTGGGCGGTGGGTGCGCCCGCGTCAGACGGCGGACCGGAGGACGACCTCGGCGAGGTCGCCCGTGGCGGCGGCGACGGCGCGCTGCCAGGTGGCGCCCGTGCCGCGGGCGAGCACGTGCTCCAGGCGGCGCTCGACGAGCGCGGCGTCCCCGGCGGCCGCCAGCGCGGGGCCCACATGGTCCAGCAGGGCCTGCACGGCGAGCGGCGCGGCGACCGGGCGGCCCGTGACCGGGTGCAGCAGGTCGCCCTCGACGCCGTCACGGCTCGCGCGCCAGGCGGCCAGCCGCAGGACCGCGGTCTCGGTGGGCAGCGGCGGCTCGCCCGCGCGCCACTCGTCCGCCGCCGTGACGACGAGCGCCCGGGCGAGCGCGGCGACGAGCACCGTGTCCGCGGGGTCGAGGCACACGTCCGCGACCCGCACCTCCACGGTGGGGTAGCGGTGCGAGAGCCGGGCGTCCGCGTAGAACATGCCGGCGTCGAGCAGCACGCCGGTGTCGAGCAGCTGCTGCACCCGGGCGTGGTAACGCTCCACGGAGCCGTAGAGGTCGACGGGTCCCGTCGCCGGCCAGCGGCCCCAGGCCTGCGTGCGGTAGCCCGCGTAGCCCGTGTCCTGGCCGTCGGCGAACGGGGAGTTCGTCGCGACCGCCGTGAGCAGCGGCAGCCACGACCGGATGCGATCGAGCACCGCGACACCCTCGTCCGGGGAGTCGACCGCCACGTGCACGTGGCAGCCGCAGGTGAGCTGCTGCGCGCAGGTCACCCCGAAGCTGTCGCTGATCGCGCGGTAGCGGTCGCCCGGTGACAGGGACGGCCGCGCCGGCAGCGGGGAGGTGGCGAGCGGGACCGCCAGGACGCCTGCAGCGCGCGCGGCGGCCTGCGCCCGGTCCCGCAGCGCCCGCAGGTCCGCGTCGACGTCGGCCATCGACGCGCGCGGCGGCGTCGCGGTCTCGACCTGCTCCTGCTGGAGCTCCGGGGTCAGGGCGGGTGCGCCCAGCGCGGCGTCCGCGGCGAGCGCCGTGGCGGCGACGGGCCGCACCCGGCCGGTCCGGGGGTCGACGAGGAGCAGCTCCTCCTCGACGCCCACGGTGCGCAGCGCGGGCGGCGTGGCCGCGCGGTGCGGGGCGGCCGTCCCCGTCGGTGCGGGGATCGTGCTGGGCGGTGCGTCCATCGGTGAGGTCCCCCTGGCGAGCGCGGTCGTCCCGCGGCGGCCCGCGGCGTGCGACCGCGCCGTGGGCCGCCAGCCTCACACGCCGGGTCGCAGGCCGCGCGGCGAGCGGGCGGCGGCGCGTCCGCGCGCGGCGCCGGGCCGTCACGGCGTCACACGTCCGCGCACACGCCCGCGGTGTTCCGTGGTCCGCATCGGGCGCCGGATCGGATCGGGGCCCACGGGCGAGGAGCAGGTGGACGACGTGATGACGATCATCGGGGGAGCGCGCACGACCCAGGACGCGGCCGTGACGGCCCTCAAGGAGAAGCACCGCGCGATGTGGGCGCTGGGCGACTACCCGGCGCTCGCGGCGGAGGTGATCGCCCCGCTCGGCCCGGCGCTGGTCGAGGCGGTGGGCGTACGCCCGGGCGAGCGGGTGCTCGACGTGGCGGCGGGGTCGGGCAACGCCGCGGTGCCGGCGGCGCTCGCCGGCGGCCGCGTGGTGGCGTCGGACCTCACGCCGGCGCTGCTCGAGGCCGGGCGGCGGGCGGCCGAGGCGCGCGGGGTGGCGCTCGACTGGCAGGAGGCGGACGCCGAGGCGCTGCCGTTCCCGGCCGGGGCGTTCGACGTGGTGACGTCGTGCGTCGGGGTGATGTTCGCGCCGCGGCACGCCGTGGCGGCGGCCGAGCTGATGCGGGTCTGCCGGCCGGGCGGTCGCGTCGGCCTGCTCGCGTGGACGCCGGGCGGGTTCATCGGGCAGCTGTTCGCCACGATGAAGCCGTACCTGCCGGCGCCGCCGCCGGGCGTGCAGCCGCCGCCGCTGTGGGGCGACGAGGCGCACGTGCGGGGGCTGCTCGGCGACGGGGTGGCCGAGGTCCGCGCCGAGCGGCGGGTGCTGACCGTCGACGTGTTCGGCACGCCCGAGGCGTTCCGGGACTACTTCGCGAGCCACTACGGGCCGACGATCGCCGCGTACCGCGCGGTGGCGGACGACCCGGCGCGCGCCGCGGCGCTGGACGACGACCTGGCCGACCTGGCCCGGCGGTCGGCCCGGCCCGGCGCCCGGGGCGGCCTCGTCCTGGAGTGGGAGTACCTGCTCCTGACGGCGCGGAGGACCGAGGTCGGAGTCTCTTGACGGCGGATGCGGCACGGCGGCAGTGTGATCCACATCACGTTCGCGACCGTCCCGAAGCAGGAGACCGCCATGCCGACGCGCCTCAACCCCTACCTCGGCTTCCGTGACACGGCGCGGGAGGCGATGGAGTTCTACCGGTCGGTGTTCGGCGGGGAGCTCACGATCAGCACGTTCGGCGACTTCCAGGCGAGCGACGACCCGGCCGAGAAGGACAAGGTCATGCACTCCCAGCTCGAGACGCCCGGTGGCCTCGTGCTGATGGGGGCGGACACGCCCAGCTCGATGCCGTACAACCCCGGGGACAACTTCTCCGTGTCGCTCAGCGGCGGCCCGGCCGAGGACGCCGAGCTCCGCGGGTACTGGGAGAAGCTGTCGGACGGGGGGAACGTGGTCGAGCCGCTGGCGACGGCCCCGTGGGGCGACTCGTTCGGGATGCTGACCGACAAGTTCGGCACGATGTGGCTCGTGAACATCGCGGGGAACGCGGGCTGACCCCGGCGATCGCCCTGCTCGGCCCGCCGGCGGTCCGGCGGGGCGGGCGGGGCGGCCCTGCGCCCGCGCCGCGCGGGAGCAAGGCGTGGCTGCTGCTCGCCTACCTGGCGCTCGCCCGCGGACCGGTCCCGCGGAGCCGGCTCGCCGGCCTGCTGGTCGACGACGCGGACGACCCCGGCGCCGCGCTGCGGTGGAACCTGTCGCAGCTGCGCCGGGCGCTCGACGGCGTGGCGGACCTCGCCGGGGACCCGCTCGTGCTGGACCTGCGGCCGGGGACCGAGGTCGACGTCCGGGTCCTGGCCTCGGGGGCGTGGGCGGAGGCGCTCGCGCTCCCCGGGTTCGGCGGGGCGCTGCTGGAGGGGGTCACGCCCCGGGGGAGCGCGGCGCTCGAGCTGTGGCTCGCCGCCGAGCGCGAGCGGGTCGCCGGCCTGACCGCCGCGATCCTGCACGAGGCGGCGCACAGCCGGCTCGCCCGCGGCGACGCGGCCGGGGCGGTCGACCTGGCGGGGCGCCTCGTCGCCGCCGAGCCGCTCGCCGAGCGGGGGCACGAGCTGTGGGTGCGCGCCCTGGTGGCGGTCGGGGACCGGGCCGCGGCGGAGCGTCGCGCGGCCGAGTGCCGGGCGCTGTTCCGCCGGGAGCTCGGCGTGGAGCCGTCGCCGAGCCTGGCCGCGGCGCTGCGGGCGCGTCCCTCGCCGGCGCCCGGGGCGGGTGCTGCGCGGCCTGCGGGCGCGCGGGCGGAGGACGGCGTCCTGGACGGCGGCGTGCCGACGTCGCCCGCCGCGGTGGACGCCGCGGTCGAGGGGGCGGAGGCCGCGGCGCACGTCGGGGCGTACGAGCGGGCGATCGACCTGCTCCGCACCGGCGTCGCCGGGGCGCGCGGGCTGGGCGACGACGGCCGCCTCGCGGGGGCGCTGGGGGCGCTGGGCCGGGTGCTCGTGCACGGCGTGCGCGGCAGCGACGAGGAGGCGCTGACCGTCCTGCACGAGGCGCTGGTGGCCGCGCGCCGCGCCGGGTCCGCCGACGTGGCGGCGCGGGCCGCCCTCGAGCTGGGCCACGTCGAGACCCTGCGCGGCCGGTACCCGCGGGCCGCGGCCTGGTTCGGCCGGGCGCGGTCGCTCGGCGGCGGGGACGCCCGGCTACGGGCCTGGGTCGGGGTGTTCGACGGCATCGGCCGGTGCGACCAGGCGGACTACGCCGGCGCGGTCGCGGTGCTCGACGCGGCGCTCGACGACGCCCGGGCGGCGGGCGACCTGCGGGCGGAGGCCTACGCGCTGACCGCGCTCGGGCGGCTCCGCGTCCAGCGGGACGAGGCGGACGCGGCGCTCGCGGCCCTCGACCGGGCGTGCGCCGTGGCGCGCGACCTCGGCTGGACGTCGTTCCTGCCCTTCCCGCGGTCGCAGCGCGCCGAGGTGCTGCTGCGGGCGGGCGACCTGGCGGGCGCCGAGGACGGGTTCGAGGGCGCGTACGCGCTGGCCTGCCAGGTCGGCGACCCCTGCTGGGAGGGCTACGCGCTGCGCGGCCGCGGCTTGCTCGCGGCCGCCCGGGGCGACGACGCCCTCGCCCTCGACCTGCTCACCGCCGCGCCGGGCGCGTGCCGGCGGCAGCGGGACGCCCACGACTGGGTCGAGGCGCACTGCCTCGACGCGCTCTGCGGGTTCGCCGTCCCGCGCGGCGTGCCCGGCGCGGCGGCGTGGGCGGCCGAGCTGGAGGCGTTCGCCGCGCGGCGGGGGATGCGGGAGCTCGTGGCCCGGGCGGCGGGGCACCGCGCGGCGCTCGGGGAGCCGGGCGCGGCGGAGCACGCGGCGGCGCTGGCCGCGGCGGTCGACAACCCGGCGCTGGCCGCCCTGGCGCCGACCCCGGCGTAGCGGGGCCGCGAGGGTGCACGAGACACGCCCGCGGTGCCCTCAGTGCGGGCACCCTCGGCGTGTCTTGTGCACCCCCGGCGGCTCAGTCCTCCAGGTCGTCCAGGAGGCCGCCGCCGACCCAGTCGTCGATCGCGACCTCGTCCGCCTCGGTGAGCTCCATGCGGGCGCCGCGGCACAGCCCGACGACGTTGTCCGCCCAGGCCTCCGCCACGTCGACGGCGGTGACCGTCTCGTCGAGCTCGAGGCCGACGTACAGGACGCCGGAGATCACCGTGTTGACGGTCGACCGCCCGACGGCGGCGCCCGCGGCCTGGCAGGCGTCCCGGACCCGGCGGGCGGTGGCGGTGCGCTCGAACGGGTGCTCCCGCACGTCGTCGGCCAGCGCGGTCAGGAGCACCCGGTAGTTGTCCCGGCTGAGCCCCGGGGTGTCGGTGACCGCGACGACCTGGCGCTCCAGCGCGGTCGCGTCGGTGCCGGCGGGGCCCTCGGCGACGGCGCCGGGCAGGTCGGCCTCGCCGAACCGCTTCGGGTCCCAGACGTACCCGGGCGAGGGGCGTGCGGCGACGCCGAGCTCCGGCACGGCCTGGGACAGCCACGGCAGGAAGCCGCCCGTGCCGGCCCAGCGCGTGCCCGGCAGCGTGGGGTCGGCCTTCTGCGCGGCCTGCGCGACGGCGCCGGTCGGCACCGGGCGGTCGGCGGACCGGACGCGCTGCAGCACGGCGCGCCGCGCGGCCAGCGAGCCGGGGGACGACGCGGACACCGTCGCCTCCTCGCGGCGCGCGCCGCCGCGCCCGGACCCTCCCGCGGGCGCGCCGGGCTCGGGCTCGGACGCCGGCGCCGGCGCCGCGGCCGGCGCCTCGGGCTCCGCCCCCGCCGGCTCGGTCCCCGCCGCGGGGACGTCCGCGCCCT
>NZ_BONO01000043.1 GCF_016862755.1 Cellulomonas pakistanensis | reverse complement strand
GCGGTCGGGGCGGGCGTCGCGCTCGGGGCCGGGGTCGGCTCCGGCGACGCCGTGGGCCCGGGCGACGCGGCCGGCTCGGGCGCCGCGGTCGGCTCCGGGGCGGCGGGCGCCACCGGCGAGGGCGTCGGCGCGGGCGCCACGCCCCCCGTCGGGGTCGGCGGGGCGGTGGTCGCGGCGGCGGCCGGCGCCTGGGCGGTCACCGACGGCGCGGACGCGAGCACCTCGCCGCCGAAGTTCCGCGCCGGGTCGGCGATGCCGGTCCGGAACGCCTCGAGGCTGTTCGCCCGGGAGTTCACCCGCCAGTCGTTGGTGGCGAGCTGGCCGTCGACGTAGGTGGTCACCGCGAGGTTGAACCAGGCGAACCCGATGACGTCGTCGTTGCGGCCGGGGTCGAAGCCCTGGAAGAACGACTTCACCCAGGCGGGCTTGGTGCCGCCGATCTCGGACGCGCCGACCTCGGCCAGCAGGATCTTCTTGTCGGAGATCTCGCGGAGCTGGTCCAGCGTGCGGTCGTAGGTGTACTGGAAGGTCGCGTTGTTGTCGGCCTTGTACGGCGGGCGCTGGTAGCCGGACACGCCGACCCAGTCCACGTACCCGTCGCCCGGGTACAGCGCGCGCAGGAACTCCGTGCTCTGGTGCGCGGCCGACAGGTTGTTGACGATGTTCGGCGCCCACACCCAGATGACGTACTGGTTGGCGCCGTTCGCCTCGAAGATGTCGTGGACGTGCTGCCACATCTTCACGTAGTCGCCGACGTTGTTGCCGTTGATCGGCGCGCCCGAGCCGGTCTGCTCGGCCCAGGGGTACCAGGTGCCGTTCATCTCGTGGTCCAGGCGGATCGCGAGCGGCAGGCCGGTCGACGCGATGTCCTTCGCGTACTGCGTCAGGTAGGCGTCGAAGTCGCCGGCGATGATCTTCGGCAGCGTGTAGTCCGGCTCGACCACGACGTCGTTCTTCGACGCGATCGGGCGGGACTCCCAGGTGAGGAACGGCAGCATGCCGCGCTGCCAGGCGCGGGTCACCGCGTTGTCGCGGTACGCCTCGTCCCAGCCTCCGAAGAAGCCGACCATCGTCTGCTCGCGGCCGACATCGTTCGCCGCGTCGTCGAACGTGGCCCAGTTGAACGGGGCCTGCTCGGTGTACATGCCGAAGTACCGGGTGCTCGGGTCGAGCAGCTGCGCCTTGCTCGGCGCGGTGGGCTTGACCGGCTCCGCCGGGGTGCTCGGGTTCTCGGGCCGCGGCGGGGCGGGGTTGGTCGCGCCCTCGCCGCCACCCGAGGAGGAGCCGCCGCCGGTCGACGCGCCGGCGCCCGCGCCGGAGCCGGTGCGGCCCGGGCGGGACGAGCTCGAGGACTTCGAGGAGCCCGACGACCCGGACGAGGACTTCTCCTCCGCGGCGGCCGCGGCCGCCTCGGCCTCGCGCCGGGCCTGGTTCTCCGCGGCGGAGAGCTCGCCCTTCTTGCGGGCGGCCTGCTCGTCCTCCAGGACGTCGCGGAGGGCGTCGGCCTGGGCGCGGCTGGACTGCAGCTGCCCCTCCAGCTCGGCGTTGCGCTGCTGGAGCGCGAGCTCCGCGGCGGTGGGCTCGTCGGCCTGGGCGCGGACGATCGAGGAGACGGTCGGCAGGTTCCACACGACCGCGGTGACGGCCACGAGCGCGAGCACGATGACGGCGGTGGCCACGCGGGCGCGCAGCGTCATCCGGCCCATCGTGGGCGCCCACCAGTGCTTGCCGCTGGGCGGCATGGGTGCGTCAGACATAGAGGAGGGCCTCCAGGGCGAACAGGACCACGGCGATCACGTAGGGGATCCCCGCGAGCGGGTTGAGCCGTCGGCGGGCGGGGGCAGGGGCGGCGGCACGGGCGTGCCGGCGCGTGGTGTCGGGGGCGGCCACGGTGGCGACCGCGGTGTGCGCGGCCGGGGCGGGCGTCGCGGCGGACGCCACGGCGACGGCCTCGGCGGTCAGCGGGGCGTGGCCCGCGACGGCGGGCACGGGCTCGCCGTACGTGCCGCCCGGGTCGGTCGCGTGGTCGCGCTGCGTCGGGAAGCCACCGCGGTCGACGACGTCCACCGGCGCCGCGTCGGCGATGAGGCCGAGCTCGGCCTCGAGCGTGCCCGGCTTCAGGGTCTCCTCCGGGCCGCCCTGGCCCGGGTCGCCGCCGGCGTAGGCGCCGGCGCGGGTGCCCCAGCCGGAGGCGTGCGCCATGCGCAGGAACCCGAGCAGGCGGACCGGCATGAGGAAGAACGTCGAGACGATGATGAAGACCGGCAGCCGGAAGAAGTCGCTGGGGACCTCCTGCAGGTGCCGGATCTGCCGGATCGCCATCGACAGCACCGAGGACACGACCATCAGGCCGATGACCCAGAACCAGCCGGCCTGGGCACCGTAGGTCTCGAGCATCGCCTCGTAGAGGTTGACGCCGGTGCCGCTGACCGAGCGGTAGATCCAGCCCGCGATCGTCCCGATCAGCAGGAACGGCAGGATGATGTCGGTCAGGAAGAAGATCGCCAGGATCGGCGCGTGCCCGAGCATCCAGGGCAGCATCCGCAGGGTGTTGTACTGCGAGCCGCGGGCCCAGCGGAGCTGCTGCTTGAACAGCTTCTTCACCTGCAGCGGGGCGTCGGTGTAGACGAGGCTCGTGTGCTGGTAGACGGTCCGGTAGCCCTTCTTGAGGGTCAGGTTCGTCAGCGTGCGGTCGTCGGACACCTCGAGGAAGACGCCCATGAACCGCTGGGTCATGAAGTCGTCCATGACGTCGATGAGGATGTGCCGGCGGAACGCGATCGTGCGGCCCGGGAGGCAGCCGACCTGGCCGAGCACCGACTGCGCGGGCATCGAGTACAGCGAGCGCGAGTTCTCCAGCCAGTCCGCCCAGCGGGTGATCCAGGAGCGGGTCGGCTCGAGGATGCGCTGACGGGTGGTGACGCCGCCGACGTTCCGGTCCTTGAACGGCTTGATGAGCTCGGGCAGCGTGCCCGGCGTCCAGACCGTGTCCGAGTCGAGCAGCACGGTGATGTCGTACTTGGACATCTCGGTGCCGATCTTGACCGCGTTCCGCTTGCCCGGGATCGGGGTGTGCACCCAGCGGACGAGCGGCGCGAACTCCTCGCAGACCGCCTGGAGCCCGGGGTTGACCGCGCCGTTGATGACGACGATGACCTCGTCGGGCCGCTGCTCGGTCACGCGCGTGAGCACGTCGCGGAACAGGTCGAGCGGCTCGTCGACGACCGGGACGATCACGCTGGTCGTCTCGTGGTGCTCCTCCGTCCACGGGCGGTACCGCCGGGAGAGGCCCACCTTGAGGAGCCACAGGGCCCAGACGAGCCCGGAGAAGATCGTGAAGAGGTACAGCTCGGCCTGCTCGTCGAGCATGTGCCGGATCTGCAGGATGAAGATGAACATCGCTCACCTCGGCGCTGGGTCGGGACGGAGGAGCCAGCGGCGACGGTGACGCGGCGGAGGGCGGCGGGATCCGCGCCGGAAGGCGCTGTCCCGGTCGGGAGGCGTGGGCCTCTGTGACAGGCGGGGAGAAGGGCGAGGGCGGAGGTGTCACCCGTTCGGACGGGCGACGACATGGCGATCGGTGGATCCTGTGCGCCGGTTGTGCTCCCGGCCTCGAGTGCGCCCAGCGTGTTGGACGCCGTGGCGCTCGCGCAACTCCCACCCGGCATTTCAGACACCATATGTGAGATGGATCACGTCAGAGGTGTCCGGATTGCCCGTAAATGCGCAGATCACAGTCGTGCAAGTCCGACATGTCGGAATCGGGCAAGCGCTTCACGGCGACGCAGGTCAGCTCGCGTGTCGCGCGTTGCGGCGATGTGTCGTACGGAAGTCGCCGGCGTGAATACGGTCACAACCGCGAGTGACGGGCGTCAGAGTCACGAGATGCTATGACCCGGCGTCACCCCGCTGTGCCGGCCGCCGCCTCGCCCGGCTCGCCGCTCCGGCCGGGGTCGGTCGCTCGCGAGCGTGCCGCGCCCGGCGGCCGGACGGCAGTCGGTCGCGACCGTCCGTCGGCTCGACGTCGCCAAGTTGAGCGGAATAGGCTCAACTTGCGTGCCGTTGCACCGGATGCCCCGTCACGAGCGGGGCGACGCACGCACGCGCGGTCGACCGGCCGCGCCGACCCGGACGCACGGAGGGGACGTTGGACGCGAAGCTCACCACCAAGTCGCAGGAGGCGATCGGCGACGCCATCCAGCAGGCGTCGGCCGCCGGCAACCCGCAGCTGGAGCCCGCCCACCTGCTGAACGCGCTGCTCGCCCAGGAGGGCGGCGTGGCGAACGGCCTGCTCGACGCCGTGGGCGCCGACCGGCAGGCGCTCGGGCGCGCGGTGCGCGCGGTCCTGGTGAACCTGCCCGCCGCGAGCGGCTCCTCCGTCGCGCAGCCGACGGCCTCCCGGGCGACCTCGTCCGCGATCGAGGCGGCGTCGGCCGAGGCCCGCACGCTGGGCGACGACTACGTGTCCACCGAGCACCTGCTGCTGGGCCTCGCCGCCGGCCAGACGGGCGTCGCCGACGCCCTGCGCGCCCAGGGCGCGTCCCGTGACGCGCTCGCCGCCGCGCTGCCGTCGGTCCGCGGCTCCGCCCGCGTCACCAGCCCGAACCCCGAGGGCACCTACAAGGCCCTCGAGCAGTACGGCGTCGACCTGACCCAGCGCGCCCGCGACGGGCGGCTCGACCCGGTGATCGGCCGCGACGCCGAGATCCGTCGCGTGATCCAGGTGCTGTCCCGCCGGACCAAGAACAACCCCGTCCTGATCGGCGAGCCCGGCGTCGGCAAGACGGCCGTCGTCGAGGGCCTGGCCCAGCGCATCGTGGCCGGCGACGTGCCGGAGTCGCTGCGCGGCAAGCGCCTGGTCTCGCTGGACCTGGCGGCGATGGTCGCCGGCGCGAAGTACCGCGGCGAGTTCGAGGAGCGGCTGAAGGCGGTCCTGGAGGAGATCACCTCCTCCGAGGGCGAGGTCGTCACGTTCATCGACGAGCTGCACACCGTCGTGGGCGCGGGTGCCGGCGGGGAGGGGGCGATGGACGCGGGCAACATGCTCAAGCCCATGCTGGCCCGCGGCGAGCTGCGCCTGGTCGGCGCCACCACGCTGGACGAGTACCGCGAGCGGATCGAGAAGGACCCCGCGCTGGAGCGCCGGTTCCAGCAGGTGTTCGTCGGCGAGCCGTCGGTGGAGGACACCGTCGCGATCCTGCGCGGGCTCAAGGAGCGGTACGAGGCGCACCACAAGGTGACGATCGCCGACGCCGCGCTCGTCGCCGCCGCCACGCTGTCCGACCGGTACATCACCGGCCGGCAGCTCCCCGACAAGGCGATCGACCTGGTCGACGAGGCCGCGTCCCGGCTGCGGATGGAGCTCGACTCCTCCCCGGTCGAGATCGACGAGCTGCAGCGCGCCGTCACCCGGCTGGAGATGGAGGAGGTCGTGCTGTCCGAGGCGGACGACCCGGCCTCCCGCGAGCGGCTGGAGAAGCTGCGTGCCGACCTCGCCGACCGCCGCGAGGAGCTCGCCGGGCTGACCGCGCGCTGGGAGAAGGAGAAGGCCGGGCACAACCTGGTCGGCGACCTCAAGGCGCGCCTGGACGACCTGCGCTCGACCGCGGACCGGCTGCTGCGCGAGGGCGACCTCGCCGCCGCCGCGCGCCTGCAGTACGGCGAGATCCCGGCGGTCGAGAAGGAGATCGCGGAGGCCGAGCGCTCGGAGCGCGAGGCCGACGCCGCGGCCGCCGAGGCGCAGGCCCCGATGATCGCCGACAAGGTCGGCCCCGACGAGATCGCCGAGGTCGTCGCCATGTGGACCGGCATCCCCGCCGGGCGGCTGCTCGAGGGGGAGACCGCGAAGCTGCTCCGGATGGAGGAGGTCATCGGCGAGCGGCTGATCGGCCAGTCCGCCGCGGTCGCCGCCGTGTCGGACGCCGTGCGCCGCTCGCGGGCGGGCATCGCCGACCCCGACCGGCCGACCGGGTCGTTCCTGTTCCTCGGCCCGACCGGCGTCGGCAAGACCGAGCTCGCCAAGGCGCTCGCCGACTTCCTGTTCGACGACGAGCGCGCCATGGTCCGGATCGACATGTCCGAGTACGCCGAGCGGCACTCCGTCGCGCGCCTCATCGGGGCGCCCCCGGGGTACGTCGGCTACGAGGAGGGCGGCCAGCTCACCGAGGCCGTCCGCCGGCGCCCGTACTCGGTGCTGCTGCTCGACGAGGTCGAGAAGGCGCACCCCGAGGTGTTCGACATCCTGCTGCAGGTGCTGGACGACGGCCGGCTCACCGACGGCCAGGGGCGGACGGTCGACTTCCGGAACGTCATCCTCGTGCTGACCTCCAACCTCGGCTCGCAGCACCTCGTCGACCCGCTGCTCGACCCGGAGCAGCGGAGGGCCGGCGTGATGGACGCCGTGCGCGCCGCGTTCAAGCCGGAGTTCCTCAACCGGCTCGACGACATCGTGCTGTTCGACCCGCTGTCGCTGGCGGAGATCGGCCGGATCGTCGACCTGCAGGTCGCGGCGCTCGCGGCGCGGCTGCGGGACCGGCGGCTCGCGCTGGACGTCGACCCGGGGGCGCGCGAGTGGCTCGCCATCGAGGGCTTCGACCCGGCCTACGGCGCCCGGCCGCTGCGCCGGCTCGTGCAGCGCGAGATCGGCGACCGCCTGGCCCGGCTGCTGCTGGCCGGCGAGGTGCGGGACGGCGACACCGTGCGGGTGACCCGCGCGGCCGACGCCGCCGGCGGGCTGGAGCTCACCCGGGTCTGACCGCGGGCGGGGCGGCGGGGTGCGTGCGACGATCGCGTCGATGGACGCCGCCGCCCCCGCCGCCCTCGCCGCCGCCGGCGGCTCCGCCGAGCTGACCGGCCTGGCGGGCTGGGTGGTGGGCGTCGTCGAGGCGCTCGGACCCGTCGGCGTCGGGCTGCTCGTCGCGCTGGAGAACCTGTTCCCGCCGATCCCGTCCGAGGTCGTGCTGCCGGTCGCCGGCTACGTCGCGAGCCAGGGGCAGATGAACCTGGTCGCGGCGGTCGTCGGCGCCACCGTCGGCGCGGTCGCCGGCGCCTGGCTCCTGTACGGGCTGGGCGTCTGGTTCGGCCGCGAGCGGCTGCGGCGCTGGCTGGAGAAGATCCCGCTCATGGAGGTCGAGGACCTGGACCGGGCGGAGGACTGGTTCGTCCGGCACGGCGGCGCGGCGGTGCTGATCGGCCGGTGCGTGCCGGTGGTGCGGTCGCTGGTGTCGATCCCTGCGGGCCTCGAGCGGATGCCGCAGCCGAGGTTCCTGCTGTTCACGGCGATCGGCAGCGCGGTGTGGAACACCGGGCTCATCGTCGCGGGCTACGTGCTCGGGGAGCAGTGGGAGGACGTCGGGCGGTACTCGGACTGGATCAACTACGCCGTCTACGCCGCGATCGTGGTCGTGGTGGTGAAGTTCGTCTGGACGCGCCTGCGCCGCCGGAGGCTCGCCGACCGTGGCTGAGCGGCGCGCGACGCCGGACCGCCCGGGCGCCCAGGAGTGGGTGCCGCCGGACGGCGACGTCGACGCGCTGGCGGCCGCCGCGCCGGCCTGCCGCGGGTGCGAGCTGTGGGCGCCGGCGACCCAGGTGGTGGTCGGCGCGGGACCGCCGGACGCGCGCGTCGTCCTGGTGGGTGAGCAGCCCGGCGACCGCGAGGACCTCGCCGGCGAGCCGTTCGTCGGACCCGCCGGCCGGGTGCTGCACGACGGCCTGCGCGACGCGGGTCTGGACGCCGGCGCGGTGTACGTGACCAACGCCGTCAAGCACTTCCGGTTCACCGAGCGCGGCAGGCGCCGGCTGCACAAGAGCCCCGCGGTGGCGCACGTCCGGGCGTGCCACCCCTGGCTGGGCGCCGAGCTCGCCGCCGTCGGGCCGCGGGTGGTGGTGTGCCTCGGCGCGACCGCCGCCCGCTCCGTGCTCGGCCGCGACGTCACCGTCGGCGAGCTGCGCGGCCGGCTGCTGGACGAGCACCCGGCCGAGGCGCCCGACGCGACGGTGCTGGTGACGGTGCACCCGTCGGCCGTGCTCCGGCTGCGCGGTCGCGCGGGCTGGGACGAGGCGTACGCGGGGTTCGTGGCGGACCTGCGCGCGGCGGGCGCCGCGGTCGGCTGACGGTCGCGGGGCACGGGAACCACCACAGGCTCCGGGGGCGTGCGTCGTCCACAGGCGCAGGGGTGCGGGGCGGGTCGTGTCGGTGGTCGTCGGTAGGGTTTTTCCATGGTTGACCTGCAGCGATGGACCGGTGGCGACGTGGTCGTCGCCGCCGCGCTGCCGGTCTACGGGCGCGACGGGACGTGCCTGACGGACGACGGGCCGGACCCCGTCGTGGCGGCCGGCGGGACGCCGCGGACGGGCGAGCAGCGGCAGGCCGAGGCGATCGCAGCATGCCCGCCCGGGCCGGTGCTGGACGCCTGGCTGCGGGGGCTCGACCTGACGGTGCTGTCGCCGGTGATCCTCGTCGAGGTGGTCGCCGCGCACGACCGCATGGAGGCGCACCAGCACGCCCGCAAGCTCGCGGCGATCGCCGAGCTCGCCTCCCGGCCGGAGATGAGCCCGGACTGGTCCCCGCTGGCCGGGGCGCCGCCGGTGCAGTCATCGGTAGCCGGGGACGAGCTGTCCGCGCGCCTGGGGTGGTCCCGGGGCGCCGCGAACAAGGCCGTGCACCGGGCCCTCGTGCTCGACGGCATGCTCGCCGCCACCGGCGAGGCGCTGCAGACCGGGCAGATCGACGCCGCGAAGGCCGAGGCCCTGGCGTCCGGGCTGAGCGACGTGCCTTGGCAGGCGGCGCACGCCGTCGAGGACGCGGTTCTCCCGGACGCGGACCAGTGCTCGGTCGCGCAGCTCCGGCAGCGAGTGGAGCGGGAGATCCGACTGGTCGACCCCGAGGGCGCCGCGAGCCGGCACCGGCGGGCGCGCTGCACCCGCCGGGTGACGCACCCGTGCCAGCGCCCGCACGGGATGGCCGCGATGTGGGTGGTCATGGCCGCGGAGGACGCGACCCGGGTCGACGGGGTGCTCGACCACGCGGCGCGGGCCGCGCAGGCCGTGGGGGACGGGCGCACGCTGGACCAGCTGCGCGCGGACGGGCTGCGGGACCTGGTCGTCGGGGACGTCCCGCCCGCCGACGGCCCGGCGGTCGAGGTGCACCTCGACCCACCGGCTCCGGCGCCTGCCCCGGCTCCGCGCCCGGACCCCGATCCGGTGACCACGGTCCGCAGGAGGTCTGCGCGCGCCGGCCACGCTGAGCCCCGCCCGATCGCCACCCTCATCCCCGTCCTCGGGCCGGAGCCCCCCGTTCCCGCCGTGCTCCCTTCCGACGCCCACCAGCCGGCAGCGCTCGTCCCCGCCGCGACCGAGGGCTCGCCCGAGCCCGCGGCGCCGGAGCGCGCGGATCTCGCTCCGCCCGAGTCCACCGAGCACGAGGCCGCCTCGCCTGAGTCCGCCGCGCTCGACACCGCCGCGCTCGACACTGCCGCGCTCGACACTGCCGCGCTCGACACCGCGGCGCTCGACGCCGCCGCGCCCGATGCCGCCGCCCTCGAGCCGGCCCCGCGCGCTACCGCCGCGCCCGGTCCCGAAGCGCCCGCGGCTGCCGTCGCCCTGGCGTCCACGGCGGCGCGAGGCGCCGGGCGCTGCGGCTGCGCCCGCCCCGGCGCCGAGGTCCGCGTCACCGTCTCCGCCGCCACCCTCCTCGGGCTGGACGACATGCCGGCGCACCTCGACGGCTACGGCCCCATCGATGCCGTCGCCGCCCGCGCCCTCGCCGCCGGGGGCGTGTGGCGGCGGGTCGTCACCGATCCCCGCACCGACCGCGTCCTGGACCTCGGACGCGAGCGATACCGACCCACTGCGGCCCTCGCGGAGCTCGTCCGCACCCGCGACGGGACCTGCGCC
>NZ_BONO01000042.1 GCF_016862755.1 Cellulomonas pakistanensis | reverse complement strand
CCTGCGCGGCCTCGAGGTCGGCCTGCGCCGCGGCGGAGATGGTCTCGGGCGAGCCGGACGGCGCCTGGGCGCGGCGCCGGCGGCGCGGGGCCTCGGGCGCCTGGAACAGCAGGGCGGTCGTGGCGAGGCGCGCGGACGCGGCGCGGTCCTGGTCGGCGGGCTTCTGGCCGCCGCCCTGGCGCGCGGCCTGCTTCTGCTGCGACTCGGCGGCCTGCCGCTCCGACGCGGGCTGCTGCGCGGCGGCCGGCGCCTGCTCGACGGCGGGCTCGGCGACCGGCTCGGCCGGCGCCTCGGCGGGCCGCGTGGACCGGCGCCCCCGGGACCGGCGCGCCGGCTCGCGCTCCGCGGCGGGCTGGGTGGCGCGGCCGAGCTCGGCCAGCACGTCCAGGCGGCTCTCCGGCGCGGCGGCCGACGTCTCCTCGGCCTGCTCGACGGCCTCGGCGACCTGCTCGTCCTCGGGGTCCTCGATGACGCTCTCGACGCCCGGGGCGGTGGGCGCGGCGGGCGCGGCCTCGGCGACGGGGGCGGCCGGGGCGGCGGTGCCGGCGCCGGCGGGCCGGGTGGCGCGGCGCGACCGGCGGGCGGGCGGCGTGGCGACCGGCGCGGCGGCCTCGGGCTCCGCGGCGGCGGGCGCGACCTCGGCGGCGGGCGCGGCGTCCGCGGCGGCGGGGGCCTGCGGCTCGGCGGGCGCGGCGTCGGCCGCGGGCGCGGCGTCGGCGGCCCGAGCGTCGGTGGGGACGGCGGATGCGGCGTCCGCGGCCGGAGCGTCGGTGGGGGCGGCGGCCTTGCGGGTCGCACGGCGGCGCTTCGGGGCGGCGGGCGCCTCGTCGGTCGGGGCGGCGGGCGCGGCGGCGGCGGTGTCCTCCACCGGGGCCTGCGCGGTCTCGGCTGTGGCGGCCTCCTCGGCGGCGGCGGCCTCGGCGGCCTTCTGCGCGGCCGTCTTGCGCGGCGCGCGGCGGCGCGCCGGCTTCTCGGGCGCCTCCTGCGCGGCGGCGTCGGCGGGGGCGGCGTCGCCCACGGTGAAGTCCAGGGTGTCGCCGGCCGGCTCCGCCGCCTTGGCGGCCCGCGTGGCGCGGGTCCGGGTGGCACGCTTGCGGGGCGCCGTGCCGGTCTCGGCCGGCGCGTCACCACCCGTCTGCGCGGCCGTGGTGGTGGTGCTGTCCGAGGTGTTGTCGAGCGTCACGCGCGGTGCTCCTGCTCGCCCGGGTACGCCGGCCACACGCACGGCGCCCGTCGGGCTGTCGGTCGTCGCTCGCGTTCCCGCGGCGACGGAAGTCGTCGGTGTCGGTCGCTGCACGGGCGTTCGGCGCCATCGCCTGCCTGGCGGCACGAGCCCCTGGATCGGGGTCGGCCGGCCGGCGGCGCCTGGCGAGCGCGATGCGCTGGTGCGGCGAGCACGGTGGCGCCCGGGGTGTGTGGATCCCGGGAGACCGGAGTCAGTATCGCACAGAGCTCCTCGCGACGTGCGCTAGGTCACGCTCGTGAATCCAGTCACAACGAGACGACATCGCGTCAGATCGGGGGACCTTTGTCCTACGCTTGTGAATCGGGGCGCAATACCTTCGAGCATCGGCCCTGACCTGGGCCGTTCGGCCCCCCAAACCGCCTGAGCGACTGGACGGACTCCACGTGGAAGCCCTCGACCTGGCCCGCTGGCAGTTCGGTGTCACCACCGTCTACCACTTCATCTTCGTCCCGCTGACGATCGGCCTCGCCCCGCTCGTCGCGATCATGCAGACCATCTGGGTCCGGACCGGCAACGAGACCTGGCTCCGGCTGACCAAGTTCTTCGGCAAGCTCATGCTCATCAACTTCGCGATCGGCGTGGCCACCGGCATCGTGCAGGAGTTCCAGTTCGGCATGAACTGGTCCGAGTACTCCCGCTTCGTCGGCGACGTCTTCGGCGCCCCGCTGGCGATGGAGGGCCTCGTCGCCTTCTTCGTCGAGTCGACCTTCCTCGGGCTGTGGATCTTCGGCTGGGACAAGCTGCCCAAGAAGATCCACCTGCTGAGCATCTGGGCGGTCGCGTTCGCGACGAACGCCTCCGCGTTCTTCATCCTGGCGGCGAACTCCTGGATGCAGCACCCCGTCGGCACGGTGTTCAACACCGAGACCGGCCGCGCGGAGATGAACGACGTCCTGGCGGTGCTCACCAACAACACGCTGTGGGCCGCGTTCCCGCACACGATCACCGCCGCGTTCCTCACCGCGGGCACGTTCGTCGCGGGCATCGCCGCCTGGTGGATGGTCAAGCTGGTGCGCCAGGGCCGCGACGACGAGGCCCGCACGGTGTACCGCCCCGCGGTGCGGCTCGGCGTCGCGACGATGGTCGTCGCCGGCATCGGGCTCGGCATCACCGGCCACGCGCAGGGCCAGCTCATGTTCGAGCAGCAGCCCACCAAGATGGCCGCCGCCGAGGCGCTCTGCGAGAGCACCGACGGCGCGTCCTTCTCGCTGCTGGCGATCGGCGACCTCACGAACAACTGCGAGGGCGTCACGCACTACCTCGAGATCCCGGGCCTGCTGTCGTTCCTCGCGCTGAACGACTTCGACGCCCCGCTGCAGGGCGTGAACGACCTGCAGACGGAGTACGAGGCGAAGTACGGCGAGGGCGTCAACTACATCCCCGACCTCACGGTCACCTACTGGGCCTTCCGCCTGATGATCGGCCTCGCGGCCGGCTCCGCGATCCTCGCCCTGATGGCGATGTGGATGACCCGCAAGGGCCGGGTGTCCGGCAACAGGTGGCTCGCCCGCGTCGGCGTCTGGGCCATCCCGACCCCGTTCCTCGCGTCGGCGTTCGGCTGGATCTTCACCGAGATGGGCCGCCAGCCCTGGGTGGTGTACCCGAACCCGACCGGCGTCGACGGCGTGTGGCTGCTCACCGAGCGCGGCGTCTCCGAGGTGGTCAGCCCGACCACGGTGGTCATCTCGATGGTCGCGTTCACGCTCGTCTACGGCGTGCTGGCCGTGTTCTGGTTCCGCCTGATGAAGCGGTACGCCGCCGAGGGCGTCGCGGACACGGAGAAGGACTACAGCCCGGACAACCCCGACAACCAGCCCGACCCGAACGACCCGGACGCCGCCGAGCGCCCGCTGTCGTTCGCCTACTGAGAGGAGCGCGGCGATGGACCTCCCCGTCATCTGGTTCGTGCTGATCGCGGTCCTGTGGACCGGGTACCTCGTCCTCGAGGGCTTCGACTTCGGCGTCGGGATGCTGCTGCCGGTCCTGGGCCGGAAGGACAAGGACCGCCGGGTCATGATCAACACCATCGGCCCCGTGTGGGACGGGAACGAGGTGTGGCTGATCACGGCCGGCGCGGCCATCTTCGCGGCGTTCCCCGAGTGGTACGCGACCCTGTTCTCCGGCTTCTACATCCCGCTGCTGCTGATCCTGCTCGGACTGATCCTCCGCATCGTGTCCATCGAGTGGCGCGGCAAGATCAACACCGACCGGTGGAGGCGCTGGGCGGACCGCGGCATCATGGCCGGCTCCTACCTCCCGGCGATCCTCTGGGGCGTCGCGTTCGCCAACCTGGTGCGCGGCGTCGAGCTGGACGCGAACCACCAGTACGTCGGCGGTTTCTTCGCGCTGCTGAACCCGTTCGCGCTGCTCGGCGGGCTCGTGACGTTCAGCCTGTTCCTGCTGCACGGCGCGATCTTCCTGTCGCTGAAGACCAGCGGGGACATGCGCGAGCGGGCCGGCGCACTGGCACAGCGTCTGGCGCCGGTGGTGCTGGTCGTCGCCGCCGCGTGGGCCCTGTGGGCGCAGGTCGCGTACTCCGTGGCGTGGACCTGGGCGGCCGTCGCCGTCGCGGCCGTGGCGCTGCTCGCCGTCGTGCTCACGACCCGCGCCCGGCGCGAGGGCTGGGCGTTCGTGTGGTCGGCCGTCGTCATCGTCGCCGCCGTCGTGCTGATCTTCGGGTCGATGTTCCCCGACGTGATGCCGGCGCTGGACCCGGCCAACTCGCTGGACATCCGCAACGCGTCCTCCACGGACTACACGCTGACGATCATGACCTGGGTCGCCGTGCTGCTGGTCCCGGTCGTCCTGCTCTACCAGGGCTGGACCTACTGGGTGTTCCGCAAGCGGATCTCCGCGGACCACATCCCCGAGCACGTCGGCCTCACGTTCGGCTCGGTCATCAGCCGCAAGGAGACGGAGCAGACCTCCGTCGCCGCCGGCGACCCGAAGGTCTGAGGAGTCGATCAGCCGCGTGAAGCCGCTCGACCCGCGCCTGCTCCGGTACGCCCGCGCCGCCCGGGGGTACGTGGCCCTGACCGTCGCCCTGGGGCTGGTCACGGCCGGGCTGGTGATCGCCCAGGCGGTCCTGCTCGCGCAGGTGCTCGCCGCCGCCGCGCACGACGGTGCCACGCTGCCCGACCTGCTCCCGCGGGTCGGGTGGCTGGCCGCCGTCGTCGCGGCGCGCGCGCTCGCCGTCGCCGTGCAGGAGCGGTACGCGCACCGGGCGGCGACGCGCGCGATCGCCGAGCTCCGCGAGCAGGTGGTCGCCCGCGCCGCCGCGCTCGGCCCGCGCTGGCTGGCCGAGGGCGAGGGAGCGCGCGTCGTGACGCTCGCGACCCGCGGGCTCGACGCGCTCGAGCCGTACTTCGTGAAGTACCTGCCGCAGCTCGTGCTCTCGGCGACCGTCACCCCCGCGGTCCTGGTCGTGATCCTCGACCTGGACCCCGTGTCCGCCGCCCTGGCCGCGGGGACGATCCCGCTGATCCCGGTGTTCATGGTCCTCATCGGCCAGCTCACCCAGGGCCGGTCCGAGCGCGGGCTCCGCGTCCTGCAGCGGCTCGGCTCGCAGGTCCTCGACCTCGTCGCCGGGCTCCCGACGCTGCGCGCGTTCGGACGGGAACGCGGCCCCGCGGCGCGCGTGCAGGCTCTGGGCGACGCCCACCGGCGGGCCACGATGGGCACCCTGCGCATCGCGTTCCTGTCGGGCATGGTGCTCGAGCTCGTCACCACGCTGTCCGTCGCCCTGGTCGCGGTCGGCATCGGCCTGCGGCTCGTCTACGGGCACCTCGACCTCACGACCGGGCTCACGGTCCTGATCCTGGCGCCCGAGGTCTACCTGCCGCTGCGCCAGGTGGGCGCCCAGTTCCACGCCTCCACCGACGGCGTCGCCGCGGCCGACCAGGTGTTCCGCGTCCTGGGCACCTCCGTGCCCGCCGCCGGGACCGCGCCGGCGCCGGACCTGCGCCGGGCGACCCTCCGGATGCGGGGCGTCACCGTGCGCGCGCCGGGCCGCGACCTGCTCGCCCCGGCCGGCCTCGACCTGGAGCTCGCGCCCGGCCGCACCGTCGCCGTCACCGGCCCGAGCGGCGCCGGCAAGACCACCACCGTCGACGTCCTGCTCGGCCTGCTGCGCCCCGACGCCGGCGCCGTCGAGCTCGTCGACGCCGACGGCCGCGTCACGCCCCTCGCCGACGTCGACCCGGAGACCTACTGGCCGCAGGTGGCGTGGCTGCCGCAGCGCCCGGTGCTCGAGCCCGCCTCGGTCGGGCGGCTCGTCGCCGGCGCCGAGGACGCCGACCTCTCCCCCGCGGAGCGTGCGCGCCGGGACGCCGCCG
Source organism: Cellulomonas pakistanensis (assembly GCF_016862755.1). Lineage (GTDB taxonomy): Bacteria > Actinomycetota > Actinomycetes > Actinomycetales > Cellulomonadaceae > Cellulomonas > Cellulomonas pakistanensis. Next base: position 4,363 of record NZ_BONO01000042.1, on the reverse strand, counting down.
CCGCCCTCACCGGGCTGGACGCCGTCGTCGCCGGCCTGCCCGACGGCTGGCGCACCGACCTCGGCCGCGGCGGCGCCGGGCTCAGCGTCGGCCAGCGGCAGCGCGTGGCCCTGACCCGCGCGCTGCTGTCGGAGGCGCCGCTGGTGGTCCTCGACGAGCCCACCGCCCACCTCGACGCCGCGGGCGAGCGAGTCGTGCTCGACACCGTGCGGGCGCTGAGGGACGCCGGCCGCACGGTGGTGCTGGTCGCGCACCGCGCCTCGCTGATCGCGCTGGCCGACACCGTCGTCACGGTCCGCTCGGCCCCGTCGGCGGGTGCGGACGGCACGGCCGGTGACGGCGCCCGCGACGGCGACGACCCGGCCGGCCCGCGCCCGCGCGAGGCGGTCGCCCGGCTCGGCGCCGCCGAGTCGGCGCTCGTCAGCACGGCCGGCCTGTCCGGCACCGCCCCGGCCCCCGCGGAGGGCGACCGATGACCACGACCACCCTCGCCGAGGCCCCGGCCCGGCCCGCCGCGCGCGGCCCCCGCGGTCCCCTGACCCGGCGGCTCGCCGCCGACCCGCTCTGGCGGGCCGTCCGGCTGCTCGACGTCGACCCGCGCCGCGCCGTCCTGGCCGTGCTGCTCGGCGTGCTGGCGCTCGGGTGCGCCGTGGCGCTGGCCGCCGCGTCCGCGTGGCTGATCACGCGCGCGGCGCAGATGCCGCCGGTGCTCAAGCTCTCCGTGGCGACGGTGGGCGTCCGCGCGTTCGGCATCGGGCGCGCGCTGTTCCGGTACCTCGAGCGCCTGGTGTCGCACGACGTCGCCCTGCGCGGCATGGCCCGGCTCCGCACCGCGCTCTACGAGCGGCTCGCCGCGGGCCGAGCGGGCGCCACGCTCGGCCTGCGCCGCGGCGACCTGCTGGCCCGGGTCGGCGCGGACGTGGACGCCGTCGGCGACGTCGTCGTGCGCGGCCTGCTGCCGGCCGCCGTCGCGGCGGTGCTCGGCGTCGGCACGTCGATCGCGATGGGCCTGTTCCTGCCCGCCGCGGGCGTCGCGCTGGCCGCCTGCCTGGTGCTCGCCGGCGTGGTCGCCCCCTGGCTGGCCCAGCGCGCCGCGCGCGCCACCGAGCAGCGCGCGGCCGCCGCTCGCGCCGAGATGGCCGCGACCTCCCTCGGGCTGCTCGAGGACGCCGGCGCGCTGGCCGTGCAGGGCCGCACCGGCGCGGAGCTCGCCCGGCTGCGCACCGCCGACGCCGACCTCGCGCGGGCGACCGACCGCGGCGCGGGACCGGCCGCGCTCGCCGCGGGGCTGGGCAACCTCGCCGTCGGGATCGCGGTGCTCGCGGCGCTCTTGCTCGGCGTCCCCGCGCTGGCCGCCGGCCGCATCGCCGAGGTCGAGCTCGCGGTGCTCGTGCTGACCCCGCTCGCCGCGTTCGAGGCGACCAGCGTGCTGCCCGCGGCCGCGATCCAGATCCACCGGTCGCGCGCCGCGGCGGGCCGGCTCATGGCGCTGCTGGACGACGCGGCGACCCCCGACGAGGTCGCCGCCGGGGTCGCGGCCGGGGCGCCCGCCGCGGCGGTTTCCCCGGCGACCGGGCTCGGCACCCGCACCCCCGAGGAGGCCGCCGGCCCCTGCCCCCGGCTCACCGCCCGCGGCCTCGCCGTCGGCTGGCCCGGCCGCGCGCCCGTGGTCACCGGCCTCGACCTCGACCTGGCGCCCGGCCGGAGCGTCGCGGTCGTGGGGCCGTCCGGGGTCGGCAAGACCACCCTGCTGCTCACGCTCGCCGGCCTCCTGCCGCCGCGCGCCGGCGAGGTGCTGCTCGACGGCGTCCCGCTCGCCGACGTCGACCCGGCGGTCCGGCTGTCCCGGCTGGCGCTCACCACCGAGGACGCGCACGTCTTCGAGACCACCGTCCTGGAGAACCTGCGGGTCGCCCGCGGCGACGCCACCGAGGACGACGCCCGCGACGCGCTGGTCCTCGCGGGGCTCGGCGACTGGCTCGCCGGCCTGCCCGACGGCGTGGGCACCGCGCTCGGGCCGGACGCCCGCTCGGTGTCCGGCGGCGAGCGGCGCCGGCTGCTGCTGGCCCGTTCCCTCCTCGCCACCGCTCCCCTGCTGCTGGTCGACGAGCCGGCCGAGCACCTCGACCCGGCCACGGCGGACCGCCTGGTCGGCGACCTGCTGGCCGCGCCGCGTGCGGCGGACGACGTTGCGGCCGCGCGCCGCGGCGCGCTCGTCGTCACCCACCGCCTGGCGCCGCTCGCCGCCGCGGACGAGGTCCTCGTGCTCCGCGACGGCCGGGTCGCGGCGCGCGGCACCCACGCGCACCTGCTCGCCACGGACGCCCAGTACGGTGAGGCGCACGCCAGCGAGCAGGACGAGGGTGGGACGAGCACATGGCCGACGAGCTGACCGGACCCCGGGACCCGGTGCGCGGGCGCCAGGACGCCGCCGCCGCGGAGGCCCGCGCGGCCGAGCTCGGCGTGGCCGCGCCGACGTACGGGCCCGGCGTCACCACGACCATCCACGTCCGGGAGCCCGGCGGCCGCTCGCACCTGGAGCTCGGCACCGCCTCGGAGACCGGTGACGAGCTCGCCGACCTGCTCGACGCGGTCCTGTCGGTCGCCTCCGGGCTCGACCTGCCCGGCGTGCTGGAGCGGTTCGTCCGGGTGTCCGTCGAGCTCACCGGGGCGCGGTACGGCGCGATCAACGTCCTCGACTCCCGCGGCGAGTCCACCACGTTCGTGCAGACCGGCGTCCCGGCCGCCGCGGCCGCGATGATGGGCCACCCCCCGCACGCCCAGGGCGTGCTCGGGCACATCCCCGTGCACGGCGTGCTCCAGCTCGACGACCTCGCGCAGCACCCGGCGTTCCGCGGCTGGCCCGCCGGGCACCCGCCGATGGGCTCGTTCCTCGGCGCCTCCGTGCGCGTGCGCGACCAGGTCTACGGCTACCTCTACCTGTCCGAGAAGGACGGGGGCTTCACCGAGAAGGACGCGACCGCCGTCATCGCGCTCGCCGCCACCGCCGGCGTCGCCGTGGCCAACGCCCAGCTGTTCGCCGAGGGGGCGCGCCGCGAGCACTGGCTGCGCGCGGGCCAGGACATCACCACCATGCTGCTGTCCGGCGCCGACGAGGAGGACGCGCTCGCGCACATCGCCGCGACCGCCCGGGACGTCGCCGACGCCGACACCGCCGCACTGGCCCTGCCCGGCGTCGGGGGCGAGCTGCTCATCGAGCTCGCCGACGGGCACAACGCGGACGCGCTGGTCGGCTCCCCCCTGACCCCAGGCGGGCCGACCTGGTCCGTCATGGAGGAGGGCCAGGGGCTGGTCATGGACTCGCTCGCGCGGTCGAGCCGCATCACCGTGCCGGCCATGCGGGCGTTCGGCTCGGCGCTGTTCGCCCCGCTGCAGACCACCGGCAAGGGCGTCGGCGTCCTCATCCTGCTGCGCAAGGTCGGCACCCCGGCGTTCGACGCCGGCGACCTGGCCACCGCGGAGTCGTTCGCGTCCCAGGCGGCGCTGGCGTTCGTCCTCGCGGAGGCCCGGCACGCCCAGGACCAGGCGGCGCTGCTGGACGAGCGCGAGCGGATCGCCCGCGACCTGCACGACCTGGCCATCCAGCAGCTGTTCGCGACCGGCATGCAGCTGGAGACGGCCCGCCGGCGCGCCTCGCGCGGCGTCGACCCGTCCGAGCTCACGACCATCGTCGAGGAGGCGCTGGACAACGTCGACGCCTCGGTCCGGCAGATCCGCCAGATCGTCTACGCGCTGCGCGACCCCGACGCGGCCACCGGCATCGTCGAGCGGCTGCGCCGCGAGGCCTCGCTCGCCCGCACCGGGCTCGGTTTCGCGCCGTCGCTGGTCGTGCTGCTCGACGGCGAGACCGTGCCCGACGGCGACTACATCGTCGCGGACCTCATCGACGAGCGGATCGGCCCCGACCGCACCGACGACGTCGTGGCCGTGGTCCGCGAGGGGCTGGCCAACGCCGCGCGGCACGCGCACGCGTCCTCGGTCGCGGTGCGCGTCACCGTCCGCGGTGCGGGGCCGCTCGGCACCGTGCACGTCGAGGTCGAGGACGACGGCGTCGGCCTGCCCGCGGTCCGGGACCGGCGCTCGGGCACCGGCAACCTCGCCGCGCGGGCACGGCAGCACGGCGGGACGTTCTCGCTCGGGGCGGCCCCGGGTGGACGCGGCACGCTGCTGTCGTGGGAGGTCCCGCTGGGCTGAGCCCGCGGGCGGGGAGGGCTGGCGGGCGCTGCGGCGCCGGACGCGGGCGCTCGTCATGGCCGTCGCCCGGCACGAGAACGACCACAGGTGGCGGTGGCGTGCGTGGTCCACAGGGGCGGGGGTGCGGGGCGGGTCGTGTCGGTGGTCC
>NZ_BONO01000041.1 GCF_016862755.1 Cellulomonas pakistanensis | reverse complement strand
GACGCGTCCCCGCCGGCCCCCGTCCCGCCCGCCGCCGCACCCCGCGCCGACGGCCCCGGCGCGGGGTGCGCGCCGGGGCCGTGCGGGTGCTGCTCGGTGCCGTCGGCCGGGTCGCCGACGCCGGTCACCGCTGCGCGGCCGCCGACGCGTCCGCGACCGGGGTCTCGGCGGGCGTGCCCTGCGGGGCGACGTCGGAGGCCTTCGGCTTCGCGTCGACGCCGGCCTCCTTGCGCTGCTGCGCGGTGATCGGGGCCGGAGCGCCGGTCAGCGGGTCGTAGCCGCCGCCCGACTTCGGGAACGCGATGACGTCGCGGATCGACTCCGAGCCGGTCAGCAGCGCCACGATGCGGTCCCAGCCGAACGCGATCCCGCCGTGCGGCGGGGCGCCGAACTGGAAGGCGTCGAGCAGGAAGCCGAACTTCTCCTGCGCCTCGGCCTCGCCGATGCCCATCACCTCGAAGACGCGCTCCTGCACGTCCTTGCGGTGGATACGGATCGAGCCGCCGCCGATCTCGTTGCCGTTGCAGACGATGTCGTAGGCGTAGGCCAGGGCCTCGCCCGGGGACTCCTCGAACCGGTCGACCCACTCCGGGGTCGGCGACGTGAAGGCGTGGTGCACGGCGGTCCAGGCGCCCTCGCCCACGGCCACGTCGTCGTCCTCGCCGGTCGGCTTGAACAGCGGCGCGTCGACGACCCACACGAACGACCAGGCCGACTCGTCGATCAGCTCGGCGCGGCGGCCGATCTCCAGGCGGGCGGCGCCCAGGAGCGCGCGCGCCTCGGCGGGCTTGCCGGCGGCGAAGAACACCGCGTCGCCCGGCTGCGCGCCGACGGCGGCCGCGAGGCCCTCGCGCTCGGCGTCGGTGATGTTCTTGGCGACCGGGCCGCCCAGGGTGCCGTCCTCGCCGACGGTGACGTACGCGAGGCCCTTGGCGCCGCGCTGCTTGGCCCACTCCTGCCAGGCGTCGAAGCCGCGGCGGGGCGTCGAGGCGCCGCCCGGCTGGACGACCGCGCCGACGTACGGCGCCTGGAACACCCGGAACGGCGTCTCGGCGAAGTACTCCGTCAGCTCGACCAGCTCGAGGCCGAACCGGAGGTCCGGCTTGTCCGTGCCGTACCGCGCCATCGCGTCCGCGTACGTCATGCGGGCGATCGGAGTCGGGATCTGGTAGTCGATGAGGCCCCAGAGCGCGACGAGGATCTGCTCGCCGAGCGCGATCACGTCCTCCTGGTCGACGAACGACATCTCGACGTCGAGCTGGGTGAACTCCGGCTGGCGGTCGGCGCGGAAGTCCTCGTCCCGGTAGCAGCGGGCGATCTGGTAGTACCGCTCCATGCCGCCGACCATGAGCAGCTGCTTGAACAGCTGCGGCGACTGCGGCAGGGCGTACCAGGAGCCCGGCGCCAGGCGGGCCGGCACCACGAAGTCGCGGGCACCCTCGGGGGTCGACCGGGTCAGCGTGGGGGTCTCGATCTCGACGAAGTCCTGCTCGTCCAGCACCCGGCGGGCGGCCTGGTTCGCCTTGGCGCGCAGCCGGATGGCCTTCGCCGGCTCGGGCCGGCGCAGGTCGAGGTAGCGGTGGCGCAGGCGCGCCTCCTCGCCGACCGGCTCGTCCAGCGACGACGACACCTGGAACGGCAGCGGCGCGGACTCGTTGAGGACAACGACCTCGTCGGCCGTGACCTCGACCTCGCCGGTCGCCAGGTGCGCGTTCTCGTTGCCTTCGGGGCGGCGGCCGACGGTGCCGGTCACCTGGAGCACGTACTCGGCGCGCAGGCCGTGCGCGACGGCCTCGTCCCGGATGACGACCTGGGCGATGCCCGAGGCGTCCCGCAGGTCCACGAAGGCGACCCCACCGTGATCGCGCCGGCGATCCACCCACCCGGTCAGGGTGACGGTGGTGCCGATGTGCTCGGCCCGCAGCGAGCCGGCGGTGTGGGTGCGCAGCACGAGGAGTCCTCTCCGGTGTCGGGGTGCTGCCCGTCCGAGCAGCCCGGCGAGTCTACTGCCGACCGGCCGGGCGCCGTCGCGCGGATGCCCCGGGCAGGACGTGGCGACCACGGGCCCGGCACCCGGAGCGGCGCGGGCCGCACCGCCCCGGGCCGGGCGCGGCGACCACGGGTCGGACTCAGAACAGCGCGGGCTGCACCGCCCCGGCCAGCGCCCCCGCCAGGGCGCCCTCAGGCGTCGCCAGGGCCGACCGGTCGCCCGCTGCTCGCACCCGCCACGGCGACGGCTGCGCCGCACCCGGCCCCGCCGACGCCGCCGCGCCCGCGCCGCCCGCCGCGCCCGCCGCCCCCGCGCCCGCCGGCGAACCCGCGCCCTCGAGCGGTGCCGCGGACGGGCCGTGCAGCCCGTGCCGGCGGCGCAGCGGCCGCACGCGCTCGGACAGCCAGCGGCGGTACTCCTCCGGCACGTACGCGCCCTTCGCGTAGAGCCGGCGGTAGTTCGGCACGAGCTCGGGCCGGTGCTCGGCGAGCCAGGACAGCATCAGCGGCCGGACCGGGCCGCGCAGGTGCAGCGGGATGGTCGTCACCCAGGACGCCCCCGCCTCGGCGAGCTCCCGGAACAGCCCGTCCAGGTGCGCGGTGGAGTCGGTCAGCCACGGCATCACGGGCGCCACCAGCACGCCGCACTCGAGGCCGGCCTCCCGCACGGCGCGGATCAGCCCGAGCCGGGCGCGGGGCGTCGGCGTGCCCGGCTCCATCGCCTGCTGCAGCGCCTCGTCGCCGATGGCCAGCGACACGGCGACGCTCACGCCGACCTCCTGCGCCGCGTCGGCGAGCAGCGGGATGTCCCGGCGCAGCAGCGTGCCCTTGGTCAGCAGCGACATCGGCGTGCCCGAGTGGGCCAGCGCGCCGATGATCCCCGGCATGAGGGCGTACCGGCCCTCGGCCCGCTGGTAGGGGTCGGTGTTGGTCCCGAGCGCGACGTGCTCGTGCCGCCAGGAGGCCCGGCGCAGCTCGGCGGCGAGCACCTCGACCACGTTCGTCTTGACGACGATCTGGGTCTGGAAGTCCTCGTCCGGGCCGAGCCCGAGGTACTCGTGCGTCGGGCGGGCGAAGCAGTAGGTGCAGGCGTGCAGGCAGCCGCGCATCGGGTTGACCGTCCACCGGAACGGCATCGCCGACGCCTCCGGCACCTTGTTGAGCGCCGACCTGGCGTGCACCTCGTGGAAGGTCACGCCCGCGAACTCCGGCGTCCGGACCGACCGCTGGTGCCCGGCCAGCGCGAGCCCCGGGAGCGCCTGCGCCGCCTCCGCCGCGATCTTCTGCCCGTCCCACCGCATGGTCCGATTCGAACACGTGTTCGACCCAGGCGCAAGCACCCTCGCCACCCCCTGGCGACGACCACAAGAACTCAGCATGCTGGCCTTCCGGTTGCCGACCGCCCGCCGGCGTCGGACCGTGGAGGCATGACCTCCGCGAACCCGGCCCAGCCCGCCACGAGCCCCGCCCGCCGCGACGCGGCCCGCACCGGCACCGGACCCGCCGCCCGCGGCTGGCCGGTGCTCGTCGGCCTGCTCCTGCTCAACGCCGCCGTCGCGTTCGGCGGCAGCCTCGCGTCGACCTCCGGCGTCGACGGCTGGTACGCCGACGCGGCGAAGCCCGCGTGGACGCCGCCGAACTGGGTCTTCGGCCCGGTGTGGACCGTCCTCTACGTCGTGATGGCCGTCGCCGCGTGGCTGATCTGGCGCCGGCACGGCCGCGCCGCGACCACCGCGCTCGTGCTCTACGGCGTGCAGCTCGCGCTCAACGCGGCGTGGACGCCGGTGTTCTTCGGCGCCGAGCAGCTCGGCCTCGGCCTGGCCATCATCCTCGCGCTCGAGGTGGCGCTGGTGGCGACGATCGTCGCGTTCCACCGGCTGACCCCGTGGGTCGCCTGGCTGCTGGGCCCGTACCTGGCGTGGGTGCTGTACGCGACGACCCTCAACGCGGGCCTGGCCGCCCTCGCCTGAGCGGGCGAGGACGGCGCGGGCTCACGCCTCCGCGGGCACCACGCGCGGCCACAGGTCCTCCGCCGGCGGCGCCCACGTGGTGGCCTCGGCGTCGACCTGCTCCCCCGAGCGGATGTCCTTCACCTGGTCGGCCGCGCCGTCCTCGGTCGCCGGGAACCACACGAACGGGATGCCCCGCCGGTCGGCGTGCTTGATCTGCTTGCCGAACTTGGCGGCCGTCGGCGCGACCTCGACGGGCACCCCGCGCGCCCGCAGCGCCGTCGCCACGGCGTCGGAGGCCGGCCGGCTCTCGTCGGACGTCACCGCGACGAGCACGGCCGCGGGCACGCCGCGGGTCGCGCGGACCAGGCCGCCGGACAGCAGCCGGGACACCAGGCGCGAGACGCCGATCGACAGGCCGACGCCCGGGTAGGTCTGCTTGCCGTCCGAGGCGAGGGTGTCGTACCGGCCGCCGGAGCAGATCGAGCCGAGCTGCTCGTGGCCGACCAGCACCGTCTCGTAGACCGACCCGGTGTAGTAGTCCAGGCCGCGCGCGATCTTGAGGTCCGCCACGACGACGCCCGGGGCCCGCACCGCGGCGGCCTCGATCAGCTGGCGCAGCTCGGCGAGGCCCTGCTCCATGAGCTCGGACGCGATCCCGTGCGCCGCCGCGAGCTCGCGCACCCGGTCGACGACGCCCGCGTCGCCGCCGGAGATCGCCGCGAGGTCGAGGCACGCCCTCGCCTGCTCGGGCGTCGCGCCGGTCTCGGCGACCAGCAGGTCGGCGACCTTCTCCGGCCCGATCTTGTCGAGCTTGTCGATGCTGCGCAGCACGCCCTCGACGTCCTCGAGCCCGAGCCCGCGGTAGAACCCCTCGGCGACCCGGCGGTTGTTCACCAGGATGCGCACCGGCGGCACGCCGATGTCCCGCAGGGCGCCCAGCGCCTCCGCCATGACCAGCGGCAGGTCGACCTCGTAGTGGTACGGCAGGTCGCCCGCGCCGACGACGTCGATGTCCGCCTGCACGAACTCGCGGAACCGGCCGTCCTGCGGGCGCTCGCCGCGCCACACCTTCTGGACCTGGTAGCGCTGGAACGGGAACGCGAGGTGGCCGGCGTTCTCCAGGACGTACCGCGCGAACGGCACGGTGAGGTCGAAGTGCAGGCCGAGCTGGCCGGACCGGTCCGCCCCGTCCCCGTCCTCCTCCTGGAGCCGGCGGAGCACGTAGACCTCCTTGGAGGTCTCGCCCTTGCGCAGCAGCTGGTCGAGCGGCTCGACCGCCCGGGTCTCGATCCCGGCGAACCCGTGGAGCTCGAAGGTGCGGCGCAGCGTGTCGAGGACGTGCTGCTCGACCACGCGGCCGTCGGGGAGCCACTCGGGGAAACCGGACAGAGGAGTCGGACGTGCCATGCGGGTCATCCTGCCAGGTACGGGTTGGTGGCCAGCTCCGCGTCCACCCGGGTCGCGGGCCCGTGGCCGGGCAGGACGTGCGTCCCGGGCGGCAGCGTCGCGACGACCTCCCGGAGCGTGGCGGCCATCGTGCCGGGGTCGCCGCCGGGCAGGTCGGTGCGGCCGACCGAGCCGGCGAACAGCACGTCCCCGGTGAACGCGACCCGCTCCTCCCCCGCGTCCAGCAGGTACAGCGTCGACCCCTCGGTGTGCCCGGGCGCGTGCCGGGCGACGAGCGTCACGGACCCGAACCGGAGCTCGACGTCGGCGGTCCGCGCGGGCGCTCCGGGTCCGGCGCCGAGCGCCCCCGGTCCGGTGCCGGGCCCGTCCTCGCCGCCGAACGGCGCCACCAGCGCCGGGTCGACCCGGCCGAACGTCGCCGGGTCCAGCCCGGCCGAGGCGGCCGCCGCCCGCAGCGAGGCCGCGACCCCGGGGTCGGCGGTCGCACCGAGGCCGAGGCTCCCGAGCGGGTCCGCGAGCCGGTACGCGTCCCGCGCGTGCAGCCGGAGCGGGACGCCCGCCGCCGCGGCGAGCACACCGGCGTCCGCGACGTGGTCGGCGTGCCCGTGCGTCGCGACGACGCCGACGACGCGCAGCCCGTGCTCGGCGACCGTCCGCCGCACCGCGTCCGCGACGCCGCCGCCGGGATCCACGACGACGCAGGCGCCGTCGTCGGCGGCCACGAGGTAGCAGGCGGCGGCGAACACGGGGGCGGTCAGGCCGAGGATGCGCACGCCGCCACGCTAGCCGCGGCGCGGGGGTCACCCGCGGCTGCCCCGCCTGCCTAGACTGTCCGGCGGGCGCGGGCGCTCCCGTGCCCACGCGAGGGGGACCCGCCGACGCCGAGACCGAGGAGAGTGCGTGCCGTCCAGCAAGCGCGAGCGCGAGTACGAGCGCCGCCGGTTCGAGAAGTGGCAGCAGCGCCAGGCGCAGAAGCACGCCAGGCGCCGCCGGATGCAGATCGTCGCCGGCGCCGTCGTCGGGGTGCTCGTGCTCGGCGTCGCCACCACGGCCGCGATCCTCGCCTCCGGCGGCGACGACCCCGCGGGCACGACCGCGACGGACGCGCCCAGCACGGCCACCACCGCGCCGGCCGAGCGGGTCGGCAACGGCGGCGTCGTCCCCGACGCCTCGCTCGCCGAGGACCGCACCTGGACCGGGACCATCACCACCAGCCAGGGCGACATCGGCCTCGAGCTCGACGGCGCCGCCGCCCCGCAGGCCGTGGCCAGCTTCGTGACGCTCGCCGGCGAGGGCTACTTCGACGGCACCGGCTGCCACCGGCTCACCACCGACGGCATCTACGTCCTGCAGTGCGGCGACCCGACCGGCACCGGGACGGGCGGGCCGGGCTACGCGTTCGGCCCCATCGAGAACGCGCCCGAGGACGACGTCTACCCCGCCGGCACGCTCGCGATGGCGCGCCAGGGCGGGAACGGCGAGTCGATGGGCAGCCAGTTCTTCCTCGTCTACGAGGACTCGACCATCCCGGCGGACGACGCCGGGGGCTACACCGTGTTCGGCCGCATCACGTCGGGCCTCGACGTGCTGCAGGCAGTCGCTGACGCGGGCGTGAGCGGCGGTGCCACGGACGGCGCCCCGGCCACCCCCGTCACCATCGAGGGAGTGGAGACCCAGTGACCGAGACGCCCGACGAGCAGCAGCGCGCCCAGGACAGCGACGAGGCCGCCGTGGCCACGACGCCCGCGGTCGACGAGGCCGGGGTCCCCGCGACCGAGGAGCCGACGCCGGCGGAGCAGCCGGCCGAGAACACCGCGACCGAGGTCCCCGCCGAGGACGCCGCGACCGAGGTCGCCGACGTCGCCGCCGCGCAGACCCCTGCCGAGGCCGACGGCACCGCCGACGCCCCGGCAGAGGCGGAGACGCCCGCCGACGACGCCCCGGCCGGGTCGACCACGGAGCCCGCCGCCGAGGAGGCCCCGGCCGCCGACGCCGAGGCCCCCGCCGACGGGGCTCCGTCCGACGAGACCCCGGCCGCCTCGGAGGAGGCCCCGGCCGCCGACGCGACCCCGGCCGCCACCCCCGCGCCGCGGCCGCGCGCCCCGCTGCCCAGCGCCATGCGCCCCCGTCCGCGCCCGGCCGGCGCCACCGCCACCGGCGAGGGCGCGCCCGCCGACGCCGCCGCCGCGCCCGCGGCGCCGGCCGTGCCGGTCCCGGCGCCGGACGACTCCGCCGAGGCCGCCGCGGCGGCGACGTTCGGCCGGGTCGACGAGGACGGCACCGTGTACGTCCGCGAGGCCGCGGGCGAGCGCTCCGTGGGCCAGTTCCCCGGCGCGTCCGCCGACGAGGCGCTGGCGCTGTACGTGCGCCGGTTCCTCGACCTGCAGGCGAAGGTCGTGCTGTTCGAGGCGCGCCTGACCGCGACGGACCTGGCGGTCAAGGAGATCGACCAGACCCTCGCGCGCCTGACCGAGGAGACCGCCGAGCCCGCCGCCGTCGGCGACCTGGACGGCCTCCGGGCGCGCCTGGAGGGCCTGCGCGCCGTCGCCGCAGAGCGCCGCGCCGCGGTGGAGGCCGAGCGCACCGCCGCCCGGCAGGCCGCCCTGGAGACCCGCACGCAGATCGTCGAGCGCGCGGAGAAGATCGCCACGACCGACCCGGCGCGCATGCAGTGGCGCCCGGCGGGCGAGCAGCTCCGCGCCCTGCTCGAGGAGTGGAAGGAGGCGCAGCGCTCCGGCCCGCGCGTCGACCGCACCTCCGAGGAGGCGCTCTGGAAGCGGTTCAGCCACGCGCGCACGACGTTCGACCGGGAGCGGCGGCACTACTTCGCCGAGCTCGAGTCCCGCAACGCCGGCGCGAAGGCCGCCAAGGAGGAGATCGTCCGCGAGGCCGAGCGCCTGCAGACGAGCACGGACTGGGGCGCCACCGCCGGCGCGTACCGCGACCTCATGGCGCGGTGGAAGGCCGCCGGCCGCGCGAGCCGCGCGGACGACGACGCCCTGTGGGCCCGGTTCCGTGCGGCGCAGGACACGTTCTTCCACGCCCGCGACGAGCTGAACGCCGCCACGGACCGGGAGTACGGCGCCAACCTCGAGGTCAAGGAGGCTCTGCTCGTCGAGGCGGAGGCCATCGACCCGTCGAAGGGCCTCGGGCAGGCCAAGGCCGCGCTGCGGTCGATCCAGGACCGCTGGGAGGCCGCGGGCAAGGTGCCGCGCGGCGACATCCAGCGCGTCGAGGGCCGGCTGCGCGCCGTCGAGGCGAAGGTCCGCGACGCCGACCAGGCCGAGTGGCGCCGCACCAACCCCGAAACCCGCGCGCGGGCCGAGGGCGCGCTGGCGCAGCTCGAGAACGCCATCGCCCAGCTCGAGGACGCCCTCGCGAAGGCCCAGGCCGGCGGCGACGCCCGCAAGGTGGCCGAGGCGCAGGCCGCGCTCGACGCGCGCCGGGCGTGGCTCGAGCAGGTGCAGCGGGCCGCCGAGGAGTCGCGCGGCTGACGGAGGCGCACTGACGCCGGCGCGCTGGCGCCGGCGCGGGGACGGCGGCGCGGGACGACCCGCGTGGCGACGACCCCGCCGATGTCCCGGGCCGGGCTCCCGGGACGTCCACAGCCCCCTCGTCCACAGCCGGTGCCGGTCGCCCCTCGCCACGCGCGGGGGCCGACCGGCATCCTGCTGCGGGTGACCCTCGACCCCCCGCGCACCGCCACCCGGCTCCCCCCGACGCCGCTGGTCCGGCCAGGCGACGTCGGGCGGGCCGCGTGGCACCTGCTGCTCCGCGACGGCCACCTCGTCCGGCTGCGCGACGACGTCGCCGTGCCCGCGAGGGTCCGGGTCACCCCGGCGCTGCGCGCGGCGGCCCTGGCGCCGCTGGTGCCGTCGCGGTGCGCCGTGGCCCGCGCGGCGGCGGTCTGGGTGCACCTCGGCGGTCCGCCGCCCGAGCGGGTGGACGTCGTCGCGCCGAGCGGCCGGCGCGTGCCGGACCCCGCGCCGGGCCGGGCGGCGGCCGCGACGGCGCTGCCGGACGCCGACGTCGTGCTGCTCGGCGGCGTCCGGGTGACGACCCCGCGACGCACGGCGGTCGACCTGCTGAGCCTCGACCCACCCGAGCGCGCGCTGCCCCTCGTGGCGCGGCTGCGCGCGGCCGGGCTCGACCTGGCGCGGGTGCGCGCGGACGTCGCCACGGCGGCCGGGCGGCGCGGGGTCCGGGCGGCGGCGGCCCTGCTCCCCCGCCTCCCGCGCGACGCGCCGCCGCGCTGAGCACCGCACGCGGCCGCCGCGCGGAGCCGACGCGGCGCCGACGCGCTGAGCCCAGCACCCAGCGCGGCGGCGCAGCGGCGCAGCTGCGCGGAGCCCGGCCCGCACCTGCCGCCCGCGCCACGCTGAGCCCGGCACGCGCCGAGCGGTCACGGACCGGGCGCTCCCGACGCGTGGACCGCCCGTCCCGGGACCCCTCGACGACCGCCGAGCCCGGCACCCGGCGCCGGCGACGCCTACGCGTCGACGGCCGGCTGCTCCGCCTTCGCCCCGGTGATCCGGTAGACGTCGAACACGCCCTCGACCTTGCGCACCGCCGACAGCACGGACGCGAGGTGCGACGGCTCCGCCATCTCGAACACGAACCGCGACTGCGCGACCCGGTCGCGGGACGTCGACACGGACGCCGAGAGGATGTTGACGTGGTGGTCGGACAGCACCCGGGTGATGTCGGACAGCAGGCGGCTGCGGTCGAGCGCCTCGACCTGGATCTGCACCAGGAACAGCGCGGTGCTGCTCTGGCTCCAGGACACGTCGACCATCCGCTCGGGCTGCTCGCGCAGCGAGCCGACGTTGATGCAGTCGGACCGGTGCACGCTGACGCCCTGGCCGCGGGTGACGAACCCGATGATGTCGTCGCCGGGCACCGGGGTGCAGCACTTGGCGAGCTTCACCCAGATGTCGTCGACGCCCTTGACCACGACGCCCGGGTCGCCGGTGCGGACGCGGCGCGCGGTCTGCCCGGGGCGGGCGACCTCGGCGATGTCCTCCTCGGCGCCGGGCTCGCCGCCCATGGCGTGCACGAGCCGCTGCACGACGGTGGCCGCCGACACCTGGCCCTCGCCGATCGCCGCGTACAGGGCGGAGACGTCGGCGTACCGCATCTCGTTGGCGAGCGCGACGAGCGACTCGTGGGACAGCAGGCGCTGGATCGGCAGGTTCTGCTTGCGCATCGCCTTGGCGATGGCGTCCTTGCCGTGCTCGATCGCCTCCTCGCGCCGCTCCTTGGTGAACCACTGGCGGATCTTGTTGCGGGCGCGGGGGCTGGTGACGAACCCGAGCCAGTCGCGGGACGGGCCGGCGGTCTCGGACTTCGAGGTGAACACCTCGACGACGTCGCCGTTCTCCAGCGTCGAGTCGAGCGGCACGAGCCGGCCGTTGACCCGCGCCCCCATCGTGCGGTGCCCGACCTCGGTGTGCACCGCGTACGCGAAGTCGACCGGGGTGGCGCCGGCGGGCAGCGCCATGACGTCGCCCTTGGGCGTGAAGACGTAGACCTCGCCGTCGGCGATCTCGAACCGCAGCGAGTCGAGGAACTCGGACGGGTCGGCGGTCTCCTTCTGCCAGTCGACGAGCTGGCGCAGCCACGCCATGTCGTTGCCGTCGGCGTCCGCCCCGGCACCCTTGGCGTTCTCCTTGTACTTCCAGTGCGCCGCGACGCCGTACTCCGCGCGCCGGTGCATGTCGTGCGTGCGGATCTGGATCTCGACGGGCTTGCCGCCGGGCCCGATCACCGTCGTGTGCAGCGACTGGTACAGGTTGAACTTGGGCATCGCGATGTAGTCCTTGAACCGGCCCGGGACCGGGTTCCACCGCGCGTGCAGCGCGCCCAGCGCCGCGTAGCAGTCCCGCACCGTGTCGACCAGGACGCGCACGCCCACCAGGTCGTAGATGTCGGCGAAGTCGCGGCCCCGCACGATCATCTTCTGGTAGATCGAGTAGTAGTGCTTCGGCCGGCCGGTCACCGTCGCCTTGATCTTCGCGCTGCGCAGGTCGGCGCCGACCTGCTCGCGGACCACGGCCAGGTACTCCTCGCGGGCCGGCGCGCGCTCGGCCACCAGGTGCACGATCTCGTCGTAGACCTTCGGGTACAGCGTCGAGAACGACAGGTCCTCGAGCTCCCACTTGATGGTGTTCATGCCGAGCCGGTGCGCGAGCGGCGCGTAGATCTCGAGCGTCTCGCGGGCCTTCTTCTCGGCGGAGGCCGCCGGGACGAACTTCCAGGTCCGCGCGTTGTGCAGGCGGTCGGCGAGCTTGATGACGAGCACGCGGATGTCCTTCGACATCGCGACGACCATCTTGCGCACGGTCTCGGCCTGCGCGGCGTCGCCGTAGGTCACCTTGTCCAGCTTGGTGACGCCGTCGACCAGCATCGCGATCTCGGGGCCGTACTCGGTGCGCAGCTGGTCCAGCGAGTACGAGGTGTCCTCGACCGTGTCGTGGAGCAGCGCGGCGGCGAGCGTCGGGGGCGTCATGCCCATCTCGGCCAGGATGGTCGCGACCGCGACCGGGTGCGTGATGTACGGGTCGCCGCTCTTGCGGAGCTGCCCGCGGTGGGCGCGCTCGGCGGTCAGGTAGGCGCGCTCGATCAGGCTCAGGTCGGCCTTGGGGTGGTTGGTGCGGACGGCCTGGAGCAGCGGCTCGATCACCGGCGACTGCTGGGGCTGGCGGATCTGCCCGAACCGGGCCAGGCGCGACCGCACCCGGCTGGTGCCGCCCGTCGTCGCGGGCGCCTCGGGCCGTGCGTCCGGTGCCGCCGAGGTCCGTGGCTCCGCCATGCGCGCCTCCCGCCGTGCCGGGTCGCCCCGGCTGTCCGATGACCGCGCGCCGCAGCGGAGCCGGGCGTGCCGTCGATCGCACGATTCTACGGCGTCGCCGCAGGAGCACGCGCCGGGCGGTCGGGACGGGCCCGGACGCGACGACGCCGCCGCCACCCGGAGGTGACGGCGGCGTCGGCCGGGCGCTCAGACCGCGAGCAGCGCGTCCACGTGCCGCCCCGCGAGCCGCGACCGGCCCGGCAGGAACGTGAGGTCCATGAGGAACGACAGGCCGACGACCTCGGCGCCGCACTCCTCGAGCAGCTCGACGGTCGCCTGCGCGGTGCCGCCGGTGGCGAGCACGTCGTCGACCACGAGCACGCGGGACCCCGCGGGCACCGTGAACGGGTGCAGCTCCACCGAGGCGGCGCCGTACTCCAGCTCGTAGTCGCGGCGGGCGGTCGGCCCGGGCAGCTTGCCGGCCTTGCGCACCGGGAGGAACCCGGCGCCGAGGGCCATGGCGACGGGGGCGGCGAGGATGAACCCGCGCGCCTCCATGCCGGCGACCAGGTCGACCGGCCCGGGGACCCGCGCCGCCATCTCCCGCACGACCGCCTCGAACGCGGGGCCGTCGGCGAGCAGCGGGGTGATGTCCTTGAACACCACGCCCGGCGTCGGGTAGTCCGGCACGCTGCGGACGAGCGCCTCGACCCGGTCGACGAGCGCCTGCCCGGCGAGGTTGCCGCTGACGTCCTGCACGCCGCTCATCGTCGGCCCTTCTTCCTGCGCGGCTGGGCCGCGACTCCCTGGTGCCCGCCGGGGCGGACCTGACCGGTCGAGCGGCCGACCGCGACCGGCGCGCCGGCGGCCACGGGCTCGCCGTCCCCCGCCTCCGCGCCGGACTCGCGGGCCCGCAGCGCCAGCACCTTCGCGGTGTGCGCCCGGATCCCCTGCTCGCGCTCGCGCAGCGCCACCTCGAGCGGCGTCGCCAGGAAGATCGAGGAGAACGCGCCCACGATCATGCCGACGAACAGCGCGAGCGCGATGTCGCGGAGCGTGCCCGCGCCGAGCACGAACGCCCCGATGAACAGGATGCCCGCGACCGGCAGCAGCGCCACGACCGAGGTGTTGATCGAGCGGACCAGCGTCTGGTTGACCGCGAGGTTGGCGCGCTCGGCGTAGGTCGCGCGCGTCTGGTCGGTGATCGCGACCGTGTTCTCGCGGACCTTGTCGAACACCACGACGGTGTCGTAGATCGAGTACCCGAGGATCGTGAGGAAGCCGATCACCGTCGCCGGCGTGACCTCCCAGCCGATCGCCGCGTAGACGCCCGCGGTGATGATGATGTCGTGGAACAGCGCGACGATCGCGGCCGCGGCCATGCGCCAGTTCCGGAAGTACACCGTCATGACGATGCTGACCAGCACGAGGAACACGACCAGCGAGGTCGCCGCCTTCTGCGAGACGTCCGCGCCCCAGGTCGGGCCGATGAACGAGCTCGCGACGTCGTCCTCGGAGACGCCGTACGCCTCCTCCAGGCCCGCGCGGACCTCGGCCACCTGGTCGTTGGTCAGCTCCGCAGTCTGGATGCGCAGGGTGCTGGACCCGACGTTCGTGACGCGGGGCACCTCCTCCGGAGCGACCTCGGTGACGGCGTCGATGGCCGGCTGCTGGTCCGCGTCCTGGACGTTCGAGACGGTGAACTGCGAGCCGCCCCGGAACTCGATGCCGGGGTGCAGGCCGGGCACGAACAGCAGCACGACCGACAGCAGGACGAGCACGCCGGAGATCGTGAACCAGGTCCGGCGGCGGCCCACGATGTCGTAGGAGCGGCGGCCCGTGTACAGGTCGTTGCCCCACTGGGCGAAGTTGACGGCCATCAGGACTCGCTCCCCTCGGTGCGTCGTGCGGCGGGGGTGCTGCCGTCGTCGGGTCGGTCGTCGGGTCCGTCGTCCGCGTCGGCGTCCACGGGCGTCCCGGCCTGCGCGGCGCGGGCGGCGGCGCGTCGCTCGGCGATGGTGCCGCCGGCGCCCGCCGGGGTGGCGACCAGCGTCGACGTGCGCACGTCGAGGTCCGCGGGCTCGGCGCCCGCGGGCGCCGCGGGCTCGGCGCGGCGGCCCGTCACGACGCGCCCGCGGCCGACGTAGCGGGTGGACTCGGGCGCGCCCAGCCGGCGCGGGTCGAGGCCGGACAGCGGGTGTCCGCTGCCGAAGAACCTCGTGCGCGCGATCAGGCGCATCACCGGGTGGGTGAAGGTGAACACGATCAGCAGGTCGAGCAGCGTCGTGAGGCCGAGCGTGAACGCGAAGCCCCGGACCGAGCCGACCGCCAGGAAGTAGAGGACGATCGCCGCGATGAAGTTGACCGCGTCGGACGCGATGATCGTGCGGCGCGCGCGCTCCCAGGCGCGGTCGACGGCCGCGACCAGGGTCCGGCCCTCGCGCAGCTCGTCGCGGATGCGCTCGAAGTACACGATGAACGAGTCCGCCGTGATGCCGATCGCCACGATCAGGCCGGCGACGCCGGGCAGCGACAGTCGGTACCCCTGCGTCCAGGACAGCAACGTGATCACGCCGTACGTGAGCACCGCGGCGATCATCAGGGACGCGACCGTGACCAGACCGAGCGCGCGGTACTGGAACAGCGAGTAGACGACGACGAGGACCAGGCCGATGAGGCCGGCGATCAGGCCCTTCTCGAGCTGCTCGGAGCCGAGCGTCGCGGAGATCTGCTCCTCGCTCTGCACCTGGAAGCTCAGCGGCAGCGCGCCGAACTTGAGCTGGTTGGCGAGCGCGGTCGCGGAGTCGCGCGTGAACGACCCGGTGATCTCGGCCTTGCCGTCCGAGATGATCACGCCGGGGTCGAGCGACGGCGCCGAGATGACCAGGCCGTCGAGCACGATCGCGAACTGGTTCTGCGGCGACGCGAGGCCCTGCAGGCGGCCGGTGACGTCGGCGAACTCGCGGGTGCCGGCGTTGTCGAACTCGAGGTTCACGGCCCACGTGTTGGTGACCGCGCCGGACTGGCTGACCTGCAGGCCCGAGCTCGCGTTGGAGATCCGCGAGCCCTCGACCTCGACGGGGCCGAGCACGTACTTCAGCGTGCCCTCCGGGTCGCAGGTGACGAGCGCGGCGTCGTCGGCCGTCTCCTGGCCGCCGGTCAGGTTCGCCGGGTCGGTGCAGTCGAGGGCGTCGAACTGCGCCTGCACCGCCGGGGTGAGGTAGTACTCGGCGTCGCTGGCGGAGTCCGGGGCGTCCTTCGTCGGCTCGGCCGAGGGCTCCGTCGCCCCGTCGGTCGGGCTGGCGGACGCGGCGGCGGTCGGCTGCGGCGCCGCGTAGGTGAGGACCGGCCGGAACTCCATCTGCGCCGAGGTGCGGACCAGGTCCAGCGTCTCCTCGCTCGGGCGGCCGGGCAGGGCCACGACGATGTTGGACCCGCCCTGCGAGCTGATCTCCGCCTCGGCGACGCCGGAGGAGTCGACGCGCTGGCGGATGACCTCGATCGCCTGCGAGATGGTCTCGGACGTCACGCGGGACTCGTCCTGCGCGACCGGCGCGAGGATCAGCTGCGTGCCGCCCTCGAGGTCGAGGGCGAGCTTCGGCGTCCAGGTCGCGTCCGACAGCTTGGTGCCGGCGAAGATCGCGCCGAACACGGCGACCGTGATCACGGCGAGCGTGAGCAGGATGCGCGCCGGGTGGCGGCGGCGTGTGGGTGAGGCCAACGGACCGTCTTCTCTCGTGCGCGCACCGCCCGCGGACGGCGGGCGGTGCGGGTGAAGGGCGCCGGCCCGCGGTGTCCGCGGTGCCGACGCCCGGTCGACTACTGCTGGGTCTTCTTGGTGTCGGGGCCCTCGTCGTCGCGCGGCGGCTGCAGCGAGGAGAGGTCGTCCGGGACGTCGATGCGGCCCGGCGGGACTGCACCGGGCTCGTCGCGCCACTCGGCGTCGTCGTCGGCGACCTCGTCCGTCTCGTCCTCGTCGACGACGGGCGGCTCGACGAGGCGCGCGATCGCGGCCTTGATCCAGACGGTCTGGCTGCCGCCGGGGATGTCCTCCAGGGTGACCTCGTCGCCCTCGACCACGACGACGTACCCGTACATGCCGGAGCCGGTCATGACGCGCTGGCCGGGCTGCAGGTTGTCGCGGAAGCTCAGCTGCTCGCGCTGCATCTTGCGCTGGCGGCTGCTCATGAGGAACAGCGCCGCCGCACCGATGGCGAGGATGATGAGGAAGGTGAAGTCCACGAAGAAACAGCTCCTGACTGCGTACGACGTCGGCCGCAGTCTAGGCGCCACGGCTCCGGGCTCCTAACGACCGCGGGCGCGCGTCGGTTCCCTGTG
>NZ_BONO01000040.1 GCF_016862755.1 Cellulomonas pakistanensis | reverse complement strand
GCGCCTGGTCCGGCCCCCGCGCCTGGTCCGGCCCCCGCGCCTGGTCCGGCCCCCGCGCCTGGTCCGGCCCCCGCGCCTGGTCCGGCCCCCGCCCACGACCCGGCCCGCGGCGCCCGCTCCCGGACCAGCAGCACCCCGCCCAGCACCAGCAGGCCGCCGACCACCTGCGCCGCCCCGAGCCGGTACCCGGCGGCCGTGCTGATCAGCACGGTGAACACGGTGATGAGGTTGAGGTACGCCCCCGCCTCCGCGGGCGGCACCCGGCGCAGCGCGAGGTTCCACAGCAGGTACGACCCGACGGACGGCAGCGTGGCGATGACCACCAGCGCGACGACGGCGTCCCGCCCGCTCGGCCAGTGCACCTGCCCGGCCGCCGCGAACGGGGCCATGACGACGGCGGCGATCGCCGCCTGCACGGCGGTGGACGCGATCGGCGGCACGCCGGCCAGCCCGCGCCCGCCGATCGTGTAGACGCTCCACACGACGATCGCCCCGACCATGAGCAGGTCGCCGACGTTCAGCTCCAGCGCGATCAGCGCGGCGAGCCGGCCGCCGGTGAGCACGACCAGCACCCCGAGCAGCCCGACGAGCATGCCGACCACCGCCCGCCGCGACGGCGCCCGCCGGGCGACCACGGCGGCGAGCAGGGCGATCAGCGCGGGGTTGAGCGCGTTCACCAGCGACGCGTTCACCGACGAGGTGTGCTGCAGCGCGGTGTAGACGAACAGCGCGTAGCCGACCATGCCGAGCAGCGCGAGCACCACCTGCCGCCGCCAGGTGCGCAGGACGGCGCGCCAGTCGGGCCGCTCGACGACCTGCGCGATGACCGCGAGCGGGACGGCCGCGAGCACCCAGCGGAGCGCGGTCAGGCCGACCGGGCTCATCTCCCGGACGGCCACCGCCCCGAGCACGTAGTTCCCCGCCCAGAACAGGGTGGCGCCGACGAGGGCGAGGACGGGCCCGGAGCGGGCGGGAAGGAGCACCCGCGCACGATACGCGGCTCACCCGCCGGGGCGGTCAGGTCCGGGCGCGCGCGTGCCGACACCACGGGCATGGGCCGCTCCGACGCGCGGGGACCCCGGCTGTACGCCACCCGGGGCCACCTGGCGTGCGCCCTGGGGCTCATGGCGGCGCTGGTGCTCGGTGGCGGGCTGTGGCCGTTCAGCCCGGAGTCCCCCGTCGGCCTGTGGTTCGCCGTCGCGGCCCTGCTCACGGCCCTGGCCGGCGCCGTGCTGGTGCTGCCGACCCGCCGGTGGACGATGCCCGGCGCCCTCGCCGTCGGGCTGCTCGGCGCCGGCGCGCTGCTCGCGTCCTGCCGGACGCCGGAGGGCCTCGTCGTGCTGGCGATCGGCGTGATGACGTCCGCGCAGTACGCCGCGTACGCGTTCCGGACCCGGGTGGCCGCCCTGCTGGTCGCGGAGGCCATCGCGGCGATCACCCTCGGCATGGTCCTGGCCCCCGTGCCGTTCCACGTGCTGACCTGGCTGGTCGTCGTCGTGATGACCGTCGCCAGCACCTCGCTGCTCGGCCACGTCACCCACTGGCTGCGCCGGCACGCGACGACGGACGACCTCACCGGCGCCCTGACCCGCGGCGCGCTGCTGGAGCGGCTCGACGCCCGGCTGCGCGACGCCCGCCGCGCGGGGTCGCCGCTCGCCGTGGTGTCCGCCGACGTCGACGACTTCAAGGCGGTCAACGACACGCACGGGCACCTGGCGGGCGACGACGTCCTGGTCGCGCTCGTCGCGTCCTGGCGAGGACCGGCGGCCGGGCGGGCGCTGGTCGGGCGGGTCGGCGGCGACGAGTTCGTCGTGGTGCTGCCCGGGCGCGACGCCGACGCCGCCGCGCGCTGGGTCGCCGGCGCGCGGGCCCGGTGCAGCACCCCGTGGAGCGCCGGGATCGCGCAGGCCCGGCCGGACGACACCGTGCGCGACCTGCTGGCCCGCGCCGACGCGGCGCTGTACGCGGCCAAGCGCGGGCGACCGGGCGGGCGCGGGCCGCACGCGGTGCCCGGCGTCCCGCACCCCGGTCACTAGGGTTCCGCGGGACCGCCCCGCCGCCGCATACTGCACCGAGAGCGGGGGCGGCGTGCCCGCGCCACCGGGTCGAGCGGAGTGCGCGCATGGGGGCTGGAGCCGGCACGCCCGAGGTGACCGTGGTGCTGTGCACCCGGGACGGCGCGGAGCGGCTGCGGCCGACCCTCGACCACCTCGGCGCCGCCCTGGACGAGGCGCACGACGCGGGGCTGCCGGGCGAGGTCGTGGTCGTCGACAACGCCTCGACCGACGACACCCCGGCGGTGCTCGCCGACGCCGCGCGCCGCGACCCGCGGGTCCGCGTCGTCCGGGAGGCCCGCCCCGGCATCGGGCGCGCGCGCAACGCCGGCGTCGCGGCGGCCACCGCGCCGGTGGTGCTGTTCACCGACGACGACGTGCACGTCCCGCCGCACTGGGTCCGGCGGATGGCCGAGCCGCTGCGCGGCGGCGAGGCCGACCTGGTCGGCGGTGCCGTCGCGCTGGCGCCGCACCTGCGCCGCGACTGGCTGAGCCCGGCCCTCGCGTCGGCGTACTTCGCCGTCGTGCCGGAGCCGCCCGCCGTCGGCCGGGAGTTCGCCGCCGCGAGCATCGGCGCCACCCGCGCGGTGCTCGACGCCGTGCCCTTCGACGAGTCGCTCGGCACCACCCGCTACCCGGGGGCCGAGGACACGGTGTTCCGGCTCGACGTGCTCGCCGCCGGCTTCCGTCAGGGCGCCGTCGCGGGGGCCACCGTCGAGCACCACGCCGCCGCGGACCGGCTCGACCCCGACCGCCTCGCCCGCCAGGCCACCGGCCGGGGCCGCGGCGAGGCGTACCTCGCGCACCACCTGCTCGGGAAGCGGCCGACGGCGGCGGAGTCGCTGGCCAAGCTCGCCGGGACGGCGGGGCTGCTGGTCGCCCGGCGCGCGGGCGCCCGCGGGCCGGTCGACGAGGAGGCGCTCCGGCTGCGCCGCCGCGCGGCGTTCCACCGGGAGATGCTCGCCCTGCGCCGGGAGGCCCGCCGCCGGCCGGCGCCCGACCGCGGGCGCTGAGACCGGCGCCTCAGACGGCGAACCGGGTCTCGCCCGCGGGCTCGAGCGCGTGCGCGACCCGCGCCCGCATCTCGTCCGACATCTCCGGCATCGCGGCCACGGGGAACCACCGGGCGTCCGAGTTCTCGCCGTCGCCGGGGCCGGGCTCGCCCGACACCCAGCGGAACCGGAACGTCAGGTCCAGGTACTGCGACCGGTCGCCGTTGGGGTACTGCATCGGGGGCAGCGTGTGCACCCACGCCAGCCGCTCGGCGACGGCCACGACCTCGGTCTCCTCGAGCACCTCGCGGGCGCCCGCCACCGCGGGCTCCTCGCCCGGGTCGATGATCCCGGTGACCGGCGTCCACGCTCCGTTGTCCGACCGGCGCACGAGCAGCACCTCGTCCCCGCCGTCGGGCCCCGGCCGGAGCACCACCGCGCTCACCCCGGAGAGCCAGAGCAGGTCGTGCCCGATGCGGGCGCGGAGGTCCAGGACGAAGTCGGGGGTCGGCACGCACCCGATGCTAGGCGGTACCCCGCGGCACCTCGTCCCGCCACGAGTGCTGCGGCTCGAACCCGAGCAGCGCCCGGGCCCCGTCGATCGCGAGCAGCGTCTCGTACGTGCCCAGCTCCGTGCGCACGGGCACGCCGGGGAACTCGGCCGCCAGCAGCTCGGCCGACGGCGTGTCCATGATCGTGTCCGCCGCCGCGATGACGACGTTCTGCGAGCCGGACGTCTCGACCTCCAGCGCCAGCCGGAACGCGGTCGCGGCGTCACGCGCGTCGATGTAGCCCCAGAGGTTCCACCGCCGCTTCGCCGGGTCGTCCTGGAACGACGGCACCGCGGCGTAGGCCTCCCGCGGGAACACGTTCGACAGCCGCAGCCCCACGAACGGGATGCCGGACCACTCGGCCACCTGCGCGGCGAGGTCCTCGCTCAGCACCTTCGACAGCGCGTAGGTCGTGGTCGGGTACGGGAAGTGCGCCTCGTCGACCGGGGCGTACCGCGGCGGCACGTCGAACGGCAGCCCGAGCGTCGTCTCGCTCGACGCCCAGGCGACCTTGCGCAGCCCGAGGCGCTGCGCGGCCAGGAACACGTTGGCGTTCGCGGCCATGTTGCGGTTGAACGTCTCGGGCGCGGACTCCATGCCGGGTTGCGGGATGTTCGCGAGGTGCACCACCGCGGAGCAGCCCGCGAGCGCCTCGACGGCCTGCCCGTAGTCGGTCAGCTCCGCGCGCAGCACGTCCACGCCCAGCCCGGCGCGCTCGCCGAACGGCCCCTGCGCGTTGGACGCCTGCACCTGGTACCCGTGGGCGAGCAGGTCCTGCACCACCGCGCGGCCCACCTTGCCCAGCGCGCCGGTCACGGCGACGGTCTCGGTCATGGCGGCATCCTCGCCCGGGAGCGCGGGCACGGCCACCGGGCGGGCGCGTGGCGCGCCCGACCGCGCCGGCCCGGTCAGATCGCCGCGAGCCGCGGCAGCGGGCTGCCGCACAGCGCGAGGGCGCGGCGCACGCACGCGGCGGCGCCGAACCGGACCGCTCGCCCGCGGGACGCGAGGTGCAGGCGGAGCAGCATGTGCACGCCCTCGGACCCGCAGAACGTGACGTCGCGGAAGTCGAGCCGGGTCGCGGTGGTGCTGCCGGCGACGGTGTCGAGGACGCCGTCGAACGTGGTGCGGAGCGCGGCGTCCAGCTCGTCGCTCGCGTGGACGACGAGCTCGTCGCAGTCGGTGTCGGGGGTGACGCTCATCGTGCCGTGCCCGGAACGGGCCTCCGCGAGCGTCGAGGTCAGGGTGGACATGTCGACCTCCGGACGGATGGTCGTGCATCGCCACAGGGCCCGCGAGTGCGCGGACTGATCAGCACACGACGTCCCCACCGTCTCACGGATCCGGCTCAGATCACGATCCCGCCGTGCGGGAACGGCTTGCCGTCCGCCGGACCCGGGACGCCGGACCCGGGACGGCGCGCCCGGGCCGACCCGCGTCAGCCCGCCTCGCCCAGCACCCGCCGCCGGCCCGCCTCCCCCGCGAGCTCGCTCCGCGCCGCGGGCGTGCGCCGGTAGTGCTCGATCGCCACCACGACGTGCCGGTGGTCGACCGGGAACGCCGGCCCCGGCACGTCGAGGCACGGGCCGTCCGGCGCCGGCACCGACACGAACCGCCGCCGGCGCCGGTAGGTCCACGACCCCGGCCGCGACACCGGCACCACGCGCACGACCGACCACTGGTTGTCCTGCACGACGGCGACCCCGCGCACGTCGTCCCAGTCGAGCCACGCGTCGCCGTCAAGGGCCGTGGTGCCGAGCCCGCGCGGCGTCAGCACCAGCCGCAGCGGGCGGGCCAGCTCGAGCACCTTGTCCGGCATCGCGAGCAGCAGCGGGACCACCACCAGCACCGGCACCCACCACGCCCAGTGGCCCGCCCGGACGAGCCCGAGCGTCCAGCCCCCGGCCGCGAGCAGCACGACCGCCGAGACGAACACCGGCTGCCAGTGGAAGGTCGTCCGCCACACCACGACGACCGCGGGCTCGTCGCCCACGCGCTCGACGAGCACCTTCCGCGGGTCGGGGCGGGGGTCGTGCAGGTAGCTCCGGTGGAACGTCCAGGTGACGGCGAGCCAGGCCAGGCCGCCGGCGACCGCGCCGGCCCCGGCGCCCGGTCCCCAGGCGCCGCGCGCGTCCCGCAGCGTGGTGAGCGCCAGCAGGCCGACGACGGCCAGGCCCGCGCCGAGCAGCCCGCAGACGACGACCACACCCCAGTACACGGGCCGGGGTGAGCCGCCCACCGTCTCCAGGCGTGGTCCGTCGTCCAGCATCGCCCCCCACGATGCCTGACGCGGCAGGCGGCCCCGCCCCGGGAAAACGGTGCCCCGGCACATCGTGAGCGCATCGTGACCCGGCGGGCCCGGCGCGCCGTCACTCCCAGGGCCGCGCCGCGAGCGCGTCGAGGTCCACGACCCGGCCGCCGGCCACCACGGCCGCCCGCGGCACCCGCCGCACCAGCGCGTCCATCGGGTTCTCCGCGTCGAGCAGCACCAGGTCCGCCCGCGCGCCCGGCACCAGGTCGTGCGGCTCGTCCGTCACGAACGCCGCGCCGTCCCGGGTGGCGAGCTCGACGACCCGGCGCAGGTCCTCGTCGCGCACGACGCCGCCGGCCCGCGCGTACTGCCAGGCGATGCCGAGCAGGTCCCCGTCGCCGTACGGGCTCCACAGGTCGCGGATGCCGTCCGTGCCGAACCCCAACCGCACGCCGGCGGCGTCCAGCTCGGCCAGCGGCAGCTGCCGCATCCGGACCGGCGCGACGGTCGTCATCGTCACGCCGAGCGCGCCCATCCGGTCGAGCAGGTCCCGGCGCCGCGCCGGGTCGACGTCCACGACCGCGAAGCCGTGCGCGACGTTGACCTTCCCCGGGGCGATCCCGTCCCGCTCGACCCGGTCGAGGATCAGCTCGATCTCGAACGCGCCCAGGTCGCCCGGCTCGTGCAGGTGGATGTCGAGGCCGCAGCCGCGATCCGCCGCGATCCGGAACAGCCCGTCGAGCTGCCCCACCGGGTCCCGGTCGATCAGCGCGGGGTCGAGCCCGCCGACGTGCTCGGCGCCCTCCGCCGCCGCGCGGTCGAGCAGCTCCAGGACGCCCGGCCGTCGCAGCACGCCGTCCTGCGGGAACGCCACCACGGTGAGCTCGACCGCGCCGTCCAGGGCCGCCGCCGCCTCGCGGACGGCCTCGATCCCCCGCAACTCGAGCCCGAGGTCGACGTCCACGTGCGTCCGGACCCGGGTCGTGCCGGTGCGCAGGTACTCCCGGAGCACCCGCTCGGCCACCGGCGCGCTCGGGATGCCGAGCTCGTCGCGGCGCGCGCGCTCGTGGGCGATCCGGCCCTGCGTCCCGCCCTCGCCGCCGTAGGACTGCCAGGGCAGGCCCCACCAGCTCTTGTCGGCGTGCGCGTGCGTGTTCACCAGCCCGGGCAGCGCGAGCAGGCCACGCCCGTCGAGGACCTCGGCGCGGTCCAGCAGCGGCGCCGGGCGCACCGCCGTCGGCCGCACCCAGGCGACCCGGTCCCCCACCACGCCCACGTCGGACGGCGGGCCGCCCCACGGCCGCACGTCCCGGACCACCAGCGTCACGTCGTCGTCTGCCACCGGGCCATCGTGCCAGGCCACGGCGCCGGCACCGCCCGCCCGTCTGCCCGGCCGCCTGCGGTCGCGGGCGCGGCCCGGCGGACTTACGTTGCCCGCATCGAGGCCGACGACCCGCCCGGGACGGCGGCCGGCACCGCCGCTCCTGGACCGGGGCGGCGCCGAGACGAGGAGCATCCCCCCATGAGCACCTCCGACGACCCCCGCACCACCCCCGACCGCCCGGGCGAGGGCGCGCACGTCGCGCACACCCCGGACGAGGACCGCACGGCCGACCCCGCCCTCGCCGACGCCCGCGCCCGCGACCGCCACGCGGTGGTCGCCCGGGAGAAGGAGGAGTACGGCGGCATCAAGTTCGGCTCCGCCTTCTTCGGCTGGCTCACCGCCACCGGCACCGCGGTCCTCCTGACCGCGGTCGCCGCCGCCGCGGGTGCCGCCGTCGGCGTCGCGAACGACACGTCGGTCGGCGAGGCCGCGGACCAGGCCGCGTCCGACCCGACCTCGATCGGGTGGGTCGGCGCCGTCGTGCTGGCCGTCATCCTGTTCGTCGCGTACTACTGCGGCGGGTACGTGGCGGGCCGGATGGCGCGGTTCAACGGGGCCAAGCAAGGCCTGGCCGTGTGGCTCTGGGCGGTCGTCATCGCGATCGTCGTGGCCGTCGTGGCCCTGATCGCCGGCGACCAGTACAACGTGCTCGGCCAGCTCGACAGCTTCCCGCGCATCCCCGTCGCCGAGGGCGACCTGACCACGGGCGGCATCATCGCGCTGGTGGTGGTCGCCGCCGTCAGCCTGGTGGGCGCGGTGCTGGGTGGGCTCGCCGGCATGCGGTTCCACCGCAAGGTCGACAAGGCGGGCCTGGGCGGCTGACGGCGGGAGCCGTGACGCGCGTCACGGCCCCGTCGCCGGCACGGGCCGGACATGACGAGAGGGCGGGTGCCGAAGCACCCGCCCTTTCGTTCCGGTGGAGCTGAGGGGACTCGAACCCCTGACCCCCTGCATGCCATGCAGGTGCGCTACCAGCTGCGCCACAGCCCCGTGATCAGGCCTTCCGGCCTTCTCGCGTCCCGCTGAGCGGGCGTCCTGAACTCTAATCGAACCTCGCGGAAGATGCGAATCGGCTGGTCAGGCCGGGTCGCGGACCTCCTCGTCCATGTCCCGCCCGACCCGGTCCGGGCCGGCGTTCCAGTCGGACGACGCGTGCACCGGACCCACGTTCAGCGCCTCCAGGCGCCACGCCAGGCCCGAGCCCGGGCGGCCCGGCTGGATCTCGGCCCAGTGCGCGTTCGCCATGCCGGACACGCCCTTCCACTCCGCCGGCAGGCCGAGCAGGCCCGTGAGGCCGAGCGTGATCGCCGCGCCGTGCGAGACGACGACCAGGGTGTCGTCCGGCTCCAGCGCCGCGGCCTGCTCGGTGACGGCGGTCAGCATGCGCGCCTGCACGTCGGCGCGGGCCTCGGCCCCGACGCGCTCGGGCTCGCGGCCCGCACGCCACGCGGCGTGCTGCTCGGGCCACCGCTCGGCGATCTCCGCCGACGTCATGCCCTCCCAGTCGCCGAACGAGCGCTCGCGCACCCGGGCGTCCGTGTGCACGGGGAGGCCGGTGCGCTGCGACAGCGCCTCGGCGGTCGCCCGGGCCCGGCCCAGGTCGGACGCGACGATCCGCGTCGGGGCGTACCGGCCGGCGAGGGCGGCCGCGGCCGTCTCCGCCTGCCAGGCGCCGACCTCGTCGAGCGGGATGTCCGACTGGCCCTGGAGGCGCGCCGCGGCGTTGTGCGCGGTGCGCCCGTGCCGCCAGAGGACGACGCGCCCCGCGGTCACTCCCCCGCCTCGGCGCCCTCGGGCGTGCCGTGCACGTCGGCCGGCAGCTCGATGACGGGGCAGTCCTTCCACAGCCGCTCGAGCGCGTAGTACACGCGGTCCTCGGCGTGCTGGACGTGCACGACGACGTCGCCGAAGTCGATGAGGACCCAGCGGCCCTCGGACTTCCCCTCGCGGCGCAGCGGCTTGGCGCCCAGCTTGTGCAGCGACTCCTCGACGGCGTCGACGATCGCGCCGACCTGCCGCTCGTTGGTGCCGGAGACGATCAGGAAGGCGTCGGTCAGCACCAGCTGGCCGCTCACGTCCAGGGCGATGATCTCCTGGGCCTTCAGGTCGGCGGCGGCGCGGGCGGCCGCCACGGTGAGCTCGATCGCGCGGTCGGTTGCCGACACGGGTCTCCTCGGGTGGTTCGGGTGGTGCAGGTCAGGTCAGGGGGCGGGCGCGGCGTCCAGCACCGCGGCCGCGGGGACGGGGGCGTCGGGCCCCGCCGCGTTCGACGCGCTGTTGGCGACGAGGATCACGAGGAAGCCGAGCACGAAGGCCACGACCGCCAGGATGATCCACTGCAGCCAGGTGTACGGCAGCGGACGGCGCAGCCGCTCGGGCTGCTCGTCGATCTCGTCGATCTCCTCGTCGGCGTGCACGCCGCGGAGCATGTCGCCGGTGGCGTCGGTGATCTCCGCCTCGTCCTCGGGCAGCGGCGCGGGCGCCATCGCGCGCAGCAGGCTCTGCCACTGCGGGACGGGGGCGTCGTCCTCGTCCTCGGCGGCGTCCGGCTGCCCGGGGCGCGCGGTCGCGGGGGCGGTGGCCCCCGCGTTCGAGCGGTCCGCCTTGGGCGGCGCCACGGGCGCGCCGGCGGGAGCCGACGCCGAGCCGACCGCACCGGCCGCACCGGCCGCACCGGCGGTCGCCGTCCCCGCGCCGCGGGCGGCCAGCGAGGCGGCGGTGTCGCCGGCGAGCGGGCGCCAGCCGTTGCCGGTGGCGGTCCACGACGACCCGGCGGCGGGCGGGGTCGCCGGGGCGGGGGTCTGGGCCGCGGGGGCGGCGGCCCCGGAGGCAGGGGCGGCGGACGCGGCGGTGTCGCGTGCGGCCGACGGGGGCCACTGGCGGCCCGCGGCCGTCGCGGGCCGGTCCGGTGCGGTCGGTCCCTGCTGCGTCGGGCGGGGCACGGCGCCGGCCTGCCGGGCGGGCGTCGAGGGCTGCGCGGCGGCGGCCGTCCGGCCGGCGACGGGCGCCGGGCCGGCGGCGGCCTGGCCAGCGCCGGCGGGTGCCTGACCGGCGGGCTGGCCCGAACCGGCGGGGGCCCGACCCACGCCGGCGGCCTGGCCCGAGCCGGAGGTCTGCCCGGGGGTGGCCTGACCCACCCCGGCGGCCTGGCCCCGGCCCGAGGCGCGGGTCGGACCGGCGGTCCCGGCGGGCGCGGTCGGCGGGGTCGCGGCCGACGCGCCGGTGGCGGCCGGACCGGCGGCAGCGCCCGCGGCAGGGCTGGTCCGGGGCCAGGGCGCGGCGGAGGAGCCCTGCCGACCCTGCGGTGCCGCGGGCGCGGAGCCCTGCGCGGCGGACGGCGTCCTGGGGGCGGCGGCGTCGCCCGCGTCCCGCTGCGCGGCGGCCCACAGGTCGGGGACCCGCGGCGCGGCCGCGTCCTGCCCCGATCGCTGCGCGGGCGCACCGGCTGCCGGCGCGGGCGTCCCGGAGGGCGCGGCGGGCCGGCCCGCCGCGGGGGCGGACGCAGCCCGGGCGTCGCCGGACGGCGCGTCGGTGGTCCGGATCGACCGGCGCGTGCGCGCCGGCTGCTCCGGCTGCAGGCCCGGCACCTGGTACGGCGTCGCGGACCCGTCCGGCCCGACGGCGGACACAGGCTGGTTGCGCAGCGCGCGGCGCGACGACGGCGCGGCGGCCGGGCTCGCTGCCCCGCTCGCGGTGGCGGACCCGGTCGACGCGGAGCCGGCCGGGGCGGGCGCGGCGGGAGCCGTCCCGGTCGAAGCCGACCTCGACGCGGTCCCGCGGGGCGCGGACCCGGTCGCCGCGTCCCCGCGCGGAACGGCCTGGGGCGGCACCGGAACGGCCTGCTGCGCCGCCGGCCGCTGCGCGGCACCCGCGCCACCGCTGCCCGGCGCGCCGCCGGCGCGCGGCACCCCGCGGGGCGGCGTCACCTGCCCCGCCTCGGGCGCGGCAGCGGCCGCGGCGGCGCGCTCCTGCTCGGCGAGGCGGGCCGCCTCGCGCTCCCGCAGCTCCCGCCGGGTGAGCGGGCTCCCGGGTGTGCTCATGACTGACTTCCTCGGTACAGGCCGTGCTTGGCGATGTACTGGACGACGCCGTCCGGCACCAGGTACCAGACGGGCTTGCCGCCGCGCGCGCGGTCGCGCACGTCGGTGGACGAGATGGCGAGCGCCGGGATCTCCCACTGGCTCACGCGGTCGGCCGGGAGCCCGGCGACGGAGAGCGTGTGCCCCGGCCTGGTCACGGCGACGAACTGCGCCCGCTCGAAGAGCTCCGGGGAGTCCTTCCAGGTGAGGATCTGCTCGATCGCGTCCGCGCCGGTGATGAAGTACAGGTCGGCGTCGGGCCGCTCGTGCGCGAGGTCCCGCAGCGTGTCGACCGTGTAGGTCAGGCCGGGGCGGTCGATGTCCACGCGGCTGACGGTGAACCGGGGGTTCGACGCGGTCGCGATGACCGTCATCAGGTAGCGGTGCTCGGCCGGGGTGACGTCGACGTCCTGCTTGAACGACGGCTGCCCGGTCGGCACGAACACGACCTCGTCGAGGTCGAACCGCGCGGCGACCTCGCTGGCGGCGACGAGGTGGCCGTGGTGGATGGGGTCGAACGTGCCGCCCATCACGCCCAGCCGGGCTCGTCGCTGCGTCATCGGATGCGGGTCCCCGTCTGCTCGAGGCTCAGTCGTGGCGGGTGCCGACGCTCCGGAAGGCGAAGGTCACCAGCAGCAGGGCGATGAGCAGGCCGAAGGCGACGAGGCCGAACACCACGGGCGAGAACGGCAGCTCGGTGGTGTGCTCGGCGGCGGTCTCGGCGACGCGCAGCGCAGCGTTCACGTGGGTCCTCCCGGACAGGTCGAAGTGAGGGTCAAGTGTCGCACGTCCGGCGGGTCGCCCGCCGGACTCCGGTCAGGGCCGCACGTGCCCGTCGCCGTGGACCACCCACTTGGTGGTGGTCAGCTCCCCCAGGCCCATCGGGCCGCGGGCGTGCAGCTTCTGCGTGGAGATGCCGATCTCGGCGCCGAGCCCCAGCTGGCCGCCGTCCGTGAACCGCGTCGAGGCGTTCACCATGACGGCGGCGGAGTCGACCTCGGCCACGAACCGCTCGGACGCGGCGAGGTCCCGCGTGACGATCGCCTCGGTGTGGCCCGAGCTCCAGGCGCGGATGTGGTCGAGCGCGGCGTCCAGGTCGTCGACCACGCGGACCGCGAGGTCGAGCGACAGGTACTCGGTCGCCCAGTCCTCGTCGGTGGCCGGCACCACGTCGACGCCGGCCGGCGCGAGCGCGGCGGTCGCGTCGTCGCCGTGCACGGTCACGCCGGCCGCCACCAGCGCGGTGAGCGCCGACGGCAGGAAGGCCTCGGCGGCGGCGCGGTGCACCAGCAGGGTCTCGGCGGCGTTGCACACCCCGACGCGCTGCGTCTTGGCGTTGAGCAGGATCGGCAGGGCGAGGGCCGGGTCGGCGGTGGCGTCCACGTAGACGTGCACGTTGCCGACGCCGGTCTCGATCACGGGCACGGTGGCCTCGCGGACGACCGTCTGGATCAGGCCCGCGCCGCCGCGCGGCACCAGGACGTCGACCAGCCCGCGCGCGTGCATGAGCGCGACGCCGCCCGCGCGGCCCCAGGCGTCGACCGACTGCACGAGGTCGGCGGGCAGGCCCTGCGCCTCGAGCGCGGCGCGGAGCACGTCGACGATCACGGCGTTGCTGCGGGCCGCCGCGGAGCCGCCGCGCAGCACGACCGCGTTGCCGCTCTTGAGCGTGAGCCCGACGGCGTCGACCGTGACGTTCGGCCGCGCCTCGTAGATCATCCCGACGACGCCCATCGGCACCCGCACCTGGCGCATCCGCAGGCCGTTCGGCAGCGTCGAGCCGCGCACGACCTCGCCGACGGGGTCGGGCAGGGCGGCGACCTCGCGCAGCGCGCCCGCGATCGCCTCGATGCGCGCGGGGGTCAGCGCGAGCCGGTCGAGCAGCCCGTCGGAGATGCCGTCGCCCCGGCCGCGCTCCAGGTCCTCGGCGTTGGCGGCGACGATCGCGTCGGCGTGCGCGACCAGGGCGTCGGCGAGCGCGTGCAGCGCTGCGTCCTTGGTGCCGCGGGTCGCGACGGCCAGGGCGCGCGACGCCTCCTTGGCGCGCCGGGCGACGGCGAGCACCTGGGCGGTGACGTCGTCCGTCGACGGCGAGGCGGGCACGGCGGCGGGCTGGGCCCCGTCCGTGGCCGGGGCGTCGAGCGAGGTGGTCATCGCACCAGGGTAGTCCCGGCGGCACCGGTCGCCGCGGCCGGTCTCAGCGGCGGCGGCGCACCAGCACGAGGTCGTCCCGGTGCACGAGCTCGCGGTCGTACCCCTCCCCCAGCTCCGACCGCAGCTCGGCGGTGCCGCGGCCGAGCAGGCCGGGCGCCTCCTGCGAGGAGTAGGCGACCAGGCCCCGCGCGACGACCGCGCCGTCCGGGCCCACGATCTCGACCGGGTCGCCGGGCTCGAACTCCCCCTCGACCGCGGTGACGCCGGCGGGCAGCAGCGACTTACCCCGCTCGACGACCGCCGTCACCGCGCCGGCGTCGAGCACGAGCCGCCCGTGCGTCCGCGCGGCGTAGGCCAGCCACATGAGCCGGGTCGACGCGCGCTTGCCGGTCGCGGCGAACCAGGTGCCGACGTCCTCGCCGGCCAGCGCCGGGGCCACCTGCGCGGCCGAGGTCAGCACGACCGGCACGCCGGAGGCCGTCGCGATGGCCACGGACTCCAGCTTCGTCACCATGCCGCCGGTGCCCACGCGGGACCCCCGGGCGGACACGTCGATCCCCTCCAGGTCCTTCGGCCCGCGGACCTCGGCGATCCGGCGGGACCCCTCGCGGTTCGGCGGGCCGGTGTACAGGCCGTCGACGTCGGTGAGCAGGGCCATCGCGTCGGCGTGCACCAGGTGCGACACCAGCGCCGCCAGCCGGTCGTTGTCGCCGAACCGGATCTCGTCCGTGGCGACCGTGTCGTTCTCGTTGACGATCGGCACGACGCCGAGGTCGAGCAGCCGCTCCAGGGCGCGCTGCGCGTTCCGGTACTGGGTCCGGCGCATGGTGTCGTCGGCAGTCAGCAGGACCTGGCCGACGCGCAGCCCGTGCTCGTGGAACGCCCGCGTGTAGTGCGCGACCAGCAGCCCCTGGCCCACGGACGCGGCGGCCTGCTGGGTCGCGAGGTCCCGGGGGCGCTGCGCGAGCCCGAGCGGGTCCATCCCGGCCGCGATCGCGCCGGACGACACCAGGACCACCTGGCGGCCGGCGGTCACGCGCGCGGCGAGCACGTCGACGAGCGCCCGGAGTCGCGCCGGGTCCAGCGTGCCGGTCGCGTCCGTCAGCGAGGACGAGCCGACCTTGACCACCACGCGGCGGACCTCGGGCAGCAGGCGGCGGTCGGACAACGCGGCGGCACTCACGGGGGCATCATCCCCCGGGCCGGGGCCGCCGGGCCGCGCTCGTTCGCAGACCGGACGCACCCCTCCCGCCCGAGCGGACCCACTCCCCTTGCCGGCCCGGGTCGAGACGAGTGGAAGATCTGGCCCGACACGCCGGGGCGTGTCGGGCCAGATCGTCCACTCGACGGGCGAGGCCTCGGGATCCGCAGGGCGTGGTCAGTCCTCGCGCCAGAGGCCGGCCTCGCGCTCGGTCCACAGCTCCGCGCGCGCCTCGGCCTTGGCGTCCATGCGCTCCTTGTACTCCTGGCGCTTCTGACCGCGGGTCGGGCGGCTCTGGTCCTCGAGCCGGGCGTCGGACCCGCGCGGGCCGCCGAGCAGCTCGGACCCGGTGAGCAGCGTGGGCTCCCAGTCGAAGACGACCGCGTTCGGCCCGTCGCCGATGACGACCTCCGCGCCCGCGACGGCGCCGGCCTTGAGCAGCTTCTCCTCGACGCCGAGCCGCGCGAGGCGGTCGGCCAGGTAGCCCACGGCCTCGTCGTTGGCGAAGTCGGTCTGCCGGACCCAGCGCTCGGGCTTGGTGCCGCGGACCTGGAAGTACTCGTGCCCGCCGTCCTGCCGCCGCGCGACGGTGAACCCGACCTCGTCGACCGCCTTCGGGCGCAGCACGACGCGGGTGGCCTCCGGGGCGGGCGCGTCGCGGCGGGCCTGGTCGACGACCTCGGCCAGGGCGAACGTCAGCGGGCGCAGGCCCTCGTGGCTCGCGGTGGAGATCTCGAACACGCGCAGCCCGCGCGCCTCCAGGTCGGGGCGGACCAGGTCGGCGAGCTCGCGCGCCTCGGGCACGTCGATCTTGTTGAGCACGACCATGCGCGGGCGCTCGGTGAGCGGCACCCGCCCGCCCTCGATGCCGATGTCCCCCGCGTACGCGGCGAGCTCGGCCTCGATGACGTCGAGGTCGGACAGCGGGTCGCGACCCGGCTCGAGCGTGGCGCAGTCGAGGACGTGCACCAGCACGGCGCAGCGCTCGACGTGCCGGAGGAACTCCAGGCCGAGGCCCTTGCCCTCGCTCGCGCCCGGGATCAGGCCCGGGACGTCGGCGACGGTGTAGCGGGCGTCGCCGGCCTGCACGACGCCGAGGTTCGGGACCAGGGTCGTGAACGGGTAGTCGGCGATCTTCGGCCGGGCGGCCGACATCGCGGCGACCAGCGACGACTTGCCGGCGCTCGGGAAGCCCACCAGCGCCACGTCGGCGATCGTCTTGAGCTCGAGCACGACGTCGCGGGCGTCGCCGGGCTCGCCGAGCAGCGCGAAGCCCGGGGCCTTGCGGCGCGGGGAGGACAGCGCGGCGTTGCCCAGGCCGCCGTGGCCACCCTCGGCCACCACGAACGTGGCGCCGGCGCCGACCAGGTCGGCCAGCACCTCGCCGTCGGTCGACTTCACGACGGTGCCGTCCGGGACGGGCAGGACGAGGTCCTGGCCGGTCGAGCCCTGGCGGTGGTCGCCCATGCCCTGCGTGCCGGACGGGGCGTGCCGGTGCGGCGCGTGGTGGTAGTCGAGCAGCGTGGTGACCTGCGGGTCGACGACCAGGATCACGCTGCCGCCGTTGCCGCCGTTGCCCCCGTCGGGGCCGGCGAGCGGCTTGAACTTCTCCCGGTGGATGGACGCGCAGCCGTGGCCGCCGTCACCGCCGCTGGCGTGGAGGACGACTCGGTCGACGAACGCGGCCATGTGCGGGTACTTCCTTCCTGGACGGACGGAGGGGCGCACCGCGTCGTGCGGTGCGCCCCTCCGGCCTGCGTGCTGGGGTGCGGCGGCGTCAGCCCGCCGTCACGATGTCGATGACCTTGCGGCCACGACGGGTGCCGAACTGCAC
Source organism: Cellulomonas pakistanensis (assembly GCF_016862755.1). Classification (GTDB taxonomy): domain Bacteria; phylum Actinomycetota; class Actinomycetes; order Actinomycetales; family Cellulomonadaceae; genus Cellulomonas; species Cellulomonas pakistanensis. The sequence continues at coordinate 3,167 of NZ_BONO01000040.1, read as the reverse complement.
CGCACCGGCGGTGAGGGCGAACAGCGTGTCGTCGCCGCCACGGCCGACGTTCACGCCGGGGTGGAAGTGGGTGCCGCGCTGGCGGACGATGATCTCGCCGGCGTTGACGACCTGGCCGCCGAAGCGCTTGACGCCGAGACGCTGGGCGTTGGAGTCACGACCGTTGCGCGAGGAGCTCGCGCCCTTCTTGTGTGCCATCTCAGGCCTGCTTTCCTGCGGTGCTGTCTACGGGAGGAGTCACGGGCCGGCGGGCCCGCGAGGTCACTTGATGCCGGTGACCTTGAGGCGGGTGAGCGCCTGACGGTGGCCCTGGCGGCGGCGGTAGCCGGTCTTGTTCTTGTACCGCAGGATGTCGATCTTCGGGCCCTTCTCGTCCCGGACGACCTCCGCGGTGACCTTGATCTTGGCGAGCGCCGCGGCGTCCGACGTCACGGCGGTGCCGTCGACGAGGAGGAGCGCGGGCAGCTCGACGGTCTCGCCGGCCGCGGCCGCGAGCCGGTCGACGACGACGACGTCGCCGACGGCGACCTTCTCCTGGCGGCCGCCGGCCTTCACGATCGCGTACACCACGTTGCTGCTCATCTCTGCTCGTCGAACTACAGGTTCAGGGGCGCCCCGCCCTGCTGCCGGTCCCGGCGCGCCACCGCGGTGGCCGCGGAGCTCGGGAGGTCGGCGCCGCTGGGGCGTCACGCACGAACGGTGCCTCTGCGCAGCGATCCGGGTTCGAGCCCGGGTCACCATCAGAGCGCACCGACGTTCAAGGATACGCAGACCCTCCGAGAGGGTCAAACCGCGTGCCGGCGGCCCCGCGCCCGGGAGCGCGGGGCCGCCGGGGCGGTCAGGACGCGTCGTCCTCGGGGTCGGAGCCGTCCTCGGGGAGCTCGAACAGGCCCGGGTCGACCGGGGACAGCGCGAGCTCCGGCTCCCCCGCGGCCGTGGCCGTGGCGGGCTGCTCCGGGGCGCGGGCGGCGAGGTCGCCGAGCGCCGCGAGCACGTCGAGGGCGGGCTTGGCCTCGGCCGGGGCCTCGGCGACCGTGCCGTCCTGGGCCGCGGCCGGCACGGTGCCCTGCGCCGGGGCCTCCGGCGCGGGCTGCGCCGCCTCGGCGGCCGGCGCACCGGCCACCTCGACCTGCGCCGCGGCGTGCTCCTCGTCGTCGTGCGCGTGGGCGTGCGCCGCCGCGGCGGCGATCGTCGCGAGCGTCGCCTTGACCGCGTCGCGCGCCTCGGGCAGCACCGGCACCGCGGGCGCAGCGGCCGGCGCGGGCGCCTGCTCCTTGCTGCCGCCGCGCTTGCGCCGGGACTTCTTGGCCTCGCCGCCGTTCTCGGCCGGCTGCTGGGCGGCGCCCGCCTCCGGCCTGTGGTTGTGCTTCTCGACCGGCTCGGCGTGCACGATGAAGCCGCGGCCGTTGCAGTGCTCGCAGGTCTCCGAGAACGCCTCGACCAGGCCCTGGCCCACGCGCTTGCGGGTCATCTGCACCAGGCCGAGCGAGGTGACCTCGGCCACCTGGTGCTTGGTCCGGTCGCGGCCCAGGCACTCGACGAGGCGGCGCAGGACCAGGTCGCGGTTCGACTCCAGCACCATGTCGATGAAGTCGATGACGATGATGCCGCCGATGTCCCGGAGCCGGAGCTGGCGGACGATCTCCTCCGCGGCCTCCAGGTTGTTCCGGGTCACGGTCTCCTCGAGGGTGCCGCCCGCGCCGGTGAACTTGCCGGTGTTGACGTCGACCACCGTCATGGCCTCGGTGCGGTCGATGACCAGCGAGCCGCCCGACGGCAGCCACACCTTGCGGTCCATGCCCTTCGCGAGCTGCTCGTCCACGCGGTGGTCCGCGAACACGTCGCCGGTACCGGTGTACTTCGACACCTTCTCGGCCAGGTCCGGCGCGAGCTCGCCGATGTAGCCCGAGATCGTCGACCACGCCTCGTCGCCCTGGACGACCAGGGAGGAGAAGTCGTCGTTGAAGATGTCGCGGACGACGCGGATCGCGAGGTCCGGCTCGCCCTGGAGCAGCGCCGGCGCGTTGGCGGTCTTCGACTTCTTCTCGATGGCCTCCCACTGCGACTGCAGGCGGGCGATGTCGGCGCGCAGCTCCTCCTCCGAGGCGCCCTCGGCCGCCGTGCGGACGATGACACCGGCGGAGTCCGGGACGACCTCGCGCAGGATCTTCTTGAGGCGCGCGCGCTCCGGCTCCGGGAGCTTGCGGCTGATGCCGGTCATGCCGCCGCCGGGCACGTACACGAGGTACCGGCCGGCCAGCGTGATCTGCGACGTCAGGCGGGCGCCCTTGTGGCCGATCGGGTCCTTGGTGACCTGGACCAGCACCGAGTCGCCGGACTTCAGCGCCTGCTCGATGCGGCGCGGCTGGCCCCCCTCGAGGCCTGCGGCGTCCCAGTTGACCTCGCCGGCGTACAGCACGGCGTTGCGGCCCTTGCCCACGTCGACGAACGCGGCCTCCATGCTCGGCAGCACGTTCTGCACGCGGCCGAGGTAGACGTTGCCGGCCATCGAGACCTGCGCCTGCCGGGACACGTAGTGCTCGACGAGCACGCCGTCCTCGAGCACGGCGATCTGGGTCTTGCCCCCGGATTCGCGGACGATCATCGACCGCTCGACCGACTCGCGGCGGGCCAGGAACTCGGCCTCGGTGATGATCTGGCGGCGGCGGCCGGCGTCGCGGCCCTCGCGGCGGCGCTGGCGCTTGGCCTCGAGGCGGGTCGACCCGCGCAGCGCGGTGACCTCGTCCCCGCCGCGCGACGACGACCGGCGCGCGGGCGCGGTCTCGGCCTCGGTCTCCCCGCCCCCGCGGCCCGAGCGGCGGCGACGGCGCCGGCGGCGGCTGCCGCCCTGCTCGTCGCCCTCGCCCTGCTCGTCGCCCTCGACCTGGTCGTCGGGCTCCTCCTCGGCGCGCTCGTCGGCGTCCTCGTCGGCCTCGCCCGTCGGCTGGTCGGCGTCGTCGTCGCCCTGCTCGGCGTCGGAGCCCCCGCGCGAGCGGCGACCGCGGCCACCCCGGCGACGGCGGCGGCGCGGGGCGCCCTCGTCGCCCTCGTCCTCGGCGCGGTCGGCGGCGGCCTCCTCGGCCTCCTCGTCGGCCTGCTCGGCGGCGACGGCGTCCTCGGCCTCGACCGGCGCCGCGTCCTGCTCGGTCGGGTCCGCGGCCTCGGCG
>NZ_BONO01000039.1 GCF_016862755.1 Cellulomonas pakistanensis | reverse complement strand
GTAGGGCTTGGGGTTGTCGCCGAATCCAGGCGAGTCTCCGGGAATCCCGTGTGCCCGCCTGCGCGAGCCGCTCAGGCCCTGACCGAGCACGCGGTGACTAGGGTGCACCCATGCTCACCGCATTGCTGCCTGGCAGCCGGGATCTGCGCACGCCCCTCGGAGTCGGCTTGGTCTTGGGTGTCGCCGCTTGGATCGCGATCGGCCCCTCGTTCCCGACGCGAGGAACAGCTACAGGGTTCGAGGCGTTTATCTACCGGACGGTCGAGCTTATCGGGCCCACGGCCGCCACAGCACTTGGCATCTCCGTTGCGTTCCTAGCCGGTGCTGTCGCGGTGGAGGTTGTCAGCGTCGCATCCCGCATCGTGGCCTGGGTGCGAGAGGACAAATTTGGCTTGATCGCCAAGATCGACCCGGACTTCCACACGCGAGCTTATGCGGCAGATCGAGGCCGAGGAGCGCGAGCCTTCAGCGAAGCAGAGTACGAGGTACGGCCGATAATCGAATCGGCGGTGGATGAGATCCCGGAGTCGATAGTGCGAGACGTCGGGCTGGAAGCGTCGCGTCTGATCCATGAGATCATGGGGCCTGATGATGAAGTGAGAATGCTTCCAATCTCGGAGGTGCGGAGTCGTCTCGCTGATTTCTATTATTTCAGAGCACAGTCGTCTGAGAGTCAACTCGCGGTGCGCCTTCGAGTTCAGAACAAGGACTTATGGGATGACTATGACCGGTGGTGGTCTGAGGGGGAGCTTCGTACGGCGCTGGCACCAGCCTTGGTATTAGTCGTCGTCGCCTTCTCATTCCAGTGGACGCCCTGGGCGATGCTCGGAATAGTCGGATGTGCTCTGGTTCTCCGCCAGGGCGTGGATCGCAAGCGCCGCGCGCGCGCAGTCGTTGTTCAGGCGCTAGTGAACGGAGCTCTGACGCTCCCTGATCTCGACGCACTCACGCAAAAAGTGGCGAACGCGAGACGTGTGCGCTAGCCACCTCCCGGACGATCAGTGCTGGTGAGGTTTCGAGGTCGTCAGCCCGGTGAATAGCGTTCCATTCGGCCCGCATGACCAGCCTGAATCGGGGCCATGCACCCGGAGCTGATCGCTGACGGAGACGGCATCCTGCTTGAGTGCTTCGAAATCACACCTCGCTAGCCCGTCGATATACAGAGCCCGATTGCCCGACCGCGTCACCACCAGCACGCCACAGATTGCAATCGATGGGCGCATGGTTGCGGGAAGATCGTCGATTCTCCCAATGAAAGCGAATCTGTCATCTGAGTAACTCGCTCCTGGCGATGCTACGCGCGCGATTGTCGCGCTCGACAACTCCGTCACAATGCGAACCCCAGTCGCGCTTTCGCTGTGGATCCAGCCAAAGCCAAGGTCTGCGATATCACTGGTCCATTGCCAGGCCGGTTGGTTTGTCACCGACTTTGCTGCTTCTAGGTCTGCCGTGTACTGGCTAGGGTCAGTCATCACGGGCGAGCCAGCAACGAGCACCTCGCCAGAGTTGGCGCGAGCTAGCGTCGCGTAGACAGTTAGACCGAGTTCGCGTCGCTCATGAGGCGTTATCTGGTGGTCAGCAATGAAGATGCCAACGGCGTTCGCGCCGCCGCGCGGGCCAGACGGAATCTGCAAGGCATCGGAGGCCTTGCGGATTTCTCCGCTGAGCTCACGCTCGTAGAACTTCAAGATTATGGCGAGTCTGACGTTGGTCGGTGTGGCGGGCGGCGCTGTCCAACGGTCTAATGCGTGACGATCGCCGGGACGTAAAGCTTCGCGTACCGGCGCTGTCGGGCCGTGCTGAAAGCTCCCGTCCTTGTGGAAGCTAAACTTCATCTTGCCGGCCAGATGGCGGGGAGCTAGATACGTGTCATCGGACGGGCGCTTACTTCCTGTCCACAGTCGCCACTCCGCGGAGCAGCGGCCGTCCTGCGCGACGACCAGGAAGCGCAGCACCGGCTTCTGGCCCATCATCCTCCCGTGCGGGCGTTCTGACCCTCCGATGGTGGCACGCCTAGCGCTGCTAAGACCAAGCGGTCCCTGATTGCATCGCTGAGGGGTCATACCCCCGGGTAGGTGCGGACTAGCTGGCGGACTGGTCGTGAATCTCCTCGGAAATTCCCGCCGCCTCAGGGACGGCGGCGTCCGTGATGAGAGCCTCGCCCTCGATCTCAGATGCCGCCCCTTCCGCGCTTTCGCTCTCGCCGACCAATGCGAGCGCCCGGGATTGCAGGTACTCGGCGCGTGCGCGGAGGAAGCTCTCGAAGTCGTCTTCAAGCGCGGCGTCCAGAGCGGCCTCTGGTACGAGCAGCGTCTCCAAGCGTCGGATCATTTCCTCCCGGCCATGCGTCTCGACGAGAGCGCTCAGGTACTGGCTTGGCGCCTTGTTGTTGATTTTGATATTGCTCGATGAGGTCAGCATTACGATGTTCGCCGCCGAGTTTGCGCGTGCCGGCGGGACATCGTTCCCCTTGAGGAAGTCTCGCGGGAAGAAGTGGTGGTACTCCTTATCGTTGTTCCACGCCAGCGATCGCCGTGCGTCAATAGACTGTCCCGTTACCAAGTCAACCGGATGGGCGTAAGAAAGCATGAGGGCGAGCATCTTTGACACTGCACTATTTGAACGGAACTGGGTAACTCGCCATACGTCTCCACGCGGGAGAGACGCAGGGACATCGATCCGCGGAGCTCCGGCAGCGAATCGCTCAATAGAGGCGTAGTCCGCAGACATTTGACCGGTGTTCCAGCCTCCGAAGTATCCGCTCAGTGTGGTGCGCCAGAACCACTGCTCGATCGCGGTGAATTGGCTCGCCGAGGGCGTCGGGACTCGGCGGAATATTTCAGCCAAGACAGCGAATTGGTTCGCATATGGTAGGGATTGGGCTCGCGGGGCCTTGATGTGCGTAGCGAGGAAGTCGACAGCGCGGCGCGAGGCGAGACTCACCTGCGCGATGATCTCTGTCAGTTCAGCCGGGGACTTGCCGCGCAGCCTGTCCATGTCATCGACTCGAAACCCGTAGCCAGCGGCACCGGAAGTGACACGGAGCATCGTCTTCCGGTCAATGCCTCCGTAGTCGCGTTGGTCAAGCTCGGTCCTGACGGAGTCGAGCGAGTCGCGGAGGTCGAACGCGGGATCCCACGTGGCGGCCCGCATCAAGTCCACGATCGTGAGAGGTGTTGCGGTGCTGTTGATTCTCTCGAACACGGGAGCGATGTCGTCAATTGGCATGTCGCCCAGGGTCACCGCTGCAATCATGTAATCCTGGAACCGGTTGAACAGGGCGTCCGCACGTTGTCTCAGCTCGGCATCTTCGATAGATGCATTGCGCTGGAAGTACTTCGCTGGATTGGAAAGATGCCGCAGCGGCACTTGAGTGAGCGGGGGCTCGTCTAGCGAGTACAGGTGCAGGAATGCCTGTGACTTGAGATCGTAGACGATGTTCCAGAGGCTGTCAGGATCGTTGTTCGGTGTCCAGTGCAGTGCGCCGCAGACCGTTGAGAGTCGCTGTTGCCCGTCGAGCAAGTAGTTCACTGGGTAGTCGGGCTTGGGCTCCGCGATCGGGAGGCCTGCGATCGAGCGCTCATTAGCAAGTTCTTGCTTGGATTGCCACAGCAGTATGCTGCCGATGGGATAATTCAGTGCAATGGAATCGAGCAGGCCGAGGACCTTGTCTCGGGGCCAAACAAAGTCCCTTTGGAACTTCGGGAGCAGGATGTCGCCAGTGAGAACGCGCTGGGCGAGCTGCGAGACTCTCTCGACACTGGGGCGCGGGTCCTTGAAGGGGGCCTTGGCCTGGGTGGCTGGACGCGCCGCGTCGGCGGTCGGCTCCGGCGTCGTCGGCTCGGACATCGGTGGGCCCTCCATCGGGGGGGGACGTTTCGCGGTCTAGGCGCGACAGTAGCCGGTCGGTGTGGTCGCTCGTGGCGGATTCGGTAAGCTGTCGAGCTGGTGAGCACGGGGTGAGCACACGACTCCGTAGTAACCGCGAATGATGCGTACTGGGTGGAACGTAGCTGCAGGTCAGACGCGGAGAGCTTGGCAACGCTGGTGGTCAAGAGCCGGTGTGTGCCGAGCTCCTAAAGCGGGTGTCGGCAGTTCGAGTCTGCCCAGGCGCACCGACGGCCGTCCGCGCCCCGAGGGGCCGGCACGGTCGCCGAGGCCTCCCCGCCCTGGCCGGGTGGGGGAGCCCGACGACGCGCCACCGCACCGGCGCCTCGCCGCCGCCGGCTCGAGCCCCGGGCCTGCGCGGTACCGGTGCCGCGCGTCGACGCGTCACCGCGCACCCGGCGCCCGCGCCGGACCCGCGCGCCGACGGCACGACGTCCGTGCCGCCGGCGCGATCTGCAGCACGAAGGAGAACTACGTGGCACGAACCGGCCAGCGCCGGTCCGCCGGGCGCCCCGCGTCCGCGACCCAGCAGCGCCGCCGCGCGCCCCGCCCGTCCGAGCAGGGCCTCGTCCCGGTGCTCGCCGGGGTGGTCCGCGAGATCGAGGGGGCCGTTCAGCGGCCGCCGGTGCGCCCCGCGGTGCGCACCAAGTTCCAGGTCGTGGCCCTGCTGGTCCGCGAGGAGAAGGCCCGGGTCGAGGCCGACGCCGAGCTCACCTCCGCCAAGCGCGCGCAGGAGCTCAAGCGGCTCGACGGGGTCGCGACCCTGCTGGCCCGCATCGCCGCGCGGGACACCTCGCTGCTGGCGCTGCTCGCCGACGAGGCCCGCGTGTCCGACGCGGCGCGCGCGTACAAGGCGACGGTGCTGCGCGCCGCCGGCCGCGAGGCGCCCGAGGAGGAGCCCGAGCCCGAGGCCCCGCCGGCGCCCGTGCCCGGCGCCGACAAGCAGGTCGTCCCGCAGTCGGTGATCTCGCGCCGGCTCGCGAACCCGTTCCTGCCGCCCGACTTCGAGGCCGCCGCCGCGCGAGTGGCCGCGAAGCCCCGCCGGCTCGTGGGCTGGGAGCTGCTCGAGCCGCTGTTCCGGTCGTTCGAGCAGGCCGGCCCCGGCGCCCCCGCGTGCATGCCGCTGCCCGAGCCGGTCGCGGTGCCCACCCCGCCGGGCCGCGAGCTCATGCCGCACCAGTCGCAGGTCGTCACCGCCGCGGCGCAGGGCCACCGCACGTTCCTGCTCGCCGACGAGCCCGGCCTCGGCAAGACCGCGCAGGCGCTGCTCGCCGCCCGCGCCGCCGGCGCCTACCCGCTGCTGGTCGTGGTCCCCAACGTCGTCAAGACGAACTGGGCCCACGAGGTCGGCCTGTGGACGCCCGAGCGCCGCGCGACGGTCGTGCACGGCGACGGCGAGCGGGTCGACGGGTTCGCCGACGTGGTGATCGTCAACTACGAGATCCTCGACCGGCACGTCGGCTGGCTCGGCGAGCACGGCTTCCGCGGGATGGTCGTCGACGAGGCGCACTTCATCAAGAACAAGCGGTCGCAGCGCTCGCAGCACGTGCTGTCGATCGCCGAGCGGATGCGCGAGCGCACCGGGCGCCCGCTGCTCATGGCGCTCACCGGCACCCCGCTGATCAACGACATCGAGGACTTCCGGGCGATCTGGCAGTACCTCGGCTGGATCGACGACGAGAAGCCGCTCGGCCCGCTCATGACGGCGCTCGACGACATCGGGCTCACCCCCGCGGACCGCGGGTTCTCCGCCGCCGCGCGGCAGTGCGTCGTCGAGCAGGGCATCGTGCGCCGCCGCAAGGCCGACGTGGTCGCCGACATCCCCGCCCGCCGGGTCGCCGACCTGCTGGTCGAGCTCGACGGCGCGGCCGGCCGGTCGATCCGCGAGGCCGAGGCCGCGCTGGTCGCCCGCCTGCTGCAGCGGTACCGCAGCGCGGTCGAGGCGCGGGAGGGCGGCGTCGTCACCGGCACCGACCAGGACCTGGCCCGGCGCGTCGCCGCGGCGGAGCTCAAGGACTCCAGCGGCAAGGCCAAGGGCGAGAACGTGTTCTCGATGGTCCGCCGGATCGGCCAGGCCAAGGCCGCGCCGGCGGCCGACTACGCCGCCCAGCTGGCCCGCAACGTCGGCAAGGTCGTGTTCTTCGCGAAGCACGTCGACGTCATGGACCACGCCGAGCAGGCGTTCGCGGAGCGGGGGATCACGTACGCCTCGATCCGCGGCGACCAGACCCCGCGGCAGCGCGACAAGAACGTCACGGCGTTCGTCGAGGACCCCGAGGTCCAGATCGTCGTCTGCTCGCTGACCGCCGCCGGCGTCGGACTCAACCTGCAGGTCGCGTCGAACCTCGTGCTCGCCGAGCTGTCGTGGACCGACGCCGAGCAGACGCAGGCGATCGACCGGATCCACCGCATCGGGCAGTCCGAGCCGGTGACCGCGTGGCGGGTCATCGCTGCGCAGACCGTCGACACCCGGATCGCCGAGCTCATCGACAGCAAGTCGGGCCTCGCCGCCCGCGCGCTCGACGGGGTCGACGTCGAGGACGGCGCGGCCACGGACGTCCAGCTGGAGGCGCTGGTCGGGCTGCTGACCGACGCGATCGCGGCGGAGGGCGCGCCGGCGGTCTGAGGGGCGTCGCCCGCGACGGGGGCGCGCGCGGCAGGCGGTGCTCCGTCGCGCGCGCCCGCCCCGCGCGGGTTACTGTCGCCGCTCACGAGCGACAGGAGGCGACCATGGGATTCCTCGGCAAGGCACTGAAGAGCGCGGCGGCCGCGAAGGTCGCGCAGATCGCGGTGCGCGAGATCTCCAAGCCCGAGAACCAGCGCAAGGCCAAGGAGCTGCTGGGCCGGGCCACCAAGCGCGGGGGCTCGGCCGGGCGCGCCTGACGCTTCTCGGACGCGCACAGCGGCCGCTCCACCGGTCCGGTGGAGCGGCCGCCGTCGTCCGCGGTCAGTACGACAGGCTCGGCGCCACCAGCCGGTACGTCACCGCGAACCAGGCGACGACGCCCAGCGCCAGCAGCACGAGCACGCCGCCGGCGACGCGCCACCCGCCGGACCGGCGCCGCACGTCGCCGACCACCCGCACCGTCGCCGGCACCAGCCCGGCGATCCCGACGCCCTGCAGCACCTGCAGCACCCGCAGGCCGCCCTCCGGCAGGTCCACCAGGCCCATGATCGTCGTGATCGCCACGGCCCAGCCGGCGACGGCGACCACGGCGCTCGCCGCGGCGACGCGGGTCAGCACCCGGGCGGTCCGGCCGGCCCGGTCCCGCGGGGCGCGGTGCCGGATGCGACGGACCAGCGCACCGACCGGCCCGGCCAGCGCGCTGACGAGCAGCACGAGCACCGCCGCGCCGAGCGCGGGCAGGGCCACGCCGGTCGCCGGGCTCGCGGGCAGCAGCGTGAACGCCGAGTCGTAGCCGATCGCGGTGACCTGGCCGTCCTCGGCGCGGGCGGCGATGGTGCGCTGGCCGCCGACCTCCTGCCACACCCACGGCTCGACCTCCTCGTACAGGACGGGGCGGTCGGTGAGCGGTCCCGGCGTGACGAGCACGCGGCCGTCCTCCTGCGCGGTGACCTCGGTGACGGACAGCAGCTCGGTCGCGTGCAGGAAGGTGCTGCGCATGGCGCGGGAGTCGGTGTACGAGCCGGCGAGCAGGGCGGCGTGCGCGCGGGCGGTGTCGGGGTCGACGGCGGTGGGGGCGTCGGCTTCGCCGGCGGGGAAGTAGCGGTCGGCGAAGCCCTGCATCAGCTGCTCGCGCAGCTGGAGGCTGTCGAGCGCCCCGGCGCCCGAGCCGTTCACCGACACGAACACGCCGGTCCGCTCGTCGGGGTACAGCTGCAGGTGCGAGTGGAAGGCGTTCGTGTCGCCGCCGTGCCCGACGACGCGGTGCCCGTTGCGGTCCTCCTGGAAGAACCCGAGCCCCATCCGCAGCCCGCCGGCGAGCGTGCCGAGCTGACCCTCGTCGAGCGCCGGGCGCTGCATGGTGTCCAGCGTGTCGGCGTCGAGCACCGGCTCGCCGGTCGCGGGCTCGCCGAGCAGCGCGAGCATGAGCCCGGCCATGTCGGCGGCGGACGCGGTCAGGGCACCGGCCGGCGGGACGCCGACGACCTCGACCCCGGTCGACGGGCCGGACGCGGTGCCGTACCCCGCGGCGAGGTCGTCCTGCAGGTCCGCCGGCACCGGCTGGTCGAACGTGGCCGTGCGCATCCCGGCGGGATCGAGGACGTGCTCCTGCACGTACCGCTCGAACGGCTCGCCGCTCACCCGCTCGACGACGTACCCGGCGAGCGCGTTGCCGTAGTTCGAGTACGCGGGCACGGTCCCGGGCCGGTACACCTGCTCGGGCGGGTCGGTGGCGAGCGCCGCGCGCAGGTCGACAGGCGTGCCCTCGGGGCCGATGAGACCGCGGATCCGCTCCTCGAACCCGGCGGTGTGCGTGAGCAGGTGCCGCAGCGTGATCGGGTCGTCGAACGCCCGGGGGACGTCGACGTCGACGTACTCGGCCACGTCGGTGTCGAGGTCGACGTCGCCGGACTCGACCAGCTGCATGACGGCCGTCGCGGTGACGAGCTTCGACACCGAGCCGGGGCGGAACAGCGTGCGGTCGGGGTCGACGGGGACGGGCTCGCCCGACTCCGTGCCGGTGTCGGCCCAGCCGTAGCCGCGGGTGGTGAGCACCTCGCCGTCGTGCACCACCGCGACGGCGGCGCCGGGGATGTCGGTGCGGTCGAGCGCGGCGGGGAGGAACCCGTCGAGCCAGGCGTCGACGTCGGTGCGGGTGAGGTCGGGAGCCGGCGTGGGGTCCGGGGTGGCCGGGGTCCCGGTGCCGGGGCGCGTGCCGTCGACGGACGGGGCCACGGCGCCGGCGACGGGGGCCTCGCGCTCGGGCGCGGGGGTCGGCGCGGCGGCGGCCGGGGCGCACGCGGCTAGGCCGGCGAGCAGGGCGACCCCGGCGAGCGCGGCGCCGGCGCGGCGCCGGTGCCCGGTCGCGCGGCGGCGGGCGGGGCGGGGCTGGGTGGTCGGGCGGGCGGTGCGGTCGTCGGGTGCGGTCGCGCGGTCGGTGGGGCGCACGGCGGCCTCCTCGCGGCCGGGCGGTGTCCGGGTCGTGCCCCGGGTGCGGCACCCCTGGCCTGCACCTCCACCCTCGCGAGCGCCGGCGCCCCGGCACATCGGGCGCGAGGCGGTGCCGGGAGATTGCGCCTTTCGACGCAACCCTGCGCCGGAGGGGGGAGGTCGCGGCGGGCGCGGGCGGCGCAAGACCGCGCGGGCGCGTGCGCGACCGCCGACCCGGGCAGCGCCGAGACCCACTGATCCGCGCGAGACCCACGCGCGAAACGGCTGCGCTCGACCGGATCAGTGGGTCTCGCGGCCGCGCATCGACGCGCCGACGCGCGACGCGACCAGCCGATCGTCGCGCCGCCAGCCGATCGGCGAGCCGGGCCCGCGACGATCGGCTGTCCGGGCGGTCACCGACCGCCCGGCCCCGGGACCCCGCCCCCGGGCCGCCGCCCGCACCCCCGACGTCAGGCCGCGGCGCCCCGCAGACGCAGGACCGACCACGACACCGCCGGCAGCTCGACCGTCAGGACGCCGTCCGACCCGACCGTCGCGCTGGCGTTCGCGCGCGGCAGGACCGTCTCCGCGTCCTCCTGGGTCGCGCGCCAGTGCACGTCGTCGTGCGCGTAGGTCAGCGCCTCGACGACCTCGACCGCGCCGACGCCCCGCAGGTCGACCCGCAGCGTGGTCGGCGCGTCGACGGCCCGGTTGACCGCGAACACCGCGATGTCGCCGGTCGCCGCGTCGTGCGTCGCCACCGCGTCCACCAGCACCGACGACCCGAACCGCTTGTTCTCGTACGTCGGCGCGTCCACGGCCACCCGCAGCACCTCGCCGCGCGCGTACCGCGACGTCAGCGCGAACGGGTGGAACGTCGTCTGCCGCCAGGCCGGTCCGCCGGGCTCGGTCATGATCGGCGCGAGCGCGTTCACGAGCTGCGCCTGGCTGGCCGAGTGCACCCGGTCCGAGTTCCGCAGCAGCGAGATCAGCAGGTTCCCCACGACCACGGCGTCGGCGACCGTGTACACGTCCTCCTCGAGCCGCGGGGCGACCGGCCAGTCCTCGCCCTTCGGGAGCTTCGACTCGTCCTCGTGGTACCAGACGTTCCACTCGTCGAACGAGATGTTGATCCGCTTCGAGGTCTTCCGCGCCGCGCCCACCGCGTCGGCCGTCGCCGCGACCGTCGCCACGAAGTGGTCCATGTCCTGCGCCGACGCCAGGAACGAGCCGAGGTCGCCGTCCTGCTCGCGGTAGTACGCGTGCGCCGAGATCAGGTCGACCTGGTCGTAGCACTCCTCGAGCACCTCGCGCTCCCAGGTACCGAACGTCGGCATGCCGGACGACGACGACCCGCAGGCGACCAGCGTGAGGTCCGGGAAGATCTGCCGCATGCCGCGCGCGGTCTCGGCGGCGAGCCGCCCGTACTCGCGGGCGGTCTTGTGCCCGAGCTGCCACGGGCCATCCATCTCGTTGCCGAGGCACCAGAACGAGATGCCGAACGGCTCGTCGGCACCGTTGGCCCGGCGCTGCTCCGCCCGGGCCGACCCGCGGCGCTGGTTCGCGTACTCCAGCAGCTCGATCGCCTCGGGCAGCCCGCGGGTGCCGAGGTTGACGGCCATCATCGGCTCGACGCCCGCGGCCTTCGTCCAGGCCATGAACTCGTGCAGCCCGAACGCGTTGGTCTCGGTCGAGTGCCAGGCCAGGTCGAGCCGCTCGGGGCGGTCCTCGACCGGGCCGACGCCGTCCTCCCAGTTGTAGCCGGAGACGAAGTTGCCCCCGGGGTAGCGCACGGTCGAGACGCCCATCTCGCGGGCCAGCGCGAGCACGTCGCCCCGGAACCCGTCGGCGTCGGCGGTGGGGTGGCCGGGCTCGTAGATGCCTGTGTAGACGCACCGGCCCAGGTGCTCGACGAATGTGCCGAAGGTGCCGCGGCGGACCGGGGCGACCGTGAAGGCGGGGTCGATGACGACGGTGGCGGAGTGCATGGGTGGGACCCTTCGTCGAGATGCGTTCAGCGTTGAACTACGGCGGCGCCGCCGACTATAGTCCATCGTTGAACTAGGGCTTGCCCGCGAGCCCCCGATGCAGGCGACGGCGCCGACCTTTGGCACACTGCCAGGGCGGACCGCACAGCTGCGATCCACCCCGACGAGGAGAGCCCGTGACCGACCACGTCACCGTCATTCCGCCCACCGGCGTCGTCCCTGCGCGGTTCCGGCCGCCGACCGGGTCGTCGGACGCCCGCACCGCGAGCCTGGACGGCCCCTGGCGGTTCCGGCTGCACCCGACGGCCCGCACCGGCGCCGACCCCAAGGACCCGGGCGACGACTGGGACACGATCGCGGTCCCGGGGCACTGGCAGCTCGCGCAGGCGCCGGACGCGTGGCCGTACGGGACGCCGGCGTACAGCAACAAGCTGTTCCCGTTCCCGATCGACCCGCCGTTCGTGCCGGACGACAACCCGACCGGCGAGTACCGCCGCATCGTCGAGCTCCCGGAGGACTGGCCGACCGGCGGGCGGACGTACCTGCGGTTCGAGGGCGTCGACTCCTGGTTCGAGGTCGCCGTGAACGGCACGGTCGTCGCCACGTCGCACGGCTCCCGCCTGCCGACCGAGATCGACCTGACCGACGTGCTGCAGCCGGGGCAGAACCTGCTCGCCGTGCGCGTCACCCAGTGGTCGGCGTTCTCGTACGTCGAGGACCAGGACCAGTGGTGGCTGTCGGGCATCTTCCGCAGCGTGACGCTCGAGCACCGGCCGGACGCCGGGCTCGGCCATGTCGGGATCACGGCCGACTACCACCACACCACCGGCACCGGCACGATCCGGGTCGACGTCGAGGACGCCGCGCCCGGCACGCGGGTCACGGTCGCGGAGCTCGGCCTCGACCTGGCGCCCGGCGAGACCGCCACGGCCGCCGTCGACCCGTGGAGCGCCGAGCGCCCGCGGCTCTACGAGGTCGTCGTCCAGGCGCCGGGGGAGCGGGTCGTGCTGCAGGCCGGCTTCCGCACCGTCGCGATCGTCGACGGGGTCTTCCTGGTCAACGGCGCCCCGGTGAAGCTGCGCGGCGTCAACCGGCACGAGTTCGACCCGCTGCGCGGCCGGTCGGTCGGCGCGGAGCTCATGGAGCAGGACGTCCTGCTCATGAAGCGGCACCACATCAACGCCGTGCGCACCAGCCACTACCCGCCGCACCCGCACTTCCTCGACCTGTGCGACCGGCACGGCCTCTACGTCATCGACGAGAACGACCTCGAGACGCACGGGTTCGAGCAGGAGGACGGCCGCTGGCCGGGCAACCCGGTGGACGACCCGGCGTGGGAGGACGTGCTCGTCGACCGCGTGACCCGCATGGTCCGCCGGGACGCGCACCACCCGAGCATCATCCTGTGGTCGCTCGGCAACGAGGCGGGCGGCGGCTGCAACATCGCCGCGATGTCCGCCGCGGTCCGCGCGCTCGACCCGACCCGGCCGATCCACTACGAGGGCGACTGGTCGTCCGACCACGTGGACGTCTACTCGCGGATGTACGCGACGAGCGAGCACACCGAGCTGATCGGCCGCGGCGTCGACCCGGCCCTGGCCCGCCCCGAGGCGGACGCGCGCCGGCGGCTCATGCCGTTCCTGCAGTGCGAGTACGCCCACGCCATGGGCAACGGCCCGGGCGGGCTCTCCGACTACGACGACCTGTTCGACCGCTACCCGCGGCTCATGGGCGGGTTCATCTGGGAGTGGATCGACCACGGCCTGTCCCGCCGCGACGCCGAGGGCCGGGAGTTCGCGGCGTACGGCGGCGACTTCGGCGAGCTGTTCCACGACGGCACGTTCGTGGCCGACGGGCTGGTGCTGCCGGACCGCACGCCGTCGCCGTCGCTGCTGGAGGTGGCGGCGGTGTTCGCGCCGGTGCGGCTGGACGTCGTCGACGGCGGGGACGCCCTGCTGGTGCGGAACCGGTACGCGTTCCGGGACACGGCGCACCTGACGTTCGAGTGGACGCTGTCGCACGGGTCCTCCGTGCTGGCGACCGGCACGCTCGACCTCGGGGTGCTGGCGCCGGGCGCGTCCGTGCGCGTGACGCCCCCGGCCGACCTGCCGCTGCCGCCCGCCGACCACACGCCGACGTTCTGGACGCTGCGCGCGGTGCAGCACGCCGCGGACGCGCTCGACGCGTCCTGGTTCGCGGGCGGGCCGTGGGTCGTCGCGACCGGGCAGCTGGCCGTCGTGCCGGCCGTGGCGCTCGCGGACGTGGCCGCCGGCGGCGCCCGGCAGGAGGCGGACGGGTCGTACGTCGTCGGGCCGGCGCGGTTCGACGAGGTCGGCAACCTGGTGACCCTGCACGGCCGCCGGGTCGCCGAGCTGCGGGTGGACGCGTGGCGCGCGCCGACGGACAACGACCGCCGGTCGGGCATGTGGGTCGGCCCGTCGGACGAGGCCGTCTGGAAGGAGCGCGGGCTGCACCTGCTGGCGGAGCGCAAGATCTCGGCCGCGCTTGACGCCGACGGGGCGCTGGTGGTCGAGGCGCGCACGGCGGGGCCGCGGACGCGGAACGGGTTCCGGACGACGTACGTGTGGTCGTCGGGGGCCGACGGCTCGGTGGACCTGCGGGTGCGGATCGTGCCCGACGGGCGCTGGACCGGGTCGATCGCGCGGCTCGGGCTGCTGCTGACGCTCGACGAGGCGGCCGCCTCGGACGTCGCGGTGTCGTGGCTCGGGCTCGGGCCGGACGAGTCGTACGCCGACTCCGCCAAGGCCGCGGTCGGCGGCGCGTGGTCGCACACGGTGCGCGACCTGCAGACCCGGTACACGCACCCGCAGGAGAACGGCGCGCGCCGGGGCGTCACGCACGCGGCGCTCGACTTCGCGGACGGGTCGACGCTGACGCTCGACGCGGGGCCGACGGTCTACGGCGGCGTGCCGCGCGCGGGCGTCGAGCTGTCGCTGCGGCCGTGGTCCGACCGCGCGCTGGATCTGGCGGCGCACCCGCACGAGCTGACGCCCGACGGGCGGCTGTACGTGCACGTCGACGCGGCGCAGCACGGCCTGGGCTCCGCGGCGTGCGGGCCGGGGGTGCTGCCGAACGCGGTCCTGAACCCGGCCCCGGCCGAGCTGACCCTGCGCCTGACCTCGCGGGGTCTGTAGCCCGCGCGGCATCGCTGACGCCGAGTGGGCGGTAGGTGCCCCTTCCCGACCCCGGGAGACGACATCAACCGCCCACTCGGCGTCCGAGAGGGCACGGATCGGGGGGTTCGCGGGGCTGAAGCGCCCGATCTGCGACCTCTCGGCGGGCGAGGCGCCCGGGGTCAGCGCTCGACGAGGCTGAACGGGGTGCCGATGTGGCCGCCCTCGCCCTTCCGCGTGCCGATGAGCAGGTCCAGGATCAGCCCCGTCGACGTCGCGAGCCCCGGGTCGATCGTCGTCAGCGGCGGCACGAGGAACGCGCCCTCCTCGATGTTGTCGTACCCGACGACCGCGACCGACTCCGGCACCGCGACCCGGTGCACGCCCAGCGTGTACAGCGCGCCGAACGCCAGCGAGTCGTTGAAGCAGAACACCCCGTCGAACTCGACGCCGTCCGCGAGCAGCTTCTCGACCGCCGCGGAGCCCTCCGCCCGGTGGTACGCCTCGACCTCGATCAGCAGGGCCGGGTCCAGCGGGATGCCGGCGGCGTCGAGCGCGCGCTTGTAGCCCTCGAACCGCACGTGCCCGGTCGAGTCGACCTCGTTCGACTGGAGGCCGACCGCCGCGATCCGCCGGCGCCCCTGGTCGAGCAGGTGCCGCGTGGCCGCCTCCGCCGCCGCGGCGTTGTCCGGGCCGACGTGCGGGATCGTGTCGGAGGCGAGCGCCTCGCCGTGCTCGCCGATCAGCACCAGCGGGATCGTCGACCGGCGGGCCTCGGTGTCCTCGCGGGTCAGCGTCAGGGGGCTGAACACCAGGCCGTCGATCGCGGGCAGGTCCTCGTTCTCGAGCATCGCGAGCTCGACCTGCCGGTTGCCCTTCGACTGCGTGACCAGCACCGTCGTCCCGCGCGCCTCGGCGGCGGACACGAACTCCGACGCGAACTCCGCGAAGTACGGCTCGCGCAGGCTCGGCACGCACAGGCCGATCAGCCCGCTCGACCCGCTGCGCAGCTGCCGCGCGGCGAGGTTCGGGCGGTAGCCGAGCTCGGCGATCGTCGCCAGGATCCGCTCGCGCACGGGGGCGCTCACCCAGCCGGTGCCGTTCACGACGTTCGACACCGTCTTGGTGCTGACGCCGACCCGTTCGGCGACGTCGGCGAGCCGCACTCGCGCCATCGAGAATCCCCTCGTCATCGTGCCCGTGCGCCCGTTCGGTGCCGGTTCGTCCCGGTCCGCTCGACCGGTGGAACCACCCGGCGCCGGGCTCGTCGGCCTGATCGTACCTGTGTTACGGTCGCTCCGTTCAACGTCGAACTACGACGTTGAACCAACCACCCTCCCGCGCCTCGGCCGGGAGGCCTTAGTTCAACGATGACCTAGGAGAACCGCGATGCGGCAGTTCGGCGGCCGATGGGCCCCCTACCTGTACGTGGCCCCGATCGTCGTGCTGGCCGGCGCACTCCTCTACTACACCGTCGGCTTCGCCGTCTGGGCCAGCCTGACCGACTGGAACGGCCTGACCCGGATGGAGTTCATCGGGGTCGAGAACTACGAGCGGCTGTTCGCCGACCGCACGTTCTACATCGCCCTGCGGAACACGCTCGTGTTCATGGTGGCGACCGTCTTCCTGCAGACCGTGCTCGGCCTGCTGATCGCGGTCATCGCCAAGGAGCGGATGCCCGGGGCCAACTTCTTCAAGGCGATCTTCTTCCTGCCGATCGCCATGGCCCCCGCGATCATCGCGACGGTCTTCAAGTACATGTTCGAGGCGAACTACGGCTCGCTGAACGAGACGCTGCGGGCGCTCGGGCTGCTGGGGGAGGACGACTCGATCCTCTGGCTCGGCGCCGACCTCGGCGTGTGGTCGATCGTCGTCATCAACGTGTTCGCCTGGATGGGCTTCTCGATGATGGTCTACTTCAGCGGCCTGATGTCGATCCCCGACGAGCTCTACGAGGCCTCGTCGCTGGACGGCGCGGGCTGGTGGCGGCGGCTGTTCTCCATCACGGTCCCGTCGCTCAAGGGCACGACCGGCGTGCTGATCCTGCTCGGCATCGTCGGCTCGCTGAAGACGTTCGACACCGTCTGGCTCACGACCCAGGGCGGCCCCGGCGTCTCGACCCACTTCCTCAGCACGTTCCTCTACCAGGAGCGGCTCAACCGGGACGCGGGCTACTCGTCGGCGATCGGGATCTTCATCCTCGTCGCGGCGTTCGTGCTGTCCCTGATCCAGACCCGCGTCAGCAGCAGGGAGAAGTAAGCCGTGCGCAACCAGAAGACCCTCATGTGGACGGTGATGTACGCCGTCCTGTGCCTCCTCGCGGCGATGTGGATCTACCCGATCGTCATCGCGTTCGTCGAGTCGTTCAAGGTCGGCGGCGCCGGCAACTACGAGGCCGTGCTGAACCACCCGCGGTTCGACTACTGGTCGGCGATCGGCAACAGCTTCCTGCTGGCCGGCGGGTCGACCGTCGTCATCGTGATCATCTCGTCGCTCGCCGGGTTCGCGTTCGCGCGGATGCGGTTCCGCGGGCGGAACTTCCTGTACCGCGCGCTGCTCGCCTGCATGGCGATCCCGGTCGCGTCCGTCGTCACCCCGCTGTTCGCGACCATGAACGACCTCGGCCTGCGCGACTCCTACGTCGGCGTGATCATCCCGCTCGTCGCGTTCAACGTGCTCGTGATGCTGCTGCTGATGAAGAACCACTTCGACGGCATCCCGCAGGAGCTGGTCGAGGCGGCCACCATCGACGGCGCGCGCCCGATCGGCGTGTTCACGAAGATCTTCCTGCCGCTGTCCGGGCCGGTGCTCGCGAACGTATCCGTCCTGTCGTTCGTGTACTGCTGGAACGAGTACCTGCTCCCGAACCTGCTGCTGTCGTCGGAGTCGAAGTTCCCGGTGACCGCCGCCGTCGCGCTCCTGCAGTACGAGCGGATGTCGCAGGAGCAGATCGGCCAGCTGTACGCCGGCCTCATCCTCATGACGATCCCGTCCGTGATCGTCTACCTGTTCAGCCAGCGCTACCTGCAGTCGGGCCTGACGGCCGGCGCGGTGAAGAGCTGAGCGCCTTCTTCTGTTCCCCAGCGCCGCGTGCGGCGCGCTGACCTGCAGTTCAACGTCGAACCCCTCAGGAGATCCGAGATGCGCACCACCCCCGCCCGGCGCCGCGTCCTCGCGGCCGGCGCCGCCACCGCCTCCCTCGCCCTGCTCGTCGCCGGCTGCGGCTCGGGCGGCGACGACGGCGTCGCCGAGGACGGCTCCGTCACGCTCGTCTACCGGTCGTGGATCCCCACGGTCGACCAGGCCGCCGACATCATCGACGCGTTCGAGGCCGAGAACCCCGACATCACCATCCAGTACGAGGGCGCCGAGGGCGCCGGCGACTACCTCGGCGAGCTCGACAACCTCATCCTGGCCGGCGAGGTGCCCGACATCTACGGCATCCAGGTCGGGTCGGCGTTCGACGACTACGCCGAGTACGCGCTCGACACCGAGGAGTACGCGGCCGACTGGATCGACGGGATCAAGCCCGAGCTCCTCGACTCCGTCACCACCTCCGACGGCGTCGTCGCGGCCGTGCCGATCCTCACCGCCGGCTCGGAGTTCTACCTCTACAACCAGACGCTGTTCGACGAGCTCGGCCTCGAGCTGCCGACCGACTACGAGTCGCTGCTCGCTGTGTCCGAGGCCGCGCGCGCCGCCGGCTACACCCCGTTCGCGATGGGCGCCGCCGACGCGTGGCACGCGGACGACTTCTTCGTCTGGCTCAGCACCCAGTTCGGCGACGGCGAGGCGATCTACGAGGCCGCGTCCGGCGAGGGCTCGTGGGACGCGGAGCCGCTGGTCGCGGCCGCCGAGCGCTGGGCCGAGCTGTTCAACAACGGGGTGTTCCAGGAGGGCGCGACGTCGACGACCATCTACCCGTCGGCCCGCGACGACTACCTGCTGGCCCGCAAGGCGCTGGCCATGCCGACCGGCTCGTGGCACGTCTCCGCGACGCTGTCGGGCAACTCCGAGACCCCGGGCTCGGCGGTCGAGGACGACGTGCTCGGCATGGCGCCGATGCCGACGCTCGGCGACAACGAGGCCAAGGCCGTCTCCGGCGTCGACTACTCGATCGCGCTGAGCGCCGAGCTCGAGGGCCCGAAGCTGGAGGCCGCGCAGAAGTTCGCCGAGTTCCTGGCCGTGGGCGAGGGCCAGCAGATCTGGGCCAACACCATGCAGGGCTTCCCGGCCGCCGAGGGCGTGTCCGCGGAGCTGTCGGCCGACGAGAACCCGGTCGCCCTGGAGTCGGTGCAGATCGTGACCGACGCGCTGGCCGACGCGGAGTTCCCGCGGAAGCTCACCTCCGAGAACGACGGCCTGGAGAACGACCTCGGGGTCGTGCTGCAGAACATCGCGAACGGCGCCGACCCGGCCACCGAGCTGGCGACGCTGAACATGTGACCGCGCGTTTTGCGTGACGACGGCCCGGGGTCCTGCGTGCTGGGGCCCCGGGCCGTCGTGTTGTCTGTTGTGTGAACCAGTGGAGGGAACCGCGATGAAGCACACCTGGCGATGGTTCGGCCCCGCCGACCCGATCACGCTGGCCGAGGTCCGGCAGACCGGCGCGACCGGGATCGTGACCGCGCTGCACCACATCCCGAACGGGTCGGTCTGGCCCGTCGACGAGATCCGCGCGCGGCAGGCGGAGATCGAGGCCGCGGGGCTGTCGTGGGACGTGGTGGAGAGCGTGCCGGTGCACGAGGACGTCAAGACGGGCGGGCCGTTGGCCTCCGCTGCGGTCGAGGCGTACCAGGAGACGCTGCGGAACCTGGCCGCGTGCGGGCTCGACGTCGTCTGCTACAACTTCATGCCCGTCCTGGACTGGACGCGGACCGACCTGTCGTACGAGATGCCCGACGGGGCGCTGGCGCTGCGGTTCGACGCGGTGGCGCTGGCGGCGTTCG
This sequence comes from Cellulomonas pakistanensis, assembly GCF_016862755.1. Taxonomy (GTDB): domain Bacteria; phylum Actinomycetota; class Actinomycetes; order Actinomycetales; family Cellulomonadaceae; genus Cellulomonas; species Cellulomonas pakistanensis. The sequence goes on along the minus strand of NZ_BONO01000039.1, from coordinate 3,990 downwards.
ACCTGTTCGACCTGGCGCGGCCAGAGGCTGCTTCGGACTGGACGGCGGAGCAGGTCGAGGCGGCGTCGCGGCTGTGGGACGGGCTGTCGGGGGAGCGGCGGGCGCGGTTGCGATCGACGATCCTGGCCGGCCTGCCGGGGGCCGAGGAGCACTACGACCTCGGGCGGTTCCGCGAGGCGCTGGCGACGTACGACGAGGTGCCGGCGTCGGTGCTGCGCGGTCGGCTGGCGTCGTTCCTGCAGGCGGTCGTGCCGGTGGCCGAGGAGGTCGGCGTGCGGCTGGCGATCCACCCGGACGACCCGCCGCGGCCGATGTTCGGGCTGCCGCGGGTGGTGTCGACGGCCTCGGATGCTGCGGAGGTGCTCGAGGCGGCGCCGTCGGAGGTCAACGGGCTGACGATGTGCATCGGGTCGTACGGGTCGCGGGCGGACAACGACGTGGTGGAGATGACCCGGCGGTTCGCGTCGCGGATCCACTTCGCGCACCTGCGGTCGGTGTCATTGGACGCGGATGGGGTGTCGTTCACGGAGGCCCCGCACCTGGACGGGGACGCGGACATGGTGGCGGTGATCGCGGCGCTGGTCGAGGAGGAGGCGCGGCGCGGGCCCGGGGCTGCGGCGATCCCGATGCGGCCGGACCACGGGCACGTGCTGCTGGACGACCGGGCGCGGGTGACGAACCCGGGGTACTCGCTGTACGGGCGGATGCGGGGGCTGGCGGAGCTGCGCGGGGTGGAGCGGGCGGTGCGGGCGCTCACGACCGCGAGGTGAGCATGGCGCAGTGACGGCGAGACGGCGCCGGTCGAGGCGCGGAGCGCGCGGAGTGAGCGCCGATCGGGCGCATGTGGTCTCGCAGATGCCAGAACCGCCCCAGCGTCGGCCGCCGTCCGGCTAGCCTCCGCCGGATGGGGCGCTCCGCGGCCGATCAGCGATGGGACGCGGCGATCCGCCACGTCACCGGCGACAGCGACGGCGGCGAGCTGCGGACATCGCAGGCGTTGTGGGCTCGCGCGCTCCGCGCGGAGTCCCCCGATCCCGACGACGTGCGCTGCGCCGGCGACGTGCTGGGTCCCGTGCGGGCGCCCGGCGGGCACGTCGTGATGCGCCCGTTCGTGGCGGTCCGGCACGAGGACCCGCAGCGCGCGCTGGAGGCGTCCGACGCCGCCTGGCGGCGGTTCGCACGCACCCGTCGGCGACGACGGCGTCGAGACGGACGCCGAGTGGCTTCCGGACGACCCTGATCCCGTCGGGCTACCGGCCGTCGTGGACGGGCTCGTCGTGCTCGGGTTCGACGGGCGGGAGGACGACGAGCCGTACCCGCACCGTGCGCTGACCTGCCTGCGGATCCTCGTCGAGGAGCTGCGCCGTCACGGGTGCACGCCGGCCGAGCTGATCAACGCGGCCCGCGTGTCCGACGACGACGTCGCGGAGATCGAGGCACTGGCCAGCAGGCTCGCCGATCCGGCCCCGGCCGCCGGGTCCGTCCCGGGCGGCGCGGGGGCGGGACGGCCGACGTGGCTGCCGCCGTTCCACCGGGTCGAGCGCACCCGCGCCGGCAGCCCGGCCGCGCCGGTGCCGTTCGTGCTGCTCGCCGACGGGTGGGTGTGGGCGTGGGACCCGGACGTGGGTTTGCTCAAGGTCCCCGACCTGGCGCAGGAGGAGCCCGCGCACCAGGTCTTCTGGATGGAGGCGCTGTCGCCGGACGGTACGCGCGTCAGCTACATCCGCTTCCCGGGGCACCGGGAGGGAAGCCCGCCGCCCGGGTTCGTCCACTACGACCTCGCCACCGGGTCGACGGAGCTCGCGACGGGCCCCTCGGCCGCGCACGTCTTCGCGGCCGCGCCGGACGGGCCGCACCTGTACGCCTCCCCGCCCGAGCGCGCCGCGGACGGGTCGGTCGGCTGCCGGTTCGACGTCGCGGCGACCCCAGACACCCCGGCCACGACCCTCCCGCTGCGCGACACGCTGACCGGCAACCACGACGGCGCGGCCGCCCAGTTCTCGCCGGGCGGCGACCGCCTCCTCACCAGCCACGTCCGCAGCGCGGACAGCACCCGGTACGTCGCCGTCACCGACCTGAGCACCGGCCAGCACCGGGTGATCGAGAACCGGGACGTCGCCGGCTCGGTCGCGTGGAGCCCCGACGGCACGCGGATCCTGGTCGGCAGAAGCAGCGCCCGTTGGGTGCTCGACCTGGCGACGGGGGACGAGACCGTCGTCCCGGTCTGGCCCATCGGGTCGCGCGCGCCGCAGCGGGGCGGCGAGATCCGGCCGCTCGCGTGGCTCGGGTCGGACGGGCTGCTCATGGGCCAGCGGTACGGCCGGCGGATCGAGCTGAGCTACCAGCCGCTCGACGCGTCGGACCGGTACCCGGTGCTCGACGTCCCCGTGCCGGGCAAGGCCGGCGACTTCCTCGGGCTCGTCCTCGCGGCCGACGTCGTGCACCGCGCGCCGTGGCTCGTCGGCTTCCGCGGCGGTGCCGAGCAGGGCTGAGCCGACGCACCGTCGCGTGGCACCATCACGACTCGTGACGAGGTCCTCCGCACCGCTCACGTCCACCCGCGTCGCCCCGCTGCGCATCCGGATGATCGGCCGCGACCCGGCCGAGGAGCGCCGCTCGGCCACCCCGCTCGAGCTGCTGTTCGACCTCACGTTCGTCATCGCGTTCGGCCGCACCGCCGAGGAGCTCGCGGTCCTGCTCGCCGACGGTCACGTGGGGCCGGCGGTCGTCGGGTTCGCCTTCGCCACGTTCGCCGTGCCGTGGGCCTGGATCAACTTCACGTGGTTCGCGTCGGCGTACGACACCGACGACTGGCTGTTCCGGCTCACCACGATGGTGCAGATGGTCGGCGTCCTGATCCTCGCGCTGGGCGTCCCGCCGATGTTCGAGTCGCTCGCCGCCGGGGAGCACGTCGACAACCGGGTGCTCGTGCTCGGGTACGTCGTCATGCGGGTGCCGATGGTGCTGCAGTGGGCCCGCGCCGCGGTCGCCGACCCCGCCCGCCGGCCGAGCGTCGCCGTGTTCATCGCGACCCTGCTGGCCGCGCAGGTCGGCTGGGTGACGATCGCGCTGCTCGACCTGCCGACCACGACGACGTTCGCGCTCGTCGTGCCGCTGGTGCTGCTCGAGCTCGTCGGGCCCGTCGTCGCGGAGCGCGTACACGGCGGGACGCCCTGGCACCCGCACCACATCGCCGAGCGGTACGGGCTCGTCGTCATCATCGCCGTGGGGGAGGGGCTGACCGGCACGACGTTCGCGCTCGCCGCGATCATCGAGGAGTCCGGGTGGACGGTCGAGACCGCGCTGCTCGGGCTCGCCGGGGTGTCGCTGACGTTCGGCCTGTGGTGGGCGTACGACGTCATGCCGAGCGGTGAGCTCCTGGCCGGGCTACGGCGGCGGTCGTTCTCCTGGGGGTACGGGCACATCGTGCTGTTCGGGTCGATCATCGCGATCGGCGGCGGGCTGCACGCGGCGGCGTTCTTCCTGCGGGACCAGAGCTCGCTGTCGGCGGTGAGCACGCTGCTGACCGTGGCGATCCCGGTCGCCGTGTACGTCGGCACCTTCTACCTCCTGTTCGCCGCGCTCAGCCGGGCGCACGACCGGTTCCACGTGGTGCTCGTCGGGGCGTCGGCGGCCGTCGTGCTGGCGAGCGTGGCGCTGGCGGTTGTCGGCGCGCCGCTGGTGTGGTGCCTGCTCGCGCTCGCGGCGACGCCGTGGGTGACGGTCGTCGGGCACGCGCGGGCCGGGCGGGGTGTCCGCGTGCCGGGGCTCGGGCGGCGGCCCGCCCACCCGGCGGCGTGAGGCCGAAACCCGGGCAGATCGGGCGATCGGTGCAGATCAGTGCGCCGAACGGGTGGTACCGAGCGCAAGTCAGCGAGGTCGTCCACAGACTGGGTGACCTGGACTGACTCGTCAGGGACGGCTCGACTAGCCTGCGGATCGGTTCGGCTCGTGCGGGTCGACGACCGGCCCGCCCGGGTGCAGGTCTGG
>NZ_BONO01000038.1 GCF_016862755.1 Cellulomonas pakistanensis | reverse complement strand
TGCGGCCGCACCCACGACGCCACCACCGACCCCCACGACGCACCCCCACCGTTCTGACGGGGCGGGGCCGCCTCCACCTCCGCCCGGCGCACTCCGGAGCGCCCCGCCGTCTGCGCGGAGCCCGTGTCGGTGGCCTGCGGCACCATGTCCCGCATGCCCGACTACGTCGCCCACCTCACCGTCCCCGACGTGCCCGACGACGAGACGCGCGCCGGCATGGCCGACGCCCTCGGCGCCCTGCGCGACGACGCCCCGCCGGGGTTCGTCGGGCCGGCGCCGGTGACGTTCGACCTGCGCGGCGAGGCGCCCGACCTCGAGACGGCGGTGCGGGCGGCGCACACGCACGCGGCGGAGATCCTGGACGACCTGGCCTGGGAGGTCGAGATCGAGGTCCTGGGCTGACCCACCGGCCCTGCCGCCGCCCGGGCCTCGTTCCGGCCTCGCTCCCCCGGCCGGGCCCCGCTCGGGCCCCGCTCCGGCTCTGCGCCGGCCTCGCCCAGCGCCCTGCCCGGCCGCCCGCTCCCTCAGTCCGCCAGGTTGTCGCTCAGGATGTCGAGCACCCGGTCGTGCGTGACCTGCGCGACCGTCCCCGACCGCGCGGCCACGACCGCCACCAGCGACTCGACCAGCACCGCCAGCGCGATCCGCGAGGTTCGCTCGAGCTCGTGCCGGAAGGTCGCCGCGGCGGGCGCGACGACCAGCTCGACGTCCGCCAGCTCCCCGAGCGGCGACCCGCGGAACGACGTCACGGCGACGACGGCAGCACCCCCCTGCCGGGCTGCCCTCGCCACCTTGAGCGTCGCCTCGCTGGCCCCGGACCCGCTGAGCACGACGCAGCCGTCCCCCGCCCCGAGCCCGCGGGCCGCGATCTGCTGCCCGATGGAGTCGGCGACGAAGTCCGCGGGCCGCCCGACGGCGGTCAGCCGCATCGCCATGTCGGTGGCGAGCGGCGCCGACAGCCCGTTCGCGAGCACGAGCAGCCGTCGCGACCCGGTGAGCACGCCGACGGCGCGCTCGACGGTGTCCTCGTCGAGGACCGCCGTGACCTGGGGCAACGCCGCCGCGAGCGCCGCGATGTCCGCCCGCAGCCGCCCGAGGGCGCTCGACCCGTAGTCGACGGCCTCGTCGCGGTGCGCGAGCTCGGCCGCGACCGCCACGCGCAGCTGCGGGTAGCCCTTGTAGCCGATCGCCTGGCAGGCGCGGACGACCGTCGACCGCCCGACGCCGACCCGGTCCGCGACCTCCTGGGCGGTGCTCTCCACCACCCGCTCGGGCTGGTGCAGCACCTCCTCGAGCACCCGGCGCTCGCTCGCGAGCACGGTCGGCAGCGCGGTGGCGATCCGCGCCGTGGGGTGCGCGACGACGTCAGGGCTGGACGGCACGGGCACGGGCTCCCTCCATGATCCGGCGGCGCAGCGCCCCGGACGCGGCGTCGATCGCGACGGTGACGACCACGACGACGATGAGCAGCACGCCGACCGTCGACCACTGCCGGTACTGCGTGTAGGAGGTGAGCATGTCACCGATGCCACCGACGCCGATCAGGCCGAGGACGGCGGACGACCGGACGTTGATCTCGAACCGGTACAGCCAGAACGACCCGAACGCCGGCAGCACCTCGGGCCAGACGCCCCAGCGCAGGACGTGCGGGCCGGAGCCGCCGGCCGCGCGGACCGCCTCGACGGGTCCGCGCCCGATGCCCTCGATCGCCTCGTACCCCCACTTGCCGAGCGTGCCGACGCCGTTGACCGCGAGCGCCAGGGCGCCTGTGAGCGGCGTGAGGCCGGTGACCGACAGGATGACGATCGCGATGATGATCTCCGGCACCGCGCGGATGACGGCGAACACCAGCCGCAGCGCCCCGCGCACCGGCGCCGGGCCGTGGCCCCGGGCGGCGAGCAGGCTCAGCGGCGTCGCGATCAGGATGCCGAGCACGGTGCCGAGCCAGGCCATCGCGACGGACCGCCAGGTCTGCCGCAGCGCCTCGGGCAGGGCGGACCAGTCCGGCGCGCTGAACATGAGCCACAGGTACCGGACGACCTCGGACGGCAGGTCGGCGAGCCGGCCCCAGGAGATGTCGACGGACCAGAACGCGCCGACGACGACCACGACGACGGCGACGGACAGCGCGCGCAGCGCCAGCCGGGGCGGGCGCGGCGGCGGGACGACGACGCCGGTGAGCGGGGCGCGGCGGGCGGCGGCGGGGGCCGCGGGGGCGGTCACACCAGCCTCCGGCGGGCGGCGCTGCTGACGGCCTCGAGGACGAGCACCACGACGAGGATCTCCAGGATGATGAGCGAGAGCTGGTCGTACCGGTAGAACGACCGCACGGCGTCGATGAGCAGGCCCATGCCGCCCGCGCCGACCAGGCCGAGCACCGACGACGCGCGGACGTTGAGCTCCAGGACGTAGAGCAGCTGGGTCCAGAAGCCGGGCAGCATGTCCGGCACGGCGACCGAGCGGTTCACCTGCAGCTGCGTGCCGCCGGCCGCGCGGGCCGCCTCGAGCGCGCCGGTGTCGGCGGCCTCGAGCTGCTCGGACACGAGCTTGACGACGATGCCGACGTCGAACAGCACGAGCGCGAGGATGCCGGGCAGCGCGCCGACGCCGACCATCGCGACCAGCACGGCGGCGTACAGCAGGTCGGGCACGGCCCGGACGACGTCGAGCACCGCGCGGACGGTGCCGCGCAGGGCGGTGTGCGGGTTGGTGGTCCGCGCGGCCCACAGGCTGAGCGGCAGCGAGAGGACCCCGGCGACGGCGGTGGCGATCACGGCCATCTGCAGCGTCTCCAGCAGCGGCTCGACCGTGCGCGGGAAGAACGCCCAGTCCGGCTGCAGCAGCGCGACGACCTTGTCGGCGCCGTTCTGCCAGTTGCGGGCGAGCGCGCCGAGGTCGACCTCGACGCCGATCCCCGGGGCCAGCGTCAGCGCGGTGACGGCGAGCACCGCGGCCCAGCCGGCGGACGCCTTCCACCGGCCGCGCGGGCGCGGCGGCGGCACCACCGCGGCGCGGACGGCGGGCCGGGTCGCGGCCGCGGCGACCGGCGACGTCACGACGCGCCCAGGACGTCGTCGGGCCGGATCGACCGGCCGTAGATGTCCTCGAACACCCGGTCGCTGGCGTCGGCGGCGGGGCCGTCGTAGACGACCTGCCCGGCGCGCAGCCCGACGAGCCGCGTGCCGTACTCCCGCGCCAGGTCGAGCAGGTGCAGGTTGACCACGACGGTGATGCCGAGCTCCCGGTTGACCCGGCGCAGGTCCGCCATGACGCCGTGCGCGGTGGGCGGGTCGAGGCTGGCGACCGGCTCGTCGGCCAGCACGGCGCGCGGCTGCTGGGCCAGCGCCCGGGCGATCGCGACGCGCTGCTGCTGCCCGCCCGACAGGTGCGAGGCGCGGTGCCAGGCGCGGTCGAGCATGCCGACCCGGTCGAGCGCCTCGTACGCGACGGCCTTGTCCTCCGCCGTGTGCGCGCCGAGCAGCGTCCGCCAGGTCGGCGCGTGCGCGACCCGCCCGACCAGGACGTTCTGCAGCACGGTCGCGCGCCCGGCCAGGTTGAAGCTCTGGAAGATCATCCCGACCTCGCCGCGCAGCGCGCGCAGCGCCCTGCCGCGGGCGGCGGTGACGTCGTGACCACCGACCTCGACCGTGCCCGAGGTCACGGGGACCAGGCCGTTCAGCGTGCGGATCATCGACGACTTGCCGGAGCCGGACAGGCCGACGACGGCCACCATCTCCCCCGGCTCCAGGTCGAGCGAGACGCCGTCGAGCGCGGTCACGCCGTTCGGGTACCGCACGACGACGTCGCGCATCCGGACGGGCCACGGCGCCGGCGGCGCAGGGGCTGCGGCGTCCGAGGCCGCTCCCGCGCCGCCGGCCGTGGCCGTGAGGCCCGTGCTCACTGCAGGCCGAGCTGCTCCGCCGCGCGGGCGACGACGTCGAGCGACGCCGGGTCGGCCGGGGCGAGCTTGGAGATCGAGTAGATGTCCGTGAGGACCTGCGAGCCCTCCTCGGTGTTCGAGAAGTCCTCGAGCGCCGTGGTGATCCGGTCCTGGAGCTCCGGCGAGAGCGAGGAGGCCAGCGCGACGCCGTCGTTCGGGATCTCCTCGGTCAGCGCGAACACGACGACCTTCTGGCCGACGTCCGGGGTGTCGCTCGCGACGATGGTGCGGGCGTCCCAGAACGAGAAGCCGACCTCGGCGTCGCCGTTGTAGACGGCCAGCACGGAGGCGTCGTTGGCCGTGACGGGGAGCTGCTCGATGTCGGCGTCGGCGTCGAGGCCGGCCTCCTGCAGCGCGAGCACCGGGTAGATGTACCCGGCCGGGGACGCCGGGCCGAGCAGCGCGACCTTGGCGCCCTCGACGTTCGTGATCGAGTCCAGGCCGGCGGGGCCCTGCAGCGCGTCGGCGCCGTTGCAGAACAGCATGCCGTCGCGCTCGACCGGCTCGTCCTCGCAGTACTTGTCCGGGTTGTTCGTCATGAACTGCGCCGGGTAGGAGATGTTGCCGTTGCGCTCGGTCTGCAGCACGACGCTGGCGTCGTACATGTCCGCGGCCTGCCACAGCTGGAGCGAGGGCAGGAAGCCGATCTGCGCCTGGTCGGCGCCCATCGCCTCGACCGCGGCCTGGTAGTCCTTCGACACGACGCCGGTGACCTCGATGCCGAGCTCCTCGGTGAGGTAGTCGGTGAGCGGCTCGGCGGTCTCGACGAGGCCGTCCTGGTCCTGCGACGGGACGAGGGCGAGCGTGAGCGACGTGGGGTCGGCGGCCGTCTCGCCGGCCGACGGGGACGCCTCGGCGTCGCCGGAGCAGGCCGACAGGGCGAGCGCGGCGACGGCCAGCAGGGCGGCGCCGGGCAGGACGTGCTTGGGCATGGTCATCCTTCGGTCGTGACCCGCGCGGGGACCCGGGCGGGGTGCGGCTGGGGCTGGGACGGTGCGGTGCTCCCGCCCGAGCGGACCCAGTCCCGGAGCGCCGGGTACAGCGCCGGCAGATCGGGGACGGTCCACGTGGGGCGGGCCTCCGGCGGCGGGCGCCGGGAGACGAGGGCGGTCGCGTGACCGCGGGCGGCGACGGGCGCGAGGTCGTTGGCCCAGACGTCGCCGATGCTGAGGACGCGGGACGGGCCCGCCGGGGCGGCGCCGAGCCGGTCGAGGACGGCCGCCATGCCCGCGGGCTTGCCGACCTCGGTCAGCACGCCGTCCAGCAGCCCTGCCAGGCCGAGCGCGGCGAGCGTCTCCGGCAGCCGGATCGCCGGGGCGTTGGTCGCGAGGACGACGGTCGCCTCGGTGCGGATCTCGGCCACGACCGCGGCGAGCCCGAGCGGGGCGGACACCGGGGCGTCGTCCGTGCCGAGCGCGTGCCGGCTCGCGAGGTACGCGGCGGACAGCGCGAGCGGGCCGACGCCGTGCCGCTCGGCGAGGACCCGGACCAGGTCGTACCCGTCGAGCGGGAGCAGGCCGTCGGCGGACCCGGCGCCTGACCGGTCCGCGCGCCCGGCGCGGCGGCCGGTCGGCACCGGCTGCCCGAGCGCCTCGACCGCGGCGGTGGCCTCGGCCAGGAACGCCTCGCGCTCGGCCGGCGCGAGGCTCGCGGCGGCGGCGCGGGCGTAGGCGTGCACCGGCCCGTGCCCGACGGCGACGGTGCCGTCGAAGTCGAGCAGGACGAGGGTGTCGGAACGGCTCACGGATCACCTGACGTCCGGGGGCGGGTCGCCCGGTGGGTCGCGCCCGTCTGGACGCACCGTCCACGCTAGGGCCGGGTTCTGGACGAGATGCCCACGGCGGGGTGAACGTCGGTGAACGGGCGGCGAACACTCGCCTGCACCGCGGCGCGCTCCCGGTCCGGGACGCCGGACCGGGCCGGGGGCAGGGCTAGCGTGCGGCCGTGCCCGACCACGCCGTCCCCGCCGCCCACGACGCCGCCGCCCTGCGCGCGCTGGACGACGCCGCGCGCGCGGCCGCCACGGACCCCGGGCGGGCCCTGCGCCCCGACGGTCCCGTCGGCTGGCTGGCCGCGCAGGTCGACGACGACCGCGCGCGGGGGACGTTCGGCCGCTGGGCGCGGTCGACGGTGGTGGACGAGCTGACCGGCGCCCCGGTCGTGCCCGAGCCGGTGCTCGCCTGGCTGCAGCGCCGCGCCGGGCTGCCCGTCGCGTTCCCCGGCACCGACGCGGGGCTCGCGCACGTGTACGGGTACCTGCTGTCCACGGCGGCGACGCCGTTCGGGCTGAAGCGCGACCGGTGGACGGGCGGCGGCCTCGCGGCGGCGCTCGGCCTGGACCCGCGGCACCTGCTGCCCTGGCACCGGCCGGACGCGCGGACGCTGCTCGAGCGGGTGACGGACGCCGTCGTGCCGGTGCTGGCGGACCCGGCGGGCGCGCTGCTGGTCCGGGACGACGCCGTCCCGGGCACGGCCGACGCCCTGCGCACGGTGGTGGTCCGGGCGCAGGGCGTCGGGGGCGGGGCGCTGGTCTACGGGCTGGTGGGGCCGGGCGGCGTGCGCCCGGTCACCGCGTTCCCCGTCGACGCCTCCCCGCGGTGGCTCCGCGAGACCGGGTCCCTCCGCCCGGTCCCGCGGTACAACGTGCTGCTGGGCTGAGGCTCAGCGGGGGCCGGCGGCCGGGTCCTGCGGCGCCGGCGGCTGCTGGCCGTACCCCGCCGCGGGGCCGGCGTACGGCGGCTGGCCGGACGGCTGCTGCGCCGCCCAGCCCTGCTGCCGCGCGTCCGGGAACGACGCGGCGTAGGCGTCCGGCCCGTGCACCCGGGCGACCCAGTCCTGCCCGGGCATGAAGATCCACAGCAGCGGGTAGATCAGCAGCGGGCTGCCGGGCAGCACGACCAGGACGATGAGGAACAGCCAGCGCATCGGCCACGCGTCCATCCCGAACCGCCGCGCCAGGCCGGCGCACACACCGCCCAGGACCCGGCCGTCCTGCGGCCGGACCAGGCCGCTCCGCCACAGCGTCTCGTAGATGCCGGTCATCGTCGCTCACTCCCGTCCGTGCGTCCGCCGCGGTGCTCCGCGACACCCCCTACGGTGCCGGTCCCGCCCGCCCGGCACATCCGGGGCGGACCCTGGGCCGACCCTGAACCGCACCCTGACGCCGTCCGCCGCGCGGTCCCCGCCGGGTCGGCCGTGGGTCGGACCCCTCAGGCCCGCCGCACCCGCACGCCCTCGTCCGTCACCTCGAACCGCACCGCGGACAGGTCCGGCACGACCAGGTCCGCGCCGCCGCCGGGGCCGTCGGGCTCCGTGGTGCGCAGCGCCAGGACGGCCGCTCCCGCCGCGCGCCCCGAGCGCACGCCGGACTCCGCGTCCTCCACCACCAGGCACCGGCGGACGTCCGCGCCCAGCCTGGCGGCGCCCGTGCGGTACGGCTCCGGGTCCGGCTTGCCGCGCTCGACGTCGTCCGCGGTGACGACCGTCCCCGGCGCCGCCAGGCCGACCGCCGCGACACGGGCCGCCGCGAGCCGCGACCCGCAGGACGTGACCACCGCCGACCGCCCCGCGTCCGCGAGCGCCGCGAGGGCCTCGACGGCTCCGGGCAGCACCTCGATGCCCTCGGTGTCGGCCACCTCGAGGTCCACCACGCGGGCGAGCGCCGCGGCACGCACCTCGGCGTCCCGGTCGGGCAGCAGCAGGTCGACGATGTCCCGGCCGGGCACCCCGTGGTACCGGAACGGCGCGAGGTCGGCGGTCGGCGTGCCGAACTCCTCGGCGAGCCGCAGCCAGCAGCGCTCGACCGAGCGGGTGGACGAGATCAGCGTGCCGTCCATGTCGAACAGGACGGCGTCGAACACCTCGTCGAGCACGTCGCGCGCGGCGGCGGGGCGGGGGTCGGTGGTGGCGGTCGTCATGGCCCGAGCCTCGCACGGCGGGCGCCCGGGCGGGCGGCGGGCGGGACGGCGGGCCGGCTGCGGGCGAGGGCAGCCGTCAGCGCCAGTGGCACCTCAGCCCCGCCTCAGGCCCACCTCAGCCCGCGCGGGGCCGCCTCAGGCCCACCTCAGCGCCGCCGGGCCGGCGACCCCGCCCCGAGGACTGGTCGGCCGCCCGATCCGGCGCCCCGGGCCTCAGGACGAGTGTGGTTCCTGCCGGGAGGGGCCCGGCACGTCCCGCCGCCGGCGGGGCACGCACCACGGGGAGACGGACACATGGACACCATCTGGGGACCGGCGCTCGACGCCGAGGTGGCCTACCGCCAGGAGGTCGTGCGCGCCGCGGTGCGCGGGTCGGACCTCGGCTGGCGCTGGCGCCGGCACCGCCGCCGCTGATCGCCGACGGCAGAAGGAGGGGACGCGTGTCGGTGGCGGCTGCCACCATCGACCTCATGAGCCGGTCGGTGGGACGCGCGCCCTTCGTCGCCCGCGACGAGGAGGTGACGGCGCTGCTCGCGGCCGTCGCGCGGGCCGCCGGCGGCGAGCCGGGGCTGGTGCTCCTGGGCGCGGACGCCGGCGTCGGCAAGACCCGGCTGCTCACGCACACCGCCCGGCTGGCGACCGAGCGGGGCGCCACCGTCGTGATCAGCCACTGCGTCGACCTCGGCGAGATCGGCCTGCCGTACCTGCCGTTCGCCGACGCGCTGCACCAGCTGGTGGACGCGGACCGCCCGGGCGTGGCCGAGGTCGTCGCGAGCCGCCCGGCGCTGCGCCGGCTGCTGCCCGCCGCCACCGCCGGCGAGCCCGCCCGCACGGGCGCCGACGAGCAGGCGGAGCGGCTGCAGCTGTTCGACGGGGTGGCCGCCGCCCTGGCCGCGTCCGGGTCGCCCGAGGCGCCGCTGGTGCTCGTGCTGGAGGACCTGCACTGGGCCGACTCGTCGAGCCGGGACCTGCTGCGGTTCCTCGTCGCCCGGCTGCGGTCGGAGCCGGTGCTGCTGGTCGGGTCGTACCGCGCGGACGACCTGCACCGCCGGCACCCGCTGCGCCCCGTCCTGGCCGAGCTCGGCCGGAACCCGCGGGTGGAGCGGATCGACCTGCCGCCCTTCACGCCGGACGAGCTGCGGGCGTTCACCACGGCGCTGGGCGGCGGGCCGCTGCCCGAGGGCGCGCTGCGCCGGATCCAGCGCCGGTCCGAGGGCAACGCGTACTTCGCCGAGGAGCTGATGGAGGCGCGCGGCGCCGGCGCCGACCTGCCCGGCACCCTCGCCGACGTGCTCCGCGCCCGCCTCGAGGCGCTCGACCCGGACGTGCAGCGACTGGTGCGCGCCGCCTCCGCCGCGGGCCGCCGGGTCGCCGAGCCGCTGCTCCGGGCCGTCGTCGCCGGGCCCGACGCGGGCCCCGACGGGCACGCGGCGTTCGACGCCGCGCTGCGGGACGCCGTCGCGCACCACGTGCTGGTCGGCGAGGACCGCCGGATCGCGTTCCGGCACGCCCTGCTCGCCGAGGCGGTCTACGCCGACCTGCTGCCGGGCGAGCAGGTCGCCCTGCACCGCGACTACCTGCTCGCCGCGGCGGCCGACCCCGCGCTGGCGACGCCCGCCGAGCGCGCGCACCACGCCCTGCTGTCGCACGACAACCGCCTGGCGCTGCTCGCCTCCCGGGACGCCGCCCGCGAGGCCGGGCGGGTCCTCGCGCCCGCGGAGGAGCTGCGGCACCTCGAGACCGTGCTGCGGCTGTGGCCCGGCGTCCCGACCGCCGCCGCGGACCTCGGCGAGGAGCGGGTGGACGTCCTGCTCGCGGCGGCCGCGGCAGGCGGCCGCGCGGGGCTGGGCGAGCGGGCCGTGGCGATGGCGCGCGAGGCGGTCGCGGCGGTCGAGGCCGCCGGCGCGCCGGCGGACGGACCCGCCGCGCGCCGGGTCGCGGCCCTGCGCACCACCCTGGCCCGGCACCTGCTCGGCGCCGAGCGGGTGGACGAGGCCCTGCGCGAGACCGACCGGGCCCTCGCCGCCCTCGCGGACCTGGACGGCACGCCGGACCCGGCCCGCGCCTGGGCGCTGGCGACGCACGCCCGCGCGGCGCTCAACTCCGACCTCGACGACCAGGCCGAGGTGTCCGCGGCCGCCGCGGTGGACGAGGCGCGCGCCGCGGGTGCCGTCGACGCCGAGGCGGACGCCCTCATCTCGCTCGCCGTCCTGGTCGTGGACGACCGGGACCGCGCGGCCGACCTGCTGACCGTCGCCCTGCACCGCGCCCGCGACGCCGGCGACACGACCACCGAGCTGCGCTGCACCTACAACCTCGCCGCGAACCGGTACTACGCCGGCCGCCTGGACGAGGCCGCCGCGACCGTCGCCGCCGGCATGGAGCTCGCCGCGCGGGAGGGGCTGACGTGGAGCGCGTACGGCGTCGAGCTCCGGCTGTTCGAGGAGATCGTCCGGTACGCCCGCGGCGACCTCACCCCGCCGGCCCCCACCGCCGACCCCGGCCCGCCGCGCGCGGCCTCGGCCGTCGACGGCGTGCAGATGTACGCGGCGGTCGCCCGCGGCGACGCGGACGCGGCGGAGCGCGGCCTGTCCCTGCTGCACGGGGCGCACGACGACACGATGATCACGCTCATCGCCGGCGGGTGCGCCGTGGACGCCCTGACCTGGGCGGGCCGCCTGGACGAGGCGGTCGCCCTGGCGCACGAGCTCATCGACGAGATCAGCCGCGTCTGGTCGGACTACTTCCTCGGCGGCATCTGGCTGTCCGCGCTCGGGATCGCCGCGCTCGCCGACCAGGCCGCCGCCGACCGGACCGCCGGGCGCGACCCGGCCCCGCGGCTCGACCTCGGCGACCGGCTGCTCAACCGCGCCGTGGTGACCGCGGACCGCGGCCGGCCGCGCGGCGGGCAGCTCGGCCCCGAGGGGCGCGCCTGGCTCGCCCGCGCGCACGCCGAGCACGCCCGGCTGCGGGGGGTCGCCGACCCGGACGCGTGGCGGGCGGCGGTGCGGGAGCTCGACTACGGGTACCGGTACGAGCTCGCGCGGGCCCGCTGGCGGTGGGCCGAGGCCCTGCTGGGCGCCGACGACCGGGCCGCCGCGCGGGACCAGGTGGCGACGGCGCTCTCCGAGGCCCGGGCGATGGGCGCGACGCCCCTGGTGACGGCCGCGACCGACCTGGCGCGCCGGGCCCGGCTCGACGTGCCGGGCGTGCCGACGGGAGGCTCCGACGTGCTCACCGGCCGCGAGGCCGAGGTGCTCGCGCTGGCCGCCGAGGGGCTGAGCAACCGGCAGATCGGCGAGCGCCTGTTCATCAGCGGCAAGACGGTGTCCGTGCACATGTCCCGGGTGCTCGACAAGCTCGGCGCGGGCGGCCGCGCCGAGGCGGTGGCGATCGCGCACCGGCGGGGGCTGCTGGGGGGTCTGACGGCGGCCCGGGGAGGCCACCCGGCACGGCCGGGGCCCTGACCTGCGACCCTCCCCGGGCGTGAGGCGGGTCACCCGGGTGATCCCCGGCGGTCCCAGGCGGGACCCAGGTTCCGCGCCTATCGTGGAGGGAGAACCGCGGCCCGGACCACCGCCGCGGCGCCACCCGCCCGGCCGGCGACGGCCGCGCGCACCCTCCCCCGGAACGGCGCATGTCCACCCCTCAGCAGCAGCCGCACCCCATCGTGCTCGTGCACGGCACCCGCACCTCCTCGACGATCTGGGACGACCAGGTCCGCGCCCTGACCGAGGGCGGCCACCCGACGGTCGCGATCGACCTGCCCGGGCACGGCACCCGCGCCGGCGAGCGCCTGACGTTCGAGGGCGGGCTCGAGGCGATCGACGCGGCCGTCCGCTCGTGCGACGCGCCGCCGCTCCTGGTCGGCCTGTCGCTCGGCGGCTACATGTCGCTGGCGTACGCGGCACGGCACGAGGACCGGCTGGCCGGCGTCGTGCTGGCGGGCTGCTCGACCGACCTCAAGGGCAAGCCCCTCGGCGCGTACCGCCGCGCGTCGCGCCGGGTGGTGCAGGCCCTCGGCCTCGGCGGCGGCACCTGGCACGTCGTGACGGACATGCTGAGCGCCCTGCACGGGTACACCCCGGTGCAGGACCTGCGCCGGCTCGCCCTGCCGGTGTGGCTGGTCAACGGCGCGCGCGACCCGCTGCGGTTCGGCGCCCGGCGCTACCTCGGCGCCCACCCGGGTGCCCGGCAGTGGGTGGTGCCGAACGCCGGCCACGACGTGAACAGCCACGCCCCCGTCGCGTTCAACCGGATCCTGCTGCACGTGCTGCGCGACCTGGCGCACCTCCCGCGGCGCCCGTTCGCCGGCCCGCGCTGGGCGGGCTGACCGCCCGCACGGCCGCGTCGGCACGACGACCCACCCCTCGAACCTCCGCCACCCCCCTGCCGCTGCGGTGCGAGGATGAGCCGCGCACCACCGCCGACCCGGGAGACCCGATGATCCGCAGCACCGACCACATCCTGACCAGCCACGCCGGCAGCCTGCCGCGCACGCCGGAGCTCATCGCCGCGAACGCCGCCCGCGAGGCCGGCCAGGACGCCGGCGACTACGCGGGCCTGCTCCGCGACGCGGTCACCGGGCTCGTGCAGCGCCAGGTCGACCTGGGCATCGACGTCCCGGGCGACGGCGAGTTCGGCAAGGCCATGAGCAGCGCCATCGACTACGGCGCCTGGTGGTCCTACTCGTTCCAGCGCCTCGGCGGCCTGGAGCTGCGCGACGGCGCGTCCTGGATCTTCAAGGACGTCCAGTCCGGCCCCGGCGACGTCAAGGTGACCGGCTTCGGCCGGCGCCGCGACCGCGCCCGGTTCGAGGAGGCGTACGCCGACCCGACCAGCGGCGTGTTCCACGGCGGCGACCCCAAGCCGTTCCCGACCGCGGTGGCCCCGGTGACGTACACCGGCCAGGACGCCGTCGCGCAGGACGCCGCGAACCTCCGGGCCGCGCTCGACGTCGCCGGCGCGCAGGAGGGCTTCGTCACCTCGATCGCGCCCGCCTCCGCCGCCCGGATGGACAACGACTACTACGCGACCGACGAGGAGTACGTCTGGGCGCTCGCCGACGCGATGCGCGAGGAGTACGTCGCGATCATCGAGGCCGGCCTGGTGCTGCAGATCGACGACCCCTCGATGGCCGAGAACTGGGACCAGATCACCCCGGAGCCGACCGTCGAGGACTACGTGAGGTTCACGGAGCTCCGCGTCGAGGCGCTCAACCACGCGCTGCGCGGGCTGCCGGAGGACCAGATCCGGTACCACCTGTGCTGGGGCTCCTGGCACGGCCCGCACACGACCGACCTGCCGATGGCCGACATCGTCCGCACGATGCTCAAGGTCAACGCGGGCGCGTACTCGTTCGAGGCCGCCAACGTGCGGCACGAGCACGAGTGGCGGGTCTGGGAGGACGTGCAGCTGCCCGAGGGCAAGCTGATCCTCCCCGGCGTGGTGTCGCACGCGACCAACGTCGTGGAGCACCCCGAGCTCGTCGCCGACCGCATCGAGCGGTTCGCGAACCTGGTCGGCCGCGAGAACGTCGTCGCGGCGACCGACTGCGGCCTCGGCGGACGGATCCACCACCAGATCGCGTGGGCCAAGCTCGAGACCCTGGTGCAGGGCGCGGAGATCGCCACGAAGCGCCTCTGGGGCTGACCCGCTCCGCACGCACGACGGCCCGGCACCCGCGAGGGGTGCCGGGCCGTCGTCGCGTCCGGGGCCGGGCCGGTCAGCCGGTGTTCTGCAGGCCGGCGGCCACGCCGTTGACGGTGAGCAGCAGCAGCCGCTTGTTCTCCTCGACGTGGTCCTGCGACTCCCCCGTCCGCAGCGCGCGCAGCGCCCGGATCTGCAGCAGCGACAGCGCGTCCACGTAGGGGCTGCGCAGCTGGACGGCGCGGCCGAGGATCCGGCGGCGGGACAGCACGCGCTCGGACCCGGTGATCGCGAGCACCCACTGCCGGGTCAGCGCCATCTCCTCGAGCACGAGCTGCGCCAGGTCGTCGCGGTCGCCCAGCGCGAGGTAGCGCTCGGCCAGCCGGTCGTCCGTCTTGGCCAGCGACATCTCGACGTTGTCGATCATCGTGCTGAACAGCGGCCACTCGGCGTACGCCGCCTGCAGCTCGGCCAGGTCGCCGACCGAGGCGAGCGCCGTGCCGAGGCCGAACCAGCCGGCCAGGTTGGTGCGTGCCTGCGACCAGGAGAACACCCACGGGATCGCCCGCAGGTCGTCCAGCGACTCGACGGACAGGCCGCGGCGGGCCGGGCGGGAGCCGATCGGCAGCAGGCCGATCTCCTCCAGCGGGGTGACCTGGGCGAACCACTGCGGGAAGCCCGGGGCGCGCACCAGCTCGTAGAACCGGGTGCGGGACGACGCGTCCAGCGCGGACGCCAGGCCGGCGAACCGCTCGGTCGCGGCGGCGTTGCGCTGCTCGGTCGACGGGGCGCCGGCCAGCAGGGTGGCCGCGGCGACCTGCTCGATGTGCCGCGCGCCGATCGTCGGGTTGCCGTACCGGGCGAAGATGACCTCGCCCTGCTCGGTCAGCTTGAACCGGCCGTCGACCGAGCCCGGGGGCTGGGCCAGCACCGCGCGGTTCGCGGGGCCGCCGCCGCGGCCGAGGGCGCCGCCGCGGCCGTGGAACAGCGTGAGGCTGATGTCGTGGGTGCCGGCCCACCGGGCGATCCGGCTCTGCGCGACGTCGAGCGCCAGGGTCGCGGCCACCGGGCCGACGTCCTTGGACGAGTCCGAGTAGCCGAGCATGACCTCGACCCGCCGGCCGTTCTCGGCCAGCCGCTGCTGGACCGCCGGCAGCGTCAGCATCGACTCGAGGATGTCGACGCTCGCCTCGAGGTCGGCGAAGGTCTCGAACAGCGGGATCGCGTCGATCACCGGGCGGGTCGCCGGGTCCGGGAACACCAGCTCCGCGAGCCGGTAGACCGCGGCCAGGTGCTCCGGCGCCTGCGTGAACGACACGATGTACCGGCGCGCGGCGGCGACGCCGTACCGGCGCTGCACGGCGCCGATCGCGCGGTAGGTGTCGAGCACCTCGACCGTCCGCGGCTCCAGGTCGCCGTCCAGGCCCTTCGCCTCGATGTCCGCGAGCGCCGCGGCGTGCACCTGGGAGTGCTGGCGGACCTCGAGCTCGGCCAGGTGGAACCCGAAGGTCTGCACCTGCCAGATGAGCTTCTGCAGGTCGCCGTAGCCGACGCGGGTGGCGCCGGCGGCCGCGAGCGAGCGCTGCACGACGTCGAGGTCGGCCAGCACCTCCTCCGGGCCGGCATAGGACAGGTCGGCGTCCCGGCGGCGGGTGGCGGCGAGCCGCTCGGCGACCATGCGCAGCGCCCGGCGGTGCGGCTGGTGCTTCACCTCGGCGGCGGCCTTGGTCGCGGCGTCCTCGGAGAGGTCCCGCTGGCGGTGCCACAGCGCGGTGAGCTCGGCGCTGGCCGGGGTGCCGGTGTCGTCGAGCGTGAGCTTGGCCGAGATCCGGCGCGCGGACTCCTCCAGCGCGGTCAGCACGTGCTCGCTGGCCAGCGCAGCCGCGGCCCGGGTCACCTCGGCGGTGACGTTGGGGTTGCCGTCGCGGTCGCCGCCGATCCACGACCCGAGGCGGACGAACGGGCGGACCGCCGGCGCCTGGCGCCCCGCGCCCGCGCCGGACAGCCAGTCGTCCAGGCGGCGGTAGACGGTCGGGAACGTCTCGAACAGCGTGGTGTCGAAGATGTTCATCACGGTGCGGACCTCGTCCAGCACCGTCGGCTTCTGGGCGCGCAG
Organism: Cellulomonas pakistanensis; assembly: GCF_016862755.1. Lineage (GTDB taxonomy): Bacteria > Actinomycetota > Actinomycetes > Actinomycetales > Cellulomonadaceae > Cellulomonas > Cellulomonas pakistanensis. The sequence continues at coordinate 11,836 of NZ_BONO01000038.1, read as the reverse complement.
CGGCGACGTGCGCCACAGCGTGTCGATCTCCTCGAGGATGCGGCGGTCGTTCTCCGCGCGGGAGGTCCCGCCGGCGGCCAGCGCGTCGCGCTCGGCCAGCAGGTCGGAGATGCGCCGGATCGCCCGGGACACCGACCGGCGCCGGGCCTCGGTCGGGTGGGCGGTCAGCACGGGGCGGAACTCGAGCTCCTGCAGGCGGCGGACGGCCTCGTCGCGCCCGACCTCCTGCGCCAGGGCGTCGACCGCCGCCGGCAGGGAGTCGTCCTGCATGAGCTCGCCCGCGGGCAGCTCCGCCTCGCGGGCGCGCAGCACCCGGACGCGGTGGTGCTCCTCGGCGAGGTTCGCCAGGTGGAAGTAGCAGGTGAACGCGCGGGCGACCTGCTGCGCGCGCTCGATGGAGAAGGAGCCGACGAGCTCCTCCGCCTCCGAGAGCGCGGTCAGGTCCTGCTCGTCGTGGGCCTGGATGGTCAGCGCGCGGACGCGCTCCACGTCGTCGAACAGGTCGTCGCCGCCGGACTCGCGGATGACGCGGCCGAGGAACTCGCCGAGCATCCGGACGTCGTTGCGCAACGGGTCGGGGACCTCGTGGCGCGCGAGGCCGCGGCGGGCCTCGAGCGAGGGCTGGGGGTCGGTCACGGGTCAAGACTAGGTCAACCGTCCGACGCCCGAGACGGCTGTCCGCCTGTCGGTTATCCGTCCCACCCGCCGGACGGCCCGGCCTCCTGTCCTGCACGACGCGCGCGGGAGTCTAGGCTCGGTGGCAGTGCCCGCGGCCGGCCGCCTCCGCGACCGGGCGAGCAGCAACCCCCGATGATCCGGGCCGCCGAGGTCCGGGCGGAAATGAGGTGCGGTGAACGCGAAGGCTCCTGTGGCCCAGCAGGTCGGCTGGACCGAGCTCGACGTCAAGGCTGTCGACACGGTGCGTGTCCTGGCCGCGGACGCGGTCGAGAAGGTCGGCAACGGCCACCCCGGGACGGCGATCAGCCTGGCCCCGGCCGCGTACCTGCTCTACCAGAACGTGCTGCGGCACGACCCGGCGGACCCGCACTGGCTGGGCCGCGACCGGTTCATCCTGTCGGCGGGCCACTCGTCGCTGACCCAGTACATCCAGCTGTACCTCGCCGGCTTCGGCCTGGAGCTCGAGGACATCGAGGCGCTGCGCACCTGGGGCTCCAAGACCCCGGGCCACCCCGAGTACAAGCACACCGACGGCGTCGAGATCACCACCGGCCCGCTCGGCCAGGGCATCTCGTCGGCGGTCGGCTTCGCGATGGCGGCGCGCCGCGAGCGCGGCCTGCTCGACCCCGAGGCCCCGGCGGGCACCAGCCCGTTCGACCACTTCGTCTACACGATCTGCTCGGACGGCGACCTGCAGGAGGGCGTGTCCTCCGAGGCGTCGTCCATCGCCGGCACGCAGAAGCTCGGCAACCTCATCGCGATCTGGGACGACAACCACATCTCGATCGAGGGCGACACCGAGATCGCGTTCACCGAGGACGTCCTCAAGCGCTACGAGGCCTACGGCTGGCACGTGCAGTTCGTCGACTGGACCGAGGGCGGCGAGTACACGGAGAACGTGGACGCGCTGCACGCCGCGATCGAGGCGGCCAAGGCCGTCACCGACCGCCCGTCGTTCATCGGCCTGCGCACCATCATCGCCTGGCCGTCGCCGACCAAGCAGAACACCCACGGCTCGCACGGCTCCAAGCTCGGCACCGACGAGGTCCGCGGCCTCAAGGAGGCTGTCGGCTTCGACCCCGAGAAGACGTTCGACGTGGCCCCCGAGGTCATCGCGCACACCCGCAAGGCCCTCGAGCGCGGCGCCGCCGCCAAGGCCGAGTGGAGCAAGGGCTTCGACGCCTGGCGCGACGCGAACCCGGAGCGCGCCGAGCTGCTCGAGCGCCTGCGCGCCGGCAAGCTGCCCGAGGGCTGGGCCGACGTCCTGCCGACGTTCTCCGCCGGCAAGGCCGTCGCCACCCGCGCCGCCTCCGGGGAGGTCCTCGGCGCCCTCGCGCCGGTGCTGCCCGAGCTGTGGGGCGGCTCCGCCGACCTCGCCGGCTCGAACAACACCACGATGAAGGGCGAGCCGTCCTTCATCCCGGCCGAGCGCTCCACCCACGAGTTCGCGGGCGACCAGTACGGCCGCACGCTGCACTTCGGCATCCGCGAGCACGGCATGGGCGCGATCCTGTCCGGCATCGCCCTGCACGGCCTGACCCGCCCGTACGGCGGCACGTTCTTCACGTTCTCCGACTACATGCGCGGCGCCGTCCGCCTGGCCTCGCTCATGGGCGTGCCGGCGATCTACGTGTGGACGCACGACTCGATCGGCCTCGGCGAGGACGGCCCGACCCACCAGCCGGTCGAGCACCTCACCGCCGTGCGCGCCATCCCGGGCCTCGCGGTCGTCCGCCCCGCCGACGCCAACGAGACGGCGCAGGCGTGGAAGGCGATCCTCGAGCGCACCGACGGCCCCGCCGCGCTCATCCTCACGCGGCAGAACGTCCCGACGTTCCCCCGCGGCGAGGAGGGCTTCGCGTCCGCCGAGGGCGTCGCCCGCGGCGCGTACGTGCTGCTCGAGGCGTCCTCCGGCACGCCGGAGGTCATCCTCATCGGCACCGGCTCCGAGGTGCAGCTGGCCGTCGCGGCCCGGGAGACCCTCGAGGCCGCCGGCGTCCCGACCCGCGTGGTGTCCGCGCCGTCGCTCGAGTGGTTCGCCGAGCAGGACGAGGCCTACCGCGAGTCGGTGCTCCCGTCCTCGGTGAAGGCCCGCGTCTCCGTCGAGGCCGGCATCGCGCTGTCCTGGTGGAAGATCCTCGGCGACGCCGGCCGCGCCGTGTCGCTCGAGCACTACGGCGCCTCGGCGGCGTACGAGACGCTGTACGAGGAGTTCGGCATCACGGCGGACGCCGTGGTCGCGGCCGCGCACGAGTCCATCGCGGCGGCCCGCGGGGACGACACCCCGGCCAACGAGGCGAGCGCCCCGTCGGAGAGCGGCACGGGCGACCAGCTCTGACCCGCTGCTGACGCGCTGACGGCCGGGCACCCCGCAGGGGGTGCCCGGCCGTTCGCGTACCCGGGCCCGGAACCCCCGCCGAGATGGCAGCTCTCGGCTGTGCGCGGGTGCGAGCTCGCAGCCGAGAGTTGCCATCTCGGTGAGGCGCTCGACCATGGAGCGCTCGGGACGTAGGTCCCCGCGGCGCGGGCGGCGAGGCGGGGAGGGTCGGAGGGTGAGCGTGCGGCAGACCCCGGTGTACTACTACTCCTCCGCCTCCGGTCTGGTGCGGTCGTTCGCGGAGCGGCTCGAGCGGCCGGTGCTCGACCTGTCCCGGCGCGAGGTCCGGCAGTCGGAGGCGGACGGGCCCTGGGTGCTGCTCACGCCCTCGTACAAGACCGGCAACGAGGCCAACGACACCATCCCCGAGGCCGTGCGCCGGTTCCTGCGCTCCCCCGTGAACCGCCGCCGCCTGGTCGGCGTGATCGGCAGCGGCAACCGGAACTTCGGCCGGTACTACCAGCACGCCGCGCGGGACGTCGCGGCCCGCTCCGGGCGGCCGGTGCTGTTCGAGTTCGAGATCGCCGGGACGCCGTGGGACGTCGAGGAGTGCCGCCGGGTCCTCGCGGACCTGGACGCCGCGCTGGCCGCCCGCGGCGGTGCGGACGGCGCGGGCGGTGCGCCGGCCGCCTGACCTGGGTCGTCCCGCCCGGGTGGGTGCGCGCGTGGGCGGTCGGCCCTAGCGTGTGGCCATGAGCCCGTCGAAGGTGCCCGCCGAGGAGATCGAGGTGCGCGGCCGCACCGTGCGGGTTTCCAACCCCGACAAGGTCTACTTCCCGGACCGCGGCCTGACCAAGATCGACGTCGTCCGGTACTTCGTGAGCGTCGGCGACGGCATCCTCGGCGCGCTGCGCGACCGGCCGACGACCCTGGAGCGCTGGCCGCGCGGCTGGTTCGAGGGGGCGAGGCTGTCCACCCGGATGGACAACAAGGGCGACGCGTTCTTCCAGAAGCGGGTCCCCCAGGGCGCGCCCGACTACGTCGAGTCGACGACCATCACGTTCCCGTCCGGGCGGACCGCGGACGAGGTGACGCCGACCGAGCTCGCCGTCGTCGCGTGGGCCGCGAACCTCGGCACGCTGACGTTCCACCCGTGGCCCGTGACGCGCGCCGACGTCGAGGCCCCGGACCAGCTCCGGATCGACCTGGACCCGCAGCCCGGCACCACCTTCGACGACGCCGCGCGGGTGGCGCCGCACGTCCGGGAGGTCCTCGCGGAGCACGGGCTGACCGGGTTCCCCAAGACCTCCGGCGGCCGCGGCATCCACATCTTCGTGCCGATCGAGCCGCGCTGGTCCTTCACGCAGTGCCGCCGCGCGACCATCGCCGTCGGCCGCGAGCTCGAGCGCCGGCTGCCCGGGCAGGTCACGACGAAGTGGTGGAAGGAGGAGCGCGGCGAGACGATCTTCGTGGACTACAACCAGATGGCCCGCGACCGCACGATCGCGTCCGCGTACTCCGTGCGCCCCAACCGCCGCGCCACCGTCTCCGCCCCGCTGCGCTGGGAGGAGGTCGCCGACGTGCACCCGGACGACTTCGACGTGACGACGATGCCGGCCCGGTTCGCGGAGGTCGGCGACCTGTTCGCGCCGCTGGTCGCGCGGACCGCGCCCGCGGACGGCACCGACGCGGTCGCCCCGGGGTCGCTCGACGGGCTGCTCGAGCTCGCCGCCAAGGACGAGCGCGACCACGACCTCGGCGACCTGCCGTACCCGCCGGAGTACCCGAAGATGCCCGGCGAGCCGAAGCGGGTGCAGCCGAGCAAGGACCGCGACCGCCCGAAGGGGCCGGCGGAGGACTGAGCCCCTCTCGGGCGCCACCGCCCGGGAACTCGCCCGACGCGCCGGGCGTTCAGCCCCTCCCGGCCGTCGACCGCGAGGAGCTCCCCGTGCCCGTCCCCGTCATCGCCCCCGACCCGACCTGGCCCACCGTCGCCGCCGCCGACCGCGCTCCGGAGCCGTTCGTCCCCGGCGCCCCCGCCGTCGCCGAGCTGGACCGCCAGGTCCGCGCCGTCCTCGACCTGGGCCTCGCCGCCGTGCACGGCCTGTCCGCCGAGGCCCTCGACGCCGCGGTCGCCCCGCTGCGCGCCGCCCTCGCCGCCGGGGCCGCGGACGCGCCGTCGGCGGTCGACAGCGACGATCACGTGCCGTTCGTGCTCGTCCTCGACGGAGGGGTCGCGCACGCCAACGCGGCCGTGCCCGCCCTGCGCCGCGGCGCGCGCCCGGGCGTCAGCGTGATCGACGACGACGAGATGGCGGGCTACCTGCCGCTGCCCGACCTGGAGATCCCGGCGACGCCGTACCTGCTGCTCGACGTCGACACCGGGACGGAGTTCTGCGGCGTGCGGCCCGAGGACGCGCTCGCCACCGTGCGCGGGCGGGGCCGGACCCCGCTGACCGTCGCCGAGGGCATCGCCCTGGTCGCCCTCCGCCCCGACATGCTGCGGCCCAACCGGTGCTTCTCGCTGATGGGCTCCCGCGCGGCGAACCAGCGGGTGCCGGCGGTGTGGATCAGCGAGCGCCGCCCGAAGCTCGGCTGGTGCTGGGACCGCAACCCGCACACCTGGCTCGGCGCGGCGTCCGCCGGCGGCCGGACTGCGGGCTGACGGTCACTCCCCCGTCGCGACCGGGCGGTCCGGGTCGCTCGACCACTGGGACCACGAGCCCGGGTACAGCACCGGGGTGCGCCCGGCCATGACGAGCGCGGCCGCCTGGTGCGCGGCCGTGACGCCCGAGCCGCAGTACACGGCGACCTCGCCGCCCTCGGCCGCGCCGAGGGCGGCGAACCGGGCGGTGAGCTCGTCGACCGGGCGGAACCGGCCGTCGGCGCCCAGGTTGTCGGCGGTCGGCGCGCTCACGGCGCCCGGGATGTGGCCGGCCCGCGGGTCGACGGGCTCGACCTCGCCGCGGTACCGCTCGGCCGCGCGGGCGTCGAGCAGCACGCCGTCCTCGGCCCACCGGCCCGCCTCGTCGGCGTCGAGCACCGGCAGGTGCCCGCCGGTCAGCGTCACGTCCCCGGGCTCCGCCGCGACGTCGCCGGCCTCGACCGCGCTGCCGGCCGCGACCCACGCCGGCAGGCCGCCGTCCAGGATCCGCACGTCCGCGACCCCCGCCCAGCGCAGCAGCCACCAGGCGCGGGCCGCCGAGGTGGCGCCGGAGTCGTCGTAGACCACGACCGGCTCGCCCGCGCGCAGGCCCCAGCGGCGGGCGGCGGCCTGCAGGTCGGCCACGTCGGGCAGCGGGTGCCGGCCGGCGGCGGCGCTCGGCGGAGCGGCGAGCTCGGTGTCGAGGTCGACGTACACGGCCCCCGGGAGGTGGCCCGCGCGGTACGCCTCGACCCCCGGTGGGCCGCCCAGCGCCCAGCGGACGTCCAGCAGCCGCGGCGGGGTCGGCCCGGCCAGCTCGCGGGCGAGGTCGGCGGCGGTCACGAGCACGTCGGTCATGGCGCCCAACCTACGGGCGGGGACGGCCCCGCGACCAGGGACGGCACCCCGGCGGCGGCCGGGCCGGGGCGGACGTGTCCGACGCCACCCCGGGGCCCCGGAACCCGCGCCGTCGCGCGGTCGTTCCCCTCGTGGTGCCCCGCCCCGGACCCCCGGCACCAGAGGTCCGCTCCGTCGCACCAGCACCCTCGTGGCGCGCGTCGGGGCCAGTTGCAGCATGCTGACCTCCTCAGTACGCCGCGAGCCCCCGCTCGTCCTGTCGCCCGTCTGGAGCCCGTGTGTCCGGTAACGCCACCACCCGGTTCGGCAACGTCTCGCTGCTCTCCGTCGCGAGCCGGCTGCCCAGCCGCATCACCACGTCCGCCGAGATCTCCGAGCGCCTCGGGTCGGCCCTGCGCCGGCTGCGGCTGCCGCGGACGGTCCTGGAGCGCGTCGCGGGGGTGGAGGAGCGCCGGAACTGGGGGCCCGGCGAGGACGCCGACACCGCGACGATCGCCGCGGGCACGGCGGCGCTGCGCGAGGCGGGCGTGAACCCGGGCGACGTCGGGCTGCTGATCAACACGTCGGTGACCCGCAAGCACCTGGAGCCGTCGGTCGCCGTGCGGCTGCACCACGGCATCGGGCTCGGCAGCCACGCGGTGAACTTCGACGTGGCGAACGCCTGCCTCGGCTTCATCAACGGCATGAGCCTGGCGGCGACGATGATCGAGTCCGGCCAGATCCGGTACGCGATCGTGGTCAACGGCGAGGACGCCGACGACATCCAGCGCACCACCGTCGAGCGGCTCCTGCGCCCGGAGGTCGGGCGCGAGGACTTCATGGACGAGTTCGCGACGCTGACGCTCGGCTCCGGCTCGGCGGCGGCGGTGCTCGGCCGGACCGACGAGAACCCGGGCGGGCACCGGGTCCTCGGCGGCGTGACGCGCGCGGCGACGAAGTTCCACGACCTGTGCGTCGGCAGCGCGGACGCGATGATCACCGACGCCCGCGCGCTGCTCGAGGGCGGGCTCGAGCTCGTCGTCGACGCGTGGCACGAGGCGCAGCGCGACTGGGACTGGGCCTCGATGGACCGGTACATCACGCACCAGGTGTCCCGCGTGCACACCGACGCGATCGTCAAGGCCGTCGGCCTGAACCGCAAGCGCGTCCCCACGACCTTCCCGCACCTCGGCAACGTCGGCCCCGCGTCGGTCCCGATCACGCTGGTCGAGGAGCAGCACTCCCTGCGGTCCGGCGACCGCGTCCTGCTCATGGGCGTCGGCTCGGGCATCAACACCGCGATGATGGAGCTCGCCTGGTGACCGCCCCGCTCCGCGTCCGTCCTGCGTCCCTCCCGCCCGCCGGGCTGCCCGGCCTCGACCCGCGGTCCAGCCGGCTGCTGCCGCTGCCCGCCGGCGCGCCGGACACCGGCCTCGGCGTCGGCGAGCCCGCCTGGCACCACCTCGACACCGGCCCGGAGCTCGCCGCGCGCGGGCTGACGCCGGTCGGCACGATCCTCGCGGTGCACGGCAACCCGACCTGGTCGTACCTGTGGCGGTCGCTGGTCCCGGCGACGCTCGACGCCGCGGCCGCGGGCGGCCCCGCCTGGCGGGTCGTCGCGGTCGACCAGCTCGACATGGGCTTCTCCGCGCGCACCGGGCGGCACCGCACGCTGCCCGAGCGGGTGCGCGACCTCGACGCGTTCACCACCGCGCTCGGGCTGACCGGGCCGGTCGTGGTGCTCGGGCACGACTGGGGCGGCGTCGTCGCCCTGGGCTGGGCCGTCGACCACCCCGACCTGCTCGCCGGCGTCGCGCTGCTCAACACGGCGATCGCGCACCCGGACGACGAGCCGATCCCCGCCCCGCTGCGCGCGGCCACCGCCGGGCCGGTGCTGCGCCTGGCGACCTCCACCACGCGCGCGTTCCTGGAGACGACGCTCGCGCTGGCGCACCCGCCGCTGCCGCGGGAGGTCGCCGACGCGTTCCGCGCCCCGTACCGGCACGCCGACGACCGCGCCGGGATCGAGGGCTTCGTCGCCGACATCCCCGGCGTGAGCACGCACCCCAGCGCTCCCGAGCTGCGCCGCATCGCCGCCGGCGTCGCGGCGCTGGAGGTCCCCGCCCTGCTGCAGTGGGGGCCGCGCGACCCGGTGTTCCGCGACCGGTACCTGGACGACCTGCTCGACCGGCTGCCGCACGCCCGCGTGCACCGCCACGAGGGCGCCGGGCACCTGGTCGCCGAGGACGTCGACTGGGCCCGCCCGCTGCTCGGCTGGCTGGGCGAGGAGGTGCTGCGCGACGACGCGCCGCGCGGGGAGGTGCCGGGCGAGCCGACCGCCGCCGCCGCGTCGCCCGCCGACGCCGGCGCCCCGTGGACGCCGCTGTGGGACCGGCTGGACGCCCGCGCCGACGACCCCGGCCCCGCCGTGCTCGACATGGCCGCCGAGGGCGGCCCGCGCACCGTCTCCTGGCGGCTGCTCGCCCGCCAGGTCCGCCGGATCGCCGCGGGCCTGCACCGGACCGGCGTGCGGCGCGGCGACCGGGTGTCGCTGCTCGTGCAGCCCGGGCCGACGCTGACCGCGCTCGTGTACGCCTGCCTGCGGATCGGCGCCGTGGTCGTGGTCGCCGACGCCGGGCTCGGCCCGCGCGGCCTGACCCGGGCGCAGCGCGGCGCGCAGCCGGACTGGGTGGTCGGCCAGACGAAGGGGCTCACGGCGGCCCGCGCGCTCGGCTGGCCCGGCGTGCGGATCGCCGCCGACCCGCTGGGCCCCGCCGCCCGCCGCGCGCTCGGCGTCGACCACCTGCTGCTCGACGTCGCGGACGCGGGCCGCGACGAGGTGCTGCCGCCCGAGCCCGACGCGGCGGACGAGGCCGCGATCCTGTTCACCTCCGGGTCCACCGGACCCGCCAAGGGCGTCGTCTACACGCACGCCCAGCTGTCGGCGCTCCGGGACGTGCTGGGCGCGCACTTCGAGGTCGGCCCCGACAGCGGCCTGGTGACCGGCTTCGCGCCGTTCGCGCTGCTCGGCCCCGCCCTGGGCACCCGCTCGGTGACGCCCGACATGGACGTCTCCGCGCCGCGCACGCTGACCGCCCGGGCCGTCGCCGACGCCGTGCGCGCCTCCGACGCCGGCATCGTGTTCCTGTCCCCGGCGGCGATCCTCAACGTGGTCGCCACCGCGGACGAGCTCGGTCCCGACGACCGCGCCGCCCTCGGCCGCGTCCGCACGTTCCTGTCGACCGGCGCGCCCATCAGCGCCGAGCTGCTCGGCTCCGCGGCCGCGCTGATGCCCGCCGCGGACGCGCACACGCCCTACGGCATGACCGAGTGCCTGCTGGTCACCGACATCACGCTCGACGGCATCCGCGCCGCGGCCTCCGCGCCGGACGCGGGCGTGTGCGTCGGCCGCCCGGTCGGGCCCGGCCGGGTCCTGGTCAGCGCGCTCGACGCGGACGGCGCCGCCACCGGGGCGCCGTCGGACGCCCCGGGCGTGCTGGGCGAGGTGCTGATCAGCGCCCCGCACCTCAAGGCGCACTACGACCGGCTGTGGCTGACGGACCGGGCCGCCGAGCGCGACGTGCCCGCGGGCCGCTGGCACCGCACGGGCGACGTCGGCCACCTGGACGCCGAGGGCCTGCTGTGGATCGAGGGCCGGCTCGCGCACGTGCTCGTCACGCCCGACGGCCCGCTGGCGCCGGTGGGCCCGGAGCAGCACGTGGAGACCGTGGCCGGCGTCCGGCGCGCGGCCGTCGTCGGCGTCGGGCCGGCGGGCGTGCAGCAGGCCGTGGCGGTCGTCGAGCCGCCGGCCGACGACGCCCCGCGCCGGGCCGGGCTCGCGCCGGCCGGGCTGGCGGAGGCGGTCCGCGCCGCGTCGCCCGTGCCGCTCGCGGCCGTGCTGGTCGCGCCGCGCATGCCCACCGACGTGCGGCACAACTCGAAGATCGACCGCACGCGGCTGGCCGGCTGGGCCGGGCGGGTGCTGTCCGGCGGGACGGTCGGCGCGCCGTGACCGTCCTGGTGACCGGAGCCTCGGGCCTGCTCGGCGGCGCCGTCGCCCGCGTGCTGGCGGCGCGCGGCGACGACGTCCGCACCCTGCAGCGGCGCCCGTCCGGCGTGCCGGGCGCGCGGGACGTCGCGGGCTCCGTGACCGACGCGGCGGCGGTGGCCGGCGCGCTGGACGGCGTGGACGCCGTCGTGCACCTGGCGGCCCGGGTGTCGCTGGCGGGGCCGCGCGAGGAGTTCGACGCCGTCAACATCGGCGGCACCACGACGCTGCTCGACGCGGCCGAGCGCGCGGGCGTCCGGCGGTTCGTGCAGGTGTCCTCCCCGTCGGTCGCGCACGGCGGGTCGTCGCTGGTCGGCGTCGGCGCCGAGCCCGCGGACCCGGCGCACGCGCGCGGCGACTACGCCCGGACGAAGGCGGCGGCCGAGCTGCTCGCGCTCGACCGGGACCGCGCGGCGGACGGGGGCCTCGCCGTCGTCGCGGTGCGACCGCACCTGGTGTGGGGGCCCGGGGACACCCAGCTCGTGGAGCGGGTCCTCGACCGGGCCTCCCGCGGGCGGCTGCCGCTGCTCGACCAGGGCGCCGCGCTGATCGACACGACCTACGTCGACAACGCGGCGGACGGCATCGTCGCGGCGCTCGACCGGGCCGACGCCCCGGAGGTGCACGGGAACGCGTACGTGCTGACCAACGGCGAGCCCCGGACCGTCGCCGACCTGCTGGCGGGCATCTGCCGCGCGGGCGGGGTGCGCCCGCCGGCCTGGCGGGTGCCGGCGCGCCTGGCGCGCGCCGCGGGCGGCGTCGTCGAGGCCGTCTGGCGGCTGCGCCCCGGCACCGACGAGCCGCCGATGACCCGGTTCCTCGCCGAGCAGCTGTCGACGGCGCACTGGTTCGACCAGCGGGCCACGCGGGCGGACCTGCGCTGGACGCCGGCGGTCACCCTGGACGAGGGCTTCGAGCGCCTCGCGGCGCACTACGGCGGCGCCCGGGCCTGAGCGGTCCGCGCCGATCGGGCAGGGCCGAGCGCCGAGGCCGGGACGGGAGGCGCCGCGAGCCGAGCGCCGGGGCGAGAGCCGCGTGGTCTCCGCGGCGCGCGCGGTGATGGACACCGCGTCATCCGGCGGGCCGGGACCTTCGCCGCGCGGCGTGGACACCGTGGCCACCTCGCACACGGCGTACGCGCGCCCGGGCAGCACCCCGCAGCCCCCGGAGCGGCCCCGCGCACACGGCGTCCGCACGTCCGAGCGAACCGTTGCGCGGCCCAGCGACACCGCGTACGCACTCCCGGGAAGCACCTCTCCTCTCCCAGGCGACACCGCGTACGCACTCCCGGGAAGCACCTCTCCTCTCCCAG
>NZ_BONO01000037.1 GCF_016862755.1 Cellulomonas pakistanensis | reverse complement strand
CGGGGGTGCACGAACGTGCACCCCCGCCGCACATCTCACCCTTGACGGCCCGCGACCAGCGCGGCGAGTGTGGGCACAGCCGCGGCGAGGGCGCCGGGGCGCCGGGTGCCGGGAAGGAAGCATCGCCGTGAAGAAGCTCATCAACGACCCCCAGTCCGTCGTCGCCGAGTCGGTGGAGGGCTTCGGCCTCGCGCACGCCGACGTGGTCCAGGTGCACACCGACCCGCTGTTCGTCTCCCGGGCCGGCGGCGCCGTCAGCGGCAAGGTCGGGCTGGTCTCCGGCGGCGGCAGCGGGCACGAGCCGCTGCACGCGGGCTTCGTCGGCGACGGCATGCTCGACGCCGCGGTGCCGGGCGCGATGTTCACCTCGCCGACCCCGGACCAGATCGCCCCGGCGTTCGCCGCGGCCGACGGCGGCGCCGGCGTGCTGGCGATCGTGAAGAACTACACCGGCGACGTGCTCAACTTCGAGACCGCCGCCGAGCTGGCCGACGCCGACGACCTCACGGTCCGTACCGTCGTCGTGAACGACGACGTGGCGGTCGAGGACTCGCTGTACACCGCGGGCCGGCGCGGCGTCGCGGGCACCGTCGCGGTCGAGAAGATCGCCGGCGCGGCCGCCGCGCGCGGCGACGACCTGGAGGCGGTGGTCGCGGTCGCCGAGAAGGTCGTGGCCAACGTGCGGTCGATGGGCGTCGCCCTCACCGCCTGCACGGTCCCGCACGCCGGCAAGCCGTCCTTCGACCTGCCGGAGGACGAGATCGAGATCGGCATCGGCATCCACGGCGAGCCCGGCCGGCGCCGGATCAAGGCCGCGCCCGCCGACGAGATCACGGAGATGCTGCTGACCCCGGTGGCCGACGACCTCGGCCTGGCGTCGGGGGAGCAGGTGCTGCTGTTCGTCAACGGCATGGGCGGGACGCCCCAGTCGGAGCTCTACGTCGTCTATCGTCAGGCACGCAGGCTGCTCGAGGGCCGCGGGGTCCAGGTGACCCGGTCGCTCGTGGGCAACTACGTGACATCACTGGAGATGCAGGGCGCCTCGGTCACTGTGCTCCGGCTGGACGACGAGCTCGCCGCGCTGTGGGACGCGCCGGTGCGCACGGCCGCGCTGCACTGGTAGCCGGCCCGCCGCCCTCCCGGGCGCGTGGTCGAGGTCTCGACGGCGGAGGTGGGAGAAGGACATGGCGGGGTCTCTGGATGCGGGCTGGGCGGTCGCCTGGGCGCGTCGCACGGCGCAGGTGGTGACCGAGAACCGCGAGCTCCTCATCGAGCTCGACCGGCAGATCGGCGACGGGGACCACGGCGAGAACCTCACCCGGGGCTTCACCGCCGTGCTGGCCAAGCTCGACGCGCTGGAGGAGCAGCCGGCCGACGTCGGCGCGGTGCTCAAGCTCGTGGCCACCACGCTCATGTCGACGGTCGGCGGCGCCGCCGGCCCGCTGTACGGCACGGCGTACCTGCGCGCCGCGAAGGTGACCGGCCTGCCCGAGCTCGACAGCGGCGCGGTCGTCGCGATGCTCGAGGCCGGGCTGGAGGGCATCGTGGTGCGCGGCAAGGCGGGCACCGGCGAGAAGACCATGGTCGACGCCTGGACCCCCGCGGTCGAGGCCGCCGTGGCCGCGTCCGACGCCGGCGCCTCCCCGGCCGCGGTGCTGGCCGCCGCGGCGGAGGCGGCGCGCGCCGGGGCCGAGGCCACGACCCCGCTGGTGGCGACGAAGGGGCGCGCGTCCTACCTCGGCGAGCGCTCCGCGGGCCACCAGGACCCCGGGGCGACGTCGAGCGCGCTCGTCCTCGAGGCCGCCGCCGAGACCGCGGCGGCGATCGCATGACCGCCGCCCCGGTCGCCCTCGTCCTGGTCTCCCACTCGGCGACGCTGGCCGAGGGTGTCCGGGAGCTGGCGGCGCAGATGGCGCCGGAGGTGCTGATCATCGCCGCGGGCGGCGACGGCGCCGGCGGGCTGGGCACCAGCTTCGACCTGGTCGAGCAGGCGCTCGGCGAGGCCACCGCCGACGGCCGGTCCGCGGTCGTGCTGACCGACCTCGGCTCGGCCGTGCTGACGACCGAGTCCGTGCTCGAGCTCCTCGACGAGGACGTCGCCGCCCGGGTGCACCTCGCGGACGCGCCGTTCGTGGAGGCCGCCGTCGCGGCGGGCGTGACCGCGGCGGGCGGGGCGCCGGTCGGCGAGGTGCTCGGCGCGGCCGTGGCCGCGGGCGCCGGGTTCCCGCACGCGGTCGGCGCGGGCGGGGTCGAGCCGGAGGCCGGGGCGGCGGGCGAGCCGTCCGCGAGCCCCGCGGCCGCCGCCGCACCTGCCGAGCCGCACCACGCCGGCGAGACGGCCGCCCCGATCACCGCGCACGTCGTCGTGCGCAACCCCATGGGCCTGCACGCCCGCCCCGCCGCGGTGCTCGCCCGGATGATGGCCGGCTTCGACGCCGCCGTGCAGGTGGACGGCGTCAACGGCGCGAGCGTCCTCGAGCTCATGCAGCTCGGCGCCACGCAGGGGCGGACGCTCGAGGTGTCGGCGACCGGGCCGCAGGCCCGGGTGGCGGTCGACGCGTTCGTCGGGGCGGTCGAGGAGGGCTTCGGCGAGGTGTGACCGGCCTCGCACCTCCGTTGCCCTGGACAACTCTGCACGCTCTGCAATAATTCAGGGCGTGCAAGAAGTCGTGGAGGTCGAGGGGCTGCGGGCGCGCAAGAAGCGCGCCCGGCTGGAGGCGTTCGTCGACGCCACCCACCGGCTGGCCGCGGAGCAGGGCCTCGAGCGCGTGACGGTCGAGGCGATCTGCGCCGAGGTCGGCGTGAGCGTGCGGACGTTCTTCAACTACTTCGAGTCGAAGGACGACGCCGTGCTCGGGATGGAGCACTGGCGCCTGGACCCCGCGGTCGGCGACCGGTTCGCCGCCGGCGGCCCCACGGGGCACCTGCTCACGGACATGCAGGCCCTCATCACCAGCGCCCTCGACCACCCGCCGCTCGGCAAGGAGCGGATGGAGCGGGCGTTCGAGCTGGCCAAGGACCACCCCGAGGTCATGCTGCGCGCCTACACCCACCTGCAGGGCCTGACCGACGAGCTCGGCGGCCTGGTTCGGCGCCGGTTCGGCGACGCGGCGGACGAGTCGACGGTCGCGCTGGTCGGGACGCTGCTCCTGGCGCTCGCGCACGCGACGTTCGTCCGCTGGGACACCGCCGGCGGGGACGGCGACGTGCAGGACCACCTGCCGTCGGTCGTCGCCGAGCTCACCGCGATCGTCGCGCCCCGCGCCTGACCCCCGCGCACCACTCACGCCCGCACGCCACCCACCGCCGCGCGCCCCGCCCCGCGCGGCCGGACCGCCCACGAGAACGAGGTACCCATGGCCACCGCCGCACCCGCGCCGGACAAGCCGCTGGTCGAGCTGAACCAGCGCACCGTCTGGCTGATCTTCGGCGCCCTGCTCGCCAGCATGCTGCTGTCGTCGCTCGACCAGTCGATCGTCGGCACCGCGATGCCGACCATCGTCGGCGAGCTCAACGGCGTCGAGCACCAGGGCTGGGTCGTGACGATCTACATCCTGGCGATCGCGATCGTCATGCCGCTGTACGGCAAGTTCGGCGACCTGTGGGGGCGGCGCTGGCCGTTCCTGGTCGCGATCAGCCTGTTCACGCTCGCGTCCGCCGGCGCCGGCTTCGCGCAGACCTTCCACGAGCTGGTCATCTGGCGCGGCGTCCAGGGCCTCGGCGGCGGCGGCCTGATCATCCTGTCGCAGGCGATCATCGCCGACATCGTGCCCGCCAAGGAGCGCGGCAAGTACATGGGCCCGATGGGCGCGCTGTTCGGCGTCTCCGCCGTCGCCGGCCCGCTGCTCGGCGGCCTGTTCACGGACCACTTCGACTGGCGCTGGTGCTTCTGGATCAACATCCCGATCGGCATCGCCGCGCTCGTCGTCGCCTGGTTCACGCTCAAGCTGCCGAGCCGTCGGTCCGACCGGCCGCTCGACGTCGCCGGCATCGTGCTGCTGACCCTGGCGACGTCCGGGCTCGTGCTCGTCACCTCGTGGACCTCGCTGTCCGGCGAGGGCGGCTACGACTGGTCCGACCCGCGCCTGGTCGGCCTGCTGGTCGGCACCCTGGCCGCCGCGGTGGCGTTCGTGCTGGTCGAGCTCCGCGCCGTCGAGCCGATCCTCCCGCTGCGCCTGTTCAAGAACCCGACGTTCACCCTGGCCACCGGCATCGGCCTGGTCATCGGCATGGGCATGTTCGCGTCCCTCGCGTTCCTGCCGACCTTCCTGCAGATGTCGACCGGCTCCGGCGTGACCGAGTCCGGCCTGCTCATGCTGCCGATGACCGTCGGCGTCATGCTCACCTCGATCGCCTCCGGCATCGCGATCACGAGGACCGGCCGGTACAAGGCGTTCCCGATCACCGGCATGGCGATCACCACGGCCGGCCTCGCCTGGCTGACCACCATCACCGGCGACATGTCGATGGTGCTGTTCGGCGCGATGATCTTCGCGCTCGGCGCGGGCCTCGGCCTGGTCATGCAGACCGTCGTCCTGGCCGTGCAGAACTCCGTCGACCCCCACGAGCTCGGCACCGCGACCTCGGCGAACAACTTCTTCCGCGAGATCGGCGCCGCGGTGGGCACGGCGCTGTTCAGCACGATCTTCACCACCCGGCTGTCCGAGCGGCTGGAGTCCGTGTTCGCGGGCGCCGGCACCGCGGGGATCGACACCGGCGGCTCCGCCGAGTCGCTGACCCCGGCCCTGGTGTCCCAGCTGCCCGAGCCGCTGCACGACGGCGTGGTGACCGCGTACACCGAGGCGCTGGCGCCGGCGTTCTGGTACCTGGTGCCGCTGCTGGCGATCGGCTTCGTGCTCACGCTGTTCCTGCGCGAGGTGAAGCTCTCCGACGTCGCCGGCATGGTGGCGCGCGGCGAGGCGACCGCGGCTGCCCCGGCCGCGCCGGCGACCGTCTCGGCCGGTGTCCCGTCGACGCCGGGCGCCTCGGGCACGGCGGCGGACGTCGCCGACCACGGCTCCGCGGACGACCGCAGGTAACCTGCGCTCGTGAGCATGCACGCCAACCGGCCCGTGCGCCAGAAGCGCCCCGCCAAGCCCCAGTTCACCTCGATGATCCTGGTCCTCGAGGGCGTGCTGGTGCTGTTCGCGGCGCTGACGGCGTACGGGCTGTCGGCGGCCGGGGTCGTCTCCGCGTCGCCGGCCGTGCTCTGGACGGTCGCGGGCGTGCTGTTCGTGGTGCTGGTCGTGCTGTCCCGCCTGGTCGCCGCGCCGGGCGGGTACGTCGCCGGGTCGGTCGCCCAGCTCGTCGTCATCGCCTGCGGGTTCGTGATCCCGCTGATGTTCGCGCTCGGCCTGCTGTTCGCCGTGCTCTGGTTCGCCTCGCTCCGCCTGGGCGGCCGGATCGACCGGGAGCGCGCGGCGTTCGACGCCGAGTACCCGGACCAGACGCCGCAGGGCGGCCTCCCGCCGCGGGCCCTCCCGCCGGAGTCGCCCACGCAGCCGTAGCCCGGCGGTTAGGGTTCGGGACATGAGCGACATCCAGCGCACCCTGGTCCTCGTCAAGCCCGACGGCGTGAGCCGCGGACTCTCCGGCGAGGTCCTCCGCCGCATCGAGGCCAAGGGGTACACCCTCGTGGCCGTCGAGCTTCGCACCGCCGACGACGCCCTGCTCCAGCAGCACTACGCCGAGCACGAGGGCAAGCCGTTCTTCCAGCCGCTCGTCGACTTCATGAGGTCCGGCCCGGTCCTGGCCGTCGTGGCCGAGGGCCACCGGGTCATCGAGGGCTTCCGCTCCCTGGCCGGCGGCACCGAGCCGACCACCGCCGCGCCGGGCACCATCCGCGGCGACCTCGGCCGCGACTGGGGTCTGGCGGTCACCCAGAACCTCGTGCACGGCTCCGACTCCGAGGAGTCGGCCGCCCGCGAGATCGCCCTCTGGTTCCCGGCCCTGGCGGCCTGACCCGGTTCGACCCCGCTCGACCCCGCGAGGTCGTCACATCGCACCGAGGTCGTCAGGAACGTCTGACGACCTCGCGCGCGAGTGACGACCTCGCGCTGCGTCGCCCGCCTCCCGGGGCCGGTCGGACCCGCGCACTAGGCTGCGGCCCGTGCACCTGAAGACGCTCACCCTGCGCGGGTTCAAGTCGTTCGCCTCGGCGACGACGCTGAACCTCGAGCCCGGGGTGACCTGCGTCGTCGGGCCGAACGGCTCCGGCAAGAGCAACGTCGTCGACGCGCTCGCCTGGGTGATGGGCGAGCAGGGCGCCAAGTCCCTGCGCGGCGGCAAGATGGAGGACGTCATCTTCGCCGGGACCTCCGGCCGCCCGCCGCTGGGCCGGGCCGAGGTCGCGCTGACCATCGACAACACCGACGGCGCGCTGCCGATCGAGTACACCGAGGTCACGATCTCGAGGACGCTGTTCCGCAACGGCGGCTCGGAGTACGCGATCAACGGCCGGGCGTGCCGGCTGCTCGACATCCAGGACCTGCTGTCCGACTCGGGCCTGGGCCGCGAGATGCACGTGATCGTCGGGCAGGGGCAGCTCGACGCCGTGCTGCGCGCGACGCCCGAGGAGCGGCGCGGGTTCATCGAGGAGGCCGCGGGTGTCCTGAAGCACCGCAAGCGCAAGGAGAAGGCGCTCCGCAAGCTCGACGCGATGCAGGCGAACCTGACCCGGCTCACCGACCTCACCGCGGAGCTGCGCCGCCAGCTCGGCCCGCTCGGGCGGCAGGCCGAGGTCGCGCGCCGCGCGCAGACCGTGCAGGCCGACCTGCGGGACGCCCGGGCCCGGCTGCTCGCGGACGACCTCGCGCAGCTGACCGCCCAGCTCGAGCAGGAGATCGCCGACGACACCGCGCTGCGCGCCCGCCGGGCCGAGGCGGAGGCGGCGCTGGACGCGGCCCGCGTCCGGCTCGCCGCCCTGGAGCGCGAGGCGGCCGAGGCGGCGCCGGCCCTCGGCGAGGCGTCCGACGTCTGGTACCGGCTGTCCTCGCTGCGCGAGCGGCTCCGGGGCACGGCCTCGCTGGCCGCCGACCGCGCGCGGCTGCTCGGCTCCGCCGGGCCCGAGCCGACCCGGGGCCAGGACCCGGACGACCTGGAGCGCCAGGCGGAGCGGGTCCGCGCCGCCGAGGCCGAGCTCACCGCCGAGGTCGACGCCGCCCGCGCCGCGCTCGAGTCCGCGCAGGCCGCCCGCCAGGACGCGGAGGGCGCCGCGGCCGCGGCGGAGAAGGCGCTCGCCACCGTGCTGCGCGGCGCCGCCGACCGGCGCGAGGGGCTCGCCCGGCTGGCCGGCCAGGTCGGCGCGCGCCGCAGCCGCCTGGAGGCGACCGAGGCGGAGATCGGCCGGCTGCGCGAGACGCTGACCGCCGCGGAGCGCCGCGGGCACGAGGCGACCCTCGAGTTCACCGCCCTGGAGACCCGGGTCGCCGGCGTCGAGGAGGGCGAGGAGGACCTGGACGCCGCGCACGAGGCGGCGGCCGAGTCCGTCGAGGTCGCGTCGGCGCGCGTGGCCGAGCTCGCCGCGCAGCTCACCGAGGCCGAGCGCGAGCGCGCCGCGCTGGAGTCCCGCATCGAGACCCTCGAGCTCAGCCTGACCCGGAAGGACGGGGCGGGCGCGCTGCTCGCCGCCGACGACCTGGCCGGCGTGGTCGGGTCGGTCGCCGCGCTGCTCGGCGTGGCCGGCGGCGACGAGGACGCGATCGTCGCGGCGCTGGGCGCGTCCGCCGACGCGGTCGCGGTCGACTCGGTCGAGGCCGCGGTGGACGCGATCCGCTGGCTCCGCGAGCAGGACGCCGGGCGCGCCGGCCTGGTCGTGGCGGCCCACGCCATCGCGGACGCGGGCGACGAGGACCAGGGCGCGGCCCCCGGCGGAGCCGACTGGGCCCTCGACCTCGTCCAGGCGCCCCCGGCCGTCGTGCCCGCCGTGCGCCGGCTGCTGCGCGGTGTCGTGGTGGTCGACGACCTGGTCGTCGCGCGCCGCGTCCTGGGCGACCGGCCGGACCTGGTGGTCGCGACCCGGGCGGGCGACGTGCTCGCCGCGCACCGGGCCTCCGGGGGCTCGGCCACCGCGCCGAGCGCGCTGCACCTGCAGTCGGCGCTGGACGACGCCCGCCAGGGCGCCGAGGCCGCCTCCGCGCGGGCGGAGCAGGCCCGGTTCGCGCTGGTCGGTGCGCGCGAGGCCGAGGACACCGCCCGCGCCGAGTACCAGCGCACCCTCGACGAGCTCAACGAGAACGACGCCGCCCTGGCCGCCGTCGCCGAGCAGCTCGGGCACCTCGGCGCCACCGCCCGGGCCGCGCGGAACGAGGCCGAGCGGGTGCAGGCGTCGCTGGCCACCGCCGAGCAGACCCTCGCCGACGGTGCCGCGGAGCTGGCCGAGCTCACGGAGCGGCTCGCCGCCGCGGAGGCCGAGCCCGCCGACACCGACGCCGCGATCGAGGAGCGCACGGGGGAGCGGGACGCGGCGAACGAGGCCGCGACCGCCGCGCGGGGTCGGGAGACCGAGGCGCGGCTGAGCCTGCGCACCGCGGAGGAGCGGGCCCGCGCGCTCGCCGGCCGCGCCGAGTCGCTGGACCGCGCCGCCCGCACCGAGCGGGCCGCGCGCGAGCGGGCCGCCGAGCGGGAGCGTGCCCGCGCCCGGCAGGCCGCCGTCGCCACCGCCGTCGCCCTCGGCGCCACGCAGGCGCTCGGCGCGGTCGAGCACGCGCTGCAGCGCGCCGCCGACGAGCGGGACGCCGCCGAGGCCGCGCGGGCCGAGCGGGAGACCGCGCTGTCGGCGGTGCGGTCCCGGGTCGACGAGACGCAGCGCGAGGTCGCCCGGCTCACCGACGCCGCGCACCGGGACGAGGTGCTCCGCGCCGAGCAGCGGCTGCGGGTCGAGCAGCTGCAGGTCCGGGCCGTCGAGGACCTCGGGATCGACCCGGCGGTGCTGGTCGAGGAGTTCGGGCCGCACCGCGCGGTGCCGGTGCTGACGCCGCCCGGCGGGGGCGCGGGCGGTGGCTCCGGCGCGGGCTCCGACGACGACGCGGACGGCGCTCCCCGCGAGGTGCCGTACGTCCGTGCCGAGCAGGAGAAGCGCCTGCGGTCGGCCGAGCGGGCGCTGTCCCAGCTCGGCAAGGTCAACCCGCTCGCGCTCGAGGAGTTCGCGGCGCTCGAGGAGCGGCACAAGTTCCTGGTCGAGCAGCTCGCCGACCTCAAGAAGTCGCGCGCCGACCTGCTGGAGATCGTCAAGGAGATCGACGAGCGGGTCGAGCGCGTGTTCGCCGACGCGTACCGGGACACCGCCGAGCAGTTCGACCGGGTGTTCCCGCGGCTGTTCCCCGGCGGCGAGGGCCGGCTCGTGCTCACCGACCCGTCCGACATGCTCACCACCGGCATCGAGGTCGAGGCGCGGCCGGCGGGCAAGAAGGTCAAGCGGTTGTCGCTGCTGTCCGGCGGCGAGCGGTCGCTCACCGCGGTCGCGCTGCTGGTGTCGATCTTCAAGGCCCGGCCGAGCCCGTTCTACGTGATGGACGAGGTCGAGGCGGCGCTGGACGACGCGAACCTCGGCCGGCTGCTCGAGATCTTCCGCGAGCTGCAGGAGGACTCGCAGCTCATCGTCGTGACGCACCAGAAGCGGACGATGGAGATCGCCGACGCGCTGTACGGCGTCACGATGCGCGGGGACGGCGTCACGACCGTCATCTCCCAGCGGCTCCGCGACGAGGTCCCCGTCTGACGGTGTGAAGATCGCGTGCGGGTTCCGGCGCGACACGGCCGGTCATAGGGCGGCTCCCGGGGGCGCGGCGGACAATCCTCCCATGGGTGGCTTCCTCGTGGTGATCGGGCTGGCGCTCGTCGCTGCCATCGGCGTGATCGTGCTGGCGAACGCGGCGAGCGGCGGCGGGACGGACGTGCGCACCTTCTGGGCGGACCTGAAGCGCGGCCTGCGCCGCCGCGACGGGGACGAGGCCGACCTCGCGGACGTCGAGGAGCCCGAGCCCGTCGACGTGCCGTTCGACCGGTTCTTCGCCGAGGCGCCCCAGGCGGGCGACGGCTACCTCCAGCTCGACGAGCTCGCCGACATGCTCGAGCGCACGGGGGAGCGGGCCGGGCGGCTGCGCGAGCGGCTGCCGTCCTCGCGAGGCGGCGGCGAGACCCCGGCCCGGCCCGACGCCGCGCCCGCGCGGGTCGTCGTGCAGGACCGGGTGCCGGCGCCCGCCGCGGCCCGGCGCAGCGGCCACCTCCCGGTCCGCCGGCCGGACGCCTCGGCGGGCGTGCCCGGGGCCGACGTCGCCGCCCCGCCGGCGGTCCCGCCGCAGCGCACCGCGTCCTGAGCGCGCCACGTCGGCCCGCCCCGCCCGGGGCGCCGCGACCGTCGACGGCCTGACACACTGAGCCGGTGGACTCGAACGACCTCCTGAACCTGCTCCTCGTCGGCGTGCCGGCCCTGGCGATCCTGGGCGGCGGCGCGGCCGTCATCCAGCGGCGCCGCTCGGCCGGCGACCGCGACCGGACCGACGAGCGTCCGGCGGGCACCGGCACCGGCACCTCGACGCTCGAGCGCCCGGCCGCCGGGGCCCCGACCGCCGAGGCGCCCACCGCTCCCGCCCCCGAGGACGCCGCCACCGCGCCCGCGCTGGAGGTGCCGGCCCCGACCGCGGGCCGCCTGACCCGGCTGCGCGACCGGCTGGCCCGCTCGGGCTCGCCGCTGGGCGCCCGCATGCTGCAGGTGCTGTCCCGGGACCACCTCACCGAGGACGACTGGGACGAGCTCGAGGAGACGCTGCTCCTCGCCGACGTCGGCGCCGGCCCGTCGCAGGAGCTCGTCGAGTCGATCCGCACGCAGGCCCGCGTGCAGGGCCTCAAGGACCCGGCGCAGGTGCGCGCGCTGCTCCGCGAGCAGCTGCTGGCGCTGGTCGACCCGTCGCTCGACCGCTCGCTGTCCACCGCGCCGCGGACCGGCGAGGACGGCGTCACCGTCCCGGCCGTCGTGCTGGTCGTCGGCGTGAACGGCACCGGCAAGACCACCACGGTCGGCAAGCTCTCGCGCGTCCTGGTCGCCGACGGCCGCACCGTGCTGCTCGGCGCGGCCGACACGTTCCGCGCCGCGGCCGCCGACCAGCTGGAGACCTGGGGGTCGCGCGTCGGCGTGCGCACCGTCCGCTCCGACCGCGACGGCGCCGACCCGGCGTCCGTGGCGTTCGAGGCCGTCCGCGAGGGCGCCACCGAGGGCGTCGACGTCGTGCTGGTCGACACCGCGGGCCGCCTGCAGAACAAGGCCGGCCTGATGGACGAGCTCGGCAAGATCACCCGCGTCATCACGCGCACCGCGCCGCTGTCCGAGGTGCTGCTGGTGCTGGACGCCACCACCGGGCAGAACGGCATGAACCAGGCCCGCGTGTTCGCGGAGGTCGCCGGGGTCACCGGCATCGTGCTCACCAAGCTCGACGGCACCGCCAAGGGCGGCATCGTCGTCGCCGTGCAGCGCGAGCTCGGCGTGCCGGTCAAGCTCGTCGGCCTCGGCGAGGGCCCGGACGACCTGGCGCCGTTCGACCCGGAGGAGTTCGTCGACGGCATCCTGGGCTGACGCCCGGCGGCGCCGCCGCGCGCAGCGCCCCGGTGACCGCCCGCTGAGACGCAGGCCACCCGGCAACAGAACTGTTACGCCCGGACGCGCAGCGTCACACCCGTGTAACACCGGCGGCGCCGTCGCGAAACCGCCGACCAGGAATCTGGTCCCCGATCCGGCAGACCGGCCGGCGAGGGAGAGGCGTTCCACATGGATCTGGACACCGGAGCGACAGCCTGGATGCTGATGTCAGCGTCCCTGGTGCTGCTCATGACGCCGGGACTGGCGTTCTTCTACGGCGGCATGGTGCGCGGCAAGTCCGTGCTCAACATGATGATGATGTCGTTCATCAGCATCGCGGTCGTCGCCGTGGTGTACGTGTTCTGGGGCTGGTCGATGAGCTACGGCTCCGACGTCGCCGGGATCTTCGGCAACCCGTTCGACCAGTTCGGGCTCGCGGGCGCGATCTGGGACGAGAACGGCGAGTACCTGATCGACGGGTACGGCGTGCCGGTCATCGTCGGCGTGGCCTTCCAGGTGACGTTCGCGATCATCACCGTCGCGCTGGTCTCCGGCGCGATCGCGGACCGCGTGAAGTTCGGCACCTGGGTCGCGTTCACCGCGCTGTTCGCCACGTTCAGCTACTTCCCGCTGGCGCACATGGTGTGGGGCGGCGGCGCGCTGTCCGGCGCCGAGGGCGGCATCGCGGCGATGCTGTTCGGCACCACCGACGGCGCGGCCACGGTCGCCCCGATCGACTTCGCCGGCGGCACCGTCGTGCACATCAACGCCGGCATCGCCGGCCTCGTGCTGGCGCTGATCGTCGGCCGGCGCCGCGGCTTCGGCAAGGAGCCGATGCGCCCGCACAACCTGCCGTTCGTCATGCTCGGCGCCGCGCTGCTGTGGTTCGGCTGGATCGGCTTCAACGCGGGCTCGGCGTTCACCGCCGACGGCACCGCGGGCCTCGCGTGGGTCAACACCACGGCCGCGACCGCCGCGGCCATGATCGGCTGGCTCATCACGGAGAAGATCCGCGACGGCCACGCCACCTCGCTCGGTGCCGCGTCCGGCGTCGTCGCGGGCCTCGTCGCGATCACCCCGGCCGCGGGTGCCCTGCGCCCGGTCACCGCCATCGTCCTGGGTGTGGTCGCCGGTGCGCTCTGCGCCCTCGCGGTCGGCCTCAAGTACCGGTTCGGCTTCGACGACTCGCTCGACGTCGTCGGCGTGCACCTCGTCGGTGGCCTCGTCGGCACCATCGGCATCGGCTTCCTGGCCGCCGAGGGTGGCCTGTTCTTCGGCGACGGCATCGAGCTCCTGGTGGTCCAGGTGGTCATCGCGGTCCTGGCGCTGATCTTCTCGGGCTCGGTGACCGCGGTCATCGGCTACATCCTCAAGGCCACCATGGGCTGGCGGGTCAGCGAGGAGGCCGAGGTCGGCGGCATCGACCTCGCCGTGCACGGTGAGACGGGTTACGAGACGCTGGGCGGCGCCCGCGTGGTGACGGAGGTGAAGGCATGACGAAGCTCGTGACGGCGGTCATCCAGCCGCATCGGCTCGACGACGTGAAGTCCGCCCTCGAGGCGGCGGGGATCCGCGGCCTGACGGTGAGCGAGGCCAGCGGCTACGGCCGCCAGCGCGGTCACACCGAGGTCTACCGGGGCGCCGAGTACACGGTGGACCTGGTCCCGAAGGTCAAGATCGACGTGCTGGTCGCCGACGAGGACACCCCCGGTGTCGTCGAGGTGGTCGTCAAGGCGGCGCAGACCGGCAAGATCGGCGACGGCAAGGTGTGGGTCGTCCCGGTCGAGGACGTCGCCCGGGTGCGCACCGGCGAGCACGGCCCCGACGCGCTCTGAATGACCGACCTGCCCGAGGTCCCGCACCCCCGCGATCCGGTGGGGGTGCGGGACCTCCGACATGAGCGGCTCGACCTGGCCGCGCGCCTGTCCGGGCCGGACGCCGACGGCGCGGAGCGCCGCACCGCGGTGTCCGACCTGGTGCGCCGGCGCCTGGCCGAGCTGTGGGAGACCGCGACCGAGGGTCGCGAGACGCCGGGCATCGGCCTGGGCGCGGTCGGCAGCGTGGGCCGCGGCGACGCCAGCCCGGCCAGCGACCTGGACCTGCTGCTGGTGCACGACGGGCGCGGGCACTCCGCCGAGGAGCTCGCGAAGCTCGCCGACGCGCTCTGGTACCCGGTGTGGGACGCGGGGCTCGACCTCGACCACTCGGTGCGCTCGCTCGCCCAGTGCCGCCAGGTGGCCTCCAAGGACCTGCCCGCGGCCGTCGGGCTGCTCGACCTGCGCCCCGTCGCCGGCGACCCCGGGATCGTGCACCGCGCGCGCTCGGCGCTGCTCGCCGACTGGCGGTCCGCCGCGCGCCGGCGGCTGCCCGAGCTGCTGGCGTCCACCCGGCAGCGTGCGGAGCGGCACGGCGAGCTCGCCTACCTGATCGAGCCCGACCTCAAGGAGGCCCGCGGCGGCATCCGGGACGCGGTCGTGCTGTCCGCGCTCGCCGCCACCTGGCTCACCGACCGCCCGCACGGGGCGGTCGACCGCGCGCACGCGCACCTGCTCGACGTCCGCGACGCCGTCCAGACGGTGAGCCGCCGGCACACCAACCGCCTGCTGCTCGCCGACCAGGACGAGGTCGCCGAGCTGCTCGGCGTGGGGGACCGGGACGACCTGCTCGCGAGCCTCGCCGAGGCGGGCCGCGTGGTGTCGTACGCCCTGGACTCGACGGCCCGGAACGCGCGGCAGGCGCTGGCCCGTCCGGCGCGCCGCCCGCTGCTGGTGCGCGGGCGGCGCACCCCGCCGCGGCTGCGCACCGTCGGCGAGGGGCTGGTCGAGCACGACGGCGAGCTGGTACTCGCGGCGGACGCCCAGCCGGCCACCGACCCGCTGCTGGCCCTGCGCGCCGCCGCGACCGCCGCCCGCACCGGGCTGACGCTGTCGCCGATCACGGTCACGAGCCTCGAGCGCACGCCGCCCCTGCCGGCGCCGTGGCCGAAGGCCGCCCGCACGCTGCTGGTGCAGTTGCTCGCCACCGGTCCGGCGCAGGTGCCGGTGTGGGAGGCGCTCGACCTGGCCGGCGTGGTCACCACCTGGATCCCCGAGTGGGCCGGCGTGCGGAACCGCCCGCAGCGCTCGCCGATCCACCGGCACACCGTCGACCGGCACCTCGTCGAGGCCGCCGCGCGCGCCGCGGGGCTGCGCCGCACCGTCGACCGCCCGGACGTGCTGCTGGTCGCCGCGCTGCTGCACGACATCGGCAAGCGGGCCGGCGCGGGGGACCACTCGGTCGAGGGCGCGCGGCTGGCCGGCCCCGTCGTCGCCCGGATGGGCTTCGGGCCGGACGACGCCGCCGACGTCGCGCGGCTGGTCCGGGAGCACCTGACCCTGTCCGAGCTCGCGACCGGGTCCGACCCGGACGACCCCGCGACCGTCGACGCCCTGCTCGCCGCGGTCGACCACCGGCCGGACCTGCTGGCGCTGCTCCGGGCGCTCACCGAGGCCGACGCGTCGTCCGCCGGGCCGACCGCGTGGACCGCGTGGCGCGCCCAGCTCGTCGACGACCTCGTGGCGCGGGCGTCGGTCCGGCTGGCGGGTACCCTGGGACGTCCCTGACCGCCGAGAGAGCGTGAGGATCGCGCGGTGTTCGCCACCCTGTCCGACCGACTGACGTCGACCTTCAAGAACCTGCGCTCCAAGGGGCGGCTGTCCGAGGCGGACATCGACGCCACGGTGCGCGAGATCCGCCGCGCCCTGCTGGACGCCGACGTCGCCGTGCCCGTGGTGCGCCAGTTCACCGGCGCCGTCCGGGAGCGCGCGCTGTCCGCGGAGGTCTCCGGCGCGCTGAACCCGGCGCAGCAGGTCGTCAAGATCGTCAACGACGAGCTGGTGGCGATCCTCGGCGGCCAGAACCGGCCGCTGAACCTGGCGAAGAACCCGCCGAGCGTCATCCTGCTCGCGGGCCTCCAGGGCGCGGGCAAGACCACGCTCGCCGGCAAGCTCGCGCTGCACCTGAAGTCGCAGGGCCACACCCCGCTGCTCGTGGCCGCCGACCTGCAGCGCCCCAACGCCGTGACCCAGCTCCAGGTCGTCGGCGAGCGCGCCGGCGTCCCGGTGTTCGCGCCGCACCCGGGCAACCAGGGCTCCGAGCTGGACGTCGTGTCCGGCGCCGACCCGGTCGCCGTCGCCCGCGAGGGCCTGGCGACCGCGCACGCGCGCCAGCACGACGTGCTGATCGTCGACACCGCCGGCCGCCTCGGCGTCGACGCCGAGCTCATGCAGCAGGCCGCGGACATCCGCGACGCCGTGAGCCCGGACGAGATCCTGTTCGTCATCGACGCGATGATCGGCCAGGACGCCGTCGCGACCGCCACGGCCTTCCAGGAGGGCGTCGGGTTCACCGGCGTCGTGCTGTCGAAGCTCGACGGCGACGCCCGCGGTGGCGCCGCGCTGTCCGTCGCGTCGGTCACCGGCCGGCCGATCCTGTTCGCGTCGACCGGCGAGAAGCTCACCGACTTCGAGGTCTTCCACCCCGACCGGATGGCGTCCCGCATCCTCGACATGGGTGACGTGCTCACCCTCATCGAGCAGGCCGAGAAGGCGTTCGACGCCGAGCAGGCCGAGGAGATGGCGGGCAAGCTCGCCTCCGGCCAGGGCTTCACGCTCGCGGACTTCCTGCAGCAGATGCAGCAGCTGAAGAACATGGGCTCGATGAAGAAGATGCTCGGCATGCTCCCCGGCATGGGGCAGATGCGCGAGGCCATCGAGAACTTCGACGAGCGCGAGGTCGACCGGGTCGAGGCGATCATCCGCTCGATGACGCCGGGCGAGCGCGACAACCCGAAGATCATCAACGGCTCCCGCCGCGCCCGCATCGCGCGCGGTTCCGGCGTGGAGGTCTCGGACGTCAACGGCCTGCTCGAGCGGTTCGCCGCCGCGCAGAAGATGATGCAGCAGATGGCCAAGGGCGGCGGCATGCCCATCCCCGGCATGGGAAACCTGCCCGGCACGGGCAAGAAGGGCCGCGGCCGCGTCGCGCCGTCGAAGAAGGCCAAGGGCAAGTCGGGCAACCCGGCCAAGCGCGCCCAGCAGGAGAAGGCCGCCGCCGACCGCGCCGCGGGCATCGCCCCGGCCGCGGCGCCGGCCGCGAAGGGCTCCGCGTTCGGCATCGGCGGCGGCGCGCCGCAGCAGCCCGACCAGTTCGACCCGGCCGGCCTCGAGGACCTGCAGAAGTTCCTCGGCCGCTGAGCCGGGCCCGGCGCGAGGGGGCGCGATGGGCGACGTGCTGCACCTGACCGGCCCGGTCGTCCTCGACGACGACCGGGTCGTCGGCGAGGCGTGGGTGGTCGGCGGGCGGCTGACGTTCGACCGGCCCGGCGGCGACTCGACGGCCGTCGACGGCTGGGTGGTCCCCGGGCTGGTCGACGTGCACTGCCACATCGGGCTCGCCGCCGAGGGGGCGGTCGACCGGGCCACCGCCGAGGCGCAGGCGGTGGCCGACCGGGACTCCGGCGTGCTGCTGGTGCGGGACGCCGGCTCGCCCGCCGACACCGGGTGGGTGCACCAGCGCGAGGACCTGCCGCGGCTGATCCGCGCCGGGCGGCACCTCGCGCTGCCGAAGCGCTACCTGCGGCACTACGGGCGGGAGCTCGCGGCGCCGTCCGAGCTGCCGGGCGCCGTCGCCGAGGAGGCGGCGCGCGGCGACGGCTGGGTCAAGCTCGTCGCCGACTGGATCGACCGGGACCTCGGCGCCGACGGCGACCTGCGGCCGCTGTGGCCGGACGACGTGCTGGCCGACGCGGTGCAGGTGGCGCACGACGCCGGCGCGCGGGTCACGGCTCACACGTTCTCCGCCGAGGCGCTGGACGGGCTGCTGGACGCGGGGGTCGACTGCCTCGAGCACGCCACCGGCGCCGAGGACCGGCACGTCGCGCGGATCGCGGCGGCCGGCATCCCGGTGACCGCGACGCTGCTGCAGGTGGCGCAGTTCGGGGAGATCGCCGGGCGGGCCGACCGCTACCCGGTGTACGCGGCGCGGATGCGGCGGATGCACGCGCGGCGGTACGCGCACGTGCGGGACCTGCACGACGCGGGCGTGCCGATCCTGGTCGGCACCGACGCCGGCGGCACGATCGGCCACGGGCGGATCGCGGACGAGGCGGCGGAGCTGGTGGCGGCGGGGCTGCCCGCGCGCGAGGTGGTCGCGGCGGCGTCCTGGCGGACGCGGGCGTGGCTCGGCGTACCGGGGCTGGGCGAGGGGGAGAGCGCGGACCTCGTCGTCTACGACGCCGACCCCCGGGAGGACATCGGGGTCCTTGCCGCGCCGCGGGCCGTGGTGCTGCGGGGCGCGCGGGTGGCGTAGCCGCTAGGCCGGGGCCACCGCCGGCGGAGCGCCGCGCCCGACCTGCAGCACCCGCGTCCGGGCGCGCGCGGCCGGGTCGTCGGTGATCGGCTCCCCGTCGAGCCAGCACCGCACGGCGTGCGACAGCTCCGCGGGGTGGCTCCAGTTCATCGCGTGCGCCGCGCCGAGCACGACCACGACGGTCAGGTGGTCCGGCCCGAGGTGCGCGAGCTCCCGGACCCGGTGCGGCGGCGGCATCAGCGGGTCGCGCGACCCGACGACGGCCAGCGTCGGCACCGGCGTGCGGAGCAGCCGCTCGAGCGACGGGAACTCCACCATCTGCCGGAACGCCGCCAGCGCCGCCACCGGCCCGTAGTGCGCGTAGTCGGGCAGGGAGTACCGGCCCATCCGGGGGTCCTCCCGCACGGCGTCCCGGAGCAGCTGGGCCACGGCCCGGGGGAGCGGCTGGTTGTGCGCGCCGCCGGCGGGGGAGGCGAGCACGACGCCGGCCACCCGGTCGGGGGAGCGGTGCGCGGCCTCCAGGCTCACCGGGCCGCCCATCGAGTTGCCGACCAGCACCGCGCGGTCCAGCCCCAGGGCGTCCAGCGTGCCGAGCAGGGCCTCCGCGAGGTGCGGGATCGACAGCGGCGGGCGGGGGCCCGGGCTCGCGCCGTGACCGGGCAGGTCGGGGACGTAGGTCGTGCCGCGGTCGGCCAGCGCGGCGGCCGTCGGGAGCAGGTAGCGTCCCGACACGGCGAAGCCGTGCACGTGCACCAGCGGCGTCGAGCCGGGGACGTCCGTGCCGACCCGCACGGCGACCGGGCTGCCCGCCACGTCGACCTCGCGCACCGCCCAGTCCCCGGCCGTCATGCGGCCGATCGTGGCAGCGCGGCGGGCCGGGCACCGCACCCGGCGCGGGTGACCCGGGGCACGCGGCGCGAGGGTCGCCCGCACGGCCGGGCGTCTGGCACAATGGCCTGCTGTACTCGGCGTGCGCGGCCCCTCTACCCGCGCGGTGCCGTGTCCTCAGGTCCGACCGGGACCGCATGCCCCACGTGCGAACCGCGACGACCGCCCCGCAGACATCTCAGGAGAAGACCACACCGTGGCCACCAAGATCCGCCTCAAGCGTCTCGGCAAGATCCGGGCGCCGTACTACCGCGTCGTCGTCGCGGACTCCCGCACCAAGCGTGACGGTCGCGTCATCGAGGAGATCGGCAAGTACCACCCGACCGAGGAGCCGTCGCTCATCGACATCTCCACGGAGCGCGCGCAGTACTGGCTGTCCGTCGGCGCCCAGCCGACCGAGCAGGTCCTCGCCCTCCTCAAGGTCACCGGCGACTGGCAGAAGTTCAAGGGCCTCCCGGGCGCCGAGGGCACCCTGCGCACGAAGGCCGCCCCGGCCGACGTGAAGGCCGCCGTCGACGCCGTCGCCGCCGACGCCGAGAAGGCCAAGGCCAAGGCGTCCGAGAAGAAGGCCGCCGCCGCCGAGGCCCCGGCCGCCGACGAGGCGTCCGCCGAGGACGAGCAGGCCTGATGCTCGCCGACGCGCTGGAGCACCTGGTCCGGGGCATCGTCGACCACCCGGACGACGTGCGGGTGGACGCCCGCACGCTCCGCCGCGGTGACCTCCTCGAGGTCCGGGTGCACCCGGACGACCTCGGGCGGGTCATCGGCCGCGGCGGCCGGACCGCCCGCGCGCTGCGCACCGTCGTCGGCGCGCTGTCGGCCGAGGGTCCGGTCCGCGTGGACGTCGTGGACGTCGCCCGGCGGTGAGCCGCGCACCCGGACGGCCTCGCGCCGCCCGGTGAGACACCGGCACAGGCCCGGTCCCGCGCAGGGACCGGGCCTGCGTCGTGCCCGCCGTACCCTGGTCCGGCCCGAGCCGGACCCCCCGAGAGGAACCCCATGCTGCTGACGGTCGCCCGGATCGGCCGCGCCCACGGCCTGCGCGGCGAGGTGTCGCTCGACCTGCGCACCGACGAGCCCGCGGCCCGCCTCGCGACCGGCGCCGTGCTGGCGACCGAGCCCGCCGAGCGCGGCCCGCTGACCGTCGCGCGGACCCGCGAGCAGCAGGGGCGCTGGTACGTGACGTTCGCCGAGGCCGCCGACCGCACCGCCGCGGAGTCGCTGCGCGGCGTCGAGCTGGTCGTCGAGGTCGCGGAGGACGCCGCCACGGCCGACGACGAGGACGCCTGGTACCCGCACGAGCTCGCGGGCCTGCGCGCCGAGCACGTCGACGGCCGCGTGGTCGGCGAGATCCTCGGCCTCGAGCACCACCCCGCGCACGACGTGCTGGTCCTGCGCGAGCCCGACGGCGCCCGCACGCTGGTGCCGTTCGTCCGGGCGATCGTCCCGGTCGTGGACGTCGCCGGCGGCCGCGTCGTGCTGGACCCGCCGGGCGGGCTGCTGGCGGCGGATGCGGCGAACCTCGTGGTGAGCGAGGAGACCTCGGGCGGGCCGGGCGCCGACGCGGCGGAGCGCGGCGGGGACGACGACTGACGTGCGCATCGACATCGTCTCGATCTTCCCGGAGTACCTGACCCCGCTCGGGCTGTCGCTGGTGGGCAAGGCGCGGACGTCCGGGCTGGTCGACCTGCGGGTGCACGACCTGCGCGACTGGACCACCGACCGGCACCGCACCGTCGACGACACCCCGTTCGGCGGCGGCGCCGGCATGGTGATGAAGCCGGACGTCTGGGGCGCGGCCCTGGACGAGCTCGTCACCGACGGGACGCACCTGCTGCTCCCGACCCCGTCCGGCGCCCCGCTGACGCAGCGGCACGCCGAGCGGTGGGCCGAGGACGCGCACCTGGTGATCGCCTGCGGGCGGTACGAGGGCATCGACGCCCGGGTCGCCGCGCACTACGCCGCACGGCCGGGCGTCGAGGTCAGCGAGTACTCGATCGGCGACTACGTGCTCAACGGCGGCGAGGTCGCCGCGATGGTCCTGGTCGAGGCGGTCGTCCGGCTGCTGCCCGGCGTCGTGGGCAACCCGCACTCGCTGGTCGAGGAGTCGCACGGGGCCGCCGGGCTGCTCGAGTACCCGGTGTACACGAAGCCGCCGGCGTGGCGGGAGCTGGACGTGCCCGAGGTGCTGCTGTCCGGGCACCACGGCCGGGTCGAGCGCTGGCGGCGCGACCAGGCGCTGGCGCGCACCGCCGAGCGCCGCCCCGACCTGCTGGCCCGGCTCGCGCCCGCGGACCTCGACAAGGCCGACCGCGCGGTGCTGGCGGACCTGGGCTGGGCCGTCGGCGACGACGGGCCGGCGCCCGTGCCCGGGCTGCCCGCGGCGGGGGAGTAGCCGCCCGGTTTCGACCGCAGGGCCCGGGCTGTGGCACACTTGACGGTCGGTGCCCGACGGCCACGCCTCTGCCACAGGGGAGGCGACCCACGGCCCGCCGAGCGATCGGCCGCGCACCGCACCTCATGCCATCCGGCGCCCCGGGCGCCGACGACGACGCGCGTGACCTGTGGCACGGCGGGAAAGCGACACACGATGTCCCACATCCTCGACTCGATCGACGCGGCTTCGCTCCGCTCCGACATCCCGGACTTCCGCGCCGGCGACACCCTGAAGGTCAACGTCAAGGTCGTCGAGGGCAACCGCTCCCGCGTCCAGGTGTTCCAGGGCGTCGTGATCGCGCGCCAGGGCGACGGCATCCGCGAGACCTTCACGGTCCGCAAGGTGTCGTTCGGCGTCGGCGTCGAGCGCACCTTCCCGGTGCACTCCCCGACCCTGGAGTCGATCGAGGTCGTCACCCGCGGTGACGTTCGTCGCGCGAAGCTCTACTACCTGCGCAACCTCCGCGGCAAGAAGGCCAAGATCAAGGAGAAGCGCGAGACGGTCCCGGCCAAGCAGGCCTGAGACCCGCGCTGCGCGTCCGACGGGCGGCCACCCCTCACCCGGGGTGGCCGCCCGTCGGCCGTCGCGAGGAGGTTCGGTGCCCACCGGCGCGTGGGTGTGGGCACCGCCAGGTCGACGTGGGAGAGTGAAGCGGTGACGGACCAGGACGCGGCACCCGCGAGCCACGAGACGCCGGCTCGCAGGTCGCCGGAGGGCCGGCGCGGGCCGGTCGCCTCGTTCCTGCGGGAGACGGTGATCATCCTCCTCAGCGCGATCGTGCTGTCGTGGCTGGTCAAGACGTTCCTCGCGCAGGCCTTCTTCATCCCGAGCGCGTCGATGCACGACACCCTGCTCGAGGGCGACCGGGTGCTCGTCAGCAAGCTCGCGCCCGGCCCGCTCGACATCCACCGGGGCGACGTCGTGGTGTTCGCCGACCCGGGCGGCTGGCTGGACCAGCAGGCCGTCCCGGAGACGAACGCGTTCCAGGACGCGCTCATCGCGATCGGGCTCATGCCGCAGCAGTCCGAGGACCACCTGATCAAGCGCGTCATCGGCGTGGCGGGCGACCGGGTGGCCTCCACGGGCGACGGCTCGCCGCTCACCGTCAACGGCGTCCCGGTCGACGAGTCGGAGTACCTCGCACCGGGCGCCAGCCCCAGCGAGATCGCGTTCGACGTCGTCGTGCCCTCGGGTTCGGTGTGGGTCATGGGGGACAACCGGCAGTCGTCCGCCGACTCGCGGTTCCACCTCGGCGAGCCCGGCGGCGGGTCCGTCCCGGTGGACGACGTCGTCGGCACCGCGTTCGTCAAGCTCTGGCCCGTCGACCGCATCGGGCTGCTGCGCAACCCCGGCGACGTGTTCGCCGACGTGCCGGAGCCGGCGTGACCACCACCGGCCGCGCCCGCACCGCCTGGAACCGCGCCGCCCCGACGCTGCGGGTCGAGCGGCAGATCATCCGCGACGGCGTCCCCGCGCTCGCGTGCGCCGACGAGGTCGGCCGCGGCAGCCTGTCCGGGCCCGTCACCGTCGGCGTCGTCGTCGTGACGGCCGACAGCCGCTCCGCGCCGCAGGGCGTGCGGGACAGCAAGCTGCTGAGCGCCGCCGAGCGCGAGCGTCTCGCCCCGCTGATCCGGCGCTGGGCGGCCTGCTGGTCCGTCGGGCACGCCGAGCCCGCGGAGATCGACCGCTACGGCATCGTCGCCGCGCTCCGGCTGGCCGCGCACCGCGCGATCGCGGGGCTCGAGGTCGCGCCCGGCGCGCTGCTGCTCGACGGCAACCACGACTACGTGACCACCCCGGCGCAGGACACGCTGCTGGGCCCGCCCACGGTGCTCGACGCCGTGCCGCCGGTCCGGACGATCGTCAAGGCCGACCTGCGCTGCGCCGCCGTGGCCGCCGCCAGCATCCTGGCCAAGACCGAGCGGGACGCGATCATGACGCGCCTGCACGACGACCACCCGGAGTACGGGTGGGCCGAGAACAAGGGCTACTCCGCGCCCGAGCACCTGGCCGCGCTGCGCCGGCTCGGCCCGACGCCGCACCACCGGACCTCCTGGCGGCTGCCGGGGGTCGAGGGAGCCGCGGGGGCGGGGGCGCCGGTGCCGGCCGCGGAGCTCCTGCTGGGCGAGCCGCTGGCGCTGGACGTCGCGGGCTGACGGGCCGGGCGCGCTCCGACGGGCGCGCGTGCGGGCCGTCGCGCCCGGATGGGGGATGATGGGTCGGTGAGCGCCGAGGACCTGGAGAACTACGAGACCGAGATGGAGCTCGCGCTCTACCGCGAGTACCGCGACGCCGTGGGCCTGTTCTCGTACGTCGTCGAGACCGAGCGCCGGTTCTACCTGGCGAACCACGTCGACCTGCAGGTCCGGTCGGCCGCGGGCGAGGTCTACTTCGAGCTGACCCTCGCCGACGCGTGGGTGTGGGACGTGTACCGGTCGGCGCGGTTCGTGAAGTCCGTGCGGGTCGTGACGTTCAAGGACGTCAACGTCGAGGAGCTGGTCAAGGCCGACCTGGACCTCGGCGGCGGGAGCGGCTTCACGCGCTGACGCGGGGACGCCGAGTCCTCCACAGGGGGCTTCGCGTGCGCCGTCCCCAGGCGGAGCCGTCGTGGGCCGCGACGCCGTGCTGCCCCGCGCCAGGGTCGGTGCCGGAGGTGGTGCCGGATGCGCACGCGGAACGAGACCGGCCGGCTGGGTGAGGACCTGGCGGTGCGGTGCCTGGAGCAGGACGGCTACGAGGTCCTGGACCGGAACTGGTACGGCCCGGGCGGCGAGCTCGACGTCGTGGCCTACGACCCGGCGGAGGACGCCGTCGTCGGCATCGAGGTCAAGACCCGGCGGACGGCGACCTACGGGACGCCGCACGAGGCGGTGACGCCGAAGAAGGTGCAGCGGCTGCGCGTGCTGCTGGCGGCGTGGCTGGCGGAGCACGACGTGCACGCCGACGGCGTGCGGCTCGACCTGGTGGCGGTCTCGCTCCGCGGGGACGAGCCGGCGCGCGTCGACCACGTCGCGGGCATCGGCTGATGGCGCTCGGGCGCACGCGCGCGGTCGGCCTGGTCGGGCTGTCCGGGCACGTCGTGGAGGTCGAGGCGCACCTCGCGTCCGCCCTGCCGGCGTTCGTGCTCGTCGGACTGCCGGACGCGTCGCTCGCCGAGGCGCGCGACCGGGTGCGCGCGGCGGTCGGGTCGACCGGTCTGACCTGGCCCAACCGGCGGATCACGGTGAACCTGTCACCGGCCGCCCTCCCGAAGGCCGGGCCGGCGTTCGACCTCGCGGTGGCGGTGTCCGTCCTGGCGGCGTCCGAGGCGTTCGAGCCCGACCGCGCCGCCCGGGTCGTCCACCTCGGCGAGCTCGGCCTCGACGGCCGGTTGCGACCCGTGCGCGGCGTGCTGCCGGCGGTCGCCGCGGCGGTGGCCGCGGGGCTGCGCGACGTCGTCGTCCCCGAGGCCGACGCCGCGGAGGCGGCGCTCGTGCCGGGGGCGCGCGTGGTGGGCTGCCGGACGCTCGCGCACGTCGCCCACCGGTACGGCGCCGCCGTCCTGCTGCCGGACGTGCCCGTCGCCCCGCCGGTCCGGGCCGCCGGCGGGCACCGCAGGCCGCCGGGCGACCTCGCGGACGTGCTCGGCCAGGCCGAGGCGCGCGGGGCGGTCGAGGTGGCCGCGGCGGGCGGGCACCACCTGCTCCTGGTCGGGCCGCCCGGCGCGGGCAAGACGATGCTGGCGTCGCGGCTGCCGGGCCTGCTGCCCGACCTGGACGAGGCCGAGGCGGTCGAGGTCACCGCCGTGCACTCCGTGGCCGGCACGTTCGACCCGGAGGGCGGGCTGCTGCGCCGGCCCCCGTACGAGGACCCGCACCACACCGCGACCCCCGCGAGCATCATCGGCGGCGGGTCCGGCCAGCCGCGGCCGGGCGCGGCGTCCCGGGCGCACCGCGGCGTGCTGTTCCTCGACGAGGCGCCCGAGTTCCCGACCGCCGTGCTGCAGACGCTGCGGCAGCCGCTCGAGCACGGCGAGGTGGTCGTGCACCGCGCGGCCGGCGCCGCCCGGTACCCCGCGCGGTTCCAGCTCGTGCTGGCCGCGAACCCCTGCCCGTGCGGCCGGGCGATCGGCACCGGCCTGGCGTGCTCCTGCCGGTCGCTGGAGCGGCGCCGGTACTTCGGCAAGATCTCCGGCCCGCTGCTCGACCGGGTGGACGTGCAGGTCGAGGTGCCCGCGGTCCGGCGGGCGGAGCTCGTCGGAGCCGCCGAGAGCACGGCCACCGTCGCCGCGCGGGTGGCGCTCGCGCGGGCCGCGCAGGCCGCGCGCTGGGCGGGCACGCCGTGGCGGGTCAACGGGGAGGTGCCGGGACGGGTGCTGCGGGAGCGGCTGGGGCCCGACGCCGACCTGCTGGACCTCGTCGACCAGGGTGTGGACCGCGGGACGCTCACCCTGCGCGGGGCCGACCGCGTGCTGCGCCTGGCGTGGACCGTCGCGGACCTCGCGGGGCGGGCGGCGCCGACGCGGGACGACGTGGGGCGGGCGGTCGCGCTGCGGACGCGCGGGCAGGGGACATGAGGCCGGGGAACGGGACGGCAGCGGGGGCGGCGGCAAGGACGGTGGCGGGCACGGCGGCGCCGCGGGCGGGGGTAGCGCCGGGGGACGCGGTGGGCACGGACGCGCGGGCGGCGGACGCCCCGAGGACGCCTGCGGCGACGGCGTCGCCAGCGAGAGCCGCCCCGAGGGTGCCCGCGGTGACGGAGCCGCGAGCGGGGGCCGCCCCGAGGGTGCCCGCGGTGACGGAGCCGCGAGCGGGGGCCGCCCCGAGGGTGTCGCGGGTGCCGGGGCACCCGGCGAGCAGGTCGACCGACGACGCGTCCGGTGACGGCGAGGTGTGGGCGCGCGCCGCGTGGAGCGTCGTCGCGGAGCCGGGCGACGCGACGGCGGGCGCGGTGGTCGCGGCGCTGGGCGCGCCCGCGGCGCTCGCGTGGGCGCTGTGGGCGGTGACGACGACGCCCGACCACGCCCTGGCGCGCCTGCGCCGCCTGGTCGCGCGCGGGGGAGCGGACGGCGCCGAGCTGCCGGACGACGAGCCGGGTGCGGCGACCGGCGAGCCCGGTGCCGGCTCCGGCCCGTGGCCGCCGAGCACCGTCCGCGTCCTCGCCCGCGCGCTGCCCCGCTGGGCGCCCCGGCTCGCCGACCTCGACCCGCGGCCGGCCCTCGACGACCTCGCCGGCCGCGGCGGGACGCTCCTGGTGCCCGGCCGGCCCGGGTGGCCGGCGCGGCTCGACGACCTCGGTCCCGCGGCGCCGCTGTGCCTGTGGGCGCGCGGCGACCCGGACCTCGCGGCGCTGACCGAGCGCTCCGTCGCGGTCGTCGGGGCGCGCGCCGCGACCGCCTACGGCGAGCGTGTCGCGGGCGACCTCGGCGCGGGGCTGGCCGAGCGCGGCGTCACGGTGGTGTCCGGCGGCGCGTTCGGCGTCGACGTGGCGGCCCACCGCGGAGCGCTCGCCGTCGGCGGGCGGACCGTCGCGCTGCTGGCGGGCGGCATCGACCGGCCGTCGCCCGCGGGGAACCTGGCGGTGCTGGAGCGGCTGGTCGACGACGGCGGCGCGCTGGTCGCCGAGTCCCCGCCCGGCACGCCGCCGAGCCGGGCGCGCTTCCTGCAGCGGAACCGGGTCATCGCGGCGCTCGCGGGCGCGACCGTGGTCGTGGAGGCCGCGTGGCGGTCGGGCGCGCTCAGCACCGCCGCCCGGGCGGCCGAGCTGCTGCGCCCGCTCGGGGCGGTCCCGGGCCCCGTCACGTCGATGGTGTCCGTCGGCTGCCACCGGCTGCTCCGCGATGCCGGCGCCGTGTGCGTGACCGACGCCGCCGAGGCGGCCGAGCTGCTGGCCGGGGCCGAGCCCGCGCCGGCGCCGGCGCAGGACGACGCGCGGGGTGCGGCGGCCGGCCACGGCACGCCGCAGGCGGTCGGACGAGGCGCCCACCGGCCCGACAGCCCCGCCGCGCGCGTGCTCGACGCCCTGCTGCGCCGTCGGGCGCTGGCCGCCGAGGAGGTCGCCCGGCGCGCCGGCCTCGCCGAGCACGAGGTCGTCGCCACCCTCGGGCTGCTGGAGCTCGCCGGCGACGTGCGCCGCACGGAGGGGACGTGGCTCCCGACGGCATGACGCGCCCGGCGCAGGTGGCTCTCGTCGACGTGACGTGTCGCGGCACGGGTGGTCCGCCGGTCCCCGGCGCCGTCGTGGGAAACGACACGTCCGGTTGGAAAGGCTCGCCGCCCCCGGGACCGCGCAGGGCGCATTCACCCGCCCGGCCCTCGCACGCCCCGCAGCGTCCGCCTCCGCCCGTCGCGGCCCGGGATCCCGCGGCGGAAAACGCATTCACCCCGATGGAGCAGGCGCCGGAAGTTCCCGGGCTGTCCGAGGGGTGGACGATCTCACCCGGGAATGGCTCCCGTGCGGTCGGGAATTCGCCCCGAGAATCGGACATTTGACCGTGTTTCGTACAGGGGTGGGTGAAACGCGCCACAGACCGCTTGTCGCCCGCAGGTGTGACGGGCGACCGTAGT
Source organism: Cellulomonas pakistanensis (assembly GCF_016862755.1). Lineage (GTDB taxonomy): Bacteria > Actinomycetota > Actinomycetes > Actinomycetales > Cellulomonadaceae > Cellulomonas > Cellulomonas pakistanensis. The sequence goes on along the minus strand of NZ_BONO01000037.1, from coordinate 2,874 downwards.
GCCGTGCACACGGGGGCTGCGGTGGAGACGGCTCGGGGGACCACCCCGGCGGCCGAGGCGTTCGCGCTCCACCTGCGCACCCAGCGGGGCCTGTCGGAGAACACCGTGCGGGCCTACCTGGGCGACCTGGACGCCCTCGCGGGCTACGCCCGCCGGCACGGCGTCGCCGACCTGACGCAGGTGGACCTCACCGTCCTGCGCGGCTGGCTCGCCTCGATGGCCACCGCCGAGCGCAGCCGCGCGACGCTCGCCCGGCGCGGCGCCGCCGCTCGCACGTTCTTCGCCTGGGCGGCCCGCACCGGCCGCGTCGCGCAGGACCCGGCGCTCCGCCTGGCGAGCGCCCGGCCCGCGTCGCACCTGCCGACGGTCCTCGACCAGGGCGCCGCCGCGGCGCTGCTGGACACGGCGCGTGTGCGCGCCGACGACGGCGACCCGGTGCACCTGCGGGACTGGGCCGCGCTCGAGCTGCTGTACGCCACCGGCGCGCGCGTCGGCGAGCTGTGCGCCGCCGACGTCGACGACCTGGACCTGGGCGCGCGGACGATCCGGCTGACGGGCAAGGGCGACAAGCAGCGCGTCGTCCCCGTCGGGGAGCTCGCGGTCGAGGCGGTCGAGGCCTGGTTGTCCCGCGGCCGGCCGGCGCTCGCGACGGAGGCCTCCGGGCCTGCGCTCCTGCTCGGCCGCCGCGGTGGACGTGCGGATCAGCGCCAGCTGCGCAAGGCTGTGCACGACGCGTCCGCCGACGCCGGCGTGAGCGACGTGGCACCTCACGCGCTCCGGCACTCGGCCGCGACCCACCTGCTGGAGGGCGGCTCCGACCTCCGCAGCGTGCAGGAGGTGCTGGGGCACGCGAGCCTCGCCACCACCCAGCGCTACACCCACGTGACCGCGGACCGCCTCCGCGCGTCCTTCGAGCAGGCCCACCCCCGCGCATGACGTCCGAGATGGAGACGCCCATGTCAGTCCCGGCTGAGGACACCGTCCCGCTGGCTGCCTCGTCGCGCCGCGCCACCAGCGCGCCCCTCGGCGTGATCCCGCGCCAGCAGACCCTTCAGGGCGAGGAGCTCGACCTGGACGCGGCGGGCGCGCTCGCCGTCGCGACGGAGGTCGCCGAGGCCGAGATCGACGACGCCGAGCTCGAGGCCGTCGTCACGCTCACCGCGGTGGCGGACGACCTGACGGAGCTCGACGAGCTGGCCGGCACCGCGGTCGACCCGGTCGCGCAGGACTGGCAGCTGTTCAAGTCCGGCGGGGACCGCCTCGTCCGCGAGCGGCTGATCCTGCACTACGCCCCGCTCGTCACCGCCGTCGCGGGCCGGGTCGGCATGCGGCTGCCCGCGATGGTGGAGCAGGCCGACCTCGTGTCGTACGGGATGTTCGGCCTCATCGACGCGATCGAGAAGTACGAGCTCGGCCGCTCGGTGAAGTTCGAGACCTACGCCAGCGCCCGCATCCGCGGCGCGATCATCGACGAGCTGCGCGCGATGGACTGGATCCCGCGCTCGGTGCGGACCAAGGCCCGCGCGGTCGACCGCGCGTACGCCGAGCTCGAGAGCCAGCTGCACCGGGTGCCGACCGAGTCCGAGGTCGCCGCCCGCCTGCAGATGGACATCCGCGAGCTGCGCGCGCTGTTCACCCAGCTGTCGACGGTGAACGTCGCCGCGCTCGACGAGCTGCTCGGCGCCGGTGAGGACCGGGGGGACCGGCTGTCCCTGCTGGACACCCTCGGAGACGACCGCACGCCCGACCCGGAGAACTCGTTCGAGGCGCAGGAGACCAAGTTCCTGCTCGCCCGCGCGATCGACCAGCTCGGCGAGCGCGAGAAGCTCGTCCTGGTCCTCTACTACTACGAGGGCATGACGCTCGCCGAGATCGGCCGCGTCCTCGGCGTGACCGAGTCGCGCATCTCGCAGATGCACACCGCGGCGATGCTGCGCCTGCGCGCGCGGCTCACCGAGGCCGACCGCGGCTGACGCGCCGGGCGGTCCCCGCCCCGCCGCATCCCCGGCGAGCAGCACCACCGGCCCGCCCCGGAGCAGCAGCATCGGGTCCAGGTAGAGGTCGCCGTCCCGCACGCCCCAGTGCAGGCACGTCGGCGCGCAGTGGCTCCGGTCCGCGGTCACCGTCCCCACCACGGAGCCGGCGGCCACCCGTGCGCCCACCGGGGCCGTCGCGGCGACCGGCTCGACCGAGCTCCGCAGCCCGTCGTCGTGCAGCACCGTGAGCACCGGCCGGTCCACGACGACGCCCGCGTAGGTCACGACGCCGTCCCGCGGGGCCAGCACCGGCGTCCCGACCGGTGCGTCGAGGTCGACGCCCCGGTGCCCGGCCGCCCAGGGCGCGGCGGGTCCGTCGAAGGGCTCGACGACCACGACCGGCTCGACCGGCGCGCGCCACGCCGCGGGCGCCGACGCGGGGACCGCGCGCCCGGCGGCCACCGGCCGGAGGGCGTGCGCCGCGGTCAGCGCCGTGGCGACGAGCGCCAGCAGCAGGGCGGCGGCGAGCAGCCGGCGGGGGAGCGGGACGGCGGGCATGGTCCGAGGGTGCCGCGCGGCGTGGTCGCGGTGCGGGCTCGGGCGGGCCCGGCCTGGGGACGCGCGACGCGCGCCGGCCTGTGGAGGACTCGCCGCCCGCCTCGCGGCCGACGCGGCGTGCGCCCGCGACGCGCCCTCGCTCCGTCCTGCACTCCAGCGCCTCCGCGCCCCGGTCCAGCGGGGGATCGTCGGCGAGGTCGCACTAGTTGCGGGGTTCGACGCCTGCCAACCCCGCAAGTAGTGCAATCTCGATGCAGGCAGGCAGGCAGGCAGGCAGGCAGGCAGGCAGGCAGGCAGGCAGGCAGGCAGGCAGGCAGGCAGGCAGGCAGGCAGGCAGGCA
>NZ_BONO01000036.1 GCF_016862755.1 Cellulomonas pakistanensis | reverse complement strand
CGCCGGTCGAGCCGGTGCCGGAGTCGGTGGTGGCGTCGCCGAGGAGGCCGAGCGACACGTCGCCGACGGTGATCGGGACGCTGATCGGCGAGGCGGCGCCGATGCCCGAGAGCAGCCCGTCGGAGCTGCCGCCGCCGACCGTGGTGGTCGGGGCGCCGGACGACCCGGTGCCGGTCCCGCCGGTCGACTGTGTCGACGCGTCGCCGAGGAGCCCGAGGGCGACGTCGCCGATGGTGACCGGGATGGTGATCGGCGCGGCGACCGAGGTGCCGGAGCCGACGCCCTGGGGGTCGCCGGCCTCGACCGTGGTGGTCGGGCCGCTCGCGCCGGCCGGCACGGTGCCGCCCGTGCTCGTCGTGCTCGCGTCGCCGAGGACGCCGAGGGCGACCCCGTCGACGGCGACCGGGACGTGCACCGGGGCCGCGACGGCGGTCCCGGACGCGACGCCCTCGGCGTCGCCCTGCTCGACCACGGCGGCCGGAGCCGGCTGCGGGGCGGGAGCGGCGGCCGGGGCCGCGGACGTGGCGGACGCGTCGCCGAGGACGCCGACCGCGACGGTCGAGACGTCGACCGGGACGCTCACCGGGGCGGCGACGGCGGTGCCGGACGCCACGCCCGTCGAGGCGCCCCCACCGGCCGAGGCCGCTGGAGCCGGAGCCGGAGCCGCCGGAGCGGGCGCCGCCGGCGCCGCGGTGGTCGTCGCGTCGCCGAGTACGCCGGCCGCGAGGCCGGACACGTCCACGGCGACGTCGACGGGTGCCTCGATCCCGAGGCCGGACAGGATGCCGGTGTCGTCGGCGGCGTGCGCCGAGACCGCGCCGGCGACGACGATGCCGCCGGTCAGCAGAGCGGTGTGGACCGCTCGCCTCATGTTCGTGTGCATGGTGGTCTTCCCCTGCTTCTGAGTCGGTGCGCCGGAGTGCGGCGCGGTGGCCCGTCTGGCGCTGCGGCAGTGCCGCGGCGCCGGGGGCCGGACTCAGGCGGGGAAGACGGGGACGTCGCGCAGACGCAGGGGGAGCTCGACGCGGTCGCGGGCCACGGCCAGGAGCCGGGAGCCGCCGAGGACCAGCGCGAGCGAGGTGAGGACGGCCAGCACGTCCTGGCCGCCGGCGGAGCGCAGCGGGCTGCCGGAGGCGCCGGAGCCGGACGGGGCCGGCGCGCTCGGGGCGGGCGGGACCGGACGGTCGCCGCCGCCGGCCGGGGCGGACGCGGACCGGGCCGCGTCGTCCGAGCCGGCGGACGGGGCGAGGTGCGCGGCGTCGGCGGCCGTCGCGGCGTCGGCCGCGGTCGAGCCGGCCGGGACCGCCGGGCCGAGTCCTGCGCCCGCCCCGGGCAGCAGGAGCTCGAGGGCGCCGAGGTCGGCGAGCACGGGCGCGCCGGCCGGCGGGGTGCCCGCGGCACCGGGCCCGGCGGGCGCGGTCGGGGGCGTCGCGGTGGGCGGCAGGACCGGGTCGGTCACGGGGCGCAGCACGCCGACGACGGGGTCGAGCAGGTCGCCGACGGGCGTGCCGCCGACGCCGCCGAGCACCGGGTCGACGACGCCGCCGACCACGGGGGTCAGGACGGGCGTCACGACCGGGGCCACCGCGTCGAGCACGGGCGTGAGCACCGGCTGCAGCACGACGACGACCGGCGCGACGACGGAGTCGACCACGGGCGCCACGACGGCGTCGGTCACCGGTCCGAGGACCGGGGCGAGCGGGTCGGTGGCGGTCGCGACCGGGGTGACGACGCCGTCCACGACCGCGTCGACCACGGGGGCCGTGGCGTCCACCACCGGCGCGACGACGCCGTCGCCGAGGGCCGAGGTCACGGCGCCGACCAGTCCGCCGGCCGGACCGCCCGCGGCGGGCGTCGAGGCGACCGCCTCAGCGGCGGCGGGAGCCGGTCCGGGCTGCGCCGGCGCAGCCGGTGCCGTGGGCTCTGCGGCGGCTGGCGGCGCGGGTGCCGGCGCCGGCGCGGCGGGTGCCGCGGGCGTGGCCGGCGGAGCGGGGGCCGCGGGAGCCGGCGGCAGCACCGCCTGCACCACGGGGGCCACGACCTGCTCGGACACCGGCTGCACGACGCCGCCGACCAGGTCACCGACGCCGCCGAGCAGCGACGAGACCGGCCCGGACGAGGGCGGTGGTGCGTCCTGCGCGGACGCGGAGGGGGCGAGCGCGACCATGGCGGCACCGGCGAGCGTCAGCCCGCCCGCCGCGTACAGGCCCCGACGGGCCCATCGCGACGCGAGCGAGCGCGCACGCTGTGCGGCACCCGGTCGCGCTGTCATGGCGACTCCCCCTGAGTCTCCCCGGCGGGTCCACGACGTCTCTGGCGGACCCTGACCACGCCGACGGTAGGAGGGCCCGGCGGAGGTGGCAACAGATCGGGGCGGGTGATCTTCGCCCGTCCGGGTGACGACCCGGGGGTGACCTGCGCGGACGTGCCGCGCGATCGGGTCGGGTGCTCAGCGCTCCCGGCTGCGCGGGATCGCGACGCTCAGCGCGAAGGACACCACGGAGACGATGAGCGCGCCGACGAACGCGTCGCCGAAGTCGTCGATCCGGAGGCCCCAGTCGGTCTGCTCGGTGATCCACGCGGTGAGCATGAGCATGAGCGCGTTGACGACCAGCGTGAACAGCCCCAGCGTGAGGATGTAGAGCGGGATCGAGATGATGTTGACGATCGGCTTCACGATCGCGTTGACGATGCCGAACACGAGCGCGACGGCGAGGATCACGCCGATCCGCCCGCCCGTCGTCTCGGCGCCGATGATCGTGATCCCGGGCAGCAGCACCTCGGCCAGCCACAGGGCGACGCCGCTGATCAGGACCCGCAGCAGGAAGCTCATGCGCTCGATCCTGCCATCGCCCCGGCCCGCGCGGCAGCCCCTGGGTGGTCGGCCCGGCGACCACGGGGTGGCCCGCCGTGCCGCCGGACGCGCCCGCGGTGGCATCCTGGCGGCGTGAAGCACGTCCCCCTGCGCCCCGCCCTCGCGAGCCTCCCGCCGTACGTCCCCGGCGCCCGGGTGCCGGTCGGCGCGGCTGCGTTCAAGCTCTCGTCGAACGAGAACCCCTACCCGCCGCTGCCGTCCGTCGTGGCCGCGATCGCGGACGGCGCGGTGGACGTGAACCGCTACCCCGACATGTACGCGTCGGACCTGGTCCAGGCGGTCGCGGCGCACCTGGGCGTGCAGCCGGAGCAGGTCGTGGCGGGCTGCGGCTCGGTGGCGGTGCTGGGCCACGTCCTCAGCGCGTTCTGCGACGCGGGCGACGAGGTGGTGCACCCGTGGCGGTCGTTCGAGGCGTACCCGATCGCGGTCACGCTCGCGGGGGCGACCGGCGTGCCGGTGCCCGTGCGCGCCGACGGGCGGCTGGACCTGCCGGCGCTCGCGGCCGCCGTGACCGACCGGACCCGGGTGGTGCTGGTCTGCACGCCGAACAACCCCACGGGCCCGGCCGTGCACGCGGACGAGCTGGACGCGTTCCTCGCCGCCGTGCCCCGCGACGTGCTCGTCGTCCTGGACGAGGCGTACGTCGAGTTCGTGCGCGACCCCGACGCCCCGGACGGGCTGGCGGTGCTGGCCGCGCACCCGAACGTGGTGCTGCTCCGGACGTTCTCCAAGGCCTACGGCCTGGCGGGCCTCCGGGTCGGCTTCGCGGTGGCGGACGCGCGGCTGGCGGCCGGCATCCGCGCGGCGTCGACCCCGTTCGGCGTGTCCCACCTGGCGCAGCTGGCGGGGGTCGCGTCGCTGCGCGCGTCGGACGAGCTGCTGGAGCGGGTGGACGGCATCGTGCGGGAGCGGACCCGGCTGCTCGCCGGCCTGCGGGAGCACGGCTGGGACGTGCCCGACAGCCAGGCGAACTTCGTCTGGCTGGGGCTGGGTGACGGGACCGCGCGGTTCGCCGAGGCGGCCACGCGGGCGGGCGTCCTGGTCCGGCCGTTCGCCGGCGACGGCGTGCGGATCAGCGTCGGCGAGCCCGAGGCGACGGACGTGGTGCTGCGGGTCGCGCGCGACCTGCGTCACTGACACGCCGGCCGCGCGGCGGCGTCCATCCAGGTCACTGCACGTTCCGGCCCGGCGGGCGCCGTTTGCGGCCGGACGGCGCTCGCCTATGCTGCGAGCAGCAGAGAGGTGGACGGGTGACCGAGAGCACGACGGCTGCGGCGACGCAGCCCGCCTGGCCCGGCCGCGCCGGTCACCCGGTCGACCCCGTCGACGGCGGGCCCATCGCGCTCCTGCTGGTCGAGGACGACGACGGCGACGCCCTGCTGGTCGAGGAGCACCTCGCCGACGCGGGCCTCGACGTCCGGCTGGTGCGCGCCCGCACGCTGGACGAGGCGACGGCCCGGCTCGACGTGGACTGCGTGCTGCTCGACCTCGGGCTCCCCGACTCCGTCGGGCTCGGCGCGCTGCAGACGCTGCTCACCGCCGGCGCACCCGCGGTCGTCGTGCTCACCGGGCGGACCGACACCGAGACCGGGCTGCGCGCGGTCGCCGCGGGTGCCCAGGACTACCTGGTGAAGGGCGAGGTCGACGGCGAGCTGCTCGGCCGCTCGGTCCGTTACGCCGTGCAGCGCCGCCGGCTGCAGGCCGTCGACCGCGAGCTGTACCGCAGCATGGTCCGCGCCGAGGAGACGGTCCGGCTGGAGAGCGCGCTGCTGCCGCGCCCGTCGGTGCAGGACGCGCGGCTCGAGGTCCGGGTGGGCTACCGCGCCGGCCGCGACGGGGTGCTCGGCGGGGACTTCTACGACGTGTTCGAGCGGCCCGACGGCACCGTGCTGGCGATCGTCGGCGACGTCTGCGGGCACGGGCCGGACGAGGCCGCGCTCGGCGCGGTGCTCCGCACGGCGTGGCGCACGCTCGTCCTCGCGGGCACCGCGACCGCGGACCTGCTCCCCCTGCTGGAGCGGGTGCTGGAGTCCGAGCGCACCCGGGGCGAGGTGTTCACGACGATGTCGATGGTCGAGATCGCGCCCGACCGCGGCACCGTCGACCTGTACCTGGCCGGCCACCCCGTGCCGTTCCTGCTCGGTGACCCGGCCGCGGGCACGCGGTCGGAGCTCCTGCCCCGGGAGCTGCGGGGCCGCGCGCTCGGCATCCCGGTGGACGGCGCCTGGCGCCCGAGCCGCCTGGAGCTGGGCGACCGGTGGCGGCTGATGATGTACACGGACGGCGTGCTGGAGGCGACGATCGGCGGGACCCACGAGCGCATCGGCAAGGCCGGGCTGCTCGAGCTGGTGGACGAGGTGCTGGCGACGGGTCCGGAGGACCCGGTCGAGCCGGTGCTGCGCGAGGTGCGGCGCCGGCACGGCGGCGAGCTGGTGGACGACACGGCGGTCGTCGTGCTCGGCTGGGACGGGACGGCCGCGTGACCGCACCCGCTCCGACCGCCGCCCCCGCCGCGCGGTCCCGCGTCACGCTGCGCCGCCGCCTCGGCGTCGCGCTCACCGCCGCCGGTGTCGTGCTGGCCCTCGTGTTCGTCGGCTCGGGGGTCGCCCTGTGGCGGATGCTCGAGTCCCAGGACCTGGTGACCGAGCGGTACTTCACGGCGATCACCAACGCCGAGACGGCCTACACCCAGCTCGTCGACGGCGAGACGGCGGTGCGCGGGTACGCGCTGACCGGCTTCCCGGGCACGCTCGAGCCGTACGAGAACGCGCGCGACGCGACGGAGGCGTTCGCCGCCGTCGCCGCCGGCAGCGCCACCGAGCCGGTGCGCGACGCGGCGGCGGCGGCCGTCGAGGCCGCCGAGCGCTGGGACGACCGGTTCGCGCAGCCGACGATCGCCGCGGTCGCGACCGGCGGGCCGGCGGCGGTGTCGCCGGAGGAGATCGAGGGCGGGCGGGCGCTGTTCGACCAGGCGCGGACGGCCGTGGAGGAGTACCTCGACGTGCTGCGCGAGCGCCGCGACGAGGCCGCGTCGGACCTCGCCGCCTGGACCCGGGTCGTGATCGGCTCGCTCGTGGCGCTGGTCATCGCCGGCGCGGTCGCGGGCGCCGTGCTCTGGCGCACGCTGCGCTCGTGGATCGCGGAGCCGCTCGACGCCCTCGGCGCGGACGCGCGCGCCGTCATCGCGGGCGACCTGCACCACCCGGTGCGTTCGACCGGACCGGGGGAGATCGCCGAGCTCGCGGACGCGGTCGACCGCATGAGGCTGACGCTCGTCGCGCAGGTGCAGGCCGTCGAGGCCCAGCGCGCGGAGATCGCCGAGGCGCACGACCGGCTCGCCGAGCAGGCCGAGGAGCTCCGTCGGTCCAACCGCGACCTGGAGCAGTTCGCCTACGTCGCGTCGCACGACCTGCAGGAGCCGCTGCGCAAGGTCGCCTCGTTCACGCAGCTGCTGCAGAAGCGGTACGGCGGCCAGATGGACGAGCGCGCCGACCAGTACATCGCGTTCGCCGTGGACGGCGCGAAGCGCATGCAGCAGCTCATCCAGGACCTGCTCGGCTTCTCCCGGGTCGGCCGGCTGGGCGGCGAGCTCGCGGACGTGCCGCTGGACGCGGCGCTCGCGGACGCGGTCGGCAACCTGGAGAACCTGGTCGAGGACACCGGGGCGGTCGTCACGCACGACGAGCTGCCGGTGGTCCGGGGCGAACGGCCCCTGCTCGTCCAGCTGCTGCAGAACCTCGTGGGCAACGCGATCAAGTTCCGCGACCCCGAGCGCGTGCCGGAGGTCCGGATCAGCGCCCGGCGGGTGGGAGACTCGTGGGAGCTCGAGTGCCGGGACAACGGGATCGGCATCGACCCGCAGTACGCGGAGCGCGTCTTCGTGATCTTCCAGCGGCTGCACCCCAAGGACGTGTACGAGGGCACCGGCATCGGCCTCGCCCTGTGCAAGAAGATCGTGGAGTACCACGGCGGACGGATCTGGCTCGGCGAGCCGGACGGCCCGGGCACCAGCATCCGCTGGACGCTGCCGGCCGTCGCGGAGCCCGGGCAGGACGACCGCCGGGACCAGGACGGCCCCCGGGCCGAGGGATCGGAGTGAGCGTGGCACGCAACGGCAAGGTGATCGACGTCCTGCTCGTGGAGGACGACCCGGGCGACGTCCTCATGACGCGCGAGGCGTTCGAGGACAACAAGGTCGCGAACCGGCTGCAGGTCGTCTCGGACGGCGTCAGCGCCCTGGCGTTCCTGCGCAAGGAGGGCGAGCACGCCGACGCCCCGACCCCGGACCTCGTGCTGCTCGACCTCAACCTGCCGCGGATGGACGGCCGCGAGGTCCTCGAGGCGATGAAGAGCGACGACGCGCTGCGCAGCATCCCGGTCGTCGTGCTGACCACCTCGGAGGCCGAGGAGGACGTCGTGCGGTCCTACTCCCTGCACGCGAACGCGTACGTGACCAAGCCCGTCGACTTCGACCGGTTCATCGAGGTCGTCCGCCAGATCGACGAGTTCTTCGTCGAGGTCGTGCGCCTGCCGCAGCGCTGACCCCCTGCCGCCCGACGGCCCGTCGCCCCGCCCCGGGGTGGCGGGCCGTCGTCGTGCACGGCCGGCCACGGGGGGTTGTCGGGACCCCACAACGGGGGTCGTCCGGCCTTGACGGGCACCGGGGCCGCGGACCTACGGTTGCGTAGCCTACGCTGGCGTAGGTTAGACACGGCTCCGGCAACGCGGGCCGACCCCGAGCCGAAGGAGAACCGTGAGCACCAGCGGTCCGCTCACCGACGACGGCCTGGTCCAGCTGCTCACCCCCGCGGGCGAGCGCGTCGACCACCCCGGCTACAGCGCCCGGGTCGCCCACCTCGACGCCGACGCCCTGCGCGGTCTGTACCGCGACATGGTGCTCGTGCGGCGGTTCGACACCGAGGCGACCGCGCTGCAGCGGCAGGGCGAGCTCGGCCTGTGGGCGCAGAGCCTGGGCCAGGAGGCCGCGCAGGTCGGCTCCGGCCGCGCGCTTGCCCCCCAGGACTACGTCTTCCCGTCGTACCGCGAGCACGGCGTCGCGCACACCCGCGGCCTCGACCTCACGCAGCTCCTGCAGCTGTTCCGCGGCGTCGACCACGGCGGCTGGGACCCCGAGGAGTTCAACTTCCACCTGTACACGCTGGTGATCGGGTCGCACACCCTGCACGCCACCGGGTACGCGATGGGCGTGCAGCGCGACGGCGCGGTCGGCACCGGCGACCCCGAGCGCGACACCGCGGTCGTCACCTACTTCGGCGACGGCGCGACCGCGCAGGGCGACGTCAACGAGGCGCTGGTGTTCGCCGCCGTGAACAACGCGCCGCTGGTGCTGTTCCTGCAGAACAACCAGTGGGCCATCTCCGAGCCCACCACCCGCCAGGCGCGCGTCCCGCTCGCCGCGCGCGGGCCGGGCTTCGGCGTGCCGAGCGTCCGGGTCGACGGCAACGACGTGCTGGCCACCTACGCCGTGACCGCCGAGGCGCTGGAGCGCGCGCGGTCCGGCGGCGGCCCGACCCTGGTCGAGGCGTTCACCTACCGGATGGGCGCGCACACCACCTCCGACGACCCGTCCCGGTACCGGTCGGCGGCGGAGGAGGACTACTGGCGGCAGCGCGACCCGATCGACCGGCTGGAGAAGCACCTCGCCGCGACCGGCGAGCTGTCCGAGGAGTTCCGCGCCGGGCTGGCCGCCGAGGCCGACGCGCTCGGCGAGCGGGTCCGGACCTTCGTCCGCGCCCTCGGCCGCCCGGCCACCAGCACGATGTTCGACCACGTGTACGCCACGCCCCACTCCGTGGTGGACGCCGAGCGCGCCTGGTTCGAGCGGTACGAGGCCTCGTTCGCGGGAGGGGAGCACCGGTGAGCACGCAGAGGATGACGTTCGCCAAGGCGATCAACGCGGGCCTGCGGGCCGCCCTCGAGCGGGATCCGAAGGTCCTGCTGATGGGCGAGGACATCGGCGCGCTCGGCGGCGTGTTCCGGGTGACCGACGGGCTGGCGAAGGACTTCGGCACCGACCGCGTCGTCGACACGCCGCTCGCCGAGTCGGGCATCGTCGGCACCGCGATCGGCCTGGCGCTGCGGGGCTACCGCCCGGTCTGCGAGATCCAGTTCGACGGGTTCATCTTCCCGGCGTTCGACCAGATCACCACGCAGCTGTCGAAGATGCACTACCGGTCGCGCGGCCGGCTGAACCTCCCGGTCGTCATCCGGGTGCCGTTCGGCGGCGGCATCGGCGCGGTCGAGCACCACAGCGAGTCGCCCGAGGTGCTGTTCGCGCACACCGCCGGCCTGCGGGTGGTCAGCCCGTCCGACCCGCAGGACGCCTACACGATGATCCAGCAGGCGGTCGCCTCGCCGGACCCGGTGATGTTCTTCGAGCCCAAGGGCCGGTACTGGGAGAAGGGCGACGTCGACACCGACGCCGACCCGCTGGCCGCCGACTCCGTCCTGGACGGCGCGCGCGTGCTGCGCCCGGGCACCGACGTCACGCTCGTCGCGCACGGCCCGACCGTGGCCACCGCGCTGCGGGTCGCGGAGGCCGCCGCGGCGGAGGGGCGCAGCGTCGAGGTCGTCGACCTGCGCACCATCTCCCCGCTCGACATCACCACGGTGGCGGAGTCGGTGCGCCGCACCGGCCGCTGCGTCGTCGTCCACGAGGCCCCGGTGCTGTACGGCACGGGCGCCGAGGTCGCCGCGCGGGTCACCGAGGAGTGCTTCTACCACCTCGAGGCGCCCGTGCTCCGGGTCGGCGGCTTCCACACCCCGTACCCCGTGGCGAAGCTGGAGCACGAGTACCTGCCCGGCCTCGACCGCGTCCTGGACGCCGTCGACCGCGTGCTCGCGGCCTGAGCCCGCCCGCCACCCCAGCCGACCCCGCCGCCCGCACCAGCCCCGAGGAGCGCCGCCCGTGCCGTCCTTCCAGCAGTTCCGCCTCCCCGACGCCGGCGAGGGCCTGACCGAGGCCGAGATCGCCGCCTGGCACGTCGCCGTCGGGGACACCGTCGCGATCAACCAGACGATCGTCGAGATCGAGACGGCGAAGTCGCTGGTGGACCTGCCCAGCCCGTTCGCGGGCGTGGTGACCCGGCTGCTGGTCGAGGAGGGCACGACCGTCGAGGTCGGCACGCCGATCATCGAGATCGACACCGACCCGACCGGTGACGCGCCCGCCGACGCCGCGCCCGGCGCCGGGCCCGAGGTGCCGGTGCACGGGCCGACCTCCGACGCCGACCCGGTGCAGGCCGGCGCGCCGGTCGCACGGCACGCGTCGCCCAGCCCGGAGCCGTCCGAGGCGCCGGAGGCCGAGGAGCCCGGCGGCGCCGTGCTCGTCGGGTACGGCACGGCCGCGGCCCCGACCGCCCGGCGCGCGCGGTTCACCTCCGCCGAGGGCGACGTCGACGCCGGTGCGGCCGGCCCCGAGGCCACCGCCGCCGGCGCCGCGCCGGTGCGGCCCGCCACCGCGGGCCCGGGCGCCTCGCGGGGGTCCGCCCCGGCCGCCGCGCCCGCCACCATGCCCACGGTCCGCCCGGGCGCGGTCCCGACCGGTGAGCCGGCCGCTGTCTCGGGCCGCCGCGCGCTGGCCAAGCCGCCGGTCCGCAAGCTCGCCCGCGACCTCGGCGTCGACCTCGACTCCGTCGTGCCGACCGGCCCCGGCGGGATCGTCACCCGCGAGGACGTGCTCGCGCACCAGGCGGGCGCGGAGGCGCGCGTGCTCGCGACCTACCCGGGCGACGACCAGCCGTGGCTCGCGTCCGGCACCGTGTCGCCGGACGGCCGGCAGACGCGCGTGCCGGTGAAGTCGGTCCGCAAGCGCACCGCCGAGGCGATGGTCACCTCCGCGTTCACGGCGCCGCACGTCACGGTGTTCCAGACCGTCGACGTCACCCGCACGATGAAGCTCGTCCGGCGGCTGCGCGAGGACAAGGAGTTCGCCGACGTCCGCGTCACCCCGCTGCTGATCGCCGCCAAGGCGCTGCTGCTCGCCGTGCGCCGGCACCCGGACGTCAACGCGTCCTGGGACGAGGCCGCGCAGGAGATCGTGTACAAGCACTACGTGAACCTCGGGATCGCCGCGGCGACCCCGCGCGGGCTCGTCGTGCCGAACATCAAGGACGCCCACCGGCTCGGCCTGCACGACCTGGCCGAGGGTCTGGCCGCGCTGACGTCGACGGCGCGCGCGGGCAAGGTCACCCCGCGGGACATGTCCGACGGCACGATCACGATCACCAACGTCGGCGTGTTCGGCATCGACACCGGCACCCCGATCCTCAACCCCGGCGAGGCCGCGATCCTCGCGTTCGGCGCGATCCGCGAGCAGCCCTGGGTGCACAAGGGGAAGATCAAGGTCCGGCACGTCACGCAGCTCGCCCTGAGCGTCGACCACCGGCTGGTGGACGGGGCGCTCGGGTCGATGGTGCTGGCGGACGTCGCCGCGGTCCTCGAGGACCCGGCGCAGGCGCTGGTCTGGGGCTGACGGCCCCGCCGGTGCCGGCCGCGCGGCCGGCGCCGGGTGCCGTGCCGCCCCCGGGCGGTCAGCCGTCCAGGCGCGCGGCCACCTCGGCCGGGAACCCGCCGGTCGCCACCGGGCCCCAGCGGGTCGGCGTGACGCGGATCAGGCTCTTGCCCTGCACCCGCATCGCGGCCCGGTACTCGTCCCAGTCGGGGTGCTCGCCGGCGATGCGCCGGTAGTAGTCGACCAGCGCGTCCTCGGCCTCCGGCATGTGCAGCACCTCGGCGTCGCCGTCGACCTGCACCCAGGGGCCGTCCCACTCGTCCGACAGCACGAGCACGGACACGTGGGGGTCCCGCTCGGCGTTCACGGTCTTGGCGCGGCCGGGGTAGGTGGAGATGACGATCCGGCCCCGGTCGTCGACGCCGCCGCTGACCGGCGAGATCTGGGGTCGGCCGTCGCGGCGGGTGGTCGCGAGCAGCAGGTGGTGCCGGGTGCGGACGAAGTCCAGCAGCTCGGGCAGGTCGACGGTCGTGTTCGTCGCGATGGAGCGGGCCATGCCCCGACCCTAGGCCGGGGGTCGCCGGGACGCCGCCCCGCGCCGGTCAGTCGCTCGGCGGCACGTAGGCGCCGTCGTGCTCCGCCCGGCTGCCGCCGGTGGCCTGGTCCGCCCACGCGTCGCCGGGCTGCTCGTCGTCCGTGCCCTGCTCGGGCCGGTCGCCGCCGAGCGCGACCAGCAGGGCGCGCAGGTCCGGACCCTCGTCGCCGCCGCGGGCCCGCCACGGGCCCAGCTCGCCGAACACCACCGCCCACGGCAGCAGCGGCCCGAGGTCGGCGGGCTCGTCGAGATCGGCGAACCGCAGCCAGTCCTTGATCCCGCGCAGGTGGTCGCGCAGCGCGGCACCCTCCGCGGTCAGCGGGCGCACCCGCTCCCGGCGCCGGTCGAGCAGCGCGGCGAACCCGAGCGTCAGGGCCACGAACCAGGCGCGCGGGTCCTGCACCGCCAGCACCGCGGCGACCACGGTGAGCGCGACGAGGGCCAGCCGGAGCGGGACCCGCTCAGGGCGGGGCGCGGGCCGGTACCGCAGGCCCAGGTCGAGCACGAGGGCGTTGACCGCGGCCTGCACCTCGCGCACCCGGCCGGCCAGCTCGACGTCGCCCGCGCGCAGCTGCGCCCGGCTCCCGACGCGGGGCTCCGCCCGCACCAGTGCGGCGACGAACGCGTGCTCGACCGGGTCGAGCGCCGAAGGGTCGACGACCTCGACGCGCGCCGGGTCCGCCGGGTCGAGCCGCAGGGCGCCCCGGCGGACCAGCTCCGCGAGCTGCGCGGTGGCGCTGCGCCGCCGCCAGCGGGCGACGTGGGCACCGACCAGGACGGCGACGCCCGGCAGCGGCTCGGTCCGGCGGGGCGGCCAGGTCGGTCGCGGCGGGTCGGTGGGCGGCTGCTCGCGGAAGATCCGGAGCATCTCGATCGCGAAGCCGAGGGCGAGCACGCCGAGGGCAGGTCCGAGCAGGTCGGGCGAGGGTTCCATCGAGACCAGCCGACCATGCCCGGGTGAACGCGGGGTGTCGGCCGTCGTGCGGACGGCCCCGGGGGTCGGACCGGCCGTCGTGCGGCGGCCCCGCGGATCAGACCGTCGCGCCGGCCTCGCGCAGCAGGTCGACCGTGAGCGGCGCGAGCGGCAGCCGCGCGGCCTCGGCCGGCGTGACCCACACCGCCTCCGCGATCTCCGCGGTCGCGACCGCGCCGGTGACGCCGTCGACCGCGAAAACGTGCGCCTCGAGGCGGTGGCCGGGCTCGTTCGCGGCGTCCGCGTCGCGGCGGCCGAGGTCCCGGACGAGCGCGGGGTCGACCGCGACGGACAGCTCCTCGCCGATCTCCCGGACGACCGCGGCGCGCGGGTCCTCGCCCGGCTCGATCTTGCCGCCGGCCTGCATGTACGCGGACGTGCCCTGCTTGCGGACGAGGAGCCAGCGGCCCTCGGCGTCGACGACGACCGCCGCGGCGATCCGGAGGGTGGGGGCGGGAGCGTCGGTCACGGCGCCCATCCTGCACCCCCGCCGGGCGCCGGCCCGGCCGACGCCCACACGTCGCCGGCGAGCACCACGCTGTCCAGCAGGCGCACGCCGCAGTGGGCGGCCGCCTCCGCCACGGCCGCCGCCGCGCGCTCGTCGTCCGGGTACGGCCGCGCGTCGCCCGGGTCGTGCCGGTGGGCGAGCGCGAGCGTGACGCCGCCGCGGCGCAGGGTCTCGGCCAGCACCTCCCGCACGGCGAACGGCGCCGCGTGCGCGGACGCGCCCGGCACCACGACCGCCCCGAGGACCCGCGCCGCCCGGTCGCCCGCGACCGCGACCACCCGGCCGTCCGCCGGCCCGGTGAGCAGCGGGGCGGCCACCCGCACCACGTCGGCCGGGGTCCGGACCGTGGCGCGCCGGTCGGTCGAGGTGCCGAACCGCCGCGCGAGCGCGAGCGCCGCCACCACGCGGGTGGCCTTGGCCGGGCCGACGCCGGGGGAGCGGAGCAGCGCCGGCGGGCCCGCGTCCGCGAGGCCGGCGAGCCCGCCGTGCGCGACGAGCAGGTCGCGCGCGGCGTCGAGGGCGCTGGCGCCGCGCCGCCCGGAGCCGAGCAGCAGCGCCACCAGCTCGACGTCCGACAGGGCGTCCGCGCCGAGGCGCAGCATGCGCTCCCGGGGGCGCTGGTCCGGGTCGAGGTCGGCGAGCATCGGGGTCCTCACCTCCTCGACCCTAGGGGCGGCGTTGAGCCCGGAGCCGGTTGTCCACAGGCCGGGTCCGGGGGGGCGGGCAGCCCGGGGGACCGGGTGATCCGCGCCACCCACGGCGCGGTCCGGTCCCGGCGCGGGTGATGATGGAGGGGTGATCTCCCCCGAGCGCCCGTCCGCCCCGCCCGCCCGTCCCGCCCGAGCCCGCGCGGTCGCCGCGCCCGCCCCGGCGTCGCGCACGCTCGCCGCGGTCGTCGCCCTCCTGCTGGCGCTGGCGGTCGTGCTGCTGGGCGCCGGCCGGGCCGACGCGCACAACGCCCTGCTGGGCACCGACCCCGCGGACGGGTCGACCGTCGACGCGCCGCCGGCGCAGATCACGCTGACCTTCGACCAGCCGGCGCAGGCGCTCGGCACGGAGATCGTCGTGCTCGGCCCGGACGGCGCCACGGTGAGCACGGGCGACGCCCAGCTCGTGGACGACACCGTCACGCAGGCCCTGGCCGCCGACCTGCCCGCCGGCGCGTACTCCGTCGAGTGGCGCGTGACGTCCGCCGACGGCCACCCGCTCTCGGGCTCGCTCGCGTTCACCGCGTCGGCGGGCGCGGAGGCCGCCGAGCCCGCGGCCCCGACCGCCCCGGAGACGATCGAGCCGACCGCCGAGCCGACCACGACGACGCAGGCGGAGCCGACCGCGGAGGCGGACGAGACCCTCGCGCCCGCGCAGGAGCTCGCCGAGGACGAGGACGCCGGGATCGCCGCCGGCCTGGTCGCCGCGATCGTCGTCGCCGTGCTCGCCGCCGCCGCCATCGCCGTGTTCGTGGTGCGGGAGCGCCGCCGGAACCGCGGCGACTCCGCCGGCGCCGGTCCCGCGGGCGGGGACGGCCGGGCGGAGGGCTGATGGCCCCCGGCGTCGCCGCACCCGCCGGCCCGCGCCCGGCGCGCAGCCCCCGCACCGGCGACGGCACGTCCCGGCAGGCGGACTGGCTGCGCATCGCCGCGCTCGCGGTCGCCGCCGTGGCCGCGGTCGTCGCCGGGATCGCCTTCACCGGCGCGGCGTCGCCCACCGCGCTGCGCGACCCCGGCGCGCTCGTGCGCTGGGGCCTGCCGATCGCGTCGACGGCCCAGGAGCTGGCCGCGTCGGCCACGCTCGGCGGCCTGGTGCTGCTGGCGACCGTGCTGGTGCGGCGCGACGAGGCGGTCGTGCGGGCCGCCGCCGGCGTCACCGCCGCGGCGTCGGCGGTGTGGACGCTGGCCGCGGTGGTCGAGCTGGTCCTCACCTACGCCAACGTCGCCGGGCTGTCGCCGACGGACCCCGCGTTCGGCGGCGAGCTCGGCCAGTTCGTCACGACCTTCGAGCTCGGCCGGGTGCTGCTGTTCGTCGCCGTGGCCGCGGCGGTGGTGACGGCGCTCGCGCTCATGACGACCTCGCCGGTCGGCACCGCGTGGATCGCGGGGCTCGTGCTGGTCGCGCTCTGGCAGTCGGCGCAGACCGGGCACGCCGCCGGCGCCGCGAGCCACGACCTGGCCACGTCGTCGATGTTCCTGCACCTGGTCGGCGCGGCGCTCTGGATCGGCACGCTGCTGGCGCTGTCGCCCCTCGCGCACCGGCTGGGCGCCGACCTGGCGCCCGCCGTCGCCCGGTTCTCCGTCATCGCCGCCTGGTGCTTCGCGGCCGTCGCGGTGTCCGGCACGGTCAACTCGATCGTCCGCCTGGGGTCGTGGGAGGACTGGACCACCCGGTACGGCGTGCTGCTGCTGGTGAAGATCACGCTGTTCGGCGTGCTCGGCCTGCTCGGCCTGGCGCACCGCCGGCGGGTCGTCGACCGGCTGCGCGGCGACCAGCGCGCCCCCGCCACGTGGCTGTTCTGGCGGCTGGTGCTGGTCGAGCTGACCGTCATGGGCGCCGTGTCCGGCGTCGCGGTCGCGCTGGGCTCGTCGCCGCCGCCCGTGCCCGACGACCCGATCACCGACCCCACCCCGGCGGAGATCGTCACCGGCCACGCCCTGCCGCCGGAGCCCACGACGCTCAGCTGGATCACCCAGTGGCGCTGGGACGTGCTGCTCGCGTCCGCCGCGGTCGCCGGGGTCGTCGTCTACCTGCGCTGGGTGCTGCGCCTGCGCCGCCGCGGCGACACCTGGTCCTGGCTGCGCACCACCTCGTGGGTGACCGGCATGGTGCTGTTCTTCTGGACCACGTCGGGCGGCCCGGCGATGTACGGGCACGTGCTGTTCAGCGCCCACATGGTCGAGCACATGATCCTCGCGATGGTGGTCCCGGTGCTGCTGGCGCTGTCCGCGCCGGTGACGCTGGCGCTGCGCGCGCTGCCGTCCCGGGCCAGCCGGGCCGGCGCGGGGCGCGGAGCCGGGGACGCCTCGCGCGGGCCCCGCGAGTGGCTGCTCGGCCTGGTGCACAGCCGGGTCGGCCGGTTCTTCGCGCACCCCGTGGTCGCCGCGGTGAACTTCGCCGGCTCGATGGTCGTCTTCTACTACACCGACGTGTTCCGCTGGGCCCTCACCTCCGGGGTCGGCCACTACGCGATGGTCGTGCACTTCTCGCTCGCCGGGTACCTCTTCGTCAACGCCCTCGTCGGCATCGACCCCGGGCCGACCCGACCGGGGTACCCGCAGCGGTTGCTGCTGCTGTTCGCGACGATGGCGTTCCACGCGTTCTTCGGCGTCGCGCTGACCACCGGCGACGTGCTGCTGGTGCCGGACTGGTTCGGGCTGCTCGGCCGCGAGTGGGGTCCGTCGGCGATCGAGGACCAGCAGCGCGGCGGCGGCGTCGCCTGGGGCATCGGCGAGCTGCCGACCCTGGCGCTGGCGGTCGGGGTCGCGTTCGCGTGGGCGCGGGACGACGAGCGCACCGCGAAGCGGCGGGACCGGAAGGTCGAGCGGGACGGCGACACGGAGATGGACGAGTACAACGCGATGCTCGCCCGGCTGTCCGCCCGGGACGGGGACGGCGGGCCCGATCCCCGGTAGGGGTCCCGCGAGCCGTGATAGGACGGCGGGGTGACCGACGCCGCTGAGACCGCACCCACTCCCTTCCACGACCTCGACGCCTACGTCGCGCTGCCCCGGATGTCGGGCCTGGCGCTGTCCCCGGACGGCACCCGGCTCGTCACCGCGGTGTCGACGCTCGACGCGAAGCGCACCCGCTACGTCACGGCGCTGTGGGAGGTGGACCCCGCGGGCGTCCGGCCGGCCCGCCGCCTGACCCGCTCGGTGAAGGGCGAGTCCGCCGCCCGGTTCGCCTCGACGGGTGACCTGCTGTTCACGTCGGCCCGCCCGGACGCGGACGCCGACGCCCCGGACGACGAGCCGCCCGCCGCGCTCTGGCTGCTGCCCGCCGACGGCGCCGAGGCCCGCGTGGTCGCGTCGCGGAAGGCCGGCATCGGCGGCGTGGTCGTCGCAGAGGACGCGCCCGTGGTGGTCGTGCCGTCGGACGTGCTGCCGAGCGCTGCGGACGACGCCGAGGACGAGCGGCTGATCGGGGTCCGCAAGGACGCCAAGGTGTCCGCGATCCTGCACTCCTCCTACCCGGTGCGGTACTGGGACCACGACCTGGGCCCGGCGCGCCCGCGGCTGTTCGCGGGCGACCTGACCACGGTCGCCGCCTCGCCGGAGGCCGGCGCCCCCGCCCCGCGGCTGGCGCTCCGCGACCTGGCGCCGGACGCCGGTGCCGCGCTCGAGCACCAGGACGCGGTGCTGTCCCCGGACGGGCGCACCCTCGTCACCTCGTGGGCGAAGCCCGGGGCGCGCGGCGCGCTCCGGCAGCAGCTCGTCGCGATCGACGTCGCCACCGGCACGCGCCGGGTGCTGGTCGACGACACCGCCGCGGACGTCGCGGGCCCCGTGGTGTCTCCGGACTCGCGCCGCGTCGCGTACGTGCGCGAGACGATCACGACGCCGACCGCGGCACCGCAGGTGCAGCTCTGGGTCGCCGACCTCGACGCGGCCGACGCGGCGCCGCGCCGCGTGGCCGAGGGCTGGGACCGCTGGCCGCACGAGATCGCCTGGACCCGCGACGGCGCCGGCCTGCTGGTCGGCGCGGACCACCTGGGCCGCGGGCCGGTGTTCCACGTCGCGCTCGGCTCCGGCGCCGTCACGCAGGTGACGGCCGACGACGCGGTGTTCAGCGACCTGCGGGTCAGCCCGGACGGCGCCACGCTGTACGCGCTGCGCGTGTCCTACGCCGCTCCCGCGCACCCGGTCCGGATCGACCTGGCGGCGGCCCTGGCGTCCGGCACCCCGGTCGAGGCGGTCGCCCTGCCGGCGCCCGCGCCGCTGCCCGCGCTGCCGGGCACGCTCACCGAGGTCACCACCACGGCCGACGACGGCGCCGAGGTCCGCGCGTGGCTCGTGCTGCCGGAGGGCGCGTCCGCCGCGTCCCCGGCGCCGCTGCTGCTGTGGATCCACGGCGGCCCGCTGAACTCGTGGAACGCCTGGTCCTGGCGGTGGAACCCGTGGATCATGGCCGCCCGCGGCTACGCCGTCCTGCTGCCCGACCCCGCGCTGTCCACCGGCTACGGCCAGGACTTCGTGCAGCGCGGCTGGGGTGCGTGGGGCGCGGCGCCGTTCACCGACCTCATGGCGATCACGGACGCGACGGTGGCCCGCGCCGACGTCGACGAGACGCGCACCGCCGCGATGGGCGGCTCGTTCGGCGGCTACATGGCCAACTGGGTCGCCGGGCACACCGACCGGTTCCGCGCGATCGTGACCCACGCCAGCCTGTGGGCGCTCGACCAGTTCGGGCCGACGACGGACCACTCCTTCTACTGGGAGCGGGAGATGACGCCCGACATGGCGCTCGCGAACTCCCCGCACCTGTCCGTCGAGGAGATCGTCACCCCGATGCTGGTCGTGCACGGCGACAAGGACTACCGGGTGCCGATCGGCGAGGGCCTGCGGCTCTGGTACGAGCTCCTGTCCCGGTCCGCGCTGGCGGCGGACGAGGACGGCACGACGCCGCACCGGTTCCTGTACTTCCCGGACGAGAACCACTGGGTGCTCAGCCCGCAGCAGGCGAAGGTCTGGTACCAGGTCGTCGACGCGTTCCTCGCGGAGCACGTGCTCGGTCTGGCCGGCGACGAGCTCCCGCCGCTGCCGGAGACGCTGGGCTGACGCGGCCCGTCCGCGAGGTCGAGGGCTCGGTGGGGCCCTCGACCTCGCCCCGGCGGACCCGGAACTCACCCGTCCGGCCGCGCCGCTCGGCGCGCGGGGCAGCGGGTTCGCCGCCAGACTCGGTCCCGGAGCCCCGGGCACCCCCGCCCGGGCCGGGAAGGAGTCCGACCATGGGCATCGGCGGCGGCATCGCCCTGATCGTCATCGGCGCGATCCTCGCGTTCGGCGTCAGCGACAACATCGCGAACGTGGACCTCACGGTCATCGGCTACATCTGCATGGGCGCGGGCGTGCTCGCGCTGATCCTGGCGCTGGTGCTCACGAACCAGCGCGCGAACACCTCGCACCGCGAGGTCGTCGAGCGGTACGACGGCCGCACCCCGCCCCCGGCGGCCTGACCGCCTGTCTCAGGCACGAGTGGACGATCCGGCCGGACACGCACCGGCGTGTCGGGCCGGATCTTCCACTCGACCAGCAGGCGGCCCGCGGGACGATCCGCGGGCCGGGTCGTGTTCACTACTCCTGTGACCACCAGCAGCACCCGTCTCCCGAAGGTCCGCGCGTCCGAGCTCGTCGGCCGCGGCTGGCTCAACACCGGCGGCCAGGACGTCGCGCTCGCGGACCTCCGCGGCAAGATCGTCCTCCTCGACTTCTGGACCTTCTGCTGCATCAACTGCCTGCACGTCCTCGACGAGCTCCGCGAGCTCGAGGAGCAGTACCGCGACGTGCTCGTGATCGTCGGCGTGCACTCGCCGAAGTTCGTGCACGAGGCCGACCCGGTCGCGCTGGCCGCCGCCGTCGAGCGGTACGAGGTGCACCACCCCGTGCTGGACGACCCCGAGCTGGTCACCTGGTCCGCGTACACGGCGCGCGCCTGGCCGACGCTGGTCGTCATCGACCCCGAGGGCTACATCGTCGCGCAGATGGCCGGCGAGGGGCACCAGAGCAACGTCGAGCGCCTGGTCCGCGACCTGGTCGCCGAGCACGACGCCAAGGGCACGCTGCACCGCGGCGCGGGCCCGTACGTCCCGCCGGAGCCCACCGCCGGCACGCTGCGGTTCCCGGCGAAGGCGGTCGCGCTGCCCGGCGGCACGCTGCTGGTCGCGGACGCCGGGCACCACTCGCTCGCCGAGCTGGCCGCGGACGGCGAGACGCTGGTCCGCCGGATCGGCTCCGGCGAGCGCGGGCTGGCCGACGGCGGCCCGGACGAGGCACGGTTCAGCGAGCCGAACGGCCTGGCGCTGCTGCCCGCGGACGTCGCCGCGGAGGCGGGTTACGACGTGCTGGTCGCCGACACCGTGAACCACGCCCTGCGCGGCGTGCGGCTGTCCGACGGCGCCGTGACGACCGTCGCCGGCACCGGCGTGCAGTACCTGGTCGGCGAGCCGACCGTGCCGGCGCCGCTGCCGGGCCGCACCGACCTGTGGCGCGCCGGCGGGGCGCGCGCGGCGACGTCCGTGCCGCTGTCCTCGCCCTGGGACGTGGTCTGGTCGCCGCAGACGGGCACCGCGCTGGTCGCGATGGCCGGCAACCACCAGCTGTGGGCGTTCGACCCCCGCGACGGCGTGGTCGAGCCCGTCGCCGGCACGATGAACGAGGGCCTGACCGACGGCGACCCGCGCGAGGCGTGGTTCGCCCAGACGTCCGGCACGGCGCTCGCGGCCGACGGCCGGGTGTGGCTGGCCGACTCCGAGGTGTCGGCGCTGCGCTGGATCGACCCCGGCACGCCCGCCGCGTCCGCGGAGGCGGCGCCCGTCGTCGGCGACGTCGTGGGGCTCGTCGGCGCCGGGGCGGCGCTCGCCGCGGCCCGGACCGCGCCCACCGGCCCCGCGGACGCGTGGTCCGGCGCGGAGGTCGGCACCGCGGTCGGCGCCGGCCTGTTCGACTTCGGCCACCGGGACGGCGCGGCCGACCAGGCGCTGCTGCAGCACCCGCTCGGCGTGGCGGTGCTGCCGGACGGCTCCGTCGTCGTCGCGGACACCTACAACGGCGCGGTGCGCCGGTGGGCCCCGGCGGCCGGCGGCGACGGCCCCGGCGAGGTGAGCACGCTCGCGACCGGCCTGGCCGAGCCGAGCGGCATCGTGGTGCAGGCGGACGCGGAGGCGGGCGGCGTGACGCTGCTGGTCGTCGAGTCCGCCGCCCACCGGCTCACCCGGATCGCCCTCCCGGCGACCCTGGCCGGCGAGGTGCTGGACGCGGGCGCGCACCGCACCCAGCGCCCGGTCACGGACATCGCCCCGGGCGAGCTGGCGCTCGACGTCGTGTTCACCCCCGCCGCCGGGCAGAAGTACGACGACCGGTTCGGGCCGTCGACCATGCTGCGGGTGTCCTCGACGCCGCCGGAGCTGCTGCTCGACGGCGCGGGCGACGACGTGCCGCTGACCCGGACGCTGCGCATCAACCCCGAGGTCGCCGAGGGGGTCCTGCACATCACCGCCCGCGCGGCGAGCTGCGACGCCGACCCGGCGATCGAGTTCCCGGCGTGCCACCTGAACTCGCAGGACTGGGGCGTCCCGGTCCGCGTGGCGGACGGCGCGCCGGCGGAGCTGTCGCTCCCCCTGCACGGCTGACGCGCGGGCGTCAGGAGGCGCCGAGGACCGCCAGGGAGAGCAGGGTCTGCAGGGTCGTGCTCACCGTGCGGTCGTCGGGCAGCGTCGACTCGACCGTCACGGTCCACGGCGCACGCCGCAGCTCCAGCTGGCGCATGCCCGACACGTGCAGGGACGCGGTCCCGCCCCGCGCGACCACGAGGGACCCGCCGCCGTCCTCGCGCTGCACGCTCCAGCCGGACCCGCCCATCGCCTCGGTGGTGGCGGACGCGAGCGCGCACAGCCGGGACAGCGGCGCGGGGCCGGTGCCGGACAGCGCGGTGACCGCGGCGGAGACCGTGCGGCCGAGCACCGCCCCGGGGTCGTCGGCGCGGTACTGCCGGGCCCGGGCCGCGGCGTGGCTGCGCTTCGCGTGGTACTGCGCGGCGTCGGCGCGGCGGAACAGGGACCGCGGCGTCGGGGCGGCCCCGAGCGAGCCGCGCGCGGAGGACGCGATGCCGTAGGACAGCGAGGCGCCGAACGGCAGCGCGCTGTCGCCGACCGTCGCGTCCATCACCTGCACGACCGTGGTCCGCGGGATGCCGGACGACACGATGCAGAACTCGTCGCCGCCGATCCGCGCGACGGTGGACCCCGGCAGCCCGGTGCCCGCGCGGCGGAGCACCCCGGCCACGCTGCGCAGCAGCTCGTCGCCGGCGTCGTGCCCGAGCTCGTCGTTGACGCGCTTGAGGCCGTCGACGTCGCACATGACGATGCACGTCTCGTCGCCGGAGTCGATCGCCGCCTGCGCGGCCTCGTCGGCGACCCGCCGGGTGCTCAGCCCCGTGAGCGCGTCGTCGGACACCAGGTGCCGCACCTGCTCCGCCAGGTCGAGCCGGGCGACGTGCGCGCCCAGCAGGGCGCCCAGCACCTCGCCGCGGGCGGCGTCGTCGGGCGTGAAGGCGGGGGCGCGCTCGTCGCGCACGGCGCACAGCACGCCCCACAGGTCGCCGTTGACGACGACGGGGGCGGCGAGCGCGGGCCGCGGGCGGGCCGGGTCGTCGCCGGGCGCGGACAGCCAGGTCTCGCGGCGCCGGACCAGGGCGCGCACGGCCTCGCCGTCCTTGAGGGACTCCTCGGCGGCGGGCAGCTCGTCGGTCGGCTCGGCGGCGAGCACCTGCCAGTCGTCCTGCTCGATCCGGGCGACGGCGGCGACGTCGACGCCGAGCAGGTCGCGGCCGGCGACGACGGCGGCCTCGTGCACCTCCGCGAGGGTGGTGCAGCCACCCAGGCGGTGCGCGAGCAGGGCGAAGTGCCGGGCGTCGTCCCCGTCACCGCGGGGCGCGCTCGTCCGGGCCGGCGGCGGGGCGTCGGTCACGGGGCCATCATCGCCTGTCGGGCTCGCGGCCACACGCGGGCGCACCGCCGCTGGGCCGTGCGGGTGAACGCGCGGGTCAGGCCGGGACGGCCTGGGGCTCCGGCGCCCCGACCGCCGCCCGCTCCCCGGCGCCCACGGCGCGGAGCACGAACAGGACCGTCGCCTCGACCGCCCGGTCCCGCGCCGGCTGCTCGTCGGGCAGGGTCCGGCTGCTCAGGCAGGCGTTCACCAGCGACACCGTGGTGCCCAGGTCCTGCTCGGGGAAGGCGCCGGACTCGATGCCCGCGGACAGCACGCGGCGCAGCATCGCCTCGACCAGCACCACGTGCTCCCGGACCCGCTGCTGCGTGCCACGGGACAGCACGGAGCGCAGGTCGGGGCCCGGCGCGAGGTGGTAGTCGCGCTTGAGCTCGCACTGCGCCCGGACGTACGCCCGCAGCTGCTCCGTCGGGTCGTCGACCCCGGCGAGCTCCGCCTCGAGGGCGGCGACGTACTGACCGGTCTCGTGCATGATGAAGCCGACGAGCATCGACTCCTTGTCCGCGAAGTGGTTGTACACCGCGGTGCGACCCACGCCGGCGGCCTGCGCGATGTCCGCGAGGGTGATCGCGTCGAAGCCGCGCTCGGCCATCAGGCGGGACAGCGCGCCGAACAGGCGGAGCCGCGTCTGCTCGCGGTGCTCGTGCAGCGAGCCGCCGATGATCTTGGGCATGCTGACATAGTGGCACGAGACGTCAGGATCCGGGCCCCGGAGGTGTGACGGACGCGTGCAGGTGCCGCGCGGGCCCGGCGCGGCCCGGCGGCCGCGCGCGGGTTCAGGCCGCGCGGTGCGTCTCCGCCAGTGCCGCGAACAGCGCGCGGTTGTGCCGGAACGCCGCCCTCGCCTCGTCCACCACGGCGGCGCGCTGCGCGTCCGTCAGGTCGAGCGCGTCCACCCGGGCGCGGTACAGGTCCTTGAACGGCTTCGGCTTGGGGATGGCGGGGAACGCGTAGAACGCGACGCCCTCGTCGGCGACGCCGTAGTGGCGCTGCACCATCCGGCCGATGACCTGCCCGCCGGACAGGTCGCCGAGGTACCGGGTGTAGGCGTGCGCCACGTAGTGTCCGGCGTCGGGGCCGCCCGCGCGGATCGCGGCCGCGTACGCCGCGGTCGCGGGGAGCGGCACGGCGCGCTCGCGCCAGCCGGGGCCGACGAGGTGGGCGAGGTCCGCCTCGATGGCGGGCACGCGGTTCAGCTCGTCGAAGACGACGCCGGCGCCGGCCGGGGTGCGGCGGACCTCCTCGGCGACCTCCTCGAGCGCCGTGTACACGGCGTGCAGCTGCAGGGCGAGGTCGACGTAGGCCGCCGTCGTCAGGCGCCCGCCGAGGAGCTCCTCGACGAAGGTCGACCCCTCGGCGGCCTCGTGCTCGGGGCGGGTGCCCTCGCGGAGCAGCAGCGACAGCGGCGCCGGTCCGGTCGGCTCGTCGGTGCGCGGCGCGGTGGCGGGCAGGTCGTGCGTGGTGGTCATCGAGGCTCCCGGGGGCCGGCAGGGGTCGTCGTTCTGACGCCGCGTCAGAACGTACCGCACGAAGTAAGGCTTGCCTACCCTCGGTCCGGATCGTACGCCGGACGGGGCACGCGGCGGGAGTCCCGGGGGATAGCGTGCCGTCCGTGACCGCCACGCCCCCGGACCCGACCGCGAGTCCCGCCGCCCCGCCCGCCGACGGGACCGGCGGGTACGCGCCCGCGGCGCCCGACACCAAGGACTGGACCTGGGTCATCGCCGAGCGCTGCCCCGAGTGCGGGTTCGCCGGCACCGACGTCGCCGGCCCCGACATCGCCGGCACGGTGCACGACCTCGTCCCGCGGTGGCGGGCGGCGCTCAACCGCTTCGACGTCCGCGAGCGGCCCACGCCGGACATCTGGTCGCCGCTCGAGTACGGCGCGCACGTCCGCGACGTGCACCGCGTGTTCGGCGAGCGGCTGCGGCTGATGCTCGCCGAGGACGACCCGCTGTTCGCCAACTGGGACCAGGACGCGACCGCCACCGCCGAGCGGTACGACCTCCAGGACCCCGGCCGGGTCGCGGACGAGCTCGCCGACGCCGCGGAGGCGCTCGCCGCGGGCTTCGCCGCCGTGCGCCCGGAGCAGTGGGAGCGCCGCGGGCGCCGGTCGAACGGGTCGTCGTTCACCGTCACCACGCTCGGCCAGTACTTCCTGCACGACGTGGTGCACCACCTGCACGACGTGCGCGCCTGAGCGGCGGCGAGGCCCCTCGGACGCTTACTCCGAGGGGCCTCGGCCCGGGGGCGACGCTACGGGCGGGCCCGAGAGACTCGGCGGAGGCGCGCCGCCCGGTCGCCCGGCGCGCCGCAAGGCGCGCCGTCATCCACAGATTCTGTGCACAACCCTGTGAACTCCGCGTGATCACGCAGGTGACGCTGTGGACAACATGTGCACCGAGCGGTGGACGGGAATTGACCGACCCCAGGCTCTTGCAGGTCTCGTCGGGCCGGGTCTAGAACATCTGCAACGACCTCGACGGACGTACCGTCACCGCCAGGCCTCTCTCGACGGGAGCCCGGCGGTGCGGAGCCGGCGGGGTCGGGACCGGAGGGAGAACGACGGACCACGTCGTCCGGGGCGACCCGGGCGACCTGCGGATGACGACGCAGCGGCTCGTAAGGACCCCGAGGGTCGGATCGTCGCCGCCCTGCCCGCGGCAGCGCCCCCCGAGGTCGCCGCCGGGTGCCGGGGCGGAGCCGCACCGTCATGGGCGGCGGCCGGCCCCCGACGCGTCGGGCGCGCCGGGACGACGATCGGGAAGGGCCCCTCGGACGCTTACTCCGAGGGGCCCTTCTCCGTCCCCGGACGCAGGGCGAGCCGGTGGTTACCCACAGAGCGACACACTTGTCCACAGCTCTCTGTGGGCAACGGCGTGCGCGGTCCACCCTCCCGGGGGATATGTCCGCCTGTATCCACAGGAGTTGTCCCCACGCTGTGCAGAAGGGTGGGGATCACGCGGGGTCCGGCGAGCTGACCTGTGGACGCCGTGTTGACGCGCGGTGGACGGGGGTGCCCGCCGGTGGACACGGCCGCGCCGCCCCCCTCAGGCGAGCAGGCGGAGCTTGCCGACGAGCCGGTCGACCCGGTTCTTCGGCCCCACGAGGCTCACCGCGAGGTAGTCGAGGGCGTCCCCGGGCCGGCCGGCCATCGCGTCGACGTACTCGGTGTACACCCGGATCTCCTGCGCGACCGCGGGCATGTCGGCCACGTGCATGCCGGGGCTGGCGGCGGCCCGCGCGCGGAGCGCCGCCAGGACGTCGCGTGGCGCGCCCAGCACGGTGCAGCCGATCCACGGCAGGCCGGTGTGCGCGTCACCGTCGGCGTCGGTGGTGGCGGGGCCGAGCAGGCCGGCGACGCCGGACGTGGTCGCCGCGGTGACGCACGCGACGGCGTTCGCCGCGCGGCCGGGCGGGAGCGTCTCGTCGACGACGACGACCCACTTGAGCCGGGCCGAGCGCGTCGGCTCGTCCAGGCGGATCTCCTCGGGGTCGAAGCCGATCGCGGGGGACGGCGCCGAGACGGGCGTGGCGGTGGTGGTCGCGTCGGGCGCGACCGGGGCGGCGGGGAAGGCGGGCACGGGGAACCTCTCGGGCGCAGGAGGAGCCGGCGTCCGGCTCCGGCCGTCGTGCGGCGACCGGGAGAGACGTTAGGCAGGCGTACGTCCGCGGTCCATCGCCTCCGTACCTCGTACGGATATGGTGGCCGGATGGCCGATCTCGACGCACTCGACACGGCGATCCTGCGGGAGCTGCAGGTCGACGCACGGCGCACCAACCGCGACGTCGCGGCCGCGGTGGGCGTCGCGCCCACCACCGCGCTGGACCGGACCCGGTCGCTGCGGGAGCGCGGCGTCATCCGGGGCGCGACCCTGGACGTCGACCTGGCGGCGATCGGCCGCCCGGTGCAGGCGCTCGTCGCGGTCCGGATCCGGCCGCCGACCCGGCGCAACATCGAGAACTTCCGCGCGTGGGTGGTGGGGCTGCCCGAGACGCTGGGCGTGTTCGTCACCACCGGCACCGAGGACTTCCTGGTGCACGTGGCGGTGCCGGACAACGAGGCGCTCTACGCCTTCGTCATCGACCGGCTCACCGAGCGACCGGAGGTCGTCGACGTCCGGACGTCGGTCGTGTTCGAGCACCTGCGCCGGCGCCGGGTCGACCCGGCGCCCGCGCCCGGCCGGCAGGCGGCCGCGCGCCCGGCGCCGGGCCGGTCAGGGCGCGGTGGCGGGGACGGCGCCGCCGGGCGGTGACGGGGCCGGCGCGGGCCGGGGCGCCGGGGGCCGGGGCGCCCCGGGCAGGACGGTGCTGGGCCGCGGCGCCGCGAGGACGACCTGGAGCCCGTGCGCGATCGTCTCCGCGTGCGTGATGAGGTCCTGGTACCGCTCGCTGGACCGGGTGTCGAACCGCAGCTCGACCGCCTCCGCCGAGCCGGGCGGGAGGACGGTCCAGATGACCTCGTGCCGCAGCACCCCGTGGCTGCGCAGCGTCACGACCGCGTCCCCCGCGGGCACCTCCCGCAGCGACGTCGCGTGGTACGCGTACCGGGTCGTCTGGGTCCGGGACCGGTAGATCTTGCGGCGCACCCGGTGCAGGTACGACGCCGCGGCGCCGGGCCCGTCGGGGACCTCGGCGAGCAGCTCGCAGGCCAGCCCGGCCACGACG
This sequence comes from Cellulomonas pakistanensis, assembly GCF_016862755.1. Taxonomy (GTDB): domain Bacteria; phylum Actinomycetota; class Actinomycetes; order Actinomycetales; family Cellulomonadaceae; genus Cellulomonas; species Cellulomonas pakistanensis. Next base: position 5,175 of record NZ_BONO01000036.1, on the reverse strand, counting down.
TCGCCCGACGGCTCCGGCACCCAGGCGCCGGCGCGGACGTGCCGCGAGTGGTGCCCCACGACGGCGCGGTCGACCGCCTCGATCGCGGAGCGCAGCCGGGCGGCGGCGACGGGACCGCTCGTGAGGTCGGTGGCGAACCGCTGGGCCACCCGGGGCGCGTCGCCGGGGCGCCAGCCGCACCACCGCGGAGGGAGCCGCAGGTCGATGCGCGAGATCTGGTGCTTCATGCGGTCCTTCCGTCGGCGCTGGCTCTGGAAGGTAGGCGGTGGTGCGGAGGGGTCCCGGCGACTGAGTAGGGGGAATCACTGCCGAGCGCGGGGTAGCCCACACGTCGGCTGAGTGGTCGCGCGGGGCACCGCGCGGCCCGGGAACGACGAAGGCCAGGCGCGGCGGGTGCCGGCCTGGCCTGTCGGGAGAGAGCGGGTGACGGGAATCGAACCCGCGCTATCAGCTTGGGAAGCTGAAGTTCTACCATTGAACTACACCCGCGCGACCGTCCCGGGCTGCTGGCCCCGGCCGGTCGTCACGCCCCCGCGAGGGGAACGCGCGTCCAGCATAGCGGCTCCGGACGCCCGCGTACGCAGGCGCCCGGAGCGCGCGTCACGCGTCGTCAGACGGTGACCTCCACTCGCACGGTCGAGCCCGCGGGCGCGTACGGCACGGTCGACCCTTCGACCGGCACCCCGTCCACGACCAGCCGCCCGCGCGCCCCCGGCGCCCCGGCGTTGGTCACGGTGATCTCGTACCGGGCGCCGCGGGCGACCCGGGTGACGGCGAACGACGGCACGTCCGGCCCGATCTGCGGGTCGACGACCAGGCCGTCGTGCTCCGGCCGCACACCGAGCAGGTACTGCGAGACGGCCACGAAGTTCCACGCCGCGGTGCCGGTGAGCCAGGAGTTCTTGGCCTCGCCGTGCCGCACGGCCTCCTTGCCGGCGATCATCTGCGCGTACACGTACGGCTCGAGCCGGTGCACCTCGGAGATGTCCTCGCGGTAGGCGGGCGTGATCCGGCGGTAGTAGTCGAACGCCCGCTCGCCGCGGCCGAGGACCGTCTCGCCGATGATCACCCACGGGTTGTTGTGGCAGAAGATGCCGCCGTTCTCCTTGTAGCCGGGCGGGTAGGTCGAGACCTCGCCGAGCTCGATCTGGTAGCTCGTGTAGGCGGGGTGCTGCAGGACCATGCCGTGCGGCGTCGCCAGGTGCTCGCGCACCGAGTCGAGCGCCCGGACCGCCGGGGAGGCGGGGTCGGCGGGGTCCTCGGGGTCGACGCCGATGCCGGCCATCACCGCGAAGCCCTGCGGCTCGATCCAGATCTTGCCCTCCGGCTCCGCGTCGGTCCCGACCGGGTTGCCGTCGAAGTCGTACGCCCGCAGGAACCACTCGCCGTCCCAGCCGTGCTCGAGCACGGCGGCGCGCATGGCGTCGATCTCGGTGCGCGCGCGGGCGGCGACGTCGGCCAGACCGCGGCGCTCGGCCAGCTCGGCGTACTCCGGGCCGATGTGCACGAACATCGCGGCGATGAAGACCGACTCCGCGACGCCGCCGGCCTGGTTCTCGGTCGTCTGGAACGACTCGCCGGGCGTGGTCGAGAAGCAGTTGAGGTTGAGGCAGTCGTTCCAGTCGGCGCGGCCGATCAGCGGCAGGCCGTGCGGGCCGCGGTTCGCGATCGTGAACTCGAACGACCGGGTCAGGTGCTCGAACAGCGGGACCTCGGAGCCGGGCTCGTTGTCGAACGGCACCGGCTCGTCGAGGATCCCCCAGTCGCCGGTCTCCTTGACGTACGCCGCGACGCCGAGGATCAGCCACAGCGGGTCGTCGTTGAAGCCCGAGCCGATGTCGTCGTTCCCGCGCTTCGTCAGCGGCTGGTACTGGTGGTACGCCGAGCCGTCGGGGAGCTGGGTCGACGCGATGTCGACGATCCGCTCCCGCGCGCGCTCCGGGACCAGGTGCACGAACCCGAGCAGGTCCTGGTTGGAGTCGCGGAACCCCATGCCGCGGCCGATGCCGGTCTCGAAGTACGAGGCCGACCGCGACATGTTGAACGTGACCATGCACTGGTACTGGTTCCAGATGTTGACCATCCGGTCGAGCTTCTCGTCCGTGCTGCGGACCGAGTACGTGGACAGCAGGTCGGTCCACGACGCGCGCAGCGCCTCGAACTCGGCGAGCGTCTGCTCCGTCGTCGCGAACCGGGACAGCAGGGCGTGCGCGCGCTCGCGGTTGACGCGCTGCAGCGCGGGGATGCCGGCGGCCTCGTCGGCGGGCGCCCACTTCTCGTCGTGCGGGTTCTCCACGTACCCGAGGACGTAGGTCAGCGACCGGCTCTCGCCCGGGGCCAGCGTGACCTCGACCTGGTGCGAGCCGATCGGGTACCAGCCGGAGGCGACCGAGCCGGTGGCCCGGCCGGCGCGCGGCACGTCCGCCTCGCCGAGCCCGTTGTACGGCCCGACGAACGCGTCGCGGTCGGTGTCGAAGCCCGCGGCCCGCGTGTTCACGCCGTAGACGGCGTAGTGGTCGCGGCGCTCGCGGTACTCGGTCTTGTGGAAGATCGCGGAGCCGTGCGGGCCGTCCAGCTCGACCTCGACCTCGGCCAGCGACAGGTTCCGCTGGTAGTTCGTCTGGTCGTCCTGGGCGTTCCACAGGCAGAACTCGACGAACGAGAACAGCGACACCGTCTTCTCGGCGTCCGAGGTGTTGGTCAGCGTGACGTGCTGGACCTCGGCGGTCTCGCCGAGCGGCACGAAGAACAGGGTCTCCACCCGGAGACCGCCGCGCTCGCCGGTGATGCGCGAGTAGCCCAGGCCGTGCCGGGCCTCGTAGTGGTCGAGCTCGGCCTTGACCGGCAGCCAGCCCGGCGTCCACACGTCGCCGCCGTCGTGCACGTAGAAGTACCGGCCGCCCTCGTCGGCGGGGATGTTGTTGTACCGGTAGCGCGTGAGCCGGCGCATCTTCGCGTCGCGGTAGAAGGAGTAGCCGCCGCCGGTGTGGGAGAGCAGGGAGAAGAACTCCTCCGACCCCAGGTAGTTGATCCACGGGTACGGGGTGCGCGGCGTCGTGATGACGTACTCGCGTGCCTCGTCGTCGAAGTGGCCGTACCGCATCGTCGCGCCTTCCGGTCGTCGGTGGTGGCCGCTGCGGGAGCGCTCCCACGCGGCGTGCGTCGGTCAGCGTAGCGCACGGTCGAAACGCTTCCGGCAGCCCGTGGTCCCGGGTGGAGCGGAGGTCCCACGGGGGGTGCGCGACGGGCGCCTACGGTCCCGGGATGCGCGACGACACCCACTGATCCGGTCGAGACCCACGCCCGCGAGGGGTGGTCTCGGCCGGACCAGTGGGTCTCGGCCCCGCCACGTGGACGAGTCGGAGCCCTCGCCCGCCCCGGTACCGTGGTCCCGTGCTGCTCTCCGACCGCGACATCACCGCCGAGCTCGACGCCCGCCGGGTGGTCCTCGACCCGTACGACCCCGCGATGGTGCAGCCGTCGAGCGTCGACGTGCGCCTCGACCGGTTCTTCCGGCTGTTCGACAACCACAAGTACGCGGTCATCGACCCGGCGCAGGACCAGCCCGACCTCACCCGCCTGGTCGAGGTCGAGGGCGACGAGCCGTTCGTCCTGCACCCGGGGGAGTTCGTGCTGGGGTCGACGTTCGAGCAGGTGACGCTGCCGGACGACATCGCGGCGCGGCTGGAGGGCAAGTCCTCGCTCGGCCGGCTCGGCCTGCTCACGCACTCGACGGCCGGGTTCATCGACCCGGGCTTCTCCGGGCACGTGACCCTGGAGCTGTCGAACGTCGCGACGCTGCCGATCACCCTGTGGCCGGGCATGAAGATCGGCCAGATGTGCTTCTTCCGGCTGTCGTCGCCGGCCCTCGCCCCGTACGGCTCGGGCGCGAGCGGGTCCCGGTACCAGGGTCAGCGCGGCCCGACGGCCTCGCGCTCCTGGCAGCACTTCCACCGCACGCAGGTCTGAGGCGCCCGTGAGCGCGTCGCTGCCCCCGCTGCCCGAGGCGCCCGGCGCCGCGGGCGTCACGCCGCCGCCCGGCCGGCACCTGCTGGTGCTGCCGGAGGGCGTGGCGCCCGACGAGGTCGACGTTCTGGCGTCCAGCCGGTTCGCGAGCGCGCGCTGGGAGCGGCCGCCGCGCGTCCCGTCGGGCCGACGCGCGTCCGGCGCCGCGCGGACGGTCCCGGAGGCCACCGCCGGCGTCCTGCGCCTCGGCCGGCTGTCGACGCTCACCGGGCCCTTCGCGCTCGAGCCCGCGCAGGTCGCGCGCTGGGGGCTGCCGACGGACGCGCGCGTCGCCTGGGTCGTCGACTGCCCCCGCGAGCGCGAGGAGCAGCGGGCGTTCGGCGGCGACCGGGACGGGCTGCGCCGCGCGTTCGGCACGGCCGGGCCGGTCCGCGAGGAGCTGCGCGTGGTGCAGTGGCTGGTGGCCGCCGCCCGGCGGCTCGGCGGAGCGGTCCGCACCGAGCCCGGCGTGGTGCTCGAGCCGGAGATGGACGCCGCGCTCGACCTCACCGTCCTCACCGACCGCTGGGTCGAGCCCGAGGTGGTCGTCGAGGCCGCGCGGCGCGTGTCGTCCCGCGCCCGGCTCGACACCTCGCCACCCGTCGACCCGCGCGCGTCCTCGCCGCAGCAGGCGGGCGCCGCGCTGGCCGCCCGGGACCGGGCGGGCGTCGGCGTCGCCGACCCCGACGAGCGGCGCCGGCTGCACGCCGAGGCGGACGCGTTCGACGCCTACATGCTCGAGCACCCGCCCGCCGCCGAGGCGTTCGGGCTGCAGATCGACCTCGGCGTGGACGGCATCGTCGTCGTCGAGGTGGCCGCCGAGGCGGAGGTGCCCCTGGTGCTCGCGGCCCTCGACTGGGCGCAGGGCGAGCTGGTCGCCTACCGGGTGCGCTGGGAGGCGCCCGACGTGGAGCAGCTCGAGTCGGAGCGCCCGTCGCTGCCGCACCGCGTGGCCCGCGGGCGCGCCGCGAGCGTGGTCCGGGGCGTGGCGCGCGAGGTGCACGCCGAGGTCGGCGGCGAGATCGCGGACATGGCGGGCTTCCTCGTGGACCCGGCGGACCTCTAGGCCCCGACCTCGCCCGTCGCGCCGAGCGCTCCCTGTTGCGGCCTCCCCGCACCCGTCCGACGATGAATCCGGGACGACGCCCGCCGGTCACTGCACCGGCGGGC
>NZ_BONO01000035.1 GCF_016862755.1 Cellulomonas pakistanensis | reverse complement strand
GGATGAACGCCCGGGCGTCCAGGCCGTTCGCGGAGGTGACCGCGGCGACCGTGGTGCCGTAGCGCTGCGCGATCGCGGAGACGGTCTCGCCGGAGGCGACGGTGTGCGTGCCGCCCGCGGCGGCGGGGGCGGCCGCCGCCGCGGCGCCCGACGTCGGGATGGTGAGCCGCTGGCCCTCGCGGATGAAGGCGCTCGCGCCGAGGCCGTTCGCGCTCCGCACGGCGGACACGGTCGTCCCGTACTTCGAGGCGATGTGGCTGACCGTGTCGCCGGAGCGCACCGTGTACGAGTCGTCCGCGTGCGCGGCGGGCGCGCCGGCGGTCGCGGCGACCGCGGCGATGGCGATCGCGCCGGTGCTGGTGGCGAGGCGTCGTCCGCGACGGCTCGCGGCGCGGGCCGGGGTGCCGTCCTGGGAGCGGGCGGCCTGGTCCGTGAGGGCGAGGGCGGGCTGCGACATGGTGGGGACCCCTGGTGCTGAGACGTCGTGGTGCGGTGCTGGCTGCGCGCCGGTGCGCGTGACTCGTGTGACTCGTGTGACTGAAGTGACCAGTGCGACGGTAGTGCACCGGGTGAGGCGTGGGAAGCCGGAGGAGTCTTTTGGCGCAGTGACCAGGGCATTTCGGACACCCGCCTCACACGGCCGGGCGAGCGCGCTGCGCCACCAGGGCGAACGCGGCGGTGCGCGCGCCGTCCCGGCCGCGAGCCGTCGGGGTCGCGGCGCGGGGGTCGGGCGTTGAGCGGTCGGGGTCGCGGGGCGGGTGGTGCGCCGGTGCGGTCGGGTCGCGGGCGGTCGACCCGGCCCCGCGCGCGTCCGGTCAGTACGCTGGCCCGCGTGACTGCGCAGCCCCACCCCGATGACCTGGTCGACTCCTGGCTGACCGTGCCCGACGTGGCGGACGAGCTCGGCGTCGACGCCGGCCGGGTCCGCCGCCTGCTCAAGGAGCGTCGCCTCGTCGGCGTCCGTCGCGGCGACCCGCCCGTGCTCAGCGTGCCGGCCGCGTTCCTGGTGCCGGTCGACGCCCGCAACCCCGCCGCCGAGGCCGGCGGGTACGAGGACGACGAGCCGACCGTCGCCCGTGCGGCGGTGCTCGCGTCGCTGCAGGGCACGCTCTCCGTGCTCGGCGACGTCGGCATGTCCGACGCCGAGGCGGTCGCCTGGCTGTTCACCCCGGACGAGTCGCTGCCCGGCCGGCCGGTGGACGCGCTGCGCGCCGGGCACAAGACCGAGGTGCGGCGCCGGGCCCAGGCGCTGCTCTGACGCGTCCGCCCGCGCCGGTGGTCCGGCGCGGGCGGTGGACGTGGTGCAGCGGCGCGCGCCGCCGCGCGGGTCTCAGGCCCGGCGGTCGACCGCCGCGTGGCCGAGCGCGACGAGCATCGCCCGCCCCTCCTCGGTGAGCGGGGCCTGCGCGAGGGCCGCGAAGCCCCGGTCGCCCAGGTCGGCGATGAGCGCCTCGACCTCCGCGACGGCCCCGCTGGCCTCGATCCGCGCGGCCAGCGCGCGGCAGGCGTCGTCGTCCAGCCCGCGGTCGCCGAGCCCGGCGTGCAGCGCGGCCGCCAGGTCGGCGTCGCCGGCGGACCGTGCGTGCGCCATCGCGCGCGCCACGAGCACGGTCCGCTTGCCCTCCCGCAGGTCGTCGCCGGCGGGCTTGCCGGTGGTCGCAGGGTCGCCGAACACGCCCAGCAGGTCGTCGCGCAGCTGGAAGGCCTCGCCGAGCGGCAGCCCGTAGGCGCTCGTCGCGGCGAGGGCGGCGTCGTCCGCGCCGGCGAGCACCGCACCGAGCAGCAGCGGGTGCTCCACGGAGTAGCGGGCGGCCTTCGCGACGATGACCTCGCGCGCGCGGGCCTCGTCGGCGGCCGGGTCCTCGCCCCACGGCAGCACCTCGGCGAGCAGGTCGAGGTACTGCCCGACGGTCACCTCCGTGCGCATGCCCTCGAAGACCGCGTGGGCCGCGTCGCGCCGGTCGGCGGGCAGGTCGGCGACGGCGCGCACGAACTCGCGCTCGCTCGCGACCAGGGCCAGGTCGCCGAGCAGGATCGCCGCCGAGCGGCCGAAGGTGCCGGCGTCGCCGGACCAGCCGCGCTCGGCGTGCAGCGTGGCGAACGCCCGGTGCGCGGCCGGCTCGCCGCGGCGGGTGTCGGAGTCGTCCATGACGTCGTCGTGGAACAGCGCGGCCGCCTGGAACAGCTCGAGCGCGGCGCACACGCGGAGCACCGCGGCCGCCTCCGGGGAGTCCGGGTCGCCGCCGTGCGCGCGCCACGACCACCAGCAGAACGCGGCCCGCAGCCGCTTGCCGCCCGCGAGCATCCGGCGCAGCGCCTCCGCCAGCGGAGCGGCGCCCGACCCGGACGCGACCAGTTCGGGCAGCAGGTGCTCGACGTGCTCCGTGAGCAGGGCGTCGACCCGGGTGCGGAGGTCCTCGGCGTCGACGAGTGCGGGGGCGGGGCTCACCCGGCGAGCCTAGGGCCTCACAGCCGGACGGTCCCGCCCAGCGTCAGCGTGCGCACGCCGTCCCGGTCGAGCACGCCGAGCGTCAGCAGCTCCACGCCGCCCTCGCCCCGGGTGAAGGTCGACGACGCGGCGAGCCCGGCCGCGCCGGGGTCCTGGACGGTCTCGGCGAAGCCGGCGGCGGCCAGCGGCTCGCGCACCGCCTCGACGAGCTGGTCCGTCGACAGCGGGCTGCGCAGGTTGAGGCTGATCGTCGTCAGCCCGGACGCGTCGTCGGTGTCGGCGCTCGACACGAGGACCTCGCTGCCCTCGGGCGGGGACACCAGGTCGGTGGGGAAGCCCGGGGCGAGGTCGCCCACCGCGGACCCGGTCGACGTCGGGCTGGGCAGCAGCGACTCGCCGGGCGTCGGGGCCGGGACGGCGGCGGTCGCGGACGCGGTGGGGGCGGGCGAGCCGTCCCCGCCGCCCGTGCAGCCCGCCGTGACCACTGCCACGAGCGCGAGGAGGACGACGGACGCGGTGGCACGGGGGAGCACGGGCGCCACAGTAGCGCCGCAGCGGGCGGGCACCGACTCCTCCACAGCCCGGTCCGGGCGTCGCGTCCCCAGGCAGCAGGATCGGGCCCTGCGGCGGGCTGCCGCGGCGCGGTCGGGTGGGGCCATGACGACCACGACCTCGGGGCTCGACCGCCCTGCACCCGACCGTCCCGCCCCCGAACCCGCCCGGAGCGACGGCGCCGCGCCCGACCCGGGGACCGTGCTGCGCCTCGGTCACCCCCGCGAGCTGCTCGCCCTCCTGCCGTACCAGCTCGGGTTCCACCCGCAGGACTCCGTGGTGCTCGTAGCGCTGCGCGCTCCGGGCCGCCGGGTGGGGCTGGTCGCCCGCGTGGACCTGCCGGCCGTGCTCGGCCGCGACGGCCCGCGCGAGCTCCGCCGGGTGGCCGCCCACCTCGCGGCCGACGGCGCGGCGGAGGTCGTCGCCGTCGTGTACGAGGACGAGGACGACCCCCGGGACCCCGACCGCGGGCTCCGGCCGCCGCCGGGATCGCGGGCGGCGCGCGCCGCCGAGGTCGCGCGGCGGGCCGCCGACGAGCTCGGCCCGGTCACCGTCTGGTTCGTCGGACACGGCCGCTACCTCGGGCTCGACTGCCGCGACGGCGGCTGCTGCCCGCCCGGCGGGCGACCGCTCGAGGACCTGGCCGGCGGCGTCCTCGCCGGGCGGCTCGTGGGCCCGCGGGGCGGCGTGGCCGCGAGCCGGGACGCGCTCGGGGCCGTCCGGGCCGCGCCCGCCGGACGCCGCCGCTCCGCCGCCGCGGCGCGCGCCCGCTGGCTCGACGGGCTCCTGCGCGCCCAGGACGCGGCGGGCGTGCTGCGCTGGCGGCAGCGCTCGCTCGCCGCCTGGCGCGGCGTGCTGGAAGCGGCGCGGGCGGACCTCGGTGCGCCGCCGCCGGCGGTCGCCCTCGGGCGGGTGGAGGCGGCGCTGCTCGACCCCGTGGTGCGGGACGCCGTCGTGCTGACCCTCGTCGACCCGGACGGCGACGACCTGCCCGACGCCCTGCTGCGGGCGGCGCCGGGGGGTCTGCCGGCGCCGCCGCGCGACCCCGCCGCGGACGCGTGGTCCGGCGGGGGTGCGGCTGAGCCGGCGCCGGACGTCGCCAGGGCGGCGACGGGGACGGAGCCGGGGGCGGAGGGCGCTGCGGGGACGGAGGACCCGGCCTGGGCGGAGGACCCGGCGGGGACGGACGACCCGGCGAGGGCGGAGGACCGGACGGGCTCCGCGGGCGGGCCCGGTGCCGGCCACGGCGTCGTCGACGCGACGGCCGCCGACGACCGCGGCTCGGGCGGCGGAGCGCCGGGCGACGACCCGGCCGCGCCGCGCGACGACCTGCCGATGACGGTCTCCGAGCGCGTGCGCGACGCGCTGGACGTGCTCGTCGACCCCGACCGTGGCCGCGAGCCGCGGGAGGACGTCGCGGCCGCCGCCCGGGTCGCGCTCGAGGCGGTCGTCGCGCACGGCCGCCGCGACCGGCAGGCGCCGGCCCTCACCCTCCTGGCGCTCCTCGCGTGGTGGGACGGCGACGCGGTGCGGGCCTCGGTGCTCGTGGAGCGCGCGCTCGACCACGACCCGGGGCACCGGCTCGCCGAGCTGCTCGACCGCGCGCTCGGCGCGGGCCTCCCGCCGGGCTGGGTGCGTCGCCGCTGCTGAGCGCGCCGGGCGCCCGCCCGGGGCGCTGCAGCGGGCGCCCGGCGGGGTCCGCAGCCGCCGGTCGTGCGGCCGGGGGCGTTCCGGTACGGTCGGTGCACGGTCCACGGCCCGCACCCGCGCGACGGCGCTCCGGTGCGCGCCGGCGAGGACGCACAGCGCACGTGCGAGGAGCAATCGATGAGCATCGTGGTCGGGTACCTGGCGACGGTCGAGGGGCGTGCCGCCCTCACCGCGGCGACGGGCGAGGCGGTGCGGCGGTCGGAGCCGCTCGTCGTCGTCGTGAGCGAGCGCGGTGACGAGACCGACGAGCAGCGTGCCGAGCTCGCCACGGCCCTCGACGAGGTCCGCGCCTCGCTGGAGGAGCGGGACGTGCCGCACGACGTGCGCGTCATCGCCGGCGGCCGCGACGTCGCCGAGTCGCTCATCGGCACGGCGGAGGAGACCGACGCCACGCTCATCGTCATCGGGCTGCGGCGTCGCAGCCCGGTCGGCAAGCTCATCCTCGGCGCGAACGCGCAGCGGATCCTGCTCGACTCCCCGTGCCCGGTCCTGGCGGTCAAGCCCGACCCGAGCTGACACCCCGCGCGTCCGGCCCGTCCGGTCCGTTCCGCGCGTCCGGCCCGTTCCGCTCGTCCGGTCCGTTCCGCCCGTCCGGTCCGTTCCGCCCGTCCGGTCCGTTCCGCGCGTCCGGTCCGTTCCGCGCGCCCGGTCGACGGCGACCCCGGGCTCCGACCTGCGCCCCGACCGGCGTGCGCGCCGACCCGCGCCCGACCGGTACGCCTGCGACCGACCCGGACGACGCGCCGACCCGCGCGACCGGCACGCCACCGACCGACGCGCCCGGGCGGCGGGAGCGCGCCGCGCCCGGCGCCCGCGCCACCTCGGGCACCCGCCGCGGGAATCCTCGGCGGGTGCCGCGCGTTGAGCACCTACGACAGGTCATCCGGCCTGCCGGGCCGAGGCCTCGCCGCCCGTCCGGGGGCATCCCGTGGTGGGTGCGGGCCGGTACAATATCGAGGTACCCGATGCGCCGAACCGGGTCCCTTGCTGCCGAAAGGTCATTCGTGACGCCCCAGACTCCCACCCCCACCCTCCCGCGTGAGTTCGAGCACCCCGCCCTGCAGGACCTCGTGCGCGCCGGGCGCACCAACGGCAGCGTCGACGCCGCTGCGCTGCGTCACGCATGCGAGGCCGCTCAGGTGGAGGACGCCAAGCGGCTGAAGGCCGTCGTGCGCGGTCTGGCCAACGCCGGCATCACCATCGAGGAGCCGACCGCCGCCCCCGCCCGCGCCGTCGCGGCCACCACCGCCAAGGCGCGCCCGTCGGCCAAGGCGACCGTCGCGGCCGAGGACGGCGACGACGCCGAGAAGCCCGCCGCCAAGCGGACCACGCGCGCCGCTGCCAAGCCCGCCGCGAAGAAGGCGGCCGCCGGCAAGGCCGCCACCGCGAAGCCGGTCAAGGCGACCAAGGCCACCAAGGCCAAGTCCGACGACGAGACCGACGAGGACGAGGTCGAGCTCGAGGACGTCGAGATCGACGAGGCCGAGATCGAGGTCGTCGCCGAGGAGACCGCCGAGGACGAGACGACGGAGGACGCCGACGAGGCGGCCCCCGCCGCCGCCGCGAAGAAGCCCGAGGAGTCGACCGACACGGGGTTCGTCGTCTCGGACCGCGACGAGGACGACGCCCCGGCGCAGCAGGTCGTGACCGCCGGCGCGACGGCCGACCCGGTCAAGGACTACCTCAAGCAGATCGGCAAGGTCGCGCTGCTGAACGCCGAGCAGGAGGTCGAGCTCGCCAAGCGCATCGAGGCCGGCCTGTTCGCCGAGGAGCGCCTCGCGGCGATCGGCGACGAGCTGGAGCCGAAGGCCCGCCGCGAGCTGCAGTGGATCGCGCAGGACGGCCGCCGCGCCAAGAACCACCTGCTCGAGGCCAACCTCCGCCTGGTCGTCTCGCTCGCCAAGCGCTACACCGGCCGCGGCATGCTGTTCCTGGACCTGATCCAGGAGGGCAACCTCGGTCTGATCCGCGCGGTCGAGAAGTTCGACTACACCAAGGGCTACAAGTTCTCGACGTACGCCACGTGGTGGATCCGCCAGGCGATCACGCGCGCCATGGCCGACCAGGCCCGCACCATCCGCATCCCGGTGCACATGGTCGAGGTCATCAACAAGCTGGCGCGCGTGCAGCGGCAGATGCTCCAGGACCTCGGTCGGGAGCCCACGCCGGAGGAGCTCGCCAAGGAGCTCGACATGACCCCCGAGAAGGTCGTCGAGGTCCAGAAGTACGGGCGCGAGCCCATCTCGCTGCACACCCCGCTCGGCGAGGACGGCGACAGCGAGTTCGGTGACCTGATCGAGGACTCCGAGGCCGTCGTTCCCGCGGACGCGGTGAGCTTCACGCTCCTCCAGGAGCAGCTGCACCAGGTGCTCGACACCCTGTCGGAGCGCGAGGCGGGCGTCGTCTCGATGCGGTTCGGCCTCACGGACGGCCAGCCGAAGACGCTCGACGAGATCGGCAAGGTCTACGGCGTGACCCGCGAGCGGATCCGCCAGATCGAGTCGAAGACCATGTCGAAGCTGCGCCACCCGAGCCGCTCCCAGGTGCTGCGCGACTACCTGGACTGAGCCGGCACGACGAAGGGCCCGTCTCCCGCGAGGGGGACGGGCCCTTCGTCGTGCCCGGGGCGGGGCGGGCGCTGACGGGCGACGGGTGGGTGCCCGGCCGGAGGGCCCACCTCGGCGCGCCCGGGTGTCCGGGTCGGGACCTCGGTCCCACTCAGCGGCCAGCGGCCGGAGGTGAATGGGGGACGAAGGTCCCCTCGACGGCGAGGCGGACCCTGGCACGGCGGGCGCTCCCGTCCGCCGGAGAGGACGCACGATGAAGGCTCTCGTCTACCACGGCCCCGGGCACAAGGAGTGGGAGGACGTGCCGGACGCGCACGCGGTCGACCCGACGGACGTGGTCGTCCAGGTCGACACGACGACCATCTGCGGCACCGACCTGCACATCCTGCTGGGCGACGTGCCGGCCGTGACGCCCGGCCGGGTGCTGGGCCACGAGGCGGTGGGCACGGTGGTCGAGGTCGGCTCGGCCGTCGGCAAGTTCGCGGTGGGCGACCGCGTCGTCGTCCCGGCGATCACCTCGTGCGGCACGTGCCGGTACTGCCGCGTCGGGCAGGCGAGCCACTGCCAGTCCGTCGGCGGGATCGGCTGGGTGCTCGGCCACCTGGTCGACGGCACGCAGGCCGAGCTCGTGCGGGTGCCGTTCGGCGACACCTCGCTGCACCGGGTGCCGCCGGGGCTGTCCGACGAGGAGGTCATCTTCCTGTCGGACATCTTCCCGACCGGCTACGAGATGGGCGTGCGCAACGGCGCGGTCTCGCCGGGCGACTCCGTCGTGTGCATCGGCGCGGGCCCCGTCGGCCTCGCCGCGATGGCGACGGCGCACCTGCACGGCGCGCGGCGGGTGGTCGCCGTGGACCTCGACCCGTTCCGGCTCGAGCGGGCCGTGCAGGACTTCGGCGCGACGCACGCGGTGCACGCGGGCGCGGAGGGCTGGCAGGACGAGGTCCGGGCGCTCTGCGGCGGGCGCGGCGCCGACGTCGTCATGGAGGCGGTCGGCGTCCCGCAGACGCTGGAGGCGGCCTTCGACCTCGTGGTGCCGTACGGGCACGTGGCGAACATCGGCGTGCACGGGCGCCCGGTCACGCTGCCGATCGACCGCCTCTGGATCGAGAACATCACGATCACGATGGGCCTGGTCGACGGCGTGACCGCCCCGATGCTGCTCGACCTCGTGGCCGAGGGCTCGCTGGACATCCGGTCCATGGGCACGCACACGTTCGCGCTCGACCAGATGCACGAGGCCTACGGGGTGTTCGGCAGCGCCGGGCAGCACGACGCGCTCAAGGTCGTCCTGCGCCGCTGAGCCGGGCGGCCGGCACGCAGAGGGGCCCGCTCCCGGCCGCAGCCGGGGGCGGGCCCCTCGTGTCGTCGCGGCGGGCGGCGCCTCGTCCCGGTGCGCCCGCGGGGGTGCTGGTGCGGCTCAGCGAGCGGCGCCGGCCCCGGCTCCGTGCTCGGCGAGCAGCTTGTCCGTCTCGTCCTGCACGTGGGTCGCGACCTGCGAGTACTTCGGCGCGTGCTCGCGCGCGTGGTGGGCGCAGAACAGGAGCTCGCCCACGGGCAGCTGCACGCGGACGTAGGCCTGAGCGCCGCAGCGGTCGCAGCGGTCGGCTGCGGTCAGCGGGTTCGTGGTCTCGATCGTCTCCGTCACGCTGTCATACAACCATCTCCGGCCCGGATCCTTCCCGTCGGGAGCGGGTGGTTCGCTCACCGCGTACGCCCGGCCGGACGATGTCACCCTGCCGTCACACGACCGACACCGGATCGAGACCGCCCGAGCACGACGCCCTGAGGATCGACGCCCGGCGGCGGCATGGTGCCGCGGATCTGTCGGTCCCAGCCACTACCCTCGGGACTCGTGTCGACCGCTTCCGCCGAGTCCAGCTACACCGCCCGCCACCTCTCCGTGCTCGAGGGGCTCGAGGCGGTCCGCAAGCGTCCGGGCATGTACATCGGGTCCACCGACTCCCGGGGCCTCATGCACTGTCTTTGGGAGATCATCGACAACTCCGTCGACGAGGCCCTGGCGGGCCACGGCGACCGCATCGACATCGTGCTGCACGCCGACTCGTCGGTCGAGGTGCGGGACAGCGGGCGCGGCATCCCGGTCGACGTCGAGCCGAAGACCGGCCTGACCGGCGTCGAGGTCGTGCTCACCAAGCTGCACGCGGGCGGCAAGTTCGGCGGCGGCTCGTACGGCGCAGCGGGCGGCCTGCACGGCGTCGGCGCGTCCGTCGTGAACGCGCTGTCGTCCCGCCTCGACGTCGAGGTGGACCGCGGCGGCAAGACGCACCGGATGACCTTCCACCGCGGCGAGCCGGGCGTGTTCGACGACTCCGCCGGCCGGAGCCCGGAGTCGCCGTTCGAGCCGTTCGTGGCCCGCTCGCAGCTCGACGTCGTCGGCAAGGTCGCGAAGGGCCGCACCGGCACGCGCATCCGCTACTGGGCGGACCGGAACATCTTCCCGACCTCGGCGGTGTTCTCGTACGACGAGCTCGTGACCCGTGCCCGGCAGACCAGCTTCCTGGTGCCGGGTCTCACGATCACCGTCCGCGACGAGCGCGGGCTCGCCGGCACCCCGGGCGCCGAGGGCCCGCACGAGGAGGTGTTCCGCCACGACGGCGGCACCGTCGACTTCGCGGACTTCCTGGCGCCGGACGCCCCAGTGACCGACACCTGGCGGCTGACCGGCTCCGGCATGTTCTCCGAGACGGTGCCGGTGCTGGACGCGCGCGGCCACATGACGCCGCAGGAGGTGCAGCGCGACTGCGAGGTCGACGTCGCGCTCCGCTGGGGCACGGGCTACGAGACCGAGGTCCGGACCTTCGTCAACATCATCGCGACGCCCAAGGGCGGCTCCCACCTCGCGGGCTTCGAGACCGCGGTGCTGCGCACGGTCCGCAAGCAGGTCGAGGCCAACGCCCGCCGGCTCAAGATCTCCGCCAAGGACGGCGGCGAGAAGATCGAGAAGGACGACGTGCTCGCGGGTCTCACCGCCGTCGTGACCGTCCGCCTGGCCGAGCCGCAGTTCGAGGGTCAGACCAAGGAGGTCCTCGGCACGGCGCCGGTGCGGAACATCGTGGCCAAGGTCGTGGACGCCGAGCTGACGGCGCTCATGACCTCCGCGAAGCGCGAGCACAAGGCGCAGTCCGCCGCGCTGCTCGACAAGGTCGTGGGGGAGATGCGCGCCCGCGTCTCGGCGCGCAAGCAGAAGGAGATCTCCCGCCGCAAGACGGCGCTGGAGACGTCCTCGCTCCCGGCGAAGCTCGCGGACTGCCGCAGCGACGACGTCGAGCGCACCGAGCTGTTCATCGTCGAGGGGGACAGCGCGCTCGGCACCGCCAAGCTCGCGCGGTCGTCGGACTACCAGGCCCTGCTGCCGATCCGCGGGAAGATCCTCAACGTCCAGAAGGCCTCGATCTCCGACATGCTCCGCAACGCGGAGTGCGCGGCGATCATCCAGGTGCTCGGCGCCGGCTCCGGCCGCACGTTCGACCTGGACGCCCGCCGGTACGGCAAAGTCGTCCTGATGACCGACGCCGACGTCGACGGCGCGCACATCCGCACCCTGCTGCTCACGCTGTTCTTCCGGTACATGCGTCCGCTCGTGGAGGCCGGGCGCGTGTACGCCGCCGTCCCGCCGCTGCACCGCATCGAGGTGATCGGCGCGGGCAGCCGGAAGAACGAGTACATCTACACGTACTCGGAGGCCGAGCTCGCGGCGACGCTGAAGAAGCTCGACAAGGTCGGCAAGCGCTACAAGGACGACATCCAGCGCTACAAGGGCCTCGGCGAGATGGACGCGGACCAGCTGGCGGAGACCACCATGGACCCGCGGCACCGCACCCTGCGCCGCGTGACCCTGCCCGCCGCGGAGCACGCCGACGCGATGGTCCGCAGCGCGGAGGAGACGTTCGAGCTGCTGATGGGCTCCGACGTCGCGCCGCGCAAGGACTTCATCGTGGCCGGCGCCTCGACGCTGGACGCCTCGCAGATCGACGCCTGACCCGCTCACGACGCCTGCCCTCCGCCGCGGCCCCGGCCGCGTGGAGGGCAGGAGCGAGCGCCCGGCGATCGGGGACCGACCCGCGCGGCGGGGGAATCCGCGTGACACCGCGCGCGCCGTCGGGCACCGTGTCCCGCATGCCCGAGACCACGCAGACCCCCGCGACGACCACCGGAGCCCGGTCGCTCGCCGAGCGCGCCGCGGCCCCCGCGACCCTGCCCGAGCCCGACCGCGCCGCGACCGGGCTGACCTGGCGCGCGCTCACCCGCGCGGACGTCCCCGTGCTGGCGGCGCTCGTCGCCCGGGTCGAGGACGCCGACGCCCAGCCCTTCCGCACCAGCGAGGTCGAGGTCGGCGAGGGGTTCGACGGCGACTGGAAGGACCCGGCGCGGGACACCCGGGTCGGCCTCGACGCCGACGGCGTCCCGCGCGCCTGGATCACGGTCGACGCGCCGCCCGGGGACGTGCGGGTCGTCCGGGTCTGGCTCGGCGGCGGCGTCGACCCCGCCTGGCGCGGCCGCGGCATCGGGCGCGCGCTGCTGGCGTGGGCGACCGCGCGGGCCCGGCAGAAGCTCGCCGAGTCCGGCAAGGACGCGCCCGGCCGGATCGCCGCGTTCCTCGAGGACCACCGCGCGGACGCGCTCGCCCTGCACGCGGCGGCGGGTTTCGCCCCGATCCGGTACTTCACCGACATGCGGCGGGACCTGTCGCGGCCGCTGCCCGAGCCGCGCCCGCTCGACGGCGTGCGGATCGTGCCCTGGTCGCCGGACCTCGACGAGGCCGTGCGGCTCGCGCACAACGAGGCGTTCGCCGACCACTGGGGGAGCGAGCCCCGGACGGCCGCGCACTGGCAGCAGGGCCGCGCGATGTTCGCGCCGCAGTGGAGCCACGTGGCGGTCGACGAGGCGACCGGCGAGGTCGCCGGGTACACGCTCTCGGGGCGCTACGAGCACGACTGGGCGGTCGCCGGGTTCACCTCGGGCTACACCGAGCTGCTCGGCGTGCGCCGCGCGTGGCGCGGCCGCGGGCTCGCGCCGGCCCTGCTCACGGCGGCGATGACGTCGTTCCGGGCCGACGGCATGCAGTACGCCGAGCTGGACGTGGACACGGAGAACCCGTCCGGCGCGCACGGCCTGTACGCGAGCCTCGGGTACGAGGTCACGCACGGCGCGGTCATGTACACGATCGAGGTCTGAATACGGTTCGACGCACGACGGCCTGGCCCTACGCTGTGCGCATGGCTCCAGAGGACGGGCGTGCGCAGGTCGACGAGGACGCCACCTGGCGGATGTACCTGGGACTCTCCCGGGAGATGTTCACGGCGCTCGAGCGCGGGCTCGGGGCCGAGGCCGGCGTGTCCGTCGCCGACCTGGAGCTGCTCGAGCCGCTGCTGGCCGCCGGGCACCCCGGGCTGCGCGCCAAGGACCTCGCCGCCGCGGCCGAGTGGCAGGACAGCCGGGTGTCGCACCAGCTGCGGCGCATGGAGACCCGTGGGCTGGTCACCCGCACCCGCGACCGCCAGGACGGCCGCGGGACGGTCGTCTGCCTGACCGACGCCGGGGTGGCCGCCGCGAAGGCCGCGCAGCGCACGCGGCGCGTCCTCGTGCGGGACCTGCTGCTCGCGCCGCTGGACGAGGCGCAGGTCGCGTCGCTCGTCGAGGTGTCGGGCCTGGTCCGCGCGCGCATCGCCGCGACGGCCCCCGCGCACTGACCCGCGGCGCCGCGCCCCGGGAACCGCCGAGCGGGCACCGGGATGCGTCGGGTGGGCGCCGGATGCGTCGAGTGGGCACCGGACGCGTCGAGTGGGCAACCAGGGGATGCCCACTCGACGCGTCGCGTGCCCACTCGGCGCCCGCGCCGCCGACGGCGGCAGCGCCGCCGCTGACGCGGGTCGGCGCGCGCGCCCGCGCCGCCGCCGGCGGCGGCGTCAGCCGATCGCGAGCGGCGGCGCCGCCAGCGGCTGGCCCGACCCGTCCCGGCGCTCGTCCGGCTCCGGCAGGTCGACCGGCTGCCCGGCCGACCCCGTGGCCCGCGCGGGCGCCGGCCCGGCCCAGGCGAGGAACAGCGCGTCCTCGCCCTTGAGGAACCGGTGCGCCCGGACGCCGCCGGTGGCGCGGCCCTTGCCCGGGTAGCGCGAGAACGGCGTGACCTTGGCGGACCCGGTCTGGGTGCCCGGCAGCGCGGTCGACGACCCGGCGACGGTCACCACGACGGGCCCCTCGGCGTCGTCGGCCGCGTCGGACCCGGCGGGCAGCGCCCCGAAGTGCACGACCCGCTGGCCGGCGGCGAGCTTGATGCCCGCCATGCCGCCCGCGGGCCGACCCTGCGGCCGCACGGAGGCGGCGGCGAAGTGCAGCAGCGCGGCGTCGGACGAGATGAACACGAGCTCGTCGTCGTCCGTGACGGCGGCGGCGCCCACGACCTCGTCGCCGTCCTTGAGGCCGATGACCTCCCAGGAGTCGCGGTTCGCGGGCGCCTCGCCGGAGGTCACGCGCTTCACGACGCCCTGCGCCGTGCCGAGCGCGAGCGTCGGGGCGTCGGGCGCGACGGACACCAGCGAGACGACCCGCTCGCCCTTGTCGAGCGCCAGCAGCTCGGACAGCGGCAGCCCGCCGGACAGGTTCGGCGCGCCGTCGGTCGGCGGCAGCCCGGGCAGGTCGAGCACGGACACCCGGCGCACGACGCCGCGCGACGTCAGCACGCCGACCTCGCCGCGCACGGACGTGGCCACGGCCCCGGCGAGCACGTCGTGCTTGGACCGCCCGGCGCCCGGCGCGGGCCGCAGCGCGACGTCGGTGCTGCCGGTCCGCGCGATCAGGCCGGTCGCGGACAGCAGCGCGTAGCAGGGGGAGTCCTCGATCTCGAGCGACAGCGCGGGGGCGGCGGCGCGGCCGGACCGCGGCGCGGGCGCCCCCTCCGCGGCGGTCGCGACCCCGCCGGCGGACTCGAGCAGGATGGTGCGGCGCGGGGTGCCGTAGGTCGCGGCGACCTCGGCCATCTCGTCGCTGACCGTCGTCCGGAGCAGCGACTCGTCGCCGAGGATCGCCTGCAGGGCCGCGATCTCCTCGAGCAGCTCGTCGCGCTCCTTCTCCAGCTCGATGCGGGAGAACTTGGTCAGGCGGCGCAGCCGGAGCTCGAGGATGTACTCGGCCTGCGGCTCGGACAGGTCGAACACCTGGCGCAGCCGGGTGCGGGCGGCGTCGGCGTCGTCGGAGGAGCGGATGACCTGGATGACCTCGTCGATGTCGACGATCGCGATCAGCAGGCCCTCGACGAGGTGCAGCCGCTCCTGCTTCTTCCGCAGCCGGAACTGGCTCCGCCGCCGCACGACGGAGATCCGGTGGTCGACCCAGACCTGCAGCAGCTCGCGCAGGCCGAGGGTGCGGGGCTGGCCCTCGACCAGGGCGACGTTGTTGATCGAGAACGAGTCCTCGAGCGGCGTGTACCGGTAGAGCTGCTCCAGCACGGCCTCGGGGTTGAACCCGGTCTTGACCTCGATGACCAGGCGCAGGCCGTGCTGCCGGTCGGTGAGGTCGAGCGCGTCCGCGATGCCGGAGAGCTTCTTGGACTGCACGCCCTCCTTGATCTTCTCGATGACCTTCTCGGGGCCGACGGTGTACGGCAGCTCGGTGACGACGATGCCCTTGCGGCGCGGGGTGACGTTCTCGATCCGCGCGGTGGCCCGGGTCCGGAACGCGCCGCGGCCGGTGCGGTACGCGTCGCGCACGCCCTCCAGGCCGACGATCTTGCCGCCGCTGGGCAGGTCGGGGCCCGGCACGAACCGCAGCAGCTCGTCGAGGGTCGCCTCGGGGTGCAGCACCAGGTGCCGGGCGGCGGCCACGACCTCGACCAGGTTGTGCGGCGCCATGTTGGTGGCCATGCCGACCGCGATGCCGGACGCGCCGTTCACCAGCAGGTTCGGGATGGCGGCGGGCAGCACGCCCGGCTGGGTCAGCTTGTTGTCGTAGTTCGGGACGAAGTCGACGACGTCCTCGTCCAGGCTCTGCGTCATCGCGAGCGCGGACGGCGCCATCCGGGCCTCGGTGTACCGCGGGGCGGCAGGGCCGTCGTCGAGCGAGCCGAAGTTGCCGTGCCCGTCGACGAGCGGCAGCCGCAGCGAGAACGGCTGCGCCATGCGGACCATGGCGTCGTAGATGGCGGTGTCGCCGTGCGGGTGCAGCTTGCCCATGACCTCGCCGACGACGCGCGCCGACTTCACGAACGGCCGGTCGGGACGCAGGCCCATGTCGGACATCTGGAACAGGATCCGGCGCTGCACCGGCTTGAGGCCGTCCCGGGCGTCGGGCAGGGCGCGCGAGTAGATGACCGAGTAGGCGTACTCGAGGAACGAGCCCTCCATCTCGGTGGCGACGTCGATGTCGACGATGCGCTCGGCGACGTCCTCGGGCGGGACGTCGGGGGTGCTGCTGCGGCGCGCCATGCTGCGGGGTGCTCCCTCGGCGGTGCGTGGGTCGGTGGTCGGCGCCCATTGTCCCCGCCCGGCGACCCCGTGGACCACCACGACGCGCGGTCGCGGCGTTGGTTAGGCTCGGGACCATGGCCGAGAGCACGGGTTCCGCGGGGGACCAGGCGCCCGCCGTGTACCCGGAGAGCTGGGAGGCCGACGTCGTCCTCCGCGACGGCAGCACCACGCACGTGCGCCCGATCCGCCCCGAGGACGCCGACGCGCTGCAGGCGTTCCACGTCGGGCAGTCCGAGGCGTCGATCGTGTTCCGGTTCTTCGCGCCGCTCGAACGGCTGCCCGACCGCGACCTGGCCCGGTTCACCCGGGTCGACCACCGCGACCGGGTCGCGCTCGTCGCGGTGACGGGGGACGACGCGATCATCGGCGTCGCGCGCTACGACAAGGTCGGCCCCGACGAGGCCGAGGTCGCGTTCAACATCGCCGACGCGCACCACGGCCGCGGGCTGGGCTCCGTGCTGCTCGAGCACCTGGCCGCGGCGGCGCGCGAGCGGGGGATCCGCCGGTTCACCGCCGACGTGATGCCGCAGAACGGCCGGATGATCGCCGTGTTCCGCGAGGCCGGGTACTCGCTGCAGCAGCACCTGGAGGACGGCGTCGTGACCGTCGGGTTCGACATCGACCCGACCGACCGGTCGCTCGCCGTGATGATGGCGCGCGAGCACGCCGCCGAGGCGCGCAGCGTGCAGGCGCTGCTGCACGCGCGGTCCGTGCTGGTGCTGTCGTCGCCGCACGCCGCGCCGGGCTCGCTCGACGACCGGCGCGCGGAGCGGGTCCTCGCGGACCTGGCCGCGGGCGGAGCGCGGGGCGACGAGCCCGAGCACCGGACCGGCGCGGTCACGGCCGCCGGCGGCGACGACCGCCCCGTCGAGGTGCACGTGGTGGGCCGCCCGGCGCCGGCGGTCGCGTCCGAGCCGGACCCCGGCGCGCCCGGGACCGCCCCGGTGGTCCGCCACTGGGACCGGATCGACGACGTGCCCGGCCCCGTCGACCTCGCCGTGCTCGCCCTGCCCGCCGCCGAGGCGGTCGTCGCCGTGCGCGCGCTCGGCCGGCTCGGCGTCAAGGGCGTCGTGGTGCTGTCCGGCGGCTACGCCGAGCAGGGGCCGACCGGGCTGGCGCTGCAGCGGGCCCTGCTGCGCGCCGCGCACGCCGCCGGCCTGCGGGTCGTCGGCCCGCGGTCCTACGGGCTGCTCGCGCACGCCGCCGGCGGGCTGCTGAACGCCTCGCTCACCGAGGACCCGCCGCCGGCCGGCCGGATCGGCCTGTTCTGCCAGTCGGCGTCCACCGCGGTGTCGATCCTCGGGTCGGTGCGCCGCCGGCACCTCGGGCTCGCGCACCTGGTGTCCGCCGGCAACCGCGCGGACGTGTCGGGCAACGACCTCATGCAGTTCTGGCAGGACGACGACTCGACGGACGTCGTCGCGCTGTACCTGGAGTCGATCGGCAACCCCCGGAAGTTCTCCCGGGTCGCCCGGCGGCTCGCGTCCGCGAAGCCCGTCGTCGTGGTGACGGCGGGCCGGTCGGGCCACGTCGTACCGCCCGGGCACGCCGTCCGGCCCACGCAGGCGTCCCGGCAGACGCTGCAGGAGGTCATGCGCCGCTCGGGCGTGGTGCTGGTGGACAACGTGCACCAGATGCTCGAGGTGTCCCAGCTGTTCGCGCTGCAGCCGCTGCCGCCGGGCCGGCGCGCCGCGGTCGTCGCGTCGTCGTCCGCCGCCGCGTCCCTGGTGACGGAGGCGCTGGCCGCCGCGGGGTTCACCGTCGCGCGCGCCCCGGCGATCCTGCACGAGGACGCCGACGACGCGAAGGTCGAGCGCACGTTCGCCCAGGTGTACTCCGACCCGGACGTCGAGGTCGTCGTCACCATGCACGTCCCGACCGTCGGTCCCCGGGACGACCGCGTGGCGCAGGCGCTCGCCCGGCACGCCGCCGGGTCCGGGCGCACGTCCGTCGCCTGCCTGCTCGGCCTGCACGGCGCGACCCCGGCGCTGACCGCGCCCGACGCGGACGGCGCGCTGCGCACCGTGCCCGCGTACACCACGCCCGAGGACGCGGTGCTCGCGCTCGGCCAGGCGGCCCGGTACGCCGCGTGGCGGTCCGCCGACCGCGGCCGGCTCGTCGCGCCCGAGGGCATCCACGCCCGCACCGCGCGTCGCCGGATCGCGGGCTGGCTCGACGAGGCGGGCAGCCGCGCCTCCCTCGACCTCACGCACGAGCAGGTCGCCGAGCTCCTGTCCCTTGCCGGCGTGCACGTGTTCCCGACCGTCGGCGTGCACGACGCGGACGAGGCCGTCGCGGCCGCCGACCGGCTGGGCTGGCCGGTGGCGCTCAAGTCCACCGTGCCCGCGCTGCGGCACCGCTCCGACCTGGGCGGCGTGCGGCTGGACGTGCACGACGAGACCGAGCTGCGCGCCGACGTGGCCCAGGTGCTCGCGCTGGCCGCCGGCCGCGAGCCCGAGCCGGGGCGCGCGCCGCTCGAGGTGCAGGCGATGGCCCCGCACGGCGTCGCCTGCGTCATCCGGTCCGCCGAGGACCCGCTGTTCGGCCCGGTGCTCGGCTTCGGGCTCGGCGGCGACACCACCGACCTGCTGGGAGACGTCGCCTGGGCCGTTCCACCGCTGACCGACGTCGACGTCTCCGACATGGTGCGCGCCCCGCGGTCCGCGCCCCGGCTGTTCGGCTACCGGGGCGTGCCGCCGCTCGACGTCGCCGCGCTGGAGGAGGTGCTCGCGCGCGTCGCGGTGCTCGCCGACCAGCTGCCCGAGCTGCTGCACCTCGAGCTGAACCCCGTCGTGGTCGCCGAGCGCGGCGCGTACGTGCTGGGCGCGCAGGCCCGGGTCGGCGTCGCGGGCACCCGGGCGGACGGTCCCCGGCGGGCCCTGCCGGCCTGATCGACGCGGCGCGCGCGGGGGTGTGACGGCGCGCCCCGACCGGTGGGAGGATGTGCGGGTGCCTGCCCCCTCCACCGACCTGCTGCGCGACCTGCACCGCGCCGGGTACTACCCGGACCTGGTCGCCGACGTCCTGGACGTCGCCCTCGCGGACGAGCCCGTCGAGGCGTACCTCGTGCACCCCGAGACCACCTTCGACGCGCAGGAGGTGCGCCGGCACGTCACCGTGCTCGCGCTGACCCCGACGCGGCTCGTCGTGGCGCACGTGGACGACCACCCCGCCGACAGCGAGCACCCGTCCGCCAGCGCCGCCGCGACCACCGAGGCCGTGCCGCTGTCCGAGCTGCGCTCCGTGGCCCTGACGCACGTCATCGCGAGCCCCGAGCAGCACCGGCCCGGCACCGCCGCCGCGGAGCTCACCCTGGCGATCGGCTGGGGCGCGGTGTCCCGGGTCGACCTGGAGCCCGCCGGCTGCGCGGACCCGAGCTGCGACGCGGACCACGGCCTCACCGGCACGCTGACGCCCGACGACGTCGTCGTCCGGGTGTCCGCCGTGGCCGAGGGGGAGCGCGCGGTCCGCGACGCCGTGGCGTTCGCCAAGCGGCTGTCCGCGGCGAGCGCGCGCTGACGATGTCGGTCACGACCGTGCCGGCCCGGCTCGCGGACGCGGGGCTGGTGCTGCCGGACTACGCGGGCCCGTCGCTGTCCGGCCTGCTGCCCGCCGTCGCCGACGCGCTGGGCGCGCCCGTGCCGGACGGGCCGGAGCGCCGCGCGCAGCTCGGCCTGCCCGCGACCCACCGGGTGTGCGTCGTGCTGGTCGACGGCCTCGGCTACGAGAACCTCGCCGAGCGCGCCGGGCACGCCCCGTTCCTGCGCTCGCTGCTGACCGGGTCCGCGCCGCTGTCGGCGGGCTACCCGTCGACCACCGCGGCCTCGATGGGCTCGTTCGGCACCGGGACCGGGCCCGGGCGCACCGGCCTGGTCGGGTACACGGTGCGGAACCCCGCGAGCGGCGGGCTGGCCAACATGGTGTCGTGGGACGGCCTCGGCCCGGCTCGGGAGTGGCAGCGCGAGCCCACCGTGTTCGAGCGGCTCGTGGCGCACGGCGTCACGGTCACGACCGTCGGCCCCGCGAAGTTCATGGGGTCCGGGCTCACCGAGGCCGCGCTGCGCGGCGGCGGCTACCGCGCGGCGGAGTCGCTGTCCCAGCGCGTCGACGCGGCGCTGCGGCTGCTGCGCGAGCCCGGGCTCGTCTACCTGTACTGGGGCGACGTCGACAAGACCGGCCACCACGAGGGCTCCGGCTCCTGGCAGTGGGGCGACCAGCTCGAGGCGCTCGACGGGGAGCTGCGCCGGCTGGTGCGCTCGCTGCCGAAGGGGGCCACCGTCGTCGTCACCGCCGACCACGGCATGGTCGACGTCGACCCCGCCCGGCGGTGGGACGTCGCGACGACGCCCGGGCTGGCGGAGGGCGTCGCGCTGGTCGCGGGGGAGCCGCGCGCCCTGCACGTGCACCTCGAGCCGGGCGTGGACCCGCGCGCGGCCGAGGGGCGCTGGGCCGACGTGCTCGGCGACGACGCCGTCGTGCTGACCGGCGACGACGCCGTGGCGGCCGGGCTGTTCGGCCCGGTGTCCGCGCACGTGCGCCCGCTGATCGGCGACCTGGTGGTGGCCGCGACCGGCCGCGCGACCGTGGTCGACTCCCGCACGCAGACCCCCGCGTCGCTGCAGCTCGTCGGCGTGCACGGATCGCTGACCGCCGCCGAGGTCCGGGTGCCGCTGCTCGCGGTCCACACCTGACCGGGCCGCCGCGCGCGCCCGGCCCGCACCACCGCACCACCGCACGACGAGCACGAGGAACGAGGAGCACGTGGCCGAGCTGGTCTTCTTCTGCGGCACCATGGACTGCGGCAAGTCCACCCTGGCGCTGCAGATGCACCACAACCACACGGCCCGCGGCCGGGGCGGGGTGCTGTTCACCCAGAACGACCGCGCGGGGGAGCACGTGCTGTCCTCGCGGCTGGGCCTGTCCGTCCCCGCGCACGAGGTCACCACGGGCACCGACTTCTGGGCCGAGGTGGTGACCCGGCGCAGCAACGGCGAGCGCGTGGACTTCCTCATCTGCGACGAGGCGCAGTTCTACTCCGCCGAGCAGGTCGAGCAGCTCGGCGCGGTCGTCGACGACCTGGCGGTGGACGTGTTCGCCTTCGGCATCACCACGGACTTCCGCACCCGGCTGTTCGCCGGCTCCGCGCGGCTGCTCGAGCTCGCCGACCGGGTCGAGACGCTGCAGGTCCAGGCGCTGTGCTGGTGCGGCGCCCGCGCCACGCACAACGCGCGCACCGAGCACGGCGTCATGGTCGTCGAGGGCGCGCAGGTCGTGGTCGGCGACGTCGCCGTGCCGGCGGACGAGGACGCGGTCGGCTACGAGGTGCTGTGCCGCCGGCACCACCGGCTGCGGATGACCGCGCGCACCTCGGGCGCCGCGGCGCTGTCGCCGCAGACGCTGGACCAGGCGCTGCTCGCGGGCGACTGAACGCGCCTGCCCGGGCGCGCGGGTCGGCCCGGGCGCGCGGGTCTTGCCGGGCGCGCCCGTGGCCTTGGGCGCGTCGACCGCCCGCGCGGCCCGGCCGCGTCACTCCGGCCGCGTCACTCCGGCTTCGCGCCGAAGACGATCTCGTCCCAGCTCGGCACCTTGGGCCGGCCGCGCCGCCCGCCCGAGCGGGGCTTCGGCTGGTCCTCGGCCCGCGCCGGCGTCGTGTCCTCCTCCGGGCCGGCCGCCGCCCCGGAGGCGCCGGGCCCCCCGGCGGGGGGCATCGGCTCGCCGGGCTCCAGCGCCACCGGCGTCTCCGGCTCGTCCTCGACGGCCCGCGGGCGGGCCGGGGCCGGGTAGACCCGCGCCTCGGCTGCGGGCTCCGGATCGACCGGGTGCGAGCCCGCCACGTCCGGGGCGTCCAGCTGGCCGAAGTCGAACGCGTGCTGCGGGCCGAAACCGCCGAACGCGTCGCCGTCCTCGTCGTCGCCCTCGAGGTCGAGCGTCTGCCGCACGCCGCGCCGGGCGCGCAGGTCGTCGAGCAGCTCGTGCGTCGCCCGCAGGTCGTCGGCCGGGTCGTCGGGCTCGCGGTGCTGCGGGTGGCCGGGGCCGTCGACGGCCGCCAGCACCGGGCGCACGTCGGCGTCCACGTCGTACAGGTCGCGCACGGCGGACAGGTGCCGGCGGGGGACCGGGCCGTCGGCGATCTCCGTCTCGGAGAGCCAGCGGGCCTCGTCCTCCTCGGCGTGCACGGCGCGCGCCTGCGCGTCGTACGTCCAGCGTGCCTCGCGCTCGGCGTCCTCCACGCGGAACCGCGCGACCACGACCCAGCCGCCGC
This sequence comes from Cellulomonas pakistanensis, assembly GCF_016862755.1. Taxonomy (GTDB): domain Bacteria; phylum Actinomycetota; class Actinomycetes; order Actinomycetales; family Cellulomonadaceae; genus Cellulomonas; species Cellulomonas pakistanensis. The sequence goes on along the minus strand of NZ_BONO01000035.1, from coordinate 14,517 downwards.
CGGCCTCGCGGTACGCGTCCCAGGCGACGGCCCCGGTGTCGACGCCGCGCGCCGCCAGCCGGTCCACCACGAGGTCGCCCAGCACCGGCGCGCCGACGTCGCGGCCCACCCGGGTCCCGCGCGCCTGCTCCGCCACGAACTCGCGCTCGGCGAGCACGGGGCCCTCGAACCGCCGCACGTGCTCGACGGCCAGCCCGGACTCCTCCGCGATCTGCTCCGCGGACTGGCCCGCGCGCACGCGCGCCTGGATCTCCCGCGGGCTCGGCACGCCCGACTGCTCGGCGCGGATCTGCTCCAGCTGCGGGCGGTCCCGGCGGACGGCGGCGCGCAGCGGCTCGTCGATGCGCAGGCGGTAGCGCTGCCCGTCGGCCGCGGCGAGGACCAGGTGCTCCCCGTCCTCGTGCAGCCCGATCAGCTCCAGCTCGGCCATGACATCTCCCATCGTTCCGCGGACGAGCCTGCCATCGCCGGGGCCCGATCCCGGGGAGGCTCGGCGGTGCGCCGCACGAACTCCCGGCTGCCATGATCTCCCCTGTGCACGTCGACCTCCCCCTGCAGCCCGTCCTCGAACTCCTGGGCGTGTTCGTCGGGGCGCTGTCCGGGGGACTGGCGGCGGTCCGCAAGAGCTTCGACGTGTTCGGCATCGTCGTGCTCGCGTGGGTCGCGGGCCTCGGCGGCGGCATCCTGCGCGACGTGCTGATCGGCGCGATCCCGCCGGTCGGCATCGCGCAGTGGGAGTTCGTCGCGACCGCCTGCGCCGCGGGCCTGGTCACGTGGGCGGCGCACCCGGGCCTGCACCGGCTGCGGCGGCTCGTGCTGGTGCTCGACGCCGGGGCGCTGGCGCTGTTCACCGTCGTGGGGACGATCAAGGCGCTCGAGTACGGCGTCGGGGCGACGGCCGCCGTGTTCGCCGGGATCGTCACCGGGGTCGGCGGCGGTGTGCTGCGCGACCTGCTGACCGGCGAGGTGCCGGCCGTGCTGCACCAGCGGCAGCTCTACGCCATCCCGTCCCTGCTCGGCGCGCTGGTGGTCGTGGTGCTGTGGCGCGAGGAGGCCCTGTCCGAGGGCACCGTGGTCGCCGCGGTCGTGGCCGTGCTCGGGATCCGGCTCGTCGCCCTGCGGTTCGGCTGGCAGGCGCCCGGCCCGTGGGACCGGTCGGCCGCGCGGGCGCGGCTGGGCCGGGTCGGGGGCGTCGGGCGCACGGGGCGGTCGGCTCGCGAGGAGCGGGTCGAGCGCGCGCACCGGGTCGGCCGCCGGCGGGGCGGGCTCGGGGGGACGGGGCGCGGCGGGACCGGGCCGGGGCTGCCGCCGGAGCAGCCCGCGCCGCTGCTCCGCTGGGTGGCGCGGGTCCGGCGGTCCCGCGCCGCGGGCCGCGGGGGCGCCGGGGGGTCGGACGCGGGCTGACCCGCGCCGGCCGCACCGCCCCGACAGGGCGCCCCGCACGGCCGCGCGGCGCACCGCCCACCGCCGCGACGGGCCGCCCCGCACAGCGCCCCGTCCTCGGGCAGGATGGGCGCGTGACGAGCGCCGCCCAGCCCACGCCCACGCCCGCCGACCCCGCCGCCCGCGTCGACCCCGCCCCGCTGCCGGACCCCGCCGAGGTCCGCGCCCTCAGCGAGCTGGCCGAGCGCGTGGCGCGCTCCGCGGGCGACCTCATCCGCGCCACCCGCCCCGCCCGGGTGCAGGTGGCCGCGACCAAGTCCAGCGACGTCGACCCCGTGACCGCGATGGACCTCGCGTCGGAGTCGCACCTGCGCGCGCTGCTGGCCGAGCACCGGCCGCACGACGGGGTGCTGGGGGAGGAGCACGGCCTGGAGCCCGGCACGAGCGGCCTCACCTGGGTGCTCGACCCGATCGACGGGACGGTCAACTACCTCTACGGGGTCCCCGCCTTCGCGGTGTCCGTCGGCGTGGTGGCGGGCGACCCCGACCCGGCGCGCTGGACGCCGGTCGCGGGCTGCGTGCACGCGGTCGAGGACAGCCGGACGTACACGGCGGGGCGCGGCCAGGGGGCGTTCCGCGACGGCGTCCGCCTGGAGGTGAACCCGGCGCGGCCGCTGGCCTCGTCGCTGGTCGGCACCGGGTTCGGGTACCTCGCGGCCCGGCGCCGCGCGCAGGGCCGGGTGCTCGCCGAGCTGCTGCCCCGGGTCCGGGACGTCCGGCGCATCGGCTCGGCGGCGCTCGACCTGTGCCGGGTGGCCGAGGGCTCCCTCGACGCGCACTACGAGCGCGGGCTCAACCCGTGGGACCTCGCGGCCGGCCAGGTGATCGCGATCGAGGCGGGTGCCCAGGTCAGCGGCCTGCGCGGGGCCCCGGCGGGCGTCGAGATGTCGGTCGTCGGGCCCGCAGCGACGGTGCACGAGCTGGCCGCGCTGCTCGCCGAGCTGGGCGCCGACGCGGACGACTGAGCCGGGCGTGCGCCGCGCTCCGAAATGAGGCACAATCCGGGGCGCCTGACCGGGAACAAACCGCGAGCCCCGTTCGCTTGATCCCGCGTACGCCGATCCCGACCACCAGACGGAGCGTGACCACACCACATGGCAACCGACTACGACGCCCCGCGCAAGACCGAGGAGGACCTCAGCGAGGACTCGCTGCAGGAGCTCCAGGCCCGGCGCTCCGACAAGAACTCGGGCGTGGTGGACGAGGACGAGACCGAAGCCGCAGAGGGGTTCGAGCTCCCGGGCGCGGACCTGTCGGGCGAGGAGCTCTCGGTCCGGGTGCTCCCGCGCCAGGCCGACGAGTTCACCTGCTCGAAGTGCTTCCTGGTCCACCACCGCAGCCAGCTCGCCTACGAGAAGGACGGCATGCCCGTCTGCTCGGAGTGCGCGGCCTGAGCTGCCCACGGGCGTGGCGCCGGTCCTGACCGGCGGGCGCGCCCCCTCCAGCCGTCACGACGCCGGCCGGACCCCCGTGGTCCGGCCGGCGTCGTCGTGTCAGCGGGTGCCCGGGTCGCCGGCGCCCGCGGCCGGGTCCCCGCCGAGCGCAGCGACCAGCTCGGCGGGCCGCCGGGTCGACACCACCCAGTAGGGCGTCGGGTCGGCCGGGTCGTCCAGCTCCACCCGGACGGCCGTCCGCACCCAGCCGCGCAGGCACACGTGCGCGCGCGCGTCCAGGCCGGGGCCGAGCTCGTGCCGGGTCTCCGCCGCGTCGAGGGCGCGGGGCGCGCGCAGCAGCGCGACCGGCACGTGCGCGTCGCCGGCGTGCAGCTCGCCGCCCTCGACCCGGACGGGCGTGGACAGCCGGACCGCGGCGGCCGCGGCGGCGACCAGGCCCGCGGCGGCGGCGACCGCGGCGGCGACCGGCGACAGCGGCACCAGCACGATCCCCAGCATCGCGGCGAGGGCGGGCACGGCGAGCCAGCCGGCGGGAGAGGGCCAGAGGCGCTCGGCGAAGGCGGGGGCGGTCGTCGTCTGCACGGACCCAGCATCCCACCCGGGCGCGGCGGGTAGGGTCGGGGCCCGTGACGGACGACGCGCCCGCCCCCGCGGCCACCGAGACGACGACCATCCTGCTGCGCCGCCTCGACGAGGGCGTGCCGGTCCCCGCCTACGCGCACCCCGGCGACGCCGGTGCCGACCTGGTGACCCGGGTGGACGCCACCATCGAGCCCGGCGAGCGGGTCACCCTGCCGACCGGCGTCGCGATCGCGCTGCCCGAGGGCTACGCCGCCTTCGTGCACCCGCGTTCCGGCCTCGCCGCGCGGCACGGCCTGACGATCGTCAACGCGCCCGGCACCGTCGATGCGGGCTACCGCGGCGAGATCGCCGTGACGCTGCTGAACACCGACGCGCGCGAGCCCGTCGTGCTGCACCGCGGCGACCGCGTCGCCCAGCTCGTGATCCAGCGGGTCGAGCGAGCCGCGTTCGTCGAGGCGGCCGAGCTGCCGGACTCCGTCCGCGGCGCGGGCGGGTTCGGGTCGAGCGGCGGCTGGCACGCCGCCGGGGGTACGGGTGCGCCCACGGCGGACACGCAGGCGGCCCGCTAGGTGGTCCGCCGGGCGCGGACTACTGTGGTGACGAACGTGCCCGCGACGCGGGCGACCCGGGGAAGGGACTGAGGGTGGCGCTATTCCGGCGCGGTGCGAAGGACCGCACCGCCCAGGACGAGACCGCGGCCGGCGTCGACGCAGCCGAGGCGGTGGCCGACCCGGCGACCCCCGCGGTCGACCTGGCCCAGGACCCGACCCCGGAGCCCCCCGCGGCGCCGGCCGTCGACCGGTCGTCCGGTCCGTGGGACTCCGGCGAGGAGGTCCCCGCCGGACCGCGCGTCGACCTGGGCGCCCTGCGGCTGCCCGGCGTGCACGGCATGGAGCTGCGCATGGAGATCGACAAGAAGTCGGGGACGGTCACGGCCGTCGGCGTGACGATCGACGGCTCCACGCTGCAGATGCAGGCGTTCGCCGCGCCGCGCACCGACGGCATCTGGGACGAGATCCGCGAGGAGATCGGCGAGTCCGTGCGCAAGCAGGGCGGCGCCGTCGACGACGTGCCCGGCCCGTTCGGCCGCGAGCTGCTCGCGCGCCTCCCCGTGCGCACCCCCGAGGGCCGGACCGGCCACCGCCCCGCGCGATTCGTCGGCGTCGACGGCCCCCGCTGGTTCCTGCGGGGCGTCATCACCGGCCGCGCCGCGGTCGACGAGGCCGCCGCCGCGCAGCTCGAGGACCTGTTCCGCCGCACCGTCGTGGTGCGCGGCACCGAGGCCCGCGCCCCGCGCGACCTGCTCGCGCTCACCCTGCCGGACCAGGCCGCGGCCCCGAAGCCGCCCGTCGAGCCGGCCGCCCCCACGTTCGACCCGCTGCAGCGCGGGCCGGAGATCACGGAGATCCGCTGACATGTCGCCGCTGTCGCTGCGCGAGGGCCTGCGCAAGGCCGTCGCGTCGCAGGAGGAGATCGAGGCCGACGAGGAGCGCGAGGACGCCGTCCGAGCGAAGGGCTGCGTGCCCGTCTCCCAGACGCCCGACCGGCACCGCGTGAAGGTGTCGGGCGTCATCCGCTCGGTCGTGCTGCGCCCGCGCCAGGGCGTCCCCGCGCTCGAGGCCGACCTGTACGACGGCAGCGGCAACCTGGTGCTCGTCTGGCTGGGCCGCCGCGAGATCGCCGGCATCGAGCCGGGCCGCCGGCTCAAGGTCGAGGGCCTGGTGTGCACCCGCGAGGGCCGGCGCTCGATGTTCAACCCCCGCTACGAGCTGCGGCCGCGTCCGGGTGAGTGACCCGACGGCCCCGACCGGCCCCGGCACGCACGAGCCGCGCGGGACGCAGGAGCCGCCGCCGGTCCCCGCCGCGGGTGCGCCGGAGGACGCCGTGCCCGCGCGCGGCATGCGCGCGATCGAGGCGGACGACTTCTCGCTCGCCGAGTCCGTCGGCGGCGTGCGCGGGGCGGTGGAGTCCGTGCTGCCCGGCCTGCTGTTCGTCGTCGTCTACGTCGTGGCCGGCCAGGAGCTGCGCCCCGCGCTGATCGCCGCCGTCGCCGCGGCCGTCGTGGCCGTCGTCGCGCGCCTCGTCCAGCGCAGCCCGCTGACCCAGGCGCTGTCGGGCGTCCTCGGCGTCGGCATCGGCGTGGTCTGGGCGTGGCGCACCGGCGACGCGAGCGACTACTTCGCGTGGGGCCTGCTCACCAACGTCGCCTACCTGCTGGCGTTCGTCGTGTCGGTCCTGGTCCGCTGGCCGCTGGTCGGCCTGGTGCTCGGCCTGTTCCGCGGCGACGGGCCGATGTCGGAGTCGGGCTCCTGGGCCGGCGCCGTCGCGTGGCGGCGGGACCCGGCGCTGCTGCGCCGGTACGCGCTGGTGACCTGGCTGTGGGCCGGGATGTTCGGCCTGCGCCTGCTCGTGCAGGTGCCGCTGTACTACGCTGACGAGGTCGCCTGGCTCGGCACCGCCAAGCTCGTGATGGGCGTGCCGCTCACCGCGCTGGTGCTGTGGGCGAGCTGGATCCTGGTACGCGGCTCGAGAGCAGCGCGGCCAGGTCGGCCTCGGACGCCTCGCGGCCGGTGACGAACAGCAGCTCGTCCCCGCCCTCGAGCGTGTCGTCGCCCGACGGCTGGAACGGGCGGTCGTCGCGCACGATCGCGGCGAGCACGGTGTCCGCCGGCCAGTCGATCTGACCGACCATCGACCCGGCCAGCGGCGAGTCGTCCGGCAGGGTCAGCTCGAGGATGTCCGCGCCGGACTGGTGGAACGTGAAGATCCGCACCAGGTCGCCGACGGAGACGGCCTCCTCGATCATCGCCGTCATGATCCGCGGCGTGGACACCGCGACGTCGACGCCCCAGGCCTCGTCGAACATCCACTCGTTCTTCGGGTTGTTCACGCGGGCGACCGTGCGCGGCACGCCGTACTCGGTCTTCGCGAGCAGGGAGATCACCAGGTTGGCCTTGTCGTCGCCGGTCGCGGCCACGACCACGTCGCACTCGTCGGTGCGCGCCTGCGTGAGCGTGGGCAGCTCGCACGCGTCGGCCAGCAGCCAGTCCGCGTCGGCGACCTGGGCCACGCGCATCGCCGACGGCTGCCGGTCGATCAGCGTGACCTCGTGGCCGTTCGCGAGCAGCTCGCGCGCGATGGAGCGGCCGACCGAGCCGGCGCCCGCGATGACGACCCTCATGCCTGCACCTCCGGCGCCGCGGTGACGATGCGCTCGACGGTGGCCGACTCCTCGGCCCGGAGCAGCAGGTGCACGATGTCGTTCTCCTGCAGGACGGTCTGGGCGTCGGGCAGCAGCCCGTCGCCGTAGCGGGTGAGGTAGGCGACGCGGGCGCCGCTGGCCTCCTCGAGCAGGCGGAGCGGCTTGCCCACCCACCCGTCGTGCACGTCGACCTCGGAGAGGCTGATCTTGCCGGACGCGTCGGTGAACTGGCTGGTCGCGCCCATCGGGAGCATCCGGCGGAGCACCTGGTCGGCGGTCCACCGCACGGTCGCGACCGTGGGGATGCCGAGCCGCTGGTAGATCTCGGCCCGGTGCGGGTCGTAGATCCGGGCGACCACGTTCTCGACGCCGAACGTCTCCCGCACGACGCGCGCGGCGAGGATGTTCGAGTTGTCGCCGTCGGACACGGCCGCGAAGCCGTAGGCGTCGTCGATGCCGGCCTGGCGCAGCGTGTCCCGGTCGAAGCCGAGGCCCGTGACCTTGCTGCCGGCGAACTCCGCGTCGAGCCGGCGGAACGAGTCGGGGTTCTGGTCGATGACCGCGACGGAGTGGCCGTGGCCCTCCAGCGACTGCGCGAGCGTCGCGCCGGCGCGGCCGCAGCCCATGATCACGAAGTGCACAACGCGGAACGCTATACCCCCGCGCGGGTCCCACGCCGCGGCCGGTGCCGGAACCGTCGCGGTGCGCCTAGCATGGTCGCTCGTGCCGGATCTCGCGGATGCCGCCAAACGCTTGCTGCTGGGCCGACCGGTCCGCAGCGAGAACCTGGGGCACACCCTCCTCCCGAAGCGGATCGCCCTGCCGATCTTCGCGTCGGACGCCCTGTCGTCGGTCGCCTACGCCCCCGACGAGGTGCTGCTGACGCTCGCCCTCGCGGGCGTGAGCGCCACCGTCATCTCGCCGTGGGTCGGCCTGGCGGTCGTGGTCGTCATGATCACCGTGATCGCGTCGTACCGGCAGAACGTGCACGCGTACCCGTCGGGCGGCGGCGACTACGAGGTCGCCACCGTGAACCTCGGGCCGAAGGCCGGCGTCACCGTCGCGAGCGCGCTGCTCGTCGACTACGTGCTCACCGTCGCGGTGTCCGTGTCGTCGGGCGCGCAGTACGCGGCGTCCGCGATCCCGGCGCTGCGCGGGCACGAGGCGCTGTTCGCCGTGGTCATCGTCGTGCTGCTCACCCTCGCGAACCTGCGCGGCGTCCGGGAGTCCGGCAGCGCGTTCGCGATCCCGGTGTACCTGTTCATGCTCGCCGTCGGGAGCACGGCCGTCGTCGGGTTCGTGCAGTACCTGACCGGGAACCTGCAGCCCGCCGAGAGCGCCGACCTGACGATCGTCCCGGCCGACGCGTTCGACCAGGGCCTGATGGGCGCCGCGGGCGCGTTCCTCGTGCTGCGGGCGTTCGCGTCCGGGTCCGCCGCCCTCACCGGCGTCGAGGCGATCAGCAACGGCGTCCCGTCGTTCCGCAAGCCGAAGTCCCGCAACGCCGCCACCACCCTGCTCCTGCTGGGCGCGCTGTCGGTGTTCCTCATCATGTCGATCCTCACGCTCGCGCGGCTCACCGGCGTGCACTACGTCGAGGACCCGGCCGAGCAGCTGCTCCGCGACGGGGTGCCGGTCGGCGAGGGCTACGTGCAGGACCCGGTCATCGGCCAGCTCGCGCAGACGATCTTCCACTCGTTCCCGCCGGCGTTCTACCTGGTGTCCGTGGTCACCGGTCTCATCCTGATCCTGGCCGCGAACACCGCGTTCAACGGGTTCCCGGTGCTCGGCTCGATCCTCGCCAAGGACGGCTACCTGCCGCGCCAGCTGCACACCCGCGGCGACCGCCTCGCGTTCTCCAACGGCATCCTGGCGCTGGCCGCCGGGGCGATCGCGCTCATCCTGGCGTTCGACGCCCAGGTGACCCGGCTGATCCAGCTGTACATCGTCGGCGTCTTCGTGTCGTTCACGCTGTCCCAGCTCGGCATGATCAAGCACTGGACCCGCGAGCTGCGCACCCAGCCCGACCCGCGCCGCCGGCAGCAGATGCTCCGGTCCCGGGTCATCAACGCGATCGGCTTCGGCATGACCGCGACCGTGCTCGTCATCGTGCTGATCACGAAGTTCACGCACGGTGCGTGGATCGCGATCCTGGCCATGATCGTCGTGTTCGTCGGCATGCAGGGCATCCGGCGGCACTACGACGCCGTGCGCGCCGAGCTCGCTCTGGGCGCCGACCCGTCCGCCGCCCGCGCGCTCCCGAGCCGCGTGCACGCCCTCGTGCTGGTCTCGCACCTGCACCGGCCGACCATGCGGGCGATCGCGTACGCCCGGGCGTCGCGCCCCCAGACCATCGAGGCCGTCACCGTCGGCGTCGACCCCGAGGACGCGGCCGCGCTGCGCGCGCAGTGGGAGGCCATGGACCTGCCGGTGCCGCTGCGGGTGCTCGACTCGCCGTTCCGCGAGATCACGCGGCCCGTCATCACCTACGTCCGCTCGATCCGGCGGGAGAGCCCGCGGGACCTGGTGGTCGTCTACATCCCCGAGTACGTCGTGGGCCACTGGTGGGAGCAGCTGCTGCACAACCAGAGCGCGCTGCGGCTGAAGGGCCGTCTGCTGTTCACGCCGGGCGTCGTCGTGGCGTCCGTCCCGTGGCAGCTCGCATCGACCGAAGGGCAGACCGGCATGGAGGACCACGTGCGACGGACCACCCACCGTGGGCTCTGAGGCGCGGGGCGCCGCGGCGCCCGGGGACCTGGTCGAGCTCGAGGTCGGGCCGGTGGCCCACGGCGGGCACTGCGTCGCGCGCCTGCGGACGCCCGGTGACGACGGTCCGGGGCGGGTCGTGTTCGTGCGGCACGCGCTGCCGGGGGAGCAGGTCGTCGCGCGGCTGACCGAGACGGGGGACACGGCGCGGTTCTGGCGCGCCGACGCCGTCGACGTCCTCGAGGCCTCGCCCGACCGCGTCGACTCCGCGTGGCCCGAGGCCGGCCCGGGCGGCGTCGGCGGCGGCGAGCTCGCGCACGTGCGCCCCGCCGCGCAGCGCGCGTGGAAGGCGGCGGTGCTCGCCGAGCAGCTGCAGCGGCTGGCCCGCGTCGAGCGCACGGTGCCCGTCCGCGCGCTGCCCGGCGACGACGAGCGGGGCGGCCTCGGCTGGCGCACCCGGGTCGGGTTCCTCGCCGACCGCGAGGGCCGGGCCGGCATGCGCCGGTTCCGCTCGCACGACGTCGTCGCGGTCTCGTCGATGCCGTTGATGAGCGACGCCCTGGCTGACCTCGACCTGCTCGGCCGCCGCTGGTCGGGCGGCGCGCGCATCGAGGCCGTCGCGCCGGCCGGCGGGGACGCGCCGATCGTGCTCGTCGACGACCAGCCGTTCGACCTGCGCCGCGGCAAGGTCGACCCGCGGCCGAACGCCCGGTCGGCGGTGCGCGAGCAGGTGCGGGTCGGCGAACGGGAGTGGGCGTACCGCGTGGCCGCCGCCGGCTTCTGGCAGGTGCACCGCGAGGCGCCGGCCGCGCTCACCGGCGCCGTGCTGGACGCGCTGGGCGACGTCGACGGCGGGCGGGTGCTCGACCTCTACTCCGGCGCGGGCCTGTTCACGCTGCCGCTGGCGGACGCCGTCGGGTCCTCCGGGTCCGTGGTGGCCGTCGAGGGCGACGCGCGCGCCGTCCGGGACGCGCGCCGGAACCTGCACGACCGGCCGCGGGTCGCGCTGCACGGCGGCGACGTCGCGGAGGTGCTCACGTCGGGCGCCGCCGGCGCCGGCGTCGACGCCGTGGTGCTCGACCCGCCGCGCGTGGGCGCCGGGCGCGACGTCGTGCGCGCGGTCGCCGGGCTGGCGCCGCGCCGCGTCGTGTACGTGGCCTGCGACCCGGCCGCGCTCGCGCGGGACGTGGCGTACCTGGCGGAGGAGGGCTACGGGCTCGCCGACGTCACCGGGTACGACCTGTTCCCGATGACGCACCACGTCGAGGCGGTCGCGGTCCTGGAGCGCTGACCCGGCGTCCCGGGGCGGGCCCGGCGGCCCGGGCGGGCCAGGGCTGCCGCGGCGGCGCTGCTGCCGGCGAGTTCGGAGGTTCGCGCCGACTGCGGTGGATGGAACCACCGAACTCGGCCGGAACCACCGAAGTCGCCGGAGCCACCGAGCTCGGCCGGAGCCACCGGGCTCAGTCGGCGGCGCCGGTCCCGAGCGCCGGATCGCCGCAGGTCGGGCGCCGGATGCCCTCGCGCGGGCGCGCGGGGCGTCCTAGCGTGGGACCGGGCGCCGCGGCCCGCGGCGCCGCCCACCGCCAGAAGGAGTCAGCGATGACTGCACCGCACGAGGGCGACCCCCGCGAGACCGCCGCCGAGGCGGCGCGCCGGGTGGCCGAGGCCGGCCGCCGCGCCACGACCGAGCGGGACAAGCAGGGCACCCCCGAGTACGACCCGCGCCAGCACCAGAAGGCCGTCGAGCGCGAGCGCCGCGCCGCCGAGGGCCGCGGGCTGTAGCGACCGCCGCACCGCCCGTCGCCCCTGTCGCGACCCCGGCGGCGACATCCCGGGCACGCGCCGCGGGTCGCCGTCCGGGGCGCGTCGGGTAGGATGTATCTTGACGTCAAGATACTTACCGTTCCGGTGGCCGACCCCCAGCCCGGCCGCACTCGCCAACGAAGGAGCCCACCTGTGAGCACCGTCGACAGCTTCGGGTCGAAGTCCCGGCTGCAGGTCGCCGACGACACCTACGAGATCTTCCGGCTGGACGCGGTCCCCGGCACCGAGAAGCTGCCGTACAGCCTCAAGGTCCTGGCCGAGAACCTGCTGCGGACCGAGGACGGCGCGAACATCACCGCCGACCACGTCCGCGCGCTGGCCGCGTGGGACCCGACCGCCGAGCCGGACACCGAGATCCAGTTCACGCCCGCCCGCGTGATCATGCAGGACTTCACCGGCGTGCCCTGCGTCGTCGACCTCGCCACCATGCGCGAGGCCATGGTCGACCTGGGCGGCGACCCGACGCGGATCAACCCGCTCGCGCCGGCCGAGCTCGTCATCGACCACTCCGTGCAGATCGACGTGTTCGGGCGCGAGGACGCGTTCCGCCGCAACGTCGAGATCGAGTACCAGCGCAACCACGAGCGCTACCAGTTCCTGCGCTGGGGCCAGACCGCCTTCGACGACTTCAAGGTCGTCCCGCCGGGCACCGGCATCGTCCACCAGGTCAACATCGAGTACCTGGCGCGCGGGATCATGACGCGCGAGGTGGACGGAGCGCTCCGCGCCTACCCGGACACCTGCGTCGGCACCGACTCGCACACCACGATGGTCAACGGCCTCGGCGTGCTCGGCTGGGGCGTCGGCGGCATCGAGGCCGAGGCGGCCATGCTCGGCCAGCCCGTCTCGATGCTCATCCCGCGCGTGGTCGGCTTCAAGCTCACCGGCTCGATCCCGTCCGGCGTGACCGCGACCGATGTCGTGCTCACGATCACGCAGCAGCTGCGCCAGCACGGCGTGGTCGGCAAGTTCGTCGAGTTCTACGGCGAGGGCGTGGCCCAGGTGCCGCTCGCGAACCGGGCCACCATCGGCAACATGTCGCCGGAGTTCGGGTCCACCTGCGCGATCTTCCCGATCGACGACGTCACGCTCGACTACCTGCGCCTGACCGGCCGCTCCGAGCAGCAGCTCGCGCTGGTCGAGGCGTACGCCAAGGAGCAGGGCCTCTGGCACGACCCGTCCCGCGAGCCCGCGTACTCCGAGTACCTCGAGCTCGACCTCGGCACGGTCGTCCCGTCGATCGCCGGCCCGAAGCGTCCGCAGGACCGCATCGAGCTGTCCGAGGCCAAGGAGTCGTTCGCGACCTCGATCCTCGACTACGTGTCCGACGACGAGCGCGCGGTGTTCACCGGCCTGGACGAGTCGGTCGACGAGACGTTCCCGGCCTCCGACCCGATCGCCGCGGGCGAGCACGCCGACTCCTCGGACGCGCCGGCCCACGTCGAGAGGGGCGACGCCGCCCGCCGCCCGCACAAGCGCGTGCCGGTCACCCTCGCGGACGGCACGACGACCGAGCTCGACCACGGCGCCGTCGTCATCGCGTCCATCACGTCCTGCACCAACACGTCGAACCCCTCGGTCATGCTCGCCGCGGCGCTGCTCGCGCGGAAGGCCGTCGAGCGCGGCCTCACGTCGCAGCCGTGGGTGAAGACCTCCATGGCGCCGGGCTCGCAGGTCGTGACGAACTACTACGAGAAGGCCGGCCTCTGGCCCTACCTCGAGAAGCTCGGCTTCCACCTGGTCGGCTACGGCTGCGCCACCTGCATCGGCAACTCGGGCCCGCTGCCCGAGGAGGTCTCGGCCGTCGTCAACGAGCACGACCTGTCCGTCGTGTCCGTGCTCTCGGGCAACCGGAACTTCGAGGGCCGGATCAACCCCGACGTGAAGATGAACTACCTGGCGTCCCCGCCGCTGGTGATCGCGTACGCGCTCGCCGGCACGATGGACTTCGACTTCGAGAACCAGCCGCTCGGCACGGACACGGACGGGCAGCCGGTCTTCCTCGCGGACATCTGGCCGACGCCGGAGGAGGTCCAGGCGACCATCGACGCGAGCATCGACCGCTCGATGTTCGAGTCCGACTACGCCGACGTGTTCGCGGGCGACGAGCGCTGGCGGGCGCTGGACACCCCGGAGGGCGACACCTTCGCCTGGGACGGGGAGTCCACCTACGTGCGCAAGCCCCCGTACTTCGAGGGCATGGCCGCCGAGCCGGCCCCCGTGGTCGACGTGTCGGGCGCGCGGGTGCTCGCCAAGCTGGGCGACTCCGTCACCACCGACCACATCAGCCCCGCGGGGTCGATCAAGGCGGACAGCCCGGCCGGCCGGTACCTGGCCGAGCACGGCGTCGAGCGGCGCGACTTCAACTCCTACGGGTCCCGCCGCGGCAACCACGAGGTCATGATCCGCGGCACGTTCGCGAACATCCGGCTGCGCAACCAGCTCGTGCCGGGCGTCGAGGGCGGCTTCACGGTGAACCACCTGACCGGCGAGCAGACGTCGATCTACGACGCCGCCCAGGCGTACGCCGACGCGGGCGTCCCGCTCGTGATCCTCGGTGGCAAGGAGTACGGCTCCGGCTCGTCGCGCGACTGGGCGGCCAAGGGCACGGCGCTCCTCGGCGTGAGGGCCGTCATCACCGAGTCGTTCGAGCGGATCCACCGGTCGAACCTCATCGGCATGGGCGTGCTGCCGCTGCAGTTCCCGGCGGGGGAGTCCGCGGACTCGCTCGGCCTGGACGGCACGGAGACCTTCGACATCGCCGGCATCGCGGCGCTGAACGAGGGCTCGACCCCGCGGACCGTGCACGTGACGGCCACCCGGGGCGACGGCTCGGTCGTCGAGTTCGACGCGGTGGTCCGGATCGACACCCCCGGCGAGGCGGACTACTACCGCAACGGCGGCATCCTGCAGTACGTGCTCCGGTCGCTCGTCGCGGCCTGACGCCTGCCGCCTCCCGACGCCCCCGTCGCCTGCTCGCGCAGGTGACGGGGGCGTCGTGCTGCCGGCGGCGCGGGCGTGGCCGGGGGAGTTGACGGCGGCGGGGTGCACGCGTAATGTTCTCCGAGCTGCCCGAACGGGAGGCACGGACTGCGCGGCTCGACCCGCAGGCCGGTCCCGAAGGCGGCACCCCCCGGTACGTGACCAGGCGCCTCGCGGCGCCCGGTTCGTCGTGCCGGACCGGGACCTTCCGGCAGCAATGTCGCGTGAATCACGCACAAAGCACTCCGGAAAGCCTGGTAGGGTTTAGGAGGTCGAAAGCGGTGGAGACTTTCACCGAAAACGACAGCCAGAAGCCCTGGTAGGGTTTCGGAATGTCGGAGCCGCCCGCGAGGGTGGATCGGGCAGGAAAGAAGCTCTGGTAGG
>NZ_BONO01000034.1 GCF_016862755.1 Cellulomonas pakistanensis | reverse complement strand
CGCCCCGCGGCTCTGCGGTGCGGCGGTTGTGGAACGCGGGGCAGTCGCGCGGCGGTCGCTCGGCGTGGTGCCTCGGGGCGGTCGTTCAGCGCGTTGTCGTCGCGGGGCGGTCGCACAGCGCAGCCGGCCCCGGGGAACGGTGGCTCAGCACGTTGTTGCCGCGGGGCGGTCGTACAGCGCCGCCGGCCCCGGGGCGCGGTGGATCTGCGCAGCCGGTTCCGCGTCGAGGCCACGCGAGCGCTCCCTCCACAGATGCGGCGCACGACGGCGACGGCCCCTCCCCGACCCGGGAAGAGGCCGTCGCCGTCCGTCCGCGCCGCGCGGGCGGCGCCGGGGCTACGCCGGGACCAGGTAGAGCACGCCCAGCGGGGGCACGCGCACCGTCGCGGAGAACGCCCGACCGTGGTGCGGCTCCGGCCGCGCCTGGACCTGGCCGAGGTTCCCCACGCCGGAGCCGCCGTACTCCTCGGCGTCCGTGTTGAGCGCCTCGACCCAGGTGCCGCCCTGCGGCAGCGCGAGCCGGTAGTCCTCGTGCGGCACGCCGGAGAAGTTCACGACGACCGCCACGACGTTACCGCGGTCGTCCCGGCGCAGGTACGCGAGGACGTTCCGGTCCGCGTCGTTGGCGTCGATCCACTCGAACCCCTGGGGGGAGTGGTCGAGCGCCCACAGCGCGGAGTGCGAGCGGTAGAACCGGTTGAGGTCCCGCACGGCCGACTGGACGCCGCGGTGCGGCGCGTGGTCGAGCAGGTACCAGTCGAGGGACCGGGACTCGGCCCACTCGGTGCCCTGGGCGAACTCGGTGCCCATGAAGACGAGCTGCTTGCCGGGGTGCGACCACTGGTACGCGAGCAGGGCCCGGACGCCGGCGCGCTGCTGCCAGTCGTCACCGGGCATCTTGCGCATGATCGAGCCCTTGCCGTGCACGACCTCGTCGTGGCTGAGCGGCAGGACGAACTGCTCGGAGAACGCGTACACGAGCGAGAACGTCGCCTCGTGGTGGTGGTAGCGGCGGTTGATCGGCGACTCCGCGAGGTAGCGGAGCGTGTCGTTCATCCAGCCCATGTTCCACTTGAGCCCGAACCCGAGCCCGCCGGCGCTGGTGGGCTGGGTGACGCCGGGCCACGCGGTGGACTCCTCGGCGATCATCATGACCCCGGGCGTGCGGCGGTAGGCCGTGGCGTTCGCCTCCTGCAGGAACGCGATCGCCTCGAGGTTCTCGCGTCCGCCGTGCACGTTCGGCGTCCACTGGCCGGGCTCGCGGGAGTAGTCGAGGTAGAGCATCGAGGCGACGGCGTCGACGCGCAGGCCGTCGGCGTGGAACTCCTCGAGCCAGTACGTGGCGTTGGCGACGAGGAAGTTCTTCACCTCGTTGCGGCCGAAGTTGAACACGTAGGTGCCCCAGTCGAGCTGCTCGCCGCGCTGCGGGTCCGGGTGCTCGTACAGGGGGGTGCCGTCGAACCGGGCCAGCGCCCACTCGTCCTTGGGGAAGTGCGCGGGCACCCAGTCGAGCAGCACGCCGATGCCGGCGCGGTGCAGGGTGTCGACCAGGTGCCGGAAGTCGTCGGGGTGGCCGAACCGCGAGGTCGGCGCGTAGTACGACGACACCTGGTAGCCCCAGGAGCCGCCGAACGGGTGCTCGGACACGGGCAGCAGCTCGACGTGCGTGAAGCCCATCTCGAGCACGTACGCCGTGAGCTGCTCCGCGAGCTCGCGGTACGACAGGCCCTGCCGCCAGGAGCCCAGGTGCACCTCGTAGATGCTCATGGGGCCGGAGTGCGGGTCGTGCGAGCGGCGGTGGTCGATCCACTCCTGGTCGTTCCAGGTGAACTCGGACTCGACGACGACGGACGCGGTGGCCGGCGGGACCTCGGTGCCCTTGGCGAGCGGGTCGGCCTTCTGCCGCCAGGAGCCGTCTGCGCCGACGATCTCGAACTTGTACCGGGTGCCGGCGCCGACGCCCGGGACGAACAGCTCCCAGACGCCGGAGTCGCCCAGCGAGCGCATCGCGTGCTGGGCGCCCTGCCAGTGGTTGAAGTCGCCGACGACCCGGACGGCGCGCGCGTTCGGCGCCCACACCGCGAACGCGGTGCCGGTGACGTCGCCGAGGGCGCCGGGGTAGCGGTGCACGTTGGCGCCGAGCACGGTCCACAGCTGCTCGTGCCGGCCCTCGCGGATGAGGTGCCGGTCGAGCTCCTGGACGGTCGGGAGGTAGCGGTACGGGTCGTCGACGCGCTGCGTCTCGCCGCCGTAGGTGACCTCCAGGCGGTAGTCGACCACCTGGGCCTCCGGGAGCACGGCGACCCAGATGCCGTCCTGCTCGTGCTCGGCGGGCGTGCTGCCGGCGGCGGTGACCACGACGACGGCGTCGGCGAGCGGGCGCAGGGTCCGCACGACGAGGCCGTTCGGGGCTAGGTGCGCGCCGAGCACGGAGTGCGGGTCGTGGTGGAGACCCGACGCCACGGCGCGGAGCGTGTCGTGGTCGACGGTCACGGGCGACGTCTCGGCCGGGCGGTTCATGTCCCCACCCAACCACCAGATGGGCGTTCGCGCAGCCAGGAGACGCGCCACGGGGGCGGGCCGCCGGGACGCGTCCCGCGGGGCCTGCCGCCGTCCCGGAGGCACGGGCGCGCGCGTGCGTCCCCCGAGTACGTCAGCCCCGCCGGACCGACCCGCCCGCGGCGGCCCACCACAGGTCCGCCAGCGCCCGGTGCCCGGCGGCCGTGGGGTGCACGCCGTCAGCCGCCAGCGCGCGGGCGCCGTGCGCCGCGGCCAGCGCCGCGAGGTGGGTGCCCGCGGGCACGAGGACGGCGCCGTGCTCGGCGGCGAGCCGGTGCACGGCGGCCACCTTGGCGCCGAGGTCCTCGTCCCACCAGCGCTCCTGCTCGGCGGTCACCGGCAGCACGAACGGCTCGACCAGCACCAGCCGCCGGACGCCGGCCGCCAGGGCGCTGCCGAGCAGTGCGCGGTAGGTGGTCTCGAACGCCTCGGCGGGCGTCGCGCGGCCGCGGTCGTACCGGCGCCAGGTGTCGTTGATGCCGACCAGCACGGAGAGCACGTCGGGCCGCTCGGCGAGGACGTCGGCGTCCCACCGCGCCGCCAGGTCGACCGCGCGGTCGCCGCCGACGCCGCGGTTGGTGACCCGGCACCCGCTCAGCGGCCCCTCGGCGAGCAGCCGGACGTAGCCGTCGCCCAGGGCCTCGGGGTCGGCCCGGCGGCCGCAGTCGGTGACCGAGTCGCCGACCAGCAGCACGTGGGTCGGCGCGGGGCCGCCGGAGTGGGGCTCGCCGGGGTCGGGGGCGCCGGGCTCGCCGGCCGGGGTCGCGGGGCTCACGCCGGGCAGTCTGCCACCCGGCCACCGCCGCCGGGGCGGGTCCGGCGTCAGCCGATCAGCCGCTGCACCCCCGCCAGCGGGATCGCGAGCCAGTCGGGCCGGTTCCGCGCCTCGTAGACGGCCTCGTACAGCGCCTTGTCGAGCTCGAGGACGCGGAGCAGGTGCGCGCGGGTCGCGGGGTCGACGTCGCCCGACTCGGACGCGTAGCCCGCGAGGAACGACGCGCGCGCCACCTCGGTCCAGGCGGCCGGCGCGTCACCCACGGCGGCGGCGTAGTCGAACGACCGCAGCATGCCGGCGGCGTCGCGGAGCGCGAGGTCGGGGCGGGTGCGCTGCGCGACCGGCAGCAGCGGCTCGCCCTCGAAGTCGAGCACGTACCAGGTGTCGTCGCCGCGGAGCACCTGGCCCAGGTGCAGGTCGCCGTGCACGCGCTGGCGGTGCGGCACGTCGCCGAGGAGCCGCGTGCGCTCGGCGAGCGCCGCCACCGGGTCGGCGAACCCGGCGAGCTCGGGGACGGTCTCGCTGGCCCAGGCGAACCGCGCGGCGAGCGCGTCGGCGACCCGGGCGGCGGCGGGGGACAGGCCGGCCTCGGGCTCGGCGGCGTGCCGCCCGGGCGAGCCCTCGCCCACCTCCGGCGCCCCGTCCGTCGCGCCCTCCGCGGGCACGACGTCGTCCGGCAGCGCCTTCGCGAGCGCCCGGTGCATCTGCCCGATGACCTCGCCGAGGTCCTCGGCCAGCTCCCCGAACGACTCGCCGCGCCGCGCGAAGTCGCAGGCCAGCTCGAACCCGTCGTGCGCGCCGGGGACGAAGGCGCTGAGCACCCCGAGGTGCCCGTGCGCGGTGCCGTCGCCCTCGGGCCACTCGGCGCCGAGCCAGGCGAGCGGGCGCGGCACGTGCGACCAGCCCACCTCGGCCAGCGCGCGCGGGACGTCGACGTCGGGGTTGTCGCCCTCGGTCAGGCCGCGGAACACCTTGAGCATGGCGGTGCTGCCGTCGGGGCCGGCGCCGGGCAGGATCACCGAGGTGTTCGACTGCTCGCCGGCGATCACCTTCGGGGTGCCGAGCGCGTCGGCGGGGACGGGTGCGGCGCCCTCGGCGCGGTCCGCCGACGCGAGCCACGCGCGCTCGAACTCCGGCCGGCCCGCGCCGTCGGCGACGACCGTGCCGTCGGGCAGCCGCCCGACCAGCGCCGGGTCGCCGTCCGCGAGCTCGACCCCGAGCACGACCGGCACCTGCAGCACCGCGCCGGTGCCGCCGCCCTCGGCGCGCAGGAGCAGCAGCCGCACGTCGGCGGCGCCCTCCGGGTCCTCGAGGGTGAGCCCGCCGATCGCGGTGACCCGCGCGTCGACCCCCTTGATCGGGAACCAGCGCCGGCCCGGGAGCCAGGGTGCCAGCAGCGCCGCCAGCGCGTCGTCGCGGTCCTCGTGGGCCACCCGTCGATCGGTCATGCCGTCGTCACCGCCAGCCAGTAGAAGTCGCGCGAGCCGAGCGTGAACGTCGCGGTGCCGTCGGCGCCGACGTCCGGGAACTTCGCGCCGCCGAACACGTCCTGCAGGGTCGCCCCGGCGAGCTCCGGCGGCAGCCGCAGCGTCGACGCGCGCGCCGTGGAGGCGAGGTTCGCGACGCACAGCAGCGTCTCGCCCGCGTCGCGGCGGAGGAACGACAGCACCGCGTCGTTGTCCCCGCGCACGACCTCGAACGTCCCGCGGCCGAGCGCCGGGTGCTGCCGGCGGACCATGAGCATGCCGCGCACCCAGTGCAGCAGCGACGTCGACTGCGCGAGCTGCGCCTCGACGTTCACGTTGTTGTAGTGGTGCACGAGCGACTGGATCACCGGCAGGTAGAGCTTGCCGGGGTCCGACGTCGAGAACCCGGAGTTCCGGTCGGGCGTCCACTGCATCGGGGTGCGCACCGCGTCGCGGTCGGCGAGCCAGATGTTGTCGCCCATGCCGATCTCGTCGCCGTAGTACAGGCACGGCGACCCGGGCAGGGACAGCAGCAGCGCGTGCGCGAGCTCGATCTCCTTGCGGGAGTCGTCGAGCAGCGGGGCGAGCCGGCGCCTGATGCCGATGTTGGCGCGCATCCGGGAGTCCGGCGCGTACCAGCCGTACATGGACGCGCGCTCCTCGGTGGACACCATCTCGAGCGTGAGCTCGTCGTGGTTCCGCAGGAACGTGCTCCACTGGCCCCCGCCGGGGATCTCCGGGGTGTCCGCGAGGATGTCGACGATCGACGTGGCCCGCTGGTCGCGCAGCGAGTAGTAGATCCGCGGCATCACCGGGAAGTGGAAGCACATGTGGCACTCCGGCTCCTCCTCGGTGCCGAAGTAGTGCACGACGTCCTCGGGCCACTGGTTCGCCTCGGCGAGCATGATCCGGCCCGGGAACTCCCGGTCGATCATGGCGCGCAGGTCCCGCAGGAACCGGTGGGTCTCCGGGAGGTTCTCGCAGTTGGTCCCGTCCCGCTCGTACAGGTAGGGGACGGCGTCCAGCCGGAACCCGTCGACGCCGACGCGCAGCCAGAACCGCGCGACGTCGAACATCGCCTCGACGACCCGCGGGTTGTCGAAGTTGAGGTCGGGCTGGTGGCTGAAGAACCGGTGCCAGAAGTACTGCCGGCGCACGGGGTCGAACGTCCAGTTGGACGTCTCCGTGTCGACGAAGATGATGCGCGCGTCCTGGTACTGCGTGTTGTCGTCCGACCACACGTAGAAGTCGCCGTACGGGCCCTCGGGGTCCGAGCGGGAGGCCTGGAACCACGGGTGCTGGTCCGAGGAGTGGTTCATCACCAGGTCGACGACGACGCGCATCCCGCGCTCGTGCGCCGCGGCGACGAGGTCGGTGAAGTCCTCCATCGTCCCGTACTGCGCGGCCACCGCGGTGTAGTCGGACACGTCGTACCCGCCGTCGCGCAGCGGCGACGGGTAGAACGGCGGCAGCCACAGGCAGTCGACGCCGAGCCACTGCAGGTAGTCGAGCCGCGCGGTCAGGCCGCGCAGGTCGCCGCTGCCGGACCCGTCCGAGTCGGAGAACGACCGGATCATCACCTCGTAGAAGACCGCGGTGCGGTACCACTCCGGGTCGTCGCTCAGCCCGCCGCGCTCGGTGCCCGGCACCGGCGGCTGCCGGCGCGCGGGCAGGGCGGTCGTGGCGATCGCGCCCGTGGGCGGCGCGGCCGCGTGCGGTGCGGCGGCGCCGTGCGGGACGTGCCCGCCCGCGCCCGTCACCGTCGGGACGACCCCCGTCGCGGGCGGCGTCGTGCCGCCCGGCGTCCCCGCGGGCATCATGCCCGCTCCACCCGGATCACGTGCGCCACCCGGCTGTACGGGTCGAGCCGCACCCACGGGCGGGCGTCCCAGGCGTAGACCTCCTGGGACAGCACGTCGTGGGCGACGAAGCGGGCGTCCGGCTCGAGCCCGAGGGCCGCCAGGTCCAGGTCCACGACGCCGTCGTGCGCCGACCGCGGGTCCAGGTTGACCACGACCAGCACGGTGTCGTCCGCGCCGGTCGGGGACAGGTGCGCCGGCAGGTGCCGGGAGAACGCGACCAGCGAGGGGTCGGACGTCGGGTGGACCGTGAGGTTGCGGAGCTGGCGCAGCGCGGGGTGCGCGCGCCGGATCTCGTTCAGCGAGCGCAGCAGCCGGGCGATGCCGAGCGGCTCCGCCGCGGCCCAGTCGCGCGGCTTGAACTCGTACTTCTCGTTGTCGATCTGCTCCTCGACGCCCGGCCGCGGCACGTCCTCGACGAGCTCGTAGCCGGAGTAGATGCCCCAGGTCGGCGACCCGAGCGCCGCGAGCACCGCCCGCACCGCGAACCCGGCGGTCCCGCCGGTCTGCATGTACGGCGTGAGGATGTCGTGGGTGGTCGGCCAGAACGACGGCCGCATCCAGGAGCCCTGCTCGCCGGACACCTCCGCGAGGTACTCGGCGACCTCCTCCTTGGTGTTCCGCCAGGTGAAGTAGGTGTACGACTGGTGGAAGCCGACCCGCGCCAGGTTGAGCATCATCGCCGGGCGGGTGAACGCCTCGGACAGGAACACGACCTCGGGGTGCGCGGCACGGACGTCCGCGAGCAGCCACTGCCAGAAGGACAGCGGCTTGGTGTGCGGGTTGTCGACACGGAACGCGGTGACGCCGTGGTCGATCCAGACCTGCAGGACGCGGCGGATCTCCCGCGCGATGCCCTCCGGGTCGTTGTCGAAGTTCAGCGGGTAGATGTCCTGGTACTTCTTCGGCGGGTTCTCCGCGTACGCGATCGTGCCGTCGAGCCGGGTGGTGAACCACTCCGGGTGCTCGGCGACCCACGGGTGGTCGGGGGAGCACTGCAGCGCGAGGTCGAGCGCCACCTCGAGGCCCTGCTCGCGCGCCGCGGCGACGAACGCGTCGAAGTCCTCGAACGTGCCGAGCGACGGGTCGATCGCGTCGTGCCCGCCGTCGGCCGAGCCGATCGCGTACGGCGACCCCGGGTCGCCCGGCTTGGCGTCGAGCGTGTTGTTGCGGCCCTTGCGGTGCGTGGTGCCGATCGGGTGGATCGGCGTCAGGTAGACGACGTCGAAGCCGAGGCCGGCGATCCGCGGCAGGTCCTCGGCGGCGGTGCGCAGGGTGCCGGTGGACCAGGTGCCGGTGGCGTCGTCGTAGGTGGCGCCGATCGACCGCGGGAAGATCTCGTACCAGGAGCCGGCCAGCGCCAGCGGGCGGTCGACGACCAGCGGGTAGGTGGGCGACGGGCTGACGAGCTCGCGCACCGGGTGGGCCGCGAGCGCGGCGCGCACCTCGGCGGACAGCCCGGCGGCGAGCCGGGCCTCGGCCGGGCGGCTGTCGTCGCGGAGCGCGGTCGCGGCGTCGCGCAGCAGGCGCGCGTCGGCCTCGGGGATCGCGGCACCGGCGTCGTCCGCCGTGCGGTCGGCGGCGCGGGTCAGCAGCCGGGCGCCCTCCTCGAGGACGAGCTCGACGTCCACGCCCGCGCCGACCTTGAGCGGGGCGTCGTGCGCCCAGGTGCCGAACGGGTCGGACCAGCCCTCGACCCGGAAGCCCCACGCGCCGGGCTCGTCGGGCACCAGGTGCGCCTCGTACCGGTCCAGGCCGGGGGCGATGTCGACCATCGTGGCCCGCGCGCGGTCGGTGCCGTCGGGGCCGACGAGGACGGCGGTGGCGGCGCAGGCGTCGTGGCCCTCGCGGAACACCGTCGCCCGGACCGGGACGGCCTCGCCGACCGCGGCCTTGGCGGGCCAGCGCCCGGCCTCGGCGACGGGGGAGACGTCCACGACCGGGATGCGGCCGATGGGCGCGCGGGCCGGGCGGGCGGCCTCGGCGGCGGCCTCCGCGGTGGCGACCGCCTTCGCGGGGCTCGCGGCCTTGCGGGCGCGACGCGTCGGCGGCGCCGGCTCGGGCGCGGCCGGCGGCTCGGACGCGGTCTGCGGGGCGGGCTCGGGGACCGGCGCGGAGGTGGTCGGGACCGGCACGTCCGCGGCGGCGGACGTCGATCGCGACGGCCGGGCGGGACGGGACGCGGGCTGGCGCGGCGAGGGTGTCGACGTCACGGGACCGAACCTATCCACTGGGGCCGGGGCGGGCATCCGGACGGGCGGCCGGGTGGGTGCTCCGCCGGGCAGTAGGACCCAGGTGCTGGTCGCGCCGCCCTTCCGGTGCCTAGGCTCGGTCGGGTGAGAGCCATCCGCCGATTCACCGTCCGCACCTCGCTCCCCGCCGGGCTCGCCGACCTGGACGAGCTCGCCCACAACCTCCGCTGGTCCTGGCACGCGCCGACCCGCGACCTGTTCGCCCGCATCGACCCCGCGCTGTGGGACGAGGTGCACGGCGACCCCGTCGCGCTGCTCGGCGCCCTGCGCCCCGAGCGGCTGGCCGAGCTGGCCGCCGACCCCGACGTGGTCGCCGCGGTGCGCGCCGCGACGGCCGACCTGCACGAGTACCTCGAGGCGCCGCGCTGGTACCAGCAGCGGCAGGCGTCCGACCCGTCGCTGCCTGCCGCGATCGGCTACTTCTCGCCCGAGTTCGGCATCACCGCCGTGCTCCCGCAGTACTCCGGCGGCCTCGGCATCCTGGCGGGCGACCACCTCAAGAGCGCGTCCGACCTCGGCGTGCCGGTGATCGGCGTCGGCCTGCTGTACGGGGCCGGCTACTTCAAGCAGTCGCTCACCCGGGACGGCTGGCAGCAGGAGACGTACCCGCTGCTCGACCCGGACGGCATGCCGCTCACCCTGCTCCGCGAGCAGGACGGGACGCCCGCGGTGGTGTCGATCGCGCTGCCCGGCGACCGCACGCTGCACGCGCACGTGTGGACCGCGACGGTCGGCCGGGTGCCGCTGCTGCTGCTCGACTCCGACGTGCCCGAGAACGACGAGGCCGCCCGCAAGGTCACCGACCGGCTGTACGGCGGCGGCGGCGAGCACCGGCTGCAGCAGGAGCTGCTGCTCGGCGTCGGCGGCGTGCGCGCGCTGCGCGTGTGGTCCCGACTGACCGGTGCGCCGGAGCCGGAGGTCTACCACACCAACGAGGGCCACGCCGGGTTCCTCGGGGTCGAGCGGATCCGCGAGCTCGTCGCGGGCGCCGGCCTCGGGTTCGACGAGGCGCTGGAGGCCGTGCGCGCGGCGACGGTGTTCACCACGCACACGCCGGTGCCGGCCGGCATCGACCGGTTCGAGACGGCTCTGGT
Source organism: Cellulomonas pakistanensis (assembly GCF_016862755.1). Lineage (GTDB taxonomy): Bacteria > Actinomycetota > Actinomycetes > Actinomycetales > Cellulomonadaceae > Cellulomonas > Cellulomonas pakistanensis. The sequence goes on along the minus strand of NZ_BONO01000034.1, from coordinate 29,057 downwards.
GCAGCAGTACTTCGGCGGCCCGAACGCGTCGCCGGGCGTGCCGGTCGAGCGGGTGCTCGCGCTGGGCGCCGAGGACTACCCGGGCGGCGACCCGACGGTGTTCAACATGGCCGTCATGGGCCTGCGGCTCGGCGGGCGCGCCAACGGCGTCTCGCTGCTGCACGGCGAGGTGTCCCGCGGCATGTTCAACGGGCTGTGGCCGGGCTTCGACGACGTCGAGGTGCCGATCACCTCGGTGACCAACGGCGTGCACGCGCCGACGTGGGTCGACCGGCGGCTGTCCGACCTGGCCTCGGAGCGGCTGTCCGGCGAGGAGGTCGCCGCGGGCGTCGGCTGGCTGCGCCCGGACGCGATCACGGACGAGGAGCTGTGGGGCCTGCGCCGGACGCTGCGCGCGCAGCTCGTCGCGGACGCCCGGCGCCGGGTGCGGCACTCCTGGGCGCAGCGCGGGGCCAGCCCGGCCGAGCTCGGCTGGGTGGACGAGGTGCTGTCGCCGGACGTGCTGACGATCGGGTTCGCGCGCCGGGTGCCGACGTACAAGCGGCTCACGCTCATGCTGCGCGACCCCGAGCGGCTGCGCGCCCTGCTCACCCACCCCGAGCGCCCGGTGCAGCTGGTCATCGCCGGCAAGTCGCACCCCGCCGACGACCAGGGCAAGCGGCTCATCCAGCAGCTCGTCCGGTTCGCTGACGACGCCGGGGTCCGGCACCGCATCGTGTTCCTGCCGAACTACGACATCGCGATGGCCCAGACCCTCTACCCGGGCTGCGACGTCTGGCTGAACAACCCGCTGCGCCCGCTCGAGGCGTGCGGCACGTCCGGCATGAAGGCCGCGCTCAACGGCGGCCTCAACCTGTCCATCCTCGACGGGTGGTGGGACGAGTGGTTCGACGGCGAGAACGGCTGGGCCATCCCCACCGCCGACGGCGTCGAGGACCCCGACCGGCGCGACGACCTCGAGGCCGCCGCGCTGTACGAGCTGATCGAGCACCAGGTGGCGCCGCGGTTCTACGACCGCGACGAGCGCGGGCTGCCCGGCCGGTGGCTGGAGATGGTCCGGCACACGCTGGCCACGCTCGGCCCCAAGGTGCAGGCCACCCGCATGGTCGTCGACTACGTCGAGCGGCTGTACGCGCCGGCCGCCGTCGCGGGCCGGGCGCTCGCGGGGGAGTCGGGCTTCGCCGGCGCGCGCGAGCTCGCCGCCTGGAAGGGCCGCGTCCGCACCGGCTGGCAGCACGTCCGCGTGGACCACGTCGAGTCCGGCGGGGTCGGCGAGGTGCCGCAGGTCGGGGACCAGCTGCACGTCAAGGCCTACGTGGCGCTGGGCGACCTCAAGCCGGAGGACGTCGAGGTGCAGGTCGTGCACGGGAAGGTCTCCGAGTCCGACGAGCTGCACGGCTTCGCGGTCGACCCGCTGGCGCTCGCGGACACCTACGAGGGCGGCCGGTACGCGTTCGCGGGCGACCTGGTGCTCGACGCGTCGGGGCCGTTCGGCTACAGCGTGCGCGTGGTCCCGCGGCACGAGGGCCTCGCGTCGGTCGCCGAGGTCGGCCTGGTGGCGAACGCGGGCTGACGCCGCGCGCGGCGCGAGCCCCCGCCCGGGCCGGTCCCGGGCGGGGGCTCGCGCGCGTCCGCGGGCCGCACCGGCTCGCCGAGATAGGGCCGTCGCGTCGAGGTAGGGCCGTGGACGGCCCTACTTCGGGTGGGAGGCCCGATCTCGGCGGACGTGCTGCTGCGCCCTCGCGGCGTCAGGCCGTGTAGACGCGCAGGCTCAGGGGCTCCAGGGCCGCGCGGGTGCCCGCGTCGTGGTGCAGGCCGCCGTTGAGCTCCGCCGTCACCGCGTCGTCCGGGTGCTCCCACGTCGAGTCCCAGGCGAGCCGCCACGTCGTCGGGCGGTCGTCGGCCAGCACGACGTCGACCGGGTCGAGCGACCCGTTCACCACGAGCAGCACCGCGTCGTCGCCGACGGACCGCAGCATCTGCAGCGTGCGCAGATCGGCGTCGTGCCAGCGCTCGTGGGTGAACGCGGAGCCGGCGGGGTCGAACCAGGTGAGGTCGGGGCGCTCGCCGGGCCCGGCCCGCCCGGTGAAGAACCGGGGGCTGCGCAGCGCCGGGTGCGCCCGTCGCAGCGCGGTCAGGTGCCGGGCCGTCGCCAGCAGGTCCCGGCGCCACGGCGCGAGGTCCCAGGACACCCAGGACAGCGGGGAGTCCTGGCAGTACGCGTTGTTGTTGCCGCGCTGCGTGCGCCCGAGCTCGTCGCCGGCGGTGATCATCGGCGTTCCCGCCGCGAGCAGCAGCGTGGCGAGCAGGTTCCGGATCGAGCGCCGGCGCAGCGGGACGATGTCGGCGGCCACCGAGTCGGCGGCCACGTGCCCCTCGACGCCGTGGTTCCACGACCGGTTGTCGTCCGAGCCGTCGCGGTTCTGCTCGCCGTTCGCCTCGTTGTGCTTGTGGTCGTAGGCGACCAGGTCGGCGAGCGTGAACCCGTCGTGCGCGGTGACGTAGTTGACCGACGCGCGCGAGCCGCGGGTCAGGGGCGGGTCGGACCGGCCGAACAGGTCGACCGAGCCGGACAGCCGGGTCGCGAGGTCGCGGACCCGGTGCTCGGGCAGGCCGTGCGCGGCGCGCGCCGGGTCGGCGAGCCAGAACGAGCGCACGGAGTTGCGGAACCGGTCGTTCCACTCGGCGAACGGCGGCGGGAACTGCCCGGTCCGCCAGCCGCCCGGCCCGACGTCCCACGGTTCGGCGACCAGCTTGAGCCCGTGCAGCGCGGGGTCGGCGGCGGCCGCGACGAGGAACGGGTGGTCCGGGTCGAAGCCGCCGTGCCCGCGCGCGAGGGTGACGGCCAGGTCGAACCGGAAGCCGTCGACGCCGACCTCCTCGGCCCAGTACCGCAGCGAGTCCAGGGCCAGCCGCACGACCTCGGGCCGCCGGAAGTCGAGCGTGTTGCCGGTGCCGGTCACGTCGGCCAGCGCCGCGGGGTGCGCCCCGTCGTGCAGGTAGTACACGGCCGAGTCGAGCCCGCGCCAGGACAGGTGCTGCCCGGCGAGCCCGCCCTCGCAGGTGTGGTTGTAGACGACGTCGAGCAGCACCTCGATGCCCGCCTCGTGCAGGGCGTGCACGGCGGTGCGCAGCTCGTCGAGCACGGCGGCCGGGCCGGCGGCGCGCGCGGCGGCGGTGGCGTACGGGGCGTGCGGCGCGAAGAACCCGAGCGTGCTGTAGCCCCAGTAGTTCGTCAGCCCCTTGTCGACCAGGTGCGGTTCGGACGAGAACGCGTGCACCGGCAGCAGCTCCAGGGCGGTGACGCCGAGCGAGCGCAGGTGGTCCACCACCACCGGGTGGCCCAGCGCTGCGTAGGTGCCGCGCAGGTGCGGCGGCAGGTCCGGGTGCCGGACGGTCAGGCCCTTGACGTGCGCCTCGTAGACGACGGTGTCGGTCCACGGCGTGTGCGGGCGGTTCGCCGCCGGGTCGACCGCCTCGCCCGCGCCGCGGCGGCCGGGGCGGCGGTCGAGCACGACGCCGTGCGGCACGTGCGCGACCGAGTCGCGCGGGTCCGGGTCGCCCGACGGGTCGCCGCGCAGCGCGTCGTCCACGACGTGGCCGTAGGTCGCCGGGCCGTGGTCGACCTCGCCGACCAGGCCGCGGGCGTACGGGTCGACCAGCAGCTTGGCCGGGTTGTACCGCAGGCCGGCGCCGGGGTCCCACGGGCCGTGCGCGCGCAGGCCGTACCGCTGGCCGGCGCGCACGCCCGGGACGCGCGCGGTGAAGACGCCCAGGTCGGGGCCGTCGAGGCGCACGCGGCGCTCGGCCCAGCCGGTCGGGGAGCCCGGGTCGGGGTCGAGCAGGCACAGGTCGACGGCGTCGGCGTGCGGGGCGAGCACGCCCACCTCCACGCCGTCGTCCGTGGCGTGCACGCCGAGGCGGGGCGGCGGGCCGGCCGGGGTGCGGCCCGCGGGGGTCGGGTCGGCGGAGGTCACGGCCCCCATCGTGGCACTGCCCGGGGGGTGCGGGCGGCTGCGACCTGCGGATCCGGCGGCGGCGGGTCGCACGGCCGGCGCGGCGCGGGGAGCCCGCCCAGGGTCCCGTGCGCCCGGTCCCGCGGGGCGGGTAACGTTCCCGAGGTGAGAATCGTGGTGTGCGTGAAGCACGTGCCCGACATCCAGTCCGAGCGGTCGCTGGGGCCCGACGGGCGCCTCGTGCGCGACGGCGGGGACGGCACCATCAACGAGCTCGACGAGAACGCCGTCGAGGCCGCGGTGGTGCTGGCCGAGCAGGCCCGGGGCGCGGGCGAGGAGGCCGAGGTCGTCGTCGTGACGGTCGGCCCGGACGACGCCGAGGACGCGGTGCGCCGCGGCCTGCAGCTCGGGGCCGACGCCGCGGTGCACGTGCTCGACGACGCGATCGCCGGCTCGGACGTGTTCGGCACCGCCGCCGTGCTCGCCGCAGTGCTGCGCCGGCTCGGGGAGCAGGCGCCGGTCGACCTGGTGGTGACCGGCATGGCCGGCCTCGACGGGCTGACCTCGCTGCTGCCCGCGGCGCTCGCGGCGACCCTCGACCTGCCGCAGCTGACGCTCGCCGCCGAGGTCACGCTCGCGGACGGCGCCGTCACGGTCCGCCGCGACCTCGACCACGCGGTCGAGGAGCTCACCGCGCCGCTGCCCGCGCTGGTGTCGGTCACCGACCGCGCGAACCAGCCGCGGTACCCGAACTTCCAGGGGATCATGGCCGCCCGCAAGAAGCCGGTGGAGTCGCTGACGCTCGCGGACCTCGGCGTCGACCCGTCGACCGTCGGCGCCGCGGGCGCCCGGACCGAGGTGCTGGAGGCCGCGCCCCGGCCGCCGCGCACCGACCGGGTGCTGGTCACCGACGACGGGCAGGCCGGCGCGCGGCTGGCGGCGTGGCTGCTCGAGCGCGACCTGGTCCGCACCACCCCCGCGACCGGAGAGGTCCTCTGATGGCGACCGTCCTCGTCCTGCTGGACCACGCCGAGACGGGCGCGCTGCGCGGCAACGTGCTCGAGCTCGCCACCGCGGCCCGCGACCTGGCCGACGGCGGCGAGGTGCACGGCCTGTGGGTCGGCGACGAGCCGGTCGACCCCGCGCTGCCCGTGCTCGGCCGGCACGGCGTCGCCGTCGTGCACCAGGTGTCCACCGGCGCCGTCGACGCCCGGCTGACCCCGGTGCTGGCCGAGGCGCTGGCCGACGCCGTGCGCGAGACCGGCGCGACCGTGCTGCTCGCGCTGTCGACGTTCGAGAACAAGGAGGCCGCCGCCCGCCTCGCCGTCGCGACCGGCGCGGGCGTCGTCACCGACGCCGCCGCGGTCGAGCGGGACGCCGAGGGGCGGGTCGTCGCGTCGAAGACCGTGCTCGCCGGCACCTGGACCACGCGGTGCGCCGTGCGGACCGACCTCGCGGTCGTGCTGCTCAAGGCCGGCGCGGTGGTGTCCCGGCACGTCGACGAGGAGGCGCCGCTCGCGCCCGAGCTGCGCACCCGCGCGCTCGCCGTGTCCGAGCGGGCCACCCGCGCGGTCGTGGTCCGGCGCACCCCCGCGGAGCCGTCGGACCGGCCGGACCTGTCGTCCGCGGACGTCGTCGTCGTCGGCGGCCGGGGGACCGAGGGCGACTTCGCGCCGCTCGAGGCGCTCGCGGACGAGGTCGGGGCCGCGATCGGCTCCACGCGCGTCGCCACCGACGAGGGCTGGATCGGGCACGAGACCCAGATCGGCCAGACCGGCGTGACCGTCTCGCCGCGCCTCTACATCGGCGCGGGCGTGTCCGGCGCCGTGCACCACCGCGGCGGCATGCAGGCCTCCGGGACGATCGTGGCGGTGAACGCCGACCCCGAGGCGCCGATCTTCGAGATCGCGGACTTCGGGATCGTCGGGGACCTGTTCACGGTGCTGCCGCAGGTGACGGAGGAGCTCCGCCGGCTGCGGCAGGGCTGAGGCGGGGCGGGCGGGTCCGGGCGACCGGTCCGCCCGCGGTCCGTGGGGCAGGCGCCGCGGGCCCGGGCGCCGCGGACCGGCGCGCCGGCGTCAGGCCAGCGCCCGGAGCCACTCCACGGCGTGCCGCCCCTGCGCGCCCTGGAACCGGCGCAGGTTCGGGATGCCGACCGGCGCCGGCTGCAGCGCGCCGTGCACGAAGTACCCGGCGAGGCCGGCGACGGCCGCGCGCAGCCGCTCGTGCTCGACGCCCTTCGACGCGGGCCGGTCCCAGAACAGGTCCTGCGGGTCGCCGCCGCCCTGCATCGCGACGCTGGGCAGCATGAACGCGAGGTCCAGCCACGGGGCGCCGACGCTCGCGTGCGGCCAGTCGATCAGCGCGACGCGGCCGCCCTCGTGGTCGTGGTCGACCATGACGTTGTCCGCGCGCAGGTCGCCGTGCACCAGCGCGGTGCCCGCGCACGCCTCGAGGGCGTCGTCCTCCCACGCCACCAGGCGGTCGAGGTGCGCGAGCACCCAGGCGCCGGCCTCGCCGGTGCGGGCGGCCAGCGCGGCGAGCTCGGCGCCGGAGCGCTCGGCGATCGTGCGCCAGCCCGTGAAGTCGCCGGCCAGCGTCTCGGCGGTGGGACGCAGCTCGTGGCCGGGCAGGGGCTCGGCCTCCGCCAGCGTGTCCATCGCGGCGAGCACGAGGTCGAGCTCGGCGGGGCGCCAGGGCAGCAGCGGCGGGCGACCCGGCGTCACCTCGAAGCCGAGCAGCACCCAGTCGCCGTCGTCGTCGGACCACAGCAGCGCCGGGGCGGGAACCTGCGGCGGCAGGGCGGCGGCGGCGCGCACCTCGGCGCGGGCCAGCTCGGGGGACTCGGGGTTCTGCTCCGGGGACACGGCCTTCACGAACACGCCCTGCCCGTCGGCCAGCTCGAGCACCGCCGCGAACCCGGGGCTGAACCCGGTGGTCGCGCTGGTCTCGGCCGTCACCTGGGCGCCGGCGAGCTCGGCGATGCGGGTGCGCACGGACCGCGGGAGGTCCCGCCAGTCCAGCCGCTGCCCGCTGAAGGCCAGCGGAGGCGTCGTCGCGTCGTCGGCACTCACGCGCCACATCCTGGCAGAACCGTTCGTAGACTGGTGCGGGTGAGCGCGTATCTGGACCACGCGGCCACGACGCCCGTGCTCCCGGAGGCGGCCGCCGTCCTGGTCGAGCACCTGTCCCGCACCGGCAACCCGTCCTCCCTGCACACCTCCGGCCGGGCGGCGCGCCGCGCCGTCGAGGAGGCGCGCGAGACGCTGGCCGGCGCCCTCGGCGCGCGCCCGAGCGAGGTGCTGCTGACCGGCGGCGGGACCGAGGCGGACAACCTCGCGGTCAAGGGGCTGTTCTGGGCGCGCACCGCCGAGGACCCCGCGCGGCGCCGCGTGCTGGTGTCGGCGGTCGAGCACCACGCGGTGCTGGACCCGGCGTTCTGGCTGGCCGAGCACGCGGGCGCCGAGATCGTGCTGCTGCCGGTCGACGGCGAGGGGCGGCTGCGCCTCGACGCGCTGCGGGACGAGCTCGCTGCGCACGGCGCCGAGACCGCGCTGGTGTCGGTGATGTGGGCGAACAACGAGGTCGGCACGCTGCAGCCGGTCGCCGAGGTGGTCGCGCTCGCGCACGCGCACGGCGTCCCGGTGCACGCCGACGCGGTGCAGGCGGTCGGGCAGGTGCCGGTCGACTTCGCCGCGTCCGGCCTGGACGCGATGACGATCAGCGGCCACAAGGTCGGCGGCCCGGTCGGCGTCGGCGCGCTGCTCGCCCGGCGCGAGCTGGGCCTGGTGCCGGTGCTGCACGGCGGCGGGCAGGAGCGCGGGGTGCGGTCGGGGTCGCTCGACGTGCCCGCGATCGCGGCGTTCGCCGTGGCCGTCGACGCGGCGGTCTGCGGGCGCGAGGCGACGGCCGGGCGCCTCGCGGGGCTGCGTGACGCGCTGGTCGCCGGCGTGCGCGGCGCGGTGCCGGACGCGGTGCTCCGGGGGCCCGCGGACCCCACGGACCGGCTGCCGGCGAACGCGCACTTCACGTTCCCGGGCTGCGAGGGCGACTCGCTGCTCTACCTGCTCGACTCGGCCGGCGTCGAGTGCTCGACGGGGTCGGCCTGCCAGGCGGGCGTGCCGCAGCCCAGCCACGTGCTGCTCGCGATGGGGCTGGACGAGGCGGACGCGCGCGGCGCGCTGCGGTTCTCGCTCGGCTGGCCGTCGACGCGGGACGACGTCGACGCGCTGCTGGCGGCGCTGCCGGGCGCGGTGGACCGCGCGCGGGCGGCGGGGCTGGCGGGCGGTCCGGGCGCGGGCCGGTCGGCGGGTGCACGGTCGACGGCGGGGGTGGCCTGATGCGGGTCCTCGCGGCGCTGTCCGGCGGCGTCGACTCCGCGGTCGCGGCCGCGCGCGCGGTCGACGCCGGGCACGACGTCGTCGGTGTGCACATGGCCCTGTCCCGGAGCCGCGCGCAGCTGCGCACCGGCTCGCGCGGCTGCTGCTCGATCGAGGACGCCGGCGACGCCCGCCGCGCCGCGGACGTGCTCGGCATCCCGTACTACGTGTGGGACCTCTCGGAGCGGTTCGAGGACACGGTCGTCGCGGACTTCCTGTCCGAGTACGAGGCCGGCCGGACCCCGAACCCGTGCGTGCGGTGCAACGAGCACATCAAGTTCGACGCGCTGCTCGACAAGGCGCTGGCGCTCGGCTTCGACGCCGTGGCGACCGGGCACTACGCGTCCGCGACCGCCGGCCCGGACGGCGCCCCGGTGCTGCGCCGCGCCGCCGACCGCGCCAAGGACCAGTCCTACGTGCTGGCGGTCATGGGGCCGGAGCGGCTGGCGCGGGCGATCTTCCCGCTCGGCGGCGTCGCGTCGAAGGACGAGGTGCGCGCCGAGGCCGCGGCCCGCGGGCTGAGCGTGTCGGCCAAGCCCGACTCGTACGACATCTGCTTCGTCGCGGACGGCGACACCCGTGGGTTCCTGCGCGACCGGCTCGGCTCCCGGCCCGGCGAGGTCGTCGACGCCGACGGCACCGTGCTGGGCACGCACGACGGCGCGTACGGGTTCACGGTCGGGCAGCGCAAGGGCCTGCAGCTCGGGCGCCCCGCCGCCGACGGCAAGCCGCGGTACGTGCTGGCGATCGAGCCGGTGCAGAACCGGGTCGTCGTCGGCGGCGCCGAGGCGCTCGAGGTCGGCGCGCTCGAGGCGCGGGACGCCGTGTGGTTCGGCGACGCCCCCGTCGACTGGACCGCGTGCCTGCTGCAGGTGCGCGCGCACGGCGCGGCGGTGCCGGTCCGGGCGCGGGCCACCGCCGGCGGCGGGCTCGAGGTGCGGGTCGACGGGTCGCTGCGCGGCGTCGCGGCGGGGCAGTCGGCCGTGCTGTACGGCGGGCCGGACGGCGACGTCGTGCTGGGGCAGGGGACGGTGGAGCGGACGGAGCGGGCCGGGGTGGTCGCGGGCGAGGCGGGCGTGGGCGAGGTCGACGGGGTCGGCGCGGACGGGGTCGGCGCGGCGCGCGCCGGGGCCCGGGCGTGACGGCGGTCGGCGGGACCGGGCCCTGGCCGGGCTCGGAGCCGCTCGAGGCCCAGACGACCGTGCTCGGCGACGTCGCCGAGGCGCCCTCCGGGGTCGAGGGGCTGCCGTGGACCGTGCGGCTGCCCGAGCGCGGGCCGTTCGGCACGCTCGCCGCCCACGCGCTCGGCCTGCTGGTCGAGATGCCCGCGGAGCTCGGCCCGCACGGCTGGCGGCTCGCCGACCGGCCCGGCGGCGACGCCACCCGGCTCGCGGCGCTGCGCCGGGAGGACCTGGACGCGCTCGCGGTCGCCGCGCACGGCTGGGAGGGTCCGCTGGTCGTGCCCGTCGCCGGGCCGTTCACGCTCGCCGCGGGCGTCTACCTGGCGCGGGGCGACCGGGCGGTCGCGGACGCCGGCGCGGTCGTCGAGCTGGCCGAGTCGCTGGCCGCCGGCGTCGCCGAGCACCTCGCCGCGATCCGCCGGGCCGTCCCGGGCGCCCGGCCCACCGTGCTGCTGCACGAGCCGCTGCTCGCCCAGGTGGTCGCCGGCGTGCTGCCGTCGTTCTCCGGGTACGCGCGGCTGCGGTCCGTGCCCGCGCCGGTCGTCTCCGAGCGGCTGGGCGCCGTCGTGGCCGGCGTCCGGGCCGGTGGGGCGGAGCGCGTGGTGCTGCACGTCGGCGCCGGCTCGACCGCGCTCGGCGCGGCGCGCGGGTCCGGGGCGGACGCGGTCGGCGTCGAGGTCGCCGGGCTCGACGAGCGCCGGTGGGAGGCCGTGGCCGAGGCCGTCGAGGGCGGCCTCGCGCTGTGGGCGTCCGTGCCGCAGCCGGAGACGTCCCAGTGCGCCGGGCCGGACGTGCGGGGCGTCGCCGACGCGGTGCTGCGGGGCTGGGAGCGCGTCGGGCTGACCCGGGCGGGGCTCCGCGACGCGGTGCTGCTCGCGCCCGAGGGTCCCGTTGTGCCCAACGGCCCGGGCGGGGCGCGCGTCGACCCGGCCGCGGCGCGCGCGACGCTGGCGACCGTGGCACGGGCGGCGGCGATCGTCGCGGAGCGGGCGGAGGCGTGACGGAGCAGCACCCGCGGGCGGACGCGCCGCAGCCGGCGCCCGCCGCGCCCGCCGCGCGCGTCGAGCCCGCCGAGAGGGCGGAGAACGGGGCATCCGGGCGCCCGAAAGCCCCGTTCCGTGACCGCTCGGCGCCCGCGGCGCCCGCCCGGCGGCGGCCGTGGCTCGGGCGCCGGCACGCCGCGCTGCTCGCGGCCGGGGCGGGGCTGGCCGTCCTCGGGCTCGCGACCCTGCTCGTCGTGTTCGTCGGGCTGGTGACCTCGACGCTGCGCACCGGGCTCGGCGACGAGAGCAGCTGCGTCGCCGCGGCGACGGCGGGGGAGGCCGGCGCCGCCGTGTCGACGTCGGTGCTGCCGCCGCGCGCGGTGTGCACGTGGACCGTCGACGGGCGCACGGCCGAGACGGTGCTGGCGGAGGGCCCGACGGCGGTCGCGGGCGTCGCGACGGGCGCCGTGGCGGTCGGCGTGCTGCTGGTCGCCGGGACGTCGGTGGCGGCGTGGCGGGCACGGCGGGCGGAGTCGGCGCCCGCGTGACGGCGCGACCGGGCGCCGGGGCTCTGGCCGCCCGCGCGACCGGGCAGCCGGGCCTCTCGTCCGCCGGCGCGACCGGGCGCCGGGCCCCTTGTCCGCCGGCGCGACCGGGCGCCGGGCTTGTCGTCCGCCGGCGCGACCGTGCGCCCCGGCCTCGCCCCGGCCACCGGCGCGCGGACCCGGAGACCAGCAGCCGCGCGATGAGCGGCGCGCTACACATCGGTGTGTGGACCCATGAGGAGCGGGTCGGGACGCTCGCGGGTGTGGAAGGCGATCTGCAACGCACCGTGGGGACGAACATCCGGCGCATCCGCGCGGCGGGCGACCTGAGCCAGGAGGATCTCGCCGAGCTGCTCGGGCACCACCGCACCTACGTCGGCGCCGTCGAGCGCGGCGAGCGCAACCTGTCCCTGCGCGCCCTCGAGCGGCTGGCGGGCAGCCTGGGCGTCGACCCGGTCGACCTGCTGGCGGGCGGCACCGGGTCCGACGGCGCGACCGTCGAGGGGGAGCCGGGGGCACCGCCCGCGGTCACCTGACCGGCAGACCCGGCCGGCGCGGAGGTGCGGCCACGCCCTCGTGCCGGCCGGGTCAGGCCCGCGCCAGGTCGAGCGCCCGGTCCAGCGCCGGCATCAGCCGGTGCCAGGAGTCGGCGGTGAGCTCGAGGTGCTGCACCGCGCCGTCGCCCACGTACACCCACGTGGTGGGGGCGCCGTCGCGCCGGTGGACGCAGACGGCGAGGTCGGCGGCCGCGGTGCGGTCGAGCGCCTCGGGCGTCCCGGGGGCCGCCGCCTCCGGCTCGGCGAACGGCGAGACCGCGGCGCCGGGCCCGCCCAGGAGCTGCCGCGCGGGCACGGACATCGAGGCGCTGACGTGCGAGCGGTCGCGCACGTCGTCGTCCTGGGCGTGCAGCACCACGCACCAGCGGGGGCAGGGCTCCACCTGCCAGGTCGGTCGGTCGTGCAGGGTCGTCACGGGTCCTCCTCGGTCGGCCTGCCGAGGGGCTCCTGCGCGGCCGCGCCCCTCGTCCCACCCACTGTGGGCGGGACCACCGACAACCGGGCGCCGTCGTCCACAGGCCGCCGGGATCAGCCCTCCGGGCCGTCGCCGATCAGCTCGCGCACGGGGACGCCGAGCCGGTCGGCCAGGCGCTCGACCGAGCGCAGGGTGAGGTTGCGCTCGCCGCGCTCGACCCCGCCGAGGTACGTGCGGTGCACGCCCACGGCGCCGGCGAGCGCCTCCTGGCTGATCCCGCGCTCGGTCCGGATCCGGCGCACGCGCCGGCCGACGGTCACCTGGAGCTCACCTTCCACGCGCCCACGGTCGGGGTCCCGCTACTTCTCTGTCTACAGACTCATGAGTAGCAGGCTAGCGATCCCGGCGCCCGGGCGGGAGCCCCGACGGGCCGCGCGTCCCGCGCGTGCCGTGTCGGGGGCGCGCGGCATGATGGGCCGCGTGGACGCGACACCCCTGACCCCCGAGGACGCCGGCCTGGACGAGGCCGCCGCACGCCAGCGCTGGACCGAGCTGGCCGACCGGGTGCGCGAGCTCCAGTTCGCGTACTACGTCCGGGACGAGCCGGCGGCGAGCGACGCCGAGTACGACGTGACGATGCGCCGCCTCGAGGCCCTCGAGGACGCCTACGCGGACCTCGGGCTGCGGACGCCGGACTCGCCGACCCAGAACGTCGGCGGCACGTTCTCCACGGAGTTCCGCGCGGTGGACCACGTCGAGCGGATGCTGTCGCTGGACAACGCGTTCTCGGCCGAGGACGTCGCGGCGTGGGCGGAGCGGGTGCACCGCGACCTCGAGTCGGGCGCCGACGCCCGGGTGGACTACCTGACCGAGCTGAAGATCGACGGCCTCGCGATCGCGCTGCTCTACGAGCGCACCGGCGACGGCCCGGCCCGGCTGGTCCGCGCGGCGACCCGCGGCGACGGGCGCACGGGCGAGGACGTCACGCTCAACGTGCGGACCATCGCGAGCATCCCGGACACCTTGGCGGGCGACCCGGCCACGCACCCCGAGCAGATCGAGGTCCGGGGCGAGGTGTTCCTGCCGGTGGAGGCGTTCGAGCGGCTCAACGAGGCGCAGGTGGCCGCCGGGAAGGCTCCGTTCGCGAACCCGCGCAACGCCGCCGCCGGCTCGCTGCGGCAGAAGGACCCGCGCGTCACCGCGGGCCGGCCGCTCGGGATGTACGCCCACGGCATCGGCGCGCTGCGGTGGGGCCCGGGCGCCGTCGCGCTGGAGCGCCAGTCGCAGGTGTACGAGCTGCTGCGCGGCTGGGGCGTGCCCACGTCGCCGCACTACCGGGTCGTGCCCGCGCTCGCGGACGTCACGGAGCGGATCGCCGAGATCGGCGAGCACCGGCACTCCTACGAGCACGAGATCGACGGCGTCGTCATCAAGGTCGACGACCTCGCCCTGCAGCGGCGGCTCGGCGCCACCAGCCGCGCCCCGCGCTGGGCGATCGCCTACAAGTACCCGCCGGAGGAGGTGAACACCCGGCTGCTCGCGATCGAGGTGAACGTCGGCCGCACCGGCCGGGTCACCCCGTACGCAGTGATGGAGCCGGTCAAGGTGTCCGGCTCGACGGTCGCCATGGCGACGCTGCACAACAAGGACGTCGTCGCGCTCAAGGGCGTGCGCCCGGGCGACATGGTCGTGCTGCGCAAGGCCGGCGACGTCATCCCGGAGATCGTCGGGCCCGTGACGGCGCTCGCGGACGACGGCTACCCGCGCACCGACTGGGTCATGCCGACCGAGTGCCCCGAGTGCGGGACGCCGCTGCGGCCGATGCGCGAGGGTGACGTCGACCTGCGCTGCCCGAACGCGCGCACCTGTCCGGCGCAGGTCCGCGGGCGGGTCGAGCACATCGGGTCGCGCGGGGCGCTCGACGTCGAGGCGCTGGGCGAGGTCACCGCGGCGGCGCTCACGCAGCCGGAGATCCCCGAGACCCCGCCGGTGGTCAACGAGGCCGACCTCTTCGAGCTGGTCGGCTGGCCGGCGGACGCCCCGGAGGAGGAGAAGGAGCGCGTCCGCGCGCGCAGCTTCGCCCGGCTCCAGCAGGTGCAGGTCGTCGTCCGCGACCCCGAGACCGGCGAGCCCCGCGTCGACGAGGACGGCACCGTGCGCCGCCGCACCCCGTTCCGGCGCCGGCTGACGCACAGCGTGAAGGCCCGTCGCGAGGCCGAGGCCGCCGGGCAGCCGCTGCCGGAGTACGAGGACGTGCCCTCCGAGCAGGCCAAGAAGCTGCTCGACGAGCTCGACGCCGCCAAGACCAAGCCGTTCTGGCGGGTGCTGGTCGCGCTGAGCATCCGGAACGTCGGGCCGACCGCCGCGCGGGCGATCGCCCAGCGGTTCGGGTCGATGGACGCGCTGCGCGAGGCGCTGGCCGACGCCGAGGGCGCGCGCGCCACGCTGGCCGGCGTCGACGGGGTCGGGCCGACGATCGCCGACTCCGTGCTCGACTGGTTCGCCGAGGACTGGCACGCCGACATCGTCGACCGCTGGCGCGCGGCCGGCGTGGTCATGGCGGACGAGGCCGACGAGTCGGCGCCGCGCACGCTCGAGGGGCTCACGGTCGTCGTCACGGGCAGCCTGGCCGGGTTCAGCCGGGACGGCGCCAAGGAGGCGGTGCTGTCCCGCGGCGGCAAGGCGTCCGGCTCGGTGTCCAAGAAGACCGACTACGTCGTGGTGGGGGAGAACGCCGGGTCCAAGGAGACGAAGGCCCGCGAGCTGGGGCTGCGGATCCTCGACGAGGCGGGGTTCGTCGCGCTGCTGGCCGAGGGGCCGGCCGGCGTCGGGGACGTGCCGGTCGGGGCGGACGCCGCGGACGGGGACGGGGTCGGCGTCGACGGGGCGGCCGACGCGGGCGCCACGGCCGACGCGGACGCCGCCGCCGCGGACGCGGACGCAGCCGTCGACGCGGACGCGCGGTGACTGCCGCCGCCGTCCGCCCCGCCGCGCCGCTCGCCGTCCGGGCCGCCCTCGCGGAGGAGCTCGACGCCGTCGGCGCCCTGACCGCCGAGGCCTACCGCGCCGACGGCCTGCTCGAGGTCGACGACGAGTACGAGGTCGAGCTCCGGGACGCCGCGCGTCGGGCCCGCGAGGCCGTGCTGCTGGTGGCGGTCGAGGGCGACGGCGGCGTGGTCGGCACGATCACGCTGGCTCCGTACGCGACCTCGTACGCGGAGGTCGCCGAGCCCGGCGAGCTCGAGCTGCGGATGCTCGCCGTCGCCCCGGGCGCCCGCGGCCGCGGCGTCGCCGCCCGGCTCGTGACCGCCGCCCTGCGCGAGGCCGTCGCCCGACGCGCCCGCGGGGTGGTGCTGTCGACGCTCGCCGAGATGGCGGCGGCCCGTCGGCTGTACGACCGGCTGGGGTTCGTCGCGGTGCCGGAGCGCGACTGGGGCCATGAGGGCGTGCACCTGCAGGTGCTCACCTGGACGCCGCCGGTCGCCCCCGGCGTGCTGGTCGAGGCCGCGACGTGGAGGCCGGCCGGCACGGTCGACGTGGACGGCTGGCGGCTGGGCCTGTCGGACGGGTTCACCCGCCGGGCGAACAGCGCACTCCCGCTCGGCACCCCGGCGGACCTCGCGGCGACGCTCGCGCGGGTCGAGCAGGTGTACGCCGACGCGGGGCTGCCCGCGTCGGTCCGGGTGTGCTCCGCCGCGCCCGACGGCCTGACCGCCGCGCTCACCGCCCGCGGCTACGCCGAGCGCGCCGCCACGGACGTTCTCGTCCGCGACCTGGTCGCGCTGCCGGCGGACCGGGTCGCCGCCCCGCCGGACGTCCGGGTCGCCGTCGCCGACGCGCCCGACGAGTCCTGGCTGGCCGGCTGGCTCGGCGTCAAGGCCGCGGGCGGGTCGGTCGACGCCGCCACCGCCCGGGCGGTGGTCGCCGGGTCGCCGGCGCTGTACCTGACCGCCGCCAGCGCGGACGGCACGACGCTCGGCGTGCTGCGCGCCGCGGTGGCCGACGGCTGGACCGGACTGTCCTGCCTCGTGGTGGTGCCCGCGGCCCGGCGCCGGGGCCTCGGGCGGCTGCTGACCCGGGCCGGGCTCCGCGCCGCGTCCGACCGCGGCGCCCGGCGGGCGTTCCTCCAGGTCGAGGTGGCGAACGCCGGGGCGGCCGAACTGTACGCGGGCGAGGGGTTCCGGCCCGCGGAGCGGTACGCGTACTGGGAGCGCTGAGGTCCCGCCGCGCGTGCGGCAGCGGCCCGGACGATACTGGCGCGATGATCGCGATCGAGCGCGCGGAGCTCCTGCAGGCCGCGGGCCTGCGCTGGACGCCGACGTCCGGGGACCGGTTCGCCCTGCGCCAGCCGGCGCTGGCGGGCGAGGTCTTCACCATCAGCGAGATGACCATCGAGCCGCACGCGTACCCGAGCGGGACGGTGCTCGGCTTCAACGGCACCACCGAGTGGGCGCTCGACTCCGTCACCCAGGACGACGCCGTGTGGCTGCCCCGCGAGGACCAGCTGCGCGAGCTGCTCGGCGGCACGTTCCGCAGCCTGGCGCGGGCGCTCGACGGGTCGTACCTGGTGGTCGTCGAGCTGCCCGGGCAGCCGGAGCGGTCGTTCTCCGCGGAGGAGGCCGAGGACGCCTACGCGGACGCCGTCCTCGCGCTGGTCTCGGCGGCGCGGGTCTGATCCATCGCACCACCGCGGGGAACACCTGGGTGCTGCTGCCGCGCTGATGCGTGCTGCGCCCGGGGCGTTAGCGTCACCGGACTTCCAAAGGAGTCCAAATGCAGGGACGCAACCCCTTCCGGCCGACCGCCGGGTCGACGCCGCCGCTGCTCGTCGGGTCGGGACGACGTCCTCAGGGAGTTCGGCGACTCGCTCGACGACGGCCCCGGTTCGCCCGCCCGCCTCGCGCTCTTCACCGGGCCCCGTGGGATCGGGAAGACCGTGATGCTGTCCGAGGCCGACGACCTCGCGCTGGAGCGCGGCTGGGTGAGGCTCGCCGAGACGGCGACGCCGGGCATGGTCCGCCGCCTGCAGCACGCGACCACGCGTGTTCTCCGGGACGTGGATCCGCGGACCGCACGCGCCCGGCGGATCACCGGGGTCACGCTGCCGGTGATCGGCGGCGGGATGACGATGTCGACGCCGCCGGGCGAGGTCGTCGAGTGGCGCGCCGAGCTCGGACGGTTGCTGGACGTCCTCGAGGGCAACGGCACGGGGCTCCTCGTCACGGTCGACGAGGTGCACGCCGGGGCGCGTGACGACCTCCGTGATCTCGCGGCGACCGTGCAGCACCTCGTTCGTGAGGACCGGGAGGTCGCGCTCGCGATGGCAGGGCTGCCGTCGGCCGTCTCCGACCTGCTCAACGACGACGTCCTGACGTTCCTGCGTCGGGCGTCACGGTTCGAGCTCGGTGATGTTGCTCTCGGCCACGTCGCAGAGGCGCTCCGGCACTCGATCACCGGCTCGGGCGGGGCGATCGACGACGACGCCCTGGAGGAAGCGGCTGCGGCGACCGGCGGATACCCGTTCATGATCCAGCTGGTGGGCTACCACGTGTGGCGCTCAGCCCAGACGTCGTTGATCGACCTCGCCGACGTCCGCGAGGGAGTCGCCGCTGCGCGCACGCGACTCGGGTCGCTGGTGCACGAGACGTCGCTGGCCGATCTCTCCGAGGTCGACCGGACCTACCTCATCGCCATGGCGCAGGACGAAGGCGACTCCTCGACCGGGCAGATCGCGCGCCGCCTGGGCGTGACGCCCTCGTACGCCTCGACGTACCGGGCTCGACTGATCGCCGCCGGGGTGATCGAGCCGACCGGTCACGGGCGGGTGGACTTCACGATCCCCTACCTGCGCGAGCACCTCCGGGAGCACGCGACGCGGCACGAGATGGCGACGCGCAGTCGGCCGACCGAGGCCGGCGAGCACCCGTGACGCGTCCCGACCTCCCGCCGCCGCGCCACGTCTAGACTCCGGGGTATGTCCTCCCTCTCTCGTGACGAGGTCGCGCGCGTCGCGGGCCTGGCGCGGATCGACCTGACCCCCGAGGAGCTCGACCGCCTCGCGGGCGAGCTCGACGTGATCGTCGAGTCGGTCGCCCGGGTCAGCGAGGTCGCCACGCCCGACGTGCCGGCCACCAGCCACCCGCTGCCGATGACCAACGTGTTCCGCCCGGACGTGCCCGAGCAGCCGCTGACGCAGGAGCAGGCGCTGTCCGGCGCCCCCGCGTCGGAGGACGGCAAGTTCCTCGTCCCGCAGATCCTCGGGGAGGAGTGATCGTGAGCGCACAGTCCGACCTGACCCGATACTCCGCCGCGGAGCTGGCCGACAAGCTCGCCGCGCGCGAGGTCACCAGCGTCGAGGTGACGCAGGCCCACCTGGACCGGATCGCCGCCGTCGAGCCCGCCGTGCACGCGTACCTGCACGTCTCGGCCGCCGAGGCGCTGGCCACGGCCGCCGACGTCGACGCGCGCCGCGCCGCGGGCGAGGAGCTGCACCCGCTCGCCGGCGTGCCGATCGCCGTCAAGGACGTCGTCGTCACGCAGGGCCTGCCGACCACGGCCGGCTCGAAGATCCTCGAGGGCTGGGTGCCGCCGTACGACGCGACCCTGGTCGAGCGGATCAAGGCCGCGGGCCTGCCGATCCTCGGCAAGACCAACATGGACGAGTTCGCCATGGGGTCGTCGACCGAGCACTCGGCCTACGGCAACACGCACAACCCGTGGGACCTCGACCGGATCCCCGGCGGATCCGGCGGCGGCTCGGCCGCGGCGGTCGCGGCCTACGAGGCCCCGCTGGCGATCGGCACCGACACCGGCGGCTCGATCCGCCAGCCCGGCGCCGTCACCGGCACCGTCGGCGTGAAGCCGACCTACGGCTCGGTGTCCCGCTACGGCCTCATCGCGCTGGCCTCGTCGCTCGACCAGGCCGGCCCGGTCACGCGCACCGTGCTCGACTCGGCGCTGCTGCACGAGCTCATCGGCGGGCACGACCCGCGCGACTCGACGTCGATCCCGGAGCCGCTGCCCGGACTGGTCGCGGCGGCCCGCCAGGGCGCGACCGGCGACCTGACCGGCGTGCGCGTCGGCGTGGTCCGCGAGCTGCAGGGCGAGGGCTACCAGCCCGGCGTGCTCGCGCGGTTCGAGGAGTCGCTGGAGCTGCTCCGCGGCGCGGGCGCCGAGATCGTCGAGGTCTCCTGCCCGCACTTCGAGTACGCGCTCGGCGCGTACTACCTGATCCTGCCCTCCGAGGCGTCCAGCAACCTGGCGAAGTTCGACGGCATGCGGTTCGGCCTGCGGGTGGAGCCGACCGAGGGCCCCGTGACCGCCGAGCGCGTCATGTCGGCCACCCGCGGCGCCGGCTTCGGCGACGAGGTGAAGCGCCGGATCATCCTCGGCACCTACGCGCTGTCGGCGGGCTACTACGACGCCTACTACGGCTCGGCGCAGAAGGTCCGGACGCTGATCCAGCGCGACTTCGCGAACGCGTTCGAGCAGGCGGACGTGCTGGTCTCCCCGACGGCGCCGACCACGGCGTTCAAGCTCGGCGAGAAGCTGGACGACCCGCTGGCGATGTACCTCAACGACGTCGCGACCATCCCGGCGAACCTCGCCGGCGTGCCCGGCATGTCGCTGCCGAACGGCCTGTCGGACGACGGGCTGCCGGTGGGCTTCCAGGTGCTGGCTCCCGCGAAGGCGGACGACCGGCTGTACCGCGTGGGCGCCGCGCTCGAGGCGCTGCTGGAGAAGAACTGGGGCGGCCCGCTGCTGGCCAAGGCTCCCGAGCTGGAGGTGGGCGAGTGAGCACCCAGACCGTCGACCTGGTCGACTACGACGAGGCCGTGGCCCGGTTCGACCCGGTGATCGGCATCGAGGTGCACGTCGAGCTCGGCACCGCGACCAAGATGTTCGACGGCGCGCCGCAGACGTTCGGCGCCGAGCCCAACACCGCGGTCACGCCGGTGTCGCTCGGCCTGCCGGGCGCGCTGCCCGCCGTGAACGGCACCGCGGTGGAGTACGCGATCCGGATCGGCCTCGCGCTGAACTGCACGATCGCGGAGTCCTGCCGGTTCGCCCGGAAGAACTACTTCTACCCGGACGTGCCGAAGAACTTCCAGACCTCGCAGTACGACGAGCCGATCGCCCACGACGGGTACCTCGACGTCGAGCTCGAGGACGGCTCGGTGTTCCGCGTCGAGATCGAGCGGGCGCACATGGAGGAGGACGCGGGCAAGAACACCCACGTCGGCGGCTCCACCGGCCGCATCCACGGCGCCGAGTACTCGCTCGTCGACTACAACCGCGCCGGCATCCCGCTGGTCGAGATCGTCACGCGACCCATCACGGGCGCCGGCGAGCGCGCCCCCGAGGTCGCCCGCGCCTACGTGCAGACGCTCCGCGACATCTTCCGCGCCCTCGAGGTGTCGGAGGCCCGGATGGAGCGCGGCAACGTGCGCGCCGACGTCAACGTGTCGCTGCGCCCGACCCCGACCTCGCCGCTCGGCACCCGCACCGAGACCAAGAACGTGAACTCGTTCCGGTCCGTCGAGCGCGCGGTCCGGTACGAGATCAGCCGCCAGGCGGCGATCCTCGACGCCGCCGGCGCGATCGTGCAGGAGACCCGGCACTGGCACGAGGACACCGGCGTCACCACGGCGGGCCGCGTGAAGTCGGACGCCGAGGACTACCGGTACTTCCCCGAGCCCGACCTGGTGCCGGTCGCCCCGTCGCGGGAGTGGGTCGAGGAGATCCGCGCCGCGCTGCCCGAGCTGCCCGCCGCCCGCCGGCGCCGGCTGCAGGGCGAGTGGGGCTACGCCGACGCCGAGATGCGCGACGTGGTCAACGCCGGGGCCGTCGAGCTGATCGAGGCGACGGTCGCCGCGGGCGCCAGCCCGGCCGCCGCGCGCAAGTGGTGGATGGGCGAGCTGGCCCGCACCGCGAAGACCCAGGAGGTCGAGCTCGGCGAGCTGCCGATCACCCCGGCGCAGATCGGCCAGCTCCAGCAGCTGGTCGACGCGGGGCGGATCAACGACAAGCTCGCCCGGCAGGTCCTCGAGGGCGTGCTGGCGGGCGAGGGCGACCCGGAGGCGGTCGTCGTCGCGCGCGGGCTCGAGGTCGTCTCCGACGACGGCCCGCTGCTCGAGGCGATCGACGCCGCGCTGGCCGCGCAGCCGGACATCGCGGAGAAGATCCGGTCCGGCAACCTCGGCCCGGTCGGCGCGATCATCGGCGCGGTGATGAAGGCGACCCGGGGCCAGGCCGACGCCGGCCGCGTGCGCGAGCTGGTCCTGGAGCGCGTCCAGGCCTGACGCACCCGACGACGGCGGCGCGGCACCCACGCGGGTCCGCGCCGTCGTCGCGTCCGGGCCGCGGCGCGCCGCCGCACGGTCCCGGAACCCGCGCGACCGCGCGGCGAAACACGACGGTCACCCGCGGTGCCTAGCATGCGGGTGACGACACGGGAGGCAGACCGATGGAGAAGCCCACGCTCGAGGGCGAGATGATCCGCCTGCGCCCCATCCGCGCCGACGACGCGCCGGCGATGTGGGACATGGTCAACGACCCGGAGGGCATGCGCACCACCGGCACGACGACGGTGTTCACGCGTGAGCAGATCGACGCGTGGTGCGCCACGGTCTCCGACCGGGACGGCCGGATCGACCTGGCGATCACCGCCAACGGGTCGGACGAGTACCTCGGCGAGATCGTGCTCAACGACATCGACGAGGTCATCGGCTCGGCGAACCTGCGCCTGGTCATGCGGCCGGCCTACCGCGGCCGCGGGTACGGCACCGAGGCGATCGAGCTGGTGCTGGGCCTGGCGTTCGACGGCGTCGGCCTGCACCGGGTCGGGCTGGACGTGCTGAGCATCAACGCCCGCGCGCACTCGCTGTACGAGAACATCGGCTTCGTCGTCGAGGGCCGGATGCGCGACGCCTACCGCGACGGCGACGGCTGGTGCGACGGGATCGTCATGGGGATGCTCGAGGACGAGTACCGGGCGCTCCGCGCGGCCTGACCCGCCCGCCGCCCGGGACCGCGCCCGGGAGCACGTGCGCGGACGCCACGAGGCGCCGGCCCCCCGGGAGGGTGGGGGACCGGCGCCTCGCGTCCGTGGTGGGCGGGTCGGGCCGCCCACGGCCTGGTGGTCAGACGAGCCAGCGGTTCTTCTGCACGACCGGCAGGCTCTTCCACCAGCGGCCGAGGCCCCAGGTGTCGCCGGCCGCCGTGAGGGCGACGAGGACCAGGACCAGCGCGTAGATGATGTGGTAGTCCATGACCGGGTTGGTCGAGCCGGCGATCAGCGGCCACTCCGCGAGCCACATCATCACCATGATGAGCGAGCCGGCGACGGCCGCGACCCGGGTCCCGATGCCGAGCATCACGGCCAGGCCGACGCCCAGCATGCCGAGCATGAACAGCACGTCCGTGACCGGGCTGGCGATGCCGTTGAAGAAGCCGGTCAGCGGGCCCTGGACCGCGAACTGCAGGAAGCCCTGGCTCGGTGCGCCGCCGTTGACCCAGGCCGCCTCCGAGGCCGTCGAGTAGCCCAGGCCGAACGTCTTGTCGAGGAACGCCCACAGGAAGATGAACCCGGTGCTCAGCCGGAGGGCGGCCAGCACCTTGCGGGCGGCCGGCGAGGTGACGACCTCCTGCGTCCGCGTGGTCGCAGCGGGGGCCGCCTCGGTGCGGGGGGTGGTGATCGTGGTCATGATCCGTGCCTTCGTTCGTCCGGGGTTCACCTTGTGATGACTTTCCCAATGTGCCCCCGCCGGGGTCAGGAAACCCCGGACCGAAGTCCCAACTTCGACGCGCCCGGCTGCTGGAAAGCGGTTCCGACGGCCCGGAGGCGCGTCATCCGGGACCTCGGTCCCAGGCCCGGCGGGCCCAGGCCCGGGACCGAGGTCCCGGGTCGCGCGGCGCCGCCGGCGGCCGCCTCCGGGGTGCACGAGGCACGTCCGGGGTGCCCTCCGTGAGGGCACCCCGGACGTGCCTCGTGCACTCTCGGGGGGCTGGGTCAGCGCATGGAGTGGTAGGCACCGAGCGTGACCGCGCGCTCGTGCGCGTGGTCGACGATCCGCTCCGGGTAGTCCGGCGCCGCCGAGCGCGGGAGCTTCCACGGCTCGTGCACCGCCTTGCCGGGGATGTTCCGGAGCTCGGGCACCCAGCGGCGGACGTAGTGCCCGTGCGGGTCGAACTTCACGCCCTGGGTCACCGGGTTGAACACCCGGAAGTACGGCGAGGCGTCCCGGCCGGTGCCGGCGACCCACTGCCAGTTCATCTGGTTCTGCGGGATGTCGCCGTCGACCAGCCAGGCCATGAAGTGGTCGGCGCCGCGCTGCCAGCGCACGTGCAGGTCCTTGACGAGGAACGACGCGACGGCCATCCGGACCCGGTTGTGCATCCAGCCCTCGCCCTTCAGCTGCCGCATCCCGGCGTCGACCAGCGGGTAGCCTGTCCGGCCGTCGGCCCACGCGGCGAGCGCGGCGGCCTCCGCCTGCCCGTTCACCCAGGCGTTCTCCGGGACGACCGGGGTGAGCGACTCGTGGGCGCCGGACGGGTTGTGGAACAGCACGTCCGCGTGGAAGTCGCGCCAGGCGATCTGGCTCCGGAAGGTGTCCGGGCCCTCGCCGCGGCGCCGGGCCAGGTCCGCGAGGATCGTGCGCGGGTGCAGCTCGCCCCACTTGAGCGGGACGGACAGGCGGGACGTGCTGTCGACGTCGGGCCGGTCGCGCTCGACCTTGTAGTGGGCCAGCGGGCCGTCCCGCATCTCGGCCCACCGGGCCAGCGCGGCGCCCTCGCCGGCCTCGGGCAGGTCGAGCCCGTCCGGGACCGGGGCGTCGGGGACCGCGTCGCTGCGGCCGCCGTCCGCGAACGTCACCGCGCCGGCCGTGGCGGCGGCGTCGGGGGCGGGGGAGTGCCAGCCGTGCTCGGCCCAGGCGCGGCGGAACGGCGTGAACACCTTGTAGGGGGTCCCGGAGCCGTTGCGCACCCGCCCGGGGGTGACCGCGTACGGCGAGCCGGTCCGGACGAGCGCGCGGCCGTCGTCCTCGAGCGTCCACTCCACGTGGTCGTCCCGCCGGCGGCCGAACGGCTCCGTCGACGCGGCGACGTGCACCGCCGTCGCCTCGACCTCGCGCGCGACCGCGGGCACGACCTGGCGCGGGTCCCCGTGCCGGACCAGGAGCCGGCCGCCGGTCTGCTCGTCGAGCGCCGCGAGGCTCCGGGCCAGGTAGGCGCGCCGCGGCGCCCCGGCCGACGCCCACAGCCGCGGGTCGAGGACGTACAGCGCGAGCACGTCGCCCTGCGCGGCGGCCGCGTGCAGGGCGGGGTTGTCGCCGAGCCGCAGGTCGCGGCGGAACCAGTGGATCGCGGTCACCCGGCGACGGTAGCCAGGGCGGTCCCGGGCCGCGACCGGGCGTCCGTCGGGCGGCCCGGGGCCCGCCGGTGCGCCGGCGTCGCGTCCGGACGTGCGTCGAGGCACCACCGGCCCGGGCGATGAGCCGATGGTGCCTCGACTGGGGGTACCTGGTGACGGGTCGTCGTCATCAGGTGACCGGAGCGGACCGCGGGCCGGTGGCCCGGTGGTCGCCCCGGGGGAGAGGCGACCGGTGGTCCGTGCCGTCCAGCCTGCCCCCGGACGCCGGCCCGCGGGTGGGCCGTTGGTCCCGAGTTCCGGACGGCCGACGGCGGCGTGCGGTGGCCCCCTGGGCGGTTCCCCGCGGCCCGGGTCAGCCGCCGGCGACCGCGTCCGCGTGCGCGTCGACGGCGTCCCGCAGGTACACCGCGAGCCCCGGCGCGACGGCGTCGTAGGTCGCTGCGAACCGCGGGTCGTCGACGTACATCGCCGCCAGGTTCCGGTACGCCGCCGCGTCCGGCGTCCAGAACAGCGCCACCCAGGCGTGGTGCCGCGCGACGAGGTCGCGGACGGCGGGGTCGGTGACGGGCGTGCCCGCCGCCAGCAGCGCCGCGAGGGCCGTGCTCACGGCCTCGCCCTCCCGCTGGTGCGCCGTGCGCTCGTCCGCGGACAGCTCCTCCCAGGCGCGCGTGCTCCGGTCCACGGCGGCGTCGCCCCAGCGCTCGCGCGCCTCGGTGTCGTACCGGCGGTGGTCGAAGCCCTCGTACATCTCCTCGGCGGTCATGACGGTGCCCCCTTCCAGGGACTCGACGGTGGCGGCGACGGTGCGGGCGAGCCGGTCGAGCCGGTCCCGCTCGGCGAGCAGCGCGGCGTGGTGCTCGCGCAGCCGGTCGGCCCGGACGCGCGCCGGGTCGGGTGCGCCGGGCGCCACGGCCGCGCGGTCCGCCGCGTCGAGGATCTCCCCGATCGCGCCGAGCCCGACCCCGAGCTCCCGCAGCACCAGCACCTGCTGCAGTCGCAGCAGCTCGTCGCGCCCGTACTCCCGCTGCCCGCCCGGCGCGGTGCCGGCGGGGCGCAGCAGCCCGATCGCGTCGTAGTGCCGCAGGGTCCGCGACGTGACGCCCGAGAGGCGCACCACCTCGGCGGTGGTCCACCGCTCGGTGCCGGTCGCGCTGGTCGTGCCGGTCGCGCTGGTCGTGCCGGTCGCTCCGGTCGCGCTGGTCGTGCCGGTCATGCGCCCGCTCCGTCCTCCGCCGACGGCGGCGTCTCCGCCGTCTTCATCAGACCGTAGAAGTTGACGCTACGTCAACCGCAACCCCCGTTGCGCGGGTGCCTCCGACCGGGTGCCACGAGCGCACGAGACACGCCTGTGGTGCCCGCACTGAGGGCACCCTCGACGTGTCTTGTGCACCCTCGTGTCGGTGGGGCGTGGGAGGGTGCCGGCATGGAGAACGGGGCGGGGCGGATCGGGCACGGGGCGGCCACCGAGCGGGTGGACGCGCGGCACTGGCGGGTGCTGCTCCTCTGGCTGCAGGCGGCGTTCCGGGTCCCCGACCTCGCGACCGGCGCCGCGTTCGTCGCCCGGGTCGCCGACGCCGCCGAGCGCGTGGGCGCGGCGCCCGACGTGACGCTCCGCCCGGGCCGCGTGCAGGTGCGCACGACGACCTGGGCGAGCCACGGGCTGACCGAGGCGGACCTGGTGCTCGCGGACGCCGTGTCGGCCGCGGCGGACGAGCTCGGGCTCACCGGCGCCCCGGAGCTGCTCACCAGCCAGGAGATCGCGATCGACGCGCTCGACATCCCGCGGGTCGCGCCGTTCTGGCGCGCGGTGCTCGGCTACGAGCCCGAGCCCGGCACCGACCCGGACGACCCGGCGCTCGCGGACGCCGTCGGCCTCGGGCCCGGGTACTGGTTCCAGCAGATGGACGAGCCGCGCCCGCAGCGCAACCGGATCCACGTCGACGTCACCGTGCCGCACGACCAGGCGGAGGCGCGGGTCGCCGCGGCGCTCGCCGCCGGCGGGACGCTGGTGTCGGACCGGCGGGCCCCGGCGTTCTGGGTGCTCGCCGACGCCGAGGGGAACGAGGCGTGCGTCTGCACCTGGCAGGGGCGCGGCGAGGACTGAGCCCGCGCGCCCGCAGGTTCGACAGGCCGCGGCCGCGGTGCGCACGGCTCCGGGCCGTCTCGCCCCTCGGTCGATCACAGGACGGACGCCCGCCGCACCCTGACGTGCGCGGACGTACCGTGACCGCCACGCCGCCACCGCGGTGGCGCCCTGCTCGTCCGAAGGAGCCCCAGCGTGAGTCGTCCCCTGCGCTCTCGTACCTCGACCCACGGCCGCAACATGGCCGGCGCCCGCGCCCTGTGGCGCGCGACCGGCATGGGCTCCGAGGACTTCGGCAAGCCGATCATCGCGATCGCGAACTCGTACACCCAGTTCGTCCCGGGCCACGTGCACCTCAAGGACATGGGCGACCTGGTCGCGTCGGCGATCCAGGAGGCCGGCGGCGTCGCCAAGGAGTTCAACACCATCGCGGTCGACGACGGCATCGCGATGGGCCACGCCGGGATGCTCTACTCGCTGCCCAGCCGCGACCTGATCGCCGACTCGGTCGAGTACATGGTCCAGGCGCACTGCGCCGACGCCCTGGTGTGCATCTCGAACTGCGACAAGATCACGCCCGGCATGCTCAACGCGGCGCTGCGGCTGAACATCCCGGTGATCTTCGTGTCGGGCGGGCCGATGGAAGCCGGCAAGGCCGTGATCGCCGACGGCGTCGCGAAGACGCACCTCAACCTCATCAACGCGATCAACTACTCCGCGGACGACAACGTCTCCGACCAGGCGCTGGCCACGGTCGAGGAGAACGCCTGCCCGACCTGCGGCTCCTGCTCCGGCATGTTCACCGCCAACTCGATGAACTGCCTGACCGAGGCGCTCGGCCTGTCGCTGCCGGGCAACGGCTCGACGCTGGCGACGCACAGCGCCCGCCGCGAGCTGTTCCTCGAGGCCGGCCGCACGATCGTCGACCTCGCCCGCCGGTACTACGACGACGAGGACGACACCGCGGCGCCGCGCGGCATCGCGACCCGCGCCGCGTTCGCCAACGCCATGGCGCTGGACGTCGCGATGGGCGGCTCGACCAACACCGTGCTGCACGTGCTCGCCGCCGCGCAGGAGGCCGAGGTCGACTTCACGCTCGAGGACATCGACGCGATCAGCCGCCGGGTGCCCTGCCTGGCGAAGGTCGCGCCGAACCACCCGGACTACCACATGGAGGACGTGCACCGGGCGGGCGGCATCCCCGCGCTGCTCGGCGAGCTCGACCGCGGCGGCCTGCTCGACCACGACGTGACCAGCGTGCACACGCCGACGCTCCGGGCCTGGCTGGACGACTGGGACGTCCGCGGCGGCAAAGCGACCGAGCGCGCCACGGCGCTGTTCCACGCGGCTCCCGGCGGCGTCCGCACCACGCAGGCGTTCTCCACCTCGAACGTCTGGGAGTCGCTCGACACCGACGGCGCGGGCGGGTGCATCCGCGACGTCGCGCACGCCTACACCGTCGAGGGCGGCCTGGCCGTGCTCCGCGGCAACCTGGCCGAGGACGGCGCGATCATCAAGACCGCCGGCATCGACCCGGACGTCTTCCACTTCGTCGGCCGCGCGCTGGTGTGCGAGTCGCAGGACGAGGCCGTCGACAAGATCCTCCGCAAGGAGGTCGAGCCGGGCCACGTCGTCGTCGTGCGCTACGAGGGCCCGTCCGGCGGCCCCGGCATGCAGGAGATGCTCTACCCGACGTCGTTCATCAAGGGCCGCGGCCTGGGCAAGGTCTGCGCGCTGATCACCGACGGCCGGTTCTCCGGCGGGTCGAGCGGCATCTCGGTCGGCCACGTCAGCCCCGAGGCGGCGGCCGGCGGCACCATCGGCCTGATCGAGGACGGCGACGAGATCGAGATCGACGTCGAGACCCGCCTCATCCGGGTCAACGTGCCCGACGAGGTGCTCGCCGAGCGCCGCGCCAAGATGGAGGCCTCGGAGAACCCGTGGCAGCCGGTCGACCGCGACCGGTACGTGTCGCCGGCGCTGCAGGCGTACGCGGCGATGGCGACCAGCGCCGACCGCGGCGCCGTCCGCGACGTGAGCCGCATCCGCCGCGCCTGAGGAGCCGCCGGGGGAGGGGACGCGCGAGCAGGTGCGGCCCCTCTCCCGGCACGTCAGGGGCGCGTGGGGGCGCCGCCGCCTAGAGTCGGCTCATGACGACCACGGGCGGGACCACCCCGGACATCGACATCAAGCCGCGCTCCCGGCAGGTGACCGACGGCATCGAGGCCACGGCGTCGCGCGGCATGCTCCGCGCCGTCGGGCTGGGCGACGACGACTGGGTCAAGCCCCAGATCGGCGTCGCGAGCTCCTGGAACGAGATCACCCCCTGCAACCTGTCGCTGCAGCGGCTGGCGCAGGCGGTGAAGAACGGCGTGCACGCCGGCGGCGGCTACCCGCTGGAGTTCGGCACCATCTCGGTGTCGGACGGCATCTCGATGGGCCACGAGGGGATGCACTTCTCGCTGGTCAGCCGCGACGTCATCGCGGACAGCGTCGAGACGGTGATGCAGGCCGAGCGCCTGGACGGCTCCGTGCTGCTGGCGGGCTGCGACAAGTCGCTGCCGGGCATGCTCATGGCGGCCGCC
>NZ_BONO01000033.1 GCF_016862755.1 Cellulomonas pakistanensis | reverse complement strand
TCTACCAGAGCTTCTTTCTCGTCTTCACCGCCCGTTCATCGGGCGTTTCCGACGTTCCGAAACCCTACCAGGCTTTCCGGCCCGGTTTGTCCGCGGCATTTCGCGAACTGCACCGACCATGGTTCCCGGTCCGGCGCGACCGTAGGGGCGCCGAAGCGCCTGCAGGCCGTGCCGGGGGTTCGTCGTCCGTGGGACCAGCCGCCGAGGTGACCCTCGGTGTCCGTTCCTCCCTGCGGGGCGACGAGGAGATACCTTACGCACGCCGTCCGACCATCGTCAAACCGGCGCCTCGGGCGCTCCTCGCACCCCGTCCCACCTGGGCTTTCGCCCCGCGGCGGCCAGGGTGACCCCCCCGTCGTCGGGCTGGGACCTCGGTCCTGCGCCCGTCGAGCTCATCCATGGTGACCCGACCGCGTCACGGGCGCAACCCGTCGGGGCACGGCCGCCGCGGAACGGCGGAGGGGCGGCCCGCACCCGCGGACCGCCCCTCCCCGGCCGGCGCGCGCCGGTCGGCAGGCCTGTCAGGCCCCGGCCACCCGCGCCACCGCGAGCGTCCGCTTCCCGCGCCGGAGCACGAGGTACTTCCCGTGCAGCAGGTCGCCGGCCTCGACCACCGCGGCCTCGTCGGTGACCTTGCGGTTGTTGACGTTCGCCCCGCCCTCGGCGATCGCCCGCCGGGCGGCGCCCTTGCTCGCGACGAGCCCGGTCGCGGCGAGCACGTCGACCAGCGGGTCGCCGACGGCGACGTCCGCCGCGGGCAGCTCGGCGACCGCGGCCGCCAGGGTCGCGGCGTCCAGCTCGGCCAGGTCGCCGCCGCCGAACAGCGCGCGGCTCGCGGCGATGACCTTCTCGGTCGCGTCGACCCCGTGCACGAGCGAGGTCACGTCGTACGCCAGGGCGCGCTGCGCCTCGCGGGCGGCGGGCCGGGCGGCCACGGCCTCCTCGAGCTCGGCGATCTGCTCCCGGGTCCGGAAGGTGAAGACCTTGAGGTAGCCGATCACCTCGGCGTCGTCCTGGTTGAGCCAGAACTGGTAGAAGGCGTACGGGCTCATCATCTCGGGGTCGAGCCAGATGGCCCCGCCCTCGGACTTGCCGAACTTGGTGCCGTCGGCCTTCGTGATGAGCGGCGTGGTCAGCGCGTGCACGGACGCGTGCTCGGCCTTGCGGATCAGCTCGACGCCGGACAGCAGGTTGCCCCACTGGTCGTTGCCGCCGGTCTGCAGCGTGCACCCGTGCCGGCGGTGCAGCTCCAGGTAGTCCATGCCCTGGAGGATCTGGTAGCTGAACTCGGTGAACGAGATCCCCTCGTCGGACGCGAGCCGCCGGGCGACGGTGTCCTTGGCGAGCATGGTGCCGAGCCGGTAGTGCTTGCCGACCTCGCGCAGGAAGTCGATCGCGGTGAGCTCGCCGGTCCAGTCGAGGTTGTTCACCATTCGCGCGGGGTTGTCCCCGTCGAAGTCGAGGAACCGGCTGATCTGGCTCTGCAGGCGCTGCACCCACTCGGCGACGGTGTCCTTGGTGTTGAGCACCCGCTCCCCCGACATCCGGGGGTCGCCGATGAGGCCGGTGGCCCCGCCGACGAGCGCCAGCGGGTGGTGGCCGGCGAGCTGCAGGTGCCGCATGAGCACCAGCTGCACGAGGTGGCCGTGGTGCAGGCTCGGCGCGGTCGGGTCGAACCCGGCGTAGAAGGTCACCGGGCCGGCGTCGAACGCCTCGCGCAGGGCGTCGAGGTCGGTGGTCTGGGCGACGAGGCCGCGCCAGGCGAGCTCGTCCAGAAGGTGGGTCACGTCGTGCTCCTTGCTTCGCGCGGCCGCGGGGCCGCACCGTCGGCGGAAGAGGTCAGGCCGGCGTCGTCCCGCGTCGCGGGGTTGTCGACGCCGGCCGGCGATACGCCGGCCGGAACGCCGAGACCGTCGGCTCGCCCGAGAGCCAGAACCGCCAGGGGTAGGTCGCCGCGTCGCCGCCGGGTCCCGCCACCCCCACACGCGGCCCGGTGGCGTGCACGCCCACGACCGCGTCCGGGTCCCGGTGCACGACGACCCGCCCGCCGGGCTCGGTCAGGTCGGCGCCGTAGTCGGACAGGTCCAGCCCCAGCGCGACGGCGAGCCGCGCCGGGCCGCGGGCGATCTGCCGGTCGGAGTCGACGACCCCGGACCGCAGCCGCCTGTCCCGGGCGAGCTCCACGCCGTCGACGACTTCGCCCGCGCGCAGCAGCACCGCCGAGGCGGCGCCGGCCGGGCCGGTCACGACGTTGACGCAGTGGTGCAGGCCGAGGTGCCGGTACACGTACAGCCGGCCGGGCTCGCCGAACATGACGGCGTTGCGGGCGGTGCGGCCACGGAAGGCGTGCGAGCCCGGGTCGGCCTCGCCGGCGTAGGCCTCGACCTCGGTGATCCGCAGCGTGATGTCGCCCTCGTCGGACCGCACGGTCACGAACGCTCCGAGCAGGTCGGGGGCGACGGTCAGCACGGGGCGGCCGAACCAGGTCCGCGCGGGGACGACGCCGGGGACGTCGCCGGGCAGCCGCGGCCTGGCGACGTCCGACACCCTCGCACCCGACGGCACTCCCGCACCCGCCGCCGCGGCGCCCGCCCGCACCGCGGGGTCACCGGTGCCGGCGGGCGTCGCGTCGCGCGCGTCGTCCGCCCCGCCGTCCGGGACCGCCTGGCTCACCCGGCCATCCTGCCCCATGCGTCGACCCGCACGTCGGCGCGTCCACGCGTGCCCTCGCGGGAGTAGTGCTCCGCCTCGTCGCGCATCCACCGCCGCCAGTGCGGCAGGGCGTCCGCGCCGTCGCGCTCGAGCCCGCGGGCGAGCCGCGTCGCGTCGTCGGCCTCGACCCACACGAGCGCCGACAGGTCCCGGGCGCCCGCGCGCCGGCCCGAGCCGCAGCCCTCGAGCACGAGGACGTCCGGCACCGGCACGTCCACCCAGCCGTCGAACCGCCCGGCGTGCCAGTCGTACCGCTGGAACCGCCCGGGCCGTCCGCGCCGCAGCGGCTCCAGCACCTGCGCGGACAGGCGCGGCCACAGGTCGCCGTCGAGCCCGGACCAGCCCGCGTAGAGGTCGTCCATGTGCACGACGTGCGCGCGCACGCCGGCCTCGGCGCACCGGCGCGCGACCGACCCGGCGAGCGTGGTCTTGCCGGACCCCGCCGGGCCGTCGACCGCCAGCACCCGGACCGGGCCCAGCCGCCGCGGCGCGGACAGCAGCAGGGGCACGAGCACGCCCGCGGCGTCCTCGTGCCCCTGCTGCTGCCGCGTCAGGTCCACGCGGTGATCGTGCCAGACCTCACGACGCGACGGCGCGCAGCTCGCTCGCCCGGGCCCGCGCTCGGGCCAGCTGCTCCGCCACCCGCACCGGCGCCGTCCCGCCGTGGGCGGACCGCGAGGCGACCGACCCCTCGACGCTCAGGACCGACCGCACCTCCGGCGTGAGCGCCGGGTGGATCGCGGCGAGCTCGTCGTCGGTCAGCTCCCACAGCTCGACCGGCGGCTCGTGCTGCTCGCACGCCCGGACGCACGCGCCCGCGACCTCGTGGGCCACCCGGAACGGCACGCCCTCGCGCACCAGCCACTCGGCGATGTCGGTCGCGAGGGAGAAGCCCTGCGGCGCGAGCGACGCCATCCGCTCGGTGTCGAACCGCAGCGTCGCGACCATGCCCGCGAAGGCCGGCAGCAGGACCGTCAGCGTGTCGACCTGGTCGAACACCGGCTCCTTGTCCTCCTGCAGGTCGCGGTTGTACGCCAGCGGCAGGCCCTTGAGCGTGGTGAGCAGCCCCGTGAGGTCGCCGACCAGCCGCCCGGCCTTGCCGCGCGCGAGCTCGGCGACGTCCGGGTTCTTCTTCTGCGGCATGATGCTCGACCCGGTCGAGTACGCGTCGTCCAGCCGGACGAACCCGAACTCGACCGTCGACCAGAGGATGACCTCCTCGGCCAGCCGGGACAGGTCGACGCCGAGCATCGCGGACACCCAGGCGAACTCGGCCACGACATCGCGGGACGCGGTGCCGTCGATCGAGTTCTCCACCGGGCCGTCGAAGCCGAGGTCGGCCGCGACGGCCGCCGGGTCCAGGCCCAGCGAGGACCCGGCCAGCGCGCCGGAGCCGTACGGGGACACCGCCGCGCGGCGGTCCCAGTCGGCGTACCGCTCGACGTCGCGCAGCAGCGGCCAGGCGTGCGCCAGCAGGTGGTGCGCGAGCAGGACGGGCTGCGCGTGCTGCAGGTGCGTGCGCCCCGGCATGATCGCGTCGCCCGCCGCCTCGGCCTGCGCGACGAGCGCGTCGACGACGTCGAGGGTCAGCCCCACGATGTCGCGGGCCGAGTCCCGCAGGTACATCCGCACCAGCGTGGCGATCTGGTCGTTGCGCGACCGCCCGGCGCGCAGCCGCCCGCCGAGGTCGGCCCCGGCGCGCTCGATCAGCCCGCGCTCCAGGGCGCCGTGCACGTCCTCGTCCGACTCGGCGGCGACGAACGCCCCTGACGCGACGTCGGCGCGCAGCCGCTCGAGCGCGTCGAGCATGCCCGCGAGCGCGTCGTCGTCCAGCAGTCCGGCGGCGTGCAGCACCCGGGCGTGGGCCTGCGAGCCCGCGATGTCCTGCGGCGCCAGCCGCCAGTCGAACTGCGTGGACTTGGAGAGCACAGCCAGCGCGTCCGACGGGCCGCCGGCGAACCGGCCGCCCCACAGCGCGCCGGCCTGCTCAGGCACCGATGCCGCCCTGCGAGCCGAGGTCCTCGGCGTTGCCGAACTTCACGTCGCGCGCGGCGGCGAGCTTGGACGACAGGCCGTAGATCTCGATGAACCCGCGCGCCGCGGACTGGTCGAACGTGTCGCCCGAGTCGTAGGTCGCCAGGTTGAAGTCGTACAGCGACGTCTCGGAGCGCCGGCCGGTGACCGTCGCGCGGCCGCCGTGCAGCACCATGCGCACCTCGCCGGAGACGTACCGCTGGGTGTCGTCGATGAACGTGTCGAGCGACTTCTTCAGCGGGGAGAACCACTGGCCGTCGTAGACCAGCTCGGTCCAGCGCTGCTCGACCTGGCGCTTGAACCGCGCCTGCTCGCGCTCGACGGTGACGTTCTCGAGCTCCTGGTGCGCGGCGATGAGCGCGATCGCGCCCGGCGCCTCGTAGACCTCGCGGGACTTGATGCCCACCAGGCGGTCCTCGACGATGTCGATCCGGCCGACGCCCTGGGCGCCCGCGCGGCGGTTCATCTCCTGGATCGCCTGGAGCGGGGTGACCGGCGCGCCGTCCAGCGCGACCGGGACGCCCTGGTCGAACGTGATGACGACCTCGTCGGCGACGGGCGGGAAGGTCGGGTCGTCCGTGTAGGTGTAGACGTCCTTGGTGGGCTCGTTCCAGATGTCCTCGAGGAAGCCCGTCTCGACGGCGCGGCC
This sequence comes from Cellulomonas pakistanensis, assembly GCF_016862755.1. Taxonomy (GTDB): domain Bacteria; phylum Actinomycetota; class Actinomycetes; order Actinomycetales; family Cellulomonadaceae; genus Cellulomonas; species Cellulomonas pakistanensis. Next base: position 39,041 of record NZ_BONO01000033.1, on the reverse strand, counting down.
CCACACGTTCTGGTCGATCGAGAACGGGTTGTGCTTGGTGGTCGCGATCGGCAGCTTCTTCCGCTCGGCGAACTCGATCGCCTTGTCGCGGGTCAGCGCCAGGTCGCGCACCGGCGCGAGGCACTTGAGGTCCGGCGCCAGTGAGGTGATGCCGACCTCGAACCGCACCTGGTCGTTGCCCTTGCCGGTGCAGCCGTGCGCGACGGTGGTGGCGCCGAACTGACGGGCCGCGCGCACCAGGTGCTTGACGATGACCGGGCGGGACAGCGCGGACACCAGCGGGTACCGGTCGAGGTACATGCCGTTCGCGCGCAGCGCGGGCATGCAGTACTCGGCGGCGAACTCGTCGCGGGCGTCGGCGACGTACGCCTCGACGGCGCCGCAGTCGAGCGCGCGCTGGCGGATGACCTCGAGGTCCTCGCCGCCCTGGCCGACGTCGACCGCCACGGCGATCACCTCGGCGCCGGTCGCCTCGGCGATCCAGCCGATGCCCACGGAGGTGTCCAGGCCGCCCGAGTAGGCGAGGACGACGCGCTCAGTCATGTGTCTTCTCTTTCGGTGTCGTGAGTCGTACGGAGCAGGGGGCGCGAGGGCCGGCGCGGTCAGCCGGTCGTCGCGAGCTCGAGGAACCGGGCGGCGAGCGCGGTGCCCTCGGGGCCGTCGGCGCCCTCGCGGGCGATGACGAGGACGGTGTCGTCCCCCGCGATGGTGCCGAGCACGCCCGGCAGCACCGAGTGGTCGATCGCGGAGGCGAGGAACTGGGCGGCCCCGGGCGGGGTCCGCAGGACGACGAGGCTGCCGGACGCCTCGGCGGTGACGAGCAGCTCGGAGCACAGCCGGGCGAGCCGGGCGGCGAGCGCCTCGGCGTCGACCACGGGGGCCGGCGTCCGGTCGCCGCCCTCCCCCGGCGCCGCGTACGCGAGCGACCCGGCGGGCGTGCGGATCTTCACCGCGCGCAGCTCGACGAGGTCCCGGGACAGCGTGGCCTGGGTGACGGTGACGCCCTGGTGCGCGAGCAGGTCGGCGAGCTCGGACTGCGAGTGCACCGACTGCCGGGCGAGCAGGTCGCGGATCAGCGCGTGCCGGGCCGCCTTGGTCGACGGCACACGGCCGGTCGTGGCGGCGGGCTCGTCGGCCCGGGCGGACGCCGTCATGCCGCACGCTCCAGCAGCCAGGCCAGCAGCGCCTTCTGCGCGTGCAGCCGGTTCTCCGCCTCGTCCCAGACCACCGACTGCGGGCCGTCGAGCACCTCGGCGGTGATCTCCTTGCCGCGGTAGGCGGGCAGGCAGTGCAGGACCAGCGCGTCGGGGGCCGCGAGGGCGAGCGCCGCGGCGTCCAGCCGGTAGGGCACGAACGGCTGCTCGCGCTCGGCGGCCTCGGCCTCCTGGCCCATCGAGACCCAGGTGTCGGTGGCGACGGCGTCCGCGCCGGCGACGGCCCTCGCGAGGTCGTCGGTCACCTCGACGGACCCGCCGGTACGTGCGGCGATCGCGGCCGCGGCCTCGACCACGTCCGCCGCCGGCAGGTACGCCGCCGGCGTCGCGATCCGCACGTGCATCCCCGCGGTCGCCCCGCCGAGCAGGTACGACTGCGCCATGTTGTTCGACCCGTCGCCGGTGTAGGCGAGCGTCCGCCCGTGCAGCGCCGCGACGCCGCCCCGGTGCTGCGCGATCGTCAGCAGGTCGGCGAGGATCTGGCACGGGTGGAAGTCGTCGGTCAGCGCGTTGACCACCGGCACGCCGGCGTAGGCCGCCATCTCGTCGATCCGCGCCTGCGCGTGGGTGCGCCAGACGACCGCCGCCACCTGGGGCCCGAGGACCCGCGCGGTGTCGGCGATCGACTCCCGCTCCCCGATCCGGGCCAGGTTGCCGTCGACCAGCAGCGGGTAGCCGCCGAGCTCGGCGACCCCGGTCGTGAACGACACCTGGGTCCGCAGCGTCGGCTTGTCGAAGATGATCGCGACCGCGCGCGGGCCGTCGAGCGGGCGCCGGGCGAACCGGTCCGCCCGCAGCGCGAGCCCGAGCTCGAGGACCTCGGCCTGCTCGGCGGGCGACAGGTCGTCGTCGCGCAAGAAGTGCCTCACGCCGTCACCCCCAGGTCGTGCGGGAGCGCCGCGAGGAAGTCGGTGAACGTCGCGGCCTGCTCGCGGGTGAGCACGAACGGCGGCGCGAGCCGGATGGTCGACGGCGTGCAGGGGTTGACGACGAAGCCCTCGCCCAGCGCCCGGGAGGCGACCTCGGCCGCCACCGGGGCCGTGAGCTGGACCGCGATCAGCAGGCCCTCTCCGCGCACCTCGGCGACCAGCGGGTGGCCCAGCGCGGCGATCGCGCCCCGCCACCAGGCGCCCAGGTCGGTCACGTGCGCCAGCAGGCCGTCGCGCTCGATGACGCCGATGGTCGCCAGCGCCGCGGCCGAGGCGACCGGGTTGCCGCCGAACGTCGTGCCGTGCTGGCCGCGGCCGAGCAGCGTCGCCGCCCGCTCGCCGTACGCGAGGACGGCGCCGACCGGGAAGCCGCCGCCCAGGCCCTTGGCCAGGGTGACGACGTCCGGGCGGATGCCGCCGCCCAGGTGCGGGTGCTGGTGCGCGAGCCAGGCGCCCGTGCGGCCCATCCCGGTCTGCACCTCGTCGAGGATCAGCAGCGCGCCGTGCGCCTCGGTCAGCTCGCGCGCCCGGACCAGGTAGCCGGGCGGCAGCGGCAGCACGCCGGCCTCGCCCTGGATCGGCTCGAGGAACACCGCGGCGACCGTGTCGCCGCGGCCGTCGGCGAACGCCGCCTCCAGCGCGGCCGTGTCGCCGAACGGCAGGAACTCGACCCCGCCGGGCAGCGGCTCGAACGGCTCGCGGTACGCGGCCTTGGAGGTCAGGGCGAGCGCGCCCATCGACCGGCCGTGGAACGCGCCCTCGAGCGCCAGGACCCGCGTCCGGCGTGCGCCGCCCGGCCCCTCGCTGTTGCGGCGGGCCATCTTGAACGCCGCCTCGTTGGCCTCGGTGCCGGAGTTCGTGAGGAACACCCGGGAGCCCTCCGGGGCGTCGGCGACGGCGAGCAGCCGCTCGGCCAGCGCGATCTGCGTCGGGCTCGCGAAGAAGTTCGAGATGTGGCCGAGCGTGCCGAGCTGCGCGGAGATCGCCGCGGTCAGCGTCGGGTGCGCGTGGCCGAGGGAGTTGACCGCGATGCCGCCGAGCAGGTCGAGGTAGCGGAACCCGTCGGCGTCCCACACGTACGGGCCCTCGCCGCGGACCAGTACGCGCTGCGGCGCGCCGAACGTGTCCATGAGCGCGTGGCCGTAGCGCTCGGTCCAGTGCGCGACGGAGTCGGCCCCGGCCAGCGCGGCCGGGTCCTGCGGCTCCAGGTGCTGCTCGGTCACTCAGCTCACCTCGGGGACGTGGGGGACGTGCGGGGTCGCCGCGACCACCTGCGGGATCGGGGCGGTGAACGGCGAGGGCGTCGGCTCGTCGTCGGGCAGCACCATCGTGCCGATGCCGTCGGACGTGAAGACCTCGACCAGGACGGAGTGCGCCTGGCGGCCGTCGATGACGTGCGCGCGCCCGACGCCGCCCTGCACCGCCCGCCAGCAGGCCTCCATCTTGGGGCGCATGCCGGCGTCCAGGGTCGGCAGCAGCTCCGACAGCGCGGCGGCGCGGATGCGGCGGACCAGCGAGCCCCTGTCCGGCCACGCCGCGTACAGGCCCTCGACGTCGGTGAGCACGATGAGCTTGCGCGCGCCGAGCGCCACCGCGAGCGCCGCCGCCGCGGTGTCGGCGTTGACGTTGAGCACCTGCGTGGGGTCCTCGACGTCGGGCGCGACGGTCGACACCACGGGGATCCGGCCGGCGTCGAGCAGGTCGTGCACCGCCGCGGGGTTCACCTCGACGACGTCGCCGACCAGGCCGATGTCGACCTGCTCGCCGTCGACCGTCGCGGTGCGCCGCCGGGCGCGCAGCAGGCCGCCGTCCTCGCCGGACAGGCCGACCGCGTAGGGGCCGTGCGCGTTGAGCAGGCCGACGAGCTCGCGGGACACCTGGCCGGTGAGCACCATGCGGACGACGTCCATCGCCTCCGGGGTGGTGACCCGCAGGCCGCCGCGGAACTCCGACTCGATGCCGAGCCTGTCGAGCATCGCGTTGATCTGCGGGCCGCCGCCGTGCACGACGACCGGGCGCAGGCCGACCTGGCGGAGGAACACCATGTCCTCGGCGAATGCCCGCTTGAGGTCGTCGTCCACCATGGCGTTGCCGCCGTACTTGACGACGACGAGCGCGCCGGCGAACCGCTGCAGCCAGGGCAGCGCCTGGATCAGCACCTCGGCCTTCTGGTCGGGGCGCAGGTCGGTCCGCGTGTCGAACGCGTCGTGGTGCGGGGGCGGGGCGTCGAGGCTCATGTGGAGTACGCGCTGTTCTCGTGGACGTAGTCGTGCGTGAGGTCATTGGTCCAGACGGTCGCCGTGGCGTCGCCGGCGTGCAGGTCGACGTCGACCCGCACCTCGCGGGCGGCGGCCAGGTCGACCAGGTCGCGCGGCTCGCCGACCCCGCCGGCGCGGCACACCTGCACGCCGTTGATCGACACGTCGAGGGCGGCCGCGTCGTAGGGGGCGACGTCCTCCGGCACCGTGCCGACGGCGGCCAGCACGCGGCCCCAGTTCGGGTCGTTGCCGAACACGGCGGCCTTGAACAGGTTCGACCGGGTGACCGCGCGGGCGACGGCGACGGCCGCCTCCTCGGTCGTCGCGCCGGTGACGGTGACCGCGATGTCGTGCGAGGCGCCCTCGGCGTCCCCCACCAGCTGCCGGGCCAGGTCGGCGGAGGCGGCGGCCACGGCGGCGGCGAACGCCTCGGGGTCGGGCGTCACGCCGCTGGCGCCGGAGGCGAGCAGCAGCACGGTGTCGTTCGTCGACATGCAGCCGTCGGAGTCGACCCGGTCGAACGTGGTCCGGGTGGCGCCGCGCAGCGCCGCGTCGGCCTGCTCGGCGGTGACGACCGCGTCGGTGGTGAGCACGACGAGCATGGTGGCCAGGCCCGGGGCGAGCATGCCCGCCCCCTTGGCCATGCCGCCGACCGTCCAGCCGTCGCCGGCCACCGCGGCCGTCTTGCTCACGGTGTCGGTGGTCATGATGGCGGTGGCGGCGTCGGGGCCGCCGTCGGCGCCGAGGCCCGCGGCGGCCGCGTCGACGCCCGCGAGCAGCCGGTCCATCGGGAGTCGCTCACCGATCAGGCCGGTCGAGCAGACCAGGACGTCGCCGGCCGAGGTGCCGAGCACCTCCGCGACGTGCTCGGCGGTGCGGTGCGTGTCGAGGAACCCCTCGGGGCCGGTGCACGCGTTGGCGCCGCCCGAGTTCAGGACGACCGCGGTGGCGACCCCGTCGGACACGGCCTGGCGGGACCAGACGACCGGCGCGGCGACGACGCGGTTCGTGGTGAACACGCCCGCCGCGACCTGGAGCGGGCCGTCGTTCACGACCAGGGCGACGTCCGGCTTGCCGGACGGCTTGAGGCCGGCGGTGACCCCGGCCGCGCGGAACCCGGCCGGGGCGGTCACGCCCGCGGTCTCGATGGCGGCGGTCACGGGGCGACTCCCTCGGTGGTGAGGCCGGTGCGCTCGGGCAGGCCGAGCGCGAGGTTCAGCGACTGCACCGCGGCGCCCGCGGTGCCCTTGACCAGGTTGTCCAGGGCGCACAGCGCGACCATCCGGCCGGCGGCCTCGTCGACCGCGACCTGCACGAGCGCGGTGTTCGCGCCGGCGGTGACGCCGGTGCTCGGCCACTCGCCCTCGGGCAGCAGCTCGACGAACGGCTCGGCGGCGTACGCCGTCTGCCAGGCCGCGCGGACCGACGCGGCGTCGGCGCCGGGGGCCAGCGGGGCGGTCACCGTCGCGAGGATGCCGCGGGCCATCGGCACGAGCACGGGCGTGAACGACAGCCCGACCGACGCCGCGCCGGCGACGCCGAGGTTCTGCTGGATCTCCGGGATGTGCCGGTGCGTGCCGCCGACGGCGTACGGCTGCGCGGAGCCCAGCGCCTCGGACGCGAGCAGGTGGGTCTTGAGCGACTTCCCCGCGCCCGAGTACCCGACGGCCAGCACCGCGACCACGTCGGCCGGGTCGACGACGCCCGCGGCGACGCCCGGCTGGAGCGCCAGGGTCACGGCGGTGACGTTGCAGCCGGGGACGGCGATGCGGCGGGCCGTCGCCAGGGCGTCCCGCTGCCCGGCCGCGGTGCGCTCCCCCGCGTGCAGCAGCTCCGGCATGCCGTAGGGCCAGGTGCCCGCGTGCTCGGTGCCGTAGAACCGGCGCCAGGCCTCGGGGTCGGTCAGCCGGTGGTCCGCGCCGAGGTCCACCACGAGCGCGCCGTCGCCGCGGTCCGCGAGCGCCGCGGCGATCTCGCCGGACGCGCCGTGCGGCAGCGCCAGCACGACCACGTCGTGGCCGGCGAGCTCGTCGACCGAGGTCGGGGTCAGCACGCGGTCCGCGAGCGCGCGCAGGTGCGGCTGGTGCGCGCCGAGCCGGGTGCCCGCGTTGGAGTGGGCGGTGAGCGCGCCGATCTCGGCCTCGGGGTGGCCGAGCAGGAGCCGCAGGGTCTCGCCGCCGGCGTACCCGGAAGCGCCCGCGACGGCGACGGAGAAGGACATGTGCATGACCATACACCCGAGTGCACAGTGATTCATCGGCGGTGCGCCGGCGCGGCGCCCCGTCGGCCGTGGCCGGTGTCGGACCCTGACACGGCCGGAATGCCCCGCGGCGGCGGGCCGTTGCTGCTGGTATGCACGCGATCCTCGCCACCGAGCCGGGTGGACCCGACGTCCTGGTGCCCGACGAGATCCCCGACCCGCTCCCCGGGCCGCGCGACCTGCTGGTGCGGCTGAGCGCCGCGGGCGTGAACTTCATCGACACGTACCGCCGCACCGGGGCTTACCCGATGCCGTTCCCGCACGTGCCCGGCACCGAGGGCTCGGGCGTCGTCGAGGCCGTGGGCCGCGAGGTCCGCGAGTTCGCGGTCGGCGACCTGGTCGCGTGGGCGTCGGCGCCGTCGTCCTACGCGGAGCTGGTCGTCGTGCCCGAGGCCGTCGCGCTGCGCGTGCCGGACGGCGTGCCGGACGAGGTGGCCGCGGCGCTGCCCCTGCAGGGCCTCACCGCCCACTACCTCGTGACGTCGACCTTCCCCGTCCTCGAGGGCCAGGACGTGCTGGTGCACGCGGGCGCCGGCGGCGTCGGCCTGCTGCTGACCCAGCTCGCCGCCGCCCGCGGCGCGCGCGTCATCACGACCGTCGGCACGGTGGAGAAGGAGGCGCTGTCCCGCGCCGCCGGCGCCGCCGACGTCATCCGGTACACCGAGCTCGACGACCTGGCGACCGAGCTGCCCGCGCTGGTGCGGGACCTCACCCGCGGGCGCGGCGTGCACACGGTGTTCGACGGTGTCGGCGCCTCGACGTTCGACGCGTCGCTCGCCTCGCTGCGGCCCCGCGGCGGGCTCGCGCTGTTCGGCGCGGCGTCCGGCCCGGTGCCGCCGTTCGACCCGCAGCGGCTCAACGCCGCCGGGTCCCTGTTCCTCACCCGGCCCACCCTGGGCCACTACACCGCCACCCGGGACGAGCTGACCCGGCGGGCCGACGAGCTGTTCGCGGCCGTCGCCGCCGGCACCCTCGACGTCCGGGTCGGCGCGACCCACCCCCTGCCCGAGGCCGCCGAGGCGCACCGCGCGCTCGAGGGCCGGGCGACCACCGGAAAGGTGCTGCTCACCGCATGAACGACCTCCACGTCGAGATCTGGTCCGACATCGCGTGCCCCTGGTGCTACATCGGCAAGCGCCGGTTCGCCGCGGCGCTCGAGACGTTCGAGCACCGGGACCGCGTCCGCGTCACGTGGCGCTCGTTCGAGCTGCAGCCCGACGCCGAGCCGTCGACCGCGCACCCCGGGCTGACCGAGGCGCAGATGCTGTCGGAGCGCAAGGGCCTGCCGGTCGACCAGGTGCGGCAGATGTTCGACCAGGTCACGCAGGTCGCCGCGTCGGTCGGCCTGGCGTACGACTTCGACACCGTCGTGCCGGCCAACACGTTCGACGCGCACCGGCTCGTGCACGTCGCGGCCTCGCTGGGCGGGGACGGTGCCGCGGCCGACGTGGTCGAGCGGCTGATGAGCGCGCACTTCGAGCACGGCCGGGTCGTGGACGACGCCGACGTGCTGGTCGAGATCGCGGTCGAGGCCGGGCTGGACGCCGAGGCCGTGCGCGCCGCGCTGGCGTCCGACGCCGGGGCCGGCGCCGTGCGCGCCGACGAGGCCGAGGCCGCCGCGCTCGGCATCCAGGGCGTGCCGTTCTTCGTCGCGGACCGCCGGCTCGGGCTGTCGGGCGCGCAGCCGGTCGAGGTGTTCACGCAGCTGCTCGAGCAGGCGTGGCGGGACGCGAACCCGCCGCTCGCGATCCCGACGATCGCCGGGGCGGCCGGCGCGGAGGCGTGCGGCCCGGACGGCTGCTGACGGCGACACGCGGGGCGGGTCGTGGGCGGGCCGGGTGTCCGGAACGTCCACGACCCGCGCGGGCCGCGGTGCCTACGGTCGGGGCATGACACCGCAGCTGGACATGATCGGGCTGGTCGCGAGCGACCTGCCGCGCACCCTCGCCTTCTACCGCGCCCTCGGCCTGGACGTGCCGCCCGACGCGGACGCCGCGCCGCACGTCGAGGTGACGCTGCCGGGCGGCCTGCGCCTCGCCTGGGACACCGCGGACGTGGTCCGGTCGTTCGACCCGCGCTGGGCGCCGCCGGCCGGCGGCCACCGCGCCGCGCTCGCCTTCCGGTGCGGGGACGCCGCCGAGGTCGACGCCACGTACGCGCGGATGGTCGAGGCCGGGTTCACCGGGCACGTCGCGCCGTGGGACGCCGCGTGGGGCCAGCGGTACGCGGTCCTGCACGACCCGGACGGCACGGCCGTCGACCTGTTCGCCGACGCCGCCTGACCTCAGCGCGCCGCGCGCTCGGCCGCGAGCGCCCCGGGCGACCGGCCCGCCAGGGCGCGCACCTCGCGGGAGAGGTGCGGCTGGTCGGCGTAGCCCGCGCGGTGCGCGGCCTCCGCGAGCGGGAGCCCGGCGTCGAGCAGGGGCAGCACGCGCTGCAGCCGCAGCACGCGCGCCAGCGTGCACGGGCCGTACCCGAACGCGGCCCGCGCGCGCCGGTGCAGGGTGCGGGTCGTGACGCCGAGCCGGTCGGCCACCTCCTCCGCCCCGAGACCGGCCGCGACCAGGCGCGCGACGACCGCCGCGTCCCGGCCCGGCCCACCGCGGTCGGCGAGCGACGCCGCCACGCGGCGCTCCAGCGCCGCGACCCCGCCGTCGGCGGCGGCGTCCACCCAGGGCCGGGCCGCACGCGTGCCCCAGAGGTCCGCGAGCTCCGGCCGCTGGTCGCGCAGCACGTCCGCGGGCACGCCGAGCACCACCGGCGCGGCCCCCGGCGGGAACCGCAGGCCGCTGACGGGGTCGCCCGCCGCGACCGGCGCCGACGTGTGCGCGCGGGTGTCCGGGCCCGCCACCAGGAGCCGCCCGCCGGACCACACCAGGTCCATGCACCCGTCCGGGAGCACGCTGCCCCCGGGGGTGGCGGCGGCGACCGACCACAGCGCGGCGCCCGGGAGCCGGGTCGAGGGGCGTTCGGCGTACACGCCCGCAGCATGGCACCCGCCCACGACACGGGCCCCCGCCCGCCGGATCGCTCCGGCGGGCGGGGGCCCGTGTCGTCGTGCGGCGGCTCGGGTCAGCGCTTGACGGTGACCGTCACCGGCGCGCTGGTGCTGCCCGCGACCACGTCCGGCTTCGACGGCACGAACACCGCCGTGTACTCGTGCGCGCCCACCGAGGCGGTGCGCGGCACGGAGCCGAGCGCGAGGCCGAGGACCACCGGCGAGCGGCCGATGACCTTGTCGCCCTCGCGGAACTCGACGGTGCCGGACGGGAACCACGTGCCCTCGACCCGGACCTGCGAGACCAGCAGCGTCGGCAGCCAGGTCCCGAAGGACTGGGTGCTGCGGCTGGCCGCGAGCGACACCGAGGACTCGCGCAGCTCCGGCTCGGGCTCCTCGGCCGCGGCCACCGTGACCGGCAGCGTGACCGTGGTGCCACTCGGCGCGGCGACCAGCGTGAGCACGTGCTCGCCCGCCGCGGTGCCGGCCGGGACCGTCACCGCGACCTGCGCCGCGCCGGCCGTGACCGCCGCCGTACCGATCGAGGTGCCGTCCAGCCGGACGTCGAGCGTGGTGTTCTCCGGCGCGCCGAGGCTGGTGAGGTTGAGCCCCGTCACCGGGAACGCCAGCTCGGTGCCCGCGGTGACCTCCTCGGGCAGCGCCGGGACGCCGACCGCCCGCTCGTCGAACTCGGGCGCCAGGCCCGGGTTCGCCTCGAGGTAGGCGATCCACGCGTCGCGGTCCACCAGGCCGGAGTCCGTGGTGCCCTCGCCCTCGGCGAAGACCCGGAAGTTGTCCCCGCCCTGGGCCAGGAAGGAGAACGTGCCGATCCGGTAGTCCGCGGCCGGGTCGATCGGCTCGCCGTCGACCGTCACCGAGGTGATCCGCTCGCCCAGGGGCAGCGACTCGTCGTAGGTGTAGCTGACGTTGTCCGACAGGCCGAGCTGCAGGTACGGGCGGCTCGGGATCGTGCCGTCCGTGTTGGTCTGCCACTGCTGCTCGAGCATCGTGACGACCTGGTCGCCGGTCAGCGTGGTCGTCCAGAGGTTGTTCACGAACGGCAGGACCGCGTTGGCCTCGGCGTAGGTGATGGTGCCGTCGGGCGCGTACAGCAGCTCCGCCCGCAGGCCGCCGGGGTTGACGACGCCGATCTGCGCGCCGCCCCGCTCCTCGGAGGACAGCGTCTCCAGCAGCGAGTCGGCGACGAGGTTGCCCAGCGTCGACTCCTTGGACCGGTCGTCGCGGGTGCCACCCGTGTAGACGCCGTTCGTGTACGCGCCGCCCGCGAAGGCGGTGGTGATGTCCGCGGTCACCGAGCCCTTGGGCTGGTTGCCGACCACGGCCGCCTCGGCCAGCGCGGCGTCGACGATCGTCTTGACCTCGGCGACGCGCGGGTACTGCGCCACCAGGGCCGCGTCGAGCTGGGCCTGTGTCTGGCCCGCCGCCGGGGCGACGCGCTTGACGTTCTCGCCCGCGAGCGCCGAGACCTCGTCGGTCGCGGGGTCGTAGGTCAGCGTGACCCTGCCGATGTTCTCGCCGTACGAGCCGGTCTGGACGATCGGGCGGGTCCACTCGCCGGAGGTGTCCGGCTCGGCCGGGCCGTACCAGGCGTACTGCTTGTGGGTGTGGCCCGTGAAGATCACGTCCACGGCGCCCGAGGTGAGCGCGGCGATGTCCGAGAAGGCGCCGCCCGCGGCGATCTCCTCCTCGAGCGTCGCGCCGTCCGGCGTGCCCGCGCCCGCGCCCTCGTGGTACTCGGCCACGACCACGTCGGCCTCGCCGTTGGCGTCGTCGCCGTCGGTCAGCTGCGCCGCGACGCGGTTGACCGCCTCGACCGGGTCGCCGAACTCCAGGCCCTCGATGCCGCCTGGGCTGACCAGCGTCGGGGTCTCCTGCGTGACGGCGCCGACCACGGCGACCGTCACCCCGTCCACGTCGAGCAGCGCGTACTCGTCGAGCGCCGGGGTCTGCGTGCCCTCCTGGTAGACGTTCGCGCCCAGGTACGGCCACTCGGCGTTCTCGCCGCCGGCGATCACGCGGTCGACCAGGTCGGCGTAGCCGAGGTCGAACTCGTGGTTGCCGACCGCCGAGGCGGCCAGGTCGAGCGCGTTCAGCACGTCGATCGTCGGCTGGTCCTGCGCGACCGCGGAGGCGAACAGCGACGCCCCGATGTTGTCGCCGGCCGACAGGAAGATCGCCTCGCCGCCCGCGGCCTCGGCAGCCGCGCGCTGCTGCTCGACGGTCCCGGCGAACGCGACGGTGTTGGCGTCGATCCGGCCGTGGAAGTCGTTGATGTTGAGCAGCGTCAGGTCGACGGGGCCGTCCGGGGTGGTGCCCGTGTCGCCGGCGGTCAGGCCGACCAGGACCGGGTCGTGGTCCGAGGAGCGGTAGGCGTCCGCCGCGTAGAACAGCGTGCCGTGCGCGTTGTACCGGCTGTACTCCAGCGCCACCGACTCGCCCGCGTTGATGTTCCAGACGTCGGCGCCGGTCGCCCGGCCCAGGGCCGCGTCGTTCAGCAGCACGTGGTCCAGCGAGCCGGACAGGCCCTGGTAGGAGTACGAGTACTCCCCCGCGTCGAGCGCCGTCGTGGCGTCGGTGTAGCCCGCCGCGTACAGCACCTGCAGCGGGTCCTCCTGGGTGTAGGCGTTGAAGTCGCCGAGCAGCGCGACCGCCTCGGCGTCGCCCTGCACCGTCGGCACCCAGTCGCGCAGCGCCTCGGCCTGGCGGACCCGGGACTCGTTGGACGCGCCCTGGCCGTCGCCGGCGTCGGCGTCGCCCGGCCACGGGCCCGCGGAGCCCTTCGACTTGAGGTGGTTGACGACGACGAACAGCTGCTCGCCGCCCTCGGTCGGGACGAACGCCTGGCCGATCGGCTCGCGGGCGTTGCCGAAAGCCTGGTCGTCGCCGGACTGCGTGCCGAGCGCGCGGGCGTCGCCCACGGTCTCGACCGCGGCCGGGCGGTAGATCAGCGCGTTGGTGATCGTGTCCTGCTCGGACGCGTCCGGCAGCTCCTTCGACGACGGCACGAACGCCCAGGTGCCCTCGCCGGCGGCCGCGTTGAGCGCCGCGGTCAGCGTGGACAGCGCCTCGTCGGCCACGCCGTCGACGGCCGCGGAGTTCTCGATCTCCATGAGGCCGACGACATCCGCGTCCAGCGCGTTGATCGCCGCGACGATCTTGTCCTGCTGGCGCTGCAGGTCGGCAGGGTTCCACGCCCCGCGCTGCGCGCAGCCCTCGCGCACGGTCACCGGGGTGCCCGTGCGGTCGGTGTAGGGCACGCAGGACGCGGTGTCGGCGCCGAGGGTGGTGAAGTAGTTGAGCACGTTGAACGACGCGACCGTCACGTCCGCCTCGCCCAGGCCCTCGGGCGCCACCGTGCGGTCGTTCTCGAACGTGGCCGGGTAGCCGCCCGGGTTCGCCGCGTCGAGCGGCAGCGTCGGGCTGAGCTTCCACGCGTTGTTGCGGTAGTCAACGACCACCGGGGCGGTGAACGTGGCCGCCGCGCCGACCCGCACCGGGTTCTCGACCGACACGTACGGCGGGGTCAGGCCGGAGTTGGCGGCCGACAGGTAGTTGGTGCTCGCGCCGTCGTCCAGCACGACCGCGCGGGCCGCGTTGTCCGCGACCGCCGCGTCGTACCCGGGGGTGCCCGGACGCGCGACCTCGGTCGGCTGGATCAGCGGGGTCGTGCCGCTCGCGAGGCCGACCTCGCCGTACTGGTTGGTCGAGTAGGTGTTGCTCACCGTCAGGTCGCCCGACGGCAGGTACAGCATCGACTCCAGGGTCTCGCGCGCGGCGTCGTCGGCCGGCCAGGCGGCGGTGACCGGCTGGACCGGGGCCGGGGCGTCGCCCAGCTGGACCAGGCCGGCGGCGCTGCCGACCGTGATCTCCGTCAGGCCCTGGTACTCCGAGACGGCGCCGGTGACCTGGACGTGGTCGCCGATCGCGACCGAGCCCGCCGTGGCGCCCGAGAACACGAAGACCGCGTCCGAGGCGGTGCGGGCCGAGACGTCGGTGTCCCCGCCCGTGCCCGGCGTCTGGATGACGTAGCCGCGGTAGCCGCCGGTCGCGTAGACCGCGGTCACGACGCCGGACGTCGTGACCGTCCGGCCCGCGAGCGGCGACGCGTCGCCCGGGCCCTGGACCTCCGCGATGGTGTGGGTGTCCTCCGCCGCAGCCGCGGGGACCGCGGTCAGGGGTACCCCGACCATCGCCCCCACGGCGGCGAGGCTCGCCGCCCACCTGGTGCGTGTGCGTACAGCGCTCACCTGATCTTCTCCGATCCCCCGGGGGCGGGTTCCGCCCTCGTCAGCAGGCCGCATCACAGTCGTCACACAGCCGTCTGACAACGTATGGGCGGTATGTCCGGATACACAAGCACGAGCGGGGGACACGCAGGTTGCGATCGGGTGAACGCCGGGGTCGGCGCGCTGCTCCGGACGGGTCGCGGGACGCCGAGGTCGACTGCGGAGACGCGCGAGGTCGTCAGAAGCGCGCGAGGTCGTCACTCGTTCCTGACGACCTCGCGCGCATGTGACGACCTCGGCCGGCGGAGGTCGCCGGTCGCGCGCCGGGGCGGGGCGCGGAACCGGCGAGCTCGCGCGGAACCGGCGGGTTCGCGCCGGGACGGCGACGGCCCCGGTCCGCGCGCACCCCCGAGGGGCTGCGCGCGGCCGGGGCCGTCGCTGGGGGTGCTACGCGCGGAGGGTCGCGCCGAAGCGGCGCTCGGCCTCCGCGACGACCGCGGCGCGCACGGCCGCGGTCTCGTCCGCCGTGAGCGTGCGGTCGGCGGCGCGCAGGCGCAGCGCGAACGCGAGCGACCGCCGGCCCTCCCCGACCTGCTCGCCGGTGTACACGTCGAACAGCCGCGCGCTCTCCAGCACGTCGCCCGCCGCGCTGGCCGCGGCGCCGCTCCGGACGGCGTCGAGCACGTCGGCCACCGGCACGTCGGCCGGGACCACGAGCGCCACGTCCTCCTTGGCGACCGGGAACGTCGACACCTCGGTGGCGACGACCTCGGTCCGCGGGGCGGCGGCGAGCAGCACGTCGAGGTCGACCTCGAACGCGCTCGCCCGGGCCGGCAGCCCGAGCGCCGCGACGACGGACGGGTGCAGCTCGCCGGCGTGGCCGACCAGGGTGCCGTCCGCGGTGATGAAGCGTGCGCAGCGCCCGGGGTGCCACGGCGCGCGCTCCGCGTCCGCCGCGACCGCGAGCTCGACGCCCAGCGTCTCGGCGAGCAGCCGCACGGCGTCGATCGCGTCGGTGTGGTCCGCCGGGCGGCCCTCGCCCCACCAGCCCGCGGGCTCCCGCAGGCCGGTCAGGACGCCGGCGACGCGCCGCGGCTGGGCCGGGACCGCGGCGCGGACGGCGTCCAGCACGTCGTCGGACGGCCGCTGGGCGATCGGCGGCACCGGGGCCGGCGCGGCGCCCGGGCGGGGCAGCGTGACCGCCCCGACCTCGTACACCGCGAGGTCGGTGGTGCCGCGCGCGACGTTCCGGCGCGCGGTGTCGAGCAGCGTCACCAGGAGCGACGCCCGCATGGACGGCCGCTCCTCGGACAGCGGGTTCGCCAGCCGGACCATCGTCCGCCGCTCGTCGTCCGCGGGCAGCGCGAGCGCGTCGAGCTGCGCCGCCCCGACGAACGGGTAGGACAGCGTCTCGACCCAGCCCGCGTCCGCCAGCGCCTGCGCCACCCGGCGGCGGCGCCGCTGCGCGACGGTCAGGCCGAGGCCCACCGGCGACCGCGGGACGACCGACGGGATGGCGTCGTACCCGTGCAGGCGCGCCACCTCCTCGACCAGGTCGACCGGCTCGGTGAGGTCGGGGCGCCAGGTCGGCACGGACACGGAGACGACCGCGTCCGCCCCGGCCCCGGCGACCTCGCCGACGGTGCAGCCGATCTCGCGCAGGTAGCGCGAGACGGCGGCGACGTCCAGGTCCAGGCCGATGAGCCGCGCCGGGAGGTCGACCGGCAGGGTGAGCACCGGCGGCGGGGTGGTGCGGTCGACGTCGGTCAGCACCGGGTCGGCCGTGCCGCCCCCGTGCTCGACCAGCAGCTCGACGACGCGGGCCGCGGCCACGCGGGGCAGCTGCGGGTCGACGCCGCGCTCGAACCGCTTGCTCGCCTCGCTCGGCAGCTTGTGCCGCCGGGCGGTGCGCGCGATCGACACCGGGTCGAAGTGCGCGGCCTCGATCAGCAGGTCGGTGGTCGACTCCGAGACCTCGGTCTCGGCGCCGCCCATGACGCCCGCCAGGCCGAGCACGCGCCCGGCGTCCGGTCCGTCGGTGATGAGCAGGTCCTCGGGGTCGAGGGCCCGGTCCACACCGTCGAGCGTGGTGAGCCGCTCCCCTGCCCGCGCGCGGCGGACGACGATCGGGCCGTCGAGCGTCGCCAGGTCGTAGGCGTGCAGCGGCTGCCCGAGGTCGAGCATCACGTAGTTCGTGACGTCGACGGCGAGCGAGATCGGCCGCATGCCGGCCTGGGTCAGGCGCTGCTGCATCCAGGTCGGCGACGGCTTGCTCGCCGCGACGCCCCGGACGACCCGCGCGACGAACCGGTCCGCGCCGGCGACGCCGTGGATCGGCGCCTCGTCGCGGAGCTCGACGCCGAAGCCGCCCGTGGTGGCCAGGTCCTCGTCGGCGCCCGCGCGCGGCAGCCCGTGGTCGGTGAACACCGCTCCGGTCGAGTGCGCGTACTCACGGGCGACGCCGCGCATCGCGAAGCAGTACCCGCGGTCCGGCGTCACGTTGATCTCCAGGACCTCCTCGCCGAGCCCCAGCAGGGCGCGGGCGTCGGCCCCGGGCGCGGCGTCGATCCCCATCTCCGCCAGCACGATGATGCCGTCGTGGTCGTCGCCGAGGCCGAGCTCGCGCGACGAGCAGATCATGCCGTCCGAGACGTGGCCGTAGGTCTTGCGGCTGGCGATCTCGAACGGGCCGGGCAGCACGGTGCCGGGCAGCGCGACGACGACGTGGTCGCCCACGTCGAAGTTGTGCGCGCCGCACACGATGCCGCGCGGCGTACGCGAGCCGTCCTCGGCCGTGCCGTTGTGCTCGCCCACGTCGACCTGGCACCAGTTGATCGTCTTGCCGTTCTTCTGCGGCTCGGGCACGCGCTCGACGACGCGGCCGACCACGAGCGGGCCGGACACGGCGGCCGGGTGCACGGCCTCCTCCTCGAGCCCGACCCGGACCAGGTCCGCCGCCAGCTGCTCGGCCGACAGGCCCTCGGGGAGCTCGACGTGCTCGGCGAGCCACGTCAGGGGGATGCGAGGCATCAGATCACCGCCCGGAACTGGGTGGAGAAGCGCACGTCGCCCTCCACCATGTCGTGCATGTCCGCGATCTCGTGGCGGAGCATGAGCGTGCGCTCGATGCCCATCCCGAACGCGAAGCCGGAGTACACCTCGGGGTCGACGCCCGCCGCGCGCAGCACGTTGGGGTTGACCATCCCGCAGCCGCCCCACTCGATCCAGCCGGGCCCGCCCTTCTTCTGCGGGAACCACAGGTCCATCTCGGCGCTGGGCTCGGTGAACGGGAAGAACGAGGGCCGCAGGCGCGTGCGCGCGTCCGGGCCGAACATCGCCTTCGCGAAGTGGTCGAGCGTGCCCTTGAGGTGCGCCATCGTGAGGCCCTTGTCCACCGCGATGCCCTCGACCTGGTGGAACACCGGGGTGTGCGTCGCGTCGAGTTCGTCGGTGCGGAACACCCGGCCCGGGCACGCGACGTACAGCGGCACGCCGCGCTCCAGCAGGCTGCGGGCCTGCACCGGCGACGTGTGCGTGCGCAGCACGAGGTGCGGGTCCGGCTCGCCCTCGGGCGCCGCCACGTAGAACGTGTCCTGCATCTGGCGCGCCGGGTGGTCCGGGCCGAAGTTCAGGGCGTCGAAGTTGAACCACTCCGCCTCGACCTCGGGGCCCTCCGCGATCTCCCAGCCCATCGCGACGAACACGTCGGCGATGCGCTCCTGGAGCAGCTCCAACGGGTGCCGGGCGCCTCGGGACTCGCGGTCGGACGGCAGCGTGACGTCGACGGCCTCCTCGACGAGGACGCGGGCGTCGCGCTCGGCGGCGAGGACCTCGTCGCGCGCCGCGATGGCCGCGTTCAGCCGGCCGCGGGCCTGGCCGAGCGCCTTGCCGGCGACCGCCTTGTCGGCCGGGGCCAGGCCGCCGATCGCGCGGTTCGCCAGCGCGAGCGGGCTGCGCTCGCCGGTGTGCGCGAGACGGGCGGCCTTGAGGGCGTCGAGGTCACCGGCCGCCGCGACGGCCGCGAGGGCGTCGTCCAGGGCGCGGCCGACGGCGTCGGCGTCGAGCGGGTTCAGGGGTGTGTCGGGCGTGGTCATCCGGACCTTCTTGTGGAGGTGGGCGGCGGGCCGGGCCGGGTCGGGCGCGCGGGGCGCGCGCGACGGGCCGACCGACGGGCGAGTCTAGTGGCGCCCGCTCCCGGGGCCCCGGGACCGTCCGCGCACGCCGTGGCGCCGGACGGGACCTGGTGCGCGCCTCTCAGCGCCGCGGCCCGGGAACGGGCCCGGGAAATCGACGGCCGAGGGGGCGGGCGGAGGTCATGCCGGTCATCGTGCCATAGCGTGCCCCGTGGCCGCGGGCGGGCCTCACGCGTCCCGGTGCCCGGGGTCGCCGAGCGGCCAGGCGCCGAGCGGCCGGTACAGCGGGCCGCCCGCACGCCCCTCGCCGGGGAGCGACTCGGCCAGCACGAGCTCGGTGACCGGCCAGCGCGGGCCGCGGTAGACGGCGAGCGCGTGCACGAGCACGTCGCCCGGGTCGGGGCCGCGCGCCGCCCGGTCCCGCCGGCGGTTCCCACCCCGCTGCGGGGCGACCCGGCCGAGCGTGAGGTGCGGGCGCGAGCGGACCCGGTCGTCCTGCCGCGCGCCGACCGCCTCCCCCGCGTCCCGGCAGCCGGCGACCAGCGCGTGCACCGGCTCGACGTCGCCGCCGACGCCCGCCCACAGCGTGCGGTGCGCGAACACCCCGGCGCCGGCGAGCTCCAGGTCGAACGGGGCCGTGTCCGCGGCGACGCCCGCCACGTGCTCGCCCAGGACCTCGGCCTGACCCTCCCCCACGTCACCGTAGAACGCGAGCGTCACGTGCCAGTTCTCCGCCGGGGTCCATCGCACGCCGTCGGGCGCGCGGCCCGGGGCGTGCTCGGCGTCGACGCCGACGGCCGTGCGCAGCGCCGACGCGAGGTGCCGGCGGACCTCGTCGGTGGGCCACAGGGCGGCGAAGACGCGCATCGGTCCAGCATGCCGGACCGCGCGCCGGGTGGGTGGCCGGGGTGGGTGGCCGGTGCTCGCGTGCGTCGAGTGGACGATCTGGCCCGACACGCCTCGGCGTGTCGGGCCGGATCGTCCACTCGTCCGGCGCCGTGGGCGGGTGCTCGGACGCGGGTCGTCCGGCGCCGTGGGTGGGCCTGCGGCCCCCCGTCAGCGGTGGGCGCGCGAGGAGGCGTAGAGGCAGACCGCCGCGGCGGTGCCGAGGTTGAGCGACTCCGCCCGGCCGCGCAGCGGCACCCGGACGACGGCGTCGGCGCGGTCGCGGTCCTCGGGCGGCAGGCCCCAGGCCTCGTTGCCGAACAGCCAGGCGGTGGGGGCGCGGAGGTCGGCGCGCGCATCGGGGGCACCCGCGCCCGGCGCGCCCGCCGCACCGGCCACCGCCGCCGCGTCCTGCAGGTCGTCGAGGTCGAGGTCGCCGGTGCCGTCGGCCGCCAGCACCGCGAGCCCCGCGCGCCGCAGCGCCGCGACCGCGTCCGCGACGGGCACGCCCGACACCACGGGCAGGTGGTACAGCGACCCGGCGGTCGAGCGGACGACCTTGGGGTTGGTGGTCTCGACGCTGTCCCCCGCCACCACGACGGCGTCGGCGCCGGCCGCGTCCGCGACCCGGATGACCGTCCCGGCGTTCCCGGGGTCCCGCACCTGCGCGAGCACGGCGACGAGCCGGGGCCGGGCGGCCAGCACGGCGTCGAGCGCGGCCGCGCCGAGCGGGCCGACGGGCACCTCGTCGCGGGCGGCCTCGCGGGCGGCCTCGGGCAGGTCGGCGACCGCGAGCACGCCCTGGGCATCCGGCGACATCGCCTCCAGCACCGCGGCGTCGCCGAGGTGCACGCGCAGGCCGGCGGCCTCGGCGTCGGCGAGGATCTCGGCGTACCGGCCGGCCGCCTCCGGCGTCAGGTAAACGTCGCGGATCGTGCGCGGCGCCCAGCGCACCAGCTCGCGCACGGCCTGCGGGCCCTCGACGGGGTACCGCCCGGCGCGCCGGCGGCCGGAGCGGGTGCCGAGCGCGCGCACGGCCCGGACCCGGTCGGCGTGCGGGTTGGTCATCGGGGAGCGTGCGGCGGCGGGGCCGTCGGGTGCGGAGCGGGACACGGGGCCATCCTCCCGCACCCGCGGGGCAGGCGACGTGCGCGCGCCCGCCCCCTCGCCCGGCGCCCGGCGGGCGAGGGCCGCCCCGGGTCGGTCGCCACCGGCACCGAGCGGGCAGGCGACGCGTCGAGAGAGGATCCGGCGGACGCTCTCTCGACGTGTCGTCTGCACGGTCGAGGACCGCGCCGGCCGCGGGGGCACGGGCGCAGGCGCGCGGCCCCCGGACGCGCAGGACCCCCGGGAGCAGGGCTCCCGGGGGTCCTCAGGGTGCGTGCGCGCGGTCAGGCCGCGCGCCCCGCGGTGACGCGGTCCGTCAGGCGGCGGCCTTCGGCGCGTTCACGTCGGCGGGCAGCGCGTCCTTGGCGACCTGCACCAGGGCGTTGAACGCCGCGACGTCGGTGACGGCCAGGTCGGCCAGCACACGACGGTCGACCTCGACGCCAGCGGCCTTGAGGCCCTGGATGAGGCGGTTGTAGGTCAGGCCCTGCTCGCGCGCAGCCGCGTTGATCCGCTGGATCCACAGCTTGCGGAAGTCGCCCTTGCGCGCCTTGCGGTCGCGGTAGGCGTAGACCAGGGAGTGGGTGACCTGCTCCTTGGCCTTGCGGTACAGGCGCGACCGCTGGCCGCGGTAGCCGGAGGCCCGCTCGAGGGTCGCCCGGCGCTTCTTCTGGGCGTTGACCGCCCGCTTCACGCGTGCCACGTGATGCTCCTTGCTTCGTTATCGGGTCGGCTCAGGACCGCGGCGCTCGCGCGCCGACGGGTCACTTGCCGAGCAGCTTCTTGATCTTGGGGGCGTCGGCCGCGGAGACGACCTGGTCCGAGGCGAGGCGGCGCGTGCGACGGCTCGACTTGTGCTCGAACAGGTGACGCGCGTTGGCCTGCTCGCGCATGACCTTGCCGCTCCCGGTGATCCGGAAGCGCTTCTTCGCACCGGAGTGCGTCTTGTTCTTCGGCATGGCTGCCGTCTCTCCTTGTCGTCGCATCGCGCCGGGGCGCGACTCGGCCGTCCGGTCCCGGTGGGGACCGGGCGTGTCAGTGCAGGTCAGGCGTTCCCGGTGCCACCGGACGACTGGCCGCGCGGGGCCGGTCGCGCCGAGGGACGCGGGGTCGGTGCCGGGCGCGGCGTGGGCCGCGGGGCCGGCGTCGCCGTCGACCCGGCCGCGGGGCCGGGCGCCGGGCGGGGGGTCGAGGTCGGCCGCGAGGCCGGCTTCGGGGCGGCAGCAGGCTTCGGCGCGGCGGCCGGCCGGGGCGCTGCGGCGGGCCGCGGGGCCGACGCCGGACGCGGCGCGGTCTGCGGACGCGGCGCGGCGGCCGGGGCCGGAGCGGCGGTCTCCACCGGGGCCGGGGCGGCAGCCGGGGCGGCCGTCTCGACCGGAGCCGGAGCAGCAGCGGCCGGGGCGGCGGCCTCGACCGGGGCGTCCGTCTGCGGCTCCTCGGCCTCGGGGGCCTCGGGACGCGGCTCGCGCTGGGCGCGGGCACGGCGCTGCTCGTTCTTCTGCTCGGCCTTCTTCTTGGTCGGGCCGAGCACCATGATCATGTTGCGGCCGTCCTGCTTCGGCATGCTCTCGATGAAGCCGAGCTCGGACACGTCGTCCGCCAGCCGCTGCAGCAGGCGCACGCCCATCTCCGGGCGCGACTGCTCGCGGCCGCGGAACATGATCATGACCTTGACCTTGTCGCCGGCCGCCAGGAACCGCTCGACGTGGCCCTTCTTGGTGCCGTAGTCGTGCGGGTCGATCTTGAGCCGGAAGCGGATCTCCTTGAGAACCGTGTTGCTCTGGTTCCGCCGGGCCTCGCGGGCCTTCATGTCTGCTTCGTACTTGAACTTGCCGTAGTCCATGATCTTGCAGACGGGCGGGCGGGCGTCCGGCGCGACCTCGACCAGGTCGAGATCGGCGTCCTGGGCCAGGCGCAGCGCGTCCTCCACGCGGACGATGCCGACCTGCTCGCCGTTCGGGCCGACCAGGCGGACCTCGGCGACGCGGATCCGATCGTTGATGCGGGGCTCGCTGATGTGGTGCTCCTCGAAGTCGAAGTGGTGACCTCCAGGAACGAGGAAGGCCCTCGCACCTGAGCACAGGTGGAGGGCCGACACGGATCCACGGCGCCCCGTCTCGGACGGTGCACCGTCGGGCCACGCTCCCCGCAAGGGGCTCGTGACCTGGACCGATGACCTGGACCCTGCTGCCGGCGGACCGGGCGGTCGGGACTCAGGTGGGAGTGGCCTCCACTTGTGCACCCGGGCCGTCCGCGACCCCGCCGCGAAGCGGGAGCACAGGTCGACCCAGGCCAGTCGTGAATGACTCTACCAGAACACCCGAGACACCCCGGCTGTTCCCTGCGTCGACCCTGACCCGCCGCCGCCCCGCCATCCCCGCGGCACCGCCTCAGCACCCCGACGCACCGACGTGACACGCCGTCAGATACCTGCTTGAACAGTTCCAGAAAACGTGCCAGGGTGGCGCCATGCCCGTCGACCAGCACGCTCACGCCGCGCCGGCCGCCGTCGCGACGAGCGCCGGCGCCGCGCACCACCTCCAGGACCCCGCGGACCTGCTCCGCGCCCGGGGCCTGCGGGTGACCGCGCCCCGGCTCGCCGTGCTCGGCGCCGTCGCGGACCTGCCGCACGCCGACGCCGACGCCGTCCTCCGGCACGCCCGCGCGGCGCTGCCGACCGTGTCGGTCCAGGCCGTCTACGACGTGCTGCACGCGCTGACGGACGCGGGCATCCTGCGCCGCATCGAGCCCGCCGGTCACCCGGCGCGGTACGAGCGGCGCGTGGGCGACAACCACCACCACGTGGTCTGCCGCTCGTGCGGCGCGGTCGACGACGTCGACTGCGTCATCGGCGAGGCGCCCTGCCTCGTCCCGAGCTCGACGTCCGGCTTCTCGGTCGAGACCGCCGAGGTCACCTTCTGGGGCGTCTGCCCCGACTGCCGCAGCCTCGCGACCGACTGACCGCAGCCCCGGGGCGAGCCGCCGCCCCGGCCCGAGACCCGCACCACCGACCCCCACGACTCCCGGTCGGGCGACCCCGCCCGACCGGTCCCCGGCGCGCCCTCGACCAGCCCGCCGCCGACCCGGAAGGACACCCCCCGTGACCCAGGTCCACCCGACCACCACCAACTCCGGCGCTCCCGTCGCCTCCGACGCGCACTCGCAGTCGGTCGGCGCCGACGGCCCGATCGTCCTGCACGACCACTACCTGGTCGAGAAGCTCGCCCAGTTCAACCGCGAGCGGGTCCCCGAGCGCGTGGTGCACGCCAAGGGCGGCGGGGCGTTCGGCACGTTCACCACCACCGGCGACGTCAGCCGCTACACCCGCGCCGCGCTGTTCCAGCCGGGCGTCGAGACCGAGATGCTCGCGCGGTTCTCCTCCGTCGCCGGCGAGCACGGCTCCCCCGACACGTGGCGCGACCCCCGCGGCTTCGCGCTGAAGTTCTACACGTCCGAGGGCAACTACGACCTGGTCGGCAACAACACCCCGGTGTTCTTCCTGCGCGACGGCATCAAGTTCCCCGACTTCATCCGCTCGCAGAAGCGCCTGCCGGGCTCGAACCTGCGCGACAACGACATGCAGTGGGACTTCTGGTCGCTGTCCCCCGAGTCGGCGCACCAGGTCACCTGGCTCATGGGCGACCGCGGCCTGCCGCGCTCGTGGCGGACCATGGACGGCTTCGGCTCGCACACCTACCAGTGGATCAACGCGGCCGGCGAGCGGTTCTGGGTCAAGTACCACTTCACGACCCAGCAGGGCATCGACAACCTGACCGCCGACGAGGCCGCGCAGCTCGCCGGCTCGGACGCCGACCACCACATCCGCGACCTGTTCGAGCACATCGCCGACGGCGACTTCCCGCGCTGGACGCTGTCGGTCCAGGTCATGCCGTACGAGGACGCGAAGACCTACCGGTTCAACCCGTTCGACCTCACGAAGGTGTGGCCGCACGCGGACTACCCGCTGATCGAGGTCGGCGTGATGGAGCTCAACCGGAACCCGGAGAACTACTTCGCGCAGATCGAGCAGGCGACGTTCGCGCCGAGCAACTTCGTCCCCGGCATCGCGACCAGCCCGGACAAGATGCTGCTCGCGCGGATCTTCTCCTACGCGGACGCCCACCGGTACCGCGTCGGCACGAACCACGCGCAGCTCCCGGTGAACGCCCCGCAGTCGGCGGTGCACTCGTACTCCAAGGACGGCGCGGCCCGCTACCACTTCAACGCGCCCGAGGTCCCGGTCTACGCGCCGAACTCGGTGGGCGGCCCGGCGGCCGACCCGGCCCGCGCGGCGGAGTCGGCCGGCTGGGAGGCGGACGGCGAGCTCGTGCGCTCGGCCGCGACCCTGCACCCCGAGGACGACGACTGGGGCCAGGCCGGCACGCTCTACCGCGAGGTGTTCGACGACGCCGCGCGCGCCCGGTTCCTCGAGACCATCACCGGCCACGTCGGCGCGGTGAAGAGCGACGTCATCCGCGCGCGCGCGATCCAGTACTGGACGAACGTGGACGCGGGCCTGGGCGCCGCGCTGGCCGCCGCGCTCCAGGGCGAGGCGCCGGTCGAGAACGGCGAGCCCGCCACCGCGAGCACGCCGGTCGCCTGAGACCCGCGGGGCGGGCGGTCCCCCCACCGCCCGCCCCGCACCGCCGCCGCGGCGAACCCCGCGGCGGCGCACCGCCCCGGAGTCGGCCCTGCGCCGGCCCGGGGCACCTGCACCGCACGCGGCGCGGCCGGCACTCGCCCCGGCCGCGCCGCTCCCGTTCCCCCGACGGGTGAGAGGATCGGCGCCATGAGCGAGACCCCGGACCCCACGACCGCCACCCGCGACATCGCCGACGTGGCCGCGGTCGAGGTGATCACCACCGCCGCCGTGCACCTGATGAGCGCCGCCGCCGTCAAGTGCGGCCTGTCCCCCGACACCGACGACACGTCGGGCCGCGACTACCTGGACCTCGACGAGGCCCGCAAGCTGATCACCGCGCTCGCCGCGCTCGTGACGGCCTCGGCGCCGGACATCGGCAACCAGCACGCGCGCTCGCTCCGCGACGGCCTGCGGTCCCTGCAGCTCGCGTTCCGCGAGGCGAGCCCGTTCCCGGACGCGCCGGGCGAGGGCCCGGGCGAGAAGTTCACCGGCTACGTGTCCTGAGCGGACGCGGGCGCCCCGCGCCCTCGCCGCCGGGTCTCCGTCTCCCGCCTGCCGCCCGCCCGCCCGCGCGGCACGGGCGCGGGACGGAGACCCGGCGTCGCGCTGGGAGGCGGTCGTCAGCGGGTCGTCGGCTCCTGGGCCGCGTCGACCGGCGACGGCCGCACGGGGACGTCGTCGGCGCCGGCGGGCGCGGGCGTCGGCACCACCCACTCGGCGGGCGACGACGCCCGCGCGGGCTCGTTCGACGGCTCCGGCTCGGTCGACGGCGCCGGCCCGCGCGACGGCCCCGGCCCGGCCCCCGCAGGCACCCCGTCGGCACCGGGCGCGTCCGCGGCGCGCGCGCCCGCGCCCCGCCGGCGCGCGGCGGCGAGCACCGCCAGCCCGAGCACCGACAGCACCAGCCCCACGCCGCCCGCCGCGGCGAACCCGCCCTGCGGGCCGGCGGTGTCGATGACCGCCCCGACGACGGGGGCGCCGAGGGCCGCGCCGACCGTGTTCGCGGTGCCGCTCCAGCCCATGATCTCGCCGCGCCGGTGCTCCGGGACCGCGCGCACGAGCGAGGCGTTGATCGCCGACAGCGCGGCCGCGCACGGCAGGCCCGCCAGCACGACGGCGACCGCGAGCTGCGCCTGCGTCTGCGCCAGCGCCGCCGGCACCGTCGCCGCGCCCAGCAGCGCGACGAGCGCCAGCGGGTGCAGCTCGCGCTTCTGCGCGCCGTAGACCAGGCCGCCGACGACGGAGCCGACGCACCACAGCGCGATCATCCAGCCCACCGCCGACTCGCGGTCCCAGCCCTCGAGCGCCGCGACGATGCCGACGTCGGTGCCGGTGAGGATGAGCGAGGCCGCGGACGCGGCGGCGAGCACGACGAGCAGCCCCGGCGTGAGCAGGCGCGGCCGCCGGCCGTCCGCCCCGGCGGGCGCGACCGCCCCACCCGCGGACCGGGTCGGCGGGTTGAACCACATGAGCACCAGGCCGGCCCCGACGGTGGACACGCCGACCAGGGTCAGCGCGGCGGTCGTCGACACCTGCGTCGCCACCAGCACGCCGAGGGTCGGGGCGAGCATGAAGGTCATCTCCGTGGCGACCGAGTCCAGGGCGTACGCGGTGCGCTGCTGCTCGGCGGGCACGAGCACCGCGAGCGACTGCCGGACGACGGAGAACACCGGCACCAGGAACACGCCCGCGACCACCGCCGCGACGAGCAGCGCCTCGTAGCCCAGCCGGGGCGCGATCAGCCACACGGCCGACTCGACGACCACGGACGGCAGCAGCGCCTTGCGCAGCCCCAGCTTGTCCACCCGCCGGCCGCGCCACGGCGCGCCGACCGCGACGCCGACCGTCATCGCGGCCGCGACCAGGCCGGCGCGCGCGTACCCGTGTCCGAGCGGGCCCACCACGTGCAGGGTGAGCACCACGCCGGTCATCGCGTGCGGGATCCGCGCGACGAACGAGACGAGGACCAGGGGCAGGACACCGGGCAGGCGCAGCAGGCGGCCGTAGGGGGCGAGGGACACGACCGTGATCCTCTCCCGGGCGGGGCCCGCCGGACGACAGGATGCGGCCGTCCGGGGCGGCGCGCGGGCGTGACGTCCACCACCCCCGCGGACCGCCGCCGACCGCCCCGGCACCGCCGGCCCCCGTAAGGTGGTGCCGTGACGTCTGCCACCGGGCCCCATGACCCGATCGGCCCGCCGCGGTCGGCCGGGCCCTCGGCGTGGCCGGACGCCGGCGCGACGGGAACGGGCGGGCCGTCCGTCGCGCACCCCGCGACGCACCCGGATGAGCGCCCGGCCGGCGAGCGGCTCCACCCCGACGACCGCCCGGACGAGCGGACGGCGCGGTCCGAGCGGCTCGAGCACAGCCACCTCGCGCCGCCGCCGGGGCCCGCCCGGCGCCCCGGCCGCGGCCGCACCTGGGCCGTGGTGGTGCTGTCCCTGCTGCTCGTGCTGGTCATGGCGCTGGCCGCCTACCTCTGGGTCCGCACCGTCCGGTACCAGGAGTACGCCGACGCGCTCGAGGCCCAGGGCCGGTCGGTCGGCGGCGAGCTCGCCAGCCTGCGGGTCCAGCACGACGGCACCCTCACCGAGCTCGCCGCGGTCAACGAGCAGCTCGCGACGGCGCAGACGCGGATCACCCAGCTCGCCGACGAGAAGGCCCAGGTCGGCGACGACCGCGAGGTGCAGCGTCAGCTCGTCGACTACCAGGAGCGCATCTCCCAGGCCGCCGCGAACGTCGCGTCCGCGCTGTCGACCTGCATCGACGCGCAGAACCAGCTGATCACCTACCTCGAGGACGCGGCGTCCTACGACCCGGCCGACCTCGCGCGGTTCAAGACCGACGTCCAGGGCGTCTGCAAGGCCGCGACGGACGCGAACGCCGAGCTGCAGCGCCAGCTCGCCGCCGGGGCGACCGGGTGACCCGGGCCGCCAGCCGCGCCGTCGTGGGCGCCGCCGCCGCGCTGCTGCTCGCCGGCTGCGGCGTGCTGCCGGCGATGCCCGGCCCGGTGCCGACGGACCTGGTCCCGTCGACCGCGCCGGTCCCGACGCCCACCTCGTCCGGCAACCTGTCCCCCGACGGCTTCGACGCCGCCCAGCGGATGGCCGTGCGGATCCGGAACGTCGGCTGCAACTCGCTGTCGACGGGCTCGGGCTTCGCGATCGACGAGACGACGCTCATCACGAACCGGCACGTCGTCGCCGACTCCGCGGACCTGCAGCTCAGCACCTACGACGGCCGGGACGTCGCCGTGACCGCGTCGTCGACCGCCGCGCTGGCCGACCTGGCCGTCGTGCGCACGGCCGACGCGCTGCCCTCTGCGCCCGGGCTGGCCGACGCCGACCCGAACCCCGGCGACGAGGTCACCGTGGTCGGCTACCCGCAGGGCGGCGCGCTCACCGTGACGGAGGGCCAGGTCATCGGCGCGACCACCGACCCCCTCAACGAGAACCTCGGCCAGGTGCTCGTCACGAACGCCGAGGTCGAGCCGGGCAGCTCCGGCTCCGCCGTGCTCGACGCGGAGGGCCGGGTCGTCGGCGTGGTCTACGCCAAGAACTCGACCGGCCAGAGCTTCGTCGTGCCCGTCAGCACCCTGCGCCAGCTGCTCGCCGACGAGACCGCCTTCACCGCCAGCACCTCCTGCGCCACGTCCTGAGGTCCAGCCCGGCGCGGACCCTGGTGGGCGCGCGACCCGCCGTGCCACGGTGGGCGGACGGACCCACCGAGGAGGACGACGATGACCGACGAGAACCACCCGGACCTGCCCGGGCTGACGCGCGCCGCGAGCGACATCATCTCCGTGCGCCGCGTGTTCGGGGAGCCGTACGAGCAGGGCGGCCGGCTCGTGGTGCCGGTGGCCAAGGTGCTGGGCTGGCACGCGGTGGCCGGCGCGCACGGCGACGCGCGGATGGGGATCCGCGGCGGGCGCGGGCAGGGCGGGCACGGGCCGGGCGGGCACGGGTCGGACGGGCACGGGCCGGAGGGGCACGGGCCGGAGGGCGACGACGCGCCGCGGTCGCACGGCGGCGACGGCGGGCCGGGCGCGGACGCGGGCGGCGCACCCGGGCCCGACGCCCCCGAGGGGACGGGCCACGGCGCGCACGCCGGACCGGCGCCGACCGACGCGGCCGAGACGGGCGCCGCGCAGGCGGGACCGGGCGCGCCGGCCGGGGCGGTCGGCAGCGCGGGCGGCAACGCCGGGGAGGGCGCCGGTGCGGGCGCGGGCGGCGGCGCGGGCGGCGGCTCGGGCGGCCGGCTGCACGGCGCCGGGCGCGGGCCGTGGCCGCACGGCGGTCCCGGCCACGGGCCGTTCGACCGCGCCGCGCTCGGGCGCTCGGTGCTCGGACGCGGGCCGCTCTGGCCGTTCGGCGCGGGCCGGCCGGGCGGCCGCGGGGTCGGGTCGGCGGACGCGGGCAGCTACGCGACGCGGGTCAAGCCGCTCGGCGTGTTCGTGATCGACGACGACGGCGCCCAGTGGCAGCCGGCGCTCGACCTGAACCGGATCATCCTGGGCGGCCAGGTCGTCGGCGCGGTGGCGACGGTCGCGCTGGCCTGGGCCCTGCGCCGTCGCCGGCACTGACGCCGGCGCCCGGCACCCGCGCCGCACGAGTACCCGACACGTCGGGCGAGGACCCCGTGGGTCCGCGCTCGACGTGTCGCGTGCTCGCTCGGTTCGGCGTCCAGCGGGCACCGGACGCGCCGAATGGGCAACCAGGAGATGCCCGCTCGACGTGTCCGGTGCCCACTCGCGCACGAGGCCGCTCAGCAGCGGGCGCGCGACCTCAGGCGTCGCGAGCGCGGACGACGCCGCGGGTCAGCGGAGGCGGACCTCGACCGAGTCGACCCGCTGGGTGACGGTCTCGTCGGCGGCGAGCGCCTCGCCGACCCGGCGCAGCAGGCCGTCGAGCGTCGCCCGGTCCAGGCCCGGCACGAGGGTCAGCACGACGGCCACCTCGGCGCGCGCGCCCGGCTCGGCGTCGACGTCGCGCACCGGTCCCGTCGCGGCGGCCGGCGCGGCGTCGGTGGCCGGCTCCGGGCGCCGCCGGCGGAACCACGACCGCCCACCGGCGGGCTGCTCCGCAGCAGGTGCGCGCACGGGCTGGTCGGCCGCCCCGGGCAGCGCGCCGAGCACCGCCGCGCGGACGGCCGCGCGCACCTCGGGGTCGACGGACCCGGCGGCCCCGCCCGGCCCCCCGGCGTCCGGCAGCACGGCCGGTCGCCACGGCTGCTGCTGCGCCAGCGCCCACACCGCGGGCCGCGGGAGCAGCGCCGTGACCGGCCCGCCGGCGTCGAGCACCAGCAGCTCCCAGCCCTCGCCCACCGCGGACAGCGCTGCACGCACCACGTCCGTCGGCACCGGCCGCGCGTCACGCCGCCAGGCGGTCATCGCCGCGACGGACGAGAACACCGGCAACGCGGTCCGGCCGTCGGGCGCCTGCAGGGCGACGATGCCCGCCGACGCCTCCTTGTCGACGGTGTGCGCGTGCCCGCCGACCTCGACGGTCTCCGCCGCCTCGAGCTCCGCCAGCACCGGCACCAGCACGCGCGTACCGGCCAGCGCCTCGACGACCCCGGCGAGCGTGCCGGTGCCGTCGCCGTACGCGGTCAGCGCCGCCGCGACCCGCGGGTCGGCGCTGCCGTCGTCCCCGGCGAACGCCGAGGTGGGCGGGAGCTCGCGCCCGGTCACGGGCGCCCGGCGACGTCCAGGGCCTCGGGCAGCGTGAACGCGCCCGCGTACAGGGCCTTGCCGACGATCGCGCCCTCGACGCCCACCGGCACGAGCTCGCGCAGCACCCGCAGGTCGTCGAGCGAGGAGATGCCGCCGGACGCGACGACCGGCGCGTCGGTGCGCGCGCACACCTCGCGGAGCAGGTCGACGTTCGGGCCGCGGAGCGTGCCGTCCTTGGTGACGTCGGTGACGACGTAGCGGGAGCAGCCGACCGAGTCGAGGCGGGCCAGGACCTCCCAGAGGTCGCCGCCCTCGCGGGTCCAGCCGCGGGCCGCCAGCGTGGTGCCGCGCACGTCGAGGCCGACCGCGATGGCGTCGCCGTGCCGGGCGATCGCGTCGGCGGTCCACTCCGGGTCCTCGAGCGCGGCCGTGCCGAGGTTGACCCGGGCGGCGCCGGTGGCGAGCGCGCGCTCCAGCGACGCGTCGTCGCGGATGCCGCCGGACAGCTCGACCTTCACGCCCTTGCTCGACAGCACCTGCGCGACGTCCGCGAGCAGCGGCGCGTTCGAGCCCCGCCCGAAGGCGGCGTCCAGGTCGACGAGGTGGATCCACTCCGCACCGCCCGCCTGCCAGTCGAGCGCGGCGGCGAGCGGGTCGCCGTAGGACGTCTCCGAGCCGGCCTCGCCCTGGACGAGGCGGACGGCCTGGCCGTCGGCGACGTCGACGGCGGGCAGGAGCTGCAGGCGGTCGGACATGGATCTCCTCGTGAGGGCGTGCGGTGGTGCGCGTGGTGCGGGGACGGCCGGGCGGGGTCGCCCGGGCCGGGGTCAGTCGAGCGAGCGGACCCAGTTCTCGAGCAGCTGGGCGCCGGCGTCGCCGGACTTCTCCGGGTGGAACTGGGTCGCGGCGAGCGGGCCGTTCTCGACGGCGGCGACGAACCGGCCGCCGTGCTCGGACCAGGTCACCAGCGGGGGCGCGAGGCGCTCGGTGTCGACCTGCTCGGACAGCGGGAAGCTGCGCGCGGCGTACGAGTGCACGAAGTAGAACCGCTGGTCCTCGATGCCGGCGAACAACCGTGTGCCCTCGGGCGCGTCGACGGTGGACCAGCCCATGTGCGGGACGACCTCGGCCTCGAGGCGGTCGACCGTGCCGGGCCACTCGCCGAGGCCCTCGGTCCGGTCCCCGTGCTCGTCGCCGCGCTCGAACATGACCTGCATGCCGACGCAGATGCCGAGCACCGGCCGGCCGCCCGCGAGCCGCCGGTCGACGATCTGGTCGCCGCGGACGCCGCGCAGGCCGTTCATGACGGCCGCGAACGCGCCGACGCCGGGCACGACGAGGCCGTCCGCCTCGGCGGCGTGCTCGGGGTCCGACGTCAGCTCGACCCGGGCACCGACCCGCTCGAGGGCGCGCACGGCCGAGCGGACGTTCCCGAACCCGTAGTCCAGGACGACGACAGAAGGCTGGCTGGGCACCCGACCAGGCTACCGGCCGCGCGCCGGGCGGGCCGTCCGGCGTCCGCCCCGCGGGACGTGACGTGCGCGTCAGTCCCGGCGGCGCCGGCCCCCGGCGGACAGCGCGCGCATCGCGGCCCAGCGCGACATGCCGACGCTGGTCTCCACGCCGTCGACCTCGCCGACGGCCGCCCCGCCGACCAGCAGGTCGTCGAGCACCTCGGGCGCGCCGGACAGCACGAGGCCGGCCGCGAGGTCGTCCTCCTTCTCCCCCGCGGTCCACCGGCTGGCCTGGATCCGGCCCGCGCGGCGGTCCATGAGGATCACCGGCGACGTCCGCAGCATCCGGGAGATCGCCGCGGCGGCCTCGGCGGTGCGGGTGGCGTCCGTCGCGTCGCGCAGGACCGCGAGCGCCCCGACCGGCGACGGGACGGCGTCGACGTCGACCCCGGCGAGCGAGCACGCGGCGGCCAGCGGCTTGGCGCCGGCGACCTGGGTGACGACGATCGCGACCACCGGCTCGTCGGGCTCGGCGGCCGCCGCCTCGAGGCCGGACAGGTCGTCGGGCACGTCGACGGACGGGGCGTCGTCTCCGCCCTTCCCCGCGGGGGCCGCCGACTCGGTGGGCGCCGCGTCCAGGCCGTCGAGCCCGGACAGGTCGTCGGGGACCTCGAAGCCGAAGTCGTCGTCCGGGCGGCCCGGGCCGTCCGGGGTCCCGGCGGTCACAGCGCGCCCTTGGTGCTCGGGATGCCGTCGACGCGGGGGTCCAGCGCCACCGCGAACCGCAGCGCACGGGCCAGCGCCTTGAACTGCGCCTCCACGACGTGGTGCGGGTCCCGGCCGGCGAGCACGCGCACGTGCATGCCGAACGCCGCGTGGTGCGCGATCGACTCCAGGACGTGCCGGGTCAGCGAGCCGGTGAAGTGCCCGCCGATCAGGTGGTACTCCTGCCCCTCGGGCTCGCCGGAGTGCACGAGGTACGGGCGGCCGGACACGTCGACGACGGCCTGGGCGAGCGCCTCGTCCAGCGGCACGGTGGCGTCGCCGAACCGCGCGATGCCCCGCTTGTCGCCCAGCGCCTGCCGCAGCGCCTCGCCGAGGCAGATCGCGACGTCCTCGACCGTGTGGTGCGCGTCGATGTGCGTGTCGCCGGTCGCCTGCACGGTGAGGTCGATGAGCGAGTGCTTGCCCAGCGCCGTCAGCATGTGGTCGTAGAACGGCACCGTCGTGCTGATGTCCGTGCGCCCGGTGCCGTCGAGGTCGACCTCGACGACGACGCTGGACTCGCTCGTCGTGCGCTCGACCCTCGCGGTGCGCCCGCCGGTCGTCGTGCTCAAATCCCCAGCACCTCCCACAGCGCGGCGGTGAACGCCGCGGTCTCCTCCGGGGTGCCGACCGACACCCGGAGCCATCCTTCCGGCCCGACCTCGCGGATCAGCACGCCCCGGTCCAGCAGACCCTGCCAGACGGCGTGCCGGTCCTGGCCGACCTGGAACAGCACGAAGTTCGCGTCCGACTCCGCGACCCGCAGCCCGCGGTCGCGCAGGTCGAGCACGAGCTGGTCGCGCTCCGCGCGCAGCGAGCCGACCTGGGCCATGAGCTCGGGCGCGTGGCGCAGCGCCGCGCGGGCGGTCGCCTGGGTCACGGCCGATAGGTGGTACGGCAGCCGCACCACGCGCAGCGCGTCGACGAGCTCGCGGGAGGCGGCCAGGTAGCCCACCCGCGCGCCGGCCAGCCCGAAGGCCTTCGACATCGTGCGGCTGACCGCCAGGTGCGGGTGCTCGGCGAGCAGGGTGAGCGCCGACTCGACGCCCTCGCGCCGGAACTCGCCGTACGCCTCGTCGACCACGACGACGCAGCCGCCCGGCACCTCGGCCGCGGCGGCGAGCACCGCACGGACGGTGTCGAGCTCGAGGGCGGTGCCGGTCGGGTTGTTCGGGCTGGTGAGCAGGACGACGGACGGCGTCTCGCGGGCGATGAGCGCGCGCGCCTCGGCCGGGTCGACGTCGAACTGCTCGGTGCGGCGGCCGGCGACCCAGCGGGTGTGCGTGTCGCGCGCGTACTCCGGGTACATCGAGTACGTCGGCGCGAACGACAGCGCGGTGCGGCCCGGTCCGCCGAACGCCTGCAGCAGGTGCAGCATGACCTCGTTCGACCCGTTGGCGGCCCACACCTGCTCGGGCGCGACGCGGACGCCGGACTCGACGGCCAGGTACTCCGCCAGGTCGGCGCGCAGGCCGAGGAACTCCCGGTCCGGGTACCGGTTCAGCCCGTGCGCGGCCTCGGCGACCGCGGCGGCGATGTCGGCGACGACCTGCGCCGAGGGCGGGTACGGGTTCTCGTTGACGTTGAGCAGCACCGGCACGTCGAGCTGCGGGGCGCCGTAGGGCACCTCGCCGGCCAGCTCGGGGCGCACGGGCAGCACGGGGCGCGCGGCCTGGGGTGCGGCGTCGGGGGCGGTCACCGGGCGATCGTATCCGCGCGGCCGGGGTGGGACCGCGGTCGTCCACAGGCGAGCGCCGCGGGGCGGTGGGTGTCGGGGGCGGTGGCTAGGGTCGGGGGCGATGACTTCCGTCGACCAGCAGACACCGTCCGGACCCGACGCCGCCGAGCGCGCCGCCCTGCGCGAGGAGGCCGAGGCCGTGCTGCGCCGGCTCGTCGGCCGGGACGACGCGCGGCTGCGGGACGACCAGTGGCGGGCGATCGACGCGCTGGTGAGCGACCACCGGCGCGCGCTCGTGGTGCAGCGCACCGGGTGGGGCAAGTCGGCGGTGTACTTCGTGGCGACGGCCCTGCTGCGGGCGCGCGGGGCCGGGCCGACCGTGCTGGTCTCGCCGCTGCTCGCGCTCATGCGCAACCAGGTGGCGTCCGCCCAGCGGGCGGGCGTCAAGGCGGCGACGCTGAACTCCGCCAACGTCACCGAGTGGGACGACGTGCACGCGCAGATCGCCGCCGGCGACGTCGACGTGCTGCTCGTCTCCCCCGAGCGGCTCACCCACCCGCAGTTCCGCGACGAGGTGCTCCCGCGCCTGGCCGCCGACGCCGGGCTGGTCGTCATCGACGAGGCGCACTGCATCTCCGACTGGGGCCACGACTTCCGCCCGGACTACCGGCGCATCCGTACGCTGCTGGGCGAGCTGCCCGACGGCATCCCGGTCCTGGCGACCACCGCGACCGCCAACGCCCGCGTGACCGCCGACGTGGCCGAGCAGCTCGGCACCGCGGTGCGCGACGACGTGCTCGTGCTGCGGGGCCCGCTCGACAGGTCCAGCCTCGACCTGTCCGTGGTGCGGCTGCCCGACACCGCCGCGCAGCTCGCGTGGCTGGCGCAGAACCTGCCGGCGTTCGAGGGTTCCGGGATCATCTACTGCCTGACGATCGCCGCCGCCCAGCAGGTCACCGAGCACCTGCGCGCCGCCGGGCTCGACGTGCGCACGTACACCGGCCAGACCGACCCGGCCGAGCGCGAGGTGGCGGAGGCCGAC
Source organism: Cellulomonas pakistanensis (assembly GCF_016862755.1). Lineage (GTDB taxonomy): Bacteria > Actinomycetota > Actinomycetes > Actinomycetales > Cellulomonadaceae > Cellulomonas > Cellulomonas pakistanensis. The sequence goes on along the minus strand of NZ_BONO01000033.1, from coordinate 3,758 downwards.
CTGCTCGCGAACCGGGTCAAGGCGCTCGTGGCGACGTCGGCGCTCGGCATGGGGTTCGACAAGCCGGACCTCGGCTACGTCATCCACGTCGGGGCGCCGTCCTCCCCCATCGCCTACTACCAGCAGGTGGGGCGCGCGGGCCGCGCCGCCGAGGCCGTCGGCGGCCGGGCGACCGCGGTGCTGCTGCCCGGACGCGAGGACCGCGCGATCTGGGAGTGGTTCGCCTCGACCGCGTTCCCGCCGGAGGACGACGTCCGCGCGGCGCTGCGGGCGCTGCGCGAGGGCGGCACGCTGTCGACCGCCGCCCTGGAGACCCACGTGTCCCTGCGCCGGTCGCGGCTCGAGCAGATGCTCAAGGTGCTCGACGTCGACGGCGCGGTGCGCCGGGTGCGCGGCGGCTGGGAGGGCACCGGCGAGGCGTGGTCCTACGACGCCGAGCGGTACGACCGGGTCACCGCGACCCGGAAGGCCGAGCAGCAGCTCATGGTCGACTACGTGACGACCGAGGGCTGCCGCATGGCGCACCTCCGCCGGGCGCTCGACGACCCGGAGCTGGCCGGGCCCGCGGGCGAGACGTGGCGGTGCGGCCGGTGCGACCGGTGCACCGGGACCGCCGTGGGCGTCGCGCCGGACGCCGAGCACGTCGCCGGCGCCCAGGCGCTGCTGACCACGGCGGGCGTGGCGGTCGACCCCCGGCGGCAGTGGCCGTCCGGCATGGCGACCCTCGGGCTCGACCTGCGCGGGCGCATCCCCGCGGAGGAGAACGCCGAGCCCGGCCGGGCCGTCGCCCGGCTCGACTCGGTCGGCTGGGGCGGGCTGCTGCGCGAGCTGTTCGGCGGCGAGCCCGACCCGTCCGCCGGGCTGCCGGTCTCGCTGCGGGACCCGGTGCTCGCGACGCTCGACGCCTGGCACCCCGAGCACCGGCCCGAAGGCGTCGTGCTCATCCGCTCGGCGACCCGGCCGACGCTGGTCGAGCACCTCGCGGCGGGCGTCGCGCGGCATCTCGGCGTGCCGCTCGTCGGCGCCGTCGCGCCCCGGCCGGACAGCCCGCCGACCCGGCACGACGTCAACTCCGCGCACCGGCTGGCGGCCGTGGCGCGCCGCCTGGAGCTCGACCTCGCGCCGGCCGCGGCGGCGGGGCTGCCGGGGCGCACGGTGCTGCTCGTGGACGACCGGACGGACTCGGGCTGGACGCTCACCGTCGCCGCGCGGCTGCTCCGGCAGGCGGGGGCGGCGGCGGTGCTGCCGTTCGTGCTCGGCGTCGGCTGACCGTCGCGGACCCTGCGGGCGCCGCCCCCGGGCGGGCCGCTGCAGCGACCGCGCGAGGCCGACGCAGCGCCCGGTCGAGGGCGCCGCAGCGCCGGTCGAGGCGGCTGCGGCCCCCGAGCGGCGGTGCTGCGTCTCCGGGTGGGTGCGCCGCCCCACCCGATCGCGTCGCGCCCGCGCGCCGCAGCGCGCCGGGCTTGACGCCGCGCCGAACGAGTACCGGACACGTCGAGAGGGCATCCAGTGGGTGCTCACTCGACGTGTCCGATGCTCGCTCGCGGGACGCGCGCCGCGCCGGCGCCAGCCCGGGCCTGCGCCGAGGGATGCACGCTCGGCGGGCGTCGGCGGGGTGGGCGTCGGCCGGGCGGGCGTCACGACCCGCCCCCGCTCCGCGCTCGCGACTCGCGCGGGCCGACGTACGACACGTGACCACGGGCGCGGTCGGGTCGGCGTCGAGTGTCCAGAACCCGAAGGACATACCGGCACGAACCGCACCGGTTTCTGGACTCTCGACCGTGCCGCGCGCAGACCCGGGCTGGCCAGCAGGCGCTGGACCCGCGGGGCCCGCGCGGGACCGTCCGGCGCGGGTCAGAACCGCGCGCGGACCGCCTCGCCGTGGGCGGGCAGGCCCTCGGCGTCGGCGAGGGCGACGATCCGCCCCGCGACCTCGCGCAGCGCGTCGGCGTCGTACTCGACGACCTGCACCGCCCGCACGAACGAGTGCACGCCCAGCCCCGACGAGAAGTGCGCGCAGCCCCCGGTCGGGAGCACGTGGTTCGACCCGGCCATGTAGTCGCCGAGCGACACCGGCGAGTACGGCCCGACGAAGATCGCGCCCGCGCTGGTGACGCGCTCGGCCACCGCGGCGGCGTCCGCGGTCTGGATCTCCAGGTGCTCCGCGCCGTAGGCGTTCACGACGTCGAGGCCGGCGTCCAGGTCGTCGACCAGCACGATCGCCGACTGCGGCCCGGTCAGCGCCTGGGCGACGCGCTCGGCGTGCCGGGTGGTCTGCACCCGCGGGACGAGCTTGGACTCGACGGCGCCGGCGAGCTCGATCGACGTCGTGACCAGCACCGACGCCGCCAGCGGGTCGTGCTCCGCCTGGGACACCAGGTCCGCGGCGACGTGGTCGGCGTCCGCGGTGCCGTCGGCCAGCACGGCGATCTCCGTCGGGCCGGCCTCGGCGTCGATGCCGACGGCGCCGCGCACCAGGCGCTTGGCGGCGGCGACGTAGACGTTGCCCGGGCCGGTGATGACGTCGACCGGCTCGCACAGGGTGTCGCCGTCGACGTCCTCGGAGCCCGCCGCGCCGTAGGCCAGCATGCCGATGGCCTGGGCGCCGCCGACCGCGTACACCTCGTCGACGCCGAGCAGCGCGCAGGTCGCGAGCACGACCGGGTCGGGCAGGCCGCCGTTGTCCCGCTGCGGCGGGGAGGTCACCGCGAGCGAGCCGACGCCCGCCTCCTGCGCCGCGACGACGTTCATGATGACCGACGACGGGTAGACGGCCAGGCCGCCCGGCACGTAGAGGCCGACCCGGCGCACCGGGATCCACCGCTGGCGTACCTGCGCCCCGGGCGCGACCTGCACGGTGTGCGGCTGCGGCCGCTGCGCGGCGTGGACCTTCCGGACCCGGGCGATCGTCTCGTCGAGCGCCGCGCGCACGTCCGGGTCCAGCACGGACACCGACGCCGCGATCGCGTCCGCGGGCACGCGCAGGTGCTCGGGGCGCACGCCGTCGAACCGCTCGGCCAGCTCGCGCAGGGCGGCGGCGCCGCGGGTGCGGACGTCGGCGAGGATCGGCTCGACCGCCGCGGCGGCGGACTCGACGTCCAGCTCGGGGCGCGGGAGGGTCTCGAGCAGCTCGCGGCGGGACAGGGTGCGACCACGCAGGTCGATGCGGGAGATCACGGGTCGAGTCTAGGCGCGCGGGCCGACGCCCACCGCCCGCGCCCACCGCCCGCGCGCGCCCTGGCAGGATGGCCGGGTGACCATCGTGCCGATCTCCGACGACTCCATCCGCCTCGGGCAGTTCCTCAAGCTCGCCGGGCTGGCCGACTCGGGCGCGGACGCTCGGACGCTGCTGGAGGAGGGCGAGGTCACGGTCAACGGCGAGCCCGAGAGCCGCCGCGGCCGCCAGCTGCGCAAGGGCGACGTGGTCGAGGTCGACGACCCCCGCGGCTCGAACTCCGCCGAGGTCGGCTGACCCACCCCGCGCCACCGCCGCCGCGCGCGCCACCCGCCGCACGCTGCCCGCCCGAACGCCCCACGCCCCCCGGCCCCCGGCCCCCACGCCGAGGTTGCACTTGTTGCGGGGTTCGACGCCGACGAACCCCGCAACAAGTGCAACCTCGGCGGATCTCTTCGCCGCGGAGCCGCGCGGAGTCGGGCAGCGCGGGGTTGGGCAGCGCGGGGTTGGGCAGCGCGGGGTTGGGCAGCGCGGGGTTGGGCAGCGCGGAGTTGGGCAGCGCGGAGTTGGGCAGCGCGGAGTT
>NZ_BONO01000032.1 GCF_016862755.1 Cellulomonas pakistanensis | reverse complement strand
GGGCGAGATCGCCACGAACATCACCGGCGTCGCGTCGGCCACGGCGACCTCCTCGCAGACCCTCGGGCAGATGGGCGACTCGATCGGCGAGCTCGCGCGCATGTCCGAGGACCTGCGCGGCCGGGTGGCCCGCTTCACCTACTGAGGCCCCGGGCGCGGCCGGCCTGCGGGTCGGCCGCGCCGGCGGGCACCCGACACGTCGAGTGGGCATCCCCTGGGTGCCCACTCGACGTGTCGGGTGCCCACTCGGCGAGCGGCCGGCGAGCGGCCGCCGGCCGGCCGGCGGCCGGGCCGCGGGTGCGCCACCCGGGCGGTCGTCCCCCGTTCACCGCGCGTTCCACCCGCGGGAGCGCTCACATCCGCGCACCGGCGGTCGATCCGGTGGGCGACGTCGGGCGCCAGGGGGCGCCGGCCGGCACGGACGAGGGAGTCGAGATGAGGCACGGGAAGCGTCGCCGTGCGGGGAATGCGGTTGCCGCGTCCCTCGCCCTGGTGGCGGTCGGGGCGGTCGCGGGCTGCGGGTCCGTGGGCGCCGGCTCGGGCGCGGACGAGCGCCCCCTGGTCGGGGTGGCGATGCCCACCACGACGTCGGAGCGGTGGATCGGCGACGGCGAGAACGTGCAGGCCCAGCTGGAGGCCCTCGGCTACGACGTGGCGCTCGAGTACGCCGAGAACGACGTGCCGACCCAGGTCGAGCAGCTCGAGACGATGATCGCCGACGGCGCGGACGCGCTGGTGATCGGGTCGATCGACGGCGTCGCGCTCAAGGGCGTGCTCGCCGACGCGGCCGCCGCGGACATCCCGGTGATCGCCTACGACCGCCTGATCCGCGAGTCGCCGGACGTCGCCTACTACGCGACCTTCGACAACGCCCGGGTCGGCGTGCAGCAGGCCACCCAGCTGCTGCAGGGCCTCGGCGTGCTGGACGAGGCCGGCGAGGAGACCGGCGCGGCCGGCCCCTACAACGTCGAGCTGTTCGCCGGGTCGACCGACGACAACAACGCGACGGTGTTCTACGAGGGCGCGATGCAGGTGCTGAAGCCCTACCTGGACTCCGGCGTGCTGGTCGTCCCGTCCGGCGAGACGGACTTCGAGACCATCGCGATCGACGCCTGGGACCCGAAGAACGCCACCGCCCGGATGGAGACGCTGCTGCCGCGCTACGCGGACCAGCGGCTCGACGGGGTGCTGTCGCCGTACGACGGCATCTCGATCGCGATCCTCGACGCGGTGAAGGGCATCGGCTACGGCTCGGACGCGCAGCCGCTGCCGGTCGTCACCGGCCAGGACGCCGAGCTCGCCTCCGCCAAGTCGATCGCCGCGGGCGAGCAGTACGGGACCGTCTACAAGGACACCCGGCAGCTCGCCGAGGTCGCCGTGTCGATGGTGCGCGCGCTCCTCGACGGCGCCGAGCCGGAGACCAACGACAACGCCTCGTACGACAACGGCGTGAAGGTCGTGCCGTCGTACCTGCTGGCGCCGCAGGTGGTCACGGGCGAGAACTACCGCCAGGTCCTCGTGGACGGCGGCTACTACACCGCGGAGGAGCTGGGCTGATGACCACCACCGACCACACCCCGGCCGGCACCCGCCGGAGCCGCGCGTCCTGGTTCTGGGACCGCCCGATCGCGCTGAAGATCGCCGTCTCGCTGCTGGTGCTCGGCGGCACGTTCGCCCTCGTGGGCGGCGTCGGCGCCGTCGCGCTCTACCGCGCGGGCCAGAACCTCGAGGAGATGTCCGGCCTGACCGGCGACCTCCAGTCGGCCATGTCGGAGCTGCGCACCGCGCAGACCCGCAGCCACCTGCTCGTGCACCGCGCTGCGGAGGCGACCGACGAGTCCGTCCGCGCGCAGCTGCTCGAGTCCTCGGCGTGGAACGACCGCGACGTGGCCGCGCAGATCGACGCCATCGAGGTCTACCCGCAGTCCGACACCCGGCAGTGGGCCGACTTCGTGGACCGCTGGGCCGCCTGGACCGCGTACCGCGACGGCACGCTGCTGCCGTTCGTGCAGGAGGGCGACCTGCCCGGCCTGCGGACCGCGATCGCCGCCGACGCCGCGGCCGACCCCGACTGGGCGGGCCGCGCGCTCGCGCTGGCGCAGGGCCAGGTCGACGCGCAGGTCGACCAGATCCTCGCCGACAGCCGGGCCGAGGTGGACCGGACGATCGTGGCGCTGCTGGCGGCGTTCGTCGTCGGCGCCGCGCTGTCCGGGCTGCTGGCCGTGCTGGTCATCCGCCGGATCACCGGGGCGGTGCGCAGCGTGCAGGGCTCGCTCGAGGCGATGGCCGACGGCGACCTGACGGTGGCCACCGCGGTGCCGTGGCGGGACGAGACCGGCCGGATGGCCGAGGCGCTCGACCAGGCCCAGGCGTCCCTGCGCACGACGCTCGCGGGCGTCGTGCACGCGGCCGGCTCGGTCGAGACGACGGCCGCCAGCCTCACCGCGTCGAACGGCGACGTGGTCGCGGGCTCGCAGGAGACGTCGGCGCAGGCCGGCGTCGTCGCCGCGGCGGCCGAGCAGGTGTCCCGCAACGTCCAGGCGGTCGCCGCCGGCGCGGAGCAGATGGGCGCCAGCATCCGGGAGATCGCGCAGAACGCCTCGCACGCCGCCAAGGTCGCGAGCCAGGCGACGGACGTGGCCGCGTCGACCAACGAGCAGGTCGCCCGCCTCGGCGCGAGCAGCCAGGAGATCGGCAACGTCGTCAAGGTCATCACCTCGATCGCGGAGCAGACGAACCTGCTGGCGCTGAACGCGACGATCGAGGCCGCGCGCGCCGGGGAGGCCGGCAAGGGCTTCGCGGTCGTCGCCGGCGAGGTCAAGGAGCTCGCGCAGGAGACCGCCAAGGCCACGGAGGACATCGCGCGCCGGGTCGAGGCCATCCAGAACGACACCACCGCGGCGGTCACGGCGATCGGCGAGATCTCCTCGATCATCGCCAGCATCAACGACTACCAGCTCACGATCGCGAGCGCGGTCGAGGAGCAGACCGCCACCACCACGGAGATGTCCCGGTCCGTGCAGGAGGCGGCGACGGGGTCGGGCGAGATCGCCACGAACATCACCGGCGTCGCCGGCGCCGCGGCCCGCTCCGCGGACGTCCTGGGGGCCGTCTCGACCCAGGTGAACGACCTCGCGTCGCTGTCCGCGGACCTGCACGAGCGGGTCGCGCGTTTCACCTACTAGCAGCCCACCGGGCGGCCTCCGGCCGCTCAGGAACCGGCCGCACCGACCGATCAGAACCACGAACCCGGCCGGTGCGGCCGGTCCGCACGTGAGGGGAACTTCGTGACCAGGATCCGCGTGCTGGTGGTCGACGACTCGGTCGTCGTCCGCCGGCTGGTGACGGACTCGCTCTCGCGCGACCCCGACATCGAGGTGGTGGGTTTCGCCTCCAACGGGCGCATCGCGCTCGCCAAGGTGGACCAGCTGGCCCCCGACCTCGTCACCATGGACATCGAGATGCCGGAGATGAACGGCATCGAGGCGGTGCGCGCGCTGCGCCGCAACCGGCACACCATGCCGATCATCATGTTCTCCACGCTGACCGAGCGCGGGGCGTCCGCCACCCTGGACGCCCTCGTCGCCGGTGCGACGGACTACGTGACCAAGCCCGCGAACGTCGGCAGCGTCCAGGAGTCGCTGGACCGGGTCGCGAGCGAGCTCATCCCCAAGATCAAGGCGCTGGTCCCGCACCGCCCGGGCGCGGGCGCCGCGTCCGCCCCGGCGGCGACGGCCCCCGCCGTCGCCCGCCCGCGGATCGCGGCCGGCGCACCCGCCGCGGCCCCGCACGTCGCGTCCTCGGCGCACGCCCGCCGCCCGGTGGTCACCCGCCCGGCGCCCGCGCCGCACCCGGTCAGCGCGGTCATCATCGGCTCGTCGACCGGCGGCCCGGAGGCGCTGTCGAAGGTCATCGGCTCGCTGTCGGCGGCCCCGTCGGTCCCGGTGCTCGTGGTGCAGCACATGCCGCCGGTGTTCACCCGGCAGCTCGCGGCGCGGCTCGACCGGCTCGGCCCGGCCACGGTCGTGGAGGCCGCCGACGGCGACCTGCTCCGGCCCGGCACGGTCTACATCGCCCCCGGCGACCACCACCTCGAGCTCAGCCGGTCCGCGGGTTCGCTCCGCGTGAAGCTGACCGACGGCCCGCCGGTGAACTTCTGCCGCCCCGCCGTGGACGTGCTGTTCCGGTCCGCGGTGCGCGAGCTCGGCGGGCAGCTGCTCGCCCTCGTGCTCACCGGCATGGGCGCCGACGGCCGCACCGGCAGCGAGGACGTCGTGGGCGCCGGCGGCACCGTGCTGGTGCAGGACGAGCCCACCAGCGTCGTCTGGGGCATGCCCGGGGCGGTCGCCACCGCCGGGTTCGCCCACCGCGTGCTCCCCCTGGGCGAGGTCGCCCCCACCCTCGAGTCCGTGCTGGCCCGCGCCGGCTCCGGACGCCCCGCAGCAGCCCCGATCGGAGGTCGGCCATGAGCCTGACCCAGGACACCTTCGCCTTCGTCGCCGACGTCGTGCGGCGGCGCAGCGCCATCCAGCTCGAGGCCGGCAAGGAGTACCTGGTCGAGAGCCGGCTGCTGCCGATCGCCCGGGACGCCGGCCACCCCGGCGTCGACGCCTACATCCGCGACGTGCGCGCCGCGCGGCGCGAGTCCGACCTGGCCGAGATCGTCGAGGCGCTCACCACCAACGAGACCTCGTGGTTCCGGGACAACACGCCGTTCAGCGCGCTGCGCACGCACATCGTGCCCGGGCTGCGCGCCGACCGGCCGGTGCTGGACGGCGTGCGGGTCTGGTCGGCCGCCTGCTCGACCGGGCAGGAGCCGTACTCGATCGCGATGACGCTCACCGACGTGCTCGGCCCGGGCGCGCGGTTCGACATCACCGCCACCGACCTGTCCGACCAGGTGCTCGCCCAGGCCCGGTCCGGCCGGTACTCGCAGCTCGAGGTCAACCGCGGCCTGCCCGCGCCGATGATGGTCCGCTGGTTCCAGCGCAACGGCCACGACTGGCAGATCGCCGACGAGCTGCGCCGCGCGATCACGTTCACGAAGCACAACCTGCTGGACCCGCCCCCCGGCGGCCCGTTCGACATCGTGTTCCTGCGCAACGTGCTCATCTACTTCGACCTCGACACCAAGCGCTCGATCCTGGGCCGCGTGCACCGCGTGCTCAAGCCGGGCGGCTACCTGGTGCTCGGCGCCGCGGAGACGACCATCGGCGTCGACGGGGACTGGGAGCGGGTGCCCGTCGAGCGCGGGTCGGTGTACCGCCCGGTGCAGGCCGGCGCGCTGCCGAGCCCGCGCCCGGCGTCCGGCGCCCTCACCGGCGCGACCCCCGCGGTCCCGGCCGCGGCCGGCCCCGCGGCCCCCGCCCCCTTCGGGAGCCGGGCCCCCGCCACCAGCACGTCCTGGCCGCCGACCGCTCGGCCGGCCACCACCACCCTGCCCACCGCGCCGCGGCGGCCCGCCGGACCGGCATTCGAACAAGGAGTGACGCGATGAGAGCACTGGTCATCGACGACTCGCGGACGATGCGACGCATCGTCGCGGGCGCCCTGGAGAACCTGGGGTTCAGCACCGTCCAGGCCGGTGACGGGCAGCAGGCGCTGGACCTGCTCGAGTCGGGCGAGGAGGTCGACCTCGCCTGCATCGACTGGAACATGCCGGTGATGGACGGCCTGACGTTCGTCACGAAGGTCCGCGCCAACCCGGCGTGGCGCAACATCACGCTGATGATGGTCACCACCGAGAGCGAGCACGGCCAGATCGTGCGCGCGCTCGCGGCCGGCGCGCACGAGTACCTGATCAAGCCGTTCACGACCGACGCCATCCGCGACAAGCTCGACCTGCTCGGGCTCGTCCCTGCCGAGGAGACCGTATGACCGCCGCCGCCGTCGAGCAGGACCAGGTGTTCGCGATCGCCGAGGAGGTGTTCGCGGCGATGATCGACGGGGAGCCCGGCTACCTCCGCCCCTGGGAGGGCGAGGTGCCCGTCCCCGCCGAGCCGCTCGCCGCCTGGGTGGACGTGCACGGCGAGCTCGCCGGTCGCGCGGCCGTCGCGACCGACGTGCCCACCGCGCACGAGCTGACCCGGGCCCTGCTGGGCATGGGCGCCGACGAGCCGGTCGGCCCCGAGGACCTGCAGGACGCGTTCGGCGAGGTCGCCAACGTCGTCGGCGGCAACATCAAGGCCCTGCTGCCGACCCAGGGCACCCTCGGGCTGCCCGAGGTCGCGTCCGCGCTGCCGGCCGCCCCCGCCGGCGCGCTCACCCACGAGCTGCGCCTGGACTGGCGCGGCCGCCCCCTCGTCGTCGTGGTCTCGCTGTTCCAGTGACCCGCGGCTCCACCCAGACCCCCGCGACCACCGTCGCGGGACCCGCCACCGAAGGGAAGTGACGAGCATGATCCGCGTGCTCATCGCCGACGACAGCCGGGTGATGCGGCAGATCGTGATCCGCACGCTGCGCCAGGCCGGCTACGACTGGGACGTCCGCGAGGCGTCCGACGGCCAGGAGGCCCTCGAGGCCGTGCGGGCCGACGAGCCCGACGTCGTCCTGTCCGACTGGAACATGCCGAACATGACCGGGATCGACCTGCTGCGCGCGCTGCGCGCCGAGGGCTTCGGCACCCCGTTCGGGTTCGTGACCTCGGAGGGCTCCGAGGAGATGCGCACCATGGCCGAGGAGGCCGGTGCGCTGTTCCTCATCGCGAAGCCGTTCACCGCGGACACGTTCCGCGAGGCCATCGAGCCGGTGCTCGCATGAGCGACGCCACGCCGCTGCCCTCCGCGAAGGAGGTGCGCGAGCACTGGGAGGGCCTGATCGGCCGCGACGTCGACGTGGCCACCGGCGGCCCGATGGTCGACCCGGTGCTCAACGGGGGCGCCCTCGTCGGCGTCTACGTCGACAAGCTGATGAAGCTGTCGGCGCTGGTGCTGTTCGACCTGCCGCTCGCGGCGCACCTCGGTGCGTCGATCGCCCTGGTGCCGGCCGCCACGTCGCGGACCGCCGCCGAGGAGGAGCAGCTGCCCCCGGCCCTGGCCGAGAACGCCGCCGAGATCCTCAACGTCACCGCCGCGCTGTTCAACGTCGGCGACGCCCCGCACCTCAAGCTCGACGCCTGGTACGCCCCGCGCGAGCCGCTGCCCGCCGACGTGGCGCAGTGGGTGCTGGCGTACGTGCGCCGGCTCGACCTCGAGGTCGAGGTGGCCGGCTACGGCAAGGGCACCGCGTCGGTGCTGGTGATCTGAGGCGCCTCGCGCGCCGACGGCCCGGTGCCCCTCGGGGGTGCCGGGCCGTCGTGTTCCCGCCCGGTGAACGCTCGCCGGACGCCGCAGACCAGGCCCTCACCCGTCTGCCACACTTCCCCCCATGTCCACCACCTCCCCGGGGGCGACCGCTCCGGCGCCCACCGCGCCGAAGAACGCGGTCGACCGGTTCTTCAAGATCTCCGAGCGCGGGTCGACCATCGGCACCGAGATCCGCGGCGGCCTCGTCACGTTCTTCACGATGAGCTACATCATCGTGCTCAACCCGCTGATCATCGGAACCGTCGCGGACGGCACCGGCAGCTTCCTCGGGGGCGGCTCCGAGCCGAACATCCCGATGATCGCCGCGACCACCGCGCTCGTCGCCGGGATCATGTCGATCCTCATGGGGTTCGTCGCGAACTTCCCGCTGGCGCTCGCGGCCGGGCTCGGCCTGAACGCGGTCGTCACCTACTCGATCGCGTCGCTGCCCGACATGACCTGGGCCGACGCCATGGGCATCGTGGTGCTCGAGGGCCTGATCATCCTCGTGCTCGTGCTCACCGGGTTCCGGGAGGCCGTGTTCCGCGCGGTCCCCATGGAGCTGAAGACGGCGATCAGCGTCGGCATCGGCCTGTTCATCGCGTTCATCGGCCTGTTCGACGCCGGGTTCGTGCGGATCCCGTTCAGCCAGGCGACGCCGGTGGAGCTGGGCATCGGCGGCTCGCTCGGGTCCTGGCCGCTGCTGGTGTTCGTCGTCGGCCTGTTCCTCGCGATCATCCTGATGGCCCGCAAGGTGCACGGCGCGATCCTCATCGCCATCGTGACGTCCACCGTGCTCGCGGTCGTCCTCGAGGCGGTCACCTCCATCGGGGCGCGCTCCGCGGAGAACCCCGGCGGCTGGTCGCTGGCCGTCCCGTCGGTGCCCGACTCGGTCGTCGCCGCCCCCGACTTCTCGCTGCTCGGCCAGTTCTCGCTGTTCGGCTCGATCGAGAAGATCGGCGTCGTCGCGGTCGTCCTGCTGGTGTTCTCGGTGATGATCGCGGACTTCTTCGACACGATGGGCACGATGGTCGCCGTCGGCGGCGAGGCCGGCCTGCTCGACAAGGAGGGCAACCCGCCCCGCACGCGGCAGATCCTGGTCGTCGACTCGCTCGCCGCGGCCGCGGGCGGCGCCGCCTCGGTGTCGTCGAACACCTCCTACGTCGAGTCCGCCGCGGGCGTCGGCGACGGCGCGCGCACCGGCCTGGCGTCGATCACGACCGGCGTGGCGTTCCTGCTCGCGACCTTCCTCGCCCCGCTCGTCGGCATGGTGCCGTTCGAGGCGGCCACCCCGGCGCTGGTCGTCGTCGGCTTCCTCATGGTCATGCAGGTGTCCGGGATCGACTGGAAGAACTTCGAGGTCGCCGTGCCGGCGTTCCTCACGATCATCCTGATGCCGTTCTCGTACTCGATCACGGTGGGCATCGGCGCGGGCGTCATCTCGTTCGTCGTCATCAAGCTGGCGATGGGCAAGGCCCGCAGGGTGCACCCGCTGATGTGGGTCGCCGCGGCGCTGTTCGTCGTCTACTTCCTGCTCGAGCCGATCAAGTCCTGGTTCGGCGTCTGAGCCGAGCCTCGCACCGCACGACGGCGCCCGCCCGGACCCCCGCGTCCGGGCGGGCGCCGTCGTCTGCGCGGGCCGGCGTGCGGTGCGCGGGGAGCCGTGTGCCGGGGGTCGCCCGGCCGCGATAGGTTCGTCCGGTCCCCCGGCGTCCGGAAAGGTCCCCCATGCGCGTCTCCGTCATCGGCTGCGGCTACCTCGGCGCGGTGCACGCCGCGAGCATGGCCAAGCTCGGCCACACCGTCGTGGGCGTCGACGTCGACGCCGCCAAGGTCGCGCTGCTCGCCGCCGGCACGGCCCCGTTCTACGAGCCCGGCCTGCCGGAGCTGCTGAGCGAGGTCGGCGGGGAGGGGCGGCTGACGTTCGCGACCGACATGGCCGCCGCGGCCGGCGCGACCGTGCACTTCCTGTGCGTCGGCACCCCGCAGGTGCACGGCGAGTTCCGCGCCGACCTCACCTACGTCGAGGACGCGTTCGCGGCCGTGCTGCCGCACCTGCAGCCGGGCGACCTCGTCGTCGGCAAGTCGACCGTCCCCGTGGGCACCGCCGAGACGTTGGCGGCGCGGCTCGAGGGCACCGGCGCGACGCTCGTCTGGAACCCGGAGTTCCTGCGCGAGGGGTTCGCCGTCCAGGACACGCTGCACCCGGACCGCCTGGTCTACGGCCTGCCCACCGACGAGGACGGCGTCCCGACGGCCGACGGCGACCGGGCCCGGAAGATCCTCGACGAGGTGTACGCCGCGCCGCTCGCCGACGACACCCCGCTGGTCGTCACCGACTACGCGACCGCCCAGCTGGTGAAGGTCGCCGCGAACAGCTTCCTGGCGACCAAGATCAGCTTCATCAACGCGATGGCCGAGCTGTGCGAGGCGACCGGCGCGGACGTCACCCGGCTCGCCGACGCCATCGGCTACGACGACCGGATCGGCCGCAGGTTCCTCAACGCCGGCCTCGGGTTCGGCGGCGGCTGCCTGCCCAAGGACATCCGGGCGTTCATGGCGCGCGCCGGCGAGCTCGGCGTGGACCAGGCGCTGTCGTTCCTGCGCGAGGTCGACGCCATCAACATGCGCCGGCGCGTGCGCATGGTCGACCTGGCCCGCGAGGTGTGCGACGGCTCGATCGTCGGCCGCCGGGTCGCGGTGCTCGGCGCGGCGTTCAAGCCCGACAGCGACGACATCCGGGACAGCCCGGCGCTGTCCGTCGCGGCGCAGATGCAGCTGCAGGGCGCGCACGTCGTCGTGACCGACCCGCAGGCGATCGACAACGCCCGGAAGGCGTGGGCGGGCCTGGCGTTCGCGGACAGCGTCGAGGGGGCGGTGGCCGGCGCCGACGTCGTGCTGCTGGCGACGGAGTGGCCGGAGTACCGGTCCCTCGACCCGCACGCGCTGGCCCCGCTCGTGTCGAGGCCGGCGATCCTGGACGGCCGCAACGTCCTGGACCCCCGCGCCTGGCGGGCGGCGGGCTGGACCTACCGCGCCCTGGGCCGCCCGTAACCCGCGCGCGCCGCGCGCCCCGCCGCCGCGCCGCGCGCCTCGCCGAGATGGCAACTCTCGGCTGCGGCGCGCGACCCGCGCACAGCCGAGAGTTGCCATCTCGGCGAGCTCATCGCGCGCGGCGAAGTGCTCGACGCACCCAGGTGACCGGGCGTTCGGGGTGGCGGAGCACGTCGTCGGCCGTGCAGGCGATCACCGTCCAGCCGAGCGACTCGAGCTCGGCGCGCCGGGTCCGGTCGCGCTGCCAGGTGCGGCGCTCCGTGCGGTGCACGTCGTCGTCGTACTCGATCGCCACCTTCGCCTCGAGATAGGCCAGGTCGGGCATCGCGACCACCCGCCCGTCGGCATCGCGCACGAGCGCGTTCACCGCCGGGCAGGGCAGCCCGGCGTCGACGAGGAGCCACCTGAGGCGCGACTCCATGCAGGAGTCCGTCCCCGGCCGGGAGTGCTCCGCCGCCGCGCGGAGCCGGCGAACGCCTCGCGAACCGGCGGGCAGGGCGGCGACCGCTCCCAGCAGCTGCTCGTGCGAGCACAGCGGTCCTCTGCGCCTCATCAGGGCGTCGCCGGCCACGACGAGCTCGCACGGTGTGACCGCGGTCGCCAGCTGGAGCCAGGCGAGCTCGGGCACGAGCACGCGGACCCCGCCGGGCATGCGGAAGAACGGCACGGCGGTGGTGGCTCGACGGTGACCCACGAGCCCGCGGCGACGCGGTAGCGACCGGCCCGGGCCGACCTGCACGTGCAGGTCCCCGGACGCATCCACGCCGAACGGCAGCTCGGCGCCCTGGGCGGCAAGGGCGGTGACGTGGCAGAAGACGGCGTCGGGTGGCAGGACGGGTGCGAACTCCTGGCAGCGTGCGAGCACGTGGTTCGGATCCGGCGGGTCGCTCGTCGTCCGGACGGACGGGGTGGGTACGCGGAGGCCCGCTCGGCGGAGCGAGTCCTCCGGGAAGCCGGCGGCGAGCGCCTGCGAGGTCGTGAACGGGCCGCGACGCAGCGAGGCGGGCAGGGTGCGGTCGGGACGGATCATGCGGGACACCGTGCCGTCGACCCGCCGTCCGACGAGCACCTCGACTGCCTGACCTGTGGACGACGCCAGCCGGTCCTCCTGTGGATGGGTCGCTGCCCGGTGATCACGCCGCCGAGATGGCAACTCTCGGCTGTCGACGACTCAGGGCGCGCAGCCGAGAGTTGCCATCTCGGCGCCGGGTTTGGTTAGCGGGGGTAATGACGTAAGGTAACTGTTGTGCACACGGACCAGGTCGCCGAGCTCGCGGGGGAGCTGCGGGTCGCGCTCGCCACCTCGACCCGGCGGATCCGGAGCCGGCGCGGCGGCGCCGACCTGCCCGACCCGCAGTTCAACGTGCTGGCGATCCTGCTGCGCGAGGGGCCGCTGTCGCCCGGGGCGCTCGCCGACGCCGAGCACGTGCAGCCGCCCTCGATGACCCGGACCGTCAACGCGCTCGTCGAGCTCGGGCTCGTGCGCAAGTCCGAGCACCCGACCGACGGGCGGCAGGTCGTCGTCAGCCTCACGGACGCGGGGGAGGCCGAGGTCCGGGAGACCCGGCGCCGGCGCGACGCGTGGCTCGCCGCCCAGCTCGCGGTCCTCACGCCGGACGAGCGCCGCACCCTGGCGGACGCCGCCGGGCTGCTGCGTCGCATCGCCGCGGGGACGGCCGGATGAGCCAGACCTTCTCCTCGCTGCGGTTCTTCAACTACCGGCTGTGGTTCGCCGGCGCGCTGGTCGCGAACATCGGCACCTGGATGCAGCGCGTCGCGCAGGACTGGCTGGTCCTCACCGACCTGACGGACGAGTCGGGGCTCGCCGTCGGCATCACGACCGGGCTGCAGTTCGCGCCGACGCTGCTGCTGTCCGCGTGGGCGGGCGTGCTGGCCGACCGGGTCGACCGCCGCAAGCTGCTGATGATCACCCAGGGCGCCCAGGGGGTGCTGGCGTTCGGGCTCGGCGCGCTCGTGCTGTCCGGGCACGCGCAGCTGTGGCACGTGTACGCGTTCGCGCTGGCGCTCGGCGCGGTGGCGGCCCTCGACCAGCCCGTGCGGCAGACGTTCGTCGCGGAGCTCGTGCCGGCGAGCGGGCTGTCCAACGCGGTCGGCCTCAACAGCACGTCGTTCAACGCCGCCCGGCTGATCGGCCCGGGCATCGCCGGCCTGCTCATCGCCGCGGTCGGCACGGGGTGGGTGTTCGTGATCAACGGGGCGTCGTTCGTCGCGACGATCCTCGCGCTCGTGCTCATGCGCACCGGCGAGCTGCACACCATGCCGGTCGCCCCGCGCGCCAAGGGCCAGATCCGCGAGGGGGTCCGGTACGTCCGCGGGCGCAGCGACATCCTCGTGATCATGGCGGTCATCGGCGTGGTGTCGACGTTCGGCCTGAACTTCCAGATGACCAGCGCGCTCATGGCCCGCGCGGAGTTCGGCAAGGGCGCGGGGGAGTACGGGATCCTCGGCTCGGTGCTCGCGATCGGGTCGCTGGCCGGCGCCCTGCTGGCGGCGCGGCGCGAGCGGCCCCGCGTGCGGCTGGTCATCGGCGCGGCGTTCGCGTTCGGCGTCGCGACCGGCGTGCAGGCGCTGATGCCGACCTACGTGTCCTACGCGGTCGCGTGCATCCCGGTGGGGCTGGCGTCGCTGACGATGCTCACCGCCGCGAACACCACCATCCAGATGTCGACCGACCCCGTGGTGCGCGGCCGGGTGATGTCGCTCTACATGATCGTCATGCTCGGGGCGACGCCCGTCGGGTCGCCCATCGTCGGCTGGATCGGCGAGCACTTCGGACCGCGCTGGTCGATCGGCATCGGCTCGATCACGGCGCTGCTGGTCTCGGTCGCCGCGGCGCTGTGGGCCCGCAGGCGGTGGCACGTGCAGGTCCGGTACCGGCTGCTGAGCCGCCCGCACCTCGAGGTCGTGCACCCGGACGTGCCGGTGCCGCGCCGGTCGGCCGACGAGGTGGCGGCGCGCGAGGCGGCGGACGCGGCGCTCTGACCGACCCGGGGGGCGGGTGAATCCCGGCCCGCCATCTTGCCCGATTTGTCCGATCTGTGACGATCGACAGATGGCAGTCCGACGGCGGGTGCTCATCGCGGTGGCGGTCGTGCTCGCGGGGGCGCTGGTCGCCGGCGGCTGGCTCGCGTTCCGGGTCTACCAGGCCGGCACCGCGCTGCGGGACCTCCGGGCCGCGGCGGACGGAGCTCGCCCGGAGGTCGACGCGCTGGACGTGGGGGCGCTCGAGGCGCGGCTGCCGGCGCTGCAGGACGCCGCCGCCCGCGCCGCGGCCGCGTCCGACGACCCCGTCTGGCGGCTCGCGGAGCACCTGCCCCTGGTCGGCGACGACCTCACCGCCGTCGCCGTCGTCTCCTCTGCCGCGGACGGCCTCGTGCGCGACGCCGCCCCCGGCCTGCTCGCGGCGGTCGCCGCCGTCGTGGACGGGCGCGCCGAGCCCGCGACGAACGCCCCGTCCGGCTGGGTCGACCTCGCGGCGCTCGCGGACGCCGCCCCGGCCGCCGCGCGCGCCGCCGACGTGGTCGACCGCCTGCGTGCCGACCTGGCGGCGATCGACCCGGACGGGCTGGTCGGCCCGGTCGCGGGCCCGGTCGCTGACCTGCGCGGCGCGCTCGACGGCTCGGCGGGCTCGCTCGCCGCGGTCCAGGACGTCGCCGGCGTGCTCCCCGGCCTGCTCGGCGCGGACGGCCCGCGCACGTACCTGCTGCTGTCCCTCAACCCGGCCGAGCTGCGCGCGCAGGGCGGGATCGTCGGGGCGGTCGCCGTGCTGCAGGCCGCCGACGGCGCCGTCGGCCTGGTCGGCCAGCGGGGCACCGTCGACCTGCCGGAGCTCGCCGCGCCGAGCCTGCCGCTGACCGACGCGGAGCTGGGGCTGCACGGCGAGCGGCTCGGACGCTGGGTGCAGGACGCCGCGCTGACCCCGGACTTCCCGCGCGCCGCCGAGCTGGCGGCGGCGTTCTGGGAGGAGTCGACCGGCCAGCGGGCCGACGGGGTGCTCGCGGCGGACCCGGTGGTGGTCGCCGACCTGCTGGCCGCCACCGGCCGGACCGTGCAGGCCGACGGCGCGGAGCTCGGCGGGGACACGCTCCTGCGGGCGCTGCTGCGCGACGCGTACCTGGCCTACGGCGACCCGCGCTGGGGCGACGCGTTCTACGCACAGGTGGCCACCGCGGCGTTCGCCGTGCTGCGGGACGCCGCGGCCGACCCGGCGACCGCCCGCGCGGCGGCGGAGGTGCTGCTGCACGCGGTCGACCAGCGGCGGGTGCGCCTCTGGTCCGCCGACCCCGCGGAGCAGGCGCGCCTCGCCGCCGGCCCGCTCGGCGGCGCGTTCCTGTCCGGCGACGCGCCGACGCCCACCGGGCGGGTCGGCGGGGCGGTCGGGGTGTTCCTCGACGACGCGACGGCGGGCAAGCTCGGCTACGACCTCGCCGCCACGGTGACCGTCACGATGGAGGCCTGCGGCACGCCCGACGCCCGGGCCCGGGTCGACCTGGCGCTCGACTACCGCCCGCCCGCGGACGTCGCGGCGTACCCGGCGCAGGTGCTCGGCGACGGGCGGTCCGGCGTGCCCCCTGGCTGGCTGGCGACCAACGTGTCGTTCTGGTCGGCTCGCGACGGCCGGGTCGGGGAGGTCCGGCGGGACGGCCTCGTGGTCGGCGGCGGGCGCGCGACGGTGGCGCGGCGGGACGTCGCCGTGCTCACCTCGCGGCTGGCGCCGGGTACCGCCGAGACCTACTCCGTGAGCGTGCCGGCGCCCGGCGGGCGGGTGACGGTGTGGACGACGCCGACGCTGACGGGGCCGGGCGTCGTGACGGGGGAGTGCCCTGCCTGACGCGGTCGCGCAGGTCACGGCGGTGCCCGGCTCCGGCGCGCCGGGACACCCCCGGATCCGCGTGATCACGCAGCGGTTTTCACCCGCACCCCGGCCGTGCGGGCGCCGGACCGCGGACGTACCGTGGGCGAAATGTCCGGTTTGTACGAATCGGGCAGTCCGGCAACGACGCCGGGCGGCCAGGCGTCTGGGGGACTGACATGGCACGAGCGCGACGCATCATCGGCACCCTGGCCGCGGCGGCGGTCGTCGTCCTCGGGTCCGTCCTCCCGGCCCAGGCCGGCCCGCCGGCGGCCTCCGCGGTCGCGGCCCCGGCCCTCGCCGCGGCGGTCGTCGACCCGTGCGAGCAGCCGACCGACGGCTACGCCCCGCCGCCCGAGTGCGAGCTGCTCGTCGCCGAGGCCGCCGGCGTCTGCCTCGAGGCCGCGCCCGTGCTGCGGTACGCGGTCGAGGCCACCGGCACCACGGACGACACCCTGTCGATCACGTGGGTCGACCCGGAGGGCGCCGACATCACCCAGGACGGGCTGCCGCTGTCGGGCTGGGTGTACTGGCCCGGGACGGTGGTGAAGGACGGCGTCGTGGTCGACTGGCCGGGCTGGCACCTCACGCCCGAGGGCACCTGGTCCGAGCACGACGCCTACGACTTCACGCGGCCCGAGGTGCAGGTCGTGCTCGAGGTGAACCCGAGCGCCACCACCGTCGTCGCGTACCCGCCGGAGACCGCGGTGTGCGCGAACCCGCCGGGGGCGTCGGGCGGCCCCGGGGCGCCGGGCGGCGAGGTCGAGCAGGTCGCCGGCGTGGTCGTGACCTCCGACGTGCTGGCGGCGCCCGAGGACGTCCGGGCGGCGTCGGCGGTGCTCGCGGTCACCGGGTCGGACGCGACGCCGCTCGTGGTCGCGGCGGCGCTGCTGCTGCTGGTCGGCGGGGTGCTCGTCGCCCTGCCGGTGCGGCGCCGGCACCGCGAGGGCTGACGGGACGGCGGCCGCGAGGTCCCGCCCTCGCGTCCGCCGCGCCGCCCACCCGGGCGACCCGCCCGCGCCGCGCGCCTCAGCCCAGCCGGTCGACCACGTGGTCCAGGCACGCGGTGAGCGCGAGCACGTCGTCCGGCTCGACCGCGGGGAACATCGCCACCCGCAGCTGGTTCCGCCCGAGCTTCCGGTACGGCTCGACGTCGACGATCCCGTGCGCGCGCAGGATCCGCGCCACCGTCGGCGCCTCGATCCGCGGGTCCAGGTCGATGGTGCCGACGACGGGCGACCGCTGCCCGGGGTCGGCGACGAACGGCGACGCCCAGTCCCGCGCCTCCGCCCAGCCGTACAGGTGCCCGGCGGAGGTCGCGGTCCGCTCGGCGCACCAGGCCAGTCCGCCGTTCGCGAGCATCCAGTCGACCTGCTCGGCCAGCATGACCAGCGTCGCGAGCGCCGGGGTGTTGAGCGTCTGGTCGGCGCGCGAGTTCTGCACCGCGGTGGTCAGCGAGAGGAACTCCGGCACCCAGCGCCCGGACGACTCGATCCGCGCGGCGCGCTCGACGGCGGCGGGGGAGAGCAGCGCCAGCCACAGGCCGCCGTCCGAGGCGAACGACTTCTGCGGCGCGAAGTAGTAGGCGTCCGTCTGGGACACGTCGACGGCGAGCCCGCCCGCACCGGAGGTCGCGTCGACGAGCACCAGCGCGCCCTGGTCGGCGGACCCGGGCACCCGGCGCACGGGCGCGACGGCGCCGGTCGACGTCTCGTTGTGCGGCCAGGCGTAGGCGTCGACGCCGTCGGCGAGCGCCGGGACCGCCGACGTCCCGGGGGCGACCGAGGTCAGCACCGGCTCGTCGAGGAACGGGGCGCGGGCGGCCGCGGCGGCGAACTTCGACCCGAACTCCCCGAACACGGCGTGGGCGGACCGGCGCTCGACCAGGCAGAGCGTCGCGAGGTCCCAGAAGGCGGTCGACCCGCCGTTGCCGAGCGCGACCTCGTAGCCGGCGGGCAGCGCGAACAGCTCGGCGAGCCCGGCGCGCACCCGGCCGACGAGGTGCTTCACGGGCGCCTGGCGGTGCGAGGTGCCGAGCAGCGTGCGGCCGGCGGCGGCGAGCGCGCGCACCTGGGCGTCGCGGACCTTGGCGGGGCCGGAGCCGAACCGCCCGTCGGCGGGCAGCAGGTGCTCGGGGATGGTCACGGCGGCGGGCGGCGTGGGCGCGGTCACGCGTCGCACCCTAGCGACCCCGCTCCGGACCCCGCCGCGGCCGACTAGCCTGTGGGCGGACGTCCGCGCACGACAGGAGGGCACCGGCGTGAGTGACCTGATCGACACGACCGAGATGTATCTGAAGACGATCTACGAGCTCACCGAGGAGGGCATCACCCCGCTGCGCGCCCGCATCGCGGAGCGCCTGGGGCACAGCGGCCCGACGGTGTCGCAGACCGTCGCCCGGATGGAGCGCGACGGGCTCCTGGTCGTGTCCGGCGACCGCCACCTCGAGCTGACCGAGGTCGGCCAGAGCAAGGCCATGCGCGTCATGCGCAAGCACCGCCTGGCGGAGCGGCTGCTGGTCGACGTCATCGGGCTCGACTGGGAGTACGTGCACGAGGAGGCGTGCCGCTGGGAGCACGTCATGAGCGAGCGCGTCGAGCGGCGCCTGGCGGGCCTGCTGGACCACCCGCACTTCGACCCGTACGGCAACCCGATCCCGGGCCTGGACGAGATCGGCGAGGAGCGCACCCCGGTGGGCTTCCTCGATGGGGTCGCGCCGGTCGTGACGGTGGCCGTGGAGGCCGGCGGCTCGACCAAGGGCGTCGTGGCCCGGCTGGGCGAGCCTATCCAGACGGACGTCGAGCTGCTCGCGCGCCTCGCGCAGGCGGGCGTGCGCCCCGGCAGCGAGATCGCCGTGGAGAAGAACGGCAACACCGTGACGGTCGGCGCCCCGGGCGCCGAGACCGTGCTGGACCTGCCGCAGGAGGTCGCGCGGCACGTGTTCCTCCGCACCTCCTGACCGACGTCCGCGAGGGCCCCGCGGGCTGTGGCGAGCGCCACCCGCGGGGCCCTCGCGCGTCGGTGACCTGCTGCGCCGTGTGAGCGTTCTCGCGGCCCGGGAAACGGGCCGTGACCGGAACGTGACAATCGGCTCGGGGGTCGGGTACCTTCGGTCCTGCTCGTCGGAACCCTCCTCCGTGCGAGCCCTTGGACGGTACGCCGAGCCCTGCCGCCGCCCGAGGTTCCGTACACACTTCGCCGGCAGGGGCGGGGGAACCACATGCGGGCACCGGAGACGGTGTCCTTGGGGTGAAGCCGCGTGACGCGACCGGATCCGTCCGGGAGCGGAGCGCGGCCGGGTATCTCCAGCCCGAACCCGACAGCTCACCTCGTAGGCGCCAGGAGAGGCTGTACGTGACCGCTAGTGCTGTGCGCGCTCGACACCGTTCCGCGCGTCGCCCCGTCACCCCCCTGACCGACCTCGCCACCGCCGCCACGGGCACCCTCGCCCAGGCCGGTCGCCGCACCGCCGTCGTCGCGGCCACCACGGGGCTCATGGTCTCCGCGGTCGCCGTCCCGGCCGCCAGCGCCGCGACCACCTCCGGCGACCAGGCCGCGCTGCCGTCGGTCGACACCGCCGCCCTGACGGCCTCGGCGAAGACGGTCCTCGAGACCGCGCCGGTCGTCACGGCCCCCGCCGACGCCGCGTGGACCTTCGAGACCCCGGCCGTCACGGCCGTCGTCCCGGAGCCCGAGCCGGAGCCGGAGCCCGAGCCGGTCGTCTCCCGGTCCGCCGCCCGCGCCGCGACCGCCGAGACCGCCGCCGCCGCGACCGAGGTCGCCGCCGCCGCGGTGCCGCAGTCGGTGAGCGACAACGCCGTGCTCGAGATCGCCGCCCGCTACGTCGGCACGCCGTACGTCTCCGGCGGCACCACGCCGGCCGGCTTCGACTGCTCCGGCTTCACCTCGTACGTGTACGCGCAGCTCGGCATCACCCTGCCGCGCACGTCGTCCGCGCAGAAGGCGGCGGGCACCGTCGTCTCGGCCGCCGACGCGCAGCCCGGCGACCTGATCTGGAGCCCCGGCCACATCGCGATCTACGCCGGCGGCGACCAGCAGATCGACGCGCCCCGCCCGGGCAAGTCGGTCGAGTTCCGCAGCATCTGGCAGAGCAACCCGGTGTTCATCCGCGTCGGCTGACCTGCCCCGCAGCCCTCCCGATCCGACCCCCACGGCCCGCGCGGCCGTGGGGGTCGCGTCGTCCCGGGGGTGCCCACGGGCCGGATCGCGCCGTCGACGGTGTGACCTGCGGCACAAAGGGGAGGTCGGAATCGCCCGGGTGCGCGTACCCTGCTTGTGCTTGCCTCCCCCAGCGGGCCCGCCAGCCAGGCGGGTCCCCGAGGACCCAGGAGTGACGCCGTGCTGCTGCCCGCCCCACCCAGGACGCTGCTCCTGAACGCCAGCCTCGAGCCCCTCTGCGTCGTCGCGCTGCCCCGCGCCGTGACCCTCGTGATGTCCGGCAAGGCCACCGTGCTCGAGTCCGACGGCCGCGTGCTGCACTCCGAGCACGTCGTCGTGCCGCTCCCGGTCGTGCTGTCGCTGACCCGGTACGTGCACGTGCCGATGCGCCGGCCCCTGCCGCCGACCCGCCGCACCGTCCTGCAGCGGGACGACCACCGGTGCGCCTACTGCGGCTCGCACGCCGACACCGTCGACCACGTGCACCCGCGGTCCCGCGGGGGCCGCCACGAGTGGGGCAACGTCGTCGCGGCCTGCCGGCGGTGCAACCACCGCAAGGCCGACCACCTCCTGCATGAGATCGGCTGGGAGCTGCGCTGGACGCCGTCCGCCCCCCGGGGCGCGACGGCGTTCCTGCACGGGGCGGCGGTCGACGAGCCGGCCTGGTCGCCGTACCTCGCCGCCTGACCGCCCCAGGGCGTCCCACCCCAAGGCCGCGTCAAGCCCACGCCACGCCGAACCCCGGAGTAGGTGCGGACCAGGCATGATGCGAGGCACACTAGGGGGTGTACCGGAGGAGGTCGCAGCGATGAAGCGGGACGCGGAGATCCTGGTCGGGGTGGACGGGTCGGCGGCGAGCATGCACGCCCTCGACTGGGCGGCGGCGGAGGCCCGCACGCGGGGCCGGACGCTGCACGTGGTGTGCTCCTACACGCTGCCGTCGTTCACGGCGGCCTCCCTGGACGGCGGGTACGCCGCCCTCGACGACACCGCCATCCAGCAGGGCGCCCGGGCCGTGCTGGCCGAGGCCCGGCAGCGCGTGCAGGCGCCGGGGCTCGACGTCGTCACGACGGTCGCCACGGGCGACGCCGCGGCCGTCCTCGTCGAGATGTCGCGGGACGCGTCGCTCGCCGTCGTCGGGACCCGCGGCAAGGGCGGGTTCGCCGACCGGCTGCTCGGCACGGTGTCGTCGACCCTGCCCGCGCACGCCTACTGCCCGACGGTCGTCGTCCCGCTGCGCGACCAGCGCCGCGGCGGCGTGGTCCCCGCCGACGAGTCGACCCCCGTGGTCCGGCCCGTGCGGCGGCTGATCGTCGGCGTCGACGGCAGCCCGCAGGCAGACCTGGCGCTGCGGTACGCGATCGACGAGGCGCAGGCCTGGGACGCCGAGCTCACGGCCGTCGCCGGCGTGCCCGTCGGCAGCGGCTCGGGCGTGATGGCCTGGCTGCCCGCGACGATCGACCAGACGCAGGTGCTCGCCGACGTCACCGAGGGGCTGAACGTGGTCGTCGACCGCGCGCTCGCGGACAAGCCCGGGGTGACGGTCAAGCGGCACGTGCTCGACGGGACCGGCGCGGAGCTGCTGACCGAGTTCTCGACGGCGACGGACCTGATCGTCGTCGGCTCGCGGGGGCGCGGCGGGTTCGCCGGCCTGCTGCTCGGGTCGACCAGCCAGGCGGTGCTGCACCACGCGGCCTGCCCGGTGATGGTCGTGACGAACCGCTGCCAGGAGCGCCTCGCGGCGGCCGGCGGCGGCGCGGAGCAGGCCGCGGGCTGACGCGGCGCCCGCGCGGCGCCCGCGCGGCGCTCACGCGGCGCCCGCGCGGCGCCGAGAGGTCGCAGAACGGGTGCGTCGTGCCGTCGGAGCGCCCGGTTCGCGACCTCTCGGCGCGCCCGCGCGGGCTACGGCGCGGGCGGCGGGACGTCCGGGCGGCGGACCAGCGCGGACAGCACGATCGTCGAGCGGGTGCGGGCGACGAACGGCTCCGCCGCGAGACGCTCGACGACCTGCTCGAGGTGCCGCATGTCGCGGGCCCGCACCTGCACCACCACGTCGACGTCTCCGGTGACGGTGCTCGCGGCGACGACCTCCGGGTACCGGTCGACGGCGGCGCGCATCGTCGCGGGGCTGGTCGAGCCGTGGCAGAACAGCTCGATGAACGCCTCGGTCTCCCAGCCGAGCGCGGCCGGGTCGAGCAGCACCGTGAACCCGCGGACCACGCCGCGCTCGCGCAGCCGGTCCACCCGCCGCTTCACCGCCGGCGCGGACAGGGCGACGACCGCGCCGATGTCGGCGTAGGAGGCGCGCGCGTCGGCGGCGAGCTCGCGGAGGATCGCCTCGTCGATGGGGTCCAGGTCGCCGGGACGGGTCGGGGTCACGGCGCCATCCTCCCGCACCCGGGTCCGTGACCGCGGCGTCCGCGCCCCGGAGCGCGGGGCGCGGCGGACGGGTGCGCGGCCGGATGAGCGCGGTGGCACGCGGGGGGCTGCCACCCGGGTGGCGGGTTCACCCCTCCGGGGGACGCGGATCCGCTGACCTGCGGCTTCATCACCCCGGCGGGTGAACGCCCTGGTCGGCCGTTCAGCGCCTCCGCGGCGCCGTCGATGGGCACGGGGACAGGGGGCCCGTCGACGACAACGAGGAAGGACCGGACATGCCGGCATCCGGCAGCCAGCCGAGCGACCCCACGACCCCGAGCACCGGGCCGTCGCCGCACGAGGACCCCGCCCGCGGGAGCAGCACGCGCACGCCCGGGCCGCGTCGTGCGGCCGCTCCGGGGACCATCCCGACGCAGCGCGGGCGCGCGGCGACGGCCGTGCTCGACGCCCCGGCCGCGGCGCCGGCACCGGCGCGGACGCTGGTCGACTCGCTGGTCGACGGGAGCGTGCACGACGCGCCCGCCGTGGTCCCGGCGCCCCGCCCGCGCGTCGACGCGCCCGTGGCGTCCCCGGACGTCGCGCCCGCACCCGCCGAGGCCGGTGCGCCCGCCCCCGCCGAGGCCGGCGCGCCCGCTCCCGCCGAGGCCGGCGTGACCGCTCCCGCCGAGGCCGGCGCGCCTGCCCCCGCCGAAGCCGGCGCGCCCGCTCTCGCCGAGGCCGGCGAGACCACCCGCGCCGTGGCCGGCGCGACCACCCCTGCCGAGGCCGACGAGACCGCCCCCGCCCGGGCGACCCCCGCCGCCACCCCGGCCCCCGCAGCGCCCGCGCCGGCCCTCGCCGCCCGCCGCCCGGCCCGCCCCGGCCGCCGCCGCGCGGTAGCCGCCGCCGTGCTCTCCGCCGCCCTCGTCGGCGCGGTCGCGGCGGGCGTCGTGGTGCAGCTGCGCGCCGACGCCCGCGCCGCCGCCTGGGCGCACGCGCAGGAGCGGGTCGCCGCCGAGCACGCCGCGCAGCGCGCCGACGAGGCGTTCTTCGCCGACGCGCGCGCCGCCGTCGCCGCCGCCCGGTACGACGCCCTGGTGGCCGAGGCCGTGCGCCGCGCGGGCTCCGTCGTGACCGCCGCGCGCTCGGCCGCCGACGCCTCGCCGCACGCCGGCGACGCGAACCTCGCCGCGCTGCGGACCGCCGCGGACGCCGCCCAGCGCGCCGCGGACGGGGTCGGCTCCGGGACCAGCCCGGCTGAGCTGCGCACGGCCACCGCCGCGGTCGCCGGCCCGCAGCAGGCCACGGTCGACGCGGAGGCCGCCTGGCAGGCCGCGGAGGCCGCGCGGATCGCGGCGGAGCGCGCCGCCGCCGAGCGGGCCGCCGCCGAGGCCGCCCGGCGCGCCGCCGCGTCCGCCCCGCGGAGCACGGCCACCGCCGCCCGGTCGAACCGCGCCGGCGCGCCCGCGGCGTCGGGCGGCGGGGGTGCGGCCGCGCCGGCGGCGTCCGCGACCTCCTGGGCCGCCGGCGTCTCGTCCTACGGGGTCGGCGGGCTCGGCGCGGCGATCAACGCCGCGCGGGCGGAGAACGGCCTGCCCGCCCTGGCGGTGACGGGGTCGTCGTCCCTGGCGGACCACGCCGCCGCGATGGCCGCGGCCGGCAGCATCTGGCACTCCGGGAGCGACCACATCGTCGGCTGGGTCCAGCCGGCGAGCGACAGCGCGATGATCCGGGCGTACCTGAACTCGCCGGGCCACCGCGCGTGGGTGCTGAAGTCCGGGAAGTCCACCGTGTCCATCGGCGCCGTCACGCTAGACGGCCGCCTGTACACCGCGATGCGCTTCTCCTGAGGGCTCCGCCGGTCCCCGGTCGCGGGGGCCGGCGCAGGGCGCGCTCAGGACGCGGGCGCGCCGACGGCGCGCGGCCCCTGGAGCAGGGGAGGGGCCGCGCGCTGTCTCAGCGCAGCGCCTGCGTCAGCCGGTCGAGCGCCAGGTCCAGGTCGTCCGCCTCGATCACCAGCGGCGGCGCCAGCCGGATCGTCGACCCGTGCGTGTCCTTCGCCAGCACCCCGAGCCGCAGCAGCCGCTCGCACAGCTCCCGGCCGGTCATCCGCGCGGGGTCGACGTCGAGCCCGGCCCACAGCCCGGCGCCCCGGCTGCCGACCAGGAGCCCGGTGTCGACCAGCGTCGCCAGCCGCGCGTGCAGGTGGGCGCCCAGCGTGCGCGCGCGCTCCTGGAACGTGCCCGGCCGCAGCAGGCCGACGACCGCGATCCCGACCGCGCACGCGAGCGGGTTGCCGCCGAACGTCGACCCGTGGGTGCCGGCCGTCAGCACGCCGAGCACGTCCGGCCGCCCGACGACGGCGGACACCGGGAGGACCCCGCCGCCGAGCGCCTTCCCGAGTGTGACCAGGTCGGCCCGCACGCCCCACAGCTCCAGGGCGAACGTGGTGCCGGTGCGCCCGAGCCCGGACTGGATCTCGTCGGCGACGAGCAGCACGCCGGCCTCGTCGCAGATCGCGCGGACCGCGGGCCAGTACCCGTCCGCCGGGACGACGACGCCCTGCTCGCCCTGGATCGGCTCGAGCAGCACGGCGACGGTGGTGTCGTCGATGGCGTCCCGCAGCGCCTCGGCGTCGCCGAACGGCACCACCCGGAACCCGGGGGTGTGCGGGGCGAAGCCGTCGCGGGCCTCGGGGTCGGTGGAGAACGACACGATCGTCGTCGTCCGGCCGTGGAAGTTGCCGGCCGCCACGACGATCGTCGCCCGCTCGGGCGGCACGCCGCGCACGTCGTAGCCCCACTTGCGGGCGGCCTTGATCGCGGTCTCGACCGCCTCGGCGCCGGTGTTCATCGGCAGCACCATCGGCTGCGGGCCGTCGGCGCCCGCGCCGGCGACGACCGGGCGCGCGAGCTCGGACAGCGCCTCCGCGAACGGGTGGAGCAGGTCGTGGTCGAAGGCCCGGGACGACAGCGTGAGCCGGCCGAGCTGCTCCGTCGCGGCGGCCACCAGCGCCGGGTGCCGGTGCCCGAAGTTCAGCGCGGAGTACCCGGCGAGCAGGTCGAGGTACGTGCGGCCGGCGTCGTCGCGGACCCAGGCCCCCTCTCCGGTCGTCAGCGTGACCGGCAGCGGGTGGTAGTTCGGCGCGAGGGGGCCGGCCGCGGCGCCCTCGGCGCTCCGGCTCGGGATCGTGGCGGTCATGGGTGTCACCTTCCGGGCCGGGGCGGGTGGCCGGCCGGGGCGCCCCGGCCGGCCGAGGGGGTCAGCGGGCGGGGCGGATCTCCAGCGTGCAGCACTTCGCGCCGCCGCCGCCCTTGAGCAGCTCGCTCGTGTCGACGGGGACCGGGCGGAAGCCGCGGTCGCTGAGCTGGGCGGCGAGCGCGGTGGCGCCGGGCGCGACCACGACGTTCAGGCCGTCGCTCACGGCGTTCAGGCCGAGGCAGGCGGCGTCGGCCTCGGTCGCGAGGACCGCGTCGGGGTAGCGGCGCTCGAGCTCGGCGCGCGAGGCGTCCGAGAAGGCCGGCGGGTAGTACGCGACCTGCTCGCGGCCGGCGGTCGAGTCGAGCACGGCCAGCGCGGTGTCCAGGTGGTAGTAGTGCGGGTCGACCAGCTCGAGCGTGACGACCTCGCGCCCGGTGACCTTCGCGATCTCGTCGTGGGAGGCGCGGTCGGTGCGGAAGCCGGTGCCGGCGAGCAGCACGTCGCCGACGCCGAGGATGTCGCCCTCGCCCTCGTTGACCTGCTCCGCGGTGTGCGTGACGTAGCCGTGGTCGGCGAACCACTTCTCGTAGGCCGGGCCCTCGGGCTGGCGCTCCGGGTAGCGGAACTTCGCGGAGTACACGACGCCGTCGACGATCGTCGCGCCGTTGGCGGCGTAGACCATGTCCGGGAGGCCCGGGATCGGGTCGATGGTCTCGACCGTGTGGCCGAGCTGCTCGAACGTGTCCTTCAGCACCTGCCACTGCTGCACCGCGAGGCCCGCGTCGGTGTACCGCGTCGAGTCCATCCACGGGTTGATCTCGTAGGAGACCGTGTAGAACGTCGGCTCGCACATCAGGTAGTGGCGACGGGTCTGCTGCGGGGTCGCGGGCATGGTGCTCCTCGAGGTGTCCGGGGACGGCGGTATCGGACGTCGGGCCGCCTCGTCGGGGCGCGTCCGGCCCAGCCTACGGTTCACCCGCGCGGCACATCATGGCGCGACGTTGCGGGGGCACCACCGCTTCGTTGCGCGATCGCGGGCTCAGGCGGCGGTTCGTTGCGTGCCGTGCGCCGCCTCGCGCACCGCGCGGGCCAGGACGAGCTGCAGCATGCCCTCGACCAGCAGCGCGCCGAGCCACCGGGTCGCGGCCGGCGGCAGCCCGCGCAGGTGCACCGTCTCGGTCCAGGTCACGCGCGCCGACGACCCGGCCGCCTCGACCTCGATCCGCGCGGTGCCGAGCAGCACCGGGCCGAGCTTCTGGAACACCGCGACGCCGGGGACGGCGCCGAGCGGGCGCTCGTACCGCTCGATGCGCATCCGGTCGACCAGGCCCGGGGCGCCGCGGCGGGCGAACGGGCCGCTGACCGCGCGGATCTCGTCGCCGACCTGCGGGGACGTGCCGCCGGGCCAGCGCTCCCAGCCCGGGCCGGCGGCCTCCGCCCCGGGGCGCGTCAGGTCGACCCGGGTCAGCGGCACCCACCGGGTGTGGTGCCGCGCGTCGGCGACCAGGTCCCAGGCGCGCTCGGCGTCCAGGGGGAGCAGCCGCGAGACGCGCGCCCACGGCGTGCGGTCCCGGTCTCGCGTGATCATCGTCGCCCTCGTCCCCGGTCGGTGCGGCGTGCCCGGGGTGGGGCGGTCCGCCCCGCGTCGGCCCCGGGCGCGTCGGTGACCATCTTCCCCTCTGGCATCGTCCGCGGTCGCCCCGAATCGCGTCCGCCGAGGTCGGTGCTGGGTGCAGGCACCCAGGCGCGCCGGGGTGAATCGCGCGGGGTAGCCTCGGCCCGTGCAGACGAGGACGCTGGGCAGGACAGGACGGGACGTCTCGGTGGTGGGGCTGGGCTGCTGGCAGCTCGGCGCCGACTGGGGCGAGGTGGCCGAGGACGACGCGCTGGCGGTGCTCGCCGCCGCGGCCGACGCGGGGGTGACGTTCTTCGACACCGCCGACGTCTACGGCGACGGCCGGAGCGAGACGCTGATCGGGCGGTTCCTGCGGGAGCGGCCCGCGGACGCCGCGCCGATCACGGTCGCCACCAAGATGGGCCGGCGGGCCGACCCGCACGTCGCCGCGGCGTACACGCTCGACGCGTTCCGGGCCTGGACGGACCGGTCGCGGACGAACCTCGGGGTCGACACGCTCGACCTCGTGCAGCTGCACTGCCCGCCGAGCGCCGTGCTGAGCACGGACGCCACGTACGACGCCCTGGACACGCTCGTGGACGAGGGCCGGATCGCCGCGTACGGCGTGTCGGTCGAGACGGTCGACGAGGCGCTCGCCGCGATCGCCCGCCCGCACGTGGCGTCGATCCAGATCATCCTCAACGCGTTCCGCCGCAAGCCGCTCGAGCGCGTGCTGCCCGCGGCCGCCGAGGCCGGCGTGGGCATCATCGCCCGCGTGCCGCTGGCGTCCGGGCTGCTGTCCGGGAAGTACGACGAGCACACCGAGTTCGCCGCGACGGACCACCGGTCGTTCAACCGGCACGGCGAGGCGTTCGACGTCGGCGAGACGTTCTCCGGCGTGCCGTTCGAGGTCGGCGTGGCCGCGGCCCGGGAGGTCGCGGCGCTGACGCCTGCCGGCGCGACGACGGCGCAGCTCGCGCTGCGGTGGATCGTCGACCAGCCGGGCGTCTCGACGGTGATCCCCGGCGCGCGCAACGCCGAGCAGGCCCGCGGCAACGCGGACGCCGCGCTGATCCCGGCGCTGGACGAGTTCACGCTGGACCGGTTCCGTGCGATCTACGACGAGCGCATCAGGTCCCACGTCCACGACCGCTGGTGACCCGCTGACGCCGGGTTCCCCGCGGGGGACCCGGCGTCGTCAGGTCCGCCGAGGTGGCAACTCTCGGCTGTCGTGCGGCGCGCGCGCACAGCCGAGAGTTGCCATCTCGGCGCGCCAGGGCCGCGCGGTCAGCGGCGCGGGAGGTGCTTGCGGGGCTGCTCGATGACGCGCGGGGCGCCCTCCGTGGCCTCGACCACCAGGACGCTGTCGCTCCAGCGGTCCGGCGGCGGACCGAACGCCTTGCGGGCGCCCTGGATGACCGTGCGGCCCAGCGCGCGGCCGCCGGTGATGCCGATGACCGCGCCGACGCCGAACGGCACCATCCGGCCGAGCGCGAGCCCGCCCTGACGCGCGAGCTGCTTGCGGAACAGCTGCCGGGTGAGCCGCGCGTTGACCCGGCGGATCGTGCCCGTCGGCATCCGCGTGAGGATCGCGCGGGCGACGTTCAGGCCCCGCAGCCCGGTGAGCTCGCCGACGTCCGTGACCGCCTTCGCGCCGGACTCGCCGAGGATCGTCGCGAGCAGCAGCGCGCGGCGGCGCTCGGCGTCCTCGACGTCGATGCCGTGCACGCTGGCGACGGCGAGCGAGAACGCGGCGGACGCGCCGAAGAACGTCGCCACGTCGCCGACGGTCAGCGCCATCGCGACGCCGGTGCCGACCGCCGGGGCCGCCGCGGCCGCGCCCACGGCGCCGCCCGTGCCCTGGACGACCAGCAGGTACTCCCGCTCGAGCAGGCCGATGATCTCCGCGGGCGTGCCCTCGGGGTTCCGGCGCCGGACGGAGTCGACGTGGGCGTGGATGGTGGCGGACGGGATCGTCACGGCGCGGTCGAGGGCCGCGTCGACGATCGGGGTCCGGCGGAGCGCCATCACTCGCCCGTGATCTCGAGGTCGACGGTCGCCCCGGCCTTGAGCGTGTTGCCGACCGTGCAGTGCTGCTCGACGGCGCGGTGCACCACGCGCAGCAGCCGCTCCTTGGTGGCCTCGTCGAGGCCGGACAGGTCGACGACCATCCGCTCGTGCAGCGCGGGGTACCGGTCCTCGGGCTTGTAGTTGTCGCCGCTGACCTCGACGGTGACCTCGACGTCGTCGCCCAGCCGGTGGCTCAGCGCGGTGTCGGCGGACATCCCGGAGCAGCCGGCGAGCGCGATCTTCAGCAGCTCGCCGGGCGTGAACACGGCGCCGGCCTCGACGGGGCCCATGCGGACCTCGGCGCCGCGCTCGTTGCGCCCGGTGTAGGTGCGGGTGCCGGTGCGCTCGACCCAGAGCCGGGACGGCTGCGCGGCGGCGGGGGAGGCAGGGGGGACGGGCACGTCGGTCTCCGGCGCGAGCCCGGTGTTCGGGGACTCCATGCGCCGATCCTGTCACGCGGTCCCGGATGCGGCAGGGGGATCCGCCGTGGGCGGACGGAGCGGGCGACTCGCCCGGTCGGGTGGTTCCGCGGCAGACCGGCTGCGGCCCGGTCGCGGCCCGGTGGGGGCTCACTAGGCTGGCTCGGGTTCGGCCGGGTCGAGCGGAGGCCCGGCGGGTGCGAGCGGGGGCCGCATGAGCGTGGACGAGGACCGGGGCACGACGCCGACGGCGAGCGTGCGCGTCGACCCGGACGTCCAGCAGGTCCTGGACCGCGTGCGCGAGCACCTCGGCATGGACATCGCGTTCCTCTCGGGTCTCACCGCGTCCGCCGAGGTGGTGCTCGCGACCAGCTCCGAGACCGGCCCGATGCAGATGGCGGTCGGCGACGAGCGCGACCTCGACGACACCTACTGCGTGCGCGTGCTGTCCGGGGTCCTCCCGCCCGTGCTGCCCGACGCGCGCCGGCACCCCGTGGCGCGCGAGCTCGCCGCGACCGCGGAGCTCGGCATCGGCGCGTACCTCGGCGCCCCGCTGCGCGGCCCGGACGGGTCGCCGGTCGGGATGCTGTGCTGCCTGGCGCGCGGGGCGAACCCCATGCTCGACGAGGACGCGCTGCGGGTGCTCGGCCTGGCGGCCGCGCTGGTCGAGGACCGCATGGGCGCGTACGGCCTGCCGCACCGGCCCGCGGTCAGCGAGCGGGTGCGGTGGATCCGCGCCGTGCTCGCCGAGCGCGACGTGCGCAGCGTCTTCCAGCCGGTCGTGCACCTGGGCACCGGCGAGGTGGTCGCGGTCGAGGCGCTGTCCCGGTTCGACCCCGCGCGGTTCCCGACGCCGGTGCACGCGTTCGCCGCCGCAGCCGCGGCCGGCGAGGCGGTCGAGCTCGAGCTGCTGGCGGCCGAGT
Source organism: Cellulomonas pakistanensis (assembly GCF_016862755.1). GTDB lineage: Bacteria > Actinomycetota > Actinomycetes > Actinomycetales > Cellulomonadaceae > Cellulomonas > Cellulomonas pakistanensis. The sequence goes on along the minus strand of NZ_BONO01000032.1, from coordinate 20,272 downwards.
GCGCGCTGGCCCGGCTCGCCGACCTGCCGCCGGGGATGCGGATGTCGATCAACCTGTCGGCCGAGGCGCTCGCGGACCCGCGCACCGCGGACCTGGTGCTCGGCCTCGGGCCCGCGGTCGCGGTGGAGGTCACCGAGCACACGCCGGTCCACGACTACGAGGCGCTGACCGCGGTGACGAACCGGCTGCGCGCCGCCGGGCACCAGGTGGCCGTCGACGACGCCGGCGCCGGGTTCGCCAGCCTCCGACACGTGCTGCAGCTGCGGCCGTCGGCGATCAAGCTCGACCTGGCGCTGGTCCGCGGCTGCGACCTCGACCCGGTGCGCCGGGCGCTGATCCGGGCGGTCGCTGAGTTCGCCCGCGGGATCGACTCGTGGCTGGTGGCCGAGGGCGTCGAGACGGAGCACGAGCGGGCGACGCTGCGCGAGCTCGGGGTCGACTACGGGCAGGGGTACCTGCTCGGGCGGCCGGCGCCGCTCGACGTGGCGCTGCGCGGCGTCGGGGGCTGAGCCCGCGCGGGCCGCGCCGGGTCCACCTTTGGGCGGAGCGGGTCGAGCCCGCCGGTCGATCCGCCGCCGCGCGGCCCGCTCCTAGGCTCGGGGCATGCCCACCGCTCCTCCCGCGACCGCCCCGGTGGCCGCTCCGCCCCCGCCGCCGCGGCTCGGGCCGTGGTCGCGCACGTGGCGCTACCTGGCCGCCGTCGGGTTCGGCCTCGTGCTGTGGCTCGTCGTGGTCTCCGACCTGACGGCGACCGAGCCCGTCGACGAGGCCCGGGTCGGCGGGGTCATCCTGCTCGACCTCGCGGTCGGCGTGGCGACGATCGGCCTGCTGCCGCTGCGCCGGCGGTACCCGCTGCTGATCGCGGTGCTCACCTCGGCGGCGACGGCGTTCTCCGGGTTCGCGGTGGGGCCCGCGGTGCTGGCGACCGTCTCGCTCAGCACGCGCCGCCGGTGGCGCGAGGTGCTGGTCGTCGGCGGCGTGTGGGTGGCGTCGGGCATCGTCTACGAGTTCTGGCAGCTCGACGCCGGCAGCGTGGCCGAGCTCGGCCCGGTATTCACGCTCATCGCGTTCGGGGCGAGCCTGCTGCTGCTCGCGCTGGTCGTCGCGACCGGCTTCTACATCGGTGCGCGCCGCGAGCTGCTGCACACCCTGCGGCAGCGCGCGGAGGCCGCCGAGCGGGCCCAGGAGTCGCGGGCCGCCGAGGCGCGGCATGCCGAGCGCACCCGGATCGCCCGCGAGATGCACGACGTGCTCGCGCACCGCATCTCGCTGGTCGCCATGCAGGCGGGCGGGCTCGCCTACCGGGAGGACCTGACCCGGGCGCAGATCACCGCGTCCGCCGAGACGATCCGCGACAGCGCGCACCGGGCGCTCGGCGAGCTCCGCGAGGTGCTGGGCGTCCTGCGCGCCGACGACGAGACGGTGGTGCCGACCGAGCACGAGGCGCCCCAGCCCACGCTCGCCGAGCTGCCCGCGCTGCTGGCCGACGCCGACGAGGCGGGGACGCCCGCGCGGCTCGACGTGGCGGGGCTGCCCGGCGGCGACCGCGCGGCGCTCGCGGGCCTGCCGGAGACGGCCTCGCGCACGGCGTTCCGGGTGCTGCAGGAGGCGCTGACGAACGCGCGCAAGCACGCACCCGGCCAGGAGGTGCGGGTGCGGCTGGCCGGGGCACCGGGGGAGCGGCTGCTCGTCGAGGCGCGCAACGCCGTGCCGGTCGGGGTCGCCGCGGCGTCGCCGGCGCCGGGGGCCGGGCTCGGGCTGATCGGGGCGGCCGAGCGCGCGGAGCTGCTGGGCGGGTCGCTGGAGCACGGCGTCGAGCGGGACGGGCGGTTCGCCGTGAGAGTGTGGCTGCCGTGGCCGAGCTGACCCCGACCGAGCCCGCCCGCGCCGCGGCGGACGCCGTGCGCGTGGTGGTCGTCGACGACGACGCCCTGGTCCGCGCCAGCCTCCGGATGATCCTGGGCGGCGACCCGCGCCTCGAGGTGGTCGCCGAGTGCGCCGACGGCGCGGAGGCCGTCACGGTCGTGCAGCGGCTCCGCCCCGACGTCGTGCTGATGGACGTCCGGATGCCGCGGGTCGACGGGCTGACCGCGCTGCGGTCGCTGGCCGCCGCCGGGTCGCCGGCCCGGGTCATCGTGCTGACGACCTTCGACGCCGACGAGCTCGTGCTGCGCGCGCTCCGCGAGGGCGCCGCCGGGTTCCTGCTCAAGGACACCCCGCCCGCGCAGCTCGTCGACGGCATCCACCGGGTCGCCGCCGGCGAGCCGATCCTGTCGCCGACCGTGACCGCGCAGCTCATCGCGTCCGTGGCGAAGCCCGAGGACGCGGAGCGCCGGGCGGCGGCGCTGCGGGCGCTCGAGCCGCTGACCCCGCGCGAGCGGGACGTCGCGATCGCGGTGGCCGAGGGGCTGTCGAACCAGGAGATCGGCGAGCGGCTCTACCTCGGCGTCGCGACGGTGAAGACGCACGTGGCGCACCTGTTCGCGAAGCTCGGGGTGGCGAACCGGGTGCAGATCGCCCGCCTGGTGCACGACGCCGGCCTGGGCTGACGCGGCGCCGCGGTGCGCCGGCTCCCGGCGGCGCCCGCCCGCTGCGCCGCTCGGGCCGCGAGTGGGCATGAGACGCGTCGAGTGGGCATCCCGTGGTTGCCCACTCGACGTGTCCGGTGCCCACTCGGGTCCGCCGGCCGCGGCGAGCGCGGAGGGCGCGGGCGTCAGACGCCGGCGCCCGCGCGGAGCGCCAGGGCCCGGTCGAGCGCGGCGTCGCGGTCGGCTAGCGCCGCCGCCGTGGCCCGGGCGCGGGCGGCGGCGATCGGGTCGGCCGTCGGCGCGGGCACGGCGGCGCGCGCGGCCCGGCGGCGGCGGACGGACAGGTAGGGCAGGCGCAGCGGCACGGCGCGGGTGCCGTAGCTGACGTCGAAGGTCACCGTGGTCATGGCTCAGTCCTCCTGCTGCGGTGCGGGGGCGGCCTCGGCGGTGGGCTCGAAGGCCATGTCGGGGTTGATCGCGGTGAACAGCCGCATCATGCGGGCGCCGCCGGGGCGGCGTGCCGGGTCGGCGGTGCGGCCGTCGAACCGCTTCATGAGCGCGTGCAGGCCCTCGATCAGCTCGGCGGTCTCCTCCGGGGTGGCCCAGAACGCCGACGTGGTCAGCTGGGTCAGCGGGATGAGACCCGGGTCGACGACGCCGTCGTGGTCGACGTGCCGGAGGTGGTCGATGTACCGCTCGGCCTCGCGACGGACCGAGATCTCGCCCAGCTCGAGGACCGCGCGCCGGGACGCCGGGTCGAGCGGATCGGGCGTGATGTTGCGCTCGCGGGCGACGACGCGCCACGGGCGCTCGCGGCCGCGCGGCTCCGCCGGCTCGATGTAGCCGGCCTTGGCGAGCGTGCGCAGGTGGAACGAGCAGTTCGCGACGGTCTGGCCGAGGTGCTCGGCGCACTCGGTGGCCGTGGCCTCCCCGACGTCGTCGAGGAACTGCAGGAGGTCCATCCGGACCGGGTGCGCGAGCGCCCGGACGCGGGTGGGGTCGCTGACGCGCAGGGACGGGCCGGAGGTGACGCCGCGCGGGGCGTCGGTGCCGGAGGCGTCGTCCGCGGCGTGCTCGGTGGTGGTCATGGGGACGACGATAGACCCGCAACAACCCTTGCGCAAGAATCGTTGCGAAAGAACTCTTGCGATTGCCCCCGGCCGCGTCAGAGCGAGGTTGCCACCACCACCGCGTTGTCGGTGTAGCGCCCGTCGACGAACGCCCCGCTGCACGTGATGAGCACGAGCCGCGGCGGGCCGTCGACCGCGAACAGGTCGGGCGGAAGGCCGCCCTGCTTCGGGTACGACCGGACCTCCGTCACGGCGTAGCGCACGGTCGACCCGTCGGTGGTGGCCACCTCGACGGTGGTGCCGACGGGGGCCCGCAGCACCTCCGCGAGGGGGCCGGCACCAACCCCCGCCGCGTCCACGTGCGCGGCGAGCACGGTCGAGCCCTGCGGCGCGCCCGGAACCGCCCCGCTCGACCACCAGCCGACGACGCGCGGGTCGGCGGGCACCTCGAGCGCCCCGCCGTCGTCGACGCCGACCGGCACGACGTCGGCGGCGAGGTCGAGGTCGGGGACGGCCAGCCGCGCCGGGGCGGCGACGGCGGATCGCCCGAGGGCCGGGGCGGGCTGGGCCACGGGGGACGCGCCCGGCGCGACGGGTCGCGCGTCGACCGGTGCCGTCGGCTCGCCAGCCGGCGTGGCGGCCGGGGTCGGCGACCCCGCACCCGGCGCGTCCGGCTCGTCGACCACCGGCGCCGCCGCGGCCACCCGCAGCGCCGGCGGCGACGCCAGCACCGCGACCCCGGCGCCCGCGGACAGCACGCCCGCGACCGCGAGCGCCGCGACCGGCGCCCACCGGCGGGCGCGACCGTGGCCCCGGGCGCGCTCGCGCCCGGGGCCACGGTCGAGGTCCGGCAGGGTCACACCCGGCGCCGGCGCAGCACCAGGCCGCCGGCGACGGCCACGGCGAGCACGCCGGTGCCGAGCAGCGCGAGTCCGAGCGCGTCCGAGGACGCCGCGGCCTGCCCGCCGGACCCGGCCGGGACCGAGGTCGGCACGCCGAGCTCCTGTGCCGTCGCGAGCAGCCCGTCGAGGTGCTTCTGCACCACCGGGGCGGCGGCCGCGGCGAGGTCTTTGACCGTCTGCTCGGACCCCTGCGCGAGCTCCTGCTCGCCGGCCGCGAGCGTGGCGCGGTGGCCGGCGATCTGGGCCTCGACCCAGGCCCGGTCGAACGCCTCGCCGGACTGCGCGCTGACCTCGGCGAGCGTCGCCTGCTGCTCGGGCGTCGGCTCGGCGGGGAGCTCGACGCCGAGCTGCTGCGCGACCGGGGTGAGGGCGGCGTCGAGCGCGGTGTGGTCGTCGATCAGCATCTGGCCGTGCATCCGCACGTCCTCGGTGGTCGCCTTCTGGAGGGCGGCCTGGCCCGCGGCGATCTCCGCGAGGTTGCTCTGGTGGGCGGCGACCAGCCAGGTCCGGTCCTGCTCGTTCGGCTGGGCGGCGGCGCTGCCGGCGGCGAGGCCGAGCGCGGCGGTGGTGGCGACGAGTGCCAGGGTGGCGCGGCGGAGCAGTGACGTCATGACGGTCCCCCTCGGATGCCGAGGCCCGACTCTGGACCGCTGCGCTCATCGTGGGTGCGCCCGGGCGGGACCGCATCTGGGCGGCGACCGCCCGACCCGCCGGCCGCCCGGCCCGCCGGCCGCCCGACCGGCTGGCCGCCCGGCCCGCCGACCGCCCGACCCGCCCCCGGGCGCCTCACCCCCGCCCGGCGTACCGCTGCAGGAACAGCGCCTCCGCCGTCGCCAGGTGCTCGATCTCCGCCGGGTCCACGCTCTCGTTCGGCGCGTGGATCAGCGCCTGAGGCTCCTCCACCCCCATCAGCAGGATCTCCGCCTCCGGATACGTCTCCGCGAACACCGTGCACAGCGGGATCGACCCGCCCTGGCCGAGCAGGACCATGTCCCGGCCGAACGCCTCCCGCATCGAGGCGCGCATCGCGTCGTACGCCGGCCCGTCGGTCGCGGCGAGGAACGGCGACCCGGTCGCCTCGGTCTCCACCGTCACGCGGACGCCCCACGGCGCCGCGCCGGTGAGGTGCGCGGTGAGCGCCGCGAGGGCGTCGTCGGGCCGCGTGCCGGGCGGGATGCGCAGGTTGAGCCGGGCCGCGGCGCGCGGCACGATCGCGGCCGTCGACCCCACGACCGGCGGGCAGTCGATCCCGAGCACGGTGAGCGCCGGCCGCGCCCAGAGCATGTCGGCGACCGAGCCGGAGCCGAGCAGCGCGCCCCCGCCCGGGACCTGCGCGTCTGCGCGGAAGGTGTCCGGGTCGTACGGCGCGCCGCGCCAGGTCTGCGACGCGTCGAGCCCCTCGACGGTCGTGTTCCCGTCGGAGTCCCGCAGCGACGCGAGGATCTCGACGAGCGCCGCCAGGGCGTCCGGCGCGGGCCCGCCGAACATGCCGGAGTGCAGCTCGGTCGGCAGCGCCTCGACGCGCACCACCACGTTGACCATCCCGCGCAGGCTGACCGTCACCGCGGGCACCCCGACGGCCGCGTTCCCGGTGTCGCAGACCAGGATCGCGTCGGCCCGCAGCAGGTCGGCGTGCCGGGGCACGAAGTCCTCGAGCCCGCCGGTGCCCTGCTCCTCCGAGCCCTCGACGACCAGGCGTAGCGTGACCGGGACGTCGTCCCCGAGCGCCCGGAGCGCCGCGAGGTGCATGACGATGTTGCCCTTGCAGTCGGCGGCGCCGCGGCCGTACCAGCGTCCGCCCGTCTCGGTCAGCTCGAACGGCGGCGTGCGCCACGCCGCGTCGTCCAGCGGCGGCTGCACGTCGTAGTGCGCGTACAGCAGGACGGTCGGCGCGCCCTCGGGCCCCGGCCGGGAGCCGACGACCGCCTGGCTGCCGTCGGCGGTCGGGTGCAGGCCGACGTCCGCGAACCCGACCTCCCGGAACGCGTCGGCTACCCAGTGGGCGGCCTTCGCGCAGCCCTCGGGCGGGAACTGGCGGGGGTCGGCCACGGAGGGCAGCGCGACCAGGGCGGCGAGGTCGTCGCGCACCCGGGGCATCTGCGCGGCGACGCGCGCGGCGACGTCCACCGGTCAGCCCCCCACCACGTCGGCGGTGCGGAGCTCGTCCAGCTGCGCGCGGACGGCGTCCAGCTCGTCGGGGCAGTACACCTCCATGATCGCGAGCTGCCCCTGCAGCAGCCGGCTGTCGGTGATGACGGGCCGCATGCCGGGGCCGCTCGCCCCGTTCATCAGCATCGAGTGCAGGGTCGCCTGGCGCAGCCCGTGCGCGGGGTCCTGGCAGGCGGCCCCGCCGTCCTCGCCGAGCACCCGGACCACGTTCTCCCGCGACGGCAGCCGCTCGACCCCCGCCTCCTCCAGGACGGCGATGAGCTCGTCCGCCCGGTCCTCCGCCCGGGCCGTCTGCCGCGCCTCGCGGAACGTGAGCAGGGCGACGAGGACCAGCAGGATCAGCAGCCCCGCCGCGACGGCGTACACGACCGTGTTTTTCGGCGTCCGCGTGGTGTCGCCGGCGCTCATCACGCCACCTCCTCGTCGACCGCGTCGGGCTGCCGCCAGGACGGCTTGCGCATCCGGTAGAACAGGAACGGCACGAGCAGGCCGAGCCCGAGCGCCCCGCCGCCGACGATCAGCAGGTAGGTCCAGGTGCTGCCGCCGCCGAACTGCGAGGGCGGGATGAAGCCGACGAGCAGGGCTGCGAGCGACGCCGCGAAGCCCACGCCGCACAGCCCGACCAGCATCGGCGCCCGGTAGCCGCGCGGGTGGTCCGGCTCGAGCCGCCGCAGGCGCACGGCCGCGACGAACATCAGCAGGTACATGATCAGGTACACCTGCGTGGTGATCACCGAGAAGATCCAGTACGCGCTCGACACGTCGGGGATGAGCGCGTAGCCCAGCGCGATGACGGTGGTGACGACGCCCTGGGTGACCAGGATGTTCTGCTGCACGCCGTGCTTGTTCAGCCGCTGCAGGAACGGCGGCAGGTAGCCCTCCTGGCGGGAGATGAGCAGCAGGCCCTTCGACGGACCGGCGAGCCAGGTGAGCATGCCGCCGAGCGAGGCGGCGACGAGCATGATCCCGAGCACCGGCGTGAGCGCCTGCATGCCGAACACCGCGAGCACCCGGTCGAACGCCTGCATGACGCCGGCCGTCAGCGAGAGCTCCTCCGCCGGGACGATCCAGCTGATCACCAGGGCGGGCAGGATGAAGATCACCAGCACCATCGCCATGGCCAGGAACATCGCCCGCGGGAACTCCCGTGCCGGGTTCTTGAGCGACCCCACGTGCACCGCGTTCATCTCCATGCCGGAGTACGACAGGAAGTTGTTGACGATCAGGACCAGGGAGGCGAGCCCGGCCCACGCGGGCAGCAGGTGGTCGGCGTCCATCGGCGCGGCGGACTCGTTGCCCTGCCCGAGGAACACCACGCCCAGCAGCACGAGCAGCGCGCCCGGGATGAGGGTGCCGATGATCAGCCCGCCGGAGGCGAGCCCGGCGACGCCGGAGGTGCCGCGCGACGACACCCACACCCCGGACCAGTAGACGACGACGATCACGCACGCGGTCCACACGCCGCTGGTCGCCAGCGCCGGGTTGATGACGTAGGCGAGCGTGCTGGCGACGAAGCCGAGCAGGCTCGGGTAGTAGAAGATCGTCATCGCGAACTGGCACCAGACGGCCAGGAAGCCCATGGGCTTCGAGATGCCGCGGGACACCCAGTTGAAGATGCCGCCCTTGTAGCCCGAGGCCAGCTCCGCGGACACCAGCGACGTCGGCAGCAGGAACACGATCGCCGGCACGAGGTAGAGGAACACGCAGGCCAGGCCGTACACGGCCATCGTCGGGGCGGCGCGCAGGCTCGCCACCGAGCTCGTCGTCATCATCGCCAGCGCGACCCACGAGATCCACTGGGTCGCCGGGACCGCCGTCCGCCCCGTGGGCGGCCCCTCGGCGGGCGGTGCGTCGACGGGCGCGTTCACGTCCGCGTGCCGCCCGGCGGGAACATCCATCGCGCTCATCGACGCCTCCTCGGATCCGGTCCGGCCCCGCCACGGTGCCGCGCCCGCGCGGGGCCGCACCTCACCTCCGCGGGGTACATCACGACACGACCCGCAGGTCGCGCGGGCTGGTGTTGAGCCGCCGGACGCCGTCGGCCGTGACCGTGACGATGTCCTCGATGCGGACGCCGAACCGGCCGGGCAGGTACACGCCGGGCTCCACCGAGAAGCACATGCCCGGCACCAGCGGCAGCTCCTCGCCCGCGACCACGTACGGCGGCTCGTGCGTCGTCACGCCGATGCCGTGCCCGGTGCGGTGGATGAACCGCTCGCCGTACCCCGCGTCCTCGATCACGGCGCGCGCGGCGCGGTCGACGTCCTGGCACGCGACGCCGGGGCGGACCGCGTCGACCCCCGCCCGCTGGGCCAGCCGGACCACGTCGTGCACCTCGCGGACCTCTGCGGACGGCTCGCCGACGCTGACGGTCCGGCTGGTGTCCGACCCGTAGCCGGCCAGCAGCCCGCCGAAGTCGAGCACCACGCAGTCGCCGTCCCGCATGATCCGGTCGCCGGCCTCGTGGTGCGGGTTCGCGCCGTTCGGCCCCGAGCCGACGACCGTGAAGTCGACCTGCTCGTGCCCGTGCGCGCGCAGCAGCTCGGCGAGGTCGTGCGCGACGTCCGTCTCGCGCCGCCCCGCGAACCGGACGCCGAGGATCTCGGCGTAGGCTGCGTCGGCGGCCGCACCGGCGGCGGCGAGCCGGGCCAGCTCGTCGGCGTCCTTCACCGCGCGGAGCATCGGCAGCCGGTCGGTGACGGCGTGGAACGCGGCGCCGGGCAGCGCCGCCTGCAGGCCCAGCAGGTGCAGCGCCCACGCGCTGTCGGACACGGCGTACCGCGCGCCGTCCCGGAGCAGCGCGGCCGCGGCGGCGTAGGGGTCCGCGCCGTCCGACCAGTCGACCAGCGTGGTCGCGCCGGTCCCGGCGGCCGCCTCGGCGTCGGGGCGCTCGAGCGCCGGCACGACCAGGGTCGGCTCGCGGTCCGCGCCCACCGCCAGGAGGGTCAGGCGCTCGGTGATCGCGGTCGGGCGGTAGCCGGTCAGCCACACGAGGTCCGGGCCGGGGGTCACGAGCACGCCGTCCAGCCCGGCGGTGCGGGCGTCGGCGGCGACCCGCGCCATGCGCGCGGCGTAGTCGTCGCGGGTGAACGGGGCGGGGGCGGCGGTCACGAGGGGGCTCCCGGGGTGCTCGACGCCGGCGGGCGCGGGCGGTCGCCGCGGGCGCGGCGGGGCGGCGCCGTCCCGGCCGGTGCGCCGGGCGCCCCGGTCCTGCCCGGCCCGCCCGACCCGGCCGCCGACGTCGGCAGCGTGTGCAGGTGCGCCGAGGCGGACGCGGCGGCGTCGAGCACGGTGCCCTGGGCCGCGCGGTGCCGCCGGATCGCGACGACCGCCAGCACGATGCCGAGCGCGCTGAGCGCGGCCATCACCCAGGCCGCGGCGGCGAGCCCGGACGCGAGCGCGTCGGACGGCGACGCCCCGGCCGCGGTCCGGTCCGCGCCCACCGACGCGTACACGGTGGCCGCGATGGCCGTCGCCACGGCGGCGCCGACGTACCGGGCCATGTTCGACACGCCCGAGGCGGACCCGACCTGCTCCTCCGGCACGGCGGCGGTCGCCGCCGACGACGACGGCCCGTTCGACAGGCCCATCCCCACGGCGATCGCGACCAGCGGCAGCAGGAACGCCCCGTACCCCCAGCCGGCCTGCACGAACCCGACGACCACGAACCCCGCCGTGGTCAGCAGGAACCCGACGCCGATCACCTGCCGGCCGCCGGCCCGCTTGGTCAGCCGCGGCACCAGCGGCGCGATGAGCACGAGCCCGACGGTCGCCGGCAGCGTCGCGAGCCCCGCCTCCAGCGAGCTGAACCCGAGCGCCGCCGGGTCCTGGAAGTACAGGCTGAGCAGGTACATCAGGCCGTTGATCGTGCCGGCGCCGATGAGGATCGCCAGGGTCGCGCCGACCAGGATCCGGTTCCGCAGCAGCGCGAGGTCGAGCAGCGGCACGGCGACCCGCTTCTCGACGACGACGAACAGCCAGCCGGCGACGACGCTGACCGCGAGGCAGCCGATCGTCGCCGCGGACAGCCAGCCCCAGTCGCCGCTCTTGCTCACGCCGAGGATCAGCGGCGCCAGCGTCAGCGCGACCAGGACGGTGCCGAGGTAGTCGATCGACCGCGGCCGGTCCGGGTCCTTCGACTCGGCGACCGTGACGTAGGTCATGAGCATGCAGACGACCCCGACGCCGGCGTCGATCCAGAACAGCCCCTGCCACCCGGTGAGGTCGACGAGGACGCCGCCCAGCAGCGGTCCCGCCGCGGCGCCGACCGCGGCGGCCGCGCCCCACAGCGACACCGCCCGCAGCTGGTCCTCGCCGTCGCTCGCGACCGACAGCAGGCTCAGCCCGCACGCCAGGATCGTCGACCCGGCGGCGCCCTGGATCAGCCGGCCCACGATCACGCCCGTCCCGTCGGTCGACAGCGCGATCAGCACGCAGGACAGCACGAACAGCAGCAGCCCGAGCTGGAACACCCGCTTGCGGCCGAACACGTCGCCGAGCGACCCGGCCGTGATGATCACGGCCGCCCCCACCAGCGAGTACCCGGTCACCGCCCACTGCAGGGTGTCGACGGACGTCCCGGTGTCGGCGCTGATCGCCGGGAGCAGGATGCTCACCGCCGAGGTGTTGGCGTTGACCACCAGCGTGGACAGGCACGTGGCCGCCAGGACGGCTCCGGCGCCCCTCGCCGTGGTGCGCGCGTCGCTCATGTCCGCCCCCCTCGTGCGCCCTGCCGGGACGTGGCCCCGGTCCGCCCGGCTGGCTCGACGGTAGGCCGCGGGACCCCTCGTGCCGATCACCCCGCGGGGGTGAGCGATGTCCCGGGCGTCGTCGACATCCTGGTCAGGTGGCCGAACCGGGGCGTCGCGGCATCGCGCGGGCGCGGTCCGCCCTGGTCGGGCTGCTGTCCCGCCCGGCCGTCGAGGCGCCCCGCGTGGCCGAGCAGCCGCCCGAGGCCGTCCTCGACCTGCTGCGCCGGCTGGGCGTCGCGATGCAGCGGGCGGGTGATGCCGCCGACCGGGTCGCGCTGATCCTCGACGACGTCGCGTCGGTGTACGGGGCGGCGGGGGTGCGGTTCTTCGTGCTGCCGACGGGCGTGTTCGTCCGGATCGAGACCGGCGACGCCACCCGGGTCGACTTCGCGCCGGCGCCGAACGCGGCGCTGCGGCTGGACCAGGTCGACGCGCTCTACCGGCTGATCGACGACATCCGGCACGCGCGGCTGGCGGTCGCGGACGCCGTGGCGCGGCTGCGCGCGCTGCTGGCCGCGCGGCCGCGGCTGCCGTCCTGGCTGCGGGTGGTCGGGACGAGCGTCATGGTGCTCGGCCTGGGCCTGCTGCTGAACCCCACGGCCGCGGCGCTCCCGGCGTACGTGGTCCTCGGCCTGCTGGTCGGGGTGCTGACGCTCTGGGGCGAGCGGTCGCACGCGATCGCGGTCGTGCTGCCGATGCTGACGGCGGCCCTGGTGACGTGGCTGGTGTTCCGGCTGTCGGAGCCCGTCGTGGGGTCGGCACCGCTCGACATCGTGATCCCGACCCTGGTGACGCTGCTGCCCGGCGCCGCGCTGACGATGGCGACGATCGAGCTGGCGTCGGGGTCGATGCTGTCGGGCTCGGCGCGGCTGGTCTACGGGCTCGAGCGGCTGCTGCTGCTGACGTTCGGCATCGCGCTCGGCGTGGAGTTCGCCGGGCCGCCGGGTCCGCCCCCGCCCGCGGAGCCGCTGGGGCCGTGGGCGCCGTGGGTGGGCGTGGCGGTGTTCGGGATCGGGGTGCTCCTGTCCTCCGCGGTGCCCTGGCGCGCGCTGCCCTGGCTGCTCGTGGTCCTCGGCGTCGCGTACGGCGTGCAGGCCGGGGCCGGCCTGGTGCTGAACCCGCTGGGCGCGTCGTTCGCCGCCGGGGCGGTCGTGCTGCCGGTGGCGTACGCCATCCAGCAGCGCCCGAGCGGGCCCCCGGTGCCGGTGACGTTCCTGCCGGCGTTCTGGTTGCTCGTGCCCGGGGCGCTCGGTCTCGAGGGCGTGACCGAGATCGTCGGGGCGGACGCCGCCGCGGGGCTCGGGGACTTCCTGAACGCGCTGCTGACGATCGTGGCGATCGCCGCGGGCGTGCTCGTGGGGAGCGGGATCTCGGAGCGGGTCGGGCGGGCGACCGGCGGGTGGCGGGGGCTGTAGCGGGCGGGCGGGCACCCGGTGCGCCGACGACGGCCCCGGGCACGCCTCACCGCGGCGAGTACGCGGTGTACCTGGGACGGAGACGGGTACGTCCCGGTCGTGCGTCCACCGGGTACACCCGAGCGGAGGGCCCGAGCGCCTACCCCGCGGGACGCCGCGGGCACGCGTGCGCGGCACGCGTGCCGACGCCGACGAGCAGGAGGCCGAGCCCGAGGAGCAGCACGGGTCCGGCCGCGGCGCCGGTGCGGGCCAGCTCGGCGCCGCGCGCGGGTCCCGCGGCCGCGGCCACCGGCACGGCACCGGCCGGTGCGGCCGACCGGCGGACGCCGCCGCCGGTGCACGCGACACGTCGGGCGAGCATCCGCTGGACGCTCGCTCGACGTGTCGGTTGCCCGCTCGCGGGCGCGGGGTGCGGCGACGGAGCCCCGCCGCCGCACCCCGCGCCCGTTCTCGGAGGTCAGTCCTCCTGGGCCTCGGTCGTCGCCCGGCGCCGCAGCGCCACGCCGCCCGCGCCGAGCGCCAGCAGGGCGAGCGCCGCCGCGACGGCGGCCGACACCTGGGCGCCGGTCGTCGCGAGCGCGCCGCGGCCGCCCGCGGCGGTGCTGCCCGAGCCCGAGCCGGTGCCGCCCGTACCCGCGGCCGCACCCGCACCCGCACCCGCGCCGCCGCCGGCGCCCGTCCCGCCGCCGGTGCCGCCACCCGTGCCGCCGTCGACCGGCGGGTCGACCGGGTCGGGAGCCGGCGCCGCGGCGAGCGAGAACGCCACGCCGAGCGGCGCGGACGTGCGCGCGCCGAGGGCCTGCACGACGGACCCGGCGTAGTCGCCCGCGGGCAGGGCCCCGGCGTAGGCCAGGGTCCACCGGCCGTCGGTGCCGACCACGGTCTCGCCCGCGAGCGACGCCGGGGCGGCGGCCGCGGCCAGCGCGGCCGTCCGGACCTCGGCGCCGGTCGCGCCGGCGGCGGCACCCGCCACGGCACCCTCCACCGTCTGAGTCGCCGCGCCGTCCGCCACGCGCACCACGGCGCCCGGGAACCCGGTGCCGGACAGCGCGGTGACCTGCGTGCCGGCCGGCAGCGCGCCGGCGGGCGCGTCGACCGTCAGGCCGGTGAGGTCGGCGCGCTGCGTCAGCCACTCCGACGGCCCGGTCGGCCGGTCGATGACGCGGGTCTCGCCGATGCAGCCGTTCCAGCCGTTGCGGGCGGCGCCGTCGACCCAGTCGGAGCCGAGCAGCCAGGGCATGTCCGCCTGGATCGAGTGGCCGAGCGTGTCGGTGGCGTTGCGCAGCACCGGGGCGCCGTCGATGTACATCGTGGTGGTGGACGTCGCCGGGTCGTTGACGAGCGCGACGTGCGACCAGCTGTCGACCATGATCTCGCCGGACCACGCGGTGCGGTCGCCCTTGGTCGTGATCGCGGGGACCTCGGTGTACTGGAACTCGCGCAGGTTGGAGATGCCGAGCGCGACCGGGGACGCGGTGTAGTCCCACTGCGACCACGGCATGCCCGGGAGCTGCGAGCGGTCGCCGGAGCGGACGACGGCCTTGGACCAGCCGTTGGCGTCGGCGGTCCAGGACGGGTCGAGCTGGAGGAACGTCTCGATCGTGTAGCCCTCGGGGAACGTCTCGGCGTTCGCCGGCGCGTCGGCGGCGGTCGTCAGGTAGCTGAACCGCGCCGCGGAGGAGTTGGCGAAGCACACCGCCGCGCCGTCGGACGAGTAGCCGTGCACGTCGTCGCGGACGACCGTCACGTCGCCGGGCTGGGCCTCGGCGGAGCCGGACGCGGCGATGGTCGCGCGGGTCAGGTCGTTGTCCCCGGCGACGTCGGGGATGGTGCCGCCCTCGGGCAGGACGCCCGCGGGGAGCTCGTTCATGCGCCAGTGCGCGACGGTGCCCTCGGCCTCGGGGAAGTCGAGCGCGTTGCCCGGCGCCTCCGTGGTGACCGGGTCGGGGCCGACGAAGCCGTCGAGCAGCACGTCCCGCGCCTTCTGGGTCAGGGACGGCCAGACGCCGGCGCCGGGGCCGAAGTCCGGGTCGAAGCCGGCGAACCGCGCCGAGAAGTCGAGGTCGAGCGTGAACTGCTGGTTCGGACCCTCGAGGAACGGCTGGTCGTAGCTGGTCAGCGTCTCCTGCGGCTTGGCCGTGACCCACGGCGACGCGGTCTGCATCGTCAGCGTGTCGTGCGCGAGGTCGAACTCGACCAGGCCGAGGTAGCCGTTCCCGCCCTCGTAGGCCATCTGGTAGTCGATCAGCACGTTGGTGACCGAGTGCCCGAAGTCGTTCGTGCGGGTCTGCTGGGTCGCGCCGTGGAAGTGGCCGTTGAACGTGAGGAAGATCTGGTCGCTGCCCCTGATCAGCTTGTTCCAGAGCTCCTCGCCGTACTCGGTGTCCCGGGGCGAGGTCTGGTCGGCGTCGATGTTGAGCAGCGAGTGCGTCGTCAGGATGACCGGCACGTCGGGGTGCGCGGCCATCGCGTCCTTGGCCCACTGCATCGTCTGGTCCGACACCCGCCACGCGAGCGCGAGCACCATGAACTCCTGGCCCTCGGCCTCGAACACGTGGTACTGGCTCATCCCGGTCGGGTCGCTGCCGCCGTAGGTCGCCTGGGTCGCCGCGCGCGCCGGGCCGAAGTACTGCAGGAACGGCTCGTTCGCGAGGTCGTAGTCGGTGTCGTCGAGCTGGTCGTCCGAGTTCCGCACGTCGTGGTTGCCCGGGAGGATCGAGTAGGGCAGCCCGCCCTCCTCGAGCGTGCGCATCGCCGCGTCCGCCGCCTCCCACTCCCGGGTCTGCCCGACGCGGTCGACGACGTCGCCGAGGTGCGTGACGAACGGGATGTTGAGCTCGTCGGCGTGCTCGACCAGGAACCGGGTCTGCTCGCGGAACGGGTCGGTGCCGTAGCGGGGGAGGAACTGGTCCGCCGAGTAGCGCGAGTAGAACTGCGTGTCCGGCAGCACGGCGAGCGTGAAGCGCGAGCCGGGCTCGTCGGACGCGGCGGCCGGTAGGACGGGCGCCGCGGGGGCGGGCCCGGCGGCGGTCGCGGCCAGCGGCGCCGCCGCGAGCAGGGTGCCGGCCAGGGCCGTGGCGGCGACGGCCGCGAGGGCGCGGGCGGGGGCGCGCCGCGACGCGCGCGGGGGCGTCGGGGCAGGGTGAGGTCGCACGGGAGCGTCTCCGGTGGGGTGGTGGTCATGCGCCGGGTTCGGGCGCGCCGCACCACCCTGGCCAGCGGTTCTGAACACCGCGTGACGTCGCGTGGGCCCGTGCGTGACCCGCGGGTGAAAGCGGCTGCTGGGTACAGGCTGTGCGTCGCCGGAGCAGCCCGCAGCCGCGAGCCGACGCCGCCGAGGGCGTCAGCCCGCCGGCGTCGCCCCCGCGTCCTCGCCGCCGGCCCCGGCCGTCATCCGCGCGGCCCGCACCGCGCGCCGCCGGTCGACCACGACGACCACCCCGAGCACCGCCACCGCGAGCGCGAACCCGGCCGTGACGTCCGTGAGGAAGTGGTACCCGAGGTACAGCCGGCTGCCGGCGACGAGCGCGATCCCCGCGAGCGTCCCGAGCGCCCACAGCACCAGCGACCGCACGTGCGGGCTGCGGATCCAGATCAGGTAGCCGGCGGTGAGCAGGAAGGTCGCGGTCCCGACGGTGTGCCCGGACGGGAAGGAGTACGTGGTCTCGGACCCGGGCACCGTCATGGTGTCGAGCGGCGGCCGCGGGCGCGCGATCGCCGACTTCAGCACCACGGACACCAGCGTGGACAGGATCATCGCGCCGGCGAGCAGCGCGGGCTGCCACCAGGATTTCGTGACCACGCCCCACACCACGCAGGCGACGACCACGACCGCCGGCAGCACGCTCGGCCCGGTCACCGCGGACACCGCCTCCAGGAACGCCGTCATCGCGGGGCCGCGCGCCGCGACCAGCCAGTCGAGCACCGGGGTGTCCACCTCGGCCAGGTCGTCGCCCTCCTGCACGGCGTCGTGCACGACCAGGAGGACGGTGACCCCGAGGACGATCAGCAGGGCGCCGATGACGACCGCGGCGCGGGAGCTCGGGTCGCGGAGGTCCGAGCGGCGGGCCCAGACGGCGCGCGCGGTCCGCGTCGCGGTGGGGACGACCTGCCGGTACCAGGGCTCGCGGGGCATCGGGTGATCGTCGCAGGGGTGCGCGTCCCCCGCGCGGCGGAGCGTCCCGGGGTCGACGTCCCCGTGCCGACGCCCGGCCGCGATAGGCTGCACGCGTCCGCAGCGCCCCGACCCGGGCCGCCCGCGGACGACACGGCGCCGGTCGGACGTCCACGGTCTCCCACCGGTCCCGTGCGCCTGTAGCTCAGTGGATAGAGCACCGCTCTCCTAAAGCGGGTGTCGGCAGTTCGAATCTGCCCAGGCGCACTCAGTGTTGGTGCACTTCAGGCTGGGTTTGGTTCGTCGCTGCGGATCGTCTCGCTGACGCTCGGACCTGGGTCGGTGAGCACATAGTGAGCGGCGCTCGCATCGAACGCATCGGACATGGTTGCCCCTAGCGAGTCGAGGTCCGACTCGAACAGCCCCGCGTAGGTGTCCAGGGTCAGCTTGGCGCTCTCGTGGCCCAGCATCAGCTGCACGGCCTTCACGGTGGCGCCGTTGGCTACAGCGAGGGAAGCGGCGGTGTGACGAAGATCGTGGAACGTCAGGGAGGCGAAGTCCTCAGCCCCGGGCGCAAGCGTCATGCGCGTGAGCGTGGCTAGTTGCCTCGTGCGGCTCACCTTCTCGCCCTGGGTCATCCCGGCTCTGCACTGACGGTCCTCCGTTGCGAGGTGCGCCCACGTTTCGGGGTCGCACACGCCCGTCGGGCTGATGCCGCCCCGGGCTTGCAGCTCGATAACTGACAGGCGAGTGCGTTCGTCGTAGACCCCTGTTACCGACGCCTCGGGGAGCCCGAGGGCTCGCTGAAGGGCGGTCACAGCACCACCAGCTGCACGCACGGCTGGCTGGAAGGTGCTTCGGGTAAACGACTCGCGTCGGAGTGGCTCTCCCGTGCGGCTGGTGAAGAGCAGCTCGGACTTCCTCTTCCCCGCGAGTAGCGGCTGCAGGCGAGCGCGTAGCGTTCCTCCGATGGGCACCTCCCGCCGAGCGTGCGTCTTGGTGTCGCCAAGCACGAGCGCACCGCTGTCCAACCTGGTGTACGCGCGGCGAACCGACACCCGCCCCCGCTGCAGGTCGACGTCCTCCACCAAGAGCGCAGATAGCTCGCCCCAGCGCAACCCCGTGAGGCCGGTCAAGAGGATGAGCGCGCTCCCTTCCCCGGCTCCGGCAGCGTCGACCAGACGCCGGAGCTGCTCGTTGGAGAGGTAGCGGTGTTCCTTCGATCTGGAAGCGCGGGGGAGGTAAGGAACCTTGCCCGACGGCGTGCGAGCGGGGTTATGGCGAAGACGTCGAGAATCGACGGCCCCGTCGAGGATCTGGACGAGCAGGCGCACGGCGTCACGTCGTCGGGCCTGTGAAGCGACGTCACCCGTGCGCTTGCTGCGCATGGTGGCGGCCCATGTCGCGATGTCGCTGTAGTCGAGCCGCCGCAGGATCGTGGAGCCGAAAGCCGGCGCGATCAAGGAGGCATATCGCTCGGTCTCGGCCTCGGTGGTTCGTGGAGCGCGTCCGGATCGAGCGCCCTGCCACAGTCTGAACCACTCGTCAACGGTCACCCTCGCCAAGCTGGGGTCGACCCACTCGGACGACTTGCCTGCCCGCTCCTGGGCTTCGGCTTCCGCAAGTGCGTCTCGCTTCACCTTGAAGGTGCGCGTGCTCTTGAGTCGGCCGTCAATGCGGTAGCGCCCGACGTAGCGCAGCTCAACCTTGCCGCCGGCGCCTGCCCGCTTCCGCTGTTCCACGTATGCCACGTGAGCACTGTAGCGGGTGTCGCTGGTTTGCGGTGCGTTAGGCCGAACGGGTGAACCTCGACGAATCAATTCGGTGTGGTTGCCCGGGATGATCCGCACGACGTACGGTCTGCAACCGAGAACCGCTGACACCTCCAGCTACTGGAGGTCGAGGCTTGGTGACTGGCGTATGCCAGAGACCGCTGCACGGAGCCGACCTCGCGTGCAGGGGAGCCGACCCAGGGTCACGACGCAGCGAGGAGCGCCACGGCGCTCGGTAGCAGACGCACCCGGCGCGACGGGATTCCGCATCGTGATCGACGAGCGCCTCGACGCGCTCGTCCGGCCCCTGGAGTGATCCATGTCGTCTTCGTTGTATGACCGCGCGCCGAAGGCGCTGTCCCCGTCGCCCGAGCGGTGGGTCGATATCCACCGTGCTGCTGAGCACCTGAGTGTGACTACCCGCTGGCTGTACGCGGAGGGTGATCGTGCTGGGGTGCCGTGTGCGCGCGTCGGCCGCGCGCGGCGTTACCTGCTGAGCCACCTCACCGCCTTCATGATTGAGCGGGAGGGCGCGGCGTGAGCGCCAATCCGCAGCCGCGTCCGTCGGCTACGACTCTGCCCGAGACGATCGAGCAGGCCCGCACCTGGGAGCGCGTGAAGAACCACGCGCTCGCCTTCGGGATCTGCCACGCGTGCGCCGCCCAGCTGGCGTGGGGACACCAGCTCGGGTTCGCCGAGACCACCCGGCCGCCCTGCGACTCTTGTCTTGCGGTGGTGGCTCAGCTCCCGCTGCAGAAGCTCAACGGATGGCGCTCAGTCTCGGGCAGAGCTGTTCGTGCTAGCGCGTGGAGGATCAATCCGTCTGGCGAGGACCCCAGCGAGTACCCGCGCCCGGACAGCGCGGACGTCCGGGGTCCGCAGCCGAGCCCGAGGGCTGGCGCGTGAGCGCCCGCTCGCCGGTCGGGCGCGAGGCGTGGCTCGCAGCGTGGCATGTCGCGCCGCATGGACATCAGACTCCGGCCGAGCAAGCGTCGATCATCGCGCTCGCGCTCTACGCGGACCCGGCCACGGGTCAGTGGATTTGGCCGTCACAGGCAACGATCGCCGCGCAGACCGGATTGAGTGTCTCGACCGTCGGGAGGGCCATCCGCCAGGCAGTGCGCGACGGCTGGTTCATCGAGGTGTTGTCTGGCCGGGGCCGTTGTTCTACGTCGCACTACCGACTCGCCAGTCCCAGTGCGTCTTTGGCCGACGTGCAGGACTCAGTCCGATCGGCGGCTGCGGAGGCATCCGCGGTCCAGCTGATGCCGGACAACTTCCAGGATCGGACGCGCTCGATCGTGTAGCTGTGGCCCGAGCGCGTCGTCGTCCGACGCCAGCGTGGTCAAGCAGATTCGAGCGCCGGCCGACGTAAACACGTCACCTGTGCCATATGACGTAGGTGTAGAACTCTGGCTTAGAGCCTGCTCCCAGTCTCTACGCATGGGGCCCTACGGGCCCATAGAGCTCTGTACCAGAACACCAGAGCAACGTTTCGCAGCCCCTACTGCCCTGTGGGGCTTGGGGTTGTTGCTGGGGCCCTGCGGGCCC
>NZ_BONO01000031.1 GCF_016862755.1 Cellulomonas pakistanensis | reverse complement strand
GGGGCGGGGCGGGGCGGCGGGGCGGCGGGCGGGGCGGGGGGGCGGGGGTGCACGGCCTCGGCCAGAGTCCCCTGGGGGTGGCGCGACAGCGCGCCTGCGTCCGGCCTCCTCACGCGAGGGTCGCCGAGATAGGACCCGCCCATCGACGTAGGACCGGCCATGGCCCTATCTCGGCGGGATGGCCCTATCTCGGCGGAACCACCTCCCTCAGCCGGATGTCCCCGGCTCAGCCGGACAGCCCCCGGCTCGGCAGGACAGCCCCGGCTCAACCGGACGGCCCCGGTTCGGCACTGCTCCGCCGGGGGGCCGCGGGGCGTGCGCTGTCGGGCCCGCGTGGCAGGGTGGGCCCGTGCAGCAGTCCTCCCCCACGACCCCCCGCGCTGACGCCCCCGGCGCCGCGGCCGCGACCGGCCCGGCCGAGCTCCCGGCGCGCGCGAACGAGACCACCGCCGAGCGGCCGTGGCCCGTCCGGCTGCTGTCCGTGAAGATCGCCGACTACGTCGCGAAGATGTCGCCGCTGTGGGTCGAGGGCCAGGTGGTGCAGCTCAACCGCCGCCCGGGGGCGAACGTCGCGTTCCTCACGCTGCGGGACACGGACACCGACATGTCGCTGCCGGTGTCCATGCCGGCGGGCGTGCTGTCCGGCGCGGCGACCCCGCTGGCCGAGGGCGCGCACGTGGTCGTGCACGCCCGTCCGACGTTCTGGACCAAGCGCGGGACGCTGCAGCTCAACGCGGACGAGATCCGCGCCGTCGGCGTGGGCGAGCTGCTGGCCCGGATCGAGCACCTCAAGCGCGTGCTGGCGGCGGAGGGGCTGTTCGACGCCGACCGCCGCGTGCCGCTGCCGTTCCTGCCCCGGGTCGTCGGCCTGGTGTGCGGCCGGGAGTCGAAGGCCGAGCACGACGTGGTGGTGAACGCCCGCGCGCGCTGGCCGCAGGTGGAGTTCGTGATCCGCGAGGTCGCCGTGCAGGGCGCGGGCGCGGTGCCCCAGGTGAGCCGCGCGATCGCCGAGCTGGACGCCGACCCGCGGGTCGAGGTGGTCGTCGTCGCGCGCGGCGGCGGCTCGGTCGAGGACCTGCTGCCGTTCAGCAACGAGGCGCTCGTCCGCGCGGCGGCGGCCTGCCGCACCCCGCTGGTGTCCGCGATCGGCCACGAGACGGACACCCCGCTGCTCGACCTGGTCGCCGACTACCGCGCGTCCACGCCGACCGACGCCGCGAAGCGGATCGTGCCGGACGTCGGCGAGGAGCGCGCCCGGGTCGCGCAGGCGCGCTCCCGCATCCGGTCCGCCGTCGAGCACCGGGTCGCCCGGGAGGCCGCCAACCTGGAGCAGGTGCGCAGCCGACCGGTGCTGGCCCGCCCGCAGACGATGGTCGACACCCGCGAGGCCGAGGTGGTCCGCGCCCGCGACCACGCCCGCCGCAGCCTCGACCACGCGCTCGCGGGCGCCGTGACGTCGACGCGCGCGCTCGCCGCGCAGGTCCGGGCGCTGTCCCCCGCCGCGACGCTCGACCGCGGGTACGCCGTGGTGCAGACGTCCGACGGCCGCGTCGTGCGGGAGGCGACCGAGGTGGCGGCGAAGGACTCGCTGCGGATACGGGTGTCCCGCGGCGAGCTCATGGCGACGGTGCTGGCGGTCGCGCCCGGCCGGAGGCGCCCCGCCGCCGAGGCGGGCGAGGACGCCTGACGTTCCGCGGGCCCGGCCCCACGCCCTCGGGTGGCGGATCCGGCCGGACACGCCGGGCGTGTCCGGCCGGTTCGTCCACTCCTCCCCGCCGCGCGTCACTTCCCGTGCGGGTCCCGTGCGTTGAGCGCCGCGACCACCTGCGGGTAGTCGCCGCGCGCCTCGCCGTACCGGAGGAACCTGACGCGCTCGACCTGGATCTCGGTCGCGTCGGGCTGCGCCTCGAGCAGCGCCATCACCTCCGCGACGAACTCGTCGAGCGGCATCGCGTCGGCGTTCTCCCGGTGCCCCGGCATGAGGTCGGTCTGCACCGACGGCGGCTCGAGCTCGAGCACGCGGACGCTGGTCCGGGCGAGCTGCAGCCGGATCGACTCGCTGAGCATGTGGATGAACGCCTTGCTCGCGTTGTAGGTCGGCGTGACCCGGAGCGGGGCGAACGCCAGCCCGGAGGACACCGTGAGGATCGTGGCGTCCGGGCGGGTCTGCAGGTGCTCGACGAACGCGGCGATCAGCCGGATCGGGCCGAGCACGTTGGTGGTGACGGTCTGCTCGGCGGTGTCGAGGAACCCGGCCGGGTCGGTCCAGTCCTCGACGCGCATGATGCCGGCCATCGGGACGAGCACGTTCACCTCGGGGTGCTCGGCGATCACCCGCTTCGACACCTCCGCGACGTCCTCCGCGTCGGCGGTGTCGATGCGGTAGGCGTGGATGCCGGGGTGCTCGGCGGTGATCCGGTCGAGCAGCTCGGTGCGCCGGCCGCCGACGATCACGGTGTTGCCCTTCGCCTGCAGGGCGAGGGCCAGGGCGAGGCCGATGCCGCTCGTGGCACCGGGGATGAAGATGGTGTTCCCGTCGATTCGCATGCCCCGAGTCTTCGACGGCCGGCGTCCGCCCGCCAGAGAGCGCTCGTCGGGGGATCGCGGGTCCCTGGTCCGCGGTCGCGGCGCGCGCCGATACTGCTCGGGTGGATCGCGACGCGCTGGCCGACTTCCTGCTCCGGCACCGCCAGGCCCTGCGCCCGGGCGACGTCGGGCTGCCGCCGGGCGCCCGCCGCCGCGCCCCGGGCCTGCGGCGGGAGGAGGTCGCCCAGCTCGCCGTGATGTCGACGGACTACTACACGCGGCTCGAGCAGCGCCGCGGCCCGCAGCCCAGCACCCAGATGCTCGGCTCGCTCGCCCGGGCGCTGCGGCTGACGCCCGACGAGCGCGACTACCTGTACCGGGTCGCCGGGCACAGCGCGCCGGACCGCGCCGCGCGCGAGGACTACGTCGCCCCCGGGCTGCTGCGGGTGCTGGACCGGATCACCGACAGCCCGGCCCTGGTCCTCGACGGGCTCGGGCGGACGCTGGTGCAGAACGACCTGGCGCGCGCCCTGTTCGGCCCCGTGGAGTCGCTCGCCGGGTGGGAGCGCAGCGCGATCTACCGCTGGTTCGCGAGCCCCGGGACGGAGCGGCTGCTGTACCCGGAGGATGACCGGGACCGGCAGAGCCGGGCGCAGGTCGCCTCGCTGCGGGCGACGCTCGGCGCGGAGGGCCCGCGGTCGCGGGCGGCCGAGCTGGTGCGCGAGCTGTCCGCCCGGAGCGCGGAGTTCGTCGCCCTCTGGGAGGCGCACGAGGTGTCCCGCCGGTTCGAGGACCACAAGGTGCTGATCCACCCGCGGGTCGGGGCGATCGAGGTCGACTGCCAGGCGCTGTTCACCGAGGACGGGTCGCAGACGCTGCTCGTCCTCACCGCCGCGCCGCGCAGCGAGGCGGAGAGCCGGCTCCGGCTGCTGGCCGTGCTCGGGACGCAGCAGTTCGCGGCGCAGGACGGCTGACGCCCGCGGCCGCCCGCCCGGCCGGCCGGGCACGCACCCCCGGCGCCGCGCGGGGCGCGAGGTGGGCGGTCGTTGGTTAGATGGACCCGTGAGCGACACCTCCCCCACCCCCGGCGACCCCGCCGACCTGTCCTACGAGCAGGCGCGCGACGAGCTCGTCGCCGTCGTCTCCCGGCTCGAGGCCGGCGGCGCGACGCTCGAGGAGTCCCTCGCCCTGTGGGAGCGCGGCGAGGCGCTCGCCGCGCGCTGCCAGCAGTGGCTGGACGGCGCCCGCGCCCGGCTCGACGCGGCCCGCGCGTCCGACGGGCCCGGCGGTGACGCGGCGTCCTGACGGCGCCGACCGCACCCCGCGCACCGCCCGCGCCGCGCACCACCCCGCTCGACCCCGCACGCCCCACCCCCGACCCGGCACCGCCGCCGGACGCGAAGGAGCCCCATGACCGAGCAGCCCGCCGCCCGCGCCCTCGTCGTCGGGGAGGCCCTCGTCGACGTCGTGCTCCGCCCGGGCGCCGAGCCCGCCGAGCACCCCGGCGGCAGCCCCGCCAACGTGGCGATCGGGCTCGGCCGGCTCGGGCGCCGGGTCGACCTGCTGACCTGGCTGGCCGACGACGCGCACGGCGACCTGGTCCGGGAGCACCTGGCGGGGTCCGGCGTGCACGTGCTCGCGGGCGACCGCGCCCCCGAGCGCACCCCCGTGGCGCGCGCCCACCTCGACGCCGGGGGCGCCGCGACGTACGAGTTCGACCTGACGTGGGACCTGCCGACGCGGTGGGACGAGGCCGACGACGCCCCGGCCGTCGTGCACACGGGTTCGATCGCGACGGTCATCTCGCCCGGCGGCGAGGCGGTGGCCCGGCTCCTGGAGGAGCGCCGGGCGACGTCGACGATCACCTACGACCCGAACCTGCGCCCCGCGCTGATGGGCTCGCCGGAGGAGACGCTGCCCGTCGTCGAGCGGCTGGTCGCGCTGGCCGACGTCGTGAAGGTGTCCGACGAGGACCTCGCCTGGCTGCACCCGGGCGTCGCGCCCGTCGAGATCGCGCAGGACTGGCTGGGCCGCGGACCGGCGCTCGTCGTCGTGACGCTCGGCGGCGAGGGCGCGCTCGCGATCACCGCGGGCGGCGACGAGGTGCTGGTCGAGGCGCCGGCGGTGCAGGTGGCCGACACGGTCGGCGCCGGCGACTCGTTCATGGGCGCGCTCGTCGACGGCCTGTGGACCGCGGGCCTGCTGGGTGCGGACGCCCGCGAGGCGCTGCACGCGATCGACCGCGGGACGGTCCAGCAGGTCCTGGTCCGCTGCGCCCAGGTCGCCGCGATCACGGTCTCCCGCGCCGGGGCGAACCCGCCGACGTCCGCGGAGCTCGGCGAGGCGTAGGCCGGCGCGCGCCGCGCCCTCGCCGCGACGCCGCCGCGCGCTGAGGTCGTCACGAGCGGACGAGGTCGCCACTCAGGAGTGACGACCTCGTGCCGTTGTGACGACCTCACCGGTACCGGGCGACGCGCCTGCGCGCCTCAGCTCGCCTGGCGGTGCCGGCCCGCGGCCGACGCCTCGCCGTTCCCCTGCTTCTCCGCATCGCGGTGCGCGCGCTCCAGGGCTGCGCGGCGGTCCTCTTCGGTCTCGGCGTCGATGCGGCGCGCCGCGTCGTCGTCGTACGTGAGGTTCTCGCCCGACTCCGGGTCGAAGATCAGCAGCCGCCGCGGGTCGAACCACAGCTCGGCGCTGCTGCCGTCGCGCACCCGGCTCTCGGAGCCGAGCGAGACGATCATCTGCGTCCGCATCCCCTCGCCGTCCAGGTCGCGGTCCAGCTCCTCGAGCTTCTGCGCGACGTCGGCGTGCGTCTCGAACGGGATGTAGGCGTACAGCTCCGCGCCGAGCCACTCGACGACGTCGACCTCGGCGGAGAACGTGGCGCCCTTGGCGCGCTTGTCCTCGTCGAGCACGCGGGCGTCCTCGACGTGCTCCGGCCGCAGGCCGACGATGACCAGCTCGCGGCCGTCCAGCCTGCCCCGGGCCGTCTCCGGGATCGGGACGTCGCCGAAGGGGAGCCGCAGGGAG
Organism: Cellulomonas pakistanensis; assembly: GCF_016862755.1. Lineage (GTDB taxonomy): Bacteria > Actinomycetota > Actinomycetes > Actinomycetales > Cellulomonadaceae > Cellulomonas > Cellulomonas pakistanensis. Next base: position 46,268 of record NZ_BONO01000031.1, on the reverse strand, counting down.
TCCCCGTGCACCTCGCCCGGCAGGAAGTTCATCGGCGGCGAGCCGATGAACCCGGCGACGAACAGGTTGACCGGCTGCTCGTACAGCGCGCGCGGGCTCGCGACCTGCTGCAGCTCGCCCTTGCGGAGCACCGCGACCCGGTCGCCGAGCGTCATGGCCTCGGTCTGGTCGTGCGTGACGTAGACCGTGGTGGTGCCGAGCCGGCGCTGCATGCGCGCGATCTCGGTCCGCATCTGGCCGCGCAGCTTGGCGTCGAGGTTGGACAGCGGCTCGTCGAACAGGAACGCGCGGGCGTCGCGCACGATCGCCCGGCCCATCGCGACGCGCTGCCGCTGGCCGCCGGACAGGTTCGCCGGCTTGCGGTCGAGGTGCTCCCGCAGCTCCAGGGTGTCCGCCGCGTACTCGACGTTGTCCTTGATCTGCTCCTCGGTGTACTTGCCCTTCTGCAGCCGCAGCGGGAACGCGATGTTCTCGTACACGGTCAGGTGCGGGTACAGCGCGTAGTTCTGGAACACCATCGCCAGGTGCCGGTCGCGCGGGGCCCGCTCGTTGACGACCTCGTCGCCGATCCGCAGCTCGCCGGACGTGATGTCCTCGAGGCCGACGATCATCCGCAGGAGCGTCGACTTCCCGCAGCCCGACGGGCCGACCAGGATGACGAACTCCCCGTCCTTGATGTCGAGGCTGACGCCGTTCACGGCCGGGTAGCCGTCGCCGTACTTCTTGACGATGTCCGTCAGGGTGATGGATGCCATGTGCTCCTCCTGGGGTCCGGGCGGTCGGGCGTCAGCCCTTGACCGCGCCCTGGGTCAGCCCGGACACGATCTGGCGCTGGAACAGCAGCACCAGGACGACGACGGGGATGGTGACGACGACGGCCGCGGCGGAGATCGCGCCCGTGGGGTCCTCGAACTGGGACGCGCCGGAGAAGAACGCCAGCGCGGCGGGCACGGGCCGGGCTGCCTCGGTCGAGGTCAGCGAGATGCCGTACACGAAGTCGTTCCACGCGATGAAGAACGCGATGAGCGCCGTGGTGAACACGCCCGGCGCCGCCAGCGGCACGATGGCCTTCCGGAACGCCTGCCACGTGGTGGCGCCGTCCACCTGCGCGGCCTGCTCGAGCTCCCACGGGATCTGCCGGAAGAACGCGGTGAGCGTCCAGATGGAGATCGGCAGGGTGAGGGACAGGTACGGGATGATCAGGCCCGCCCAGGTGTCGTACAGCCCGATGTTCCGCCACAGGTTGAACAGCGGCGTGACGATCGAGATGACCGGGAAGATCGACACCCCGAGCGCGGTGGTGAGGATCAGCTTGCGGCCCGGGAAGTCCAGCCGGGCGATCGCGTACGCCGCCAGCGTGGCGAGCACGCACGAGATCGCGGTGGCGATCAGCGAGATGCCGATCGAGTTCCGCAGCGACGACAGGAACAGCTCCTGGGCCGAGCCGTCCGGGCCGAGGATCTCCTCGTAGTTCGTCCACGACCACGTGGTCGGCAGGAAGGTGCCGGAGCTCAGGTCGCTCGGCAGCTTGAACGAGGTCGCGATGATCGACGCGACCGGGAACAGCGCGTACAGGAGCACGGCGATCGTGATGGCCGCCCACGCGACCTTCTGCTTGCCGGACAGGGCGCCCATCACTTCTCCCCTCGTGCGCCGGCGAGGTCGACCTTGAAGATCTTGATCGCGACGAAGCAGATGACGATCACGCAGGCGAACAGCAGCACCGAGATCGCGGACCCGAGGCCGATCTCGAGGCGGCCGATCGACGTCCGGTAGGCCAGCAGCGACAGCACCGTGGTGCCGTTCGCGCCGTTCGTCATGATGAAGACGTTGTCGAAGATGCGGAACGCGTCGAGTGCCCGGAACAGGACCGCGACCATGATCGCCGCCTTCATGTTCGGCAGGACCACGCGCTTCATCCGCTGCCACCAGGTGGCGCCGTCGACCTGGGCCGCCTCCTCGAGGTCGCCCGGCACCTGCGCCAGGCCCGCGAGCAGCAGCAGCGAGATGAACGGCGTGGTCTTCCACACCTCGGACGCGATGATGACGAACAGGCTCGTGCCCCTGCCGGCGAACCAGTTGAGGTCCTCGCTGATGCCGGGCACCCAGTCGAACCAGCTGTTCACGTACCCCGAGCTGATGTCGAACGCGTAGAACCACGCGAACGCCGAGACCACGGTGATGATCCCGTACGGCACGAGGATCGCGGTGCGCAGCAGGCCCCGGAGCCGCGTGATCGCCCGGTGCATGACGAGGGCCAGCGCGAAGCCCAGCACCAGCTCGATCGCGACGGTGATCACCATGATCACCGTCGTGACCCCCAGCGACTGCCAGAACACCGGGTCGCCGAGCACGACGCCGTAGTTCCCGAGCCCGACGAACGCCCGGTCGTCCGGCGCGGTGAGCCGGTACCGGAACAGCGAGTCGTAGACGGCCTGCAGGATCGGGTAGGCGGTGACGGCGAGCATCACCACGAACGCGGGGCCGGCGAGCAGCCAGCCGAGCCGCGCCTCGGCCCGGGCCCGGTCGCTCCGGACCGGCTTCGACCGGCGTTCGGGGCCGGCGCCGCGCGTGGCGCGCTCGGTGGTCCCGGCCGTGGCGCCCGTGATCTCGGTGCTCATAGGAGCCGCTCCCCTCGCAGCACGGCGGTGATGAAGTCGGTGGACTCCTGCGGCGTCGACTCCGGGTCCACGGAGGCCGGCGGGTGCCAGGTCTCCTGCAGACCCTGCGAGACCTCGTTGTAGTACGGGGTCTGCGGGCGCGGCGCCGCCTGCTCCAGCGACTGGCGGATGACGTCCGCCATCGGGAACGTCTCCTGCACCTCCGGGTCGTCGTAGGCGACCGTGGAGGACGGCGGGTTGCCGTCGGAGACGAAGTACGCGGCCTGGTTCTCCGGCTGCACGATGCACGCGGCGGCCTCGTACGCCTCGTCCACGTGCTCGCTGAACGCGCCGACGCCGAGGTTGATCCCGCCGTACGGCGGCGCGGCGTCGGTGCCCTCCGCGACCTGCGGGTAGACCGCCCAGCCGACGTCGTCCAGGAACGACTGGTCGAGCGTGCCGTCCTCGACCGCGCCCTGCATGGCCGGCCAGACGAACGGCCAGTTGACCATGAACGAGCCGCTGTCCCCCTGGAACTGCGTCAGCGACGCGTTCTCGTCCTGGGTCGGCAGCCCGGCGCCGCCGAGCCGATCGGCGCCGATCTCGCCGATGATCCGGGCGGCCTCCCGGCCGGCGTCCGACTCCAGGCCGAGCGCGACGTCCTCGGCGGGCGCCTCCGGCGTCTCGACGATGTGGCCGCCCGCGGACTCGACGAGCGCGTTGATCCACACCGTGTACGCCTCGGCCTTGATCCCCTGCACGCCGAGCGTGAGGTCCTGGTCGCGGGCCGCGTCCATGACCTGGTCCCAGGTCACGGGCGCCTCGGCGGGGTCGAGCCCGGCCGCCTCGGCGACCGACTTCTTGTACCAGAGCAGCTGGGTGTTGGCCCAGAACGGCACGGTCACCAGCTCGTCGCCCCACGAGGCGCCCTGCAGCGCGCCCTCCGCGACGTCCTGGCTGACCTGGTCGGCGATCTCCTCGGGGACCGGCGCGAGGAACCCCGCGTTCGCCAGCTCCGGGATGAACGGCGGGTCCAGGCTCATCAGGTCGATCGACGAGTCGGCCGCCGCGAGCCGCCGTGCCAGCTGCTCGCGCTGCGAGCTCGCGTCGCGCGGCAGCACCGAGACCTCGATGCGGTACGCACCGCCGGCCTCCTCCGTGCACTGCTGGGCGAGGAGCGCCTGGCCCCCCGCGTCCGGGTTCGTGTACCAGGTGAGCACCGGGGTGTCGTCGGCCGGCGCGCACGCCGCCAACCCCGCCCCCAGTGCGAGCACCGCCACCCCGGCGATCGCCCTCGACCGTCTGCGCACCCTCACCGCTCCTCACTCCGGCGCCGCGTGCCCCCCGACCAGGGAGTCCGCGCCGTCCGCACGTCTCCCCCCTAGGGCTACACCGCCCCACGGGGGCCCGCCACCGGAACGGAGTCCGTCACCCGCGGCGGACGAGGCGCGGCGTGCGGCCGTCGGCGCGCCTCGCCGGACGGTGCAAGATGGGCCGCATGGCACACCCCACGACCCCCGCCGAGGCCTGGTCCGCGCTGCGCGACGGCAACGACCGGTTCGTCCGCGGCGAGATGGAGCACCCGTCCCAGGGCATCGACCGCCGCGCCGAGGTCAGCACCGCGCAGCACCCGTTCGCCGTCGTGTTCGGCTGCTCGGACAGCCGCGTCGCGGCCGAGATCATCTTCGACCAGGGGCTCGGCGACGTGTTCGTCGTCCGCACCGCCGGCCACGTGCTCGACACGACCGTCATCGGGTCGATCGAGTACGGCGTCGAGGTGCTGGGCGCCTCGCTCGTCGTCGTGCTCGGTCACGACTCGTGCGGCGCCGTCGCCGCGGCGACGGCGGCGCTCACCACCGGCGAGCTGCAGCGCGGGTTCGTCCGCGCGGTGGTCGACCGGGTCATCCCGTCGATCGTGTCGCTGGCGCACGGCGCCGACGCCGAGGGCCGGCCGCGCGACCTGTCCGCCGTCGACCCGGCCGAGCTCGGCCACGAGCACGTGCGGCACACGGTCGACATGCTGCGGTCGTACTCCGTGACGCTCGCCGAGGGCATCGACGCCGGGCGCGTGGCGGTCGTCGGCGTCGAGTACACGCTGGCGGACGGCAACGCCCGCCTCACGTCCGCGATCGGCGACATCGGCGACGTGCCGGTCCCCGCCTGACGCCCGTCACCTCCCCGCCGAGAGGGCACCTCTCGGTTGTGCCGCAGCGCCGCCGCACAGCCGAGAGGTGCCACCTCGACGCCCGGTGCGTCGTGTGACGTGCGCCACGCCCGGCCCGGCGCGACCCCGGCGGCCGGGACCGAGGTCCCGGGTCGGTGGCAGGATCAGCGGCATGAGCCTGCACGCCGACGACGACGTCCAGTACCGCATCGAGCACGACACGATGGGCGAGGTGCGCGTCCCCGCGGACGCCCTCTACCGCGCCCAGACCCAGCGGGCGGTGGAGAACTTCCCGATCAGCGGGACCGGCCTGGAGCGCGGTCACGTCGCCGCGCTCGCCCGGGTCAAGAAGGCCGCCGCCCTGGCCAACGCCGAGCTGGGCATCCTCGAGCAGCCGGTCGCGGACGCCATCGCCGCCGCCGCCGACGAGGTCGCCGAGGGCCGGCACGACGCCCACTTCCCCGTGGACGTCTACCAGACCGGGTCCGGCACGTCCTCGAACATGAACATGAACGAGGTGCTCGCGACCCTCGCGTCCCGGTCCCTCGGCGCCGACGTCCACCCGAACGACCACGTCAACGCCTCGCAGTCCTCGAACGACGTCTTCCCGACCTCCGTGCACGTCGCCGCCACCGACGGCGCGGTCAACGACCTGGTCCCCGCCCTCGAGCACCTCGCGGTCTCGCTGGAGCGGCTCGCCGAGAAGCACGCCGGCGACGTCAAGGCCGGCCGCACGCACCTCATGGACGCGACGCCCGTGACGTTCGGCCAGGAGTTCGGCGGCTACGCGGCCGCCGTGCGCCGCGGCGTCGAGCGGATGCAGGCGGCGCTCCCCCGGGTCGCCGAGGTCCCGCTCGGCGGCACCGCGGTCGGCACCGGCATCAACACCCCCGCCGGCTTCCCGCAGCGGGTGATCGCGCTGCTCGCCGAGGAGACCGGCCTGCCGCTGACCGAGGCCCGCGACCACTTCGAGGCCCAGGGCGCCCGGGACGGGCTGGTCGAGCTGTCCGGCGCGCTGAGGACCATCGCGGTCAGCCTCACCAAGATCTGCAACGACCTGCGCTGGATGGGCTCCGGCCCGAACACCGGCCTGGGCGAGATCCGCATCCCCGACCTGCAGCCGGGCTCGTCGATCATGCCGGGCAAGGTCAACCCGGTGATCCCGGAGGCGGTGCTCATGGTCGCGGCCCGCGTCGTCGGGAACGACGCCACCGTCGCGTGGGCGGGCGCGAGCGGCTCCTTCGAGCTCAACGTCCAGATCCCCGTCATGGGCCAGGCGGTGCTCGAGTCCGAGCGACTCCTCGCCGCGGCCTGCCGGGTGCTCGCCGACCGCACGGTCGACGGCATCGAGGTCGTCACCGAGCGCGGCGCGGCCTACGCCGGGTCGTCCCCGTCGATCGTCACCCCGCTGAACCGGGTGATCGGCTACGAGGCCGCGGCGAAGATCGCCAAGCACGCGGTGGCGCAGGGCGTCACGGTCCGCGAGGCCGTGGTCGACCTCGGCTACGTGGAGCGGGGCGAGGTCACCGAGGCGCAGCTCGACGCGGCGCTCGACCTGCTGAGCATGACGCGCCCGAAGGCGTGAGGCGCGGGCGCCCGCGCAGGGCGCCGCGCGCGTGACGAGCGCCGCCGGTCCGGGGCAGGGGGTCCCGGGCCGGCGGCGCCCGGGCCCTAGCGTGCCAGGTCGTACTCCGGCGCGGGGCGGTTCAGCGTGAACTCCTCCGCGCCGCGCGCCAGCTCGGCCGCGACGTCACCCAGGGTGACGACGGCCTGGCGCACCTCGGCGGCGCCGTCGAACGCCTGACCGGCCGCCTGCGCGACGTCCGCGGCGCCGCCGGCGATGTCCGTCGTGCTCTCGGCGGCGACCACCAGGTTCCGCTCGATCTCCGACGTCGTGGCGGTCTGCTCCTCGACCACGGCCGACACGGCGCCCTGCAGGCCGTCGACGGTCGTGACCGCCTGCGAGATCCGCCCGACGGACGCCTGCACGTCGGCCGCGTCCCGGGTGACCGCCTCGAGCACCGGCGCGATGGTGCCGATCGCGTTCGAGGTCTGCTGCGCCAGGTCCTTGACCTCGCCCGCGACGACCGCGAAGCCCGCGCCGGCGCTGCCAGCGCGGGCCGCCTCGATGCTGGCGTTGAGCGCGAGCAGGTGGGTCTGGTTGGCGATGGTGGTGACCGTGTCCAGGACGGCCGCGATCTGGCCCGTGGACGCCGCGAGCCGGTCTGCCGCGGACGCGGCGTCGGCGGTGATGCCGACGGCCTGCGCGGCCTCGCCGGACGCCGCGCTGACGTCCTGGGCGACGGACTCGATGGACGCGCGCATCTCGGTCATCGCGGCGGTGACGGTCTGCACCTCGGTGCTCACGACGGACGCGGAGCTGGCGGCGCCCTCGGCGCGGGACACGGTCCGGCCCGCCGCCTCCTCGAGCGTGCCGGACGAGCCGTCCAGCCGGCCCGCCGTGCTGCGCACCGCCTCGGCGCCCTCGCGCATCCGGGTGAGCGCCGCGCGCATCGCGTCGATCGCCTCGCCGAGCGCCGAGCCCATCACGCCGATCTCGTCGCGGCCCTCGCCGCGCACCTCGACCGACAGGTCCCGGTCGGCGACGCGGCGCAGCGCGGTGGTGAGCCGGCCGACGCGGCCGACGACCCGGCCCGAGATCCACACGACCAGCGCCACGGCGAACGCCGCGACGACGAGCCCGACGACGAGCAGCGTGATCATCAGCGTCCCGGCGCCGTCCTCGAGCTCCGCGGACACCGCCCGCAGGTCGGCGTCGAAGCCCCACGCGCCGACCGTCCAGCCCCACGGGGCGTACCGGGCGAGCTGCACGGTGGCGGCCCCGTCGTCCCCGAGGTCGACGCGCTCGGTCGCGGTCTCGTCCGCGCCCAGCTCCGCGGCCGCCTCGACCAGGCGGGTCGCGTACGCCTCGCCGTCCGCGTCGACGGACCCCACCGCGTCCCCCGCCTGCGCGCTCGGCGGCGGCACGACCCACTGCCCGTCCGCGTCGGCGACGGTCAGGTACCCGTGCTCCCCGACGGCCACCTCGGCCAGCGCCGCGCGCAGCGGCGCGTCCACCTCGGTCTGCGGCACGCCGACGAACAGCCCGCCGACCACCTCGTCGCCCGCCATGAGCGGCGCGTACGCGGTGACGTACGGCTGGCCGACGACGGTCGCGGTGCCGTAGTACGACTCGCCGGCGAGCAGCGCGGCCACGACGGCGTTCGGCGAGCCGTCCGCAGCCCTCGCGCCGATGGCGGTGCCGATGACCCGAGCGCCGTCGGCGTTCGTCACGCTGGTCGCGACGCGCAGCATGTCGCCCTCGTCGTTCACCCGCTGGAACACGGTGACCGGGGCGTCGAGCAGCGACGTGATGTCGTCGACCACCGGCACGGGCGTGGCCGGGTCGGTGGTCCGCCCGAGCCAGGTGCCGCCCACGCTCAGCCGCGGCAGGTCGACCTCCTCGGTCGCGCCCGTGGTCTGGTCCGTCACCGTCCAGCGCTCGGTGCCGTCGAACGTGACGGGCCCGGCCTGCGCGAAGGTCTGCTGGGCGACCCGGAGGCTGGACGCCATCCGGTCCGTGACCGTGGCGACCTGGGTCTCGACCATCGTCACCGCCTGCTGGGTGGTCTGGATCATCGAGTCGCGCATGAGGCGGTCGACGTCGTCGCCCGCGTCCGACGCGAGGCCGGTCACCTGCCACCCGCCGACGGCGGTGAGCAGGGCGGCGGTCACGGCGACGGCACCGGCTCCGGTCGCGACGAGCTGAGCGCGCAGGGAGGTGCGCAGTCGGGGCAGGGGCACGGTGGACTCCTGGGCCGAGGGGGGACGGGCGCCGGGCGGCCTGGTGGGCCGCCGGCGGGATTCCTCGACCCATCGGTAGGTCTTTCGTCCCATGTGAGCGGTCACCAGGATGAGAACTGGCGGTCGCAGGTGGACTTCACCCGCTGACCGCTCGCGCGCGGCGACCCGGCGTGCCTAGGAGCCGCCGCCCTCGACGCGCACCAGCACGCGGGACAGCAGCGCCGCGAGCGCGGTCGCCTCCGCGGGGTCCAGCCCGCCCAGCGCCGCGGCCTCGCGGGCGAGGTGCTCCGGCATGAGCCGGTCGACCGCCGCGCGACCCTCCGCGGTCAGCTCGAGCAGGACGCCGCGGCGGTCCCGGTGCGGGATGCCCCGCGCCACGAGCCCCGCGCGCACCAGGGTGTCCGCGCGTTTGGTGATCGCCGCCGGCGACGCGGCCGTGATCGTCGACACCTCCGCCGCGCGCAGCGCGCGGCCGGCACGGCGGAGGGCGCACAGCACGTCGAACTCGCCGCGGGTCAGCCCCGCGTCCGCGAGCGCCGCCTCGGCCCGCGCGTCGAGCAGCGCGGCGATCCGGGTGATCCGGCCGGCGACGGCGATCGGCGCCACGTCGAGCTCCGGCGCCTCGCGCTCCCACTCCGCGCGCAGGCGGTCCACGCTGTCCACGGCCGTCACCCTACCGACCGTGAGTTGCTTCACGAATCATTTACCGGTGAACGATCGGTTGAGAGCATGGCACCGTGCACCGACTGTCCCTCCTCGCCGCCCTCCTGCACCCGTCCCAGCTGCGGGACGCCCTGCGCCCGCACCGCGGCGGGCCGAGCACCCGGGACGCTCTCGGCGGCGCGCTGCGCTGCGGCGCGAGCGTGGCGCTGGCCTTCCTCGCGGTCGCCGCGCTCGGGCGGCAGGACCTCGCCGGCTACGCGTCGCTCGGCGCGCTCGCGTCGCTGTACGGCCGGTCGAGCGGGTACGCGTGGCGGCTGCGGCTGATGGCGGTCGTCGGCGCGGCGCTCGCGACCGCGGTCGCCGCGACGTCGGCGCTGGCCGCCGCGCACGCCCCGGTGGTCGCCGAGCTGGCGGTGCTCACCCTGCTCGCCGCGGGCGCCACCGCCGGCGCGGTCGCGCTGCGGACCGGCCCGCCCGGGGCGACGATCCTCGTGTTCGCGGCCGGCGCGGGCACCGCGGCCGCGTCCGACGCGGCCGACGTGGCGGCGCGGGCGCTGGCCGTCGCGGGCGGCGCGGTCGTCGCGTGCCTGGTCTGCACCGGCGGCCGGGTGGTCGACCGGGGCCCGCGCGCCGCCGAGCCCGCCCCGCGGGTCCGCGACGTGGTGCGCGCCGGGACCGCCGGCGGGGCGGCGCTCGCCCCGACCGCCTCCGTGGCGGTGGCCGCCGCGCTCGCCGGCTCCGTCGCGGCCGCGGCCGGCTGGGGGCACCCCGCCTGGGCCGTCATGGGCGCGGCCGCCGTGCTGCAGGGCGCGCACGTCCGGCACATGGGCGTCCGGGCGCTCCAGCGCGCCGCCGGCACCGCCGCGGGTGTCGCGATCGCCCTGCCGCTGCTCGGCGCGGACCTGCCGTTCTGGGCCGTCGCGGCGCTGGTCGTCGTGCTGCAGACCGCGACCGAGCTCGTGGTCGCCCGGCACTACGGGGTCGCGATGCTCACGATCACCCCGATGGCCCTGCTCATGACCTCGCTCGGGGCGCCGCTCGACCCGGCGCGGCTGGCCCTGGACCGGGCGCTGGACACCGCGGCCGGCGCGGTGGTCGGCCTGCTGGTGGCGGTCGTCGCGGCGCGGCCGGAGCACGCGGGGCCGGTCGCACCCGCGACGGCGGGGACCCCCGCGGTGCCGACGACGCCGCGGCCGGGGCACTCGCCCGCCGCGGCGTCGCCCGCCGCGCACTGACCGGCCCCGCGGGGCGTCAGAGCTCGATGCCCTCCAGCATCTCCGTCACGAGCGCCGCCACCGGCGACCGCTCCGAGCGGGTCAGCGTGACGTGCGCGAACAGCGGGTGGCCCTTGAGCGCCTCGATCACCGCCGCGACGCCGTCGTGCCGGCCGACCCGCAGGTTGTCCCGCTGCGCGACGTCGTGCGTCAGCACCACGCGCGAGCTCTGCCCGATCCGGGACAGCACCGTCAGCAGGACGTTCCGCTCGAGGGACTGGGCCTCGTCCACGATGACGAACGCGTCGTGCAGCGAGCGCCCGCGGATGTGCGTGAGCGGCAGCACCTCGAGCAGCTCGCGGTCGATGATCTCCTCGACCACCTCGCGGCTGACCACCGCGCTCAGGGTGTCGAACACCGCCTGGGCCCAGGGGTTCATCTTCTCGGCCTCGCTGCCAGGCAGGTAGCCGAGCTCCTGGCCGCCGACCGCGTACAGCGGGCGGAACACCATGACCTTGCGGTGCTGCCGGCGCTCGAGCACCGCCTCCAGGCCCGCGCACAGCGCCAGCGCCGACTTGCCGGTGCCCGCGCGCCCGCCGAGCGACACGATGCCGACCGACTCGTCGAGCAGCAGGTCGATCGCGATCCGCTGCTCGGCGCTGCGGCCGTGCAGGCCGAACACGTCCTGGTCGCCGCGGACCACCTGCACGTGCTTGTCCGCCGTCACCCGGCCGAGCGCCGACCCGCGCGGGCTGTGCAGCACCAGGCCGGTGTGCACCGGGAGCGTCGGCGCCTCCGGGAGGTCCGCCAGCGGCAGCGACTCGTGCTCCCAGAGGTCGGCCATCTGCTGCTCGCCGACGTCGAGGGTGTCCATGCCGGTCCAGCCGGAGTCGACGGCGAGCTCGTGCCGGTACTCCTCGGCGCGCAGGCCGATCGCCGACGCCTTGATCCGCATCGGCAGGTCCTTCGACACGACCGTGACGTCGTGACCCTCGGCGGCGAGGTTGGCCGCGCAGGCGAGGATCCGGGTGTCGTTGTCGCCGAGCCGGAACCCGGCGGGCAGCACCTCGGGGCTGATGTGGTTGAGCTCGACCCGCAGCGTGCCGCCCTGGTCGCCGAGCGGGATCGGGGTGTCCAGCCCGCCGTGCGCGACCCGCAGGTCGTCGAGCAGCCGGAGGGCCGCGCGGGCGAAGTAGCCGAGCTCGGCGTGGTGCCGCTTCGCCTCGAGCTCGGTGATCACGACGACGGGGAGGACGACGTCGTGCTCGGCGAACCGCGTGATGGCCCGCGGGTCCGACAGGAGGACGGAGGTGTCGAGGACGTGCGTGCGACGCCCCTCCGGCTGGTCGGTCGAGGCGGTGGCGGTTCCCAGCTTGCTGACCACGGCAGGCTCCCTCCGGCGCTGCTCAGCGCCGAGTCGGACCCCTCGCGCCGGACCCGCGGGTCGCGCGGCGCTCGGTGACGGGACGAGGGCGGCCGGCCGCGGAGGGCCCGGACCGGCCCTCCCCCCGGAGCGGATGCTCCATGGGCTGGCCTCCCGGGGGCGGCGGGTGCCGCCCGTTGCTCCGGACGCTACGCCGGGACTCCGACACGGTGGCGCGCACGACACGCCGCGGGTGTGATCCGCAACACGATGTTCACCCGGGCGTCGTCGCGGCGTCGCCGGGGCGCGGCCGCGACGACGCCCGGGCCGGGGCGTCACTGCCCGTGCCGGCGCTCCCGGGCGGCGTAGTCGCGCACCGCGCGCAGGAAGTCGACCCGCCGGAAGTCCGGCCAGTAGACCTCGCAGAAGTAGTACTCGGAGTGCACCGACTGCCAGAGCATGAACCCGCCCAGCCGCTGCTCCCCCGACGTGCGGATGACCAGGTCGGGGTCGGGCTGCCCCTTGGTGTAGAGGTGGTCCGCGATGTGCTCGACGTCGAACGTGGCGGCGATGTCGTCCAGGGTCGCGCCCTCGGCGGCGCGCTCGGTGAGGTACGACCGCACCGCGTCGGCGATCTCCTTCCGGCCGCCGTAGCCGATGGCGACGTTGACGTGCAGCCCCCGCACGTCGGCCGTCGCGGACTCGGCGTCCCGCAGAACCGCCTGGGTGTGCGCGGGCAGCAGGTCGAGGGAGCCGACCGCCTGCAGCCGCCAGCGCCGGGTCGCGGCGAGCTCCCGCACGGCGTCCTCGATGATGCCGAGCAGCGGCTCGAGCTCCTCGGGGTCGCGGCTCAGGTTGTCCGTCGACAGCATCCACAGCGTGACGACCTCGACCCCGACCTCCTCGCCCCACGCGAGCAGGTCGGCGATCCGGTCCGCGCCGCGGCGGTGCCCGGTCGCGGTGGACTCGCCGAGCTGGCGCGCCCAGCGCCGGTTGCCGTCGAGGATCACGCCCACGTGCCGCGGGACCCGGTCGCGGGGCAGCGACGCGGCGAGCCGGCGCTCGTACAGCCCGTACAGCGGGTGGGGCAGGCGCACGCGCGGGTCTCCTCGGCTGGTCGGGGCGGTGGGGCGTGCTCACGCTACCGCCCGGCGACCCCGCAGCACGGCGCGTCCACGGAGCGGCAGGGGGAGGATTCGTGCAGGCGCGACGGACACCGCAAGAACTACCTACGCACCCGTAACCTACGGATTCGTAGGTTAGGCTCGGGTCCGTCACCCGGACCAGCCGAGGACATCTGGGAGGAGCCCGCCGTGGACGTCGCCGAGACCGCCGAGCAGATCGCGGACGCCGTCAAGCCCCGCCTCCGCGGCTGGATCCACGCCGGCATGTTCCCGCTCGCCACCGCGGCGTCCATCGTGCTCGTCGTGCTCGCGCCGACCGCGCCGCTGACGATCGCGTGCGCGGTGTTCGGGCTGGCGGCGATGCTGCTGTTCGGCACCAGCGCCGTCTACCACCGGGGCACCTGGTCCCCGCGGGTCGCCGGGATCCTGCGCCGGCTCGACCACACGAACATCTTCCTGGTGATCGCGGGCACGTACACGCCGCTCGCGGTCGCCCTGCTCCCCGCGTCGACCGCCCGGACGCTGCTGCTCATCGTCTGGTCCGGCGCCCTGGTCGGGATGCTCGCCCGGGTGTTCTGGCTGGGCGCGCCACGCTGGGTCTACGTGCCCGTCTACATCGCGCTGGGCTGGGTCGCCGTGTGGTTCCTGCCCGCGTTCTGGCGCGCGCCCACCGGCGGGCCCGAGGTGGTCTGGCTCGTCGCCGGCGGCGGCCTCGCCTACACGCTCGGCGCCGTCGTCTACGGGACGAAGCGGCCGAACCCGAGCCCCCGCTGGTTCGGCTTCCACGAGATCTTCCACGTGCTGACCGTCGTCGGGTTCACCTGCCACTACGTCGCGGCCGCCCTCGCGGTCCTGCGATGAGCCCCCGCGGGGCCCTCTACGGTGGTGGCATGACCGGCACCGTGCAGCGCGTCCCCGACCCGTCGGCCCCCGGGCCCGTCGAGCCCGCGCCCGCCCCGCGCATGCCGGACCCCGCCGAGCTGCGTGCGCTCATGCGCGACATGCGCCGCCTCGCGCTGACCTACAAGTTCGGCATCGACGAGGTCATGACCAAGATCGCGATCCTCCGCGACGAGTTCCGGCACATGGCCAACTACAACCCGGTCGAGCACGTCGGCTCCCGGCTCAAGTCGTTCGAGTCGATCGTCGCGAAGTGCCGGCGCAAGGGCATCCCGCTGACCCCGGACGCCGTCCGGGCGCAGGTGTTCGACGTCGCGGGCGTGCGGGTGACCTGCTCGTTCGTGTCGGACATCTACCGGGTGCGCGACATGCTCGTCGCGCAGGCCGACCTGACGCTGCTCGAGGAGCGCGACTACATCGCGCACCCCAAGGGCAACGGCTACCAGTCGCTGCACCTCATCGTGCAGGTGCCGGTGTACCTGTCCGACCGGGTCGAGCACGTCGTCGTCGAGATCCAGCTGCGCACCATCGCCATGGACTTCTGGGCGAGCCTGGAGCACAAGATCTACTACAAGTACGACCGGCAGGTGCCCCGGCACCTCACCGACTCCCTCAAGCTCGCGGCCGACGTCGCCGCGCAGCTCGACGCGTCGATGGAGCGGATCCACGACGAGGTGCGGGCGCTGGCCGGGGACGAGGCACCGGTGGAGCAGGCGGAGGCGGTGCTGACGCCCGAGGAGCTGCTGCGGACGTTCTGGCCGTCGCCGGACACGGACCTGGACGCGGAGGGGCGCCCGCGCGGCTGACCGCCCTGCGCCCGGCGGGTCAGACCGCCGGGACCACCCGGTACCGGCGGTGCGCGAGCGACGGGTTCGTCTCCCGCACGCCGGCCAGCGCCTCCGGGTCGAGGTCGACCGTGCGCAGCTCGGGCTCATCGCCCAGCTCCAGCCCGACGACGCCGTCCGGGCCGACGACCAGCGACCGCCCCGTCACGCCCCTGCCGGCCTGCCCGACGGCGACGACGACCGCGGTGTTCTCGATCGCCCGGGCGGTGGCCAGCGTGCGCCAGTGCTCCGCCTTGAGCGGCCCGGCCGCCCACGCCGCGGGGACGACCAGGACGTCCGCGCCGGCGTCGACCGCGCGGCGCGCCGACTCCGGGAACCGCAGGTCGTAGCAGGTGAGCACGCCCAGCCGGACGCCGGCGACGTCGAGCGTCAGCGGCGCGGCGTCCGCCGGGCCGGCCTCGAGGCGGTCGGACTCCCGGTGCCCGAACGCGTCGTACAGGTGCACCTTGCGGTAGACGCCGGCCAGCGCGCCGTCGGCCGCGACGGCGACCACGGCGTTCACCGCCCGCTCCGGCGTGGACCCGGGCAGCGTCGTGCCCGCCACCACCGCCACGCCCGTGGCCGCCGCGCGCTCGCGCAGCAGCGAGACGAACGGGCCGTCCAGCGGCTCGGCGTGCTCGGGGCCGGTGCCCCGCGGGTCGAACCCCGAGGCGTACTCCGGCAGCACCAGCACGTCGGCGCGGGTGCGGGCGGCCGTGTCGAACGCGCGCCGGACGACCTCGCGGTTCGCGTCGTGGTCGTCGCTCACCCGGAGCTGGCCGACCGTGACCCGCACCGCCGGGCGGACCGGCGGCTCGACGGTGCTCACCGGCGGCCCGGCGGCGTCGTGCCACCGGGGTCGCCGTCGGCCGTCGGGGCGCCGTCTCCTGCCGCGCCGCCCGCCGGGGCGTCCCCGGAGGCGGCGCCATCCCGCTCGGCCTGCAGCCGGCGCGCGTTCCGGTCGACCACCCGCAGGTGCCGGACCAGCGAGAACGCCAGGAAGATGACCGCCGCGGCGGCCGCGAACGTCACGAGGAACCCGAGCAGGCCCGGCGACGTCTGGTCCTCCGGCGGGATCTCGAGCGTCGACGGCGAGGGCGACGGGGTCGGCCCGGTCGCGGCGGCCAGCGAGCCCCAGCCCTGCAGCAGCGTGCCGTGCGCGACCGCGAGCAGCGTCCCCGGGGTCACCGGAGCACCTCCCGGACGCCGGCGAACAGGTCGTCCTCGGGCAGGGTCGTCGGCACGCGCGACTCGGCGAGCTCGAACTCCTCGGTCGGCCACACCTCGAGCTCCAGGTCCCGCGGCATCGCGAAGAAGAAGCCCTCGGGGTCGATCTGGGTGGCGTGCGCGCGCAGCGCCCCGTCCCGGGCGTCGAAGTACTCGTGCACGTCGACCAGCGTGGTGACCTCGCGCTCCGGGATCTCCCGGGCCGCGCGGCTCTCGACCCACTCGCCGAACGGCGACTCGAGCCCGCGCTCGACGAGCGCCTCGTGCGCCGCGCGGATCCGGGCCATCGAGAAGCCGTGGTTGTAGTAGAGCTTCAGCGGCTCCCAGGGCTCCCCCGCGCCGCGGTACCGCTCGGGGTCGCCGGCCGCGTGGAACGCCTCGAACGCCACCCGGTGGCACATGATGTGGTCCGGGTGCGGGTAGCCGCCGGTCGGGTCGTACGTCGTGATCACGTGCGGCCGGAACTCGCGGACCAGCTCGACGAGCGGCCGGGCGGCGTCCTCCAGCGGCTGCAGCGCGAAGCAGCCCTCGGGCAGCGGCGGCAGCGGGTCGCCCTCGGGCAGCCCCGAGTCGACGAAGCCCAGCCAGTGCTGCCGCACGCCGAGCGAGGCCGCGGCGGCGGCCATCTCGGTGCGGCGCACGGCGCGCATCCCCTCGATGCCGCCCTCGACGGGCGGGTGGTGCGGGTTGAGCACGTCGCCGCGCTCCCCGCCGGTGCAGGTCACGACGAGCACGTCGACGCCCTCGGCGGCGTACCGGGCGGTGGTGGCCGCCCCCTTGCTCGACTCGTCGTCCGGGTGGGCGTGCACCGCCATCAGGCGCAGCTGCTCGGTCACGGTGTGGTGTCGTCCTCTCCTCGTCGCCGGCGCGGCCTCCGGCGCGGGACAATGGTCGCACCCCGACGACTCCGCGCGCCGACGCGCGCGGCCCCTTCCTCCAGGAGCGATACGTGACGGCCACCTCCGACCCGACCCCGGACCTCCCCGCGGGGCGCTACGGGAAGCCGTCCGGCCCCGGCCGGCCCGGGCTGGCGCGCGCGGCGATGATCGCCCTGGGCGTCGTCGCCGTCGCCGTCGCCGCGTGGCTCGCGCTCGGCGGGGACGGGCTGAGCTGGAAGATGGTCGGGTTCAGCGTCGACGGCCCGACCAGCACCGCGATCACGTTCGACGTCACCAAGGACGCCGACGCCACCGTGCGCTGCCGCGTGCAGGCCCTGTCCGAGTCGTACGCCGAGGTGGGCGTGCAGACCGTCGAGGTCGGGCCGGCCGGCACCGCCACGCAGCGCGTCACCTCGGCGATCCCGACCACCGAGCTGGCGGTGTCCGCGGTCGTCGAGTCGTGCGAGGCGGCCTGACACCCGGCCGGCACCGGGCCCGCGGATCCACCCCCGGGGACCGCCGGGTTGCTATGCTTGCCGATTCATACGCCGCCCCCGGTCCGACGTCGCCCGACGTCGCCGCAGGCCGACGCGACCGCGAGGAAGACGGCACCCCCGTTCACCGCCCGGCCCGCGCACGCCTGACCGGGGCCACCGACGACGGCGCGCCACCGGGCGCGCGACACGCAGGAAGGAGTGGACGTGACCGACACGACGCAGGCCGCCACCTGGCTGACGCAGGAGGCCTACGACCGCCTCAAGGCTGAGCTCGAGCACCTCGAGGGCCCGGGCCGCGCCGAGGTCACCGAGCGGATCGCCGCCGCGCGTGACGAGGGCGACCTCAAGGAGAACGGCGGCTACCACGCCGCCCGCGAGGAGCAGGCCAAGCAGGAGGCCCGCATCCGCGAGCTCAAGGAGAAGCTCCGCAACGTCCAGATCGGCACCCCGCCGGACGACGGCGTCGTGGAGCCCGGCATGGTCGTCACCGCCGTGGTCGCCGGGGACGAGATGACCTTCCTGCTCGGCTCGCGCGAGATCGCCGGCAGCGCGGACATCGAGGTGTTCTCCCCGACGTCGCCGCTCGGCGCCTCCATCAACGGCCGCAAGGTCGGCGAGAAGGTGTCCTACACCGCGCCCAACGGCCGCGACATCCCGGTCGAGATCACGGACGCGAAGCCCTTCACGGGCTGACACGGCCGCCCACGCGACGAGGGCCCCGACCGGATCACCGGTCGGGGCCCTCGTCGCGTGCCGCGGTCCGCGGCGGCCGGTGCGGTCAGACCGCGCACTCGCAGACCAGGTTGTACTCGACCACCTGCTCGCCGTCCTCCGGGCGGGCGAACGCCTCGGCCTCGGCGCGGGACGCGAACTTCCGCCCGACCAGCCTGCCGTCGGCGAGCAGCACGCCCGCCTCGATCTCCGTCCGGGGATCGACCCAGCCGCCCGTCGTCGTGGCCGCCGGGGTGGTCGTCGTCGTCACCGTGGGTCCTCCTGTCGTCCGTGGGGGCGCTCCGGCCCTCGTGAGGCACAACACCGCGCGGCGCGGTTCCATGCCCGCTCGCCGAGTGGGCATCGGACGCGTCGAGTGGGCATCCCCTGGTTGCCCAGTCGACGCGTCCCGTGCCCGGTCGGCGCCCCGGCCGCGGTCCGCGCCGTTTGCGACCGCGTCCGGCACGATCGAGGCGTGAGCACCGAGGACGACGTGCGGCGGATCGCCACCGGCCTGCCCGAGGTCACCGAGCGGCCGGCGTACGGCACGCCCGCCTACTACGTCGCCGGGAAGATCTTCGCCCGGGTGCACGACCAGCCTGGCGTGCTGGTGTGCTGGCGCCCCGACGTCGAGGAGCGCGCCGGGCTGATCGCGAGCGCGCCGGACCGGTTCTTCACCACGGACCACTACCGCGCGCACCCGAGCGTGCTGGTCCGGCTCGACCGCGTCGACCCCGAGGAGCTCGCCGAGCTGCTCGCGGAGGCGTGGGAGTGCCGCGCCCCGCGCCGCCTCTGCGACGCCGCGCCACGCGCCGAGAGAGCATGAGACACGTCGAGAGAGCATCCAGTGGATGCTCTCTCGACGTGTCGGATGCTCTCTCGCCGGCCTCGCGAGCCTCGCGGGCCTCGCGGGCCGGCCGGGCGCGCGGGCCGCGCCGCGGTCAGTGCTCCGCGAGCCGGAAGCCGCCGTCGCGCAGGTGCTGCAGGACGCGGGCGCAGTGCTCGGGCCCCTTGGTCTCGACCTGCACCTCGATCTCGACCTCGTCGATCTCCAGGTCCACCCCGGTGCGCACGTGCGACACGTGCATGACGTTGCCGCCGGTGGTCGCCAGCTCGCGCAGCAGCGCCGCCAGCGCGCCCGGGGCGTCGTGCACGCGCACCCGCAGCTGCAGGTACCGGCCGGACACCGCGAGCCCGTGCCGGACGACGCGCAGCAGCACCAGCGGGTCGATGTTGCCGCCGGACAGCAGCACCACGACGGGCCCCTCGAGCTCGCCCGGGGCCGCCATGACCGCCGCGACGCCCGCGGCGCCCGACGGCTCGACCAGCAGCTTCGCGCGCTCGGCGACCAGCAGCAGCGCGCGGGACAGGTCCTCCTCGGACACCGTGCGCACCTCGCAGCCGTGCTGGCGCAGCAGCGCGAACGGGACCGCGCCGGGCGTCCCGACCGCGATGCCGTCGGCCATCGTGTGCAGCTCCGGGGCCGCGACCGGCTCCCCCGCCACCAGCGACGCCGGGTACGCCGCGGCCCGCGCGGCCTGCACGCCGATGACCCGCACGTGCGGCGCGAGCTCCGCCACGACCGCCTGGATCCCGGCCGCCAGCCCGCCGCCGCCGAGCGGCACGACGATCGTCCGCACGTCCGGCACCTGCTCGAGGATCTCGAGGGCGAGCGTGCCCTGGCCCGCGACGATGTCCTCGTGGTCGAACGGGTGGATCAGCACCCGGCCGGTGCGCTCCGCCTCGGCGCGCGCCGCGACCAGCGCCTCGTCGACGCTGCGGCCGTGCGGCCGGACCTCGGCGCCGTACTCCTTGGTCGCCGCGACCTTCGGCAGCGCCGCGTCCACCGGCATGTACACGACCGCGTCGATGCCGAGCAGCTGCGCGGCGAGCGCGACGCCCTGCGCGTGGTTCCCGGCGCTCGCCGCGACGACGCCGCGGGCCTGCTCCTCGGACGACAGCCGCGCCATCCGCACGTAGGCGCCGCGGATCTTGAACGACCCGGCGCGCTGCAGGTTCTCGCACTTGAGCAGGACGGGCACGCCGGCGATCTGGGACAGGGCGCGGGAGGACTCCACCGGGGTGCGCGTCGCCACGCCCTCCAGCAGGCGCGCGGCGGCGCGGGCGTCGTCGAGGAAGGTCACCGGTGCATCATTCACGATCTCCCCGTCGGACCGTCCGGGCCGCGCCGCGCACCTCCCGCCCCGCGCGCGCCGCCGGGCTCGAGCCCGGCCGCCGGGTCGCTGCCGCCCGCGCCGGCCCGGACCCGCCCGCGGCCGATCCCGCGCCGGCGGCCGTACACCCCGGGCGGCCGGAGCGTCACGTGGTCGTCCGTGCCCAGCTCGGGGAACTTGTCGTGCCCGTGCAGGTAGAGCACCACCGTGTTGAGCACCGCCGCGATCGGCACCGCGAACAGCGCGCCGACGATGCCGGCGGCCAGGGAGCCCGCCGCCACCACGAGCAGCACGGCCACCGGGTGCAGCGAGACCGCGTGGCCCATGAGGAACGGCTGCAGCACGTGGCCCTCGATCTGCTGCACGAGCAGCACCACGCCCAGCATGAGCAGCGCCACGACCGGGCCCTGCGCGACGAGTGCCACCAGCACCGCCACCGAACCGGTGGCGATGGCGCCGACGATCGGGATGAACGAGCCGACGAACACCAGCGTCGCCAGCGGCACCGCGAGCGGCACGCCGAGGATCGCCGCGCCGAGGCCGATCCCCGTGGCGTCGACGAATGCCACCAGGATCTGCGTGCGCGTGTACCCGGACAGCGTGACGATGCCGCGGCGGCCCGCCTGGTGCACCCGCTCGCGCACCGAGATCGGCAGCAGGCCGACCAGCCAGGTCCAGATCGTCCGGCCGTCGAGCAGGAAGAAGAACGTGCAGAACAGGGTGATCAGCGCGCCCGCGGCGACGTGGCCCACGGTCGTCGTGACGGTGAGCGCGCCGGACACCAGGCTGCTCGCGTTCTCGCTGATCTGGTCCCGGCCCTGCTGCACCAGGTCGTCGAGCTGGTCGGTGCTGAGGCCGAGCGGGCCGTCGGACAGCCACGCCAGCGCCTCGTCGACGCCGGCGGACGCCTGGTCGTAGAGGTCGCCGAAGCCGCTCGCGATCGACCGGCCGGCCAGCACGACCAGCCCGGACACCACCGCGAGCAGCAGCAGCACCGAGGTGATCGACGCCAGGCCGCGCGGGAACCGCAGGCGGGCGTGCAGGAACCGGGCCACCGGCGCGAGCAGCACGGTGAGCAGCAGCGCGATGGCCACCGAGACGACGATGACCTTGAAGAAGCCGACGACCCACAGCCCCGCCGCGGTCGCCGCGGCGATGAGCAGGAACCGCCACGACCACGCCGCGGCGGCGCGCACCGACGGCGCGACCGACTGCTCGGCGGTCCAGCCCGGGGGCGTGTCGCCCGAGGCGAGGTCGCCCTCGTGCAGCACCGGCGCCGGGGTGGCCGGCTCGCCCGGGCGGGGGCGGCCCCGCCAGCCCCGGCGCGGCGTGCTCACGCCAGCGCCTGGGCCAGGTCGGCGAGCAGGTCGGCCTCGTCCTCGATGCCGACCGACAGCCGGACCAGGTCGTCCGGGACCTCGAGGTCGGTGCCCACCACCGAGCCGTGGGTCATCCGCGCCGGCAGCTCGATGAGCGACTCCACGCCGCCGAGCGACTCGGCCAGCAGGAAGATCTTCGTGCGAGCGCAGATCTGCTCGGCGCGCTCGGCGCTGCCCGCGCGGAACGACACCATGCCGCCGAACCCGGACATCTGCCGCGCCGCGACCTCGTGGCCCGCGTGGCTCTCGAGCCCGGGGTAGATCACCTGCGGGACGTCGTCGCGCGCCTCCAGGAACGCGGCCACCGCGGCGGCGTTCGCGCAGTGCCGGTCCATCCGCACCGCGAGCGTCTTGAGCCCGCGCATGGTCAGCCAGGAGTCGAACGGGCCGGCGACCGCGCCGGAGGCGTTCTGGTGGAAGGCCACCGCGTCCGCGAGCGCCGTCGTGCCCGTCGGCCCGTCCAGCCCGACCGGCAGCTGCGCGCCGTCCGCGACGACCAGCGCGCCCCCGACGACGTCGGAGTGCCCGCCGATGTACTTGGTCGTCGAGTGCACGACCACGTCCGCGCCGAGCGCGATCGGCTGCTGCAGGTACGGCGTCGCGAACGTGTTGTCGACGACGAGCACCGCCCCCGCCGCGGCCGCGTGCGCCGCGAGCGCCGCGATGTCCGCGACGCCGAGCAGCGGGTTGGTCGGCGTCTCCACCCAGATGACCTTGGTCTGCCCCGGGCGGATCGCCGCGAGCACCGCGTCCGGGTCCGACAGGTCGACCGGCGTGTGCTCGACGCCCCACGGCCCGAACACGCGCGCGATCAGGCGGTACGTGCCGCCGTACGCGTCGTTCGCCATGACGACGTGGTCGCCGGGCCGCAGCACCGCGCGCAGCAGCGTGTCCTCCGCGGCGAGCCCGGACGAGAACGCGAAGCCCGCGCCGCCGCCCTCCGCCGACCGCAGCGCCTCCTCCAGCGCCGCGCGGGTCGGGTTGCCCGAGCGCGAGTACTCGTAGCCGCCGCGCAGCCCGCCGACGCCGTCCTGCTTGTACGTCGACACCTGGTAGATCGGCGTGACGACCGCGCCGGTCGCCGCGTCCGGGTCCTGCCCGGCGTGGATGGCGCGGGTGGCGAACCCGGCGGACGACCAGTCGCCGTGGTCGGTGTGCTGGTCGAGGTCGCCGGTCGCGGCCAGGGTCGGGGTGCTGTCGTTCGCGTCGCTCACGGCCCCAGGCTAGGCCCCCGCCCCGGACCGTCGCGCGCGGGAACACGCGGGCCCGCGCGCGGGTTGAGAGCGTCGGACCCGTGGAAGGGAGTCACCATGAACTGGCTGTTCGGATCCGCCCTCAAGTCGACGATGGTCGAGCCGGAGCGCGCGCTGAAGGGGCACGAGGGCTACACCTACCCGGTGCCCGCGACGCACACCGTCCTCGGGACGCCGCTGCAGGGCCCGTGGCCCGAGGGGACCCGGACGATCGTGCTCGGCATGGGCTGCTTCTGGGGCGCCGAGCGCATCTTCTGGCAGCTGCCGGGCGTCGTCAGCACCTCGGTGGGCTACCAGGGCGGCTACTCGCCGTACCCGACGTACGAGGAGACGTGCACCGGCCTGACCGGGCACGCGGAGGTCGTGCAGGTCGCCTACGACCCGACGGTCGTCTCCGACGCCGACGTCCTGCGGACGTTCTGGGAGTCGCACGACCCGACGCAGGGCTACCGCCAGGGCAACGACCGGGGCACGCAGTACCGGTCGACCGTCTACACCACGACGCCGGAGCAGGCCGCCGTGGCGGAGGAGACCCGCGCGGCGTACCAGCAGCGGCTGACCCAGGCCGGCTACGGCGAGATCACCACCGAGATCCGCACCGCCGCCGAGGCCGGGCCGTACTACTACGCCGAGGACTACCACCAGCAGTACCTCGACAAGAACCCGAACGGGTACTGCGGGATCGGCGGCACGGGCGTGTCCTGCCCGCGCCCGCTCGACGCCTGACGCACGCCGGCGCGCGAGCGTCCGGACGGCCCGGCCCCCCACCGCGGGGGCCGGGCCGTCCTGCGTCCCGGCCCCGCGCCGGGCGCGGTCAGGACGTCGCGGCGAAGGCGCGGAGCGCCATCTGCACCGCGTGGTCGAACAGCTGCTCGCGCTCGGCGGCGGTCAGCTCGTTCGCCTGGAACGTGAAGTCCGAGATCGACAGCAGGGCCAGGGCCTTGCGCCGCTCGCGGTCGGCGACCGCGTACAGGCCGGCCGCCTCCATCTCGACGGCCAGCGTGCCGTGGTCGATCAGCGCCTGGGTGCGCTCGGGGCGGTTCGAGTAGAACGAGTCCGAGGTGAACACCGCGCCGGCCTGCGCGCGGGCGCCCGGCACCTCGGCGGCGGCGGCGAACGCGGCGGCGGCCAGGCCGAAGTCCGGCACGTGCGAGTAGTGCACGCCGGAGATCCGGTGCTCGCTGACGCCCGAGTCGGTGTGCGCGGCGGTCGCGACGACGACGTCGCCGAGCTCCAGGGTGCGCGCCATGCCGCCGGCCGTGCCGATGCGGATGATCCGCTGCACGTCGTAGAACCGGAACAGCTCGGTCGCGTAGATCGAGATGGACGGCACGCCCATGCCGGACGCCATGACCGACACCGGGCGCCCCTGCCAGGTGCCGGTGTACCCGAGGACGCCGCGCACCTCGGTCACCAGGCGGGCGTCCTCGAGCACGGTCTCCGCGATCCGGGTGGCCCGGCGCGGGTCGCCCGGCATGAGGACGTCGGGGGCGAAGTCGCCGGGCTCGGCGGAGATGTGCGGGGTGGGCATGGCGGGCTCCTCGGAGTGGGGCGGGTGGTGCGGGCTGGACGCGCAGCCGCCGCCCGGCCCGGGAGGGCGAGGGCGGCGGCCGAGGTGGTGCGGGGGTGCGGCGTCAGTGCGTGCCGACGATGTCGACGACGAACACCAGGGTGTCGCCGCCGCGGATGCCGGCCTGCGGCACGCCGCGGTCGCCGTAGCCCAGGTGCGGCGGGATCGACAGCAGCACGCGCGAGCCGACCGGCTGGCCGACGAGGCCCTCGTCCCAGCCGCCGATGACGGCGCCGACGCCGATCGGGAACGAGATGGACGAGCCGCGGTCGTACGAGTTGTCGAACACGTGGCCGCCCCAGCTCTGGCCCAGGTAGTGCACCTCGAGGTCGTCGCCTGCCTCGACGAGCGCGCCGTCGCCGGGCGACAGCACGACGACCTCGAGCTCGGCGGGGGCGTCGCCCTCGGGGAACGTCAGGGTCGGCTTCTCGCCGAACGAACCGGTGGCCTCGGGCAGCGTGGCGGGCATGACGTCTCCTCGATCGGGGTAGCGGCGTACTCCCCCATCCTGCACGGTGCGCTCCCCCGCCCGCGAACGCGGCCCGCCGGCGCACCGGACCTCACCCGCCGTCCGGGTTACGGTCGTCCCGGCGGGCGACGGGCGCCCGCCGGGACGGGAGCACCGATGACGCTGACCACCTGGGCCGGGAACCTCACCTATGCCGCCGCGCGCGTGCACGAGCCGCGCACGGTCGAGCAGGTGCAGGAGGTGGTGGCCGGGGCGCGCCGGGTCCGCGCGCTCGGCACCCGGCACTGCTTCAACACGGTCGCGGACACTTCGGACGACCTGGTGCGGCTCGACGGCCTGGACCCGGCGGTCGAGGTCGACGCCGCGGCGCGCACGGTGACCGTGTCGGCCGGCACCCGGTACGGCGCGCTGGCCCGGGAGCTGCACCCGCAGGGGTGGGCGCTGCACAACCTCGCGTCGCTGCCCCACATCTCGGTCGCGGGCGCCGTCGCGACGGCCACGCACGGCTCGGGCGACCGGTCCCGGAACCTCGCCGCCGCGGTCGCCGGGCTGGACCTGGTCACCGCCGACGGGTCGCTGCGGCACCTGGCGCGGGGCGACGCGGACTTCCCCGGCGCGGTCGTCGCGCTCGGTGCGCTGGGCGTCGTCGTGCGCGTGACCCTCGACGTGGAGCCGGCCTACGACGTGGCGCAGGAGGTGCACACGGACCTGCCGTGGGACGCCGTGCTGGAGCACCTGGACGACGTCACCGGGTCGGCCGACTCGGTCAGCCTGTTCACCGACTGGACCGGGCCGGCCGTCCGGCAGGTCTGGCGCAAGACGCGCGTGGCCCCCGGCGGGGCGTACGAGCCGCGCGTCGACCTGTTCGGCGCCCGCCCCGCGCCCGGGCCGCTGCACCCGCTGCCCGGCATCGACCCGGTGAACTGCACGCAGCAGCTCGGCGTCCCGGGCCCCTGGCACGAGCGGCTGCCGCACTTCCGGCTCGAGTTCACCCCGAGCAACGGCGACGAGCTGCAGTCCGAGTACCTGGTCCCGCGCGCGCACGCCGTCGCGGCGATCGAGGCGATGCGCGGGCTCGGCGAGGTCGTGGCCCCGCTGCTGCAGGTCGCCGAGGTCCGGACCATCGCCGGCGACGACCTCTGGCTCAGCACCGCCGAGGGCGGCGACCGGGTCGGGCTGCACTTCACCTGGCTGCCGCGCCAGGCCGAGGTCGAGGCGGTGCTGCCCCGGATCGAGGCCGCGCTGGCGCCGTTCGGCGCCCGCCCGCACTGGGGCAAGCTGTTCGACGCCGTGGGCGCGCCCGGCTCCGACCCGCGGGACCTCTACCCGCGCCTGGACGACTTCCGCGCCCTGGTCGCCCGCACGGACCCGGACGGGACGTTCCGGAACGCGTTCGTCGACCGGCACGTGCTCGGCCTGGGCTGACCCGCCACCGGGGGGGTGGGTGGAGCGGCCTGTTCGGCACGCGGGGCGTGTCCGCCCAGGACGCTCCACCCGGGTCGCAGCGGCGGGTCAGCGCGCCAGGTAGGCCAGCAGGTCGTGCCGGGTGAGCACCCCGACGGGCTGGCCGTCGTCGACCACCATGACCGCGTCGTGCTTCTGCAGCGCCTCGCGGGCGGACCCGACGGACTCGCCCGACCCGAGCAGCGGCAGCGCCGCGGCCATGTGCCGGTCCACCCGGTCGGACAGCGACGCCGACCCGGAGAACACCGCGTCCAGCAGCTCGCGCTCGGACACCGACCCGGCGACCTCGCCGATCTTCACCGGGGGCTCCGCGCCGACGACGGGCATCTGGGAGACGCCGTACTCCTGCAGGATCTCGATGGCGTCGCGGACGGTCTCGTTGGGGTGCGTGTGCACGAGCGCCGGCAGGCTGCCGTCCTTGGTGCGCAGCACGTCCGCGACCGTCGCGCCCGCCTCGGAGTCGAGGAACCCGTACGACCGCATCCACCGGTCGTTGAAGATCTTCGACAGGTACCCCTTGCCGCTGTCCGGCAGCAGCACGACGATCACCGCGCGCGCCGCCGCGGCCGGGTCCTCCTCCTCGAGCCGGCGGGCGAGCCGCAGCGCACCCTCGACGGCCATGCCGCAGGACCCGCCGACCAGCAGCGCCTCCTCGCGGGCGAGCCGCCGCGTCATCGCGAACGAGTCCGCGTCGGAGACCGCGATGATCTCGTCCGGCACGGACGGGTCGTACGCGGCCGGCCAGAAGTCCTCGCCGACGCCCTCGACCAGGTACGGCCGCCCGTCGCCGCCCGAGTACACCGAGCCCAGCGGGTCGATGCCGACCACCCGCACCGGGCCGCCGTCGGCCTCGGGGCGGTCGGCGGACGCGTCGTGCAGGTACCGGCCGGTGCCGGTGATCGTGCCGCCGGTGCCGACGCCGGTGACGAAGTGCGTGACCCGGCCGTCGGTGTCGGCCCAGATCTCCGGGCCGGTCGACGCGTAGTGGCTCGCGGGGCCGTTGACGTTGGCGTACTGGTTCGGCTTCCAGGCGCCCTCGATCTCCGTGACCAGGCGGTCGGACACCGAGTAGTACGAGTCCGGGTGGTCCGGCGGCACGGCGGTCGGCGTCACGACGACCTCGGCGCCGTACGCGCGCAGCACGTCGCGCTTGTCCTCGGAGACCTTGTCCGGGCACACGAAGACGCAGCGGTACCCCTTGCGCTGCGCCACCAGGGCCAGACCGACGCCGGTGTTGCCGCTCGTCGGCTCGACGATCGTGCCGCCCGGCTGCAGCTCGCCCGAGGCCTCGGCCGCCTCGATCATCCGCAGCGCGATGCGGTCCTTGGCGGAGCCGCCCGGGTTGAAGTACTCGACCTTGGCCAGGATCGTCGCCGACAGGCCCTCGGTGACGGCGTTGAGCCGGACCAGCGGCGTGCCGCCGACGAGCTCGGAGATGTGCTGCGCGTACTTCACGGGTCTCCAGGTGCGGGTGCGAAGGGGAGGGGACGGACGACGGCCCCGCCGCCCAGCCTAGGGCCGGGGTGCGGGGCCGTCGTCGCGGGTTGACGCGGGCGGGAGCGGTCAGTCGCTGCCGCGCAGGATCGCCAGCAGGCGCAGGATCTCGAGGTACAGCCAGACCAGCGTGACGATGAGGCCGAACGCGGCAGACCAGGCCATCTTGGCGGGGGCGCCCTGCTCGACGCCACGCTTGATGGCGTCGAAGTCCATGATCAGGCTCGCAGCGGCCAGGCCGACCGCGACCAGGCTGATGATGATGCCGAAGGGGCCGTCGCGGAGCGGGCCGAAGCCGGCGCTGTCGACGAAGAACGACAGGCCGAAGTTCACCAGCGAGAACGCCAGGTAGCCGACCATGGAGATGAGCAGCCAGCGCGTGAACTTCGGCGTGACGCGGACCTTGCCGGACTTGAACAGGAACAGCGCGGCGGCGAACGTGGCCATCGTCGCGACGATCGCCTGGAAGACGATCGGCTCGGCGCTGCCGGTGGTGCCGTCGATGGTCATGTTCTGGAACGCCAGGCTGATGCCGCCGAGGAACACGCCCTGCGCGACGGTGTACAGCGTGATGAGCGCGGGGCTCGGGTTCCGCTTGAACGCGTTGACCAGGCCGAGCACGAGCCCGACGAGCGCGCCGGCCGGCCACAGCCCCGGCGCGAAGTTCCAGGTCGCGGCGGCGACGGCGACGAGCAGCGCGAGCAGCCCGCCGGTCTTGATGATGACGTCGTCGTAGGTCAGCCGGCCGGTGTCCCGGGTGGTGGCCGCGGGCGCGCCGTACATCTGCTCCAGCGACTGCGCCTCGATCACCGGCCCGGTGGCCGTGGCGCCGTACGCGCCGGGCTGGGCGGTCGGCTGCTGCGCGCGGCCGCCGCGGGACCCGCTCTTGCGCGGGTCGCCGAAGACGGCGCTGTTGGTGAACACCGGGTTGGTCATGGGTCCTCCGAGGTCGGTTCGAGATCGAGCCGGCAGTGGCACTGACCCTAGAACGCCACGGCCCCCGCGGAAGTTCCCGCGGGCCGGTACGGGTCCACGACCATCCCGGCGGCCGATCCCGGCGCCCCCCGCATCATCCCCACGGCTGAGGGCGTCGGCCGTCCGGGCGAGGCGACCACCCCGACGAATCGGCCCCAGGGGCGTTCCGCCGGCGGGACCCGGCTCCGTAGGTTCGACACGTACCTGGAGACCACCCCTGTGAGGACACCATGATCGAGGCAAGAGGACTGACCAAGAAGTACGGTCAGAAGACTGCTGTCGCGGGTATCGACTTCACCGTGCAGCCCGGCAAGGTCACCGGCTTCCTCGGCCCGAACGGCGCCGGGAAGTCGACCACGATGCGGATGATCATGGGCCTCGACCGGCCCACGTCCGGCACCGTCACCGTGAACGGCCGCCCCTACGCGCAGCTCAAGAGCCCGCTGACCGAGGTCGGCGCGCTGCTGGACGCGAAGGCCGTGCACTCCGGCCGCTCCGCCACCAACCACCTGCGGGCGGTCGCCGCCACGCACGGCATCGGCCGGAAGCGGGTCGACGAGGTCATCGAGATGACCGGCCTGCAGGCCGTCGCCGGCAAGCGCGTCGGCGGCTTCTCGCTCGGCATGGGGCAGCGGCTGGGCATCGCCGCGGCGCTGCTCGGCGACCCGCGCACGCTGATCCTCGACGAGCCCGTCAACGGCCTCGACCCCGAGGGCGTGCTGTGGGTGCGCAACCTGGTCAAGCACCTCGCCTCCGAGGGGCGGACGATCTTCCTGTCCTCGCACCTCATGAGCGAGATGGCGCTGACCGCCGACCACATCCTCGTGATCGGCCGCGGCCGGATCATCGCGGACGCGCCCGTCGCGGACATCGTCGCCGGCGCGTCCGGCACCCGGGTCCGGGTGCGCAGCCCGCAGGCGGCCCGCCTGGCCGAGCTGCTCCAGGGCCCGGACACCACCGTCACCTCGGTCGAGGCCGGCCTCATCGAGGTCACCGGCGCGACCGCCGAGGCCGTCGGCGAGCTCGCCGCCCGCGACGGCGTCGTGCTGCACGAGCTCACGCCGGTCGCCGCGTCCCTGGAGGCGGCGTACATGTCGCTGACCGCGGACGACGTCGAGTACCACTCCGCCCCCACGGGCGCGGGGACCACCGTCCAGCCGGGCCAGGCGCCCGCGATCCCCCAGGAGGCCCGGCGATGAGCGCCACCGCCACCGTCCCCGCCACCCGCGCCGCGGCCCGCCCGTCGGGCGCCGCCCGGGTCACCTTCGGCCGCCTCCTGCGGTCCGAGTGGATCAAGCTGTGGTCGCTGCGCTCCACCTGGTGGGTACTGCCGATCACCGTCGTCGCCCAGGCCGGCATCGCCTGGCTCATCGCCTACTTCGGGACCCAGGAGTTCGGCGAGGGCGGGATCGACTACACGATCACCGCGGCCGACATCGTCGGCGGCCTCCAGTTCGCCCAGCTCGCGATCTGCGTCCTGGCCGTCCTCGCGATCACCGGCGAGTACTCGACCGGGATGATCCGGAGCACCCTGTCGACCTCCCCGACCCGCACGCCGGCGCTGCTCGCCAAGGGCCTGGTCGTGGTGGCGGTCGCGTTCGCCACGGGCGTCGTGGCCACCCTGGTGTCCTGGGCCGTGACCTACCCCGTCCTGGGCGAGGCGCACCGCGTCGACCTCGGGCTCGAGATGAACCAGCGCATCCTGCTCGGCGCCCCGCTGTACCTCGCGGCGATCGCCCTGCTGGCGTACGCGATCGGCGCCCTGCTCCGGCACTCCGCCGGCGCGCTCGCGACGGTGCTCGGCCTGCTCCTGGTCGTCGAGAGCGTGTTCGCCCTCATCCCCTGGACCTTCTTCGAGAAGATCAGCCCGTACCTGCCGATGTCGGCCGGCTCGCAGCTCGTGTTCACCGACAACCCGGACGCCGTGCTCGGCCCCTGGGAGGGCTACGGCGTCCTCGTCGCCTGGGGCGTCGTCCTGCTGGCCGCCGCCGCGGTCCTGCTGCGCCGCCGCGACGCCTGACCCGCGCCGCACCCTAGGGTGGCCCCGTCCCGACCCGGGACGGGGCCACCGCCGGTTCCCGGCCCGCCCACCGGGCCGCCCCCGGCCCCGCCACGACCCCCGGAGGACCCGCTGAGCCAGACCCCGGACGCCGCACCCGCCGCGTTCACCGAGCTCGACGCGCGGCGGCTCGGCCGCGTGCGCCGGTTCTTCGCGGTGCACCCCCGCGCGTCGGACGTGCTGGTGTGCGCGTTCTTCGCACTCGGCGCGATCTCGTCCGTCGGGCCGGTCGTCGACGGCGAGGGGCCGAACGTCGGCGTCGCCGCGGACGCGGTGGTGCTCTCCGGGGCCGCGGCCGGCGTCTCGCTCGCGCTCACCGTCCTGTCGCTCGGCGCCCTGTGGTTCCGGCGCCGGTGGCCGGTCCGGGTCACGCTCGCGCTCGGCGTCATGGCCGTCGTGCAGGTGCTGCTGACCGGCTCCGTGGGCGCGGAGGACGTCGCGTTCGCCCTCGGCCTGTACGTGGTCGCGGCCACCCGGCCGCAGCGCCAGGGCTGGCTCCTGCTCGGCGGCGCGACCGTCGCCGTGCTCGGCGCGTTCCTGCTCTGGGGCGCGGTGCTCCGCCCCGAGAACGCGCGGCTGAACGTCGACATCGGGTCGATCCTCGTCGCGGGGCTGATCGCGCTGGCCGTCGGCGCCAACGTCCGCGGCCGCCGGCTGCACACCCGCGCGCTGGTCGAGCGGCACCAGCAGCTGGTCGACGCCGGCGAGCAGCACGCCAAGCTCGCCGCCGCGGCCGAGCAGACCCGGATCGCCCGCGAGATGCACGACGTCGTCGCGCACGGGCTGACGGTGATGATCGCCCTGTCGGACGGCGCGCGGGTGGCGGTGCGCCGCTCCCCCGACGACGCCGTCGCCGCGCTCGACCTGCTGTCCGAGACCGGGCGGTCGGCGCTCGCGGACATGCGCCGGATGCTGGGCGTGCTGCGCGGCGCCGACGTGCCGCTCGAGCCGCAGCCGGGCACCCAGGACCTCGAGTCGCTGGTGCAGCAGTTCCGCGCCGCGGGGCTCACGGTGCACCTCACGACCGCCGGGCCCGCGCTGCCGGCGGACGCGGCGCTCGCCCTCACCGTCTACCGGGTGGTGCAGGAGTCGCTCACGAACGCGCTGCGGCACGCCGGCGCCGGCGCGCGGGTCGACGTCCTGGTGCGGCACGGCGCCGGCCGGGTCGGCATCGAGGTCGTCGACGACGGCAACGCGGCCGGGCCGGTGGCGGACGGCGCCGCGGAGCCCGGGCGCCTCGGCCGGCTCGGCGAGCGCCTGGCCGAGCGGCGCGACGACCCGCTGGCCGCGCGGACCGACGCCGAGGGCGTCGCGGCGGTCACCGCACCGGTGCCGGTGCGCGGCGGGCGCGGCCTGGTGGGCATGCGGGAGCGCGCGGCGGTCTACCGTGGCTCCGTGGCGGCCGGGCCGTACCGCGGCGGGTGGCGCGTGCACGTCGAGCTGCGCACCGAGGACGTCCCCGACGGCCCCGCCACCACCCCGACCGAGGAGCCCGCGTGACCACCACCCCCGACGGCCCCGCGCCGATCCGCGTCCTGCTGGTCGACGACCAGCCGCTGCTGCGGATGGGCTTCCGGCTCGTGCTGGACGACGAGGACGACCTGACCGTGGTCGGCGAGGCCGGCGACGGCGCCGAGGCGATCCGCCAGATCGCGGCCCTCGACCCGGACGTCGTGCTCATGGACGTCCGCATGCCCGGCACCAACGGCATCGAGGCCACCGAGCGCATCGTCGCGGCGGGCTCCCGGTCCCGGGTGCTGATCCTCACGACGTTCGACCTCGACGAGTACGCGTTCGCCGCCCTGCGCGCGGGCGCCAGCGGCTTCCTGCTCAAGGACGCCCGGCCCGCCGAGCTCACCGCCGCGATCCGCGCGGTCGCCACCGGCGACGCCGTCGTGTCCCCGCGGGTCACCCGGCGGATGCTCGAGCTGTTCGCCGAGGAGCTGCCCGGCGACGACGCCGCGCCCGCGCCACGCACCGACGCCCGGCTCGCCGAGCTCACGCAGCGCGAGCGCGAGGTGCTGCTCGCGGTCGCCGAGGGCCTGTCCAACGCCGAGGTCGCCGAGCGGCTGTTCCTGTCCGAGGCGACCGTCAAGACGCACGTCGGCCGGATCCTCGCGAAGCTCGGGGTCCGGGACCGGGTGCAGGCGGTGGTGCTGGCCTACGAGTCAGGACTCGTGGGCCGCTGACGCCCCGGCGGGCCCGGCGGCGGCCGGCGCGGCGGCGTGCCGGCCGTGCTCGCCGTCCAGGTCCGCGGCGCCGTCGGCGGGCGCCGCGGCGACGCCCTCCCCCGCCCGCGCGAGCCGCTTCCGCTCCCCGCGCCGCTCCGTCAGCGTGTAGAGCACCGGCACGAGCACCAGCGTGAGCAGCGTCGAGCTCAGCAGCCCGCCGATCACGACGATCGCCAGCGGGCGCGAGATGAACACGCCGCCGCCGGTGAGCCCGAACGCCATGGGCGCGAGCGCGAAGATCGTCGCGGCCGCGGTCATGACGATCGGCCGCAGCCGGTGCCGCGCCCCCTCGACGACGGCCTCGTCGAGCCGCATCCCGTCGCGCCGGTACTGGTTCACCAGGTCGATGAGCACGATCGCGTTGGTCACCACGATGCCGATCAGCATGAGCACGCCGATCAGCGCCGGGACGCCCAGGGCGGTCGACGTCGCCAGCAGGCCGAGCAGCGCGCCGGTCGCCGCGAACGGCACCGACACCAGCAGGACCAGCGGCTGCCGCAGCGAGCGGAACGTCGCGACCATCACCACGTAGACGATGGCGATCGCGATCAGCAGCGCGAGGCCGAGGTCGGCGAACGCGTCCGCCTGGTCCGCGGACACGCCGCCGATCGTCACCGAGGCGCCGTCCGGCACCTCGATGCCGTCGACCGCCGCCTGCAGCTCCGACGTCAGCGTGCCGAGGTCCTGGCCCGCGGGGGTCGCCGACACCGTGGCGGCGCGCTGCCCGTCGATCCGGGTCACGGAGGTCGGCACGTCGACCACGTCGACCGACGCCACCGCGGTCAGCGGCACCACGCCGGCGGCGCCCGGCAGCACCACGGCGCGCAGCTCGTCGACCGTCGCCGGCACGGCGCCGGTCCGGAGCACCACGTCGACCGGGCCGGTGCCCAGGTCCACCTGGCCCACGGCCTGGGGGCTCAGCATCCCGGCCAGCGTGCCCGCGACCTGGGTCTCGGTCAGCCCGGCCGCGGCCACCGCCGCACGGTCGACCTCGACGCGGACGGTCGGCTGCTCGGCCGCGAGGTCGTTCGTGACGTCCGTGGTGCCCTCGACGCCGCGCACCGTCTCCTCGACCTGCGCGGCGAGGTCCGCCAGCGTCGTGGCGTCGGCCGCCTGCACGACCACGTCGACCGTCGAGCTGCCGTACGCGGCGTCGCCGCCGGACACGCTCAGCGTGCTGTCGCCGGCCGGGTCCACGTCCTCGCGGATCGCGTCCGGCACCGCGGTGGCGTCGGCGTCGGCGCCCAGGGTGAGCGCGTAGCTCGCCGTGGGCGCGCCCCCGCCGCCGAAGAACGCGGCCGCGCCGCCCGCGGACCCGACGGTCGTCTGCACGGTGTCGACCCCGGCCAGGTCGCCGAGCTGCTGCTCGACCTCCCGGGCGGCGTCGTCCTGCGTGGCCAGCGAGGTGCCGGCCGGGAACGTCTGGGTCACCGTGACGGTGTCCTGGCCGGTCGAGTCGAGGAAGTTCGTCTCGAGCCGCGGCGTCAGGGCGAGCGTGCCGCCGAGCACCGCGACCGCGATGCCGATCGTCCACACCGGGTGCGCCAGCGCGGCGCGCAGCGTCGACAGGTAGCCGCGCTGCAGGCGCCCGCGGCGCTCCTTCTCCTCGGCCGCCTCGCGGGCCGCCGCCGGGTCCTCGCCCTTCGGCGTCCGGATGAACCAGTACGCGAGCACCGGGACGATCGTCAGCGCGACGACCAGCGAGGCGGTCATCGCGATCGCGACGGTCAGCGCGAACGGCCGGAACAGCTCGCCGACCATCCCGCCCACCAGGCCGATGGGCAGGAACACGGCCACGGTCGTGAGCGTCGACGCCGTGATCGCGCCGGCGACCTCGCGGACGGCCGTCAGGATCGCGGGCAGCTTCCCCTCGCCGTACGACAGGTGCCGCTTGATGTTCTCGATGACCACGATCGAGTCGTCGACGACGCGGCCGATCGCCACCGTCATCGCGCCGAGGGTGAGGATGTTGAGCGAGTAGCCGCTCACCTGCAGGCCGATGAACGTCACCAGGAGGGACAGCGGGATCGAGATCGCGGAGACCAGCGTCGAGGCGACCGAGGCCAGGAACACCAGGATCACGACCACCGCGAACACCAGGCCGAGCCCGCCCTCGGTCGCCAGGCCGTGGATCGACTCCTCGATGAACGGCGCCTGGTCGAACACCACGGCGACCTGGTCGTCGCCGACCACCGCGGACAGCTCGTCGAGCGCCTCGGTCACGCCGTGCGAGACCTCGACGGTGTTGCCCTCGGGCGTCTTGGTGATCGCGATGCCGAGCGCGGGGCTGCCGTCCAGGCGGGAGAACGAGGTCGGCTCGGCCGTGCCCTCGGTGACGGTGGCGACGTCACCGAGCGTGACCGGCGCGCCGGCGGCCGAGGCCAGCGGCAGCGCGCGCAGGTCGTCGACCGAGGTGAGCACCGCGCCGACCTGCACCGAGAGCGTCCGGTCGCCGTCGTCGACCGAGCCGGCGGGCAGCGCCACGCCGTAGTCCTGCAGCAGGGTCGTGACCGACGCCGGCGACACGCCCGCGGCCGTCGCGGCGGCCAGGTCCAGGTCGACCGTGACCAGGTCCTCCGCGGTGCCGGTCAGCGTGACGTCGCGGACGCCCTCGATCTCCTGCAGGCGCGGCAGCACCTGCTCGTTCAGCGTCGCGACGAAGGCCGGGTCGACCGCGGCGGCGTCGTCGGCGCCGGCGCCCGCGCTCACCGCGAGCTGCACCACGGGCAGGTCGTCGATCGAGCCGGTGATCACCTGCGGGTCGACGTCCTCGGGCAGCGTCGTCGCCGCGCGCTCGAGCGCCCGCTGCACGTCCTGCGCCGCGTCGCCGGTGTCCGTGCCGTAGGTCAGCATCACGGTCGTCGTGGACAGGCCGGTCGACGCGGTGGACTCGACGTCCTCGACCCCCGCGATCCCGGTGAGCGCGGCCTCGATCGGCTCGGTGACCTGCTGCTCGACCAGGTCCGGCGCCGAGCCCGGCGACGCGGCCACCACGGCGACCGTGGGGATCTGCAGCGACGGGATGAGCTCCTGCTTGAGCGAGCCGAGGCTCACCACGCCGAACACCGCGATGGCCGCGGTGACGAGCGCGATGACCGCGCGGTTGGCCAGCGACAGCCGGGTCAGACGGGACATGCGTGCTCCACGGTGCGTGGCCCGCGCGGGGCCGGGGGTCCGGTGCGCCGCGCCGGAGGACGTCCGGGCACGGCGCGACCGCGCCACCCGGCCGTCGTGGCCGTGGAGCGCGGTCGTGGGGTGAACGGCCGGGGCGGCCGGGTGGTTCCCCGCGGGCTCACACCTCGCCGACGGCCTCCTCCGGGGCGCCCTCGGCCGCGAGCGCCGCGCGGTCCCAGCGGCGGAAGGACAGCCGCTCGCCGACCGCGTGCGCCATCGCGCGCCCCTTCCACGCGAACGCCGCCACGCCGATCACCAGCACGCCGGCGCCGACCCAGTACGGCGCGGTCGCGCTCACCGGGTGCAGCAGGCCGGCGATCACCGGCGCCGGGGCCGCGCAGCCCCACCGGACCAGGTTGAACGCCGCGGTGGTCGTGCGGCGTTCCGCCCCGCCGAGGCCGAGGGCCAGGTCCGTGAGGTTGGCGTTGGCGATGCCCATGCACACGCCGGCCAGCACCAGCACCACGACCGACTCCGCCGTGCCCGCGCTCGTCGCGAGCAGGACCAGCGCCACCAGCAGACCCGCGATCGCCACGCCGACCGTCGCCACCGCGCCGATCCGGTGCGCGAGCCGGTGGCCCACCACGAGGATGCCGAACGCCAGGCCGACGCCCCACGCCGTGAACACCAGGCCGAGCGGCACGACGCCGAGGCCGAGGAACACCGGCGTGTAGCCGAGCACCACGAAGAACACGAAGTTGTACGCCGCCGTCACCACGCACAGCGTGCGGAACGCCGGGCGGCGGAACGGCTGCCACACGTCGCGCAGGGTGAGCGCCGACGGCGGGTCCTGCGGGTCGCGCAGCCGCGTGACCGACATCGCCAGCGCGATCAGCATGAACAGGCCGCACGCGGCGAACGGCACCCGCCACGAGATCTGCCCGAGCAGGCCGCCGATCAGCGGGCCCACCGCGAAGCCGAGGCCGACGCAGGTCTCGAACAGCTCGACCACCCACTCGCGGTCGGTGGCGAGCGCGACCAGCAGGACCATCGCCGTCGCGAAGAACATCGCGTTGCCCAGGCCCCACAGGCCGCGGAGCACCGCGAGCTCGAGGATGTTCCCGGACAGCGCCGCGAGCAGCGCCGCCGCGGCGACCACCGTCACGCCGGTGGCGAGGACCTTGCGGTAGCCGTACCGGCCCGTGGCGATGACGGCCGGGATCATGCCGACGGCCATCACGACCAGGTACGCGGTGAACAGCAGCTCGATCTGCCAGGTGGAGGCGCCGATCTCCTCCCCGATCACCGGGAGGATCGGGTCGACGACGGCGATGCCGGCGATCGCGAAGAACGCCGTCAGGGCCGTGGCGTAGATGGCTGTCTTGTTCGGTTCGGGGTGCCGGCTGGGCATGCGGGTCCTTCGGTCGTCCGTGCTGATTTATCTGTACTGTACAGCTTTACGTCCGGCGCGACGTGGCAGACTGCCGGGGCCGACCCGACGACGAGGTGACCATGCAGCCGGACGACTCCCTGCGCACGATCGAGGCCCAGGTGGCGATGCTCCTGCGCCTCTCCGACCGCACCCGGCGGGCCGGCGCCCGCGCGCGGGGCGAGATCGAGCGCTCCGCCTACCTGGTCCTCGGCGTCCTCGCCCAGGACGGCCCCACCAGCGTGAACGGCATCGCCGACGCCCTGCGGCTCGACCCGTCCACCGTCACCCGGCAGGTGCTCGCGATGGAGCAGGCCGGCCAGGTCGTCCGCGCCGCCGACGCCAGCGACGGGCGGGTCACGCTCGTCCGCCCCACCGAGGAGGGCCTCGCCGCGCTCGAGCGCACCCGCGAGGTGCGGGCGCGGCTGTACGGCGAGGTGCTCGACGGCTGGTCCGCCGAGGACCGCGGCGACCTCGCGCGGCTGCTCACCCGCCTGAACGCCGACGTCGACACCTGGGGCCGCGCGCACGGCGACCGGTGAGGCGTCCGCCACGTCGCGCGTGACGCACGCGGCGGCGAGCACCTACGCTCGACCGCGGCGCACCGGCCACGCCCCCGGGCCGCGCGCCGCCCGCACGCCGACCCGTCCGGCACCTCGAACCACTGGAAGGTGCTCCCGCGTGACCACGACCGAGCCGACCACCGCCGCACGGCGACCCCCGCGGACCGCCCTGCGCGCGACCGTCCTGCACGCCGAGCACCTCACCCCGGCGATGGTCCGGCTCACGCTCGGCGGCCCCGGCGTCGCCGGGTTCGCGCCGTCGCCGCACGCCGACTCCTACGTCAAGCTGCTGTTCGTGCCCGGCCTCGGGGAGACGGCGTCCGGCGCCGACGTGCTCGCCGCCTGGACCACGCCGGACGGCCGGGTCGACCTGGAGGCCGCCCGCGCCGCGCTGCCGCCGGAGCACCAGCCGCGGATGCGGACCTACACCGTGCGGCGGTTCGACGACCTCGAGCTGACCCTGACCCTCGACCTCGTCGTGCACGGGGCCGAGGGCATCGCCGGCCCGTGGGCCGCGACGGCGGCGCCCGGCGACGAGGTCGTCGTGGTCGGCCCCGGCGGCGGCTACACCCCCGACCTCACCGCCGACCACCACCTGCTCGCCGGCGACGCGTCCGCGCTGCCCGCGATCGCCGTCGCGCTGGAGCGGCTGGGGCCGGCCGCGTCCGGGTACGCCGTGCTCGAGGTGCACGACCGCGCCGAGGAGCAGGCCCTGCACGTCCCCGACGGGATCGCGCTGCGCTGGGTGCACGCCGGGGACGCCGCGCCGGGCGCCCGGCTGGTGGAGGCCGTGCGCGCACTGCCGTGGCCGGACGGCCGGGTGCACGCCTTCGTGCACGGCGAGGCCGGCTCGGTGCGCGAGCTCCGGCGCTACCTGCGCGTCGAGCGCGGGCTCGGCAAGGACGACCTGTCGATCTCCGGGTACTGGCGGCTCGGCGCCGACGACGAGGGCTGGCGCGCGGGCAAGCGGGAGTGGCTGCGCGGCATCGAGGACGCCGAGGCGGCCGCGGGCCTGGACTGACCGGCGCCGCGCGTCAGGCGCCCGGCGCCGCGTGCCAGGGGCGGTCGGGGTCGGTCGGGCGGGCGTCCGCGGCGACCTCGACCGCGTAGGTCGCGGGCGGCGGGCCGTCGGGCACCGGGCCGAGGTAGCGGTGCCCGGTCAGCCGGCACCACGCGGGCAGGTCGATCGGCGCGACGGGGTCCGACGTCGTCAGGTGCACGACCGTCCCCGGCGGGAGCTCGCGCGCCCGGGCGCGGAGCAGGACCAGCAGCCGGGCGCAGCCGAGGTCGCCGCCGTCCACGTGCACGGGGGCGCCGGGCGCGGGGGCGGCGTCGGGCGGGGTGGGCACGATCGGACTGTACCGAGCGCCGAGGTCGGCACTCAGGCCCCGAGGTCGGCACCTCTGGCTGCCGACCCCGGCACCGACCTGCCGACCTCGGGGGCGAGGCCGAGCTCGGCGTCGGGGCCGTCGTCCCGCTGCGCCACCAGCCCGGGCGACGCCGTCGCCGTCGTCGCGCCCGCGACCAGCGCCGCCGCGACCTCCCGGGCGTCCCGCGCCCCGGACGCGGCCTTGAGGTAGGCGATCGCCTCGGACGCGTCGCACCCCTGCCGCGCCATGACGACGCCCACCGCACGGTCGAGCACCGCCTGGGTGCGGCTGCACGCGAGCAGGTCGTCCATCGTCTGCGCGAGCGCGATGACCTCGTCCCGCGCCGCCACCACGGTGGCGATCCCGTGCGCGAGGCCGAGCGCCCGGGGCGTGACGGCGTCCCAGTCGGGGGCCTCCGGCGAGTACAGCGAGAGGTGCACGGTCACGTCGCCGTAGGTGCCGGGCACGACCATCGCGGAGCGGAAGCCCTGGACGCGGCAGGCGTGGCTCCACACCGGCCACCGGTCGTCGGCGGCGACGTCCGGGACGACGACCGGCGCGCCGGTGGACCGCACGAGGTAGCGCGGCCCGAGCCGCGGGCGGTCCTGGACGGCGTCGCAGCGCGCGACCGCGACGGACGCGGCGGCCAGCCACCGGTCGCAGCCGCGCACGGTCGCGGCGGCGCAGGCGGACGCGACGACGCCGAGCGTCCGCGCGGCGTGGTGCGTCAGCGTGTGGACCAGGGCGTCGAGCGACGCGTCCGCGTCGACGCGCAGGACCTCGTCGGACCCTCGGGTGCTCATGGTGCGGTCCTGACGTCAGGCGTCGTGCTGCGCGGCGCTGCACAGGGCGTCATTGTGCGCCCGAGCGGCCGGGGACGCCACCCGGACGGGTGACGCCCCCGGCCCCGGGACGCCGGCGGCGGGACGGCTCAGGCGGCCTGGCCCGGGCGCAGCAGCACCTTGGTCCAGCCGTCCTCGCGGTCGTCGAACCGGCGGTAGCCCTCGGCGGCCTGGTCGAGCGGCAGCTCGTGGGACACGATGAACGACGGCGTGGCCCGGCCGGCGACGATGAGGTCGCGGAGCTGGCGGTTGTACCGCATGACGGGCGCCTGCCCGGTGCCCATGTGCTGGCCCTTGGTGAAGAACGTGCCGTAGTCGAACCCGATCCGGCCCTGCTTCGCGCCCTCGTCGGCGGCGCCCGGGTCCTCCGGCATGTACACGCCGACCACGCCGATGCCGCCGGTCGCCCGCACGACGGAGACGAGGTTGTCGAGCACCAGCTCGGGCTGCTCGTCGCCGGACGGGTCGTGCGCCTGGTACCCGACGGCCTCGACGCCGCAGTCGGTGCCGCGCCCCTGGGTGGCGTCCATGATCTGCTCGACCGGGTCGCCGGCGGAGAAGTCGACGCCGACGGCGCCGATGCTCTCGGCGAGCCGCAGCCGGTCCGGCTCCTTGTCGACCACGAACACGCGCGAGGCGCCGCGGATCAGGGCGCTGTGCGCCGCCATGAGCCCGACCGGGCCGGCGCCGAACACCGCGACGTCGTCGCCGGGCTGCATGCGGGCGAGCTCGGTGCCGTGCCAGCCGGTCGGGAAGATGTCGCTGAGCATGGTGAAGTCGTTCTCGTGCTCGGTGCCCTCGGGCAGCTCGAGCAGGTTCACGTCGCCGTACGGCACGCGCAGGTACTCGGCCTGGCCGCCGTCGTACGGGCCCATGTTCGCGTAGCCGTAGGCGGCGCCGACCATGCCCTCGATCGGGTTGGTGCGCAGGCAGAACGAGGTCCAGCCCTGCAGGCAGTTGCGGCAGGTGCCGCAGGCGATGTTGAACGGGACGCTGACCCGGTCGCCGACCTTGATCCGCGTGACGGCGGGGCCGACCTCCTCGACGACACCCATGTTCTCGTGGCCGAGCACCTTGCCCTCCTCCACGGAGGTGCGGCCCTCGTACATGTGCAGGTCGGACCCGCAGATGTTGGTGGTGGTGATCCGGACGAGCACGTCCGTGGGCTGCTCGATCCGGGCGTCCGGGACCTCCACGACCTCGACCTGCTTCGGACCGCGGTAGACGACTGCGCGCATGCGGTGCTCCCTCCTCGGCGGCCTCGTGGGCCGCCCCTGGTCACCGCGCTCGGCACGCGGCGGGTCGCCCTCGATCCTCCGTCGGCGGCGCCGACCCGGCATCCGGGGGCGCGGCCGAGGTGCGGCGCGGCGCGGACCCGGCGCGGCCTTGCTCTTACCTACCGTTCGGTAGGTAGAGTGGCCGCCGGTCCGAGGGCGGACCGGCCGGACCCGCGCCGCGCGCGGGCACCGGCTTCGCGCGACGGAGGGTGAACCGGTGGACGAGCTCCTGTTCGGTGCGGCGTACTACGACGAGTACATGCCGACCGACCGGATCGAGACGGACGTCGAGATGATGAGGGCGGCCGGGATCACGGTCGTCCGGATCGCCGAGTCGACGTGGAGCACGCTCGAGCCGCAGCCCGGCGTCTTCGACTTCACGCACGTCGACCGCGCGCTCGACGCGTTCGAGGCGGCCGGGATCCACGTGATCGTCGGGACCCCGACCTACGCGGTCCCGGCGTGGCTGGTGCAGTCGCACCCGGACGTGCTGGCGACGACGCGGGCCGGCGAGGGGCGCTACGGCGCCCGGCAGATCATGGACATCACGAACCCGACGTACCTGTTCCACGCCGAGCGGGTCATCCGGCGGCTCCTGGAGCGCACGGCGCACCGCCGCGGCGTGATCGGGTTCCAGGTCGACAACGAGACCAAGTACCACGAGACGGCCGGCCCCGCGGTGCAGCGCCGGTTCGTGAAGCACCTGCGCGAGGAGTTCGGTGGCGACCTGGACGCGCTGAACGCGGCGTTCGGCCTGGACTACTGGTCGAACCGGGTGGACGCCTGGGAGGACTTCCCGGACGTGCGCGGCACGATCAACGGGTCCCTGGGCGCGGCGTTCGACGCGTTCCGCCGCCGCCTCGTCGAGGAGTTCCTCGGCTGGCAGGCCGGGATCGTGCGCGAGTACGCCCGGGACGACCAGTTCGTCACCCAGAACTTCGACTTCGACTGGACGCCCGGCTGGTCGTACGGCCTGCAGCCGGCCGTGGACCACTTCCGGGCGGCGGCCACGGTCGACGTCGCGGGGGTCGACATCTACCACCCGACGCAGTCCCGGCTCACGGGCAA
Source organism: Cellulomonas pakistanensis (assembly GCF_016862755.1). Lineage (GTDB taxonomy): Bacteria > Actinomycetota > Actinomycetes > Actinomycetales > Cellulomonadaceae > Cellulomonas > Cellulomonas pakistanensis. Next base: position 3,568 of record NZ_BONO01000031.1, on the reverse strand, counting down.
GGAGATCGCGTTCGGCGGCGACATGACCCGCTCGATCAAGGGCGGCGCGAACTACCTGGTGCTGGAGACGCAGGCGCAGGGCCAGCTCGGCTGGCTCCCCTACCCGGGCCAGCTCCGGCTGCAGGCGTACAGCCACCTGGCCGGCGGGGCCGACGGCCTCCTGTACTGGCACTGGCACTCGATCCACCACTCCTTCGAGACGTACTGGCGCGGGCTGCTGTCGCACGACCTGCGGAGCAACCCGACGTACGAGGAGGCCGGCGTGTTCGGCCGCGAGGCGCAGCGGGTCGGCTCGTCGCTGATCCACCTGCGCAAGCACAACCGCGCGGCGGTCATGGTGAGCAACGAGGCTCTGACGGCCCTGCGGTGGTTCACCATCGAGACCGGGTTCATCGACGGGGTGTTCGGGTCGTCGCTCGGCTACAACGACGTGCTGCGCTGGGTGTACGACGCGCTGTTCGACCTGAACGTCGAGGTCGACTTCGTGTCGGTCGACGACGAGGACCTGGGCCGGTACGACCTGCTCGTGGTGCCCGTGCTGTACGCGGCGCCGCAGGCGACGGTCGACCGGCTGGCGGCGTACGCGCGCGGCGGCGGCCACCTGGTCACGACGTTCCGCACGGCGGTCGCCGACGAGCACGTGCAGGTCTGGCACGACACCGCGCCGCACGGCCTCACCGAGGTCACCGGCGTCACGTACAACCAGTACACGGTGCCCGGCGACGGCGTGGGCCTGGCGCTGCACGGCGACCTGGCCGCGGTGCCGGGCGCGGCCGAGGGTGCGGCGGCCGGGGCGCAGGCGTTCCTCGAGCTGCTCGACCCGCACGGCGCGGAGGCGCTCGCCTCGTACGACCACCCGGCGTGGGGCCCGTACGCGGCGATCACCCGGAACCGGGTCGGTGACGGGTCGTCCCTGCACCTGGGGACGATGACCTCGCCGGAGCTGCTCCGCGCCGCCCTGACCCTGGCCGTCCGGGACGCGGGGATCGCGGACTGGGCACAGGACCTGGCCGGCACGGTGTCGGTGCGCCGCGGCACGAACGCCGCGGGGAACGCGATCTCGTACCTGCTGAACTACTCGGCCCAGCCGGTCACGCTGCCCGCACCGGTGGCGGGCCGGTCCGTGCTCGCCGACGGCGCCGCGGTCGCCGCGGGCGACGCGCTGACCATCGGGCCCTGGGACCTGGTGGTCCTGGAGTCCTGAGGCGGGACGGTCCTCGCGCGCGGCTTAAGGTCGTGCGCGAGGACCCCCGACGGAGAGCAGGCGACGTGACGGCGCAGCAGCAGGACCCGCAGGTGCGCCGCCGCGTGCGCCTGTCCCCCGAGCAGCGCCAGGCGCAGATCCTCGAGGTGGCCACCCGGCTGATCGCCCGGCACGGGTTCAACGGGGTGGCGCTCGCCGACGTCGCCGCCGAGGTCGGGATCACCCAGGCCGGGCTGCTGCACCACGTGGGCAGCAAGGAGGGACTGCTCGAGCTGGTCGTCTCGCAGCTGTACGACCGGCGCGGGACGCCCGACGACTACGTGGCCACGGGGGACCCGGCCGCGACGCACCCCGACGGCATCTCGCTGCCGGGCTACTTCCGGTTCCTCGTCGACTTCAACGCGGCGCGGCCCGAGCTGCTCCGGCTGTACACGGTGCTCGGCGTCGAGGCGTCCTCGCCCGACCACCCGGCGCACGACTACTTCCTCGACCGCCCCGACCAGGTCTGGGGCTTCTACCGCGGGTTCTCGTGGCGGCTGCCGCCCGAGGCCGGGTCCTTCGACGGCCTCCGGGACCTGGTCGAGATGACGATCGAGGCGATGGACGGGCTGCAGATCCGCTCGTTCCGCCGCCCCGCCGTCGACCTGGCGACGGAGTGGGCGAAGTTCGAGCGGGTGCTCTACCCGTCGCCGGTGTGGGACGGGTACCGCTGACGGCACCCGTCCCGCCGCGCGGCTAGACCCCGCCGCGCAGCGCCGCGATCGGCTCGACCCGCGCGGCCTTGACGGCCGGGTAGACGCCGGCGAGCAGGCCGACCACGCCACCGCCCGCCGCGGACAGGAGGACGACGCCGAGGTGCAGGATGGGCGTCCAGGACTGGGCCGCGGAGACGGCCACGACGACGCCGACGCCGAGCGCGGCGCCGACCATGCCGCCGAGCAGGCCGACGGTCGCCGACTCGAGCACGAACTGCGCCGCGATGTCCCGCTGCCGCGCGCCGAGCGCCCGGCGCAGGCCGATCTCGCCGACGCGCTCCATGACCGACAGCAGGGTCACGTTGGCGATGCCGAGGCCGCCGATCAGCAGGGCGACGCCGCCGAGCGCCAGGAAGATCGTGTTGATGTCGGCCTGCACGTCCTCCCGGACCGCACCGGAGGCGCCGGGCACCTGGACGGTGACGGTCTCGGGCGCGTTGGGCGACAGCGCGACGGGCAGCTGGGCGGCGACGACGGGACCCGCGCCGACGGCGATCCGCAGGTGCAGCTCCTCCGGCGCGGCGAGCCCGAAGTCGGCACGGGCGGTGCCGAGCGGCAGCAGGACGGAGTCGCGCAGGTCGGTGCGGCGCTGCATGCCGTCGACGACGCCGATGACGGTGTACGTGCGGTCGCCGATGAAGATCGCCGGCTGCCGGTCCACCCGGGAGATGCCGAGCCGGTCGGCGGCGCGTTCGCCGAGCACGACGACGCGGTCCGCCCGGGCGTCGTGGCCGGCGTCGAAGAACCGACCCGTGACGACCCGCCCCCGGACGGCGTCGAGCAGACGACCGGTGCCGGCGAGGACGGCGACGGAGGTGGCGGCCGGCGCGGACGGGTCGTTGACCGGCACGGCCGTGACCGCGGCGCCGGCGACGTCGACCGGGGCGACGAGCCCGGCCGCCTCGACGCCCGCCAGCCGCCCGGCGCGGTCGGGCGCGTCCCAGGGCAGCGCCGCGGTCGCGCGCTGGTTCCCGTCGGCCCCGCGGGTGGTGCTCGCGGTGGCCATGGCCTGGGTGGCGGCCACCGCGTCGAACCGCCGGGCGATCTGGCCGGCCGCCGTCTGGGCCAGCCCGACCGTGACGACGACGGAGGCGATGCCCAGCACGGTGCCGAGGATGGTGAGGAACAGCCGGCCGGGCCGGGAGTCGATCCCCGCGGCGGCCTCGGCGAGCAGGTCCCGCAGGCCGAACCGGTCGGCGCGGCGGGTCTCGCGGACCAGGGAGGCGGGGGCGCTCACGCGAGCTCCGTCAGCCGGCCGTCGGCGATCCGCACCCGGCGCCGGGCGCGGGCGGAGACGACGTCGTCGTGGGTGATGACCACGAGCGTGAGCCCCTCGGCGTGCAGCTCGTCGAACAGGTCGAGCACCTCCGCGGAGTTGTGGGTGTCGAGGTTGCCCGACGGCTCGTCGGCCAGCAGGACGCCGGGCGACGCGACCACGGCGCGCGCGACCGCAACCCGCTGCCGCTCGCCGCCCGACAGCGTCGTGGGCAGGAACCCGAGCCGGTGCCCGAGGTTCACCCGGTCCAGCGCCGCGAGCGCCCGGGCCCGGCGCTCCGCCCGGGGCACGCCGCCGTACAGGGTGGCGAGCAGGACGTTGTCGAGCACCGTG
>NZ_BONO01000030.1 GCF_016862755.1 Cellulomonas pakistanensis | reverse complement strand
CCGGGCGCGCGCACCCCGCGAGGTGCGCGCGCCCGGGCCGTCCGCAGCCGGGGCCGGGGCGGTCAGGCCTCGACGACCACCGGGATGATCATCGGCCGACGGCGCAGGCGGTTGGACGCCCAGCGCCCGACCACGCGCCGCACGACCTGCTGCAGCTGCTGGGTGTCGACGGCGCCGCCGCGCGCCGCGTCCTCGAGGGCCGCGGTGACGTCCGGCAGGATCGCGTCGAACACCGCGTCGTCCTCGGCCACGCCGCGGGCGAGGATCTGCGGCTTGCCGAGCACCTTGCCGTCCGTCGAGCTGATGACCGCGAAGATCGAGATGAACCCCTCGTCGCCGAGGATCCGGCGGTCCTTGAGGTCGGCCTCGGTGATGCCGCCGACGCTGGAGCCGTCGACGAACACGTACCCGCAGGGCACCGCGCCGACGACGGAGGCCCGCCCGTCGACCAGGTCCACGACCACGCCGTCCTCGGCGAGCACGACGCGGTCGGCCGGGACGCCGGACTTCACCGCGAGCGCGCCGTTCGCCACGAGGTGCCGGACCTCGCCGTGCACCGGCATGACGTTGCGCGGCTTGAGGATGTTGTAGCAGTACAGGAGCTCGCCGGCGCTGGCGTGGCCGGAGACGTGCACCTTGGCGTTGCCGCCGTGCACGACGCGCGCGCCGAGCCGGGTCAGGCCGTTGATGACGCGGTACACCGCGTTCTCGTTCCCGGGGATCAGCGACGACGCGAGGATGACGGTGTCGCCGGGGCCGACCGAGATCTTGTGGTCGTTGTTGGCGATCCGGGACAGCGCGGCCATGGGCTCGCCCTGGGAGCCGGTGCACATGAGCACGAGCTCGTCGTCCCGCACGTCGTCCAGGCGCTTGGCGTCGACCAGCACGCCGTCCGGCACCTTGAGGTACCCGAGCTCGGCGGCGATCGTCATGTTGCGCACCATCGACCGGCCGACCAGGGCGACCTTGCGCTCGTGCGCGGCGGCGGCGTCCAGCACCTGCTGCACGCGGTGCACGTGCGAGGAGAACGACGCGACGACGATCTTGCGCGCGGAGGTGGCGAACACGTTGTCGAGCACGGGGCCGATCTCGCGCTCCGGCGTGACGAAGCCGGGGACCTCGGCGTTGGTGGAGTCGACCATGAACAGGTCGACGCCCTTCTCCCCCAGCCGCGCGAACGCGCGCAGGTCGGTGATCCGGCCGTCCAGCGGGAGCTGGTCCATCTTGAAGTCGCCGGTGTGCAGCACGGTGCCGGCGGGCGTGGTGACCGCGACGGCCAGCGCGTCCGGGATCGAGTGGTTGACCGCGACGAACTCGCAGGAGAACGCGCCGATCTGCTCGGTCTGACCCTCCTTGACCGCGTGGGTCGTCGGGGTGATCCGGTGCTCCTTGAGCTTGGCCTCGACGAACGCGAGGGTCAGCTGCGAGCCGATCAGCGGGATGTCCTTGCGGAGCCGCAGCAGGTACGGCACGGCGCCGATGTGGTCCTCGTGCCCGTGGGTCAGCACGATGCCGTCGACGTCGTCCATGCGGTCGGCGATGTACCCGAAGTCCGGGAGGATCAGGTCGACGCCGGGCTGGTGGTCCTCGGGGAACAGGACGCCGCAGTCGATGATGAGCAGGCGGCCGCCGTACTCGAGGACGGCCATGTTGCGACCGACCTCGCCGAGGCCGCCGAGGGCGACGATGCGCAGGCCGCCCTCGGGCAGTGCGGGCGGCAGGGCGAGGTCGGGGTGCGGGTGGGACATGCTTCTCCTGTACTAGGCGGACAGGGCGTCGAGCAGGCCCGCGGCAGCCAGGCCCGCGCGCACCGCCTCGACGTCCTCGTCCGACGCGGCGACGTTGGGCAGCCGCATGTGTCGGGTCGGGATCAGACCGAGGGACCAGACGGCGGCCTTGGCCGCGACCGCCTGGAACCCCTGGCCGTTGAGCGCGTCGACCGCCGGTGCGATCGACAGGAAGATCTCGAGGGCGCGGGCGTGGTCGCCCGCGTCGTGCGCCGCGGTGAGCGCGGCGAGCTGCGGGCCGGCGACGTGGCCGACGACGCTGACGATGCCGGCGGCGCCGTGCGCCAGGAACGGCAGGTAGAGCGAGTCGTCGCCGCTGTACCAGGCGAGCCCGGTGGCGGACGCGGCCTTGGCGGCGGCGTACAGGTCGCCGGTGGCGTCCTTCATCGCGACGACGCGGTCGTGCTGCGCGAGCTCGACCAGCGTCGCGTGCGCGAACCGCACGCCCGCCCGGCCGGGCACGTCGTAGAGCATCACCGGCAGCGGCGTCGCGTCGGCGACCGCGGTCACGTGCGCGACCAGGCCGGGCTGCGACGGGCGCGAGTAGTAGGGCGCGACGACCAGCAGGCCGTCGGCGCCGGCCTCGGCGGCCTGCTCGGCCATCCGGACGGCGTGCAGCGTGTCGTTCGACCCGGCACCGGCGACGACGGTCGCGCGGTCCCCCACGGCGTCGACGACGGCCCGGACCAGCTCCGCCTTCTCGGGCGCGTGCGTGGCGGGCGACTCCCCGGTGGTGCCGTTGAGCACGAGGCCGTCGTGCCCGTGGTCCACGAGGTGCGCGGCGAGGGCGACGGCGGCGTCGAGGTCGACCGAGCCGTCCTCCCGCATCGGCGTCACCATGGCGGTGAGCACCGCGCCGAAGGGACGCGACGGGGTGGCGGGAAGCATGGCCTCAACGGTACCGCCCCGCGCCGCGCCGGACGCACGCCGAGGTCGGCACCCCCGGTCCGAGGTCGGCACCCGGAGGTGCCGAGCTCGAGCGCGGGGTGCCGACCTCGGCGCGAGCGCGCGCCGCGCTCAGGAGGCGCGGGCCGCGAGCCAGCCGGCGAGGCGGTCGGGGCGGTCGGTGATGACCGCGTCGACGCCGAGGGCCGCCGCGGCGGCCCAGTGCTCGGGCTCGTTGAGCGTCCAGACCTGCACCTGCAGGCCGGCGGCGTGCAGCCGCGCGACCAGGTCGGGGTGCTCGACCAGGAGCGGGACGTACGGGTTGACGGTCATGACGCCGAGCTCGCCCGCGACGCGGACCACCTCGTCGACCCCGCCGTCCTCGGGCACCTGGAAGATGAGCAGGCCCCGGCGCAGGTCGGGGTCCGCCGACGCGAGCGCCCGCACGGACTCCGGCCAGAACGACTGCCCGATGACCCGGTCGGCCAGGCCGGCCGCGCGGATGGCGTCCGTGACCGGGCGCACCTGCTCGACCGTGAAGGCGCCCTTGAGCTCGAGCAGCAGGTCGATCCCCGGGCGCCGGACCATGAGCTCCAGCACCTCGGCGAACGTCGGCACCCGCTGCCCCGCGTAGGCGGACGCGAACCACGAGCCCGCGTCCAGCGCGCGCAGCGCGTCCAGCGTCATCTCGGCGACGACGCCCTGCCCGTCCGTGGTGGCGTCGACGGTGTCGTCGTGGATCACCACGACCTCGCCGTCGGCGGTCGGCTGGATGTCGATCTCGATGCTGTGCGCGCCCGCCCGCCACGCCGCCTCGAAGGCCGCGAGCGTGTTCTGCGGGGCGACCGCCGAGTTGCCGCGGTGCGCGACGACCAGGGGCCGGGACGCCCCGGCGCCGGGGCCGCCCTGCTGGGCGGCCCCGGCGACCGGACCGGTGACGGTTCCGGTCACAGGTACGGCTCGACGTTCTCGGTGTACGCCGTCTCGATCTGCGGCGTGACCGACTCGAACGCCTCGGCCGGGTCGGTGCCCTCGAGGACGATCTGCTCGATCGCGTCGGTCAGCAGCGCGTCGGCGCCCGGGACGAACACGCGGATGTAGTCCTGCGCGCGCGCCTTGTCGGCGAGCTGGTCGACCGCGGTGCGGAACTGCGGGGCCTGCTCGTAGACGGCCTTCATGGTGTCGGACTCGACGGCCGAGGTGCGGACCGGCATGTAGCCCGTCGCCTGCGAGAAGGTCGCGGTGTTCTCGGTGCTGGTGATGAACTCCAGGAACATCGCCGCCGCGAGCTGCTCCTCCGGGGTGCTGGAGGACGAGATCGCCAGGCCGGTTCCGCCGGTCGGCGTGCCGCCGCCCTGCGGGCCGTCGGGCAGGTACGCCGTGCCGACCTCGAACGAGGCCGCGTCCAGCGCGCCCTTCAGCGAGCCGGTCGAGCCGATCGTCGAGGCGATCAGGCCGGAGGCGAAGTCCGCCATCGAGTCGTCCGCCGAGACGGTCGCGATCGCGTCGTCGCCGTGGAACAGGCCGCGCAGGAACTCGCCGCCGGCGAGCGCCTCGTCGGAGTCGAGCGTGACGTCGAACTCGTCGGAGTACTGGCCGCCCTGGCCCCAGATCATGTTCTCGAACCACCAGGCGGACCAGGACGTGCCGAGCGAGAGGCCGAACGGCGAGCCCTCGGCGGGCACCTGCGCCTCGAGCGCGGTGCTCCACTCCTGCAGCTGCTCCCAGGACTCCGGACCCTCGTCGGGCAGGCCCGCGGCCGCCCACATGTCCTTGTTGTAGTAGAACAGCGGCGTCGAGCGCGCGTACGGCGCGGCCCAGTGCTGGCCGTCGTACTCGTAGTCGCCGTAGAGGCCGGGCTGGAAGTCGTCCGCGTCGGCGTCGATCGCCTCGAAGACGTCGTCCAGCGGCATGATCTGGTCGTTCAGGTGGTAGCGGAACCACCACACGTCGGACGCGATGACGAGGTCCGGCTTCTCCTCGGTCTGCGACGCCGCCTGGAACCGCTGGGCGACCTCGTCGTAGTTCGCGCCGGCCGTGACCAGGTTGACCGTGATGTCGGGGTTCTCGGCCTCGAAGTCGGCGATGAGCTGCTCCTCCACGGCCTGGGACTGGCCGGGGTGGTTGCTCCACCAGGTGATCTCGGACGCGGGCTCGACCTGCGACCAGTCGGTCGCCTCGGCGGCCTCGGTCTCGTCGGACGACGCGGCCGTGGACGGGCCGCCGCACGCGGTGAGCGCGAGCGTCGTGCCGGCGACGGCAGCGGCGATGGCCAGGGTGCTGCGGCGACGCCTGCGGAGGTGGGACACGGTGGTGCTCCTTCGGGGTTCGCGCGCCGCGTCGCGGCGCTCGGGGGGTGACGGGCGCGCGGGGGCGCGACCGTCTCAGGCGGCCGGCGGACCGGCCACGTCGGGGGGCGGGTCAGCCGGTGACGGCGCCCGCGGTGAGGCCGGCGACGAGCCGGCGCTGCAGGACCAGGAAGACGACGAGGATCGGCAGGGTCACGACGACCGTGGCGGCCAGCAGCACGCCCCAGTTGGTCAGGCCGTCGATGTTCTGCAGCAGGGTCAGGCCGATCGGCAGCGTCATCTTGTCGGCGCGGTCGATGACCAGGAACGGCCAGAGGTAGTCGTTCCACTCGGTGACGACGGACACGAGGGTGACCGCCGCGATGGTCGGCGTGCTCATCGGGACCACGAACCGCCACAGCTTGCGCCAGTGGCCGGCCCCGTCCAGCTCCGCGGCCTCGAGGATCGAGCCCGGCAGCGTCAGGAAGTGCTGGCGGAACAGGAAGGTGCCGAACGCGCTGGCCAGGCCGGGCACGAGGATGCCCTGGTAGGTGTTCAGCCAGCCGAGGTCGGCGACCAGGGTGTAGTTCGGGATGATCGTGACCTGCGGCGGGATCATCAGCGTCGCGATGACCAGGCCGAACACGATCTTCTTGAACGGGAACTCGAGGAACACGAGCGCGTAGGCGCAGGTGAGGCCGAGGACCACCTTGAGGCCGGCGCCGACCACGGTCAGGCCGACGCTGTTGAGCAGCAGGCGGCCGAGCGGGACCGTGTCGGCGGCCTGGGCGTAGTTGTCCAGGCTCGGCGACCCCGGCAGCCACTGCACCGGGAACTGGTACAGCTCCTGCGACGTCTTGAGGCTGGCCAGCACCATCCAGATCAGCGGCGCGCCGAGCACGATCGTCGCCAGGACCATCGTGAGGTAGCTGCCGACGTGCGGGCGCTGCTTGCGGCCGGGCCGCGAGGAGGCGTCCGTGGGGCGGACGGGCGTCGTCGGCCCCGCGGGCGAGGCGGGCGAGGCGGGCGTGGCGGCGGCCGGCCGCTTCGGGGTCAGGACGCTCATGCGTAGTGGACCTTCCGCTGGACGAACCGCATCTGCACCGCGGTGACCGCCAGCAGCACGAGGAACAGGACGGTGGCGACGGCGGAGGCGTACCCCGCGCGGCCGTTGACGAAGCTCTCCTGGTACACGGAGTACATGAGCGTCGTGGTCGACCCGAGCGGGCCGCCCTGGGTCATCGCCTTGATGATGTCGAAGGACTGCAGCGAGGCCAGCATCATCGTGACCAGCAGGAAGAACGACGTCGGGGTGAGCAGCGGCATGATGATCGACCGCAGCGTCCGGAAGGACGACGCCCCGTCGAGGGCCGCCGCGTCCTTGAGGTCCTGCGGGACCGACTGCAGGCCGGCCAGGTAGATCAGCGCGACGTACCCGAGGTTCTTCCACAGGTAGACGACGATCACCATGACCAGCGGCCAGGGGCGCTCGGTGTACCACTGGGGCGACGACGCGCCGACCCAGCTCAGCACCTCGCGCACGAGGCCGTACCGCGGGTCGAAGATGAACAACCAGAGGATGCCGACCGCGAAGCCGGACAGCACGTACGGCGCGAACGCGACCGTGCGGGCGAACCCGCGGCCGCGGAGCTTCTGGTTGAGCAGCACCGCGAGGCCGAGGCCCAGCAGCATCGCGCCGCCGACCGTCGCGACCGTGAACACCACCGTGGTGGTGACGACCTGCGTGAAGTTCCGCGAGGTGAACAGCTCGACGTAGTTGCCCAGGCCGATCTGGCGGGCGACGGGCGAGCCGAGGTTCCACTGCAGCGTGGACAGGTAGAACGACTGGATCAGCGGCCGGTACACGAACACCAGCAGCAGGGCGAGGTTGGGCCCGGCGAGCAGGAGGAACCAGATCAGCGCCGACCGGCGTCGGCGCGACTGGAGGGCGCCTCGGCGCCGGGGCGCACCCGCAGGGGCGGCCGCCGGCGGCGGGGCGAGGACTTCGGCTGTGGTCACGGGGAGGGGTCCGCTTCGATCAAGGGGCAGGTGCACGGACCGCTCCGTCGCGGCCCTGGACACCCTGCCCCCGTCCCGCCACCGGGAACGAGCGTTCTGCGGGGTCGTTCCGCAAGCCTTCCCGGGTCGTTCACCTGGGGTTCCGCGGCGTCACCGCGCGGTCAGCGGCCGGACAGCCTCCCGACCGCGCGGCCGGCACGTCCTACCCTCGTGGCGTGCCGCCCCGCTCCCTCGCGCAGGACCCGGACCCCGCCGTGCGGTCGGCCGTCCGCACCTCCGTGTCCGTGTCCGTGGCCACCGGCCTGTACGGCGTCTCGTTCGGGGCCCTGTCGGTGGCCGCCGGCCTCGACGTCCCGCAGACGATGGCCCTGAGCCTGCTCATGTTCAGCGGCGGCTCGCAGTTCGCGGCCGTGGGCGTGGTCGGCGCCGGCGGCGCGGTCGGGGCGGTCGTGGCGACCGCCGGGCTGCTCGGGGCGCGCAACGGGCTGTACGGGGTGCAGGTCGCGCCCCTGCTCGGCGCGTCCGGCTGGCGGCGGCTGCTCGCCGCGCACCTGACGATCGACGAGTCGACGGCCGTGGCCACCGCGCAACCGACGCCCGCGGCGACCCGCGCGGGGTTCTGGTGGACCGGCGCGGGCGTGTTCGTGCTGTGGAACGCGTTCTCGCTGCTGGGCGCTCTGCTCGGCGACGCGCTGGGCGACCCGCGCCGGTACGGGCTGGACGCCGCCGCGGGCGCCGCGTTCCTCGCGCTGCTGTGGCCGCGGCTGTCGGGCGACGACCGGCGGGTGACGCGCACGGTGCGGGTCGTGGCGGTCGCGGCCGCCGTGCTGGCGCTCGCGCTGACGCCCGTCGCGCCGGCGGGCGTCCCGGTGCTGGCGGCCGCGGCGCTCGCCGTGGTGGTGGGGTCGCTCGACGGCGGCGAGGGCGGCGGCGCGCCCGGGCGGCGGGCGGGCGCCGGGCCGGCCCCGGTGGTGACCCCGTGAGCCGGGTCGCCGTGTGGTGGGCCGTGCTGGCGGCGTCCGCGGTCGTGCTCGCGACCAAGGTCGCCGGGCACCTGGTCCCCCGCACGCTGCTGCAGCGGCCGCGGGTCGTGCGGACCGCCGCCCTGGTCACCGCCGCGCTGCTCGCGGCGCTCGTGGCCGTGCAGACGGCGACGACCGACGGGGCGCTGGTGCTGGACGCGCGGGTGGCGGCGCTGGTGGTCGCCGCGGTGGCGCTCCTGCTCCGTGCGCCGTTCGTGCTGGTGGTGCTCCTCGCCGCGGCGACGGCGGCCCTGCTCCGCTGGCTCGGCGTTCCCTAGTCCCCCGCGGGGGTCAGACCGCGACGGGCGCCTTGATCGCCGGGTGGTGCTGGTAGCCCTCGATCGCCACGTCCTCGTACGTGTACTCGAACAGGCTCGGCGCCTTGCGCAGCACGAGCTGCGGCGCCGGGAACGCGTCGCGGGTCAGCTGCTCGCGCACCTGCTCGACGTGGTTGTCGTAGATGTGGCAGTCGCCGCCGGTCCACACGAAGTCGCCGACCTCGAGGTCCACCTGCTGCGCGACCATGTGCGTGAGCAGCGCGTACGACGCGATGTTGAACGGCACGCCGAGGAACAGGTCCGCCGACCGCTGGTAGAGCTGGCAGGACAGTTTCCCGTCCGCCACGTAGAACTGGAAGAACGCGTGGCACGGCGCCAGCGCCATCGACGGGATGTCGGCGACGTTCCACGCCGAGACGATGTGCCGGCGCGAGTCGGGGTCGCGCCGCAGCCCGTCGAGCACCTGCGCCAGCTGGTCGATCGTGCCGCCGTCGGGCGTCGGCCAGGACCGCCATTGGACGCCGTACACCGGGCCGAGGTCGCCGTCCTCGGCGGCCCACTCGTCCCAGATGTGCACGCCCTTCTCCTGCAGCGTGCGGGCGTTGCGCTCGCCGCGCAGGAACCAGAGCAGCTCCTCGGTCAGGCCGCGGACGAACACCCGCTTGGTGGTGACGAGCGGGAACCCCTGCTGCAGGTCGAACCGCATCTGGTGGCCGAACACGCTGCGCGTCCCCGTGCCCGTGCGGTCCGCCTTGGCGGTGCCGGTCTCCAGCACCAGGCGGAGCAGGTCCTCGTAGGGCGTCGCGATGGGGCCGGCGGGCGTCGTCATGGGGCCATCGTAGGGTTCCGCCCGGCCGATTTCGGGGTGCCGGCCGGGGAGGTCCGGGTCGACACTGGCCCCATGACCTCGCCGCTGCCGCCGTACGTCGCCGCCCACACCCCCACCGGCCTGCTGGTCGGCGGCGAGTGGCGGCCCGCCACCGGCGGCGGCACGTTCCCCGTCGCCGACCCGGCGACCACCGACGTGCTGTTCGAGGTGGCGGACGCCACGCCCGAGGACGGCCTCGCGGCGCTCGACGCGGCGCACCGGGCGTTCCCCGCGTGGCGCGAGGTGCCGCCGCGGACGCGCTCCGACGTGCTGCGGGCGGTGTTCGACGCGATGGTCGCCCGCGCCGAGGACCTGGCGGCGCTCGTCACCGCCGAGGGCGGCAAGCCGCTGGCCGAGTCGCGCGCCGAGGTGCAGTACGCGGCCGAGTTCGTGCGCTGGTACTCCGAGCAGGCGGTGCGGCTCGACGGGCTGACCCGGCGGGCGCCGGCGGGGACGCACCACCAGCTCGTGCTGCGCCGGCCGGTCGGCCCCGCCCTGCTCATCACGCCGTGGAACTTCCCCATCGCGATGATCACGCGCAAGGTCGCGCCGGCGCTCGCCGCCGGCTGCTCCGTGGTCATCAAGCCGGCGCAGCTCACCCCGCTGACCACCGCCTACTTCGCCGAGATCGTCCGTGCGGAGCTCGACGCCCGCGACCTGCCGGCCGGGATCGTCAACGTGCTGCCGACGTCGTCGTCCCGCGCGCTGACCGAGCCCGTCATCGCCGACCCGCGGCTGCGCAAGCTGTCGTTCACCGGGTCCACGGAGGTCGGGCGGACGCTGCTCCGGCAGGCGGCCGACGGCGTCCTGCGGACGTCGATGGAGCTCGGCGGCAACGCGCCGTTCCTCGTGTTCGAGGACGCCGACCTGGAGGCCGCCGTCGAGGGCGCGGTCGCCGCCAAGATGCGCAACGCCGGGCAGACCTGCGTCGCCGCGAACCGGTTCCTCGTGCAGGAGTCGGTCGCCCCGGAGTTCGCCGACCGGCTGACCGCCGCGTTCGACCGGCTGGTGATGGGGCCGGGCACCGCGCCGGACGTCGCGGTCGGGCCGCTGATCGAGAAGGCCGCCGTGGACCGGGTGGAGGAGCTGGTCACCGCGGCCGCCGACGACGGGGCGCGGGTCCGGACCGGCGGCGAGCGCCCCGGGCGCCGCGGGTACTTCTACCCGCCGACCGTGCTCGACCGGGTGCCCGAGGACGCCCGCGCCGTGCGGGAGGAGATCTTCGGCCCGGTCGCCCCGGTGGTGACGTTCGGCGACGAGACCGACGCCCTCCGGCTGGCCAACGGGACCGAGTACGGGCTGGTGGCGTACGCGTACACGAGGGACGTCGGCCGGGTCATGCGGCTGGCCGAGGGCGTCGAGGCCGGGATGCTCGGGATCAACCGCGGCATGGTGTCCGACGCGAGCGCGCCCTTCGGCGGCGTGAAGTCGTCGGGCATCGGCCGCGAGGGCGGCGAGGCCGGGATCGAGGAGTACCTGGAGCCGGTGTACGTGGCATTGTGACCGGCATGGACCCCCTGCTCGCCGCCACGTCCGACGTCTCCGTCCGGCCCGCCGTGCCGGGCGACGAGGCGGCCGTCGCGGCCGTGCAGCTCGCGGCGTGGCGCGCGACGCTCGGCGACCTGGTCGGCGAGGAGGTCCTCGACCGCGTGGACCTCGCGCGAGTCACCGACCAGTGGGCCGCCGCGATCGCCGCGCCGCCCGGTCGCGGGTACCGGGTGCTGGTCGCGATGCACGGGCCGCGGCTCGTCGGGTTCGCGTCCGTCGCGCCGGTGACCGCGCCGCCCGGGTCCGGCGACGACACCCCCGGCGGCGAGATCCTCGCGCTGGAGGTCGACCCCGCGGAGCGCCGGCTCGGGCACGGGTCCCGGCTGCTCGCGGCGGTCGTCGACGTGCTGCGGGACGAGGACCGCGCGACCAGCGTCCAGACCTGGGTCGTGGCGGGCGACACCGCGCGCGAGCGGTTCCTCGGGTCCGCCGGGATGGGCGACGTCGGCGCCACGCGGGTCCTCGGCGAGCAGGACGACCCGCGGGAGATCACCGAGCACCTGTGGGGCGCGAGCCTCTGACCTGCGCGCACGCGCGCGACCCGCGCGGGTGACGCGGTCACCCGGACGGCCCCGCGGAGGTGAACGGCGGGCGAACAGCGCGCGGCGCCGCGCGGCGGACCCTCAGGTCCCCGGCCCGCCGGGCGATCGTGCGGGCGTGTCCCCCCAGACCCGCGCGCCCTGGCGGCGCGCCGACCGAGGCCGCGCGCTCGCCGACCTGGTCTCCGCGCCCGTCGTCGTCGCGCCGACCGACTCCTGCGAGTCGGTCGACGTCGGCTTCCGCACCCGCTGGGCCGGCTCGTCGGTGCTGGTCGCGCCGCGCGAGCCCGACGGCCCGTACGGGATGGTGGGCCGCAAGGAGTTCCTGACGACGATGACCGGGCGGTACGGCTTCGGACGGTCGCTGTGGGGGCGGCGACCGGTCGCGGACGTGGCCCGGTGGGACGTGTCGTCGGTCGAGGTCACCGCCTCGCTCACCGACGCCGCCGAGCGGCTGGTCGACGGCGACGGCTACCAGGACATGGTGGTCACCGGCCCGGACGGCGGCCCGGTCGGCATCCTCGACCCGACGACGCTGATGGAGGCGCTGGCCGCCGAGCTCGCGCACGAGGCGTCGCACGACCACCTGACCGGCGTGACGTCGCGGGCGCGGTTCGTCGACGGCCTGCGCGAGCTGTGCGCCGCGGCGCGCGCCGACGGCGGGGCGGTCGTGCTGGCGTTCCTCGACCTCGACCGGCTCAAGGAGGTCAACGACACGCTCGGGCACTCGTTCGGCGACGCCCTGCTGCACTCGGTCGCCACGCGGCTGGCCGCCTCGGCGCAGCCCGGCGACGTGGTCGGGCGGCTCGGCGGGGACGAGTTCGCCCTGGCGCGGCTGCTGCCGCCGCAGAGCCCCGACGACACCTGGCGGGTGCGCGCGCTCGACCTCGGCGAGGCGCTGCGCGCCGCGATCGCCGCGCACGACCCGGGGCTGCCGGTGCCCGCGCACTCGCGCGCGTCCGTCGGCCTCGCGATCGGCGCCGGCGCCCTCCTCGACCACGACCGGCTGCTGCGCGAGGCCGACCTCGCGATGTACGGCGCCAAGAAGGCCGGCGGCGACCGCGTCCGCCTCGCGGGCGCCGACCAGGGCCCGGGCGCCGGCGCCGGACCGGGCGCGGGGCCCGCGGCGCTCGTCGGGCTCGCCGCGCTGCCGGGGCTGGACCTCGCCGCGCTCGAGGTGCACTACCAGCCGATCGCCGGCACCGCCGACGGCTCCGTCCGCGAGGTCGAGGCGCTGCTCCGCTCCCGGGACGACGAGGGCCGGCTCACGGGTCCCGTGGCGCCGCTCGACCGCGCCGCGCGGGCCGGGCTGTCGCTCGAGCTGGACCTGTGGGTGCTCGAGCGCGCGTGCGCCGACCTGGCCGCGTGGCGGTCGGGGCTCGGCGAGGCCGCGCCGGGCGTCGTGAACGTCAATCTCTCCCCCTCCGCGCTCGAGGAGCCGCTGCTCGCCGACCGCGTGCTGCGCGTGCTCGACGCGGCCGGCACGCCGCACGACGCGATCCGCCTGGAGCTGTCCGAGGCCGCGTCCGACGGCCAGGTCGCCGCCGCGGTGCCCGCGCTCGCCGCGCTGCGCGGGGCCGGCGTGCCGATCGCGCTGGACGACCTCGGCGGCGCGATGTCGGGGCTCCGGCACGTCACGCGGCTGCCGGTCGACGTGCTGAAGATCGACCGGTCCGTGGTCGCCGGGATGCTCGACGACCCGCTGGACGCGCTCCTGGTCGAGCTCGTGCACCGGATGGCGGTCGAGCAGGGCATGACCGTGGTCGCCGAGGGCGTCGAGTCCGACGCCCAGCTCGACGCGCTGCGCGCCGCGGGCATCCCGCTGGTCCAGGGGTTCCTGGTGGCCCGGCCGATGCCGGCCGACGCCCTGCGCGCGTACCTGACCCCGGCGGTCTGACCCCCGGGCGTCCCCGTCCTCCCTCGAGTGGACGATCCGGCGGGACACGCCGGGGCGTGTCCGGCCGGATCTTCCACTCGACGAGCCGTGCTGCGGTCAGGCCAGGCCGCGCGGGTCCTCGCCCGCCGGCGCCCGGCCCCGGTGGATGCGCGAGGCGTGCCGCAGCGCCGCGCGGGCCCGCTTGCGGTCGCCGGCCGCGTCGTAGGCGAACGCCAGCCGGTACCAGACGCCCCAGTCGCCGGTCGCCGCGGCCTCGGCCTCGGCGCGCGCCGCCTCGAACTGCACGCCCGCCGCCGCGCGGTCGATCCGGCCGCCCGGGCTCCGGGGCAGGTCGTCGACCGGCAGCTCCCCGCGCGCGGCGAGGGTGTCGGCCATCCGCTGCACGTCGACCGCGAGCAGCCACTCCCGCGCCACCAGGCCGAGCATCAGCAGCGGCAGCAGCGCGAACGCGAGGCCGAGCCCGACCCCGACGGGCTCACCGGTCCGGATCAGCGCGACCGCGCGGCCCGCGACCAGCCACAGGTAGAGCCCGAGCAGCGCGGTGAGCGCCACGGCCGCGACCAGGCCGGTGCGGCGCCGGCCGCCGCCGCGACCCTCGTCCGCCACGCCGGTCAGCCCAGGTCCAGGTAGTGCTCGAGCCCGACGGTCAGCCCGGGGTGCGAGCCGATCTGCCGGACCGCGTGGAGCACGCCGGGCATGAACGACACCCGGTCGAACGAGTCGTGCCGGATGGTCAGCTGCTCCCCCGCGTTGCCCAGCAGGATCTCCTCGTGCGCGACGAGCCCGCGCAGGCGCACCGCGTGCACTCGCACGCCCTCGACGTCCGCGCCCCGGGCGCCGTCCAGCGCCGTCGTGGTCGCGTCCGGCACGGGGCCCAGACCGGCCTCGCGGCGGGCCGCCGCGATCGCCTGCGCCGTGTGCCGGGCGGTGCCCGACGGGGCGTCGGCCTTGTCCGGGTGGTGCAGCTCGACGACCTCGACGGACTCGAACCAGCGGGCCGCCCGCGCGGCGAACGCCATCGCCAGCACGGCGCCGAGCGCGAAGTTCGGGGCGACCAGCACGCCGACGCCGGGCCGGCCGACGAGGTCCGCCTCGACCCGGGCCAGCGACTCCGCGGTCCAGCCGGTGGTGCCCACCACCGCGTGCACGCCCTGCGCGACCAGCGACCGGACGTTGGCCTCCGCGACCGCGGGCACGGTGAAGTCGATCGCCACCTGCGCGCCGGTCGCGCCCACCGCGTCGACGTCGTCGCCGTGCTCGAGGGCGGCCACCAGCTCCAGGTCGGCCGACGCCTCCACGGCGTCCACGACGGTCCGTCCCATGCGGCCGGCCGCGCCGAGCACGGCCACCGGAATCGTTTCGCTCACGGCACGCCACCCTATGCGCTCGCCAGCACGTCCTCCATGCCGCGCACGGCCCGGCGCAGGTCGAGCGCCGGCATCCCGGTGAACCGCTCGACCTCCCGCTGCGGGTAGCCGGCGTCCACGTACGCCCGCAGCACGCGCACGACGCCGACGGCGTCCCCGCGGTCGTCGACGCCGAGCTCGCGCACCGCGCAGGACAGCCGCACCGTCGACAGGAACGCGGCCGGGCTCAGCCCGACGTGCGCGGCGAGCAGCGCGTGCAGGCCCGCGAGGGACCGGTCGACCTCGCGCGCCAGGTCGACGGAGCGGACGAGCCCGCGCTCGGCCTCCGCGTACGCCGCGACCCGGTCGACCGCGTCCCGGTCGGCGGGCGGCACCGGCCGGCGCACAGCGGCGTGCAGCGCGTCCTCCAGCACGGTCGCGCACGCCGCCGCGGCCGCGGCCTCGCCCGACCCCGCGGCACCGTCCCACGCCGCGCGCATCGCGCCGGCGAGCGCGTCCTCGTCGACGCCGAGCCCCTCGCCGAGCGGGCGGTGCCCGTCCACCAGGAAGCCCGCGGGGTGCAGCGCGGACAGCGCCCACGGGGCCAGCCGGACGCCGACCTCCCAGGACTCCGCGCCGGCGGCGGGGAGCACGACGCCGGGCACCACGCGCGGGCCGCGCAGCACGCTGCCGACCGTCTCCGCCTCGCCGGTCAGCGGGTGGACCCACCGCACCGGCGCGCCGAGCCGGACCACGACCGACGGGCGGCCGTCGGGCAGCGCGACCCGCGGCGGCGACCCGAGCGGGGCGCGGGCGACCCAGAGGGCCTCGACCAGGCCCGGGCGCCGCGGGGCGACGACGGTCGAGCGGCGGGCGGACGTGACGGCAGCCATGCCCCCATCATCGTCCCGGCGGACGCGCGGCGGAACTCCGACCTCCGGCCCCGGGACGCCGCGAGCCGGGCCCCTGGGGGACCCGGCTCGACGGACGTGCGCGCGGTGGCGGTGCGGCGCCGTCAGCCCCCGAACGGGCCGACGCGGACCACGGACCGCGGTCGCGACGCGAGGTCGGCGGCCAGCTCCTGCACCTCGCGGGCCGTGACCGCGCGGACGCGGTCGAGCGACTCCTGCGTGGACAGCAGCTCGCCGTGCACCAGCTCGGACTTGCCGAGCCGGCTCATGCGCGACCCGGAGTCCTCCAGGCCGAGCACGAGGCCGCCGGACAGCTGCCCGACCGACCGGCGCAGCTCGGCGTCGGTGATGCCGCCGTCGGCGAGCCGCTCGAGCTCGGCGACCAGGAGCTCGGTGACCTCGTCGATCTTCGCGGGCGCGCAGCCGGCGTAGAGCCCGAAGACCCCGGTGTCGGCGTGGCCGGACGCGAACGAGTACGTCGAGTACGCCAGGCCCCGCTTCTCGCGGATCTCCTGGAACAGCCGCGACGACATGCCGCCGCCCAGCACCGCGTTCAGCACGGACAGCGTGAACCGGCGCGGGTCGGTGGCGGTGAGGCCGGTCCCGCCGACGATCACGTTGCCCTGCTCGGTCGTCCGGTGCACCGTGACCTCGGAGGCCCCGGCCGTCACCGGCAGCGCCTCGGTCGAGCCCCGGCGCGCGGCCGGCGCGGCACCCGCCGCCAGGTCCCAGCCGCCGTCCTGCAGCGCCCGGACGACCTGCGCGGCCAGCGCGTCGTGGTCGACGTTGCCCGCCGCGGTGACGACGAGCGTCTCCGGGCGGTAGTGCTGCCGGTAGTGCTCCCAGACGGCGTCGCGCGGCACGGCCCGGATCGTGTCCGGGGTGCCGCCGATCGGCCGGCCGAGCGGGTGCTCGCCGAGGACGACCGTCGCGAAGCGCTCGTGCACGACGTCGCTCGGGTCGTCGTCGTTCATGGCGAGCTCCTCGAGGATCACGCCGCGCTCGGTCTCGAGCTCGTCGCGGTCCAGGCGGGCCGAGGTGACCATGTCGCTGATGACGTCGACCGCCATCGGCAGGTCCTCGTCGAGCACCCGGGCGTAGTAGCAGGTGTGCTCCTTGCCCGTGGCGGCGTTCGCCTCGCCGCCGACCTCGTCGAACGCCTCGGCGATGTCCATCGCCGTGCGCCGCGCGGTGCCCTTGAACAGCAGGTGCTCGAGGAAGTGCGTCGAGCCGTGGTGCCCGTCGGACTCGTCCCGGGAGCCGACGCCGACCCACGCCCCGACGGACGCGGACCGCACGCCGGGGACGTGCTCGGTGAGCAGGCGGACCCCGCCGGGCAGGACGGAGCGACGGACGGAGCCGTCACCCGCCTGCCCGGCGGTCAGGTCGCTGCCCGGCTGACCGGGCGCGACCAGAGGGAGGTCCAGCGGCACGTCAGGCGTCGGCCGGCTCGGCCGTGGCCGCGGCGTCGCCCTCGGCCGGCTCCTCGACCACCGCGTGCAGCGACAGCTTGCCGCGCGGGTCGATCTCGCCGATCTCGACCTGGACCTTCTGGCCCACGCCGAGGACGTCCTCGACGTTCTCGACCCGCTTGCCGCCGACCAGGCGACGGATCTGCGAGATGTGCAGCAGGCCGTCCTTGCCCGGGGAGAGCGACACGAAGGCGCCGAAGGTGGTCGTCTTGACGACCGTGCCGACGAAGCGCTCGCCGACCTCGGGCATGTGCGGGTTGGCGATCGCGTTGATCGCCGCCCGCGCGGCCTCCGCCGACGGACCGTCGGTGGCGCCGATGTAGACCGTGCCGTCGTCCTCGATCGAGATGTCGGCGCCGGTCTCCTCCTGGATCTGGTTGATCATCTTGCCCTTCGGGCCGATGACCTCGCCGATCTTGTCGGTCGGGACCTTGACGGTGATGACGCGCGGGGCGTTCGGCGACATCTCGTCGGGCGTGTCGATCGCCTCGTTCAGGACGTCGAGGATCGCGAGGCGCGCCTCCTTGGCCTGGGTCAGCGCGTCGGCCAGCACGGAGGCGGGGATGCCGTCGAGCTTGGTGTCGAGCTGGATGGCCGTGACGAACTCGCGCGTGCCGGCGACCTTGAAGTCCATGTCGCCGAACGCGTCCTCGGCGCCCAGGATGTCGGTCAGCGCGGCGTACTTCGTCTCGCCGTCCACCGTGTCGGACACGAGGCCCATGGCGATGCCGGCGACGGGGGCGCGCAGCGGCACGCCCGCGTTCAGCAGCGACAGGGTCGACGCGCAGACGGAGCCCATCGAGGTCGAGCCGTTGGAGCCGAGCGCCTCGGACACCTGGCGGATCGCGTAGGGGAACTCCTCGCGGCTCGGCAGCACCGGCATGAGCGCGCGCTCGGCGAGGGCGCCGTGGCCGATCTCGCGCCGCTTCGGCGAGCCCACGCGGCCGGTCTCGCCGGTCGAGTAGGGCGGGAAGTTGTAGTTGTGCATGTAGCGCTTGCGCGTCTCGGGCGACAGCGTGTCGAGCTGCTGCTCCATGCGGAGCATGTTCAGCGTGGTGACACCCATGATCTGGGTCTCGCCGCGCTCGAACAGCGCCGAGCCGTGCACGCGGGGCAGGACCTCGACCTCGGCGGACAGCGTGCGGATGTCCCGCAGGCCGCGGCCGTCGATGCGGAAGCCGTCGGTGAGGATGCGCTGGCGGATGACCTTCTTGGTCACCGCGCGCACCGCGGCGGACAGCTCCTTCTCGCGGCCCTCGAACGACGCGCCGAGCTGCTCGAGCGTCTCGGCCTTGATCTCGTCCAGGCGGTTCTCGCGGGTCTGCTTGTCCGCGATCTGCATGGCCTCGAGGATCGCGGCGTGCGCGGCGCCCTCGACGGCCTCGTACGCGTCCGGCTGGTAGTCCGGGAACGTCGGGAAGTCGCGGGTCTCCTTGGCGGCCTGCGCGGCGAGCTGCTGCTGCGCCTCGACCAGGGCCTTGATGAACGGCTTGGACGCCTCCAGGCCCTCGGCCACGACGGCCTCGGTCGGGGCGGTGCCGCCCTCGTCCTTGATGAGGTTCCAGGACTTCTCGGGCGCCTCGGCCTCGATCATGGCGATCGCGACGTCGTCACCGACGACGCGGCCGGCCACGACGATCTCGAACGTCGCGCGCTCGCGCTCGGTGTACCGCGGGAACGCGACCCACTGGCCGTCGATCAGCGCGATGCGCACGGCGCCGACCGGGCCGGAGAACGGCAGGCCGGAGATCTGGGTGGAGATGGACGCGGCGTTGATCGCCAGGACGTCGTACGCGTCGTCCGGGTGGATCGCCAGCACGGTGACGACGACCTGGACCTCGTTGCGCAGGCCCTTGACGAACAGGGGGCGCAGCGGGCGGTCGATCAGGCGGCAGGCCAGGATCGCCTCGGTGGACGGGCGGCCCTCGCGGCGGAAGAACGAGCCGGGGATCTTGCCCGCGGCGTACTGCCGCTCCTCGACGTCCACCGTCAGCGGGAAGAAGTCGAACTGGTCCTTGGGGTGCTTGCCGGCCGTCGTGGCGGACAGCAGGGCCGTCTCGCCGTCGAGGTAGGCCATCGCGGAGCCGGCGGCCTGCTTGGCGAGGCGGCCGGTCTCGAAGCGGACGGTGCGGGTGCCGAAGCGACCGTTGTCGATCACGGCCTCGGCGAACTGGATCTCGGGACCCTCCACGGGTGCCCTCCTTCGTGTCGAAGGCGCCGGCCCGGTCACGGCGGTCTTCGATCGAGGCACCCGGACACGGGAGTTCCGGGGACCACTACCGAGGACCGGACGCGTCGACCGGCGCGCGTGGGTGCTGGCGTGCGCGTCGGGCCCGGACCCCGGGCCCGACGCAGGACCAGCCCGGACCCCGATCGGGGTCCGGGCCGGTCACGCGGTCATCGGCGCAGGCCGAGCCGCTGGATCAGGCTGCGGTAGCGGTCGATGTCGACCTTCTGCAGGTAGGCCTGGAGGCGGCGACGCTGGCCGACCAGCAGCAGCAGCCCGCGGCGGCTGTGGTGGTCGTGCTTGTGCGTCTTGAGGTGCTCGTTCAGGTCGTTGATGCGCTGCGTCAGCATCGCGATCTGGACCTCCGGCGAGCCGGTGTCACCCTCGTGGGTGGCGTACTCGGCCATGATGGACTTCTTGGTGGCGCTGTCGAGGGGCACGACTCTCCTGGATTGTCTCGTTGCGCGGTGCTCCGGGGCAGGTCCACCCGGGCGCTCTCGGTCCGCGGCCGTTCTGACGGCTGTGCGAGTCTACCAGGTGCGGCACGTCAGCCGGCGGCGCCGGCGAGGACCTCGCGCACCCCGGCGACGTCCTGGTG
This sequence comes from Cellulomonas pakistanensis, assembly GCF_016862755.1. Taxonomy (GTDB): domain Bacteria; phylum Actinomycetota; class Actinomycetes; order Actinomycetales; family Cellulomonadaceae; genus Cellulomonas; species Cellulomonas pakistanensis. The sequence continues at coordinate 32,230 of NZ_BONO01000030.1, read as the reverse complement.
CATGCGCTCGACCAGCTCGTCCACCGAGTCGAACCGCAGCGTCGGGCGCAGCCGCTCGACGAACTCGAGCACGACCTCCTCGCCGTACAGGTCGAGGTCCGTGCGGTCGAGCACGTACGCCTCGACCCGGCGCTGCAGGCCGGCGAACGTCGGGTTGGTGCCGACGGACACCGCGGCCGGCAGCACCGCGTCGGGCGACCCGGCGGGTACGCCAGGGCGGCGGAGCCAGCCCGCGTACACGCCGTCGGCCGGGACCATGCCGGTGGCGTCCTGCGACAGGTTGGCCGTCGGGAAGCCGAGGTCCCGGCCGCGCTTGTCGCCGTGCACCACGGTGCCCCGCATCCGGTGCGGGCGGCCGAGCACGCGCGCGGCCTGGCGGACGTCGCCCGCGACCAGCAGCTCGCGGACCCAGGTGGACGACCAGCGGCGGCGCAGGGGGTCGGCGAGGGCGGACGCGGGGTCGGCCGGCGCGTCCGGCGCCGCCGCGGCGTCGGCCGGGTCCGGCGCGACGTCCTCGATCACCTCGACCGCGAACCCGAACCGCTCCCCCAGCTCGACCATGGTGGACAGGTCGCCGGCGTTCCCGCGGCCGAACCGCACGTCCCGGCCGACGACGACGGTCCGCGCGCGCAGCCCCTCCACGAGGTGCGTCCGCACGAACTCCTCGGCGGTCTGCTGCGCGAAGTCGAGCGTGTAGGTGAGCAGCAGCACCGCGTCGAGCCCGGTCTGCTCCAGCAGCTCGAGCCGGTCGGCGTCGCCGGTCAGCAGCGGCGGGGCGGTCTCCGGGCGGTGCACCTGCTGCGGGTGCGGCGTGAACGTCACGGCCACGGACCGGGCGCCCACCGCGCGGGCGTCGGCGACCATCCGGGTCAGCACCCCGACGTGCCCGCGGTGCACCCCGTCGAAGTTCCCCACCGTCACCACCGACGGCCCGAAGTCCGCGGGGACCTGCGCGAGGTCCGTCCAGCGCTGCACCAGGTCTCCCGTCGGTCGGCGCCTCGCGGCGCGGTCGGCGCCGGCGGGGTCGCGGCGCGGGGACAAGCCTGCCACGGCGCGCGGGGTGCCTCGCGCGCCGCACGCCGGCGCCGCCGTCAGGACGCCGCGGCGAACACCAGGACCGGGCGCGCGTGCGGCCCCCGGTCCTCGAGCAGGGCCGCCAGCTCGCCCTCCGGGGTGAGCGCGGCGACCGTCACGCCGGCACCCGAGCCGGTCGCGGAGATCCGCTGCCCGTAGGACAGCGCCCGGGCCTCCGCCTCGGTGAGCTCGCGCACGGCGAACGTCGCCCGCGCGGCGTCCGCCAGGGGCAGCGTGTCGAGCGGGACGTCCGCGGGCCACGCCTCCAGGTCGTCCAGCGCCCGCGCGCCGTCGATCCCGTAGCCGCCCACCCGGGTGCGGCGCAGCGCCGTGAGATGCCCGCCGACCCCGAGCGCCCGCCCGAGGTCCCGCGCCAGCGCCCGGATGTACGTGCCCGACGAGCACACGACCGTGACGTCGACGTCCAGCGCGGGGACGCCGTCGGCGTCCGGCACCGGACGCACCGCGTGCACGTCGAACCGGGAGATCGTCACGGGCCGGGCCGCGAGCTCCACGTCCTCCCCCGCCCGGACCCGGGCGTACGCACGCTGCCCGTCGACCTTGATCGCGCTGACGGCGCTGGGCACCTGCTGGATCGGCCCGGTGAGCGCCGCGACCCCGGCGTCCAGCGCGGCGCGGGCGACCCCGGACGCGTCGGCGCGGCCGACGGGCTCGCCCTCGGCGTCGTCGGTCGTGGTCGACACGCCGAGCCGGATCGTCGCGGTGTACTCCTTGTCGGCCCCGACGACGTACGTGAGCAGGCGGGTCGCCCGCCCGACGCCCAGCACGAGCACGCCGGTCGCCATCGGGTCGAGCGTGCCGGCGTGGCCGACCTTGCGGGTGCCCGCCAGGCCGCGCGCCTTCGCGACGACGTCGTGGCTGGTCCAGCCCTGCGGCTTGTCGACGACGAGCAGGCCGTCGGGGGCGGTCGGGCGGCGCGGGCGGTCGGGCCGGCGCGGGTCGCGCGCGGGGCTCACGCGGTCGCCCCGGCGGCGGTGCCGGGGCCGGCGGTCGCGGCGGTGCCGGTGCCGGCGGTCGCGGCAGTGCCGGCCGCGACCACCTCGGGCGCGAAGCAGCGCAGCAGCGCGTCGAAGGCCGGGTCCTCGCCGGCGTGGGCGAAGCCGTCGGAGCTGAGCAGCACGTTGATCAGCATGCCGTCGGCCACGAACCGCCGCGCGGTCTCGTCGCCGTCCGGGTCGTCCGGCTCGACGCGCGCGCGGAACAGCCGGAACACCTCGCCGAGCGTGTGCCGCGCGAGCGCGGTGACCTCCGGGTCGCCCGCGGTGAAACCGTGCATGAGCACCCGGAGCAGGTCGCGGTCGGCCATGAGCTCGACGTAGGCGCGCCCCGTGCGCTCGACCGCGCCCGGCCCGGGCTCGACCGCGGACATCGCCGCGAGCACCCGCTCCGTCGCGTGCCGGTAGGCCTCCAGGAACAGCCGCTGCTTGGACCCGAACAGGCGCACCACGTAGGGCTGCGACACCCCGGCCGCGCGGGCGACCTGGTCGGTCGTGGTGCCCGCGTAACCACCCTCGGCGAGCACCTCGACGGCGGCCGCGAGGATCTGCTCGCGCCGCTGGTCCCCCGACATGCGGGGTGCGCGAGGGGCGGGCCGGGCGGCGTCGGCGAGATCCATGGTTGACATGTTATCAGTCGATTACTAGCGTCCGTCGGGTCGAAGTAATCAGCCGCTGCTTACAGGAGTCCCGATGTCGACGCAGACCCGCACCCCCGCCCCGGGCGCCGGTGGCGCCCCCGCCGGAGCCGCGCCCTCCGCGGCTCCCCCGGACGTGCCGCGCCCGGCGTCCCGCGCCGTCCCGGTGGCGGTCGCCCTGGTCGCCGCCTCGCTGCCGATGTTCATGGCGACCCTCGACAACCTGGTCGTCACCAGCGCGCTGCCGGTCCTGCAGGCCGAGCTCGGCGCCTCGCTCACCGACCTGCAGTGGGTGGTGAACGCGTACACGCTCGCGTTCGCCACCCTGATGATCGCGGCGGCCACGCTCGGCGACCGCTGGGGCCGCCGGCGCACGTTCCTCGGCGGGATCGCTGTGTTCACGCTCGGCTCGATCGCGGCGGCGCTGGCCGGGACGCCCGGCGCGCTGATCGCCGCCCGCGCGCTGCAGGGCGTCGGCGCGGCGGCCGTCATGCCCCTGTCGCTCACCCTGCTCGCCGCCGCCGTCCCCGCGTCCCGCCGGGCGATGGCCATCGGCATCTGGGGCGGCGTCTCCGGCCTCGGCGTCGCGCTCGGGCCCGTCGTCGGCGGCGCGGTCGTCGAGGGCATCTCCTGGCAGGCGATGTTCTGGATCAACGTGCCCGTGGCGCTCGTCGCGGTGCCGCTCGTGCTGCGCTCGCTGCCCGAGCAGCGCGGCCGCGCGCAGCGGCTCGACCTGCTCGGGCTCGTGCTCGCCGCCGCCGGCGTGCTCGGGGTCGTCTGGGGCGTGGTGCACGGCAACGAGGACGGCTGGACCTCGGCCGGCGTGCTCGGCCCGATCGTCGGCGGCGTCCTCGCGCTCGCGCTGTTCCTGGCGCACGAGGCGCGCACCCCGCACGCGCTCGTCCCCCTGCGGCTGTTCCGCTCCCGCAGCTTCTCCGTCGCGAACGCCTCCGGCTTCGCGTTCTCCCTCGGCGCGTTCGGCGCGGTGTTCCTGCTGGCGCAGTACCTGCAGATCGTCCAGGGCTACTCCCCCCTCGAGGCCGGGCTCCGGACGCTGCCGTGGACCGCGGCCCCCATGGTGGTCGCGCCGCTCGCCGGGATGCTCGCGCCGCGGGTCGGCGTGCGGGTGCTGCTCACCGGCGGCCTCGCGGCGCAGGCGGCCGGCCTCGCCTGGCTGGCGTTCGCCGCGTCCGACGGCGGCTACGCCGCGCTGGTGCCGGGCCTGGTGCTCGCCGGGATCGGGATGGGCCTGACGTTCGCGCCCAGCGCGACCGCGGTGCTCGCCGGCATGGCGCCCGACGACCACGGCACCGCGTCGTCGACCAACGCGACCCTGCGGGAGGTCGGCGTGGCGCTCGGCGTCGCGGTGCTGACCGCGGTGTTCACCGCCGCCGGCGGCACGATCGCCCCGGACGGGTTCGAGGCGGGCCTGCGCCCGGCGGTCCTCACCGGGGCGGCGGTCATCGCGCTGGCGGCGGTCGCGTCGCTGGCGATGCCGCGCGGAACGGGCCGCGGCGAGGGCTGAGCCCGGCGGCCGGGCGCGGCCCGGGTGCCGCGGCGAGGGCTGAGCCCGGCGGCCGGGCGCGGCCCGGGTGCCGCGGCGAGGCCGAGGTCGTCACAACGGCACGAGATCGTCACCCAGGAGTGACGACCTCGTGCCGTTGTGACGACCTCACGGCCGGCGCCGGTGCGCGCTCAGCGCGCGGCGTCCGGCTCGCCGTCCTCGTCCTCGTCCGCCGGCTTGCGGTACGGGTCGGCCTCCCCGGCGTACTGCGCGCCGGTGGCCAGCGCCGACACCTCGGCGTCGCGGCGCGCGGCCTCGAGCAGGGCCGCGTCCAGGTGGGCCGCGGTCTCGGGGACCGCGTCCAGGTGGAACTCCAGCGTCGGGGTGAGCCGGACGCCTGTCTGCTTGCCGACCTCGGAGCGGATCAGGCCCTTCGCGCTCTCGAGCGCCTGGGCCGTGCCCGTCCGGGCCTCCTCGTCGCCGAGCACCGTGTAGAACACGCTCGCGTGCTGCAGGTCACCGGTCACGCGGACGTCGGTGACGGTCACGAAGCCCAGCCGCGGGTCCTTGATCCGGGTGTCGAGCATCTGCGCGACGACCTGCTGGATGCGGTCCGCGAGCTTGCGGGCCCGGGGGTGGTCCACCATGTCGATCTCCTCTCAGCGCCCGCGTCGGCGGGCGGACGAACGGCCGCGGGCCTGCCCCCACGCTCGGCGCGTGGGGGCAGACCCGCAAGTAGGACCGGTCAGGAGCGCGGCTTCTCGCGCATCTCCCAGGTCTCGATGACGTCGCCCACCGTGATGTCGTTGTACGACCCGAGGCCGATACCGCACTCGAAGCCCTCGCGGACCTCGGTGGCGTCGTCCTTGAACCGCTTGAGCGACTCGACGGTGAGGTTGTCCCCGATGACCGCGCCGTTCCGGAGCACCCGCGCCTTGGTGTTGCGACGGATCTCCCCGGACCGGACGATCGAGCCGGCGATGTTGCCGAACTTGGAGGAGCGGAACACCTCGCGCACCTCGGCGGAACCGAGCTGCACCTCCTCGTACTCCGGCTTGAGCATGCCCTTGAGGGCCGCCTCGACGTCGTCGATCGCCTGGTAGATGACCGAGTAGAACCGGACGTCCACGCCCTCGCGCTCGGCGAGGTCCTCCACCCGCTCCGCGTACTTGACGTTGAAGCCGATGATGATGGCGTTGTCGACCGTGGCGAGGTTGACGTCGTTCTGCGTGATCGCACCGACGCCGCGGTGGATGACCCGCAGGTCGACCTCGTCGCCCACGTCGATCTTGAGCAGCGCGTCCTCCAGCGCCTCGACGGCACCGGACACGTCGCCCTTGAGGACCAGGTTGAGGGTCTCGACCTTGCCCTGCTGCAGCGCCTGCGTGAAGTCCTCGAGGCTGATGCGCTTGCGGCGCTTGGCCAGGAGGGCGGCGCGCTCGGCGGCCTCGCGCTTCTCGGCGATCTGCCGGGCGGTGCGCTCGTCCGGCGCCACCAGGAAGGTGTCGCCGGCGCTCGGCACCGACGCCAGGCCGAGGACCAGCACCGGACGGGCCGGGCCCGCCTCGGTGACGTTCTCGCCGTGCTCGTCGAACATCGCCCGGACGCGGCCGTGGGCCGTGCCCGCGACGATCGCGTCGCCGACGCGCAGCGTGCCGGACTGGACCAGGACGGTCGCGACGGCGCCGCGGCCCTTGTCCAGGTTCGCCTCGATGGCGACACCGCGGGCGTCCTTGTCGGGGTTGGCCCGCAGGTCGAGCGCGGCGTCCGCGGTCAGCAGCACGGCCTCGAGCAGGCTGTCGATGCCCATCCGCTGCTTGGCGGACACGTCGACGAACATGGTGTCGCCGCCGTACTCCTCGGCCACCAGGTTGTACTCGGTGAGCTGCTGGCGGATCTTGGCGGGGTTCGACCCCTCCTTGTCCACCTTGTTGACCGCGACCACGATCGGCACGCCGGCCGCCTGGGCGTGGTTGAGCGCCTCGATGGTCTGCGGCATCACGCCGTCGTCCGCCGCGACCACGAGGATCGCGATGTCCGTCACCTGCGCACCACGGGCACGCATGGCGGTGAACGCCTCGTGACCCGGGGTGTCGATGAACGTGATGGCCCGGTCCTGGCCCTCGTGCTCGGTGCGGACCTGGTAGGCGCCGATGTGCTGGGTGATGCCGCCGGCCTCGCCCGCGACGACGTCCGTGGACCGGATGGCGTCGAGGAGCTTGGTCTTTCCGTGGTCGACGTGACCCATGACCGTGACGACCGGCGGGCGCGGGAACAGGTCCTCGTCGGACTCGCCCTCGAGCTCGGCGTCCAGGTCGATGTCGAAGGCCCCGAGCAGCTCGCGGTCCTCCTCCTCCGCCGAGACCATCTCGACGACGTAGCCCAGCTCCTGGGCCAGCGTGCCGAAGGTGTCCTCGTCGAGGGACTGGGTCGCGGTCGCCATCTCACCGAGGTGGAACAGCACCGTGACCAGCGAGGCCGGGTTGGCGTCGATCTTGTCGGCGAAGTCGTTCAGCGACGAGCCGTGGCGCAGGCGGATGACGGTCGAGCCGTTCCCGCGGGGCACCTGCACGCCGCCGAGCGACGGCGCCTGCATCTGCTCGAACTCCTGGCGCTTCGCGCGCTTCGACTTCCGCCCGCGGACCGGACGACCGCCGGCGCGACCGAACGCGCCCTGGGTCGAGCCACGGCCACCGGCACCGGGACGGCCACCGCCGCCACCCGGACGGCCGGCGAAGCCGCCGCCACCACCGGGACGACCGGCGCCACCGCCGCCGTAGCCGCCGCCACCACCGGGACGGCCACCGCCGCCGGGACGCGCCGGGCGCTCGCCCGGACGGCCGACGCCGCTCGCGGAGCGGCCCGGCATCATGCCCGGGTTGGGGCGGGGACCGCCGGGACGCGGCGCAGCGGGACGCGGCCCGCCCGGACGCTCACCGGCACCCGCGCCGGCCTGCGCTGCCGGGGCCTCGGAGCGGCGCTCGCCCGGACGGGGCATGCCCTGCGAGGGCGCGAACGGGTTGTTGCCCGGGCGCGGGCCACCGGGGCGCGGCCCGCCGGAGCGGGGCATGCCCTGGGAGGGCGCGAACGGGTTGTTGCCCGGGCGGGGACCGCCGGGACGGGGGGCACCACCGGGGCGCGGGCCGCGGTCGCCGCCGCGCTCGCCGCCCTGGCCCTCGGAGGAGCGCGCCGGCTGGGCCGGGCGCGGCGCCGGGGCGGCCGGACGGGCCGGACCGGGGCGCGCGGCCGGGGCCGACGGCGCGGACGCACGCGGCGCCGGGGCCGCGGGGGCGGCCGCGGCCGGGGCCGACGGAGCGGCGGCGGCGGCCGGGCGCGCCGCGGGGGCGGGCGCCGGGGCAGCAGGACGCGCGGCCGGGGCCGGGGCGGCCGGGGCGGCGGCCGGGGCCGACGGCGCGGCGGGGGCCGCCGACGGCGCCGGCGTCGCGGCCGGGGCGTTGGCGGGCCGGCTCGCGGCGGGCTTCGCGCCGCCACCGGCGGGGTAGGTGTCCCGCAGCTTGCGGACCACCGGGGGCTCGATCGTCGAGGACGCCGAGCGCACGAACTCACCGAGCTCGTTCAGCTTGGTCATGAGGGACTTGCTGTCGACTCCGAGCTCCTTGGCGAGCTCGTAGACGCGGACCTTGGCCACATCTCTCCCTGTCTCGGTCCGCCCAGGACAGGGTCGGACCGTCGTTAGTGCTGGGTACTCATCGCTGGGTACTCATCGGTGCGTGCTCATCGGGCAGCCATCGGCTCTTCGACCCGCTTTCCCTGTTCGACGGTGCACATGCCACCGGGCAGGCGCCCGGCGGCGACGGTCAGGCCTCTCCGACCCCGAGGTGCGCCCGGACCGCGGACGTGTCCAGCGGACCTGCGAGACGCAGGGCACGCGGGAACGCACGACGGCGCTCGGCGAGCTCGAGGCAGCGAGGATCGGGGTGCAGCCACGCCCCCCGGCCCGGCAGCGCCCGGCGCACGTCGACCACGACCGCGGTGTCACCCGCGTCCGTCGTCGCCGCGACCACGCGCAGCAGGACCGACCTCGGACCGGCGTTCCGGCACCCCACGCACGTGCGCACCGGGCCCACGACGACCTCCGCAGCGGGGTCCGCTGCGTGGGTTGCGGGGTGGCGCCTGCTCGGCGAGGAGAGCCGGGCGTCCGGCCCAGCCGCAGCCAGTCTAGCGCGCGACGTCACCCGACTCGACCGGCGGCGCTCCCGCCGCCGTCCGCCCGGGGCGAACCGGCCGCCGCGGCGGGCTCGTCGGCGCCCTGCGCGTCGGACCGGATGTCGATGCGCCAGCCCGTCAGCTTCGCGGCGAGGCGGGCGTTCTGGCCCTCCTTGCCGATCGCGAGCGACAGCTGGTAGTCCGGCACGACGACCCGCGCGGCGCGCGCGGCCGGGTCGACGACCGTGACCGACAGCACCCGCGCCGGCGACAGCGCGTGCGCGACCATCTCCGCCGGGTCGTCCGAGTGGTCGACGATGTCGATCTTCTCGCCGTGCAGCTCGGCCATCACGGCGCGCACGCGGGCGCCGAGCGGGCCGATGCACGCGCCCTTGGCGCCCAGGCCCTGCACGCGGGAACGCACGGCCATCTTGGTGCGGTGGCCGGCCTCGCGGGCGAGGGCCGTGATCTCGACGTGGCCGTCGGCGATCTCCGGGACCTCGAGCTCGAACAGCTTCCGGACGAGGTTCGGGTGGGTGCGGGACAGCGTGATCTGCGGCCCCTTGGAGCCGCGGGACACGTCCAGCACCAGCGCGCGGATCCGCTCGCCGTGCACGTACTGCTCGGTCGGCACCTGCTCGTGCGCCGGGAGCACGGCCTCGGTGCCGCCGACGTCCACCAGCACGAGCCGTGGGTCGCGGCCCTGCTGGATGACGCCGCCGAGGACCTCGCCCTCCTTGCCGCGGAACTGCCCGAGCACCTGGTCGTCCTCGGCGTCCCGCAGGCGCTGCACGATGACCTGGCGCGCCGTGGCGGTGGCGATCCGGCCGAAGCCCGCCGGGGTGTCGTCGAACTCCGGGCCCAGCGAGGTCGTGGTCGGCGGGACCGCGGTCACGGTGCCGTCCTCGTCCTCGGCCGGCGCCGGCGCGTCCGGGGCGGGCACCACGGTGCGCTCGCGCGCCCACACGGTGACGTGGCCCGACCGGCGGTCGAGCTCGACCCGCGCGTCGGCGTGGGCGTCCGGCGTCCGGTGGTACGCGGACAGGAGCGCCTGCTCGATGGCCGAGACGAGCACGTCCAGGCTGATCTCGCGCTCCCGCTCGATGAGCCGCAGCGCCTGCATGTCGATGTCCACGATCAGTCCTCCCGGCCCTGCGGCCCGTCGGGGGCGAAGTCGCCGCCCCGTGCGTCGTCCTTGTCCCGGACCAGCTCCACCTCGACACGGCCCTCGCGCACCGTCGTCAGCGGCACCCGCACGGGCTCGCCGACCTTGGCGGGCCGGCCCTTCACGCCCGGCGTCACGGGCGTCACCACCACCGCGTCCTCGCCGTCGGCCGCGCCGCGCTCGACGTCGACCAGGCGGCCGGACAGCGTGCCGCCGTCGGCGAGCGCCAGCACGACCAGGCGGCCGATCGCCCGCACGTAGTGCCGGCGGGCGACCAGCGGCGCGGTGGCACCGCGGCTCGACACCTCGAGCGTGTACCGGTCGGGCAGCCCGTCCAGGTCGTCGAGCGCCGCGGACACGGCCCGCGACACGTCGGCGACGCCGTCCAGGTCGACCTGCTCCTCGACGTCCTCCGGGGCGTCGAGCACGACGCGCACCACGGCGCGGGCGCCGTCGCGGCCGAGCTCGACGTCCTCCAGCCACAGGCCGGCGGCGGTCACCACCGGCTCGATGGTCTCCCGGATGCGCTGCGCGCTGGCGGGCGCGGGCATGTTGACCTCCTGTGTCGGTCCTCGGCGGGGTGCGGCCTCGTCGCGCGCACGCCGACACCGGGGGACGTCGACGCTGTGTGGTTGTCGGTCCTGCACGGTGGAGCGGCGCGCGGCGGACCGCGTGCTCCGACCAGGGTACTGACTCCCGCGCGCGTCACCCGCCGGACCGGGCCCGCGCGGGGTGCGACGTGCGCGACACCGGCGCGGGCCGGGGGTGCTGCGCCCGGTGCTGCGCGGATGCCGAGCGGGGTGCGGCGCGGGGTGCGGCGCGGGCAGGACCCGGATGCCGCGCGGGTGCGGCGCGGGCACCGCACGCGGTGGCCCCGCGGGTGGGACGCGGGGGCCGGAGGTCCGGCCGCCGCGGCGGCGGGCGTGGCAGGATCGCCCGCGATGCCCAGCACCGCCGCGCCGTCCGCGCGCCCCGCCTCCCGGTCCCCGCGTACCCGCGCCGTCGGGGCCGTCCTGGCCGTCGCCGCGGCGGTCCTGCTGTCGGGCTGCGGCCTGCGGTGGGAGACCGAGCCGCCGGCCGAGCCCGTCCCGGACGCCGCCGAGCAGGTCCGGCGCGACGCCGTGGCCGACGCCCTCGCCCTGGCGGACGCCGCCGACGCCGCGGGGGCGGGGGCCGACGCGGGCGTCGCCGAGCTGCTCGGGCTGGTCGCCTCGACCGCCGGCGTCCAGGCCGACGCGCTCGGCGGCGTGTACGACTCGGGGATCGCACCGGCCGAGGGCGAGGACCCGACGCCGTCCCCCACGCCGACCGCGACGACCTCCGCCACGCCCGCCGAGGTGCTGGGGCTGCTCGGCGAGGCGGCGTCCGCGGCCCGCGCCGACGCCCGCGCCGCCGAGGACCCCGGCATGGCCCGGCTGCTCGCGTCGGTCGCCGCGTCCCGCGCCCAGCTCGCCGACCGGCTCGCCGCCGCGCTCGGCACCGAGCCGCCCGCGGTCGACGCCGAGCCCGAGGGCGGGTTCACCGCCGGCGGGTCGGCGGACGGGTCGGGGTCGGGCGACGGGTCGGCGGAGGCGCCGTCGGCGTCCTCCCCCGCGTCCCCGACGCCCGCGGCGACCGCCCCGGCGGACGCCGTCGCGACCGACCTGGACCGCGGCGACGTGCTGGCCCTCGTGCTCGCCGAGGACCAGGCCGGCTACGGGTTCGAGGTCGCCGCCGCCCGCCTGTCCGGGGACGCGCGCACGCTCGCCCGGTCCGCCGCCGGCGCGCACCGGTCCGCCGCGTCCGCGTGGGCCGAGGCCGCCGGCGTCGCGGGCACCGCCGAGGACCCGCGGCGCGTCGCCTACGACCTGGACGGCGACGTGTCGTCCGCCGAGGCCGTCCGCACCTTCGCGGCCGGCCTGCTGACCGACCTCGCCTCCGTGCACGCGGACGCCCTGCTCGCCACCGGCGCGGGCACCGCGGACCGGACGGCCGTCGTCGACGGGCTGCGGACCTCCGCGGTCGAGACGCTCGCCTGGGGCGCGACCCCGACCGCGCTGCCGGGCCTCCCGGACCCGGCGCCGCTGGCGACGCCCACCCCCACGCCGACCGCGGGCTGACCCCCGCCGCGCCGCCGTTCGCGGAGCCCCCGCGCATCTCGCGTCCCTCAGGCCGCTCGCGCGCGGGCGTCCCGGCGCTCTGGCGCCTCCGCTCCCTCGCTCCCTCGCTCCCTCGCGCCTCCCCGCGTCGAGACTGCAGTAGTTGCGGGGTTCAGGCGCGTGAAGCCCGCAACTAGTGCAATCTCGCGGCGGCACGGCGGGTGCGGCGGAGAGGCGGGCGCAGCGCGGAGAGGCGCGGGCGGCGCAGCTTGGCGCACGACGCAGCACCCGCGCCGCGCACCCCGGCCCGGCGCCCCGGACGCGACGCGGCCCCGCGCCCTGCCGCGGGGCAGGGGCGGGGCCGCGTCGGCGTGCGCGGTCAGCGCGCCAGGAGCTCGTCCACCAGCTCGGCCACGCGGTCGGCGGCCTCGGCCACCGGCACCTGCTCGGCCTGCGGCCCGCCCTCGACGGCCACGCGCGGCCGCACCTCGACCAGGCCGTCCGCGAGGCCGCGGCCCACGACGACGGTCAGCGGCACGCCGAGCAGCTCGGCGTCCGCGAACTTCACGCCGGGCGAGACCTTCGGGCGGTCGTCGTACAGCACCTCGACGCCGCGGGCGTCCAGGGTCTGCGCGAGCGACTCGGCGGCCTCGAACACCGCCGCGTCCTTGCCGGTCGCGACGATCTGCACGTGCGCGGGCGCCACGCCGGCCGGCCAGGCGAGGCCGCGGTCGTCGTGGTTCGCCTCGGCGAGCGCCGCGAGCACGCGGGACACGCCGATGCCGTACGAGCCCATCGTGACGACCTGGGTCTTGCCGTTCTGGTCGAGCACGGTCAGGCCGAGCGCCTGCGCGTACTTGCGGCCGAGCTGGAAGATGTGGCCGATCTCGATGCCGCGCGCGAGCTCCAGCGGGCCGGAGCCGTCGGGCGCCTCGTCGCCGGCGCGCACCTCGGCGGCCTCGACGGTGCCGTCCGCGGTGAAGTCGCGGCCGGCCACGAGGTCGAACACGTGCCTGCCGGGCTCGTTCGCGCCGGTGATCCACCGGGTGCCCTCGACCACGCGCGGGTCGAGCAGGTACCGCACCGCGGTGCGGCCCTCGGCGTCGGCGGCCAGGCCCTCGCGGTTCGGGCCGAGCGCGAGCGGGCCGATGTAGCCCTTGACCAGCTCGGGGTGCGCGGCGAAGTCGGCCTCGACGGCGGGCTCGACCTCGGCGGGGGCGACGGACGCCTCGAGGCGCTTGAGGTCGACCTCGCGGTCCCCGGGCAGGCCGACGACGAGCAGCTCGCGCTCGCCGGTGGGCTGCACGAGGGCCAGCACGACGTTCTTCAGCGTGTCGGCGGCCGTCCACGGGCGGTCGGCGCGCGGGAACCGCTCGTTCGACACCGCGACCAGCGTGTCGATCGTCGGGGTGTCGGGGGTGTCCTCGACGTGCGCGGCCGGGGCGTCGTCGTACGGGAGCGCCGGCGGCGCGACCGTCGTGACGGCCTCGACGTTGGCCGCGTAGCCGCCCGGCGAGCGGACGAACGTGTCCTCGCCGATCGCGGTCGGGTTGAGGAACTCCTCGGAGCGCGAGCCGCCCATGGCGCCGGACGTCGCCGCCACGATCACGTACTCCAGGCCGAGCCGCTCGAACACCCGCTGGTACGCGGCGCGCTGCGCGGCGTACGAGGCGTCCAGGCCGGCGTCGTCCACGTCGAAGGAGTAGGCGTCCTTCATGATGAACTCGCGGCCGCGGATGAGCCCCGCGCGCGGGCGGGCCTCGTCGCGGTACTTGGTCTGGATCTGGAACAGCGTCAGCGGCAGGTCCTTGTACGACGAGTACAGGTCCTTGACCAGGAGCGTGAACATCTCCTCGTGCGTCGGCGCGAGCAGGTAGTCGTTCTCGCGGCGGTCCTGCAGCCGGAACAGGTTGGGCCCGTACTCGGTCCAGCGGCCCGTCGCCTCGTACGGCTCGCGGGGCAGCAGCGCCGGGAAGTGCACCTCCTGCGCGCCCGCGGCGGCCATCTCCTCGCGGACGACCTGCTCGACCTTGCCCAGCACCCGCAGGCCCAGCGGCAGCCAGGTGTAGATGCCGGGGGCGGCGCGGCGGATGTAGCCGGCGCGGACGAGCAGCTTGTGGCTCGCCACCTCCGCGTCGGCCGGGTCCTCGCGCAGGGTGCGGACGAAGAGCGTGGACAGGCGTAGCAGCATGGCCCGCAGCCTAGTGGGCGTGCCAGGTGTCGGAGGCCTGGGCCACCATGGGTCCATGCCGGAGCTGCCCGAGGTCGAGTCGCTGGCCGCCTTCCTGCGCGAGCGCGCCGTGGGGCGCACCGTCGCGGGCGTCGAGGTCGGGGCGATCAGCGCCCTCAAGACGTTCCGTCCCGCGCCGACGGACCTGGCCGGCGGGACCGTCGTGTCCGCGGACCGGCACGGCAAGTGGCTCGACCTGGGCGTCGCGCCGCCGGCCGCGGGCGGCGGGCACGGCGACCCGCTGCACCTCGTGTTCCACCTCGCGCGCGCGGGGTGGCTGCGGTGGTCGGAGCAGCTGCCCGCCACTCCCGTGCGGCCGGGCAAGTCGCCGCTCGCCCTGCGGGTGCGGCTCGACGACGGCTCGGGCTTCGACCTGACCGAGGCGGGGACCCGCAAGCGGCTGGCCGTGCACGTCGTCGCCGACCCGGCCGAGGTGCCGCAGGTCGCGACGCTGGGCGTCGAGCCGCTGTCCGAGGAGTTCACGCCCGAGCGGCTCGGCGAACTGATGGCGGCACGCAACCAGCAGATCAAGGGGCTGCTGCGCGACCAGGGCACCATCGCCGGCATCGGCAACGCGTACTCCGACGAGATCCTGCTCGTCGCCCGGACCAGCCCGTTCGCGCTCACCCGCTCGTTCGACGCCGACGCCGTCGCCCGGCTGCACGACGCCACCGTCGGCGTGCTGCGCGAGGCCGTCGCGACCGCCGCCGGGCGCCCGGCCGCCGAGCTCAAGGACGCCAAGCGGCGCGGCATGCGGGTGCACGGACGCACCGGCGAGGCCTGCCCCGGCTGGGACGGCGTGCCGTGCGGGGACACCGTACACGAGGTGTCGTTCGCCGACTCCTCGCTGCAGTACTGCCCGACCTGCCAGACGGGCGGCAAGCCGCTCGCGGACCGCCGGATGTCGCGGCTGCTGCGCTGAGGCGCCCGCGCTGCCCCGCCGCCGGCTTCACACGTCGCGCACAGGATCCGACCGAGGGCTCTCCCCCGCCCGCGAGCGACCCCCGCCCGGCCCTTCCTACGCTGGTCGGCATGCCCGAGTCCCGTCGCGAGTCGAGTCGCGCCGTCGTCCACCCCGTCCGGCACAGCCGCGGCGTGCAGCGGCCCGCCCGGCACGTCCGCCGCGCCGGGGCGGGGCGCCGCGTCGCGCGCGTCGCCGCCGTCACCGCGGGCGTCCTCGCGCTCAGCGGCACCACCGGCGCCGCCGCGCTCTACGCGCAGGTGCAGGGCAGCATCGAGGCCGCCGACGTCGACCAGTACCTCGGCGACGACCGACCCGAGGCGGTCGAGCCCGACCCGGTCGACGGCTACGCCGGACGGCCGCTCAACATCCTCGTCATGGGCACCGACGTCCGGGACGGCGAGAACGCCGCGCTCGCGGGCGAGACCGACGGCATGCGGTCCGACACGACCCTGCTGGTGCACCTGTCGGCCGACCGCAGCCGCGTCGACGTCGTGTCGGTGCCGCGCGACTCGCTCGTCGACATCCCGTCCTGCACGCTCGAGGACGGCAGCACCACCGCGCCGCGGTCCGACGTGATGTTCAACGACGCGTTCCACATCGGCGGCGGCGACACCGAGAACCTCGCCGCCGCGGCGGCCTGCACCCGGCTCACGTTCGAGCAGGCGACCGGGCTGCGCACCGACGAGAGCGTCGTCGTCAAGATGGACGGCGTCCGCGACGTCATCGACGCGCTCGGCGGCGTCCCCATGGACCTGCCCGAGGCGATGGACTCCCCCAAGGCCGGCCTGCACGTGCCGGCCGGCCCGCAGACGTTCGACGGCACCACGGCGCTGCAGTTCCTCCGCGCCCGCACCGGCACCGGCAACGGGCTCGAGATGGGCTCGGACCTGGCGCGCATCGAGCGGCAGCAGCAGCTGATCGACGCGCTCGCCGCCCAGGTGCAGAGCACCGACCTGCTCACCAGCCCGGGCACGCTCATGCCGGTGCTCACCAGCGTGACCCGCTCGCTGTCGATCAGCGAGGGCCTGGCGGACGTGCGCGACCTCGCGGGCCTGGCCCTGACCCTGCGCGACGTCGACCCGGCGACGCTGCAGCCCGTCACCGTCCCGGTCACCGAGGCGCCGCAGGACCGGAACCGGGTGGTGTGGACCGCCGCGGCGCAGGACCTGTGGGACCGGCTCGCGGCGGACCGGCCGCTGACGGGGGCGGCGGACGGGCCGACAGCGGGGGCGACCGGGGCGACCGGCGCCTAGGGGCGCGATCTCGGGGCGCCGCGGCCTCGGCGCGTCCGGGCGCCGCGGCCTCGGCGCGTCCGGGCGCCGCGGCGTCGGGGTGTCGGGGCGTGGCGGGGTCGGATGGGCGACTCGGCGCGCGGACGCCGAGTCCTCCACAGGCCGGGTCGGGCGACGCGTCCCCAGGCTCGTGACGCGCGGCACAAGCGATGTCGGTGGTCGTCCGTAGGGTGATGACATGCCCGATGACCTGCACGAACCCGCGCCCGAGCCCGGCTCCGAGCCGCGCCGCGGGGTGCGCATGCGGGGGTGCGACGGTGCGTGCGGCGGTGCGCGCGACGGCGGGGCCGACGCCACGTGCGGGGGGCCGTGCCAGGGCGAGGCCGAGGCTGCGGCCGCCGTCGTCGCGGAGTACCTCGACCCCGGGCTGCCGCGGCACGAGCAGCTGGCGGAGGCTCTCGACCGCACCCCGACCGGGGTGCCGCTGGTGCGGCTGCTCGAGGCCCTGGACCCGCGGTCGCTCGACGACTACGACCTCGCGGAGCTCGCGGCCGGGTTCACCCGGATGGCCGGGTGGGTCCACGCGAACCTCGCGGCCGTGGCGGTCGAGCTGGCCCGGCGCCCCGGCATGGCCCCGCGGCCGGACCCCCGCTCCGGCCGCGGCACCGGGATCACCCCCGAGCGGATCGCGGCCACGGCGCTGTCCGCCCGTCTGAAGCGGTCGCCCCAGGACACGGCCGCCCTCGTCCGGGAGGGCAGCGAGTTCTCCGGCGACCTCGCCGCCACCGGGCAGGCGCTGCAGGCCGGCCGGATCAGCGTGCCGGCGGCCCGCGCGATCGCCGCCCGGCTCGCCGACCAGGTGACCTGGGTGTCGCAGCCCGTGCAGGACTACGTCCTGCCGCGCGCCGAGCACTCGACAGTCACCCAGGTGAAGGCGGACCTCGAGCGCGCCCTGCTCGAGGTCGACCCCGAGCACGCGCAGGACCGGCGGGACGCGGCCCGCGCCCAGCGGCGCGTCACCCACCCGCGGGCGCTGCCCGACCAGATGGCCGAGATGCATGTCGTGCTGCCCGCCGAGCACGCGATCGGGATCGACACCGCCCTGGAGCAGGCGGCTCGTTCCGCTCGCTCCGGTGGCGACCCCCGCACGCTCGACCAGCTGCGCGCCGACGGACTCGTCGACGCCGTCCTCACCGGCACGCCGCTCGGCGCCGGCCGCGACGTCGAGGACGCATCGCCGACGACGGTGCCGGGGTTCCTGCCGACGACGAAGGACAGCACGCCCGCGGGCGCCACCGACCCGGCAGGCCCGCGCGACCCACGCACCCACGTCCTGGTGACCGTCCCGCTGTCCTGCCTCGTCGGCGAGGACGACGCCCCGGCGGACCTCGCCGGCTACGGACCGATCGACGCCACGACCGCACGCGCCCTCGCCCAGGGCGGCGTCTGGCGCCGGCTGGTCGTCGACGACCTCTCCGGCTCGGTCCTGGACGTCGGACGCACGACCTACCGGCCGCCCACCGCCCTCGCCGACCACGTGCGGCACCGCGACCGGACCTGCACCTTCCCCGGCTGCCCCGTGCCCGCGACACGGTGCGACCTCGACCACAGCGAGGAATGGTCACCCGCCCCCGACGACCCCCGACCGCCCGGCACCACGAGCCACACCAACCTCGGGCCCGCCTGTCCGCGCCACCACCGCGCCAAGCACGAGGCCCGGTTCGACGTGCGCCAGCCCGAACCGGGAGTGCACGTCTGGACCGATCCGACCGGCCACCGCTACCGCACCCGCCCCGGCACCGGCGCACCCACCGAGCACCTCGACGGACCCCGCCGCGCCCGCGGCACCCCGCCACCGGGCAGGACGCGCCAGCCGCCGCCGACCACCGGGAGGGCTGCACCGACGCACGGAGACGGCAGCGACCCACCACCGTTCTGACGCACCACCGTCGCTGGAGCGATCGCGCGGTTGCCGCGTGCGTCGCCGCGATCAGCACCCCGCGGCGCGCCCGGCGCCCGGAACAGCCCCGGAACAGCCCCGGAACAGCCCTAGAACAGCCCTAGAACAGCCCTAGAACAGCCCTAGAACAGCCCTAGAACAGCACGGTCGCGTACGTCCCGACCTGGCGGAAGCCGACGGCGCGGTACGCCGCGAGCGCCCGCTCGTTGTAGTGGTTCGCGTACAGCGACACCGTCGGCGCCACGTCGCGCCGGGTCAGGGCGACCACGGCCGCCATGCCCGCCTCCGACAGCCGCTCGCCGCGGCGGGTCGGTTCGACCCAGACGCCCTGCACCTGCGCGACCCCGCCGGCGACCGCGCCGAGCTCGGCCTTGAACACCACCTGGGGCGCCCCGTCGTCGCCCGGGTCGACGCGCACGAACGACCGGCCCTCCCGGACCAGGGAGCGCACGCGGGCCTCGTAGGCCCCGCCCGTGCCGCCGATCGGCGAGTAGCCGACCTCCTCGGTGAACATCCGCACGCAGGCGGGGAGCACCAGCTCGTACTCGTCGGGGACGGAGCGGCGGACGGCCGGGTCGGGCGCGACGACCGGGTCGTGGTCGACCACCATCGACGGCTGGTCGGCGCGGACCTCGCGCACCGCGCCCCACGACGGCGCCAGGCGCTCCCAGAGCGGCACGACCGCCTCGGCGTCGCCCACCACGGACGAGCACCGGCGCCCCTGCGCGCGGCCGAGCGCGGCGAACGCGTCGAGCGCCGCAGCGCGCACGGCAGCGTCCGGCACGACCGGGACCAGGTTGGCGCCCGCCCAGCACAGCGCGACCAGCGCGCCGTCGACCTCGTAGCCCCAGACCTGCCCGCCGGACCGGCGCAGCCCCACGGCGAGCGCCTGCTCCAGCCGGGTCGTGGCGAGCACCGCCGCCACCGGGTCCTGCGCGCACAGCGCCAGTGCCCGCGGCAGGTCGGCGTCGGCGAGCACCCGCGCGGCGCCCGTGCCCGCGTCCGGCCGCCCCGCCGCCACGTCCTCCCAGAGCCCGCGCACCGGCGTCAGCCCACCGTCACCACGGGGCCGGTCCCGCCGTTGACCGGCTGCATGCCCTCGGCGATCCGCATGGCCTCGTCGATCAGCGTCTCCACGATCGCCGACTCCGGGACGGTCCGGACCACCTCGCCGCGCACGAAGATCTGCCCCTTGCCGTTGCCGGACGCCACGCCGAGGTCCGCCTCGCGCGCCTCGCCCGGGCCGTTCACGACGCAGCCCATCACGGCGACGCGCAGCGGCACCTCCAGGCCCTCGAGCCCGGCCGTGACCCGCTCCGCCAGCGTGTAGACGTCGACCTGCGCCCGCCCGCAGGACGGGCAGGACACGATCTCGAGCTTGCGGGGGCGCAGGTTGAGCGACTGCAGGATCTGGATGCCGACCTTGACCTCCTCGACCGGCGGCGCGGACAGCGACACCCGGATCGTGTCGCCGATGCCCTTGCTGAGCAGCGCACCGAACGCGGTCGCCGACTTGATCGTGCCCTGGAACGCCGGCCCGGCCTCGGTCACGCCGAGGTGCAGGGGCCAGTCGCCCCGCTCGGACAGCAGCTCGTAGGCGCGCACCATCACGACGGGGTCGTTGTGCTTCACGGAGATCTTGAAGTCGTGGAAGTCGTGCTCCTCGAACAGCGACGCCTCCCACACGGCGGACTCGACGAGCGCCTCCGGGGTCGCCTTCCCGTACTTCGCGAGCAGCCGGGGGTCGAGCGAGCCGGCGTTGACGCCGATCCGGAGCGAGACCCCGGCGTCGGACGCGGCGCGCGCGATCTCCTTGACCTGGTCGTCGAACTTCCGGATGTTGCCGGGGTTGACGCGGACGGCGGCGCAGCCGGCGTCGATCGCCGCGAACACGTACCGCGGCTGGAAGTGGATGTCCGCGACCACGGGGATCTGCGACTTGCGGGCGATGGCCGGCAGCGCGTCCGCGTCGTCCTGGGTCGGCACCGCCACGCGCACGATGTCGCACCCGGCGGCGGTCAGCTCGGCGATCTGCTGCAGGGTGGCGTTGACGTCCGACGTCAGGGTCGTCGTCATGGACTGCACGCTCACGGGGGCGTCGCCCCCCACCTCGACCTTGCCGACGCGGATCTTGCGGGTCGGGCGCCGCGGGGCGAGCACGGGCGGAGGAGCCTCCGGCATGCCCAGGCTGATGGGGGTGCTCACCCGGCCATCATCGCACCGCGCCCGCGTGCCGCGCCCGAGGAGCGCAGGCGTGGCTCAGCCGAAGGTGATCGGCGCGACGACGTCCGCGTACGCGAGCAGCAGCCCCATGCCGCCCAGCACGACGAACACCGCGAGCGCCACCGGCTGCAGGCGGGCGGCGTCCGCGGGGCGCGGGCGGGGCAGCTTCCGGAGCCGGGCCACCTGGCGCTTGAGGCCCTCCCACAGCGCGGCGGCGACGTGGCCGCCGTCGAGCGGCACGAGCGGGATGAGGTTGAACACGAACAGCGCGATGTTGAGCGACGCGAGCAGGCTCAGCATCCCGGAGACGCGCTCCGCCACGCCGACGCCCTCGACGTCCGACGACGCCACCTCGCCCGCGAGCCGCGCCACGCCGACCGGGCCGAGCACGCCCTCGGCGCTGCGCTCGCCGTCCCCGAAGGCGCTCTCGGCGATCCCGACCAGGTTGGCCGGCAGCGTGACGACGGCCTTCATCGTCTGCCACACCGCGTCGCCGGTGAGCTCCACGACCTCCGACGCCGGCTGGCGCTGCAGCTCGGTCCCGGGGCTGACGCCGAGGAACCCCACCTCGCGGGTGACGGGCTCCCCCGCGTCGTCCAGCACGGCGCGGCCGTCGTCGTCCGTGACCGGGCGCTCGGCGACCACGGGGGTCACCGTGAGCTCGACCCGCTCGCCGTCCCGCTCGACGACGACCGGCACCGCCTCGGCGCCGGTCCCCCGGATCATCCCGCTCAGCTGGTCCCACGACTCCACGGCCACGCCGTCGTACGAGACCACGGTGTCGCCCGGCTGCAGGCCCGCCTCGGCGCCGGGCGCGGCCGGGTCGTCCGCGGAGCACTCGGTCGCGGTCGAGCCCGCCGGGAGCACGCACTGGCTGACCGACGCCAGCGTCGTGCTCGCGCCCTGCACGCCGATCCCGACCAGGACGACCGCGAGCAGCACGACCGCGATGACCAGGTTCATCACCGGGCCGCCGAGCATGACGACGAGCTTCTTCGGCGTCGACAGCCGGTAGAAGGCGCGGTGGTCCTCGCCCGGGCGGATCTCCTCGGCGCTGGCCTCGCGCGCGTCCGCGGCGATCCGGCTGAAGAAGCCGCGCACCGGCGGGTTCCCCACCGCCTCGGGCGTCGGGTACATGCCGATCAGCCGCACGTAGCCGCCGAGCGGGATGGCCTTGACCCCGTACTCCGTCTCGCCCTTCGTGCGGGACCACAGCGTCGGGCCGAAGCCGACCATGTACTGGCTGACGCGCACGCCGAACTTCTTGGCGGGCACCATGTGGCCGACCTCGTGCAGCGCGATGGACACGAGGATGCCCACGACGAGCACCACGACGCCGATCGCGTAGGCCATGGGGGCAGCTCCGTTCAGTGCGGCTGGTCGCCGACGGGGTCGGCGCCGAGCGGGAGGGTCGACCCCCCATCCTGCCCCGGGTTCCTGGGGGCCCGCTGGACGGCGCCCGTGTCGCGGGCCACGGGCGCGTCGCCCGGGGCGGCGGCGGCAGCCGGCTGCGCGTCGTCGCCCGGGTCGGCCTCGCCGTCGACCGCCACGCGGTCCCGGCCCGCCCGCTTCGCGCGGTACATCAGCGCGTCGCCCCGGCCGATCGCCGCCGCCGGCTCCTCCCCCGCGCGCAGCGCCGTGACGCCGAGGCTCGCCGTCACGTCGACCGGCACCTGCGCGCGCACGGCGGCGGGCACCGCGGCGCGCAGCCGCTCGGCCAGCGCGCGGGCGTCGGCGCGGGCCAGGCCGGGGGCGACGACGAGGAACTCCTCGCCGCCGAGCCGCGCGACCAGGTCGCCGGACCGGACGTGCTCCTCGAGCGCGCGTCCCACGGCGACCAGCACCCGGTCCCCGACCGCGTGGCCGTGCACGTCGTTGACCTCCTTGAACCGGTCGAGGTCGAGGTAGACCAGCGCCACGTCGAGCCCGGCGCCGACGACGCGGGCCTGGTAGGCGAGCTCGTCCTCGAGCCGCCGCCGGTTGGCGGCGCCGGTCAGCGGGTCGCGGTACGCCATCTCGCGCATCGACGCGGCCTCGGCGCTCGCGTGCTCGGCGACCTGGAAGGCGCGGGCCGCGTGCTCCTTCGTGCGCGACAGGACCCACACCATCGCCGCGAGCACCGCGAGGTACACGCCGTACCGGCCGAGGTCGACCGCGTGCTGCCGGGTCGCCCCGTCGGACGGGCCCAGCGCGAGCCCGGTCCAGCCGACCACCAGCGCCGCCACCACCACGGCCCCGGCGTGCAGCGCGGCGAACCGCGTGGGGAACACCAGGTACCCGATGACGACGAACAGCGCGAGCCCCATGAACGTCGTCGGGAACAGCGCGGCCCAGCCCCCGCCCTGCTCGCCGACCAGCCGGCTGCCCATCGTGGCGAGCCACAGCACGTCCAGGCCGAGCAGCACGGTCCGCGACACCGGCACGGTGGCCTCCGGTCGGCGGAGCACCAACCAGGCGAACACCAGCACGACCACGAGCAGCACGGGCGACGCCGCGCGCAGCAGCGGGTCGTCCCACCGGAGCACCGCCACCGCCACGACCGCGGCCGCGCCGGCCAGCAGGCACACCAGCAGCACGCGCCGGATCAGGCCCAGCGTCGGGTCGCCGGACCGGCGGGCGACCGGCAGGTGCCGGGGCGGCGGGGGTGCGGACATCGGGGGCTCGTTCCGGTGAGGCCACCGCCGGGAGGGGCGGGTGGGGGCACGGTACCCCGCGGCGCCGCACGTCGGACCGGCCGCGGGCCCGGCGTCACCCGTCCGCCCGCCACCTTGCGCCGCCCGGGGGGAACCGTGACGATCGGGGCGACGGCCGACGACTCCCGGGAGGCGACGTGGACGGTGCGCGCGAGGCCGGACCGGCCGACGGCGGGACGACCCACGACGGCTGGGCGACGACCCTGCGGTGGAGCACCGGTGGCGACCTGGCGTCCACCTCCCTGTGGTTCGACCAGGCCGAGGCGGACGACCACCGGCCCGCGCGCGACCCCCTGGACGGCGACACCACCGCCGACGTCGTGGTGGTCGGCGCCGGGCTGACCGGGCTGTGGACCGCCTACTACCTCCTGGAGGCCGACCCGGCGCTCGACGTGCTCGTGCTCGACCAGGGCGTCGCCGGGCAGGGCGCGAGCGGCCGCACGGGCGGCTGGTACGGCGCCGGCTCCCCCGCCGCCGCGGGCCGGATCGCCGCGGCGCACGGCGCCCAGGCCGCCCGGTCCGCGCGCGCGGCGCTCCGCGACGCCGTCGTCGAGGTCGGCGGCGTCGCGGCGGCCGAGCTGGTCGACGCCGACGTGGCCGTCGGCGGGCTGCTGACCGTGGCGCGCACGCCCGCGCAGCTCACCCGGCTGACCGCCGACGCCGCCGCGGCGGAGTCGTTCGGCGACGAGGTCGAGGTCCTCTCGGCCGAGCAGGTCGCGGAGCACGCGGCCGTCGCCGGCGCCCTGGGCGGCACGCTCGACCCGGACGCCGGCCGGCTGCAGCCCGTGCGCCTGGTGCGCGGGCTCGTCGACGTGCTCACGGCGCACGGGGCGCGGGTGGTCGAGGGCACGCGCGCGCTCCGGCTGTCGCCCGGCGCGGTCGTCACCGACCAGGGCACCGTGCGCGCGCCCGGGGTGGCGCGGACGACCGGCGGCGGACCGGCGGCGGGCGCGCGGCACGCCATCGCGACGGAGCCCCTGGCGCCGGACGTGTGGGCGGCGCTCGGCCTGCGCCGCGGGACCGTCCTCGCCGACGGCGGGCACCGGCCCGTGCGGGCGCTGCGGACCGCGGACGACCGCCTGGTGCTGAGCCTGCGCACCGGCCGCGCGCCCGCCGCCCCGTCCGGGCGGGACCTCGGGGCCGTGTTCCGGCTGCACGCCGCCCTCGTCGGGCTGCTGCCGGCCGGCGCGCACCTGGCCGTCACGCACGCGTGGAGCACCGCGGTCGCCGGGGCGCCGGACGGGGTGCCGGCGCTCGGCCTCGACGCCGACGCCGGGCTCGCGTGGGCGGACGGCGCGGGCGACGACGGGATCGCCGCGGGCAACCTCGCCGGGCGGACGCTGGCGGACCTGCTGACCGGGTCCGACACGGCGCTGACCCGGCTGCCCTGGGTCACGCGGGGCGCAGCGCCGGGCGGCGCCGCGCCCCTGGCGCCGGGCGCGACGGGTGGCCGGCTCGGCGGGCGGCTCGCGGCGGCGGCGCGCGAGGCGGCGGTCGCGCTCGCCGACCGGGAGGAGCGGCTCACCGGGCGCCCGAGCCGGCTCGCCCGGGCCGCGGCCGGGCGCTGAGCGGCCCCGCAGCCCGCCGGACCTCGCCGAGTGTCCAGAAACCCGGGCACGCATCGGCACGAACCGGGCAGGTTTCTGGACACTCGACCGTGGCCCAGCCGGCCGGGGCCGGGCCGCGCGCGCTCAGCGCGCCGCGACCCGCTCCCGGGCCCGGGCGCGCGCCCAGTCCTCCGCCGCCTGCACGTCCGCGACGTCCCGCACCGGGCCGCCGTCGTGCGCGCCGAGCACCTCCTCGACCGTCGCGACGATCTCGAGGAACCCGATCCGCCCGGCGAGGAACGCCGCGACGGCCTCCTCGTTCGCCGCGTTGTACACCGCGGGGTGCGTGGCGGACGCGGCGACGGCGGCCCGCGCCAGCGCGACCGCGCCGAACGTGTCCTCGTCCAGGGGCTCGAACTCCCAGGCGCCGGCCCGGGTCCAGTCCACCGGCGCCGCGGCCTCGGGCAGCCGGTCCGGCCAGGCGAGGCCCAGGGCGATCGGGAGCCGCATGTCCGGCGGCGACGCCTGCGCGATCGTCGACCCGTCGGCGAACTCGACCATCGAGTGCACGACCGACTGCGGGTGCACGACCACCTGGATGCCGGCGACCGGCACGTCGAACAGCAGGTGCGCTTCGATGAGCTCGAGGCCCTTGTTCACCAGCGTCGCCGAGTTGATGGTGACGACCGGCCCCATCGACCACGTCGGGTGCGCGAGGGCCTGCTCCGGCGTGACGTCCGCGAGCTCCGCCCGGCTGCGGCCGCGGAACGGCCCGCCGGACGCGGTGAGCACCAGCCGCCGCACCTCGGACCGGCGGCCGCCGCGCAGGCACTGCGCGATCGCGGAGTGCTCGGAGTCGACCGGCACGACCTGGCCGGCGCGCTGCACCGCGGCCCGCACGAGCGGTCCGCCGGCGACCAGCGACTCCTTGTTGGCGAGCGCCAGCGTGCTGCCGGAGCCGAGCGCGGCGAGCGTCGGGCCGAGGCCGACCGAGCCGGTGATGCCGTTGAGCACGACGTCGGCGCCGCGGGCGGCGAGCTGCGCCGCGGCGTCCGGGCCGGTGAGCACCTCGACGCCGACCTGCCGCAGCCCCGCCTCGGCGGAGGCGCGGACGACCTCGGCGAACACGGTGCCGGCGGCGTCGGGGTCCGCGACGGCGACGGTCTGCGCGCCCAGGGCCACGGCCTGCCGCGCCAGCGCCACGGGGTCCGAGCCCCCGGCGCTGATCCCGGTCACCCGGAACCGCTCGGGGTTCCGGGTGATGACGTCGACGGCCTGGGTGCCGATCGATCCGGTGGAGCCGAGCAGGACGACGGTGCGCGCGTTCATCCGCCCCATCCTGCCCGAGCGAGCGTCACTCCGCGGCGAGCAGGACGTCCACGGCGCGCTCGAGGAACGCGTCGACCGGCGCCTCGGCGTACGCCTTGGCGCCCTTGCGCCGCGCGAACACCGCCGAGCGCACCTCCTGCGCGGTCAGCGGGGCGTTGCTGTCGAAGTACGCCACGAGCCGGCCGCACAGGGCGTCGACCTCGGCGGCGTCGTAGCCGGCCAGCCGCCCCTTGGGGTGCGCGAACCGCTCGCCGTCGGGGCGGGTCAGCCGGCCGTAGAGCGAGCGCGCCTGCTCGGCGAGCGTCTCCATCCACGCCTGGCGGCCGCGCTCGGCGATGAAGTCGGCGCGCGACCGGGCGACGAACGCCGCCTCGAGCCGGTCGAGCGCGGCGTCGACCGCCGTCGTCGAGTAGCCGTTGCGCACGAGGTCGAACGCGACCGTCCGCACGTCGCGGCTGGACAGCGCGCCGGCGGGACCCTGCTCGTAGACCGTCCGGGCGTGCGTGAAGAAGTCGTCGACCTCCTCGGGGTGGTACCCCGTCCGCATCCCGGAGACCCGCCGGAACATGGCGCCGCCGCTCATCAGTCCTCCTCAGCCGCCAGCTGGCCGCACGCACCGTCGATGTCGGACCCACGGGTGTCCCGGACGGTGGTCGGGATGCCGTGTGCGCGCAAGCGTGCCACGAACTCCTGCTCGACCGCGGGATCGCTCGCCGTCCACTTGGAGCCGGGCGTCGGGTTGAGCGGGATCGGGTTGCAGTGCACCCACCCGCGACCGCGCCGGTTCAGCTCCGTGCCGAGCAGGTCCGCCCGCCACGCGTGGTCGTTGATGTCCTTCATCAGCGCGTACTCGATGGACACGCGCCGGCCGGTCGCCTGGAAGTACTCGTAGGCGGCGTCGATGGTCTCCTTGACGCTCCACCGGGTGTTGATCGGCACGAGCTCGTTGCGGAGCTCGTCGTCCGGCGCGTGCAGGGAGAGCGCCAGGGTGACCGGGATGCCCTCCTTCGCGAGCTTGCGCATCGCGGGCACCAGGCCGACGGTCGACACCGTGATGTTGCGCGCGGACATGCCCAGGCCGTCCGGGACGGGCGCGATCATCCGGCGCACCGTCTCCATAACGGTCTTGTAGTTCGCGAGCGGCTCGCCCATGCCCATGAACACGACGTTCGACAGCCGGGTCGGGCCGCCGGGGACCTCGCCTGCCTCCAGCGCCGCGGCCGCGGCACGCACCTGCTCGACGACCTCCGCCGTCGACAGGTTGCGGGTGAGGCCGAGCTGGCCGGTGGCGCAGAACGGGCACGCCATGCCGCAGCCGGCCTGGCTGGACACGCACAGAGTCGAGCGGTGCGCGTACCGCATGAGCACGGACTCCACCTTGGCGCCGTCGAACAGGTGCCACAGCGTCTTCACGGTCGTGCCGCCGTCCGCCTGCATGGTGCGCGCGGCGGTCAGCAGCTGCGGGAACAGCGCCTCGACCAGCTTGTCGCGGCTCGCCGCGGGCAGGTCGGTCATCGCGCCGGGGTCCACGGTCAGGTGGCTGAAGTAGTGCGTCGCGAGCTGCTTCGCGCGCAGCGGCTTCTCGCCGAGCGCGGTGACCGCCTCGACGCGCTGCTCGGGCGTGAGGTCGACGAAGTGCTTCGGCGGCTTGCCGCGGGCCCCGCGGGTCGGGGCCGACAGGTCGAGTGCGACGGGCGTGGCGCTCACGCGGTCCTCCTCGGGGGCTCGTGGTGGTGGTGGTGGGTGGTGGTGGGTGGGGCTGGGTGCGGGCTGTGCCGGCTGCGCGGTCGCGGCCCGCCGGTGCGGCGTCAGCCGCCGGTGACGGGCTGGAGCGCCTCGAGGAGCAGGTAGACGACCGGGGCCGCCAGCAGCATCGAGTCGATCCGGTCCAGGATGCCGCCGTGGCCCGGCAGCAGGGTGCCCATGTCCTTGAGCTCGAGGTCGCGCTTGAGGAGCGACTCCCCCAGGTCGCCCAGCGTCGCGACCACGACCGTGGCCACGCCCAGCAGCGCGCCCACGGCGGGGTCCCCGTCGAACATGAGGTGGATGCCCAGGACGCCCACCACGGAGGCGAGCACGACGGACCCGAGCAGGCCCTCCCAGGTCTTCTTCGGGCTGACCGACGGCGCCAGCGGGTGGCGGCCGATCAGCACGCCGACGACGTAGCCCCCGGTGTCGTTCGCGACGCAGAGCAGGATGAACAGGGCCACCCGCATCGCGCCGTCCTCGGCGGCCAGCATCAGCATGACGAAGCCGGCCATGAGCGGCAGGTACGCCGCCGCGAACACGCCGGACGTCGCGTCCCGCACCGCCCGCGGGCCGCTGCCGTCCAGCACCCGCCAGACGACGATGCCGCCGACCGTCAGGACGAACGCGACGAACACCGCCTCCATCCCCGCGACGTACGCGGAGACGAGGATGCCGACGTCGCCGACCAGCAGCGGCAGGACCGGGATGTGCACGCCCCGGCGGGCGAAGGCCTGCGCGAGCTCCCACAGACCCGCGCCGACCGCGGCGACCGCGATGAGGCCGAAGACCTCCTTGCGGACGAACAGCGAGCCGGCGACGAGCACCAGCAGCCCGAGGCCGACGGCGACGGCGACGGGCAGGTCGCGCCCGGCACGCGAGGTGCCGGGCGCCGGGGCGACGACGTGGGACGACATCAGACCTCGAGCAGCTCGGTCTCCTTGGACGACAGGAGCTGGTCGACGGTGTCGACGTGCCGCTTGGTGACGGCCTCCAGCTCCTTCTCGGCCCGCACGACCTCGTCCTCGCCGGCCTCGCCGTCCTTCACCAGGCGGTCCAGCTCGTCCTTGGCGCGGCGCCGGACGTTGCGCACCGAGATGCGCGCGTCCTCGGCCTTGGTCTTCGCCAGCTTCACGAACTCCTTGCGGCGCTCGGTGGTGAGGGCGGGCAGCGTGACGCGGATGACGTTGCCGTCGTTCGTCGGGTTCACGCCGAGGTCCGAGTCGCGCAGCGCCTTCTCGATCCCCTGCATCGACGACTTGTCGAACGGGGAGATGAGGATGGTGCGCGCCTCGGTCACGTTGAACGACGCGAGCTGCTGCAGCGGCGTCGGGCTGCCGTAGTAGTCGACCGTGATCTTGTTGAACATCGCCGCGTTGGCACGACCCGTGCGGATCGCCGCGAAGTCCTCCTTGGCGACCTCGACGGCCTTGTCCATCTTCTCCTCGGCCTCGAGGAGGATCTCGTCGATCACGGTTGCTCCTAACGTTCTGGTCCAGCGGGGGCGGTGCGTCCGGTGGGGTGCCGGCGCGAGGGGTCAGTCCTCGGTGACCAGCGTCCCGATCTTCTCACCCCGGAGCACCCGGGTGACGTTGCCGGGCTCCTCGAGCCCGAACACCCGCATGCGCACGCCGTTGTCGCGGCACATCGACAGCGCCGTGGAGTCCATGACGCCGAGCTCCTGCACGATCGCCTCGGTGTACGTGAGGTGGTCGAGCTTCGTGGCGGTGGGGTCGGTGCGCGGGTCGGCGGTGTAGACGCCGTCGACGCCGTTCTTGCCCATGAGCACCTCGTCGCAGTGCGTCTCGAGGGCGCGCTGCACGCAGACCGTGTCGGTCGAGAAGTACGGCATGCCGGCGCCGGCGCCGAAGATCACGACGCGGCCCTTCTCCATGTGCCGGATGGCGCGCAGCGGGATGTACGGCTCGGCGACCTGGCCCATCGTGATGGCGGTCTGCACGCGCGTGTCCACGCCGGCCTGCTCCAGGAAGTCCTGCAGCGCCAGGCAGTTCATGACCGTGCCGAGCATGCCCATGTAGTCCGCGCGCGCCCGGTCGAGGCCGTTCTGGGCCAGCTCGGCGCCGCGGAAGAAGTTGCCGCCGCCGCACACGATGGCGACCTGCACCCCGTCCGCGACCGCGGCCGCGATCTCGGCGGCGACCCGGCGCACCACGCCGGCGTCCAGGCCGATCGACCCGCCGCCGAACGCCTCGCCCGACAGCTTCAGCAGCACCCGCCGCGGGTGGGTCTCGGTCATGGGGTACCTCCAGGTGGTCGGCAGGGTGCTGCGGGGATCTCGCGCCGGTGGCCCCGGCCCATCAGGGCCGGGGCCACCGGGTGTGGCGTCGTCAGGCGCCGACGCGGAACCGCACGAAGCCGGTCACCGTGCCGCCGACCTCGGCGAGCACCTGGGCGATCGACTTCTTCGGGTCCTTCGCGAACGGCTGGTCCAGGAGGACGACGTCCTTGAAGTAGCCGTTGAGGCGGCCCTCGATGATCTTCGGCAGCGCGGCCTCGGGCTTGCCCTCGTTGCGGGCGGTCTCCTCGGCGATGCGGCGCTCGTTCTCGACCGTCTCGGCCGGGACCTCGTCACGCGTCAGGTAGGACGGCGAGAACGCGGCGACGTGCGTCGCGATGTCGCGGGCCACCTCGGCGCCCTTGGCGTCGGTCGCGACGAGCACGCCGACCTGCGGGGGGAGGTCCTTGTTCACCTTGTGCAGGTAGACCGAGACCTTCTCGCCGGCCACGCGGGCCACGCGGCGCACGACGACCTTCTCGCCGAGCACGGCGGCCGTCTCGTCGACGACCTCCTGCAGCGACTTGCCGTCGACGTCCGCCGAGAGCAGCGCGTCGGCGTCCCGGGCGCCGGAGGCGACCGCCGTGGCGAGCACCTTCTCCGACAGGGTGATGAACGTGGCGTTCTTGGCGACGAAGTCCGTCTCCGAGTTCACCTCGACGATCACGCCGACCTCGTCCTCGCCGTCACCGGCGGTGACGACCTCGGCGGCGACCAGGCCGTCGGAGGCCGAGCGGCCCTCGCGCTTCGAGACGCCCTTGAGCCCCTTGACGCGGATGATCTCGAGCGCCTTGTCGGCGTCGCCCGCGGCCTCCTCGAGCGCCTTCTTGACGTCCATCATGCCCGCGCCGGTCTTCTCGCGGAGCGCCTTGATGTCGGCCATGGAGTAGTTGGCCATCTGTTCCGTCCTAACTCGTCAGTACGTGCGATCGGCGGACCGGGTCACTTGGACTCGGCGTCGCCCTCGGACTCGGCGGCGGCGGTCTCCGTGGCGGCGGCCTCGGCAGCGGCCTCGACGGCCGGGGCGGCGTCCTGGCCGGGGGTGGCAGCACCCTCGGTCGGGCCGGCCTCGCCCGCGGCGGCGACCGGGTCGCCCGCGGCGGCGGACGTCGCGGCCGACTCGGCGGTCGCGTCGGAGGCCAGGGACTCCTCGGCACCGGCCAGGAGCTCGCGCTCCCACTCGGCCAGCGGCTCGGCCTCGGCCGAGGTGGCCTCGGCGGCGCCCTGACGACCCGAGTGGCGCTGCAGCGTGCCCTCGGCGGCGGCGTCCGCGATCACGCGGGTCAGCAGCTGCACGGCGCGGATCGCGTCGTCGTTGCCCGGGATCGGGTAGTCGACGACGTCCGGGTCGCAGTTGGTGTCGAGGATCGCGACGATCGGGATGCCCAGCTTGCGCGCCTCGTCGACGGCCAGGTGCTCCTTGTTGGTGTCCACGATCCAGACCGCGGACGGGGTCCGGGTCATGTCGCGGATGCCGCCCAGCGTCTTCGCGAGCTTGTCCTTCTCGCGACGCATGATGAGGAGCTCCTTCTTCGTGTACGCGCTCCCCGCGACGTCGTCGAAGTCGATGAGCTCGAGCTCCTTGAGGCGCTGCAGGCGCTTGTTCACCGTCTGGAAGTTGGTGAGCATGCCGCCCAGCCAGCGCTGGTTCACGTAGGGCATGCCGACGCGGGCGGCCTGCTCGGCCACCGGCTCCTGGGCCTGCTTCTTCGTGCCGACGAACAGGATGGTGCCGCCGTGGGCGACCGTCTCCTTGACGAAGTCGTACGCGCGGTCGATGTAGGACAGCGACTGCTGCAGGTCGACGATGTAGATGCCGTTGCGCTCGGTGAAGATGAAGCGCTTCATCTTGGGGTTCCAGCGGCGGGTCTGGTGCCCGAAGTGGACACCGCTCTCGAGCAGCTGGCGCATGGTCACGACGGCCATGGTGGTCCTTCCGCGCGCCCGCGTCGGGGGCGCGCACAGTGATCGCGAGCCCGCCTCGGCGGACCCGCTCGTCCGGTTGTCGACTCCGC
Source organism: Cellulomonas pakistanensis (assembly GCF_016862755.1). Taxonomy (GTDB): domain Bacteria; phylum Actinomycetota; class Actinomycetes; order Actinomycetales; family Cellulomonadaceae; genus Cellulomonas; species Cellulomonas pakistanensis. Next base: position 353 of record NZ_BONO01000030.1, on the reverse strand, counting down.
CCGAGCGGGCGTCGTCCCTGGCGCCACGCCCACGCCGACACCGGGTCGAGGACCCGGACCGCTGCCGGCGCCGGCCCTCCGCACGCACCTCTCCCGCCGGGGCGGTGGGGGTGTGAGCGTCGGTGATGACGCGCGATGTCGACCGGCACGTACCAGTCGCAGGAAGGAGTCTACCGGACCGACGCCAGCCCCCGGGCCGCGCCCGAGGTCGCCAGGGCGTGACGTGCGCGACGGCCGGGGCGCTGCGCGGCCGGCATGGCTGCCTGCCCGCCTGCCTGCCTGCCTGCCTGCCTGCCTGCCTGCCTGCCTGCCTGCCTGCCTGCCTGCCTGCCTGCCTGCCTGCCTGCCTGCCT
>NZ_BONO01000029.1 GCF_016862755.1 Cellulomonas pakistanensis | reverse complement strand
GGGGGAGATCGCCACGAACATCACCGGCGTCGCGTCGGCGGCCGTCGACTCCTCGCGCACGCTGGGGCGCATGGGCGACTCGATCGGGGAGCTCGCCCGGATGTCCGAGGACCTCCGGGGCCAGGTGGCGCGCTTCACGTACTGAGGCGGCGGCGCCGGGCGCGCCGGGCGGCGCCGGCCTCGCCGGGAGTGCATCCGACACGTCGAGCGAGCATCCACTGGATGCTCGCTCGACGTGTTTCCTGCTCGTTCGGCGTGACGGTCGGGTGCGTGACGGGGGCAGTGGGGGCCCTGCCACCCGGATGGTCGGCGCGTGCCAGGGTGGACGGCATGGCCCTCGACGACGACCGCCCGACCGACGACGTCCTCCCGACCGGCGACGAGCTCGCGCCCGACCGTGACCGCCCGCGACGCCGGCTCGCGCTGCTCGCCCTGGCCGTGCCCGTGGTGGCGGTCGCCGTGGTGCTCGGCGTCCGGGCCACCGGCGCCGGGCAGCTCGACCCGGACGCGGCGCAGGCCGCGGTGGAGCGCGTGCTGGCGGCCGAGGTCGTCGCGCGCGGCGCGGGCGAGGGAGCCTGGAGCGCCAGCGGTGTCTCGGCCGACGCCGAGCGGTCGCTGTTCGCGTCGTCGAGCGAGCCGGAGCCGGACCCCCGGGACGTGACCGTCGTCTGCGCCTCCGAGGGCGGCGCGCCCGCGCACCTCACCGTCCGGGTCGCGGGGGAGACGGTGGTCCAGGCGGCGGTCGCGTGCTCGGACGGGGCCGACACGGGAGCGGAGCCGGCGGTGACCACGGTGCCGGCCGTCGACCTGGACAGGGCATGGTCGTTCGAGGTCGCCGGCGAGACCTACTCCGCGTTGGCGGTCCTCGTGTCCTGACCCCGTACCGGCGGCGCTCACCCCCGGCGCGTGACGCCCCGGCGCCCCGGCGGCGGGACGCTGGCCGCACCGCCGCGGCGGTCGACGGCGGGGGGGAGGCGGACGCGTGATCTACCACATCCGGGTCGTCGGCCCCGAGCGCGGGCTCGGCGGGATCGGCGACTTCGCCGACATCGTGGCCGCGCCCACCCACGACGGCGCGATCCTCTCCTGCGAGGTCCCCGACGCCTCGGGGCTGACCGGCGTCGTCGCGCTGCTGTGCGACCTGGGCGTCGACATCGCGGAGCTCCGGGCGGTGGGCGCGCACGCCGGCGACGCGGCCCGCGCCGACTGATCGCCCCCACGCCGTCCCGACGCCGTCCGCGCCCTCCGACGACCCGGCCGCTCACCCCACGGCCCGCAGCTCCGGCGCCCACCCCGCCGCGGCCGCACCCGCGTCCGGCGCGTACAGCCGTAGCACCAGGCTGAACGGCCCGGGCGGCACCGGCAGCCACCCGGCGCGCCGGGCCACGTCGAGGGGGGCGTCGTGCTGCACCGCGACCGCGAGCGAGCCGTCGCCCGACCACGGCAGCCCGGCCGTGCCCGCCCCCAGCGCGGCCCGGTGCAGGGGGGTGGCGACGAGCTCGCCGGACGGCTCGGCGTACGCGGCCAGCGACCAGCCGAGCCGGGCCGGCACGGGCCCGGGCAGCACCAGGCGGTACCGGCGCCGCCCCTCGAGCGGCTCGCCGTCCAGCGAGCGCCGCCGCACCGCGCGGACCTCCTCCGGCTCGGGCGCGTGCAGCTCGTGGACGGCGGCGACCGCGCGGCGCAGCGCGGCGTCCTCCGGCGCGCCCCGGCCGGGGTCGGGGCGCTCGCGCCGCAGCGCGTCCTCGAGCTGGGCCGCCCCGAGCGCCGCGCCGCGCGCGACCAGGGCCCGGGTGCGGGGGTCGAGCGTGCCGTCGGTCCCGGGCAGCAGACCCAGCCGGGCCCACCGGTCGAGCAGCGCCCGGTCGCCGGGGTCGGCCGGGCGGGTGAGGCGCAGGAGGAGCGCCAGGTAGTCGACGAACCCGGCGCCCCAGGCGCGCTCCTCGTCCCAGGGCAGCCAGGCGAGCGACGGCGCGGGCCGGGGCGGCACGACCCCGCCGAGCGCGTGCAGCGGCCGGACCCGGAACCGCCGCTGCAGGGCGCGCGCCGCCGGCAGGTCGCCCGGGGTCGGGACGGCGGTGCGGGCGACGACCCGCACGACCCCGGAGGCTGACCGCAGGACGCCCCGGACGCCCGCGGGCACCCGTCCGTCCCAGCCGGGCCCGGCGACCGCCCAGTCCGCGGCCGCGGGCCCGGTCGCCGCGGTGCCGAGGTGCGCCACGGTCCGCGCCAGCAGGTCGACCACCTGGAGCCCCGCGTACAGCCCCGGCGGGAGGTCCGGGTGCCCGACCACGGCGGGCTCCGGGCGCAGGTCCAGCCACGCGCTCGACCGCAGGACGTGCGGGTCGCCCCACCGGGTGCCGTCTCCGGGCGCCGCGGGGCCGGCGTCGTGGTGCAGCACGCCGAACGACCCGACGCCGGTGCGGACCTCGGTGCGCAGCTCGCGGTAGCCGAGCAGCGCCGGGTGCGCCCAGACCGCGGCCTCGGCGGCGGCGCGGACGACCTCCGGGTCGCGCGGGACGGCAGGGACCGGGGCGGGGAGGGTCTCCGGCATCGCCCACCGCCCTCGCGCCCGTCCCCGCACCGACGTCCACCAGCACAGCGAGCGCGGCCACGGGGCACCTCACCCGCGCTGTGTGATCCCGCTCCCGGGCGACGGGCGCGCGCGCTCACCCGCCGCGGGTGAGGGAGTCACGACAATTCGTGACACACGACCACCCGGCGGGTGTCATGGTGGGGGAGCGATCCGGGGGCTGCGAGGGCGGGGTCTACGGTGACGTCGGGCACGCATCGGGGGGGCGTGGGCATGGACGCTGGGGAACACGGCGGCGGGGGTCCGGGACCGGGGCACCGCGGATCCGCGCGCGGGCGCACGCCTGCCGGCAAGCTCACCGTGCCGCGCCCGCCGCGCGGCGTGGTGCCGCGGTCGCGGTGCGAGGAGGCGCTCGCGGCCGCCGTCGCGGCGCACCGGCTGACGCTGGTCAGCGCGCCCGCGGGCTTCGGCAAGACGACGCTGCTCGCGCAGTGGGCCGCCACGGCGCGCGGCCCGGTCGCGTGGGTGTCGCTGGACCCGCTCGACGACGAGCCCGGCCGGCTGGCCGGCGTGCTCGGGGACGCGCTCGCGGGGCTGACCCCGGGCGCGGCCCCCGACGACGACGCGGCGGGCGACCGCGCGCTGACGTCCGTCGCGCGCCGGGTGGACGCGGTGGTCGCCGCGCTCGAGCGGCTGCCGGCGGACGCCGTCGTCGTGCTCGACGACGTCCACCTGCTGTCCGCCCGGACGGCGCGGGAGGTCCTCGGGCCCGTGCTGCGGTACGCGGGGCCGCGGTTCGTCCTGGCGGGCCGGTACGACGCCGCGCTGCCGGTGAACCGGATGCGGATGGCCGGGGAGGTCGGGGAGCTGCGCGAGCGGTCCCTCGCGTTCACCGCGGACGAGGTCGTCGACGTCGTGCGCGCGCTCGGCGGCCCGGCGGACCCGGCGGCGGTCCGCGCGCTGTGGGAGGTGACGCGCGGCTGGCCCGTGGCGGTCCGCCTCGCGCTGGCCGCGGACGTGCTCGCGTCCTCGGGCGAGCCGCTCGCGCACCTGCGCGACCGCGACGTGCCGATCACCGGCTACCTGGTCGAGGAGGTCATCGGCTCGCTGCCCGACGACGTCGCCGACTTCCTGCTGCGCGCGAGCGTCACCGACCAGGTCGACCCCGAGCTCGCCGAGGCCCTGGTGCCGGGCGGCGCGCGGCTGCTCGACGAGTGCGCCGCCCGGGGCCTGTTCCTGACGGAGGTCGGGAACGGCGCGGACGGCCCGGTCTACCGGTGGCACGCGCTCGTCGCGGCCCACGCCCGCGCGGTGCTGACCCGCCGGGACCCGATGGCCGCGCGGCTGGCGCACCGGGTGGTCGCGGCGCACCTCGGGCCGCGGGACCCGGCCGCGGCGATCCGGCACGCGCTAGACGGGCACGCGCCGGACCTGGCGGCGCAGGTGCTCGGCGAGCGGTGGCCGGACCTCGTGGTGCGCGGCGACGTCGGGCAGGTCCGCGGGCTGCGCGCCGCGCTGCCCCCGCGGTACCGGCGGGACCCGGACGTCCTGCTGGCGCTCGCGGCCGCGCACGCCTCCGACGCGGAGGGCGCCGGCGACGCGGAGGGCCGCCCCGCGCGGGCCGGCGAGCTGGTGCGGACGTTCCTGGGGCCCGGCCGGCTGCCGCTCGAGCAGTCTGTCCGCGTGGGCCGGGCGCTGCTGGACGAGGTGGCGGACGACGCGACCCGCGGCCTCGGCCTCTACCTGGTCGGGCGCGCGGAGCTGCAGCGGTACGGGCCGGACCCGGAGGCGCTCGCGCACCTCGCGGAGGGCGGCGCGCTCGCCGCCGAGCGCGGGTGGGTCGCCCTCGAGCTCGGCTGCCGGGCGGAGGAGGCGCTCGCGGCGGCGCTCCGCGGGGAGCTGGCCGACGCCGTCGATCGCGCCCGGGCCGTGCTGGCCGCGGCGGCGCTGCACGACTGGCAGGGCGCGAGCATCGTCGCCACCGCCCACCTCGCCTGCGGGTTCGCGGCCTACTGGCGCGACGAGCTGTGCGCCGCCGCCGGCCACCTGCGGGCGACGATCGAGGCGGCGGACCGCACGCGCCCCGAGGTCGCCGTGCACGCGGCGGGGATCCTGGCGCTGGTGTGCCTCGCCCAGGGCGACGCGCCCGGCCTGGCCCGGGCCCGCGAGATCACGGACGCGCCGTGGCGGGACGGGGCTGCGGCGCCGGAGTACCTCACGGCGTTCCGCGCCTTCCTCACCGCCGTGCAGCTCGGAGTCGAGGACCGGCCGCGCGAGGCGCTGGCGCTGGTCGACGAGGCGTCGCCGGCGTTCGCCGACCCGCTCGCGCTGGGCTGGCAGAGCGACCTGCGGCTCCGGACCGGCGACATCGACGGCGCGGAGCGCGCGCTGCGGGCGGCCGAGCGCGCCGCGGACGACGCCACGGCGGCGCTCGGCTCGGCGCCGCACCAGCTCCGGGTCGCGAACCTCGCCGCGGCGGCCGCGCTGCGCGCCGACGAGGACGCCGCGGCCGCGCACGTCGCCCTGGAGGGCGCGCTGGCCGCCGCCGCGCCGCACGGGCTGGTGCGCCCCCTGCGGGACCGCGCCGCCGCCCTGCACCCCCTGCTGTCCGCGCACCTGGAGTGGGGCAGCGCGCACGAGCCGCTGGTCACCCGCCTGCTGGTGGCCGAGCACGAGGCGCCGACACCGCGCGCGTCCGCGTGGGACCTCACGCCGCGGGAGCGGGACGTGCTGGCCTGCCTGCGGTCGTCGCTGACCTCGGAGGAGATCGCCGGGTCGCTGTTCCTGTCGGTCAACACGGTGAAGACCCACATGCGGGCGATCTACCGGAAGCTCGGGGTCGACGGCCGGCGGGCCGCGGTCCGCACCGCGGTCCAGCGCGGGCTGCTCTGAGGCCGGCGGGGCGCGCCTCGCGGCCGGCACCTCCCGTGCGGAGGCGGCCGGCCCCGAGGCGGTCCGGAGGGGACGTCAGGTCGACACGGGCCGCAGCTCCCCGCCGTGCACGATCAGCGCCCAGAGCACGGTCACGCACAGGCCGATCGACACCAGCGACCACCACGGCGTGGCGGGCAGGGCCGCGAACTGCAGCAGCAGCTCGAGCCCGACCAGCACGATCGCGGTCACCCGCGCCCACGTCGCGGCGGTCGTGAGCAGCGAGACGCCGACCACGAACACCAGCGCGGACACCACGAGGTGCACCCAGCCCCACGTCGAGATGTCGACCGTCGCCAGCCCGTAGGTGGTCCACGCGACGATCGTGTTCGGGGAGAACACGGCCACCAGGCCGCTGAACATGCCCCACAGGCCCATCAGGATCATCATCAGCGCGCCGAACCAGATCCAGCCGACCCACCCGGTCTGCCGGGGCCGCACCCCGGGCTGCGCGTACGCCTTCGCCATGGCCGTGCTCCTCCCCGCCGGGACCCCGCCCGGCACGTGCGACCGCTCAGGCGTTCTCCTCGAACGCCTCGCGCAGCCGCGCCTCCTCGTCCTCGGACAGGTTGGTCTGGATGAGCTCGGGGTGGATGCCCTGCTCCTTGAGCGCCCCGAACACCTTGTCCGGCACCGCGCCCGACGACAGCAGGAACAGCGCCGAGGTGCCCGGCGTGACCTTGCTGCGCACCGAGTCGATGAAGTCGTCGTCGATGCCGACGTCGGTCAGCGAGCCCGCGAGCGCGCCGGCCGCCGCGCCGATCGCCGCGCCGATCAGCGGGATGAAGAACAGCAGGCCGAAGAGCATGCCCCAGAACGTCCCGCCCAGGGCGCCCGCGGCGGCGAGGCTGTGGGCCTGCCGGGTCTTCGGCTTCGACTTCTCCGGGTCCCAGGACACTGTCGCGGCGTCGTGCACCTGGATGAGCTCCTGCTTCGCGAGCTGCTCGAGCGCCTGCTCGGCCTGCTCGGCTCCGCCGGGGGTCTCGAACTTCCACACGCTGAGAGTGGCCACCGTCGTGCTCCTTCGTCCGGGTTCGCCGACCGGCCGGCCGGTCGGGGCGTCACGTCTGCCAGCGTCCCGGCGGGCTCCGGCGGGCCGCATCGCCCGGGCCGGGTGACCCGCGCGGGGCCGGGTCACCCGCCGCGGACGACGCCCCGCCGACGGCGCGGGGCGACGCTCGTGGCGAGCAGCCACGACCGGGGGGAGCCACCATGCCCGACGACCGCGGCGGCGTGGCACCTGCACGCGCCCCGGCTGTCCGCACCGCTCCGCCCCCGCCGTCGACGGCGACCGGCCGGGCGGGGCGGCCGCTCGGCCGCGCCGACGAACCCTGGCGCCTGGCGCTGTCGGCCGTGACGGCGGCCGGCGGTCTCGCGCTGGTGCTCGCCCGTCTCCGGTCCGGCGTCGCGCTCGACCCGGTGGGGTGGGAGGCCGCCGCGCAGCTGCTCGGCGCCGCCGCGCTCCTGCTGCGCCGGGACGGCGCGGCCCTCGCCGTCTGCCTGCCGCTGTGCCTCGTCACGCCCGTGGTCGCCACGCCGGTCGCGCTCTACCTCGTGGCCCGGTGGGCCGGCTCCCGCACCGCGTGGGTCGGCCTGGTCGCGGCGCTGTCCACGATCTGGCCCGCCTGGCAGCTCACCACGTACCGGTCGGGCGTCGCGGTGCCCCTCGTCCTGCTGCTCGACGTGGTCGTGCCGTGGCTCGCCGGCCGGGGGCAGGCGGCCGCGAGCGCGGCGGCCGCCCTGCGCGCAGACCAGGAGCGCGCCGCGGCGGAGGCGGCGGTCGCGGCCGTGCGCCGCGCCGAGCGCACCCGGCTCGCCGGCGAGCTGCACGACGTCGTGGCGCACCGGATCAGCCTGGTCGTCCTGCACGCCAACCTGCTCGACACCACCTCCGCCGACCCCGCCGTGCACGCCGAGGCGGCCGCGATCCGGGACACCGGGCGCGGCGCTCGACGAGATGCGCGAGGTGCTGCGGCTGCTGCGCCGGGAGCCGGGCGAGGACGGCCTGTCGCAGCACGCGCTGCCGGAGGTCGACGGGCTGGTGTCCGCCGCCCGGGACGTCGGGCAGCCGGTCGCCGCCGTGGTCGCCGCGGCGCACCGGGAGCCGCCCGACCCCGCCGAGCGCACCGCCGTGCGGGTCGTCCGCGAGGGCCTCACCAACGCGGTGCGGCACGCGCCGGGCGCGGACACCCGGGTGCTCGTCGAGGAGAGCGGCGCCGAGCTGCACGTCCAGGTCGTCACCGGGGAGGCCGCTGCCGCCCCGACCGGGCTCACGACCGGCGGCACGGGGCTGGCCGGGCTCCGGGAGCGCGTCGCGCTCGTCGGCGGCCGGCTCGACGCCGGGCCGACCCCGGCCGGCGGGTTCCTGCTGGACGCGCGGCTCCCGCGCCGCGCCGCGCCCGCATGATCCGCGTGCTGGTGGTCGACGACGAGGCGCTGTTCCGGCGGGGGATCGCGCGGCTGGTCGACACCGCCCCGGACCTGGAGGTCGTGGGCGAGGCCGCCGACGGGCGCGCCGCCGTCGAGCAGGTGCGGGCGCACCGGCCGGACGTCGTGCTGCTCGACATGCAGATGCCGGTGATGGACGGGCTCAGCGCGGCGCAGGAGATCCTGCGGGCGGGCACCGGGGCGGCCGTCGTCGTGCTGACGAGCTTCCTGTCCGACCGGTACATCGTCCCGGCCCTCCGGCTCGGGGCGTCGGGGTACCTGCTCAAGGACAGCTCCGTCGAGGAGCTGCACCGCGGCATCCGGGCGGCGGCGGCGGGCGAGGCGATGCTGTCGCCGACGGTGACGCGGCGGCTGCTCGAGGCGGTGGGCCCCGCCCTGTCCGGGACCGCGCAGGCCGCCCGGGATCGGGTCGCGCCGCTGAGCGCCCGGGAGCGCGACGTCCTGGCGTGCGTGGCGCAGGGGCTGTCGAACGCCGAGACCGCGCAGCGGCTCTACCTCGCCGAGCCCACCGTCAAGGCGCACCTGGCGCACGCGATGACCAAGCTCGGCGTCGCGAACCGCACGCAGGCGGCGATCGTCGCGCACGACGCGGGCCTCGTCGCGCCGCCCGCCGGCGGCTGAGGGGCCGGCGTCGTCGTCGAGGAGCATCCGATCGGACCGGGCGGGACGAGCCGGTCGGACGAGGTCGCGGGGGTGCCCGCGGCGGGACCGTGGACGACATCACCGGGGGCGGGCAGGCCGTCCCCGCGGAGCCACCAGGAGCCCGTCATGTCGTCCGCCGCCCTCGTCCTCGCCGCGTCCGTCTCCGGAGCGACGCTCGTCCTCCCGGCCGCCCCCGCGGCGCCGGCGGCGGACCTCGCGGCGGTGCCGGCCGGGCACGGCGTCGTGTGCACCGTCGATGCCCCGACCGCGCCGACCTCCGTGCTGGGGTCCGCCGGCTGGACCGAGCACGTGCCCGGGTGGACCGAGGTCGTCCGCGAGGCGTGGACCGAGGAGCTGCCGGCGTGGACCGAGACCGTCCGCGAGGCGCGGACCGAGGAGGTCCCGGGGTGGACCGAGACGGTGCGCGAGGCGTGGACGGAGACCGTGCTGGTCACGCCGGCGCACACGGTCGAGGAGGTCGTCACGCCCGCGTGGGCGGAGACGGTCGTCGACCGCCCCGCGTGGACCGAGACGATCGAGCACCCCGCCGAGACGCACGCCGTCGAGCACCCGGCCGTCACCCGGACCGAGTGGCTGATGCGGCAGAAGAACGGCAACGGCGAGTCCTGGACCGCGGACCGGTCGACGTTCCCCGGCAACGGCTGGCAGGTGGTGGACCAGCGGGAGGCGGTCGTCACCCCGGCGTGGACCGAGACGGTCGTCGACCGCGCCGCGTGGACCGAGACGGTGGAGCACGCCGCCGAGACCCACGTGGTGGAGCACCCCGCCGAGACCCGGACCGTCGAGGTCCCCGACGAGTGGGGGATCGTCGAGCACCCCGCCGAGACCGTCGAGCACCCGGCGTCCGTGGTGACGCACCTCGCCGAGACGGTCGAGCACCCGGCCCGGGCGGTCGAGCACCCGGCGGAGACCGTCGAGCACCCCGGGCGGACGATCACGCACCCGGCGGTGCTCGACGAGGTGCCCGGGTCGCCGGGCACGGAGTCGTGCGTCGCGGCGGCGGGCGTGGACCCGGCGGGCGGCGACGCGGCGGCCGTGGCCGCGGCGGGCGGCGACCCGGCGGGCGTGCGGCCGGCGCTCGAGGACGCGGCGGGCCCCGCGGGCGCAGCCGGCGTGCCGGGCGCGGACGGCGCAGGGTCGGCCGTGCTCGCCACCACCGGCTCGGACGCCGCCGGCCTGGCCGCGGGCGCGGTCGGTGCGGTCGGCCTGGGGCTGGTCGTGCTCGGCGCCGCCCACCTGGTGGGGTACGGCTCCCGCCGGACCGGCGGCCGGCGGCGCTGACCGGCGCCCGGCGGCCGGGCCGCGGTGCCGCGGTGCCGCGGCTGGCACGATGGCGGGCATGTCCGCCTGGCACGCCCACGACTCCCGCACCGTCTACGAGAACGCCTGGATCCGGGTCCGGGAGGACGCCGTGACCCGGCCCGACGGCGGTGACGGCGCGTACGGCGTCGTCGAGGTCCGGCACCCCGCGGTGTTCGTCGTCCCGGTCACCGACGACGACGAGGTCGTGCTGGTCGAGGTCGAGCGGTACACGACCGGGGCCGTGTCCCTCGAGGTGCCGGCGGGCGGCTCGGACGGCGAGGACCCGCTGGTCGCCGCGCGCCGGGAGCTCCGCGAGGAGACGGGGCTCGCCGCCGACGAGTGGACGCACCTCGGCCCGGTATTCTCGCTGAACGGCGTCGCGCACGCCCCCGGGCACGTGCTGCTCGCCCGGGGCCTGCGGCCCGCCGACGAGGCGCACGCCCAGGACGAGGAGGGCATCGTCGGGCTGCTCCGCGTGCCGTGGCCGCAGCTCCTGCACCTGGTGCGGGAGGGCGCGATCACGGACAACGAGACGCTCGGCGCTCTGCTGCACGCGGCGGTCGCCCTCGGCCGGGTGTCCTGACGGGCCGGCGCCGGCGGCGGTCGGGGATACCGCCCGGGGCGGCCGGGCTGCTACGGTCGCGAGCCGGTAAGGATAGCCTTACCAACGCCGTCGACCCGAGGAGCGCACCGTGGCCCGCAGCACCGCCGAGAGCCGGCGCAAGCCCGAGGTCACCGAGCTGCTGACCCTGGAGGTGCTCCGCACCGAGCGCGTGTCCACCGGCTTCGTCCGGGTCACGCTCGGCGGCGAGGACGCGGCGCGGTTCCGGCCCATGGGCTACGACCAGTGGTTCCGGCTGTTCATCCCGGTCGCCGACGACGCGGTGCTGTCCCGGCTGCCGAACAAGCTCGACACCCTGGCGTACCTCAAGTACCTGGCGATCGCGCGCACCCAGCGGCCGGTCCTGCGGAACTACACGGTGCGCGCGTACCGGCCCGACGGCCCCGAGGGCGCGGAGCTGGACGTCGACTTCGTGCTGCACGGCTCGCCGGAGGACGGCACGTCCGGTCCCGCCGCGACCTGGGCGCAGACCTGCGCGCCGGGCGACGCCGTGGCGATCCTCGACGAGGGCATCACGTTCCCCGCCGCCGCGGCGCACGACCGGGTGCTGCTGGTCGCCGACGAGACCGGGCTGCCCGCCGTCGCCGGGGTGCTCGCGTCGCTCGGCCGGCACGTGACCGGCGTGGCGGTGGTCGAGGTGCCGCACGCCGACGACGTCCGGGAGCTCGACCGACCCGCCGGCGTGGCGGTGCGCTGGGTGGTGCGCGACGACCCGCACGCGCTGCCGGGTCCCGCGGCGCTCGCGACCGTCGAGGCGCTGCCCGTGCCGGCCGGGCCGGTCACGGCCTGGGTCGTGGGGGAGCAGGCGCTCGTCGCCGGGGCGCGGCGGCACTGGGTCGCGGCCGGGGTCCCCAAGCAGGACGTGACGTTCTGCGGGTACTGGAAGGCGGCGAAGGTCCGCGCGGCGGCCTGAGGGCGCCGCTCAGGCGTCGGCGGCCGGCGTCACCGGCTCCACGAGCCCCGGTCCGTCGTTCGCCACGTTGCCGACGGCCCGGCCGACCTCGCGGGGGGTCAGGTGCGGCTCCGGGACGTTCACCAGCATGGCGCCGACCTCGTCCGCGGCGGTGATCGACGGGTCGAGCCACTCGTCCCACAGGTGCCCGGGCAGCAGCACGGGGCAGCGGTCGTGGATGTGGCCGAGGCTGTCGGTCGCGGGCCGCGTGATGATCGTGACGGTCCAGAGCCAGCGCGCCGGGTCGTCGTCGGCCTTCGAGTGGTCGCGCCACAGCTCGTACAGGCCGGCGGCGGCGAGCGGCTCGGCGCCGTGCAGGAAGTACGGCGTCTTGGGGCCGCGCTCGTTGGCCTGCCACTCGTAGTAGCCGTCCATCGGCACCAGCGCGCGCCGCTTGGCCGCGGCCTTCCGGAACGCCGGCTTGTCGAGCACGGTCTCCGAGCGGGCGTTGATCATGCGCGAGCCGATCGACACGTCCTTGGCCCACGACGGCACGAGGCCCCAGCGAGCCTGCCGGAGCTGGCGCTGCGGACCGTCGTCCTCGACGCGCTCCAGCACCACGGGGACGTCCTGGGTCGGGGCGACGTTCCAGGACGGGCCCGGGTGCTCGCCGAGGATCCGGTCGATCGCGAGGTCGCGCTCGAGCTGGTCCTCGGCTCGGGTCTGCGCGTAGCGGCCACACATGGGTGCCAGTGTGCCGTGCGCCACCGACACGGACGAGGGCTGGCGGGCGGGGCCGGTCAGAACGGCGGGGGTGCGTCGTGCGGGTCGGTGGTGGCGTCGTGGGCCTGGCCGGTGCCGGGGCGCACGAGGTAGCGGTGGCCGGTGGGGGTGAGCCACTCGAACAGCCCGGGTTCGATCTGGCGCAGCCGGAAGCCGCCGTCGGTCTTGAGGCGGTGGTGGCGGCGGCACAGGGGGCCGAGGTTGTCGGCGTCGGTGCGGCCTAGGGGCTGGTCCGGGGGCGCGCCGGGTTGTGGGTGGTACTCGACGGTGTGGTCGAGGTCGGCGCGGCGGGCGGGGACCGTGCAGCCGGGAAACGCGCAGGTGCGGTCGCGGGTGCGGACGAGCTCGGCCAGCGCCGCGGTGGGCCGGTAGCGCTCGCGCCCGACGTCGAGGACGCGGCCGGTGCGGGGGTCGGTGACGACCCGCCGCCACACGCCGCCGGCGGCCAGTGCTCGGGCGGCGACGGCATCGATGGGGCCGTAGCCGTCGAGGTCGGCGGGGGCGTCGTCGAGGCCGAGGAGGGTGGCCGCGGAGATGGTGACGCGGACCTCGGCGCCGGGGCGGGCGCAGCCGCAGTGCCCGGCGCGCGGCTGGGCCGGCGTCGTGGCGGGGGACGCGGATGCGGGTGCAGGCGCGGGGGACTCGGATGCGGCGGGCGCGCTCGCCACGGCGGTCAGAGCGCTGGGCGTTGGCACGGCGAATCGCGGTGCCGCGAAGTCGGGTGCCGTGGGCTCCGGCGGGGTGGGCTCGGGTGCCGCGGAGTCGGGTGCGGTGGGCTCGAGTGCGGCGGGCTCCGGCGGGGCGGGCTCGGGTGCTGTGGGCTCCGGCGGGGCGGGCTCGGGTGCGGTGGGCTCCGGAGGGGTGGGCGCGGGGACGGGGACGAGCGTGGCGGGCTCGGGTGCGGCGGGTTCGGGCGTCGCGGGCTCGGGGACGGCGACGGGGATGAGCGTGGCGGTCGGGCGGGGCTCGGTCTGCTCGGGGCGCGCGGACCTCCGGCGGACGGTGGTCACCAGGTCGGGGACCGGGCGTTGCGGCGGCTCCGGCACCGGCACCGGCACCGGAGCCGGTGCGGGTGGGTCGAGGTGCACCTCGACCGCCGGGCCGTCCGCGGGCGGGACGTCCCCGACGACCAGGTCCCGCAGCCCGTCGGCGCGCAGCTGGTCCAGCGTCCGCCCGTCCCCGACGGCCTGGGCGGCCCGTGCGGCGTGGTCCAGGACGCCGTCGACCCGGGTGGCGTCCTCCGCTGCCATGACGACCCACATCGCGGCCATCCCGTGCGGCCGGGCCTGCGGGTGGGTCACCCGGCGCGTGCGTCGGGCGTGCTGGTGCCGACCGGCGGCACCCTCGGCGTCGACCAGCCGGATCTCCCGCGCGACGCGCTGGCGGAACTCGGCCACCGAGCACTGGTCGGCGTCCGGGAGGACCGCGTCCTCCACGGCGTGGGCCGCCTGCCACGGCACGTCCGCCAGCCCGGACGCCAGGACCTCGGCCTTCGCGGCGTCGATGTGCCCGGTCTGCAGCGCCTCGGCGGTGGCGGTGAGCATCCCGTCGAGCACCAGTGCCCGGTGCACGGCCTTGCTCGCGGCACCCCTCGACCACCCGAGCCGCGCCGAGATCTCGTCGCCGGCGACCGACGACTGGACCGGCGGCGCCCCCGCCAGCGGGGACCAGTCCGGGCTCATCTCCGGCCGCGAGGCCAGCTCCGCGATCGCCTCCAGCGTGCCCGCGTGCTGATGCGCCTCCATCCGGGACCGGGCGGCCACGACCTCCATCAAGATCATCGGCGACAGCACCGTCAGGTCCAGCCCGCGCAGCCAGGCGTCGAGCTTCGGCCCGGGCGGGCAGGCAGCGATCGCTTCCGCCTGCCGCTGCTCGCCGGTCCGGGGAGACCCGCCAGCCGCCACCACCGGGTCCGGCCCGTAGTCCGTCAGGCACGTCCCGTCGGCCCCGTAGACCGGCAGCACGGCGGCGGCGGCCTCGTCGCCGTCGGTGCATCGCTGCAGGTCATCCATGGAAAAACCCTACCGACGACCACCGACACGACCCGCCCCGGCGACTCGCGCCTGTGGACCACGCACGCCACCCGCGCCTGTGGTCAGTTCGGTGCCGCCGCGCCGCGGGCGGGCGACCCGGCGCCGCACCGGCGCGCACGCCTGCTCGGCGCCCACGCCGACCCCGCCGACCCCCCCGCCGCCAGCGGTCCGGCACCGGTCCGGCACGCCGCCGAGTGCCCGACCGACGGCCGACCCCCGCACCCGCCCGTCGGCCCACCCCGACGTAGGCTGCCCCCGTGCGAGCGACCCTCATCCACGGCCCCCGCGACGTCCGCCTCGAGCAGGTCCCCGACCCCGCGATCCAGCGCCCGACCGACGCCCTCGTGCGCGTCGTGGCGTCCTGCGTGTGCGGGTCCGACCTGTGGCCCTACCGCGGCGTCCGGCCGACGAAGCAGCCGCGCCGCATCGGGCACGAGTTCGTCGGCGTGGTCGAGGAGGTCGGCGCGGACGTCCGCACGCTGCGCCCGGGCCAGTTCGTCGTCGCGCCGTTCACCGTCTCCGACGGCACGTGCGCGCACTGCCGCAACGGCGTGCACACCTCCTGCGTGCACAGCAGCGGCTGGGGCGGCGACGACGCCGAGGGCGTGTTCACCGACGCCGGCCAGGGCGAGTTCGTCCGGGTCCCGCTCGCCGACGGCACGCTCGTCGCGATGCCCGGCACCCCCGACGCCGACCTGCTGCCGCACGTCCTCACGCTGACCGACGTCATGGGCACCGGCCACCACGCGGCGCTGTCCGCGGGCGTCGGCCCGGGCTCGACGGTCGCGGTCGTCGGCGACGGCGCGGTCGGGCTCTGCGCGGTGATCGCGGCGAAGCGCCTCGGCGCGGAGCGCGTCGTGGCGCTGTCCCGGCACGAGTCCCGGCAGGCGCTGGCGCGCGAGTTCGGCGCGACCGACGTCGTGGCCGAGCGCGGCGACGAGGGCGCCGCGGCGGTGCGCGACCTGCTCGGCGGCGGCCCGGACCAGGTGCTGGAGTGCGTGGGCACCAAGGAGTCGATGCAGCAGGCGCTCGACACGGCGCGCCCGGGCGGGCAGGTCGGGTTCGTCGGCGTCCCGGCGGGCGGGCCGGAGCTCCCGGTGCAGCAGATGTTCGGCACGAACGTCGGCGTGCGCGGCGGGATCGCCCCGGTGCGGGCGTACATCGAGGAGCTGGCCGCCGAGGTGTGGTCGGGCACGATCCAGCCGGGCAGGGTGTTCGACCTGGTGCTGCCGCTGGACGAGGTCGCCGAGGCGTACGCCGCGATGGACGAGCGCCGCGCGATCAAGTCGATGCTGCTGCCCTGACCGCGGCACGACCGGACGGGACGCGACCGGACCGGACGACGGGGCGGCGCGCGGATGACCGGCACGGGTAGGTTCGACGGCGTGAGCCAGCCGACCCCGTCGACCCAGCCGACCCCGCCGTCCGACCCGGTCGCCACCCTCGCCGACGTGGTCGGCGTGCTGGGGCGCCGCTACCCGCCCCGCACCGCGGAGTCCTGGGATCGCGTCGGCCTGGTGACCGGCGACCCCGATCAGCCGGTGCGCCGGATCCTGCTCGCCGTCGATCCGGTCGCCGCGGTCGTCGAGGAGGCCCTCGACTGGGGCGCCGACCTGGTCGTCGTGCACCACCCGCTGCTGCTGCGCGGGATCCACTCGGTCGCCGCCACGTCCGCGAAGGGCGCGCTGCTGCACCGCCTGATCCGCGGCGGGGTCGCCCTGTACACGGCGCACACCAACGCGGACGCGGCCGCGGGCGGGGTCGCCGAGGAGCTCGCCCGGCTGGTCGGCCTCGAGGACCTGCGCCCGCTCGTCCCGGCGCCGGCGGAGCCGCTCGACAAGCACGTCGTGTTCGTCCCGGCCGGCGACGCCGAGCGCCTGGTCGACGCCCTGGCCGCGGCCGGTGCCGGCGCGATCGGCGAGTACAGCCGCTGCGCGTGGACCAGCACCGGCGAGGGCACGTTCACGCCGTCCGACGCCGCGACCCCCGCGATCGGCCGCGCCGGCGAGGCGGCCCGGGTGGTCGAGGCGCGCGTCGAGATGGTCGCCCCGCGCCGGCTCCGCGCCGCCGTGGTCGCCGCGATGCGTGCCGCGCACCCGTACGAGGAGCCCGCGTTCGACGTCCTGGAGCTCGCGACCTGGGACGGCCCGACCGGCACGGGCCGCGTCGGCCACCTGGCCGAGCCGCTCAGCCTGCACGCGTTCGCCGAGCGGGTCGCCGCCGCGCTGCCCGCCACCGCGCAGGGCATCCGCTACGCCGGCCCGCCGGACGCCACGGTGCGGACGGTCGCGGTCGTCGGCGGGTCGGGCGACTCGCTGTTCGACGACGTCCGCGCCGCGGGCGCCGACGCCTACCTGACCGCCGACCTGCGGCACCACCCCGCCTCCGAGCTGCGGGAGCGCGCGGAGTTCGAGGCGCGCGGGGCCGCCACCAGCCCGCCGTACCTGGTCGACGCCGCGCACTTCGCCTCGGAGTGGCCGTGGCTGCGCGGCGCGGAGCGCGACGTGCGCGCCGACCTGGCCGCCCGCGGCACTACGGTGGAGACCCGCGTGAGCACCCTGCGCACCGACCCGTGGACCGGCCGCGTCCCGGCGCCCTCCAGCACCACCGCACCGTCGGAAGGACACCACCCGTGACCAAGGCCTCCCCGCAGGACCAGAAGCGGCTGCTCGACCTCCAGGGGCTCGACACCAAGCTGGACCAGCTCGCGCACAGGCGCACGGCGCTGCCGCAGCACACGCGGATCGCCGAGCTCGACGCGCAGCTGACGGACCTGGACACCGCGATCGCCGCGTCCCGCACCGCGGTCGGCGACATCCAGCGCGAGGTGAGCAAGGCCGAGGCCGACGTGCAGCAGGTCCGCGACCGCGCGGCGCGGGACCAGGCCCGGCTCGACTCCGGGTCCGGCTCCGCCAAGGACCTGCAGGCGCTGCAGAGCGAGCTCGTCTCGCTGGCCCGCCGGCAGGGCGACCTCGAGGAGGTCGAGCTCGAGGCGATGGAGCGCCTGGAGGCGCACGAGGGCACGCTCGGCGAGCTCACCACCGCGCACGCGGCGCTGCTCAACGACCGCGCGGCCGTCGTGGCCGAGCGGGATGCCGAGCTGGCGGTCATCGAGAAGCAGGCCGGCGAGGTCAGGACCCAGCGTGACGCGATGGCGGCGCCGCTGGCCGAGCCGCTGATCGCGCTCTACGACCGGCTGCGCGGGCGGCTCGGCGGCGTGGCCGTCGCGGCGCTGCGGCACGGCCGGTCCGAGGGCTCCGGCCTGCCGGTCCCGGCGACCGAGCTCGCGAAGATCAAGGCGACCCCGGAGGACGAGATCGTGTACTGCGAGGACTCGGGCCGGATCCTGGTCCGCGGCGAGGACGCGTACTGATGGCCGCCGACGGCCCCGAGGGCACCGCGCAGCCGCTGGAGCCCGAGGCGGGGACCCCGGCGCCGCCGGCGACCGCCGAGCGGGCCGAGCCCGCCCGCCGCGGCCGGCCCTCGGGCGCGGCGGTGCGGTTCGACGATGCGCAGCCCGTGACGGTGATCCTGGTCCGGCACGGCGAGACCGAGATGACGGTCTCCCGCGGCTACTCGGGGTCGTCCGAGCCGGGCCCGTCGCTCACGGAGCGCGGCCGCGCGCAGGCTGCCGCCGCGGGGGAGCTGGTCCGCCGGGTCGGCGACGACCTGTGGGGCGACGTCCCGTTCCCGACGGAGCTCATCGCGTCGCCGATGGTGCGCACGCAGGAGACGGCCGCCGTCATCGGCGCGCGGCTCGGGCTCGCCCCGCGGGTGGACGCCGCGTTCCAGGAGGCCGACTTCGGCGCCTGGCAGGGGCTGACCGCCGAGGAGATCGAGCAGCGCTGGCCCGGGCAGCTCGAGCCCTGGCACACCCGCGCCGACGTCCGGCCCGACGGCGGCGGCGAGTCGATCGCCGACGTGGGGGAGCGGATCGGCGCCGGGCTCGACGGGCTGCTCGCCGCAGGCACCGACCGGACCGTCGTCGTCGTGTCGCACGCCGTCGCCATCCGGGCCGCGCTGGGCCGCACGATGGGCGCGCAGCCGGGGTCGTGGAGCCAGCTCCGCGTCGCGCCGGCGTCGGTGAGCATCATCCGGCTGTTCGCGGACAAGCGGGACGAGGTCGCGGTCGCGGGCGCGCCCAGCGAGGGCTGGCCGGCGCGCGGCTGAGGCAGCGTCCGAGCCCGCGGCCGGGGCTCAGACAGGCGGGTCCGCGCGGTGCGGCAGCCGCGGCGGCAGGACGCCGGGCACGCCGCCGAGCGACCACCGGCGCTGCCGACCCGGGAGGCCGCGCGCCGCCGACAGCCCGACGAGCACGCCCAGCGCGATCGCCACCATCGTCCCGCCGGTCGTCACGAGCGTCGACACGCCGTTGCTGTCGCCGTCGAGCAGGCTGGTGACCCCGACGAGGCCGAGCGCCCCGGGCACCAGCAGCCAGAACGCCGGCAGGAACGACACCAGCGGCGACGGCCCGGACGGGAACCGCGCGACCGCCAGCGCCACCGGGGTCATGGCGAGCGCCCCGACGAACGCCGACAGCGCCCCGCCGAGCAGCGCGTCGCCCAGCACCTGCGCGCCGTACGCGACGGCCAGCACGAGGACGACCCAGCCGATCGACCGCGGCCGGCCGCACCGGTAGACCACCGTCCCGGCGCCGAACACCGCGACGCCGACCCACGGCGCGACCGGGCCGAGCGGGTTGCTGCTCGCCGCGAGCTCGACCGCCGGGACGCCCACCAGCGCGGCCGCCGCGACGATGCCGCCCGCCAGCAGCACCAGCTGCATCGCCCCGGCGGCGATCCGCCCCGCGCCCGACAGCATCTGGCCGGTCGCGAGCTCGATGACGCCCGTCGTCAGCAGCCCGCCGGGCAGGAACAGCACCAGCGGCGCGATCAGCGACGGCAGCACCCCCAGGTCGGGCACGACCCGCGCCGCGAGCAGCACGACCGCGGACACGACGAACGCCGACGCGACGGTCACCAGCACCTCGACGCCGGTGGGCATCGGCCCGACGGTCACCTGGACCGCGCCGACCGCGAGACCCAGCCCGGCCGCCACCAGCAGGTCGACCCACGACCCGCCGAGGAGCGCCGCCAGGCCGACCGAGAGCAGCAGGTAGCCGCCGAGCCGGGCGAGCATGCCGAACGGCGGCGACGCGGCGCGCAGCAGGGCGATCCGGGCGGTGACGCCGGCGACGTCCGCGCCGGGCTCGACGGCGTCCCGCAGGACGTCGGTCAGGTCGTCGACCTGGTGCAGCAGCAGCGGCCGGCGCCCGGTCGACACGGCGGCGGTGGCGACGCCGTCGCCGTCGGGGACCGAGACCAGCAGCGCCGTCGGCAGGACGACGGTCTCGGTGCCCGGGACGCCGTGCACGGCGGCGATCTCCTCGAGCGTGTCGCCGACGGACGACACGGTGTGGCCGGCGTCGACCATGGCCTCGCCGGCGACGACCATGAGGCGCAGGACCTCGGCGGGGGTCGCGGGGGCGGGGAGCTCGGCGGTGTCGGCGTCGGCGGCGGTGCCGGTGGACCCGGCCCCGGCGGCCGCCCCGGCCGCGGCGGCGTGGCGCGCCCGGCGGGCCGAGATCGCGACGACCGCGACGGCGCCGGCCACCACGACGGCGAGCGCGCCGATCAGCTCGGTCCACGGGGTCGACGTGGTCGTCACGGCCGGCGGGACGGAGAACCGCGGCGGAGGGCCGGTGGCCTCCTCCTCGTCCGGGGTGGGCGCGGGCGTGGTCGGGGTGGGCGTCGGTGTGCTGGACGGCGCCGGCTCGGCGGTCTCGGTCGGGGCGGGCGCCGGCTGCGGCACGGTCGTCGGCTCGGGGGCCGGGACCTGCTGCGTCGGCGTCGGCGTCGGGACCGGGGATGTCGTCGGGGCGGGCTGCGCGGGGGACGCCGACGGCGAGGGGACCGGGGCGGCGCCGGTGCCCGCCTCCTGGCCGTCGCCGGTCGTCGCGCCCTGCTGCTCGGCGGTGCCCTGCCGGGTCGACCCGCCCGCGTCGGTCGCCGCGCCCGCCGGCCCGCCCGCGGCCGCGACGACGCCGACCAGCGCGAGCAGGAGCACCAGCAGCAGCGCCGCGACCCGCGCGGTGCCCGTGCGTCGCATGCTGCTGCCGTCCCCGTCCTGCCGTGGTGTGCTCGGGCGGTCGCCCGGGTCACCACGCTAACCGGACCGGCCCACCGGCGCGTGCCCCGCCGGTGGGCACGGCGTGGGTGGCGGGTGAAGGCCTCGTGGGGGTCAGGCCACGACGAGCGACAGCGTGGCGGCCCGGCCCGCCGGGGTGTCGAGCTCGACGGCGAGCAGCTCGGTGCCGACGAGTTCCCGCGCGGCGCGGGCGAGCTGCTCGGGCGTCCCGGGCGCCGCGCCGCGGCGGGTGACGAGGTGCCGGGTGAGCACGCCGCGCGTGTGCTTCGCGTGGTGCGAGACGACCGACCGCGTCCCGGCGACCTCCCGCAGCACGCGCACCTGCACCCACGACCCGTGCGCGGCGCGCGGCGGCTTCCACGCGGCCAGGTAGGTGGCCGACCGGCAGTCGACGACGAGCTCGCCGGCCTCCGCCCGCGGGTCCAGCTCGGCGCGCAGGGGCTCGCGCCAGGCCGCGGCGAGCGGGCCGACGCCCGGCAGGTCGACGCCCATCGACAGCCGGTAGGCGGGGATCCGGTCGTCCGGCGCGACGAGCCCCCACAGCCCGGACACGACCCGCACGGACCCGGCGGCGCGGCGCCGCTGCGCGGGCGTGAGCCGGTCGAGCGCCGCGGCGCCGTACAGCACGCCGGTGTACACGGCGCGGGCCTCGGCGGTGGGCGCCGTGCGCAGGTCGACGTTCCGGGCGACCTCGTCGGCGATGCCCGCGCCCACGCCCAGCACCTCGACCGCGTCCGGCCGGCCGCTCGCCGCGACCAGCGCGTCGAGCACGCGCTCCCGCGTCGTCGTCAGGGCGGGGGCGGACAGGTCGGCCAGGTCGAGGGCGGCGCCGCGGACGGGCGCGGTCTTGCCCTCGGACGGGGGGAGCAGGATGAGCACGGGCTGAACTGTAGGTGCCGCCGGCCGGTCGCCAGGGTCGCGGCGGGCGTGGCCAGCGCCACGGTGGGCACACCGGCGCGAGGTCGCGGGCGTAGTAGGCTGACCGGCGCGGATGAGCTGGCCAGGCGGCCGCGTCGAGCCCTCGGGCTCGCCGAGGAACGTCCGGGCTCCACAGGGCAGGGTGGTGGGTAACGCCCACCCGGGGTGACCCGCGGGACAGTGCCACAGAAAGCAGACCGCCACCGCACGGCTCTCGGGCCGGACGGTGGTAAGGGTGAAACGGTGGTGTAAGAGACCACCAGCGTGCCGGGCGACCGGCACGGCTCGGTAAACCCCACCCGGAGCAAGGCCAGACAGGGAGCGCTCGAGGGCTGCCCGCCCGAGCTCCCGGGTAGGCCGCTGGAGGCGCACGGCAACGTGCGTCGTAGATGGATGGTCGCCACCCGCGCGGGGGCAACCGCGCGCGGGGACAGAACCCGGCGTACCGGCCAGCTCATCCGCGCACGAGAGAGCCCCGGCCGGTCGCGGCCGGGGCTCCGTCGTCGTGGCCGGTGCGCGGAGGTCAGTACCCGCCGAACACCTGGACGCCGTAGTACAGGCCGCCGCGCTCGACCACGCCGATGCCGATCTGGTTGAACGCGGGGTTCACCAGGTTGGCGCGGTGCGGCGGCGAGTTCTGCCACTGGGTGTACAGCGCGACCGGGTCGTAGGAGTTCATCGCGATGTTCTCCCCGGCCGTGCGCCAGCCCGCCGGGATCTGCCGGGAGAAGCTCGGGTTGTGCTGGAACTGCCCGGTCGTGGCCATGCGCTCGGCCCACGCCGCCGCGACGGCGTCGATCCGGGCGTTGCGCACCAGGGCCGGCTTGCCCTCGCTCGCCCGCAGGGCGTTCGTGCGGGCCAGGATCGCGCGCTCCGCGGCCTCGACGTCCGGGGCGGCCACGGGTGCCGCGAGCACGCCGGCGCGTGCGGGTCCGGCGCTGGCGGGTGCGTCGGCGGCCAACGCGGGTGCGGCGCCGCCGAGGAGCAGGCCGGCCGTCACGGTGCTGGTGGTCCACAGGCGCTTCGTCATGGGTTCCCTCCTGGGGTCCTCGTCGCGCCGCCGGTGCTGGCGGCGCATCGATCCCGACGACCGTAGGCACGGCCCGCGTGCGGCGGCACATCGGCCGAGCGGTCGGGGCACGGACGGGCCGGTCGTCCCTGCTGGTGGCCGACGGGTTCCACCCGCGGCGGCACGTTCGTGCACGGTCCCTGACGTGACACCACGTTTGTCCCGATCCGCGGCGAACGTCCCGATTGCGCACCGCAAGGGCCTCCGCCGCGCCTGCATCACCCGCTCGTACGCTGGTGCCGTCCGACCGACGACGGGAGGCCGCCATGACCGAGACACGATTCCGGATGACCCGGCTCGCGGCGGACGAGGCCGCCGACAGCCGCAGCCTGACCGAGCTCGCCGAGCGCCTCACCCACGACCCCACCGCGCACTACTCCGGCGCCGTCCCGGCCGAGGTCGGCGCGGTCGCCCAGGGCGTCGTGTCGTGGGGCGCCCGGCCGGGCTCCCCGCGGGAGCACCACGCCGCGGTCCGGGTCGAGCGGCTGGCCTGACGCCCGGCTGGACCTACCCGCAGGCGCGCCGGCGGACGTCCGTCGCCGGCAGCCACACCGCGCCGGTCATCACCCGCAGGTCGGCGATGCGCACCCGCACCAGCGTCGCCGTCCACTCGACCGCGACGGTGTCCAGCCGCTCGGCCCCGGTCTCCCAGCGCAGCGTCACGGTGACCGGCAGCGGGCGGTCGACGTCGTGGTGCACGCCGGGCGGGACGGGCACCGCGTTCAGGAGCGGGACGGCGGACCGCAGCCGGGCGAGCCCGCCCGGGACGGTCTGCGCGAGGTTCATGGCGGCAGTGTGCGCCCCGCCGCGGCGCGACGCGCGGGAGCTCCGGGGTGATGTCACCCACGGCGGCCGGCGGGGCGAGAATGGCCGGCGTGCAGCCGCCCGTGACCGTCCGCCCGATGACCGCCGCGCACGCGGAGGGGGTGCTCGCCGTGTTCGCCGAGGGGATCGCGACGGGCCACGCGACGTTCGAGCCCGCGGCGCCCGCGTGGGAGGCGTTCGACGCGTCGCACCTGCCGGACCACCGGTTCGTCGCGCTGCCGGACGGCGCCGGGGACACGGACGCCCCCGCGCGCCCCGACGACCAGGGCGTCCCCGGCGACCAGGTCCTCGGCTGGGTCGCCGCGTCGCCCGTGTCGCGCCGCGCGGTGTACGCCGGCGTCGTCGAGGCGTCGCTCTACGTCGGTGCCGCGGCGCGCGGGCGGGGGGTCGGCCGCGCGCTCATGGACGCGCTGCTGGACTCGTGCGCGGCGGGCGGGGTGTGGACCGTGCAGTCGTCGGTGTTCCCGGAGAACGCGGGCAGCCTCGCGCTGCACGCGGCGGCGGGGTTCCGGGTGGTCGGCACGCGCGAGCGGATCGCGCGGATGTCGCACGGCCCGCGCGCGGGGGAGTGGCGGGACGTCGTCCTGCTCGAGCGGCGGCTCTGACCCATCCCGATGGGCGCGCCACCAGGGACCGACGTCCTAGCCAAGAGGAGGCGAAGGGGCCCAGTCTGGGCCGCGGGGCTGGGGACGACGGCCCCGCGCACGATCAGCAGGGGGCCCTCATGACTCGGCGACGCCTGCCCCGGATCGCCGCGTTGAGCGGACCCGAGGCGGCCCTGGCGCGCCACGTGGACGTGCACTCGCCGGTGGCCGCGGGCACGGACGCGCTGACCTGGACCCTGACGCTGCTGGACGGCGGCGGCGTGCCGTTGGCGGAGAGCCGCACGACGTCGCCCGACTTCCCGCTGCCGCTGGCGGACATCGCGCAGGTGCACCTCGACGTCGTCGGGCTGGCGCAGGCCGGGGAGTGGGAGCCGGTCCCGACGGCGAGCGGCCGGGCGCGGTTCCGCGCACCCGTGCGGGTCACGGTGCCGCACGACTGACCGTCGGCCGCCCCCGCACAGCGCGACGCCCCGCCCCGGGTGACCCGGGACGGGGCGTGGGCGTCCGTGCGGAGGCTCAGTGCTTGAACGCGTCCTTGACCTTCTCGCCGGCGTCCTTGAAGTCCGCCTTCGACTGGTCGGTGCGGCCCTCGGCCTCGAGGCGCTCGTCGTCCGAGGCGCGTCCCGTGGCCTCCTTGACCTTGCCCGCCGCCTTCTCCGCCGCGTTCGCGATCTTGTCGTCGAGTCCCATGCGTCCTCCTTCTCCGGACCGGTACGTCGTGCTCCCGACGCTAGGCCGGGTCGCGCGCCGCCGCATCCGGAGCGCGGGTGAGGTCGCGCAGGTCAGCTCTCCGCCGCCAGCAGCGCGGCCAGCTCGGCGGGCGTCGACCGCAGCAGGCAGAACTCGTTGCCCTCGGGGTCGGCGAGCACGTGCCAGGTGACGTCCGGACCCTGGCCGACGTCGACCCGCACGGCCCCGAGCGCGAGGAGCCGCTCCAGCTCGGTCGCCTGGTCGGAGCCGTCCGGCGGCCGCACGTCGACGTGCAGCCGGTTCTTCCCGCGCTTGGCGTCCGGCACCCGGAGGAACAGCCACGGGGTCGCGGCGACGCCGGCCGGCGGCTCCAGGTCGACCTCGTCGTCGTCCTCCTCGGCCACGGTCCAGCCGAGCACGTCCGCCCACCACCGGGCGAGCGCCGACGGGTCGTGGGCGTCGACGCACACCTGAGCCACCGCGAGTCCCATGCCGCGACCGTAGACGTGCGGGGGCGCCGCCACCAGACCTCGGCGGCGGCGCCCTCGAGTCGCGGCGTCAGTCGCCCTTGACCCCCGCGACCGGCGTGCCGGCCCGCGACGCCAGCGCGGCGGCACCGACGATCCCGGCGGCGTTCCGCAGCTGCGCGGGCACGATCGGCGCGCGCAGGTGCAGCAGCGGCAGGAACTTCTCGTGGTGCTTCGACACCCCGCCGCCGACGACGATGAGGTCCGGCCAGAACAGGTCCTCGATGACGCCGAAGTACCGCTGCAGGCGCTCGGCCCACTGCGGGAAGTCGAGGTCCTCGCGCTCGCGCGCCGAGTCGGCGGCCCGGCTCTCGGCGTCGAACCCGTCGATCTCCAGGTGCCCCAGCTCGAGGTTCGGGACGAGCACGCCGTCGGCGACGATCGCGGTGCCGATGCCGGTGCCGAGCGTGCAGATGAACGTCACGCCCGAGGTGGACCGCGCGGCGCCGTACAGCGTCTCGGCGTACCCGGCGGCGTCGGCGTCGTTGACGGCGAGCACCGGCCGGCCGAGCGCGTCGCCCAGCACGTGCTCGATGTTGGTGCCGATCCAGGAACCGTCGACGTTCGCGGCGGACCGCGCGACGCCGTGCTGGACGACCGCCGGGAAGGTCACGCCGATGGCGGCGTCGTCCGGCAGGTCGAACCGCTTGACCAGCTCGACGACGGTCGCGGCGACCGCGGCGGGCGTCGCGGGCTGCGGGGTGGGGATGCGGACGCGGTCGGCGCTGAACTCGCCGGTCGCCAGGTCGACCGGGGCACCCTTGATGCCGGACCCGCCGATGTCGATGCCGAACGCCGTGCGCTCGTTCTTGCCGTGGTGGTTGCTCATGGGAGTGTGAGGATCTCCGCTCCGGTGTCGGTGACCAGCAGGGTGTGCTCGAACTGCGCGCTGCGGCGCAGGTCCGCGGTGACCACGGTCCACCCGTCGTCCCACGTCGTCCAGTCGGCGGTGCCCAGGTTGAGCATCGGCTCGATCGTGAACACCATCCCGGGCTCGACGACCCGGTCGTACAGCGGGGCCGCGTCGTAGTGCGGGATGACCAGCCCGGAGTGGAACGCCTCGCCGACGCCGTGGCCGGTGTAGTCCCGCACGACTCCGTAGCCGAACCGCGCCGCGTACTTCTCGATGACGCGGCCGATGACGTTGACCTCGCGGCCCGGCCGGACGGCCTTGATCGCGCGGGTCAGGGCCTCCTGCGTGCGCTCGACCAGGAGGCGGGACTCCTCGTCGACGTCGCCGACCAGGAAGGTCGCGTTGTTGTCGCCGTGCACGCCGCCGATGAAGGCGGTGATGTCCACGTTGACGATGTCGCCGTCCGCCAGGACGGTCGAGTCGGGGATGCCGTGGCAGATCACCTCGTTGACGGACGTGCACACCGACTTCGGGAAGCCGCGGTACCCGAGGGTCGACGGGTAGGCGTGGTGGTCCAGCAGGAACTCGTGGCCGATCCGGTCGAGCTCGTCCGTCGTGACGCCGGGGGCGACGTGCCGGCCGACCTCCTGCAGGGCCTGGGCGGCGATCCGCGCGGCGACGCGGATGCGCTCGACGACCTCGGGGGCGACGACGTCGCTGCCGGCGTACGGCGTGGGCGCCGGCCGGTCGACGTACTCGGGTCGGGGGATCGAGGCGGGCACCGGCCGGCGGGGGCTCACGGTGCCCGGGACCAGCGCCGGCCTCGGCGCGTGCACGGACGTCATGCCTGGCAGTCTACGAAGGAGCGGTCGTGCCGGGTGAGCCGGACGGCCCAGGACGAGGAGGACGGACCCGTGGCCGACGAGTTCTACTACAACACCGAGACCGGGCAGGTCGAGCAGGGCAAGCAGTCGACCTGGTCGCACCTCATGGGGCCGTACCCGACCCGCGAGGCCGCGCAGCACGCGCTGGAGAAGGCGCGCGCCCGCACCGAGGCGTGGGACGAGGAGGACCGCCGGGACCGCTGAGCGCCCGCCCGGCCGGGTCGGCGGCTCAGTCGGCGGGCGGCGCCTCGCCGCGCAGGCGCGCCGCGACCTCGGCGACGGCCGCGGGGTCGCCGACGATCTCGAAGTGCATCTCGTCGCCGCGCGCGAAGTCGCCGCCCCACGCGACGACCGGCGCCACCTCGGCGAGGATCTCGCGGATGGCCGCGACCTGCTCGTCGGTGAACGTGTCCCGCGCGCCGAGCGGGTGCTCCGTCGCGTTGAGGTCGATCGCGGTGCCGGACGAGTGGTTCGACAGCTCGTCGTCGCCCACCTCACCGCGGACGTTCCGGTAGCCCCAGCCCCACGAGGTCGCGGGGTCGACCGGCTCGACCTCGGCGTCGAACCGCGCGGCCACGTGCTCGAGCACCGTCCGCACGTCGCCCCCGAGGAGCCGGCCGGTCACCCAGGGCGAGATCTCGAGCCGCGGGTCGGAGCCGTCCTCGAACGCGGGCCAGCAGTTCAGCGAGGTCGTCGGGTCGGGCACGCAGGAGTCGGGGACGACCGCGACGGGCGCGACGGCCGGCGCGGGCTCCGTCGGGTCGGCCCCGACCAGCCGCACGACGGCGACGACCAGGAGCACCACGAGCACCACCGACACCAGACCCAGCGCCCCGAGCACGACGAGCCCGCGGCGGGTCAGCCGGAGCGCCGGCTGCCGCGCGGGCGGCCGTCGGGGGGCGCGGGGCGCCGACGCGCCGGCGACCTCGGGGGAGCGCGCCGCGCGCGGCTGCTGGACGTCGGAGTCGCGGCGCATGGGACGAGAGTAGGGCGCCGCCGTCGCCGCCCGGGTCAGCGGCGCGCGGCCGAGGGCTGCACCGCGCGCGCCGCGCGCCACGGCGGGCGTCAGCGGCGGGCGAGGTGCGCGACGACCGGCCGGTGGTCGCTCGACCCGACCTGCGGCAGCACGCCGAACCCGGTGACCCGCCACGCCCGCCCGTCGACGAGGACGTGGTCGATCGGCGCCGCGAGCAGGCGCGGGACGTCCGCGGGCCAGGTGCCCAGGCCGGCCGCGCCCGTCGCCGCGGCCGCGTCCACGCACGGGCGCAGGTCGGTCAGACCGGGGTGGTCGAGCGTGGCGTTGAGGTCGCCCGCGACGATCGCGCCCGGGGTGCTGCGGCAGACCTCGGCGATGCCCTCGGCGTGCGCGCGCCAGTCGGGCATGGACGACCCGGCCGAGGGCGCCCGGGTGTGCGCGGCGACGACGACGTCGGGCGCCGGCACGCCGGTCCGCGTGGCGGCGACGCCGACGGTGCGCGGGGCGCCGATCGTGTACGCGGTGTCGCCTGAGGAGGAGGGAGTTTCTCCGGAGTGCGCGTCCACGGTGTACGCATCGTCCACCGTGTACGCGTTGCCGGGCAGGCCTCCGCCTCGCGCGGGGTACGCCGGGTACGCGTCGTCGGAAGCAGGTGCGTCGCCGCCCAGGTGCATGGTGGACGCGGTGGGCACCGCCGAGGCGGTGTCGGTGTGGGAGCCGGCGTCCGCGCCGCGGTCGGCGCCGGCGTCCGCGCCGGGGTCGGTCTCGGCGGTCGTCGCCATGGCCTCGGCGGCTCCGGCGCGGACGGCGGCGAAGGTGCCGAGCTCCGTCGCGGGCAGGCCGGCGGTGGTCTGCGTGTACGCCCCGAGCTCGTCGCGGACCAGCAGCGCCACGCCCTCGACCCGGGTGCCGGTCGCGTCGGCGGCGAGCGCCGTGGTCGGCCGGCCCGCGTCCGTGAGCGCGCGGGCGACCTCGCGGGCCGTCGCGCCGGAGGTCTCGGCGAGCACGGTGACGTCGGCGTCCTGCTGCTCGACCAGGGCGACGAGGTCGCCGGCGGGCACGACGCCGAACGTGTTGAACGAGAGGACGACGAGCTCGCCGTCCGCGGCCGGGCCGGGCCCGGAGCCGTCGACCCCGCGCGCCGCGACGACGGCCGCCTGCGCCGCGCCCCCGAGCGCGAGCAGCGCGGCGAGCGCGAGCGGCAGCGGCCACCCGGGCCGGCGCAGGCCCGCGCGCGTCGCGATCTGCCGCCAGCCGCCGACGACCCCGACCAGCAGCACGCCGGCACCCACGAGCAGCAGCGCCAGCAGGCCGCGCAGGGCGACGAGCTGGGCGACCGGGGTGCGGTCGGCGAGGCCGAGCCGGTCGGGGGCGAGCAGCACGACGAGCACCGCGGCCGCCGCCGCGAGGACGACCGCCGCGAGCACGGCCCGTCCCGCGCGCGCCCGGCGACCGTCCGCCCCGGGGCCCGCCGTGCCGCCGCTCAGCTGAGGAACGAGTGCTCGGCGTCGGGCCACTGCCCGCCGCGCACCTCGGCGGCGTAGGCGCGCGCGGCGTCGCCGAGCAGCTGCCCGACGGGCGCGAACGCCTTGGCGAACCGCGGAGACCACTCGCCCATGCCGGCCATGTCCGTCCAGACGAGCACCTGGCCGTCGCAGTCGGAGCCCGCGCCGATGCCGATCGTCGGCACGCGGAGGATCTCCGTGACGCGCGCGGCGACGGGTGCGGGGACCATCTCGAGCACCACGGCGACCGCTCCGGCCTCCTGCACCGCGAGGGCGTCCTCGGCGAGCCGCTCGGCCGCCTCGTCGCCCCGGCCCTGCACCCGGTGCCCGCCGAGGGTGTTCTCCGACTGCGGGGTGAAGCCCAGGTGCCCGACGACGGGGATGCCGGCGTCGGTCAGCGCGCGGATCTGCGGGGCCACCCGGACGCCGCCCTCGAACTTCACGGCGTGCGCGCCGGCCTCCTTGAGGTACCGGGCGGCGGTGGCGAGCGCCTGCGCCGGGCCGGACTCGTAGGACCCGAACGGCAGGTCGGCGACGACGAGCGCCCGGCGGGCGGCGCGCACCACGGCGCGGGTCGGCGGGATCATCTCGTCGACGGTGACCGGGATCGGCGACGCGTGGCCGAGCATCGTGTTGCCGATCGAGTCGCCGACGAGCAGCAGGTCGATGCCCGCGTCGTCGAAGATGCGCGCCGTCGCGAAGTCGTACGCGGTGAGCATCGTCAGCTTCTCGCCGCGGGCCTTGGCCTCGGCGAGGTGGTGCACGCGCACCCGCCGCGGGGCGGCGGCGGGGGACGCGGGGGTGGCTGCCGGGTTCGGCTGCTCGGACATCAGTGCTGCTCCACGGTGTCGGTGGTCGTGCCGGTCGCGCGCGCGGTGGCCTCCGCCGAGGCGGCGGTGTCCACCGGCTCGCGCCAGCGCGTGGTGATCGGCAGCCTACGGTCCCGGCCGAACGCCAGCGCCGTCACCTTGGGGCCGAGCGGGTACTGCCGGCGCTTCCACTCGGCGCGGTCGACCAGCGACAGCACCTTGTCGACGATCTCCGGGTCGAAGCCGCGGGCCAGCAGCTCGGCGCGGCCCTCGGCGTGCTCGACGTAGGCGTCCAGCACCTGGTCGAGCAGGTCGTACGGCGGCAGCGAGTCCTGGTCGGTCTGGCCCGGGCGGAGCTCGGCCGACGGGGGCTTGGTGATCGAGTTCTCCGGGATCGGGGGGAGGTCGCCGGCGTCGAGGGCGTGGTTGTTCCGCCAGCGCGCCAGCGCCCAGACCCGGGACTTGTCGACGTCCTTGAGCGGGGCGTACCCGCCGACCGCGTCGCCGTAGATCGTCGAGTAGCCGACCGCGAGCTCGGTCTTGTTGCCGGTCGCGAGCACGAGGTGGCCCTCGGCGTTCGACAGCGCCATGAGGATCACGCCGCGCACCCGCGCCTGCAGGTTCTCGGCCGCGACTCCGTCGAGCGCCATCTCGCCCTCGAACGCGTCCACCATCGGCTTGATGGCCTGCACCCGGTAGTCGGCGCCGACGCGCTTCGCCAGGTCGGCCGCGTCGTCCTTCGAGTGGTCCGACGACCAGCGCGACGGCATGGACACGCCGACGACCTTGTCGCCGCCGATGGCGTCGGCCGCGATGGCCGCGACGAGCGCGGAGTCGATGCCCCCGGACATGCCGAGCACGACGGAGCGGAAGCCGTTCTTGCGCACGTACCCGGCCAGGCCGGTGACCAGCGCGCGGTAGATCTCCTCGTCCGGGTCCAGCGGCTGCGCGGTCGTGCCGCGCTCCGGCGCCGTGCCGCGCGGCGGGAGGTCCCAGACCAGCAGGTGCTCGACGAACTGCGGCGCCGACGCCAGGAGCGTGCCGTCCGGGCCGATGACGAACGAGCCGCCGTCGAACACCAGGTCGTCCTGGCCGCCGACCATGTTGACGTAGGCGAGCGGGGCCGCCACCTCGGCGGCGCGGCGCGCGGCCAGGTCCGTGCGGATGTGGCCCTTGCCCTCCTCGAACGGCGAGCCGTTGATGACGAGCAGCAGGTCCAGGTCGTCGTCGGACAGCTCGGCGACGGGGCCGTCCTGCCAGATGTCCTCGCAGATCAGCAGCCCGAGCCGCCGGCCCGCGACGTCGACCGTCGTCGGCTCGCCGCCCGGGGTGAAGATCCGGAACTCGTCGAACACGCCGTAGTTCGGCAGGTGGTGCTTGTCGTACCGCTGGTGCACGGTCCCGCCGCGCAGCACCACGGCCTGGTTGGTCGGGCGGGCCGGGGCGTCGGCGTGCTCCCGCGAGGTGCGCTCGCCGACGGTGCCGACGACGACCGTGAGGTCGCCCAGCCCGGCGTCGTCGAGGGCGCGGGCCAGGTCGGCCAGCGCGCGCTCGGCGCCGCGGCGGAACGAGGCGCGCAGGGCCAGGTCCTCGATCGGGTAGCCGGTGACGGTCATCTCGGGGAACGCCACCACGTCGGCGCCGGCCTCGGCGGCCTTGCGCGCCCAGGTGAGGACGGCGTCGGCGTTCCCGGCGAGGTCGCCCACGCAGGTGTCGATCTGGGCGAGGGCGACGCGGAGTCCGGTCTGGTCGGGCATACCGGTGAGCCTATTCCGGCCGGGAGGGCCCCGGCGCGACGAGGCCCGGCGCGTGCGTCACCTCGCGGACACACGGATCAGGCAGGATGTCCCCCATGGACAGGCAGCAGGAGTTCGTCCTCCGCACCGTGGAGGAGCGCGACATCCGTTTCATCCGCCTCTGGTTCACCGACGTGCTGGGGACGCTGAAGTCCGTGGCCGTCGCGCCGGCGGAGCTCGAGGCGGCGTTCTCGGAGGGCATCGGGTTCGACGGCTCCTCGATCGAGGGCCTGACCCGGGTGTACGAGGCGGACATGATCGCCAAGCCCGACCCGACGACGTTCCAGGTGCTGCCCTGGCGCGGGGAGCGGCACGGCACCGCGCGGATGTTCTGCGACATCCTCACCCCCGAGGGCGAGCCGTCCCTGGCCGACAGCCGCAACGTGCTCAAGCGCGCGCTGGCCCGGGCGAGCGACAAGGGCTTCACCTTCTACACGCACCCCGAGGTCGAGTTCTACCTGTTCGACGCCCCGGCCGACCCGTCGCAGCCGCTGGTCCCCGTCGACCAGGGCGGCTACTTCGACCACGTGCCGCGCGGCACCGCGCACGACTTCCGGCGCGCCGCCATCACGATGCTCGAGTCGATGGGCATCTCGGTGGAGTTCTCGCACCACGAGGCCGGCCCGGGCCAGAACGAGATCGACCTGCGGTACGCCGACGCCCTCACCACCGCGGACAACATCATGACGTTCCGCACCGTGGTGAAGGAGGTCGCGCTGGAGCAGGGCGTGTTCGCGTCCTTCATGCCGAAGCCGCTCGCCGACCAGCCGGGCTCGGGCATGCACACCCACCTGTCGCTGTTCGAGGGCGACCGCAACGCGTTCCACGAGCCGGGCGGCCACCTCGAGCTGTCGAAGACGGCGCGGTCGTTCATCGCCGGCCTGCTCAAGCACGCCGCCGAGATCACGGCCGTGACGAACCAGTTCACGAACTCGTACAAGCGGCTGTGGGGCGGCGCCGAGGCACCGTCGTACATCTGCTGGGGCCACAACAACCGGTCCGCGCTCGTGCGCGTGCCGATGTACAAGCCGGGCAAGTCGAACTCGGCGCGCATCGAGTACCGCGCGGTCGACTCGGCCACGAACCCGTACCTGGCGTTCGCGGTCCTGCTCGCCGCGGGCCTCAAGGGCGTCGAGGAGGGCTACGAGCTGCCCGAGGGCGCCGACGACGACGTGTGGGAGCTGACCGACGCCGAGCGCCGCGCGCTGGGCATCGAGCCGCTGCCGGCGACCCTGGAGAACGCGATCGCGGTCATGGAGCGGTCCGAGCTGGTCGCCGAGACGCTGGGCGAGCACGTCTTCGACTTCGTGCTGCGGAACAAGAAGCAGGAGTGGGAGGAGTACCGCTCGCAGGTCACGCCCTACGAGCTGCGCCGCTTCCTCCCGATGCTCTGAGCGGCGCGGGTGGCGGGACCGGTCGGTAGCGTGGGCGCGTGAGCACGTCGGTCGGTCGGGGCAGCACGCTCGCGGGTCGGCTGACCCGCGCCGGGTTCGCGGACGTCGCGCGCGCGGAGCGGCTGCTGGCCGACGCCGCGCTGCTGCGCCTGGTGGGCGGCGACGGCGCCGACGCCCCGCCGCGCCCCGCCGGCCCCGACGACGCGCCCGGGGCCGCGCGGCTCGCGACCGAGGCGCTCGTCCCGTCGCTCGCGGAGGCCGCCGACCCGGACCAGGCGCTGCTGTCGCTCGCCAAGATCGCCGGCGCCGCGGAGCCGAACCCGGCGCGCTGCCGCCGGCTCGCCGCCGCGCTCGCCGAGGACGGCCCGGCCCGGGACCGGCTGATCTCCGTCGTCGGGGCGTCCGTGGCGCTCGGCGACGACCTGAGCGCGCACCCCGAGCACCTCGACGTCGTGCTGGACGACGCCCCCGGCACCGGCGTGCCGGCCGGCGAGGTCCGGGCGGAGCTGCTCGCGGCGGTCGGTGCCGACCCCGACGCCGCGGTCCCCGTGGCGGCCCTCGCCGGGCCGGACGGCGTCGACGCCATGCGCCGCGCGTACCGCCGCCGGCTGCTGCGGATCGCCGCGACCGACCTCACCTGCGGCGAGCCGCTGACCCGGCTGCCGGGCGTGGCCGCCGCGCTCGCCGACCTGGCCGCCGCCGCGCTGGAGGCGTCGCTGGCGCTGGCCCGCGCGGAGCTCGACGACCACGGCGCGTCCGTCCGGCTCGCCGTGATCGGGATGGGCAAGACGGGCGGGCGCGAGCTCAACTACGTGAGCGACGTGGACGTCGTCTACGTGGCGGAGCCGGTCGACGGCGCCGACGAGGCCGAGGCCCTGGCCGCCGGCACCCGGCTCGCGACCGCCCTGGCGCGGGCGTGCGCCGCGCCGTCGGGCGAGCCGGCGCTCTGGCCGGTCGACGCGGCGCTGCGTCCCGAGGGCAAGGACGGCCCGCTCGTCCGCACGCTCGACTCGCACCGGTCGTACTACGAGCGCTGGGCGAAGACCTGGGAGTTCCAGGCGCTGCTCAAGGCCCGGCCGCTCGCCGGCGACCCGGAGCTCGGGCGCGCGTACGTCGAGGCCACCAACCCGATGGTCTGGCAGGCCGTCCGCCGGGAGAACTTCGTCGCCGACTCGCAGGCCATGCGCCGCCGCGTCGAGAAGAACGTCCCGGCCGCGGAGGCCGACCGGCAGCTCAAGCTCGGCGTCGGCGGCCTGCGGGACGTGGAGTTCACCGTGCAGCTGCTGCAGCTGGTGCACGGCCGCGCCGACCCGGAGATCCGCAGCGGCAACACGCTGACCGCGCTGGCCGCCCTGTCCGCCGCCGGGTACGTCGGGCGGGAGCACGCCGGGCAGCTCGCCGTCTGCTACCGGTTCCTGCGCGCGATCGAGCACCGGATCCAGCTGCACCGGCTACGGCGCACCCACCTGATGCCGACCGCCGAGCCCGACCTGCGCCGGCTCGCCCGGTCGCTCGGCATGCGCGCCGAGGGCGCCGAGGGGCTGCTGGAGCGCTGGCGGCAGGTGAAGCGGGAGGTCCGCGACCTGCACGAGGCGCTGTTCTACCGGCCGCTGCTGCCGGCGACCGCGCAGCTGTCCACCGAGGACGTCGGGCTGGCGCCCGAGGCCGCGCGCGAGCGGCTCGCGGCGATCGGGTACCGCGACCCGGCCGGCGCCGTGCGGCACATCGCGGCCCTGACCGGCGGCGTGACCCGGCGGTCGGCGATCCAGCGGCAGCTGCTGCCGGTGATGCTCGGCTGGTTCGCGGACGGCCCCGACCCCGACGGCGGGCTGCTGGCGTTCCGGCGCCTGTCCGAGGAGCTCGGCGGCACGCACTGGTACCTCAAGATGCTGCGCGACTCCGGCACGGCCGCCGAGCGGCTGGCCCGCGCGCTGTCGACCTCCCGGTACGTCGCGGACGCGCTGGCCCGGTCTCCCGAGTCGGTGGCCTGGCTGGACGACGACGCCGACCTGGAGCCGCGCAGCCAGGAGCGGCTCGCCGCCGAGGCCGACGCGATCCTCACCCGCGCCACCGAGCCGGTGCCCGCGGCGACCGCGTTGCGCGCCCTGCGCCGCCGGGAGCTCGCGCGGACGGCCGTCGCCGACGTGCTCGGCGTGGTCACCGGCACCCGGGCGTCCCGCAGCCTCACCGCGACCGCCGACGTGCTGCTCGCCGGCGCGCTGCGGGTCGCGGCGTGGGAGGAGCGGGCGGCCCGCGGGCTCGACGCCGACCCGACGGCGCTGCTGGTCGTCGCGATGGGGCGGCTCGGCGGCCGCGAGATGGGCTACACCTCGGACGCCGACGTGCTCTTCGTGCACGACCCGGTGCGCGGCGAGGACGGGCCGGCGGACGGGTCCCTGGCGCAGGAGTTCGCCACGGGCGTCGCCACCCGGCTGCGCGCGCTGCTCGGCGCCGTCGGGCCGGAGCCCGCCCTGGAGGTGGACGCCGACCTGCGGCCCGAGGGGCGCAGCGGTCCGCTGGTGCGGTCGTTCGACGCGTACGCCGAGT
Organism: Cellulomonas pakistanensis; assembly: GCF_016862755.1. GTDB lineage: Bacteria > Actinomycetota > Actinomycetes > Actinomycetales > Cellulomonadaceae > Cellulomonas > Cellulomonas pakistanensis. Next base: position 23,535 of record NZ_BONO01000029.1, on the reverse strand, counting down.
ACTACGCACGCTGGTCGCTCGTCTGGGAGAGCCAGGCGCTGCTCCGGGCCCGGCCCGTCGCCGGCGACGCGACGCTGGGGGAGCGGTTCACGGCGCTCGCCGACCCGCTGCGCTACCCGGCCGGCGGGCTGGACGCGGCCGGCGTGCGCGAGGTGCGCCGGATCAAGGCCCGGGTGGAGGCGGAGCGGCTGCCACGCGGCGTGGACCCGACGCGGCACCTCAAGCTGGGGCGGGGCGGGATCGCCGACGTCGAGTGGACCGCCCAGCTCCTGCAGCTGCGGCACGCGCACGACGTGCCGGCGCTCCGCACGACGTCGACGCTCGACGCCCTGGCCGCCGCCCGGGACGCGGGGCTCGTCCCGGCGGACGACGCCGCGGTGCTCGCCGAGGCGTGGGACCTGGCGTCGCGGCTGCGGGACGCGCTGGTGCTGTGGACCGGCCGGACCGGCGCCGCCGCGGACGTCCTGCCGCACGACCGCCAGGTGCTGACCGGCCTGGCCGCGGTGCTGGGCTACCCGTCCGGCTCCGGCCAGGACCTGGAGGACGCGTGGCTGCGGGCGTCGCGCCGGGCGCGGCAGTCGGTGGAGCAGGTCTTCTACGCCTGACCCGCGCGCGGGGCCGGGGACGAGTGGAAGATCCGGCCCGACACGCATCGGCGTGTCCGGCCAGATCTTCCACTCGGGAGGTGGGGAGGGGTCAGTCCGGGGGCTCGACCGGGTCGGGCTCGGCGGTCATCGCGCCGTCCTCGAGGTTCTCCTCGAGGTCCTGGGCGACGTCGTCCCCGCGGTCCACGCCGCCGAGCTCGCGCTCGGGCTGCGCGTCCACCGCGTCGGGGTCCTCGCCGGGGGTGTCCGGGATCCAGTCGCTGGTCGAGTCGGTCACGCGTCCTCCTCGGGTCGGGGTCGGCGCCCTCGCGGCGCCGGTCCGCCCGACGCTAGGCGCGGTCGACGGGCGGCGCGACCGGGGGCCGGAGCTCGCCCTCGCCGGGGACGTCCCCGGCGGCCGCCGCCTCCGCGGCCTCGGCGTCCTTGCGCCGCCCGACGGCCTCCTCCTGGAGAAGGGCGGAGTCGACGAGCTCGTGCCGGCGGACGTACGTCGACATGACGGCCTGGATCGTCGCCGCGACCGGCAGGGACAGGAACGCCCCGAGCGCCCCGAAGACCGCGCCGAACGCGATGACCGACAGGAACGCCACCGCCGGGTTCAGCGCGAGCGACCGCTGGGACACCTTCGGCGTGAGGACGAGGTTCTCCACCTGCTGGTACCCGATGATGAACGCGAGCACGGCCAGCGCCCGCAGCGGCGACACGGTCAGCGCGACCAGGATCGGCAGCGCGCCGCCGATGTACGTGCCGACGGTGGGGATGAACTGGGACACCAGGCCGGTGAACACCGCGAGCGGGAGCGCGTACGGGATGCCGAGCAGCTGCAGGCACAGCCAGGTCGCCGCGGTCGAGATCGCCGCCAGCACCAGCCGCGAGGTGATGAACCCGGCGACCTTGTCCTGCGACACCTCCCACAGGCGGAGCACCTCGCGCTGCCTGTTCGGGGCTAGGTACCGGCAGACGGCGGCGCGGAACTTCGGCCCGGCGCTCGCCATGTAGTAGACGACCAGCAGCACGGCGGTCGCCGTGAACAGGCCGCCGGCGATGGACGCGCCGACGCCGAGCACCCCGTCCGCGATGTTCCCGGCGTAGTCGCCGGCGTTGGTGAGCAGGTCGCTGGTGCGGGGCAGCTCGATATCGAACCGGTCGGCGGCCATGGCGCGCAGGTCGGCGTAGTAGCCGGGGATCGACTGCACCAGGTCGACGAGCTGGTTGACGAACAGGCCGCCCAGCAGGCCGAGCACGGCGATGCCGAGCACCAGCGAGCCGATCATCGTGAGGCCGGTGGCGAGCGGCCGCTTCACGCCGTGCCGGCCGAGCCACAGGATCATCGGCTCCATCGCCAGGGCGACGAACCAGGAGATCACGATGATCGTGATGACGTTGCCGAGCATCGAGGCCGCGCGCCAGATCAGGATGCCCGCGAACGCCGCGACGACCGCCATCGCCAGCGCGCGCGGCAGCCACCGCGGCGGGATGCGGGAGTCGCGCGCGCCGGGGGCGAGCCGCGAGCCCGAGGCGGCGGGCGCCGGGCGCGGGGCGGGGTCGTCGAGCGCGGGCACGCGGGCCTCCGGGTGTCGTGGTGACGGTGCGCCGGACAGGCTACCGGCGGGCCGACCCCGGGCCACCGGGACGCGCCCCGCGCCGCCGGCACGCGCGCCCCGCCGGGCCGGCCCGCCACCGGGACCTGCGTCCCGGCGCCCGGCTGGACATCCGGGCGTACGCTGTGTGAGCGTTAACATACAACGATGAAGAACCCGCCGGACCTCCCGGCGGTCTCGACGAGGAGACGACAGTGACGGACGGCGTCGACGTCAACCCGATCGTGCTGCAGCGCGCGGACCCCTGCGTGCTCCGGCACGACGGTCAGTACTACTTCACGGGCTCGCACCCGCTCTACGACCGGATCGTGCTGCGCCGGGCCGAGCGCCTGGAGGACCTCCAGGCCGCCGAGGAGGTGACGATCTGGACCCGGCACGCGTCGGGGCCGCAGTCGCACCTCATCTGGGCGCCCGAGATCCACCGGGTCGGCGACGCCTGGTACGTGTACTACGCCGCGGCGCCGGACGACCACGGCACCGTCGACGTGCCGGGCACGGCCGAGACGTTCAACCACCGGGTGTACGTGCTCGAGAACACGGCCGACGACCCGTTCACGGGCGAGTGGGTCGAGCGCGGCCAGGTCGACACCGGCTGGGAGTCGTTCGCGCTCGACGCGACGTCCACGGTGATCGACGGGCAGCAGTACCTCGTCTGGGCGCAGCAGGCGTTCGACGTGCGGGGGCACTCCAACCTGTACATCGCGCCGATGGCGAACCCCTGGACGCTGGCCGGCCCCGCGGTCGAGCTGACCCGTCCGGAGTTCGACTGGGAGACGAAGGGCTTCTGGGTCAACGAGGGCCCGTCGGTGCTGGTGCGCGGCGGCCGGGTGTTCCTCACGTACTCGGGCGCCGCGACCGGCATCGACTACGCCATGGGCGTGCTGACCGCCGAGCTCGGCTCCGACCTGCTCGACCCGGCGTCCTGGACCAAGAGCGAGACGCCGGTGTTCGTCTCGGACCCGGCCGCCGGCCAGTACGGGCCGGGCCACAACTCGTTCACGGAGCTGGCCGACGGCACCCCGGTGCTCGTCTACCACGCCCGCACCTACACCGAGATCGTCGGCGACCCGCTCTGGGACCCGAACCGGCACGCCCGCGCCCAGGTGCTGCCGTTCGACGCCGACGGCAACCCCGTGTGGGGCACGCCCGTGCCCGACACCCGCCCCACCCCGACCTCGACCGAGGTCCTCAGCCCCGCCGGAGAGCCGCAGTGAGCACGAGCACCACCCCCGCCGCCGAGGAGCGCCCCAGCGCGCTCGAGTCGCTGAAGCGCGGCGTGTTCTGGAACTACGGCGGCCTGTTCTTCTTCTACTTCGCCATCTGGCAGCTCGCGTTCACGTTCCTGCCGCTGTGGCTGGCCCGCGAGGGCATGGGCACCGGCGCGATCGGCGTCGTCAGCACCGTCTCGGCGATCACCGCGCTGGTGCTGCAGCCGATCTACGGGTTCCTGCAGGACCGGCTCGGCTTCAAGAAGTACCTGTTCGCGTTCGTCGTGCTCTGCGCGGCGTTCATGGGCCCGTTCTTCGTGTTCGTGTTCCAGCCGCTGATCGGCGTGAACGAGTACCTGGCGGCGGTCGTCGGCGGCATCTTCCTCAGCCTGTGCCTGAACTCGGGCGTGGGCGTCGTCGAGGCGTTCAGCGAGCGCGCCAGCCGCGCCAACGGCTACGAGTACGGCCACGCCCGCCTGTTCGGCTCGCTCGCCGGCGGCACCGCGGCGCTGGTCGGCGGCTTCATCTGGGCCGCGAACCCGGACAGCATCTGGTGGGCCGGCTCCGTGTCGGCGATCGTGCTCGGGACGCTGCTGTTCGTCGCGCGGGTGCCGAAGGGCGACGAGCAGGCCCGCGCCACGGGCGCCGCGGCCGGCGCGGGGGCCGACGCCGGCGCCGGCGGCACGAAGGTGTCGAAGGAGACCGTCCTGGCGCTGCTGCGTGACCGGAACTTCGTCGGCTTCGTCGTGCTGATGTTCGGCACCGCCGCGCTGTACGATGTGTTCGACCAGCAGTTCCCGAACTACTTCGCCACGTTCGTCACCAGCGGCGACCCCGAGGTGCTGTTCTCCCGCGTCGTGGCCGTGCAGATCTTCGCCGAGGCGGCGTTCATGGTCGCCGCGCCGTTCATCATCAACCGGATCGGCGCCCGCAAGGGCCTCATGGTGTTCGCCGCGATCCTGCTGGTCCGCGTGCTCGGCTCGGCGTTCTTCACGCACGAGTACCTGCTGATCGCGTGGCGCCTGCTCGCGGCGATCGAGATGCCGTTCCTGCTGGTGTCGGTCATGAAGTACATCACCCGCATGTTCGACGTCCGGATCTCGGCGACGGCCTACATGCTGGGGTTCAACTTCGCGAAGCAGATCGGCATCGCGATCTTCGCCTCGGTGTTCGGCGCGTCCTACGCCGCGATCGGCTTCGCGAACTCCTACCTGGTCATGGCCGCCGTGATCACCGTGGTCACGGTCGTGGCCTGGTTCCTCATGGCGGACGACCGCGCCCGGGTCGCGCCCGGGGAGACCGGCGACGGTGCCCCCGACGACGCCCGGGTGACCGCGAGCGCCTGACGGCGACCGCCACCACCGCGCACACGGGGCGGTCCCGCACGGGGCCGCCCCGTCGGCGTCCCGGGGAGCGTGCCCGGCGCGGACCCGCGGCGCGCGTGCCCGGCGCGTGCCGCCCGAGCAGCCCGGTCGCCCTATGCTTCAGCCAGGCCACGACCGGATGGAGGGACCTCCGTGCCCGACCACCCGCCGACGTCCGCACCCGCGCCCGACGCGGACCGCGACGCCGCCGTCCAGCGGCTGCTCGCCTCCGTGGGCAACCCCGCGCTGGAGCGCCTGGCGCAGCTCGCGTCCCGGCTGCTCGCGGCCCCGTCCTCGCAGGTCTCGCTGCTGCCCCACGTCCCGGCCGCGGCGGGGACGACCGACGACGGGTCCGTCGCCGGGTCCACCGGCGCCCGCACGATCCTGCAGGACCAGGTCTGCTCGGTGACCGCCCGGCTGGGCGAGCCGCTGGTCGTCACCGACGCCCGGGACGACGCGCGGCTGCGCGACCTCGCCGTCGTCGCCGACGGGCAGGTCCGCGCGTACCTCGGCGTCCCGCTGGTCGGCAAGGACGGCCACGTCGTCGGCGCGCTGTGCGTGTACGACGACCACGTCCGCTCCTGGTCGACCGACGACGTGCTCGTGCTCACCGACCTGGCCGCGTCCGCGGTCGCGGAGCTCGAGCTGTCCGCCCTGGCCGTCGAGTACGAGGCCGACCGGATGCGCTGGCAGCTCGCGGTCACCGCGGGGGAGGTCGGCAGCTTCGACTGGGACCTCGTCACCGGGTCCCTGGCGTGGGACGACGAGCTGCACGCCATCTTCGGGATCCCGCGCGGCGAGTTCGGCGGCACCATCGAGGCGTTCTCCGCCGCCGTGCACCCCGACGACCGCGCCCGCGTCTCCGAGGCGCTGCAGGCCGCCATCGACGGGGTCACGCAGTACACCGCCGAGTACCGGGTGCTGCACCCGGGCGGCGCGGTGCGCTGGGTCAAGGCGAAGGGCATGGCGCTGCCCGGCCCGGACGGCACCGCGGTGCGCGTGCTCGGCGCGGCGTACGACACCACCACCGAGCGCGAGGCCGACGCCCGGATCTCGCGCGTGCTCGAGACGATGCAGACGGCGTTCTTCCTGCTCGACGACGACTGGCGGTTCTCCTACGTCAACGCCGAGGCCGAGCGCGTCCTGGGCCGGACGCGCGGCGAGATGCTCGGCGGCGTCATCTGGGAGCTGTTCCCGCTGTCCGTCGGCTCGGCGTTCGAGGAGCACTACCGCGGCGCGGCGGAGTCCGGCGTCGCCCGGTCGTTCGAGGCGTACTACCCGCCGCCGCTGGACGGCTGGTACGAGGTCCGCGCGCACCCCGGCCCGGACGGGCTGTCGGTGTACTTCCACGACATCACCGACCGCCGCCGGCTCGAGGAGCAGCGGGCCGCCGCGCTCGCCGACGCGGACGCGGCGACCGCGCGCCTGGCCCTGCTCACGACGGTCGGCGACGACCTCACCGCGACCCTCGACACCGAGTACGCCGTCGGTCGCCTCGCGCGGCACGTCGTGCGGCACTTCGGCTCCTGGGCGCTCGTGACGCTGTGGGACGAGGACGAGCAGCTCCGCGACATCGCGGGCTACCACGCCGACCCCGCGCGGCGGCAGGCGGTCGCCCGGTACGCGCAGCTCCGGCTCGGGTCGCTGTCGCCGCAGTCGTTCCTGCACCGCGCCCTGCGCTCGGGGGAGCCGGTGGTGATCCCCGGCGCGACGGCCGCGGTCGTCCCGCTGCTGGAGGGCGAGGCGCGCGACGTGTTCGCCGGGCTGGCCCCGCGCACGGGCTACGCGCTGCCGATGCGCGCCCGCGGCCGGACGGTCGGCGCGATCACGCTGTTCCTCGACGACGGCCACCCCGATCTCGGCGAGGACGACCTGTCGCTGCTGGTGCAGGTCGCCGACCGCGCGGGCCTCGCGCTGGACAACGCCCGGCTGTACGAGGGCCAGCGCCGGATGGCCGAGACGCTGCAGCGCGCGCTGCTGTCCGCGCCGGCGCAGCCGGACGACCTCGAGGTCGCCGTCCGGTACGTGCCCGCCGCGCGCGCGGCCCAGGTCGGCGGCGACTGGTACGACGCGTTCCTGCAGCCGTCGGGGTCGACGGTCGTGGTGATCGGGGACGTCATGGGCCACGACCGGCACGCGGCGGCGGTGATGAGCCAGGTCCGCACCCTGCTGCGCGGCATCGCGGCGACCGGCGGCGGGACGCCGGCCGAGGTGCTGCGGTCGCTGGACGCGGCGCTCGACACGCTGCGCGTCGACGCGATGGCGACCGCCGTCGTCGGCCGGCTGGAGCAGACCCCCGAGGAGCGGGACGCGGGCGTGACCCGGTTCCGCTGGACCAACGCCGGGCACCTGCCGCCCCTGCTGGTCGCGCCGGACGGGACCGTCCGCGAGCTGCGCGCGGGGCGGCCCGAGCTCGTGCTCGGGGTGACCCCGGGCAGCGACCGCACCGACGCCGAGGTCGAGGTGCCGCGCGGGTCGACCGTCGTGCTCTACACGGACGGGCTGGTCGAGCGGCGCGGGACGCACCTGCAGGACGGGATCGACGCGCTGGCCGAGCTGGTCGCGGGGCTGGTGCCGGAGGCGCGGGCGCGGGCGACCGGGTCGGCGACGCTGGACGCGGGGTACCTGGCCGACGCGGTGCTGGAGCGCGGCGTCGCGGGCGAGGCCCCGGACGACGACATCGCGCTGCTGGTGGTGCACCTGGGGCTGCAGGGGGAGCGCGCCGAACCCGGGGCGTGAACCCGGCGCGCGGCGGGGCGCGACGGGCGTAGCATCCGGTGCGGATCGGACATGTCGGGCAGGCGGCGCCGTCGGCCCACCCGCACCGCAGGGAGGCCGCCGTGCCGCAGTCCCACGCCGCCGTGCCCGCCCCCCGTGTGCCCCTCGTCTCCGTCGGGGTGCCCGTCTACAACGGGGACCTCTACCTGGAGGAGGCGCTGACCGCCCTGCGCGACCAGGACCTGCGGGACATCGAGGTGATCGTGTCCGACAACGGGTCCACCGACGAGACCGGCAAGATCGCGCGCGCGTTCGCCGAGGCCGACCCGCGGTTCCGGTACGTGCGCTCCGAGGTGAACCGCGGCGTGCCGTGGAACTTCAACCGGGTGCTCGACCTGGCCCGCGCGCCGCTGTTCCTGTGGAACGCCGCGGACGACGTCGTGGAGCCGCAGCACCTCGTCCGGTGCCGGGAGGCGCTGCTCGCGCACCCCGAGGCCGACATCGCGTTCCCGCGCGTCACGCTGGTGGACGCGGCGGGCGACGTCGTCGGCGGCATGGACGACGAGGGCCTGCGGTACCTGGGGCTGGCGCCGGCCGAGCGGGTCGACCAGCTGCTCCGGCGGCAGTCCTGGCAGGCGATCGCCTGGGGCGGCGTGCTGCGCACCGAGGCGCTGCGGGCGATGGGCGGGCACCCGCGGTTCTTCGGCGGCGACATCGTGCTCGGCATCCGGTCCGCGCTGCGGGCGGAGTGGGTCGTCGTGCCCGAGCCGCTGTTCCGGTGCCGGCGGCACGACAACCAGAACAGCAAGGCCGTCGGCGCGGACCCGATCGTGCAGGTGCGCAGCTACGACCCCGCGTTCCGGCGGCCCGTGGCGTTCCCGCAGTGGTACCTGGCGGCGCGGATGCTCCTCGAGCCGCTGGCCGCGCCCGTCCCGCCCGCCGACCGGGCGCGGGCGCTGGCGTCCGTCGCGCGGCGGTGGACGGTCCCGCAGTGGCGGCTGCTCGCGTACGACGTCAAGCGGAACGCGATCCGGCTGCGGCGCGGGCAGTACCGCGGGGCGTACTCGGCGTCGTCGGGGTACTGGGTCTGACGCGCGCCCGACCCGTCGGCGTCACCGCGAGAACATCCGTCGCAGAAGCCGGGAACTCGCGCGCGCGTCGGCGCGTTGAGGGTGTCGATCGTGACCCCGACCTGGAGAGAGATGGACGGCGACAGTAGTACCAACCCCCTGCGCCCGTGCGAGACGGCGACGGGGGGTGAGATCTGATGTGGGTGCTGTCCCTGCTCCTGGGCGTGCTCGTGGTGCTGGCGATCACCGCCGCGACGGGGTACTTCGTCGCGCAGGAGTTCGCGTACATGGCCGTCGACCGGTCGCGGCTGAACGCCCGCGCGGCCGACGGTGACGCCGGCGCGCGCCGCGCGCTGTCCGTGACCCGGCGGACCTCCTTCATGCTGTCGGGCGCCCAGCTCGGCATCACCGTCACCGGCCTGCTGGTCGGGTACGTGGCGGAGCCGCTGATCGGCGACGCGCTCGGCGAGGCCCTGGGCGGCGTCGGCGTGCCCACCGCGGTCGGCGTGGCCGTCGGCACCGTGTTCGCGCTGCTGCTGTCGACGCTGGTGCAGATGCTGTTCGGCGAGCTGTTCCCCAAGAACCTCGCGATCGCCCGCCCCGAGCCGGTCGCCGTACGGCTGGCCGGCTCGACCACGGCGTACCTCACCGTGTTCGGCTGGCTGATCCGGGTGTTCGACTCCGCGTCGAACGCCCTGCTGCGGCTGCTGCGCATCGAGCCGGTGCACGACGTGGAGCACTCCGCGACCGCGCGCGACCTCGAGCACATCGTGGCGGAGTCCGCCGAGTCGGGGGACCTGCCGCGCGAGCTGTCCGTCCTGCTGGACCGGGTCCTCGACTTCCCGGAGCAGGACGTCGAGCACGCGATGATCCCGCGGTCGCGGGTCGACGTCGTGCGCGCCGGCGCCACCGTCGCCGACGTGCGGGAGCAGATGGCCAGCGGCCACTCGCGCTACCCGGTGCTGTCCGCGGACGACGAGGTGCTGGGCGTCGTGCACCTGCAGGACGTCCTGGTCGCGACCGACCCGGGCGAGCCGGTCGAGCGCCTCATGCGCGCGCCCGAGCTCATGCCGACGTCGATGGTGCTGCCCGACGCGCTGCGGCAGCTCGCCGCTGGGCGCAACCAGCTCGCGTGCGTGCTCGACGAGTACGGCGGCTTCGCGGGCGTGCTGACGTTCGAGGACCTGGCCGAGGAGCTCGTCGGCGAGATCACCGACGAGCACGACACCGGCGTGCACGCCCCGACCCTCGCCGAGGACGACGGCGCCTGGACCATGGCCGGCGACGTGCACGTGGACGAGGTGGAGCGCGCCGTCGGGCGCGACCTGCCCGCCGGCGACTGGGAGACGATCGGCGGCCTCGTGATCGCGGCGCACGGCTCCCTGCCCCCGGCCGGGACCAGCGTCGTGCTGCTGCTGCCGGGCGACCCGGGCGAGCTCGCGCACGCCGGCGACCCCGAGCCCGTGTGGATGCGGGTCGACGTGCTGGAGATCGAGCGGCACGTCCCGGCGCTCGTGCGGGTCACCGTGCCCGCCGACCCGCCGCCCACCGAGGACGAGCGCGCCGCGGCCGTCGAGCGCGACCAGGAGGAGAACCGATGAGCCCCCTCGTCGTCGTGATCGTGACCGTCGCCCTGATCGCCCTGTCGGCGTTCTTCGTGGCCGTGGAGTTCGCGGCGCTCGCCGCCAAGCGGTACCGGCTCGAGGAGGCCGCGCCGCGCAGCCGGTCCGCCCGGGCCGCGCTGCGCAGCTCGACCGAGCTCACGGTGCTGCTCGCGGGCTCCCAGCTCGGCATCACCGCGTGCACCCTGGCGCTCGGCGCCGTGACCAAGCCCGCGGTGCACCACTGGCTGACCCCGCTGTTCGAGGGCTGGGGCGTCGCGCTCTGGCTCGCGGACGTCGCCGGGTTCGTGCTGGCGCTGATCATCGTGACGTTCCTGCACCTGGTCGTCGGCGAGATGGCGCCCAAGTCCTGGGCGATCGCGCACCCGGAGACGTCGGCGATCCTGCTGGCCACCCCGATGCGCGCGTTCATGTGGTTCACCCGGCCGCTGCTGCGCGTGCTGAACGAGGCGGCGAACTGGTGCCTGCGGAAGGTCGGCGTCGAGCCGGCCGACCAGGTCGCCACCGGCCAGAACCCGGACGACCTGCGGCACCTGGTCGAGCACTCGACCAACGTCGGCGCGCTGGACGCGGCCTACTCGCGGCAGCTGACCGGGGCCCTGGAGCTGCAGTCGCTGACCGTGCGGGACCTGGTGCGGGCGGGCGGCGCGCCGACCGCCGTCGCGCCGGACGCCACCATGGCGGACGTGCGCGCGGCCACCCGCGCCTCGGGCCACCTGCGGGTGCTCGTCGGCGCGGGGGAGCGGCTCGACGGCGTCGTGCACGTGCGGGACACGCTCGCGCACCCGGACGACGCGCCGGTCGGGGCGCTCGCGCGGCCCGTGCTGCGGCTCGAGGCCGACGCCCCGGTGTCCGCGGCGCTCGCGCAGATGCGCGAGGGGCGGCAGCACCTGGCGCTCGTCGGGGACGGCGGGACGACGCTCGGCGTCGTGACGCTGGCCGACGTGCTGGCGCGGCTGTTCCCGCTCGCGGAGGCGGCGGCGGCGACCCCGGCGCGCGCGGAGACGCGCTGACCCGCTGACCCGCGCCGAGGTCGAGGGTCTCCGCCGAGGTCGAGGGTGCCGGCCCTCGATCTCCCGCGGAACCCTCGACCTCGGCGCGGTGCGGTCCCTACGGTGGGCGCATGGGGCGGCTGATCTACTCGATGTTCACCTCGCTCGACGGGTACGCGGCGGACGCGTCCGGCAGCAGCGACTGGGGCGGCGCGCTCGACCCGCGGCTGCACGACTTCATCGCGGAGCAGAGCCGGCCCGTCGGCACGTACCTGTACGGCCGCCGCATGTACGAGACGATGTCGTTCTGGGAGACCGCGCTCGACGAGCCCGACGCGCCGCCGTTCGTGCGGACCTACGCCGAGGTGTGGCAGGCGGCGGACAAGGTCGTCTACTCCACGACGCTCGCGGAGCCGACGACCGCGCGCACGCGGCTGGAACGCGCCTTCGACCCCGGGGCGGTGCGCGCGTGGGTCGACGGGCTCGACCACGACGTCACCGTCGACGGCCCCACCCTCGCGGCGCACGCGCTGCGCGCCGGGATCGTCGACGAGGTCCAGCCGTACGTCGCGCCGGTGGCGGTCGGCGGCGGGCTGCGGTTCTGGCCGGACGACCTGGCCCTCGACCTCGAGCTGCGGGAGCAGCGGGCGTTCGGCAACGGGACGCTCTGGCTGCGGTACGCCGTGCGGCGCTGAGGGCGTCGGGGGCCGGGCGCCCCGTCAGGCGTGCAGGCCGAAGTCGGCGGCGTACGCCGGGTCCGTGATCGCCGGGCGGGTCAGCGAGAACAGCCCGATGTCGTGGGGCGTCGACCCGGCGGTGACCAGGTCCGCGAGCACCGACCCGACGAGGCTCGCGAACTTGCCGCCGTGGCCCGCGCCGTTGAACACCGCGACGTGCGGGTGCCCGGGCACGGTGTCCAGCACGAACTCGCGGTCCGGCGGCATGTCGTAGACGCACACGGCGCTGCGCAGCGCGGGGCCCGCGGCCGCGGGCAGGTGCCGGGCGAGGAACTCCCGGGACCGCTCGGTCGTCGCGTGGTCGGGGCGGTGGGTGCGGCCCTCGCTGGTGACGAACGACCCGCGCATGTCGCGCGCGATCTTGGCCCCGGCCTCGCCGTACACCGGGAAGCCGTACATGACCTCGTCGCCGTGCCAGACCCAGATCGGGAACCGGTCGGGCGTGAGCTCGGCCGGCCGCGCGGACGCGACGTAGTCGACCTGCTCCTCGGACAGCGTCAGCCGGAAGTCGAGCCCGAGGTCCGGCATGAGGTCGCCCAGCCAGGACGCCGCCGCGACGATCAGCCCGCCGGCCTCGACGTCGCCCGCCGAGGTGCGCACGGTGACGCCGCCGTCCCGGACGTCGACGCCGGTGACGCGGGTGTGCGGCCGGAACTCGACGCCCGCCGCCAGCGCGAGCGAGGTGTGCGCGGACACCGACCGCCGGATGTCGATCAGGCCGGCGTCCGCCTGGTACAGCGCGGTGGTGCCGTCGGGCACCTGCCACTGGGGGTACCGGGCGCGGAGCTCCGCGGTCGTGAGGTCCTCGTAGCGCGCGCCGCCCGCGTCCATCGCGTCGCGGAACACGGCGAGGCGGTCGGGGCCGTCGGCGCCGTCGGCGGGCGGCGCGAGGTCGAGCCCGCCCGTCCGCACGAGCACCGGCAGGCCGGACTCGCGCTCGACCCGGTCCCAGGCGGCGAACATGGCGTCCGTCAGGTGCACGTACTCCGGCCGGTGGTACGAGCGCCGGATGATCCGGGAGTGGTCGCCCGACGAGCCCAGGGAGTTGACCAGGTCGAACTGCTCGACGACGAGCACGCGCTCCGCGCCGGCGCGGGACAGCCAGTAGGCGGCGGCCGAGCCGACGGCGCCGGCGCCGATGACGACGTGCGAGTAGGTGCGGGTCACGCGCCGCACCGTAGCCCGTGCGGCGGGCAGGGTCGACGGCGCGTCCACGCCGCGCGGCGTCAGGCGGGCGCGCGCGACCCCGCGGCGCGGGCGCGGGCTAGCCGGGCCTCGGCCGCGACCGACGCGCCGTCCAGGTCCGGCCGGCCCCCGGCGTGCCCGACCGCGCGGCGCGCCGCCACCGCGGCCCACCACGCCGCCTCCTCGGGAGCCCGGCCGGCGGCGAGCGCCACCGCCAGCGCCGCCGTCGAGGCGTCGCCCGCGCCGGTCGGGTCCACGGGGTCGTCCCCGAGCAGCGGCGTCACGACGTGCCCGCCCGGCCAGGCGACGACGTCGCCGTCCGCGCCCGCGGCGAGCCGGACGACGCGCGCCCCGCGGGTGACGAGGTCGGTCGCCGCGGCGACGGTGCCCGGGAGCCCGCGCACCGGGCGCCCGGCGAGCGCCTCGGCCTCCGGCGCGTCCGCGCGGAGCACGGCGCGGGCGGCGAGCAGCTCGTCGACCAGCGCGGCGTCCTCCGGCGCCCCGTCGGCGACGACCAGCGCGCGCGGCCCGGCCAGCCGGAGCGCCGCGCGGATCGCCGCGGCCGGCTGCTGGAGCTGGAGCAGCACCGCGTCGGCGCCGCTGAGCGCGTCCGCGGACGCCTCGACGTCGTCCGCGGTCAGGAGGACGGCGGCCTCGACGTGCTCGAGCAGCCGCCGCTCGCCCGGCGGCCCGACGACGTCGACCAGCAGCGCCGTCCGCGCGCCCGCGCGGACCACGACGCCCGTGACGTCGAGCCCCGCGGCCCGTGCCTCGTCGAGCGCCTGCCGCCCCGCGGGGTCGTCGCCGGCCACGCCGACCACGGCGACCCATGCGCCGAGCTGCCGGCACGCCCGCGCCTGGTTCGCGCCCTTGCCGCCGAGCAGCTCCGCCCGCTCGCGCACCGCCGCCGACGCGCCCGCGTCCGGGACGCCGTCGACCGTCAGCACCAGGTCCCGCGCGACCTGCCCGACCACGACCACCCGCACGCCCGTGCCCATGCCGCCAGCCTCACCCACGTGCGCCGCCGTGTCGCGACGACGCCCCGCCGTCCGCCCGGGCAGCGGCGCGGCCGCCCAGGCAGCGGCGCGGCCACCCGGGTGCCGAGGTCGCCGGGCGGGCCCCCGCGGGCGACGTCAGGAGCGCAGGTAGCCGTCCAGCCAGTCGTAGACGCGCTGCTCCGTGAGGGCGCGGGCGAGCGGCTGGCAGTGGCCGTCCGCGCCCTCGGCCGCGGTGAACGGCACCAGCGTCGACACCTCGGGCGTGAGCGCGGCGAGCCGTCGCGACTGCCCGGGCCAGAAGGTCTCGCCCTCGGGGTCGGTGACGAGCAGCGGGGTGGTGATCCGCGCGGCGACGTCGGCGGCGTCGTACCGGCGCACCTCCCGCACCGTCGCGGCGTAGCCCTCGGTGCCGTACGGCCGCGCGCGGAACCGCCAGGTGCGCGCGGTCGCCGGGCTCAGCCTCATGCCGAGCGCCATGTCCCGGTCGAACGCGTGGTCCTCGTCCTTGTCGAGCAGCGTGAGCAGGCTGCCGGGGATCGCGCGCTCCCACGACGCGGCGACGTCCACGACGCCGGGGTCGACGACGGCCGCCACCGGGCGGTGCTCGAAGGCCAGCGCCCGCGCGACCCAGTACCCCGCCTGGCTCACGCCGTAGACGGCCACGTGCTCCGCGTCGACCTCCGGCCGGGCGAGCACGACGTCCAGCACCGGGGTGAGCACCTTCTCCCAGTCCGGGCGGAACGGCACGGCCCGTTCGAACAGCATCGACTGCTGCCCGGGGCCGTCGAAGACCAGCGCGTGGTACCCGCGGCGCAGCGCGCCGGCCACGCACTCGACCCACAGCGACGTCAGCGACCCGTCGCTGCCGTTGACGGCGACCACCGTGGGCTGCGCGCCGCCGCCCGGCGCGCGGAACAGGAACGCCGGCAGCGCGTCGCCCTCGTACGGGACGTCGACGGGCACGACGTCCAGGTCCGAGTGCGCGACCCAGGCGTCCCACGCCCGGCGGTGCGCGCGGAACGTCGGCAGCAGGTCGTCGTCGGACTCGAGCGCCGCGACGGCGTTCACCGCCACCGCCAGGTACGCGGACGCCCGCAGGTACGCCGACGCCGCGCTGGCCCGGTGCCCGCCCGCGGCGGCCGCGTCGCCCTGGGCCGCCACCCGGTCCCCGAGCCCGCGCCAGGCCGCGAACCAGCCGTCGTGGTCCTTGCCGCGCACGCCCTGGACCGCGGCGAGCACCTCGCCGACGTCGGCCGCGCCGGCCGTGGTGCGCCCGAGCGTGCTGCGGATCACCTCGTCGTGGTCCGCCTCGGACGAGAACCGGAACGGGTGCGTGGCGTGGGTGGGCATGGTGGGTCCTCTCCTCGCGCGGGGGCAGGGCGGTCGGCTCGCGGACCACGCTGCCGCGTGCAGCGGGGCGGGCGCCTCATCCGGCGCGGTCGATCCCTCCGGTCGCGGCGGCGTCCGGCGCGGTGCCGGGTCCGCCTCCCGTCAGCCCGCCCGGTCCGCCAGCACGCCGCGCACCCGCGCCGTGTCGGCGTCCGACCAGCCCTCCGGCGCTGCGACCGCCACCCAGCCGTCCAGGGTCAGCGCGTCGTAGTTGTGCCCGTGCCCGTCGGGCACCGCCTTGGAGTTCACCAGGTCGAACGTCAGCTGCCAGAACGTCACCAGCGGGTACCAGGTCATCGTCAGCCCGCCCTCGCCGGTGTGCGGGGCGGCGAGCCAGTCGGGGCGGGTGAGCAGCAGGTCCGGGCCCCACCAGACGATCGGGTCGGAGGCGTGCTGCAGGTACAGCACCCGCGGCTCCTCCCACGCGGTCGGCGGGGTCGCCATCTGGTCGGTGTCGCCGGCGAACCGCACCAGCAGCCCGCTCGCGTACACGGGTGCGCCCGGGGTGGTCCCGGGGTCGCGGCGCTCCATGAGCGCGTGCCAGACCGGGTTCGAGTTCGGCGGGCCGACCCACAGCACGCCGTCGGTGCGGGCGCGGATGTCCGCGAGCGACTCGTAGGCGCGCTCGGAGCCGTACGACCCGAGGCTCTCCCCGTACGCGAGCAGCTGCGGCCGGTCGTCGGCGGGCAGCGCGGCGACGCGCTCCTCGACGGCCGCCGCCAGCGCCTGCGCGTCGTCGGCGGCGCGGGACCGGTCGACGAGGAAGGACAGCCAGCTCGGCAGGTACGAGTACTGGGTGGACACGGTGGCCGTGTCGCCCGCGTGCATGAGCTCCAGCGCCGACACCGCCGAGTCGTTGACCCAGCCGCTGCCGGTCGTGGTGACGACGAGCAGCACCTCGCGGTCGAACGCCCCGGCCCGCTCCAGGTCGGCGACGGCGAGCGCGGCGCGGCCCTCGGCGGAGTCGGCGGAGTCGAGGCCGGCGTAGGCGCGGATCGGCGTGCGAGGCTCGACGCCGTCCGGCGCCGCGGCGGCCAGCTCGTCCGCGGTCGGGCCCTCGGCGACGAACCGGCGACCCTCCCGGCCGAGGGTGTCCCACGGCACGAGCGACGCGGGCGACCCGGAGCGCTCCGGCGCCTCCGGCTGCGTGACGCCCGCGTGGTCCTCCGTGTTGGCCAGCGCGAACGCGCCGTCCGCGGCGGACAGCGCCCGCGAGAGCAGCACGTCGTTCACCAGGACGACGGTGAGGACCGCGACCAGCGCGACGGCCACCGCGCCGGCCAGCAGCCGCGGGAACCGGAGCCACCGCCGCAGCGCGCGCTCGATCCGGAGCCCGACCCAGCGCAGCCCGCGGGCCAGCAGCACGAACGCGACCGCCACCAGAACCAGCAGGGGACCGGCGCGGAGCCAGTCGCCGGTGCTGGGGCCGGGCATGCCGATCGCCGCGGTCATCTCGCGCTGCCACCGGGCGCCGGCGGTCAGCATGAGGGCCAGCGCGACCACCACGGCGACGGCCAGGGCCGGCACCAGCCACGGCCGGACGGCGGTCCGCACGCGGGGCGGGACCCGGTGCCGGGCCGCCGCGACCAGGCGCCGCCACGCCGGGACGTGCCGGAGCGCCCACGCCTGCACGACCCCGATGCCGTAGCCCAGCGCGCCGGAGATGCCGGACACCAGCGCCTGGAACAGCCAGTCGCGGGGGAGGAGCGACGGCGTCATGGCCAGCATCGCGAACACCGTGCCGACGACCACCCCGGCGGCACTCGGCGGGCGCGGGAGCCGGCGGGGGGACCGCGGCGGCGTGCCCGCGTCCGGGGCCGCGTCCGTCGGGGCGGTGGCCGGTGCCGGTCGGGTCATGGCTGCGGTCCCTCTCGTGCCGTGCCGGGGGAGCGCGCGGTGGGCCCGTCGCCGTCGGTCGTCCCCGATCGTCCCAGACCCCGGCTCCCCGCTCACCCCCGACGCGCGGCGTCGCCCGCCCGCGACGCCGGCGCGCCCGCACCCGGCCGGGTGGGCGAGACTGGCCGGGCACACCCGTCCCCGATCCCGGAGGTCCCCCGTGGCCACGCCCCCGCTGCCGTCCGACGCCGTCGAGATGCTCCGCCGCCCCAACCCCGCCGTCATGGCGACGCTGCGCTCCGACGGCACCCCGGTGACCGCCGCGACCTGGTACCTGTGGCGTGAGGACGGCACGGTGCTGCTCAATCTCGACGGCACCCGGGTGCGCCTGAAGCACCTGCGCCGGGACCCGCGCGTCACGCTGACCGCGCTGGACGAGGGCGACTGGTACACGCACGTGACGCTCGTCGGCCGGGTCGTCGACCTGTACGAGGACGTCGACCGCGCCGACATCGACAGCCTGTCCCGGCACTACACCGGCAACCCCTACCCGGACCGGGAGAACCCGCGGTTCTCGGCGGTCGTCGAGGTCGAGCGCTGGCACGGCTGGGGCGCGCACCAGAGCTGACGCGGCGGTGCCGCGGACGCGGTCGCGGGAGCGGTCAGCCCGCGGTGCCCGTGGCCTGCTCGCGGATCATCGCCCACGGCCGCGGGCCGGCGACCGGGACCTGCCCGGTCGCCACGAAGCCGAACCGCTCGTGCAGCCGGCGGCTCGCGTCGGTGGTCGCCTCCAGGTAGGCGGGCAGCCCGGCGCGGTCGACCTCCGCGAGCCGGTGCCGGAGCAGCGCCGACCCGACGCCCAGCCCGCGGGCGTCCGGGCCCACGGCGATCTCCTCGAGGTACCAGTGCGGCCGGCGCGGTCGGTGCCGCTCGTACCGGGCGGACTGCGCGGCCGCCGTCGGCAGGTGCCGGAGTCCGAGCGCGCGGACGACCGCCGGGAGGTTCCGCAGGCGCTCGCGGACGTGCCCGCCGCCGCCGGGACCGTGCCACACCGCGACGCCGACCGGTGCTCCTCCGGGGGCCGTCCGGGCGACGTCGACCGTGCCCGCGGGCAGCGGCCCGGACCGGAGCTGGGCGGCGTGCAGCGCGGTGAGCCGGGCGGGCCGGTCGCGGTCGCCCGGCAGCATCGCCCGGACCACCGGGTCGTCGCCCAGCGCCTCGGCGAGCAGCCGCCCGCAGGCGGTGACCTCGTCGGGGCGGGCGGGCTCGACGACGACGGTCACGGTGCGGGTCCTTCCGGCGGTGCTGCGGGGCTGCGGGGATGCGCGGGCGCGCCCCCAGCATGCCCGGCGTCAGGCCGCGACGCCGAGCCGCCGGGCCAGCGGCACCGCGCGCAGGACGGCGTGCGCCGCCGGGCCGCGCGCCGCCACGAGCAGGTCGACCTGGGGCCGCGCCGCGGGCCACAGCCGGGCGCCGACCGCGTAGTGCGAGCCGAACCCCGGGTCGACGAACGGCGCGTCCGTCGCGCCGAGCAGGTACGTCATGCAGGCGATCCGCCCGACCGACCCGGGGCTGAACCGGCGGAACCGCTCGTCGTACGCGTCGAGCAGCCCGAACCAGCCGCCGCCCGACCGGACCTGGAACCCGGCCCAGACCGTCTCCCCGCCGGCGGTCAGCCGGAGCGCGGCCAGGTCGCCGTCGCGGCGGTAGGCGTCGACCGAGTCGCGGAACCAGCGCTCGTCGGCGGCGTCCAGGCCGAGCGCCGCGCCACCCCGCGCGGCGTCCCCCTTCCACCCCGACGCCTGCAGCGCGACGAACCGGTCGACCGCGGCCGGGTCGGCCGACTCCTCGCGCAGCTCGAGCGGGCCGCCGAGCTCGCGCGCCAGCCCGCGGGCGACCCGCCGGAGGTTGCGCGCGTCGTCCGTGCGCAGGTGGCCGGTCGACAGCGGCGGGTCGACCAGCACGCCGTCCACCAGCGGGGGCACCGGCACGACGTCGAACGCCTCCCGCGGGGCCCAGGCGCCGACGTCGCGGCTGCGCTCGTGCACGCGCATCCCGCGCCGCTCGGCGACCGTCGCCAGCACGTCGGCGAGCGGGCCCTCCGCGGGGAACCGGCGCAGCAGCGCGAGCCCGGGCAGCCCGACGGTCGGCGCGCCGCGCAGCAGGGCGTCCAGCGCCTCGGGCGCGCGGTCCCGGCGGAGCAGCGGGTGGTGCCGGTCGCACTGCGAGGTCATGAACTCGCCGCCCGTGGTCAGCGCGCGCACCGGCAGCCGCGGCGCGACCCGCTTCGTCGTGACGGCGAGCGCCCCCAGCCACGCCCCGCCGTCGCGCGCGGCGAGGACGCGGACCTCGTGCGCGTCCGGCCGGCTGCGGGCGGTCAGGAGGAACCGCGGGTCGAGGCACATGTTCGGCGCGAGCGCGTCGGCGGCGAGGCCGTGCCAGGCGCGCTCGTCGGCCTCGGTGACGTCCGCGAGCGGGATGAGCCGGATGTCCATGGGGCGACGGTACTGAGCCGGATGTCCGTTTTGTCCCGCTTAACGGGTGAAGCGCCGGCGGCTCACCCTGCCGGGGCGGGGCTCACGGCAGCCGCACGTGCCGCGGGCCGAGCTCGCCGACGCTCCGGACCCCGAGCAGCGCCATCGTGCGGCGCACCTCGCGGGTGAGGATCTCCGCCGCCCGGTCGACGCCGCGCTCGCCGCCGGCCATGAGGCCGTACAGGTACGCGCGGCCGACCATCGTCGCGTCGGCGCCCAGGGCGAGCGCGGCGACGACGTCCGCGCCGGACAGGATGCCGGTGTCGAGCCAGACCTCGGCCCGGTCGCCGACGGCGTCCTTGACGTCGGGCAGCAGCCGCAGCGGCACCGGCGCCCGGTCGAGCTGCCGGCCGCCGTGGTTCGACAGCACGATCGCGTCCGCCCCGGCGTCGACCACCCGGCGGGCGTCCTCGACCGTCTGGATGCCCTTGATGACCAGCGGCCCGTCCCAGGACGCGCGCAGCCACTCCAGGTCGGCGATCGTCATCGTCGGGTCGAACAGCTTGTCCAGCAGGTCGGCGACGGTGCCGCCCCAGGACTGCAGCGACGCGAACTCCAGCGGCCGGGTGGTGAGCAGGTTGAGCCACCAGGCGGGGTGCGTGCCGGCGTCCAGGACCGTCTTCACCGACAGGGCCGGCGGGATCGAGAACCCGTTGCGGGTGTCCCGGAGCCGCGCGCCCGCCACGGGCACGTCGACCGTGAGCTGCAGCGCCTCGAACCCCGACGCCCTCGCCCGCGCCATCAGGTCCTCGCCCGCGGCGCGGTCCTTCCACACGTACAGCTGGAACCACTTGCGCGCGTCCGGCGCCGCCGCGGCGACGTCCTCGATCGACGTCGTGCCCATCGTCGACAGCGCGTAGGGGATGCCGCGCCGCTCGGCGACCCGGACGACCGCGCGCTCGCCCTCGTGGTGCATCATCCGCGTGAACCCGGTCGGCGCGAACGAGAACGGCACCGCGGCGGGCTTCCCGAGCATGTCCGTCGTCGTGTCGACCTCCGACACGTCCTGCAGGATCGACGGCCGCAGCTCGAGGTCCCGGAACAGCCGGCGCGCGCGGCGGAGGCTGATCTCGGCCTCGGCGGCGCCGTCCGTGTAGTCGAACACCGACCGCGGCGTGCGGCGGCGGGCCACGGTGCGCAGGTCGGCGATGGTCAGCGCGTCCTCCAGGCGGCGACGCGTGGGGTCGAGGCGGATCGGCTTGGGCCGCAGCAGCGGCTGGAGCTCGGACCACCTCGGCAGCTGGCGCTCGGTCATGGGTCGATCCTCCCTCAGCGCAGGAACGCGGCGGCGACGCCGGAGTCCACGGGCACGTGCAGGCCGGTCGTCTGCACCAGGTCCGGCCCGGTCAGGGCGAACACCGCGGCGGCGACGTGCTCGGGCAGCACCTCCCGCTTCAGCAGCGTGCGCTGCGCGTAGTACGCGCCCAGCTCGGACTCGGGGACGCCGTAGGTCGCCGCGCGCTGCGCGCCCCAGCCGCCGGCGAAGATGCCCGACCCGCGCACGACGCCGTCGGGGTTGACCCCGTTGACCCGGATGCCGTGCGCGCCGAGCTCGGCCGCGAGCAGCCGGACCTGGTGCGCCTGGTCGGCCTTGGTCGCGGAGTAGGCGACGTTGTTCGGGCCGGCGAACAGCGAGTTCTTCGACGCGATGTAGACGATGTCGCCGCCCATGCCCTGCGCGATCATCGCCCGGGCCGCCTCGCGGGAGACCAGGAACGACCCGCGGGCCATGACGTCGTGCTGCAGGTCCCAGTCCCGGGTTGTCGTCTCGAGCAGGGGCTTGGAGATCGACAGCCCGGCGTTGTTCACGACGAGGTCGACGCCGCCGAACGCGAGCGCGGACTCCTGGACCAGGCGCGCCACCGCGTCCTCGTCGGTGACGTCCGCGTGCACGGCGACCGCCACATCGGGGCCGCCGAGCGCGTCCGCGACCTCCTGGGCGCCGTCGAGGTTCACGTCCGCGACCACGACGCACGCGCCCTCGGCCGCGAGCCGCTCCGCGATGGCCCGGCCGATGCCCGACCCGGCGCCGGTGACCAGCGCGACCCGGGTGGCGAGCGGCTTCGGCCTCGGCATCCGCGCGAGCTTGGCCTCCTCCAGCGCCCAGTACTCGATGCGGAACTTCTCCGACTCCGGGATCGGGGCGTAGGTGCTGATCGCCTCGGCGCCGCGCATCACGTTGATCGCGTTGACGTAGAAATCCCCGGCGACGCGGGCCGTCTGCTTGTCCTTGCCGAACGAGAACATCCCCACGCCGGGGACGAGCACGATCGCCGGGTCCGCACCGCGCATGGCGGGGGAGTCGGGCGCCGCGTGCCGCTCGTAGTAGGCGCGGTACTCCTCGCGGTAGGCGGCGTGGCGCTCGCGGAGGTGCGCGACCACGTCGTCCAACGGGGCGTCCGCGGGCAGGTCCACGACGAGCGGCGACACCTTGGTCCGCAGGAAGTGGTCCGGGCACGACGTCCCGAGGGCGGCCAGCGGCGCGAGGCGCTCGCGGGCGACGAAGTCGAGCACCACGTCCGAGTCGGTGTAGTGGCCGACCTGCGGCCGGTCGGTCGAGGCGAGCCCGCGGATCACCGGTGCCAGCGCGGCGGCGCGAGCGCGGCGCTCGGCCTCGGGCAGCGGCGCGTACCCGGGGCGCACGGCGCCGAACGGGTGCCGGCCGTCCGCGGCCAGGGCCTCGGTCCGCTCGGCGATGAACCGCTCGGCGGTCCGGATGATCCGCAGCGACCGCTCCTCCGCCTCGTCCGAGGTGTCGCCCCACGCGGTGATGCCGTGCCCGCCGAGGACGCAGCCGATCGCCTGCGGGTTCTTCTCGTTGATGGCGGCGATGTCCAGACCGAGCTGGAACCCGGGCCGGCGCCACGGCACCCAGACGACGTCGTCGCCGAACACCTCGCGGGTCAGCGCCTCGCCGTCCGCCGCCGTGGCGAGCGCGATGCCCGCGTCGGGGTGCAGGTGGTCGACGTGCGCCGCGTCGACCAGGCCGTGCATCGCGGTGTCGATCGACGGGGCCGCGCCGCCCCGGCCGTGCAGGCAGTAGTCGAAGGCGGCGACCATCTCGTCCTCGCGCTCGACGCCGGGGTAGACGTCGACGAGCGCGCGGAGCCGGTCCAGACGCAGGACGGCGAGATTCTTCTCGGTGAGCGTGCCGAGGTCGCCGCCGGAGCCCTTGACCCACAGCAGCTCGACCGGCCGGCCGGTCGCGGGGTCGGTCGCGGTGCCCTTCGCGGAGGTGTTGCCGCCGGCGTAGTTGGTGGTGCGCGGGTCGGAGCCGAGGCGGTTCGAGCGCGCGATGAGGTCGGCGGCAGGGTGTGACATCGTCGTCTCCGTGTCCGGGGAATGAATCGATTCAGACCGTACGGGTCGCGGCGTGCCGCGTCAACGGCGTGGCGCTCGGAGGCCCGGGCAGCGAGGCGGGGCTCCGGACGACAGCGGTGGCGGTCGGACGGCGCGGGGCTCGGGACGACGGCGGTGGGACGGCGTGCGGCGCGGGACGACGGCGGTGGGACAGCGCGCAGCGCGGGACGACGGCGGTGGCGGCTGGACGGCGTGAGCCTCGGGTCGGGTGGCGCAGCGCGGCGGCGACTCGGAGTCGTGCCCGCTTCGGGCCGTCCCGTCAGAACGGTGGGGGTGCGTCGTGGGGGTCGGTGGTGGCGTCGTGGGTGCGGCCGGT
>NZ_BONO01000028.1 GCF_016862755.1 Cellulomonas pakistanensis | reverse complement strand
CCTAGGCCCGACTGGAGGGCCCTTCCCCGTGCCGCGACGCGGCCGCTGTGGTGAAGTGACCCCCGTGCACCACCGATCCGACGACCCCTGGCACGTCCGGCAGTCCGAGCTGGACCTGCACCACCCCGCGGCCGCCGCCTCCGTCCTGACGCTGTCCAACGGGTACCTCG
Source organism: Cellulomonas pakistanensis (assembly GCF_016862755.1). Lineage (GTDB taxonomy): Bacteria > Actinomycetota > Actinomycetes > Actinomycetales > Cellulomonadaceae > Cellulomonas > Cellulomonas pakistanensis. Next base: position 59,373 of record NZ_BONO01000028.1, on the reverse strand, counting down.
GCGTGCGCGCCGTGCCCGAGCGCCCCGGCCACGGGCACGGGCCCGGCACCCTCCTCGCCACCGTGCACGAGGAGGTGCCGCACACCTACGCCGAGCGCGCCTACGCCGACCCCGAGGTCGACGAGGTCCTCGTGCCCGTGGTGGACGCGTGGGCGGTCGGCTGGACCGTCGACGGCGACGAGCTCGACGCACCCCCGTCCGACGCCGCCGGGCCCGGCGAGGCCCGGCACGACGACCGCGTGCTCGACCTGCGCCGCGGCGTCCTGGACCGCGAGGCGCGCTGGACCGCGCGGTCGGGCGCCGCGGTGACGCTGAGCACCCGGCGCCTGGTGTCGCTGACCCGGCGCGGCGTGGTCGCGACGCGGTGGCGCGTCCGGGCCGAGGACGCGGTGACGCTCACCGCCCGGCCGGTCCCCGGCTGCGGGCACGCGGACGCCGGCCCGGCGGACGAGCCCGGCGTGCGCACGCTCACCTGCCGGCACGACCCGGAGGGCTCCGCGGTGCACCAGCGCGCCGAGCGGTCCGGCCGCGAGCTGGTGGTGCGCACCGCGCACCTGGTCACCGCGGACGACGGCGTCGACGCCCGGTGGTCGACCGACGACCCGCACGGCGCCGTCCTGTCCGTCGACCTCCGCGCGGGCCAGCAGGTCGAGCTCGTCGTCCTGGCCGCCTACGCGGGCGGCAGCGACCCCGAGGCCCTGCACACCCAGGCCGACGCCGAGCTGCGGGGCGCGCGCGAGGCGGGCTGGTCCGGCCTGCGGCACGAGCAGGAGACCGAGCTCGCCGGCATCTGGGCGCGCGGCGACGTGCAGGTCGAGGGCGACGACGAGCTGCAGCTCGGCGTCCGGTACGCGCTGCTCCAGGTCGTGCAGGCCTCGGCCCAAGCCGACGGCGCCGGCATCCGCGCCAAGGGGCTCGGCGGCACCGGCTACCACGGGCACACGTTCTGGGACTCGGAGTGCTTCGTGCTCCCGGTGCTCGACCACGTGCTGCCCCGCGCGGCCGCCGACCACCTGCGCTGGCGGCGCGGGACGCTCCCCCAGGCCCGCGCCCGGGCGGTCGAGCTCGGGCTGCCGGGCGTGACGTTCCCGTGGCGGACGATCAGCGGCAAGGAGTGCTCCGGCTACTGGCCGGCGAGCACCGCCGCCTACCACGTCAACGCCGGCATCGGCTGCGCGGCGGCCCGGCACGTCGTCGCGACCGGCGACGAGGTGTTCGACCGGGACGTCGCGGTCGACCTGCTCGTGCCGACCGCCCGGCTGTGGGCCGGCCGCGGCCACCACACGCCCGAGGGGTTCCGGATCGACGGGGTCACCGGCCCGGACGAGTACACGGCGATCGTCGACAACAACGCGTACACGAACCTCATGGCGCGGGAGAACCTGCGCGCCGCCGCCGACGCCTGCGAGCGGCACCCCGACGTCGCCGCACGCCTCGGCGTGACCGCCACGGAGCGGGCCGAGTGGCGGCGCGCCGCCGACCGGATGATGGTCCCGCACTCCACCGACCTCGGGATCACCGAGCAGCACGAGGGCTTCACCCGGCAGGCGCCGTGGGACTTCGCGGCGGAGCGGAACGCGCAGTACCCCCTCCAGGAGCACCACCCGTACGCCGAGCTCTACCGGCGGCAGGTCACCAAGCAGGCCGACCTCGTGCTCGCGCTGCACGTGGCGGCCGACGACATCCCGGTCGAGCAGAAGCGGCGCGACTTCGCCTACTACGAGGCGATCACCGTCCGGGACTCGTCGCTGTCCGCGCCCGCGCAGGCGGTGGTCGCCGCCGAGGTCGGGCACCCGGACCTCGCTTACGCGTACGCCCGCGAGTGCGCGCTCATCGACCTGTCCGACCTCCGCGCGGAGACCGGCGAGGGCCTGCACGTCGCGGCGCTCGCCGGCGCGTGGACGGCGCTCGTGGTCGGGCTCGGCGGCCTGCGGCAGCGCGGCGACACGCTGGACCTGGTGCCGCGGCTGCCGCGCCGGCTCACCCGGGTGTCGTTCACCGTGCTGCAGGGCGGCGCGCGGGCGGAGGTGGACGTCCGGCGGGACCTGGTGACCTACCGGCTGCTGTCCGGGGACGAGATCCTGCTGACCCACCACGGCGAGCCCGTACACCTGTCGACCGCGGCCCCGGAGCAGGAGCGCCCCCAGCCGCCGCTCGAGCACCACCCGTCCCCGCCGCAGCCGCCGGGCCGGCACCCGGTGTTCGACGAGACCTGAGCGAGGGCCGCCCTCTCGAGGTCGCCGGTTCCGCGCCCGCGCTCGGCGTGTCGCACCGCGTGTCGCGGCGGAACCGCCGACCTCGACGACCTCAGCGCAGGTACGCCGCCGCGGCCGCCCGCACCGCCGCGCCGGTCCGCTCGAGCGCCGCCGTCCGCACGGTCCACTGCTGCCAGTGCAGGACGACGTCGACGTGCCGGCCCGGGTCGAGGTCGACCAGCGTGCCGTCCTCCTCGCCGGCGCGGGCGTCCGCCTCGGGCAGCATCCCCCAGCCCAGCCCGAGCCGGACGGCGAGCGCGAAGTCCGCGGAGGAGGGCACGTGGTGCCGGGGCGCGAGCAGCGGATCGGCGCCGCGACCGCGCAGGTACCGGTCCTGCAGGTCGTCCTTCTTGTCGAACACGACGAGCGGCGCGGCGGCGAGCCCGGCCGGCGTCGGACCGTCCGGCAGCAGCGCGGCGGCCCGGTCCGCGGCGACCATCGGCCGGTAGCGCAGGACGCCGAGACGGTGCGAGGTGCAGCCCTGCACGGGGCGCGCGGCGGTGGTGATCGCGGCGACCACGGCACCCTCCCGCAGCAGGTCGGCGGAGTGGTCCTGGTCCTCGCGGTGCAGGTCGAACACGATCTCGTCGGCGAGCGGCGCCAGCGCGGGCAGCACCCAGGTGCCGAGCGAGTCGGAGTTCACCGCGATCGGCAGCACCGGCCGGCCGGACGTCGCGCCCGCGGTCACGGCGGCGCGCGCCTCGTCGGACAGCGCCAGCACCTGCCGCGCCAGGCGCAGGTACACCGCGCCGGCGTCGGTCACCCCCGCGGGCCGCGTGCGCCGCACGAGCACCTGGCCGACCGCGGTCTCCAGCGCGCGGATGCGCTGGCTCACGGCCGACTGCGTGAGGTGCAGCGCGACGGCCGCGCCCTCGAACGAGCCCTCGTCGACGACGGCGAGCAGGGCGCGGAGCTGCGGGAGGTCGGCGTCGGCCATGCCGGGACCCTACCGACCCCCCGCCCCGCACCCCGCGCACGCCCGCACGCCCGCACGCCCTGCACGCCCCGCACGCCCGCACGCCCGCACGCCCGCACGCCGAGCTTGCAGAAGATGCGTGGTTCCTGCCCCTCGGACCCCGCATCTTCTGCAAGCTCGGCGAGAGCGCAGGAGGCGCGGTGGCGCCGCCAGCATCAGGTGCACTGATGGGGCATCGATAGCAGTCGTTGGACTGATGGTGTCGGCCCGCCCTAGCGTCGCCTCGTGCCCGACTCCCTCGCCGCCGCGCTCACCGGCCTCGCCTTCGGCCTGTCGCTGATCGTCGCCATCGGCGCCCAGAACGCGTTCGTCCTGCGCACGGGCCTGCGCCGGACCCACGTGCTGCCCGTCGTCGCCGTGTGCGCGCTGTCGGACGCCGTGCTGATCCTCGCCGGGGTCGGCGGCCTCGGCACGCTCGTCGACCGGCACCCGGCGGTGCTGACGGTCGCCCGGGTCGCCGGCGCGGCGTTCCTGCTCGGGTACGCCGTGGTGGCCGCCCGCCGTGCGCTGCGACCGGGCGCCGTGCTCACCGCCGAGGACGGCGACGCCGCCCCCGCCCGGGTGTGGCCGGTGGTGGCGACCTGCCTCGCGCTGACCTGGCTCAACCCGCACGTGTACCTCGACACGGTCGTGCTGCTCGGCTCGGTGGCGGGCACGCACGGCGACGCGCGGTGGTGGTTCGGCGGCGGCGCCGTGCTGGGCAGCCTGATCTGGTTCACCGGGCTCGGGTACGGCGCCCGCCTGCTGCGGCCGCTGTTCGCGCGGCCCGGGGCGTGGCGCGTGCTGGACGCCGCGATCGCGCTGGTCATGGTCGCGATCGCGGCGAGCCTGCTGCTCGGGCTGTGACCCGTCAGGCCGCGGCGCGCCGCCGGCGCACCAGCGCCGTGACCCCGTAGATCCCGACCACGACCGCCACCAGCCCGGCCGTGGCGAGCAGCTGCCCGCGCGCCGTGCCGTCCGCGAGCATGAGCACCACCAGCCCGGCGAGCGCCGCCAGCGTCGCCCAGGTCAGCCACGGGTAGCCCCACATCCGCAGCGGCAGCTCCTCGCCCCGGGCCCGGGCCTCCGCCTCGAGGCGCGGCCGGAGCCGGAGCTGGGCGACCGCGACCAGCACCCAGACGACCAGCAGCGCAGCGCCGACCGCGTTGAGCAGGATGCCGAGCAGCGTGTCGGGCAGCGCCCAGTTGAGCCCGACCGCCACGACGCCGAACGCCACCGACACCAGCACCGCCACCCAGGGCACGTCCCGGCGGGACACCCGGCGGAGCACCGCGGGGCCGTCGCCGCGGCCGGCGAGCGAGTACACCATCCGGGACGTGGCGTAGACGTTCGCGTTGAACGCCGACAGCAGCGCGATCACCACGACGGCCTCCATCAGCCGCGCGGCGCCCGGCAGGCCCGCGACGTCGAGCACCGCCACGAACGGCCCCTCCTGCAGCACGGGCGCGTCCCACGGCAGCACGAGCACGATGATCGCCACCGAGCCGACGTAGAACAGCAGGATGCGCCACAGGATGGTCCGGGTCGCCCGCCCGACGGCGCGCTGCGGGTCCCGGGCCTCGGCGGCGGCGATCGTCACGATCTCGATGCCGCCGAACGCGAACACGACGACGAGCAGCCCGGCCGCCACGCCGCCGACGCCCTCCGGCGCGAAGCCGCCCTGGCCGAGCAGGTTCGTGGTGCCGACCGGGTCGGTCCCCGGCAGCAGGCCCAGCACGAGCAGCACGCCGAGCACGAGGAACACCACGATCGCGGCGACCTTGACCAGCGCGAACCAGAACTCGAGCTCGCCGAACTTGCGGACGCCCGCGAGGTTCGCGGCGGCGAACACCGCCACCACCACCAGCGCGACGCCCCACTGCGGCACGCCCGGCAGCCAGCCGGTGACGATCCGCGCGACGCCGGTGATCTCGGCGCCGAGCACCATGATCAGCGTGAACCAGTACACCCACCCGAGCGTGAACCCCGCCCACCGGCCCAGCGCCCGCTCCGCGTAGACCGAGAACGAGCCGCTGGCCGGCAGCGCCGACGCCATCTCGGCGAGCATCCGCATCACCAGGACGACCAGGACGCCGGCGATCGCGTACGACACCAGCACCGCCGGCCCGGCCGTCGCGATCCCGACACCGCTGCCGAGGAACAGGCCGGCGCCGATCGCGGAGCCGAGGCCCATCATCGTCAGGTGCCGGGTGCGCAGGCCGTGGCCGAGGTGGTCGCCCCCGGCGGGGCCGGCGTCGGCGGGGGTGGCGGTCGGCGGGGCGTCGGTGGCGCGGGGCATGCGGGCTTCCTGGTGCGGCTGGTGCCGGAGGTGCGGCTGGTGCGGCTGGTGCGACGCCGCGGGGCCGCGGCGTGGTGGCCGGGCGGGGTCGCCGGCCGGCGCACCACGGTAGCCCGGGTCGGGGCGCCCTACTTCCCGCCGCGCTCCCGCGACCGCCGCCACCGGGTCAGCCGCTCCTCGAACCGCCGGTCCACGTGCCGGTCGACCTGGCGGCTCAGCTGCCGGCTGACCTGCTCGTCGATCTGGGCGCGCAGCTGGCGGCGCTCGGCGCGCAGGAACGCCGTGTGCTCCGCGTGCAGCGCCCGCGACGTCGAGATCACCATGCCGATCATCACGACGCTGAACGGCAGCGCGATGAGGATCGCCGCCGTCTGCAGCGCCGTCAGCCCGCCCGCGAGCAGCAGGGCGATCGCGAGCACGCCGCCGAGGCCCGCCCACACGACGCGCAGCGGGGTTCGCGGGTGCGGGTCGCCGCCCGCCGCGAGCATCGACACGACGAGCGCGCCGGAGTCGGCGGACGTGATGAAGAAGAGGGCGACCAGGATGATCGCGCCGATCGACAGCACCGCCCCGCCGGGCAGCCCGGCGAGCAGGTCGAACAGCGCGTTCTCCGGCACGACCTCGCCGTCGGGGCCGACGAGCCCGCCCTGGCCGAACAGCTCGCGGTGCAGCGCCGAGCCGCCGAGCACGGAGAACCACAGGAAGCAGACGATCGTCGGGACCAGCAGGACGCCGCCGACGAACTGGCGCACGGTGCGGCCGCGGGAGATGCGGGCGATGAACACGCCGACGAACGGGGACCAGGAGATCCACCACCCCCAGTAGAACGTCGTCCAGGACGCCTGCCAGGCCTCGCCCTCGGCGCCGGCGTACGCGGACACGTTGAACATCAGCGGGATCACCTGCGACAGGTACGTGCCGATCGACTGCACGAACTCGCGGAGCAGGAACAGCGTCGGCCCCAGCACGAGCACCAGCACGAGGAGCACGCCCGCCATCGACACGTTGATGTTCGACAGCCACTTGAGACCCTTGTCGAGGCCCGAGACCACCGACAGCGTCGCGATCGCGGTGATCACGAGGATGAGCACCACCTGCAGCGTGGTCGAGCTCGTGGCGATGCCGGTGTGGTCCAGGCCGGCGGTGATCTGCAGGACGCCGAGGCCGAGCGAGGTCGCGACGCCGAACACGGTGCCCACGACGGCCGTGACGTCGACCGCGTCGCCGATCCGGCCGCGCACCCGGTCGCCGAGCAGGGGCTCCAGCGACCACCGGATCGACACCGGGCGGCCCTTGCGGTGCACGGTGTAGGCGATCGACAGGCCGACGACCACGTAGATCGCCCAGGCGCTCAGGCCCCAGTGCAGGTACGTCTGCGACATCGCCTGCTGCGCGAGCTGCTCCGGGGTCCCGGTGACGCCCGGCTTCGGGTTCGCGTAGTGGCTCAGCGGCTCCGCGACGCCCCAGAACACCAGGCCGATGCCCATGCCGGTCGCGAACAGCATCGCGAACCACGACCCCAGGGGGTACTCGGGCTCGTCGTCGTCCTTGCCGAGCGTGATGTCGCCCCACCGCCCGACGCCCAGCCAGATCGCGAACGCGACGAAGCCGGCCACCAGGGCGACGTAGTACCAGCCGAATCCGCTGACCACGTTCGACTGCACCGACCCGATGACGTCGTTCGCGGTGTCCGGGAACAGGATCGTGAACCCGGAGACGGCCGCCACGACGGCCACGGAGCCCCAGAACACGGCCCGCGACGTGCCCCACGGGCCGCGGCCGGCGCCGGGACGTGGCGCCCGCTCGTCGGTCGGGGTCTCGGTCGTCGGTGTCGCCACGGGGGTCCTCTCGGCGGTCGGCGGCAGGGCGCCGACCACCCTAGCCAGGGCGGTCCCACCCAGCCACAGGACGGCGGACCCTCAGGTCAGCGGGCGCGCCGGTGGCGTCACCGGCGCCGGACCACCAGCCGTCCCGGCCCGCCGTGCGCGTGTCGGTGGCCCGGCCTAGCGTGACCGCCATGACCGAGCAGACTCCCGAGAACAGCACCGACGCCGCCAAGGACCCGGCCGACTGGGTGACCGGCGACGAGCCGATCACCGGTCCGCAGGACTCCTACCTGCACACGCTCGCGCGGGAGGCCGGCGAGGAGGTCCCCGAGGGCCTCACCAAGGCCGAGGCGTCCGAGATGATCGACCGGCTGCAGGGCGAGACGGGTCGCGGCGCGAGCTGACCCGCCCGGGGTGGCGTACGCGGACCCGCGGGCGGCTCAGTCGTCCGCGGGCTCCCGCAGCACCGGCCAGGCGCCGTCGGACGTGTTCGCGAGCACCGTCACCGTGACGCCCGTCGCCGGGTCGTGCGCGGTGCGCGCGGACACGCCGGCGTCGTACCCCTCCAGCACCAGCTCGTCGGTCCCGAGCGCGAGCCAGAACCCGCGGCCGTACCGCATGCCCTCGTCCTCGACGACGTGCCGCGGCTCGACGAGCCGCTCGACGGCCGCGAGCGGCACGATCCGCCCGGTCGTCAGCGCCCGCCAGAACGCCGCGAGGTCCGCCGCCGTGGTGGCGAGCCCGCCGTCGCCGCTCCCCCGGACCGGCAGGTGCAGCACGTTCGTCCGCGGGCCCTCCTCGTCGAGGTAGCCGACCGCGAGGTCCGCGGTGGGCTCGTCGGACCGCGGGTAGCCCGTGCGCGTCATCCCCGCCGGCCCGAGCACCCGGTCGGCGACCAGGTCGGGGAACGGCACCCCGGCGACCCGCTGCGCCACGAGCGCCAGCAGCACGTAGCCGGCGTTGTTGTACGCGAACCGCTCGCCCGGCTCCGAGACCTGCGGGTGCGGCGCCAGCATCGGCAGGTAGGCCTCGGTGTCGTCCAGCACGTGGGGCGGCAGGGTGAGGACGTGGTCGGTGATCGACCCGAGCGCCGACTCGTCCAGGTAGTCGCCGATCCCCGACGTGTGGTCGAGCAGGTGGTCGACGGTGACGCGGTCGTCCACCAGCGGCAGGTCGCCGCCCAGCACCGGCCGGACCGGGTCGTCCCAGCCGAGCCGGCCCTCCTCGACCAGGGACGCGATCGTCAGCGCCGTGAACCCCTTGGCGACGCTGGCCACGCCGAACCGGTGCTCGACCGACGCGGGCACCCGCCGGGCGCGGTCGGCCCAGCCGTACGCGCGGGCGAGCACCACCTCGTCGCCCCGGGAGACGTGCACCACCCCGCTCAGCCCGGTCGCCTCGGCGCGGGCGTGCAGGGCGCTCGCGCGGTCCTCGGGTGCGTTCGTCGGGCGGCGGTGCGCGGCGCTGGTCATGCCGACGACCGTACGAGGGCGACCCCCCGGCGGGCGAGCGGTTATCCCCAGCCCCAGGACGAGTCGGGGTGCTGCTCCGGGCACTCCGCCGCCCCGTCCGGCAGCTTCTCGAAGTGCCACACCTCGTTCGCGTACGTCTGGCACAGCCCGAACTCGACCGCGCGCTCCGCGAGCCAGTACGCGCCCTGCGTCGCGCCGACGTCGATCGCCAGTCCCTGCACGTGCGCGGACGTCTCCGCGGGCAGCACCCAGCGGTACGCCTCCGGCACGCCGTGCTCGGCCACGGCCTCGTCGACCAGGCGCTGCTGCTCCTCGGCGGTGCGCCGGCCCGAGGTGATCCGGAGCTCGACGTCCTCGGCCGCCGCCGCCGCGCGGGCCGCCTCGAACCGGGCGAGCAGCTCGGCGTCGACGCCCTCCGCGGGGCCGTCCGGCGTCGGCGCTCCCGGCTCGCCCGTCGGCGCGCCCCGCACCTCGTCGCCCGGCACCGCCGCGACGCGCGGCGGGTCGTCGGCCGCGGTCGCCGCGGAGCAGCCGGCGGCGGCCAGCGCGACGACGGCGAGGGCCGCGGCGAGCGCGGGGCGGCGGGCGGAGGCGGGGCGGGCGCGGTCAGCGGCCGGCGCGGGGCGGGCGCGGCGGCGGCCCGGCGCGGCGAAGGCGCGGCGGCGGTGCGGGTCGTCGGTCGTCATGCCCCCACGCTCCCGCGGCCTGCGGCACGGTGCGTCGGCCCGCGGTCCGACCGCGCCGCGCCCGGGTCCCCCCGCGGTCGCACCCGCGCCTGGTCCCGCCGACCGACCCCCGGGGCCGCAGGCGCCCCGCCCCGCTCAGCCCCGCGCCCGCGCCAGGCGCTTGTCCCGCTCCTCCTGCTTCAGCTCCTTCGCGCGCACCTCGCCGCGCAGCGTCACCCGCGCGATCCCGTCCAGCAGCCCGGCGTCCGCGTCCTCGTGGAACACCCGCCCGTACCGGATCCGGCTGAACACGTCGACCATCCGCCGGTCGAGGTACCCGATCGCGACCCGGCCGAGCAGCCAGGCGGCCGCGCCCCCGTTCACCGCGCCGAGCACCACCAGTGCCGCGCCGAGCGGCGCGCCCCCGCGCGGCGCGACGTACACGATCGCCGCGGCCGTCGGCGCCACCGCGACGACGATCGCGAGGATCACCACCCAGACGTGCACGGCGATGTTGCCGTTGGCGTCGTTGGGACCGACGCGGCGGCGCGGGTCGACGCCGGGCGACACCCCGACCGCCGAGGTCAGCACCGCGGCCCCGGTCGCGGCGCCGAGCACCGCCGGGACCGCCGCCGCGACGAGCGGCACCGTCCACCACGCCCCGCTCAGCACCAGGAACGGCACGGTGACGAGCACGACGCGCGGCGCGAACACGAGCACCATCGCCCACTGCCGCCCGCGCACGTCCGCGCGCACCGACCCGGCGTCCTCGCCGACGACGTTCTGCCACACCGCCGAGCCGTCCTGCCCGTACAGGTTGCAGCCGGACAGCCCCAGCACGAACGCCACGATGACGCCCGCGAACGCCGCCGCCGGCCGGGTGTACCCGCCGAGGAGCGCCAGCACGCCGATCACCACCCCGGTCCACAGCGCGGTGGAGCTCTCCAGCGCCCGCCACGGGTCGCGCCGCCACTGGCGCACCTCCTTGCCGACGACCGCGCCGGTCGGGCTCGCCGGCAGCAGGCCGCCGCCCGCCACCAACCCGCGGGACCGGGGCCGGCCGCGCCGCCGGGCCGCGCGCGCCGAGCGCGGCACGAGCAGCGGGACGGCCGCGGCGACCAGCACCACGTCCAGCAGCGCGAGCCCCCCGAGCAGCGCCAGCGCCCGGCCGGCGTCCCCCGCCGCGGCCGCGTCGGCCGCGAGCACCGGCCACGACGACGGCAGCGCCTCGAGCACCGTGGTGACCGGGCCGTCGGGCAGCCCCCGGGTCAGCAGCGCGGGGACGCTCTCCATCGCGACCGAGACGATCATCCAGCCGGCGAACATCGCGGCGAACATCACCCCGAACTGCACCCCGGCGATCTCGATGCCGAGCTTCGACTGCATGGCCGCGCCGAGCAGGCCGTAGACCAGCCGGGACGCCACCACCAGCAGCACCCACGCCAGCACCGCGCCGACCACCCCGGCCGCCACCGCGGCCGGGCCGCCGCGCGCCCCGTGCGCCGCGACCGCCAGCAGCGCGACCAGCACGACGCCCGCGGCGATGCTGACGAACACGCTCATCAGCAGCCCGCTGCCCACCTGGCGCCGCGTCAGCGGCAGCAAGGCGAAGTACTCCGCGCGCAGCACCCCGGCGCCGCTGGTCAGCACCGGCCCGACGAGCCCGCCGAGCGTCCACACCGCCAGGAGCAGCGTCAGCGCCGAGCGGCGCACGCCGTCGTCCTGCACGCCGACGGCCACGGCCCACGTCGCCGCCGCGAGCAGCCCGCCGAGCACCCAGCCCACGAGCCGCAGCCCCGGGAGGGCGTTGCGGAGCATCGCGAACTTGAGCGCGATCATCCCGCGATCCACGCCAGCTCCTCCTCCCGCACCTCGGGCTCGCCGACCAGCGCGACGAACCGGTCCTCGAGCGCCGCGCCCGCCCGCACCTCGTCGAGGGTGCCCGCGGCCTCGACCCGGCCGCGCACCACGATCGCCACCCGGTCGCAGAGCTGCTCGACCAGCGACATCACGTGGCTCGACACCACGACCGAGCCGCCGGCGGCGGTGAACCGCCGCAGGATCCGGGTGAGCACCCGGGCGGACACCGGGTCCACCGCCTCGTACGGCTCGTCGAGCACCAGCACGCGCGGGGTGTGCAGCAGCGCCGTCGCGAGCCCGATCTTCTTCCGCATCCCGGTGGAGTACTCCCCCACCAGCGTGCCGAGCTGCTCGGCCTCCTCCAGCTCGAGCACCCGCAGCAGCTCGGCCGACCGCGCCGCCACGACGTCGCGCGGCATCCGGCGGAACCGACCCCAGTAGGTCAGCAGCTCGCCGCCGGTCAGCCGCTCGGGCAGCGCCAGCCCGTCGGGCAGCACCCCGAGGCGGCGCTTCGCCTCGACCGGGTCCGCCCACACGTCGACGCCGTCGACCCGCGCCACCCCCGCCGACGGCCGCAGCAGGCCGACCGCCATCGACAGCGCCGTGGTCTTGCCCGCCCCGTTCGGCCCGACGACCCCGTAGAACGACCCGGCGGGCACCACCAGGTCCATGTCGTCGACCGCCACCTTGTCCCCGAACGTCCGGCGCAGCCCGCGCAGCTCGAGCGCGGGCGCCGGCGTCGTCGTCTCCCTGTCGTCCATGCCGCCAGCCTCCGCCGCCGGTGCGCGGACGCGGATCGGCCGACCGGCCAGAGGGGTCGGCCGATCGGCCGGTCCTCGGCGCCCGGGCGGCCCGGCCGGCGTGGTCGCCTCCTACGATCGGCAGGTGACCGACGACGCGGGACGGGCGACGGCGCCGGCCGGGTGGCGGCGCGTGTCCCCGTTCGCGCGGCCGCGGACCCCCGGCGAGTGGGTGAGCGACGGCCTCGTGAACGGCCTGCTCACGCTGTCCTGGCTCGCCTCGGTCGCGGGCGGCCGGCCGGACCAGATCCCGGCGTGGTTCTGGCCGCTCGACGTCGCGCTCGGCGGGTTCGCCTGCCTCGCGCTGTGGTGGGCCCGGCGGTTCCCCGTCACGGTCGCGCTGCTGCTGGTGGTGCCCGCGGCCCTGTCGCTGTCGGGCGGCCTGGCCGGGCCGTTCGCGGTGTACCGGGCGGCGCAGCTCGGGCGGCCCCGCGCCGCGGTGGCGGTGGCCGTGCTGCACGTCGCCACCGGGCTGCCGTACCACCACCTGTTCCCGCTGCCCGGCATGTCGTGGCTCGTCTACGCCGTCGTGATCCCGCTGCTGTACGCGCTGGCGGTCACGCTCGGTCTGCTCGGCCGGTCCCGCCGGCTGGTCATCGAGGGGCTCCGCGAGGCCGCCGCACGGGACCGCGAGCGGTACGAGGCGCAGCTGACCGCCACCCGGCACGAGGAGCGCGAGCGGATCGCGCGGGAGATGCACGACGTGCTCGCGCACCGGATCTCGCTGCTGTCCGTGCACGCCGGCGCCCTGGAGTTCCGCGCGGGGTCCCCCGCCGCGCCGAGCACCGCGGAGGTCCGGGACGCGGCCCGCGTGATCCGGGAGAACGCCCACCTCGCCGTCGAGGACCTCCGCGAGCTGCTCCTGCTGCTGCGCGCGGAGGACGACCTGGCGACGGGGCGGCCGCAGCCCCGCCTCGACGACCTCGGCCGGCTCGCGGCGGAGGCGGCCGAGGCGGGCCAGCAGGTGGACCTCGTCGTCGACGTGTCGGCCGCCGGGCTGCGCGAGACCACGGAGCGGACCGTCTACCGCGTCGTGCAGGAGTCCCTGACCAACGCGCGGAAGCACGCCCCGCGGGCACCGGTCCGGGTGCGGGTGTCGGGCGGCGAGGGCGCGCGCGTCCGGGTCGAGGTCGAGAACGCCGTCCCGGTCGGGGTCACCGACGCCGACCTGCCACGCGGCGGGAACGGCCTGGTCGGCCTCGCGGAGCGGGTCCGCCTCGACGGCGGCACGCTCGTGCACGGCGTCGACGGCGGTCGGTTCCGGGTGCGGGCCGACCTGCCGCGGGCGGCGCGGTGACGGCGGGGCCGGGGCCGGCGGGCGCGGGGCCGGCGGGCGCGGGGCCGGCGGCCGCGGCGGCGCGCGTCCTGCTCGTCGACGACGACCCGCTGGTCCGTGCCGGGCTGCGGCTGATGCTCGCGGGGCACCCCGCACTCGAGGTCGTCGGCGAGGCGGGCGACGGCGACGAGGTCGTGGCGGCCGTGGAGGATGCACGGCCCGACGTGGTGCTGCTCGACGTCCGGATGCCGCGCGTGGACGGCGTCGCCGCGCTGCGCGCCGTCCGGGAGCGGTTCGCGTCGCCGCCGGCCGTCGTGGTCCTCACGACCTTCCGCGCCGACGCGCTCGTGCTGGCCGCGCTCCGCGCCGGGGCCGCCGGGTTCCTGCTCAAGCACACCCCGCCGGAGCAGATCGTCGCCGCGGTGCTGGCCGCGGCGGCCGGCGAGCCCGCGATGTCGCCCGCGGTGCTGGCCCAGCTCCTGGAGCACGTGCGCGCCGAACCGGAGCCCGCTGCGGCCGGCCCGGACCCGCTCGACGGGCTCACCGACCGGGAGCGCGAGGTGGCGCTGGCCGTGGCGGACGGGCTGTCGAACGCCGAGATCGGCGCGCGGCTGTACCTGTCGGTCGGCAGCGTGAAGACGCACCTGTCCAGCGCGCTGGGCCGCCTCGGGCTGGAGAACCGGGTGCAGCTGGCGATCGCGGCGCACGAGTCCCGCCGCCGCGGCTGAGCCCGGGCCGGGTGTCCGCGTCGAGATAGGTCCGCGCCGTCGAGGTAGGACCACCGATGGTCCTACCTCGGCGCGGAGGCCCTATCTCGGCGAACGCCGCCCCGGCCTCAGTCCCGCACGCGCGTCGCCCAGAACGCGACCGCGCCCGCCGCCGCCACGTTGAGCGAGTCCACCCCGCCCGCCATCGGGATCCGCACGGTCACGTCCGCCGCGGCGATCGTCGCCGGCTTCAGCCCGTCGCCCTCCGCCCCGAGCACCAGCGCCAGCCGCTCCGGCGGGTCGGCCTCCAGCGCGTCCAGGCTCACCGAGTCGTCGGACAGCGCCAGCGCCGCGGTGACGAACCCGGCGGCGCGCAGCAGCTCGACGCCGCCGGGCCACGGGTCCACCCGGGTCCACGGCACCTGGAACACCGTGCCCATCGACACCCGCACCGACCGGCGGTAGAGCGGGTCGGCGCACCGCGGGGTGACGAGCACGGCGTCGACGCCGATGGCCGCCGCCGACCGGAAGGCCGCGCCGACGTTCGTGTGGTCGACGACGTCCTCCAGCACCGCGACCCGCCGCGCCCCGGCGATGACCTCCGCGACGGACGGCAGCGGCGGGCGGTGCATGGCCGCGAGCGCCCCGCGGTGCACGTGGAAGCCGGTGATCGCCTCCAGCACGGGCGACTCCGCGACGTACACGCGCACGGGCTCCCCGGCCGGGTCCCGGGCCTCGAGCATCGACGTGAGGTCCGGCAGCCAGCGCGGCGACACCAGCACCGACCGCGGCCGGTGCCCCGCGGCGAGCGCCCGCCCGAGCACCGTCGAGCTCTCCGCGATGTACAGGCCCTTCTCGGGCTCGTGCCGGGAGCGCAGCGCGACGTCGGTCAGCGAGACGTAGTCGGCGAGCCGCTCGTCGTCGGGGTCGGTCAGGTGGACGATGTCGAGCGCGGGCACGCCGGACATCATCCCCCGGCGGCGGTCAGGCGAGGAACTCCAGCGCGGCGGCCACCAGCAGCCGCCGGCCCGCGGCGATCGTCGGCTCGTCGAGCGGCGCGAACTGCGCGGTGTGGTTGCCCGGGACGGCCGCGGAGAACCCGGAGACGTAGCCGTCGGGGAACAGCGCGGGGTCCATGCCGCCCCAGAACCAGAACGCGTACGGCACCGGGTCGCCCGCGTACCGGCCCCTCGGCAGCCCGTACTCGGAGAAGTCCTCGGAGCCCATGAGCGGCTCGGCGGTCCGCACCGCGCCCCCGGGCATCACCGCCTGCTGCGCGGCCATCACCCGGTCGACGACCTCGGCGGTGTTGACGGTGGCCGGCGGGTTCTCGCGCATCGTGATCGTGGGCGGCTGCGGGCAGCCCGCGGCCGCGGCCTCGGCGCCGACGATCCGCTCGACCGCGGCGACGGCCCGCGTCATCGACGCGTCGGACCGCGCCCGCAGGTTCACGGTGAACGTCGCGGTGTCCGGGATGATGTTCGACTTCGTGCCGGCGTGGAAGGTGCCGACGGTGACGACCAGCGGGTCCTCGGGCGCGGTCTCGCGCGCAGCGATCGTCTGCAGCCGGGTGATCGCGTACGCCGCGGTGAGGATCGGGTCGACGGTGACGAACGGCCGGGAGCCGTGGCCGCCGCGCCCGTGGATCGTCACGTCCAGGGTCGCGGCCGCGGCCATGAGCAGGCCCCGGGAGTGGTTCGCGACCCCGGCGGGCAGCGGGCCGACGTGCTGGCCGAGCGCGACGTCGGGCTTCGGGAACCGGGTGAACAGCCCGTCGGCGAGCATCGCGCTCGCGCCGGTCGCCGTCTCCTCGGCGGGCTGGCCGACGACGAGCAGGGTCCCGCGCCAGGCGTCCCGGGCGGCCGCGAGCGCGTCGACCGCGGCCGCGAGCGCCGTCACGTGCATGTCGTGCCCGCACGCGTGCATGGTGGCCACGGTCTCCCCCGCCGGGTTCACGTCCGTGTGCCGGCTCTGGTACGGCAGGCCGGTCTCCTCGAGGACCGGCAGGCCGTCCATGTCGGCACGCAGCATGACCACCGGGCCGTCGCCGTTGCGGAGCACGCCGACCACGCCGGTCCCGCCGACGCCCTCGGTCACGTCGAGGCCCGACGCGCGCAGCTCGGCCGCGAGCGCCGCGGCCGTGCGGTGCTCCCGGCCGGACAGCTCGGGGTGCGCGTGCAGGTCGCGGTAGAGGTCGCGCCAGTGCGCGTCGCGGGTGTCCGCCGCGTCGAGCACCCGCGCGGCGCGGGTGCGGTCGGTGGTCGGGGCGGCGTCGAGTGCCATGCGGCGGTGGTCCCTCCGGGTCGGGGTGGCGTCCCTCGCGCACGCTACCCCCGGGGCGCGGGCGGGCGGGGGTCGTGCGGCGGTCGCCGGGCGGCACCCGCGGGGCCGCTACCGCGCCCCTCTTGCCCCCGCCGCCCCGGCCGGGCCACCATCGGCCCATGCGGTACGGGGTGCTGGGGCCCGTGGAGCTCGTGACCGCGGAGGGGGCCGAACCGGTCCGCGGCTCGCGCCAGCGTGCGCTCCTCGCGGTCCTGCTCGCGCACCGGGGGGCCCTGGTCCCGCGCGAGCGGCTCATCGCCGCGCTCTGGCCGGCCGGCCCGCCGCCGAGCGCGGAGCACACCCTGCACTCGCACGCCTCGCGGATCCGCGCGCTCGTCGGTGCCGACCTGCGCGCGGTGCCGGGCGGGTACCGCCTCGACCCCCAGGACCTCGACGCGGACCGGTTCGACCGGGCCGTGCGCGCCGCCACCCGGCCCCGGTCCGCCGGGCGGGGTCGCGCCGACGCCGCCGGGGACGAACCCGCGAGCCGGGCGCAGGTGCTCGCCGACGCGCTCGCCCTGTGGCGGGGCCCCGCGTTCGGCGGCGAGGCCGACCTGCCCGAGGTCCAGGCGGAGGCCGAGCGGCTGGAGACCGCGCGGCGCAGCGCGCACGAGGCGCTCGCCCGAGCCCTGCTCGACACCGACGCGGAGCGCGCCGCGGACGCCGCCGAGCGTGCCCTGGACGGCGACCCGTACCGGGAGGGCGCGTGGGCGCTGCTCGTCCGCGCGCACACGGCCGAGGGCCGGCCCGGGGAGGCCGTGCTCGCCTACCTGCGGGCCGCCGCGGCGCTGGACGAGATCGGGCTGCTGCCGTCGCACGAGCTGCGGACCGCGCACGCCGCGGCGCTCGCGGCCGGGCGGCCGCCGGGCGCCGGGGCGCCGCCGGGAGCGGGGACGCCGCGCGCCGGGGAGCCGCCGGGGGCAGGGGCGCCGCCGCGCGCCGGGGAGCCGCCGGCGCCGGTCCGGGCCGACGGCCGCAGCGCGCCGACGGGCCCGCGCCGCACGGGCGGGGTCCGCCCGGCCGCGGGCGCGCTCCCCACGCCCGGAGCGCCGCCGGCGGCCGGCACGCCACCCTCCGCGGCCCCGCCGGCGGGCGCGCGCCGCACCGGCGCGGCGCGCACGACGCCCGGTGCCGGCCCGCCGGACGCCCCGGCCCGCGCCGCCCTGCCGCGCCCGCGCACCTCGTTCGTCGGCCGCGAGGACGAGCTGCGCGCCGCGCGCGCCCTGCTGGGCGAGAGCCCGCTGGTGACGCTCGTCGGCCCGGGCGGCGTCGGCAAGACCCGCCTGGCCCTGGAGGCCGCGGCCCGGGTCGGCGCGCCGCTGGTCCCCCGGTTCGTCGAGCTCGGGGCGGTGCGGGACCCCGCGGCGGTGCCCGCCGCCGTCGCGCACGCCCTGGACGCCGACCCGGACGACCCGCCCGCGCAGGCCCTCGCCCGGGCCGGGACGCGAGCGGTCGTCCTGCTGCTGGACAACTGCGAGCACGTCGCCGGCGCGGTCGCCGAGTGCGTCGACCTGCTGCTGTCCGAGCCCGGCCCGCTGCGCCTGCTCGCCACGAGCCGCACGCCGCTCGGCGTCGCCGGGGAGCACGTGCTGCTGGTGGAGCCGCTCGACGCCGTCGGCCCGGCATCCGCGGCGGCGCGGCTGTTCCGGGACCGCGCCCGTGCGGCCGCCGGTCGCGCGTTACCGCCGACCCCGGAGGCGGCGGTCGGGGCGCCGGACCCCGTCGCCCGCATCGTCGCCCGCCTCGACGGGCTGCCGCTCGCGGTCGAGATGGCGGCCGCCCGCACGGCGACCCTGAGCGTCGCGGACGTCGCCGACCTGCTCGACGCGCGGCTCGACTCGCTGGTGCTCCCGCGCCGGGACGCGCCCGCGCGGCACCGCTCGCTCGCCGCGCTCGTGGCGTGGTCCCGGGAGCTGCTCACCCGGGACGCGCGCCGCGCGCTGGAGGGCTGGCCGGTGTTCGCGACCGCCTGCGCCCCGGACCTCGCCGCCCGGGTGCTGGACGTCCCGGCCCGCACCGCCGAGCAGCTCGCCGCGGCCTCGCTGCTGGTCCGGGACGACGCCCGGGGGCGCACGCGGTACCGGATGCTGCAGACGGTGCGCGCGGTGATCGGCCCGCCCGCGGACGGCGTGCGCGCCCGGCACGCGGCCGTGCTGCTCGACGTCGTGCGGGACGCGGACCGGGCGCTGCGCGGCCCCGGCGAGCCCGAGGCGCGCGCCCGCCTCACCGAGCTGCTGCCCGACCTGCGCGTCGCGCACGCCTGGGCGGCGACCCACGACCCCGACCTCGCCGTGCGCCTGACCCGGGCGCTGCACCGGCACGCCGTCGACGTGCTGCGCACCGACGTGCTCGCCTGGCCGGTGCCCGGCCGCGAGGACGCGCCGGCGGTGCTCGCGGCGCTCGCGGCCCGCGCGCTGCTGCAGGGGCACCGCGGCGGGGCCGCGCGCCGGGCGGAGCAGGCGCTCGCGGGCGCGGCGGAGGCGGCCGACCGGCTGCACGCGCTCGAGGTGCTCGCCGACCTCGCGCTGTTCGAGGGCCGCACCGAGGACGCCGTGGCGCTCGGTGGCCGGATCGCCGCGGAGGCGCAGCACGCCGCCGACCCGCACTACCGGGTCATCGGGCTCACCTACCCCGCGCTGGTCGCGGCGTACCGAGACCGCCCGATCGCCGCGGAGGCCGCGCTCGCCGTGCTGCGCCGCGCGGTGCACCCCGTCCTCGCGGCGCCGTCCGACCGGGCGTGGCTGGCGTTCACCGACGGCGAGGTGCTCGCCGGGAGCGACCCGGCCGCGGCGGTGGCGGCGCTCGCGGAGGCCCGGGAGCTCGCCGACGCCGTGGGCGACCGGTACCTGTCCGGGGTCGCCCGCGCCGCGACCGTCGCCGCGGTCGCCCGCCGGCCCGACCCCGCCGGGGCGCTCGAGGAGCTGCTCGCCCTCGCCCGCGACTGGGCGCCCGCCGGCAACCGGACGCACCTGCTCACCGCGCTGCGGAACGCCGTGCCGCTGCTGCTCCGGCTGGACCGGCCCGAGGACGCGGCGCTGCTGCTCGGTGCCGTCACCGCACCGGACCTGCCCGTGACGTACGGGGTCGAGGCCGACGCGCTGGCCGCCGCCCGCGCCGGGCTCGCCGCGGCGCTCGGGGCCGAGCGGCTCGCCGCGCTGCTGGACGCGGGCGCGGACGACGACCTGGCGGCGGCGGTCGACCGGCTCCCGGCGCGGGCGGCGGGCGGCGGGGGCGGCGCGGCTGCGGCGACCGGCACGGCGGCGACCGGCGCGGCGGGCGAGGACGGCGCGGCGGCCGCCCCGCGCCCGGCCCGCGCGGCCGCCGGACCCCCGGGCCGTCAGACCCGCAGGCGGTAGAACCGGAACAGGTCGTGCTCGACGGGCAGCACCTCGACGGCGGCGTACCCCGCTGCGCGGGCGTACCCGGCCAACGTCGCGGGCCGCATGACGGTCCCCGTGCCGGCGCTCGGCCGGTGGGACATCCCGTCCGGCAGGCACACCCCGAGCGAGAACCCGTAGTACCAGCGCTCGAGGGGACCGGCGGGCGCGGCGAACTCCTCGGCGACCCGCTCGTCCGCGACGACGACCCAGCCGTCCGCGGCCACGAGCGCGCGCAGCGCACCGAGCACGCCGACCGGGTCCGCCAGGTCGTGCACGCACTCGAACGCGAGCGCCAGGTCGAACCCCCGCCCCGCCCGCGGCCCGAGGGAGGACGCGTCCGCGGCGACGAACCGCACCCGGTCCTCCACGCCGCGGGCCGCCGCGTGCCGCCGGGCCGCCGCCACCGACGCCTCGTCCAGGTCGACCCCCGTCACCTCCGCGTCCTCGTGGGCCAGCGCGAGCCCGATCGACGACCAGCCCTCGCCGCAGCCGACGTCGAGCACCCGGCCGCCGGCGCGCAGCCGCGCGTCGAGGCCCGGCAGCGCGTCCCCGAGCGCCGCGGCCAGCCCGTCCAGGAAGAACGGCCGGTTGAGCGCGGCCTGCGCCTCCCGCGCGTCCGCGCCCAGCCGCTCCCACGGCACCCCGCCGCCCGAGCGGTACGCGGCGTGCAGCTCGTCGGACACCCGCACGCTCGCGGCGTGCATCCGGCCGAGCGGCGCGAGGTGGTCCGGCGAGTCGGGGTCCGCCAGCACCGCCGCGGCGCCGGGCGTCAGCGCGAACGCGCCGCCGTCCACGACCAGGTACCCGCAGGCGGCCTGGTGCTCGAGCCACTCGCGGACGTACCGCGGGTGGGTGGCGGTGAGCGCGGCGAGCTCGTCGGCGGTGCACGGCCCGTGCCGGTCCAGTGCGCGGTACCAGCCGAGCCGGTCGCCGGCGTGGACGGCGGCCAGCTCCTGCGCGCCGAGGCTCGCCGCGAACACCCGGTCGGCGACCTCCGCGGTGCTCGGGCCGACCGGCTCGAGCAGGTCGCCGGGCCTCGCGGCAGCGCGCACGTCGGCGGCGGGCGCGCTGACGGCGGCCGCGTCGTCCGGGCCGGCGTCGGAGCCCGCGGTGGTGACGGCGGACCCGGCGGTGGTGCCGGGGTCCGGGCCGGAGTCCGGACCGGCGGACGTGCCGCGGGTCGTGGCACCGAGACCGGTGGCGGGCGTGGTCGTGGACATGCGGTCCCCCTCGCGGGTCGGGCCGTCGGCACGGTCGCCGGCGGGTCCCCACCAGGAGGCGCCCGGTCCCTCGCAGCCCCCTCGCACCCGCCTCGCAGCCCGACCGTGCGACTGCGCGATTGCGCGACCTCGCGCCGAGATGGCAGAAGATGCGCGCTTCGCCGCGCGGGAAACCCGCATCTTCTGCCATCTCGACGCTCGTCGACGCGGGGCGACTGCGGCGCAGCAGCAGCGCGGCAGCGCCGCAGCCGCAGCGCGGCGCTCAGCCCTGGTCCGCGCGGAGCGCCCCCGTCTCGCGGAACGTGTCGGCGATCTGCTGCGCCTGGGCGGACACCAGCCGGCGGTAGAGGTCGTACGCCGCCTCGACCCGGCCGGGCAGGTCGCCGCGGCTGCGGGCGAGCTGCCAGTCGCGCTTCGCCGCCGCGATGTCCGCGTTGGTGATCACCACCCGCGACTCGTCCTGTTCCGCCATGCCCCGAAGTTTGCGTCCGTTTTGCCCGTTATGCGATAGACCGTCGGGGTGAACGGGGGCGCTGACCCGGGTGAACTCCGTCGTGGGCCCGGCGCAGGGGCTGCGGCGAACCCCGTCGGGCCCGGGGCGGACCGCTCACCGCCCGCACCCGGACCGTTCGTCCTGCGGACCTGGGGGGTCCCCTGGCACGCTGTGCCCAGGACGCGGCAGACCGCCGCCGACACCGACCGCCCCCCGGAGGACTGACGCGCATGAGGATCTGGCCCGGACGCCCCTACCCGCTCGGCGCGACCTACGACGGCAGCGGCACGAACTTCGCCCTGTTCTCGGGCGTCGCCGAGCGCGTCGAGCTGTGCCTGTTCGACGAGGCGGGGAACGAGACGCGGGTGGACCTGCCGGAGGTCGACGCGTTCGTCTGGCACGGCTACGTCCCCGCGCTGCAGCCCGGCCAGCGCTACGGGTTCCGCGTGCACGGCCCGTACGACCCCGCCCAGGGCCACCGCTGCGACCCGTCGAAGCTGCTGCTCGACCCGTACGCCAAGGCCATAGACGGGCAGATCGACAACGACCCGTCGCTGTACTCGTACACGTTCGGCGCCGAGGACGAGCGGAACACCGACGACTCCGCCGGCCACACCATGACCTCCGTCGTGGTGAACCCGTACTTCGACTGGGGACACGACCGCCCGCCGCAGCACGAGTACCACGACTCGGTCATCTACGAGGCGCACGTCAAGGGCCTCACGCAGCTGCACCCGGCCGTGCCGGAGGAGATGCGCGGTACGTACTCCGCGCTCGCGCACCCCGCCGTGATCGAGCACCTGACCAGCCTCGGCGTCACCGCCGTCGAGCTCATGCCGGTGCACCAGTTCGTCAACGACCCGTCCCTGCAGGACCGCGGGCTGTCGAACTACTGGGGCTACAACACGATCGGCTTCTTCGCGCCGCACAACGCCTACGCCGCCTTCGGCAGCAACGGCCAGCAGGTGCAGGAGTTCAAGGCGATGGTCAAGGCGCTGCACGCCGCCGACATCGAGGTCATCCTCGACGTGGTCTACAACCACACCGCCGAGGGCAACCACCTGGGCCCGACCCTGTCGTTCCGCGGGATCGACAACGCGTCGTACTACCGGCTCGTCGACGGCGACCAGGCGCACTACTTCGACACGACCGGCACCGGGAACTCGCTGCTCATGCGGTCCCCGCACGTGCTGCAGCTGATCATGGACTCGCTGCGCTACTGGGTGCAGGACATGCACGTCGACGGCTTCCGGTTCGACCTCGCGGCGACGCTGGCCCGCCAGTTCCACGAGGTCGACCGCCTGAGCGCGTTCTTCGACATCATCCAGCAGGACCCGATCATCTCCCAGGTCAAGCTCATCGCGGAGCCCTGGGACCTCGGCGACGGCGGCTACCAGGTCGGCGGGTTCCCGCCGCTGTGGTCGGAGTGGAACGGGCAGTACCGGGACACGGTGCGCGACTTCTGGCGCGGCGAGCCGTCGACCCTGGCGGAGTTCGCCAGCCGGCTGTCCGGGTCCTCCGACCTGTACGAGCACACCGGCCGCCGCCCCATCGCGAGCGTCAACTTCGTCACCGCGCACGACGGCTTCACGCTGGCGGACCTCACGGCGTACAACGAGAAGCACAACGAGGCCAACGGCGAGGACAACCGGGACGGCGAGAGCCACAACCGGTCCTGGAACTGCGGCGTCGAGGGCCCGACGGACGACCCGGAGGTCCTGGACCTGCGCGGCCGGCAGCGCCGGAACTTCCTCACCACGCTGCTGCTGTCCCAGGGCGTGCCGATGATCCTGCACGGCGACGAGATGGGCCGCACGCAGCAGGGCAACAACAACGTGTACTGCCAGGACGACGAGCTGTCGTGGCAGAACTGGGAGCTCGACGAGCACGACACCGAGCTGCTCGAGTACGCCCGCGCCGTCGTGCACCTGCGCAAGGACCACCCGGTGTTCCGCCGGCGCCGGTTCTTCGCGGGCGCGCCCGAGCGGGGCGGCGAGTCCGACCTGCGCGACATCGCGTGGCTGTCCCCGGCCGGCACGCACATGTCGGACGCGCAGTGGCAGGAGGAGTTCGCGCGCGCCGTCATGGTCTTCCTGAACGGCGACGCGATCGCCGAGCCCGACCTGCGGGGCGAGGAGATCGTCGACGACTCGTTCCTCGTGCTGTTCAACGCGCAGCCCGAGCCGGTGCAGTTCACGCTGCCCGACGCCGAGTACGGCGAGACCTGGACCGTCGCGCTCGACAGCGACCACCAGCTCGAGCCGGGCGACGAGCTGGCGCACTCGACGACGATCGAGATCGCGCACCGGTCGACGGTCGTGCTGTCCCGGCCGCCGGTCCAGCAGGTCGACCCGATCACGCAGGCGCCGGCGGTCACGACGCTCGCGGACGGCGCCCAGCCCCCGGCCACGTCGGGCGCGCCCGGCACCCCGGGCGGCCCGGCGACCACCGGCGCGGCGGGCGGCGCGTGACCGTCGACCGCGGGACCGAGCCCCGCACCCCCAGCCGCCGCCTGCCCGCCCCGGGCCGGCCGGTGCCGACGTCGACCTACCGGCTCCAGCTCGGCGCCGACCTGACGCTGGACGACGCCGCCGACCTGGTCCCGTACCTGGCGGACCTCGGCGTCACGCACGTCTACCTGTCGCCGATCCTGACCGCGGCGCCGGGCTCGACGCACGGCTACGACGTCGTCGACCACGACGAGGTCTCCCCCGTCCTCGGCGGCGAGCCGGCCCTGCGCCGGCTCGCCGACCGGGCGCACGCGGCGGGCCTCGGCCTCGTGCTCGACATCGTGCCCAACCACATGGCGGTGCCGACCCCCGCGTGGCACAACAAGGCGCTGTGGTCGGTGCTCGCCGAGGGCCCGGAGTCGCCGTACGCCTCCTGGTTCGACGTCGACTGGTCGGCGGGCGAGGGCGACGTGCTCATGCCCGTGCTCGGCGACCGGATCGGCGCCGTGCTGGCCTCCGGCGAGCTGCACCTGGAGCACGAGGTCGTCCCCGGCCACGGCGACGAGCCGCAGCCGGTGCTGCGCTACTACGACCACGCGTTCCCGGTCCGGCCGGGCACCGAGGCGCTGCCGCTGGCCGAGCTGCTCGAGCGGCAGCACTACCGGCTGGCGTACTGGCGGGTCGCCGACGAGGAGCTGAACTACCGGCGGTTCTTCGACGTCGGCACGCTGGCCGCGATCCGGGTCGAGGACCCCGCCGTGTTCGACGCGACGCACGCCCTGGTCCTGCGCCTGCTCGACGAGGGCGTGCTCGACGGCCTGCGGATCGACCACCCGGACGGCCTGGCCGACCCGGGCGGCTACCTGGAGCGGCTGCGCGAGCGCTCCGGCGGCGCGTGGGTCGTGGTCGAGAAGATCCTGCAGGGCGACGAGGAGCTCCCGGCCGACTGGGACACCGCCGGCACCACGGGCTACGAGGCGCTGTGGCGGATCCAGCAGGCGTTCGTGGACCCGGGCGGCAGCGCCCGGCTCGGGGCGCTCATGCACCGGCTGACCGGCGAGTCCTCCGACGCCCTGCCCGAGGTCGTCGACACCGCCAAGCGCGAGATCGTCGACCGGGCCCTGTACGCCGAGGTGTACCGGCTCACCGAGCTGGCCGCCGAGGTGTGCCGCGGCGACCTGCGCCTGCGGGACCACACCTGGCGCTCGCTGCACGACTGCCTGGTCGAGCTGCTGGTGGCGATGGACCGGTACCGCGCGTACGTCGTGCCCGGCCGGACCCCGCACCCGGCCGACGTCGAGGTGCTGGAGCACGCCGCCCGGATCGCCCGCGCCCGGCTGCAGCCCGAGCGCGCCGCCACGATGGACGTGCTGGTCGACCTCCTGCTCGGCCGCGAGGTCGGCAGCGCGGGCCGCACCCGGGAGCCGCAGCGCGACGAGCTGGTCGTGCGGTTCCAGCAGACCTGCGGCGCCGTGATGGCCAAGGGCGTCGAGGACACCGCCTTCTACCGGTGGACCCACCTGGTGTCGCTGACCGAGGTCGGCGGCGAGCCCGAGCGGTTCGCCCTGTCCCCCACCGAGCTGCTCGCCTGGGCGGTCCGCGCCCAGCAGCAGACCCCGCTCGGGATGACCACCCTGTCGACGCACGACACCAAGCGCAGCGAGGACGTCCGGGCCCGGCTCGGCGTGCTGTCCGAGCTGCCGGTCGAGTGGGCCGAGCTGGTCGGGCGGCTGCGCGAGGCCACGGCCGCCTACCGGAGCACCCTGCTGGACGGCCGCGCCGAGAACTTGCTGTGGCAGACCCTCGCGGGCACCTGGACCGCCGAGGGGCCCATCGCGGCCGAGCGGCTGACCGAGTACCTGACCAAGGCGGTGCGCGAGGCCAAGGACCGCACGTCGTGGACCAGCCCGGACGAGGCGTACGAGCGCGCGGTGCTGGACGTCGCGACCCAGGCCCTGGCCGACGAGCGCGTCGGACGGCTGCTCACCGACTGGGAGCACCGGACCCGGGACGCCGTGCGCGCCGCCACGCTCGGCCAGAAGCTCGTCCAGCTGACGCTGCCGGGGATCGCGGACGTGTACCAGGGCACCGAGGTGCCCGCGGTCGCGCTGGTCGACCCGGACAACCGCCGGCCCGTCGACCACCCGGCGATCGCCGCGCGGCTGGGCCGGCTGGACGAGGGCGCGGGCGCCCGCGACCTGGCGGACGAGAAGCTGCTGGTCACGTCGCGGGCGGTCCGGCTGCGCCGGGACGTGCCCGAGGCGTTCGTCGGCCCCGGCGCGGGCATCGTGGCGCTGCCGCACTCGTCCGGCCACGTCCTGACCTACGCCCGCACCGCCGACGGGGAACCGCGGGTCGCCGTGATCGCGACCCGGCTGGCCGCGATGGTCGACCGGCTCGGCGGCTGGGGCGAGCACACCGTCGCCCTGCCCGAGGGCGACTGGCACGACGTGCTCGCCGACCGGCCCGTGGACGGCGGCGTGCAGCCGCTGTCCGACCTGCTCGACCGGCTGCCGGTCGCCCTGCTCGTGAGGAGGACCGACGCGTGACCGAGACCCGCGCCGACGACCACCGCCGCACCGTCCGCCCCGGCGAGGTGTGGGCGCCGCACGCGACCGCGGTCGCGCTGCACCTCCCCGCCGCCGACGACGCGGGGGCCGAGACGGTCCCCCTGACGGACGCCGGCGGCGGCTGGTGGACCACCGACCGCGACCTGCCGCACGGCACGGACTACGCGTTCGTGCTCGACGGCGGGGACCCGCGCCCCGACCCGCGCGGCCCCTGGGCGCCCGCGGGCGTGCACGGGCCGAGCCGGGTGTTCGACGCGACCCGGCACGCCTGGTCCGACGACGGCTGGGCCGGCCGCGACGTGCGGGGCGCGGTCGTCTACGAGCTGCACGTCGGGACGTTCACCGCCGAGGGCACGCTCGACGCCGCGATCGGGCGGCTCGACCACCTGGTCTCCACCGGCGTCGAGGTCGTCGAGCTGCTGCCGCTCGCGCCGTTCAACGGCGAGCGCGGCTGGGGCTACGACGGGGTCAGCCTGTACGGCGTGCACGAGCCGTACGGCGGCCCGGCCGCCCTGCAGCGGTTCGTGGACGCCGCGCACGCCGCCGGGCTGGCGGTCTGCCTGGACGTCGTGCACAACCACCTCGGGCCGTCCGGCAACTACCTGGGCGAGTTCGGGCCGTACTTCACCGACGCCCACCACACCCCGTGGGGCGCGGCGATCAACCTGGACGGGGACGGCGCGGACGAGGTGCGCCGGTGGATCGTGGACAGCGCCCTGCGCTGGTTCCGGGACTTCCACGTCGACGCGCTGCGGCTGGACGCCGTGCACGCGCTGGTCGACGACTCGCCCCGGCACGTGCTCGCGCAGCTGTCCGACGAGGTCGCGGCGCTGGCCGCCGAGGTCGGGCGCCCGCTGTCCCTGGTCGCCGAGGTCGACCTCAACGACCCGATGTCGGTCACCCCGACCGCCGAGGGCGGCTGGGGCATGACCGCGCAGTGGGCGGACGACGTGCACCACGCGCTGCACGCCCTGCTGACCGGCGAGCGGCACGGCTACTACGTCGACTTCGGCGCGCCGGAGACGCTGCGCAAGGCGTACCGCGACGTGTTCGTGCACGACGGCGGGTACTCGACGTTCCGCGGCGAGGACTGGGGCCGCCCCGTGCCCCCCGAGGTCGACGGGCACCGGTTCGTCGTGTTCGGCTCCGACCACGACCAGGTCGGCAACCGGGCGCTCGGGGACCGACCGTCGGACGCCCTGGACGACGGCGCGCTGGCCGCGTCGGCCGCCCTGGTGCTGCTGTCGCCGTTCACGCCGATGCTGTTCATGGGCGAGGAGTGGGGCGCGCGCACGCCGTGGATGTACGTGACCGACCACCCCGAGCGCGAGCTCGCCCAGGCGGTCCGCGAGGGCCGGTCCCGGGAGTTCGGCGGGCACGGCTGGGCGGAGATGTACGGCGCGGACGAGGACACCTTCGAGGTCCCCGACCCGCAGTCCCCGGCGACGTTCGAGGCCGGCCGGCTGGACTGGGACGAGCCGACCCTGCCGGGCGGGGTGCGGATGCTCGACTGGTACCGGACGCTCGCCCGCCTGCGCCGCGAGGTCCCGGACCTGGCGTCCGGCGACCGCACCCGCACGGACCTGACCTGGGCGGAGGGGGCCGAGCCCGTCGACGGGGCCTGGGCCGACTGGCTCGTGCTGCACCGCGGCGGCGCGCGCGTGGTCGTCAACCTCGCGGACGCCGAGCGCACGGTGCCGCTGGGGACCGACGACGAGCTGCGCGTGCTGGCCTCGTGGGCCACGGCCCGCGTGGTGCAGGCCGAGGACGGCGACCGGCCGCAGCTGCTCCTGGGCCCGCGCTCGGTGGCCGTCCTGGCCCCCTGACGTCGCCCGTCCCCCTCGAGTGGACGATCTGGCCCGACACGTCGAGGCGTCTCGGGCCAGATCGTCCACTCGTCTCCAGCCGGGGTGAGGCACACGAGAGCGGGCGCGTCAGGCGCGGGCCGCGGCCTCCTGGCGACCGCGCTCGGCCAGCGCGCCCAGGCGGGACAGCGCGCGGTAGTACTTCTTCCGGTACCCGCCCGCGAGCATCTGCTCGGTGAACAGCACCGACTCCCCCGCGCCGCCGAGCAGCACCGGCACGTCCCGGTCGTACAGCCGGTCCACCAGCGACACGAGCCGCAGCGCGACGTCCTGGTCCGGCACCGGCCCCACGCCGGTCAGCCCGACCAGCGCGACCCCGTCCAGCAGCGCCCCGTACCGGGACGCGTGCACGGTCGACAGGTGCGCGAGCAGGTCGCCGAACGCGTCCAGGGTCGCCCCCGGCACCCCCGCGACCGCCGCGCGCACCGCGTCGTCGGACAGCCCGGGCGCGTCGGTGACCGCCTCGCGGCGCCGGTAGTCCTGGCCGTCGATCCGCAGCACCTCGAACCGGTCGGACAGGTCCTGGATCTCGCGCAGGAAGTCGTCGGCCGCGAACCGGCCCTCGCCGAGCGACTCGGGCAGCGTGTTCGACGTCGCGGCGAGCGCCACGCCCCGGTCGGTCAGCTCGCGCAGCAGCCGGGACATCAGGACGGTGTCGCCGGGGTCGTCGAGCTCGAACTCGTCGATGCAGACGAGCTTCCGACCGGCGAGCGCGTCGACCGTCGGCCGGAAGCCCAGCGCGCCGACCAGGTTGGTCCACTCGACGAACGTGCCGTACGCCGCGTCCTCGGGCCCGACGGCCGCGGCGAGCGACGCGAGCAGGTGCGTCTTGCCCACGCCGAACCCGCCGTCCAGGTACACCGCGGGCACCGCGGCGGGCTTCCGCCGGAGCCGGCTCAGCAGGCCGCCGGAGCCGCCCGACGTCAGCGTCGCCGCGACCTCGCGCAGCCGGGCCACGGCGGCGGCCTGGCTCGGGTACTCCGGGTCGGGCACGTAGGTGTCGAACGACTCGCCGGCGAAGTGCGGCGGCGGGACGCGCTCGGCCAGCAGGCGGTCGCGGCCGACGTCGGGGCGCCGGTCGGTCAGGCTCGCCGTCGTCGGCGTGGCGGGGCTGGTGCTCACGGCGGCACAGCCTAGGCCGGGCGCGGCGCGGCGGCGACACCGGCCCGCGACGCCCCGCGCTCCCGGCCGCCGCTAGCCTGGCGCGCATGCCCCGCGAGCTCCCGCCCCTGGACGTGCTGCTGCCCCTCGACCGCGCCGGCGCGCGCCTGGCGCCCGAGCCGGGCGAGCCGGCGCTGCACGACCTGTACGCGCACCCGGCCCCCGCCCCCGGGCGCCGGTCGGCGGTGCGGGCCAACATGATCGCGACCGTCGACGGCTCCGCCCAGGGCCCGGACGGCCGGTCGCGCAGCATCAACGGCCCGGCCGACTGGCGGGTGTTCCGGGTCATGCGCGCGGTCGCCGACGTGGTCCTGGTCGGCGCCGGGACAGCCCGCGCCGAGGGGTACACGCCGCTGACCGTCCCCGCCGACCTGCGCGAAGCCCGCGCGGCCCGCGGGCAGGCGCCGGGCCTGGAGCTCGCGCTGGTCACGGCGTCCGGCGAGCTGCCCGAGGGCCTGCGGGGTACCGACCGCCCGCCGTACGTGGTCACCGTCGCCGCCAACCCGCGGCTGGCCGGGCTGCGCGCGGAGCTCGGCGACGACCGGGTGCTCGTGGCCGGCGAGGAGGACGTCGACCTGGGCGCCGCGGTCGGCGCGCTGGCCGACCGCGGCCTGACCCGGGTGCTCGCCGAGGGCGGCCCGCGCCTGCTCACGGACCTGGTGCGCGCCGGGCTGGTCGACGAGCTGTGCCTCACCACCAGCCCGCTGCTCGTCGCCGGGCCGGGGCTGCGCGCCGTGCAGGGCCCGGAGTGGCTGGAGCCGCTGCCCGCGCGGCCCGCGCACCTGCTGCACCACGACGGGATGCTGCTCGGCCGCTGGCTGCTCGACCCGGCCGGCTGAGGGACGCCGCCCGGGTGAGCAGCGCCGACGCCCGCTAGGGTCGATCCGTGACCGACACGATCCTGGTCCTCACGGAGGACACCCTCGCCGCCGCCGACGTCGCGCACATCGTCTCGCTGCACGACGGGGAGTCGCTGCAGTACCGCGTGCTCGTCCCCGCCGACACCGAGCGCAACGTGCTCGTGTCCCTCGTCGACCAGCTCAGCATGGGCGAGCTCCGCGAGGCGCTCGACACCGTGCTGGGCCGCGAGCCCGAGCCGGCCGAGGCCACCGCCGACGCCGCGGAGCAGCTCGCCGACAGCCTCGCCGCGTTCGCCGACGCGGGCGTCGCCGCCACCGGCACCGTCGTCGACGACGACCCGCTGCCCGCGCTGCGCGCCGCCGTGGCGTCCGAGGGCGCCCGCGAGGTCGTCGTCGTGACCTACCCGCACGCGCTCGAGGACACCTTCCACCGCGACTGGGCGTCCCGTGCCCGCGACGAGCTGCAGGTGCCGGTGCTGCACCTGTACTCGGGCACGTCCGAGCTGGGCTGACGCCCGCCCCACGCACGACGACGGCCGGCGTCCCCGAGCGGGGGCGCCGGCCGCCTCTTCGTCCCGGTGCGGGGCGTCAGAACCCCGTGCTGGTCGGCTCCGGGTAGTACCGGCGGAACTTGCGCACCTGGTTCAGCCCCGCGGCCAGCACGTACCAGCGCCGCTTGAGCCCGGCGTCACGGCGGTAGCGCAGCGGGTGCGCCACCCGCCCGGCCTTGATCAGCCCGCGCACCTTCCCGGCCAGCGCCGGGTCCAGCACGTACCGCAGCAGCAGCCGGTGCGGCAGGATCGAGTACAGCACCTCGGTGTCGACCACGACCGGCTCGACCGCCCGGTCCAGCACCCGGTCCTCGACCAGGAACCGCGCGACGTTCGCCCCGGCGGCCGTCACGTAGTAGTTGTTCCGCCCGATGCGGGGATTCACCTCGAAGAACCGGAAGGACCCGTCGCGCGGGTCGACCTTCACGTCGAAGTTCGCGAACCCGACGTAGCCCACGCCGCGCAGGAACGCGGCCGCCTGGTCGAGCATCCCCTGCTCCCGGGTCACGACCATCGCGGCCGGGTTGCCCAGGCCGGACGGCGTGTGCTCCTCGAGCAGCACGTGCGCGGACGCGAGCAGCGTGATCGACCCGCGCGAGTCGACGTACGCCGTGATCGACCGCATCTGGGTGTCGTCGCCCGGCACCAGCTCCTGGACGACGAACCGCCCGCGGTAGCCCGCGCGGCGCAGCGACGCCCACAGCGCCTCGAGCTCGTCGGGCGAGGAGA
Organism: Cellulomonas pakistanensis; assembly: GCF_016862755.1. Taxonomy (GTDB): domain Bacteria; phylum Actinomycetota; class Actinomycetes; order Actinomycetales; family Cellulomonadaceae; genus Cellulomonas; species Cellulomonas pakistanensis. The sequence continues at coordinate 27,657 of NZ_BONO01000028.1, read as the reverse complement.
TCTCGAAGACCTTCTTCTTCCCCGCGAACTCGACCTCCTGGTAGTCGGCGCTGCTGGCCGCCTTGGCGATCAGCGGGTAGCCGACGTCCACCGGGACCGGCGCCCAGGCCGGGTCGTCCGCGAGCGCGAAGTCCTGGACGATCGTCCGCGGCACGGCCAGGCCGAGCTCCGTCGCGATCTCGGCGAACGTCGCCTTGTCGGACAGCCGGTCCATCAGCTCCTCGCCGAGGAACGGCACCACGTAGTGCGGTTCGAGCTCCGCGCGGTGCTGCACGACGACCCGGACCAGCCAGTCCGAGTTGGCCAGCAGCACGAGCCGCTTCCCGGCCTGCTCGCGCGCCACCTCCAGCACGGCGTCGACCAGCTGGCGCGGGTCGTGCCCGTCCGCGACCAGCCGGTTGTCCACGATCCGCGAGTCGGCGACCGGCCCGAGGGCCGCCCCGCTCACCACGATCGACCGGACGCCGTACTGCTCGTGGAACGCGCGTGCGAGCGCGTACACGCCGATGTCGGCGCCGAGCATGACGGGCTGCAGGTCGGGCAGGTGCGCCGGCGCCGGCGTCGACGCGCTCACGCGGTGTGCTCGGCGCGGTCGCCGGACCACTCGGTGTGGAAGGTGCCGGGCTTGTCGACGCGCTTGTAGGTGTGCGCGCCGAAGAAGTCGCGCTGCGCCTGGATCAGCGCCGCCGGCAGCCGCTCCGCGCGGACGCCGTCGTAGTAGGACAGCGAGGACGCGAAGGCCGGCGTCGGGATGCCCGCCAGCGCGGCCTGCGCCACGACCCGGCGCCACGCGGCGACACCGTTGCCGACGGCGCCGGTGAAGTACTCGTCGGCGAGCAGCAGCGGGAGCTCGGCGTCGCGCTCGTACGCCTCGGTGATCCGGTTGAGGAACCGGGCGCGGATGATGCAGCCGCCGCGCCAGATCCGGGCCATGGCGCCGCGGTCGATGTCCCAGCCGTTCTCGGCCGAGGCCGCCGCGATCTGGTCGAAGCCCTGCGAGTACGCGACGACCTTCGACGCGTACAGCGCGAGCCGGACGTCCTCGATGAACGCGTCGCGGTCGGACACCTCGAACGCCCCGGCGTGCGCCGGCAGCGTGCCGCGGGCGGCCTCGCGCTGCGGGACCGAGCCGGACAGCGCGCGGGCGAACGTGGCCTCCGCGATGCCGGTGATCGGCACGCCCAGGTCCAGGGCGTTCTGCACGGTCCAGCGGCCGGTGCCCTTCTGCTCGGCCTGGTCGAGCACGACGTCGACGAACGCCGACCCGGTCTCGGCGTCGACCTGGGACAGCACCTCGGCGGTGATCTCGATGAGGAACGACTCCAGGTCGCCCTCGTTCCAGGTCCGGAAGATGTCGGCGATCTCCGCCGCGCTCGCGCCCAGGCCCTGCTTGAGCAGGTCGTACGCCTCGGCGATCAGCTGCATGTCGGCGTACTCGATGCCGTTGTGCACCATCTTGACGAAGTGCCCGGCACCGTCGGGGCCGACGTAGGTGCAGCACGGCACGCCGTCGACCTTCGCGGAGATGTCCTCGAGGATCGGGCCCAGCACCTCGTACGACTCGCGGGAGCCGCCCGGCATGATCGACGGGCCGTTGAGCGCGCCCTCCTCGCCGCCGGACACGCCGGAGCCGACGAAGTGCAGGCCCTTCTCGCGCAGCGCGGCCTCGCGGCGGCGGGTGTCCGGGAAGTGCGCGTTGCCGGCGTCGATGACGATGTCGCCCTCGTCGAGCAGCGGCACCAGCTCCTCGATGACCGCGTCGGTCGCCGCGCCCGCCTTGACCATGATGATCACCTTGCGCGGCCGCTCCAGCGACGCCACGAACTCCTCGGTGGTCACCGACGGCACGAACGTGCCCTCGTCGCCGTGGTCCGCGATCAGCGAGTCGGTCTTCGCCTGCGAGCGGTTGTGCACCGCGACGGTGTAGCCGTGCCGGGCCAGGTTGCGGGCGAGGTTGCGGCCCATGACGGCGAGGCCGGTGACGCCGATCTGTGCGGCGGGTGCAGACATGCGCGGGTGCTCCTTCGAGGGGGTGCCAGGGCAGCTTCACCCTAGTCCGCACCCCCCGCGCCCGGCGTGCCGCGCCCGCAGGTCGAGAGCGTCGCCCCTACGCTCGGCGCTGTGAGCACCGGCCCCCGCGACGCGCCACCGGAGTTCCTGCGCGCCCTGCGGTCGCTGCGGGGCGTGACCCTGCGACCCGAGGTGTCCCTCGAGGAGGCGCCCGGACCCGCCCGCATCGCCCCGTACACCGCCGCCCTCGTCGCCGACGTGCGCAGCACCCGCCGCGACCCCGAGGCCGACGAGCTCGCCTCCGGCCGGTTCGTCGTGCTGCACGACCCGGCCGGCCAGGAGGCCTGGGACGGCGCGTTCCGCCTGGTGACGCTCGTCCGCGCGACGCTGGAGCCCGAGGTCGGCCAGGACCCGCTGCTCGCCGAGGTCGCCTGGAGCTGGTTCTCCGACGCGCTCGCGTCCGCCGAGGTCGACGCCCGCGCCGCCGGCGGCACCGTGACCCGGGTGCTGTCCCAGTCGTTCGGGGCCCTGGACGAGCGCCCCGAGCTGTGCGAGCTCGAGCTGCGCGCCTCCTGGACCGCCCGGGACGAGGACCTGGCGCCGCACCTGCGCGCCTGGGGGACCCTCCTGTGCACCGTCGCCGGGCTGCCGCCGCTGCCCGAGGGCGTCGTCGCGCTGGCCCCCCGGCGGTAGGGCACGGCGACGGGCGCGCGATCTCACCCGTGACACGCGGGTCACGGCCGGGTCACGATGTCACCCGATCTGCTCAAGACACCGCGAGGTCGGGCCGATAGGGGGAGCAAGACTTGGACCGTCAAGGGGGCACCGCAGTGAGCATCGAGCCGATCCGACGTGGCGCGGGACTCGCGCCGGGCGTCCCGGGTGCCCGGACCGGCGCCCTCGCCACCCAGCCGCGCCGCCCCGGCACGCAGGTGGTGACCCCGACCGGCACCGCGACCGACCCGCGCCGCCGCCCGCTCGGCCAGATGTGCGTCGTCGTCACCGAGCTCGCCGAGGGCGACGGCCAGACGCTCGTGCGCAACCTGCGCCGCCGCGGCTCCGGCCGCGTCATCCTGCTCGCCCGCCGCGCCGGGCGCCGCGACCTGGTGGGCCTGCTGACCGGCGGCCTGCGCGGCGCGGTCGCGACCGAGCCGAACGCCACCGTCGGCCAGCCGGGCGCGGCCCCGGGCGCCGTGCCCTCGCCGTTCGCGCGCACCCGCCCCGACCTGACCTCGCGCGAGCTCAGCGTGCTGCGGCTGGTCGCCGACGGGTTCAGCAACCGCGCCATCGGCGACGAGCTCGGCCTGTCCGCGCTCACGGTCAAGAGCCACCTCGCCCGGATCTCGCGCAAGCTCGGCACGGGCGACCGCGCCGCGCTGGTCGCCATCTCCATCCGCACCGGGCTGCTCGCCTGAGCGCCCGCCCCGCCCCGGACGCCGCGCCTGCGCGCCGCACCGGGGGCGGCGGCCCGACGGCCTACGGTTGTCCCATGCAGTCAGTCCCGCACCCGGCCGGTACCCCGGCCGAGGAGACCAGCGCCCCGGCCGGCGCCGACCGTTCCGCGGACGCCCCCGAGGCGCCCGCCGTCGTCCCCCTGACCGAGCCCGCCGAGGGCGTGCCCGCCGTCGTCGACACCCCCGAGGCGTTCGCCCGGGTCGTCGAGGCGTTCGGCGCCGGCACCGGCCCGGTGGCCGTCGACGCCGAGCGCGCGTCCGGCTACCGGTACGGCCAGCACAACTACCTGGTGCAGGTGCGCCGCGAGGGCGCGGGCACCGCGCTCATCGACCCGGTCGCCCTGCCCGACCTGTCGCCGCTGTCCGACGCCCTGGTCGGCGTCGAGTGGGTGCTGCACGCCGCGTCCCAGGACCTCGGCGCCCTCGCCGAGCAGGGCATGCGCCCGTCGCGCGTGTTCGACACGGAGCTCGGCGCCCGGCTGCTCGGGCTGGAGCGCGTCGGCCTGGCCGCCGTCGTCGCCGAGCTGCTCGGCCTCGGGCTCGCCAAGGAGCACTCGGCCGTCGACTGGTCGACCCGCCCGCTGCCCGAGCAGTGGCTCCGGTACGCCGCGCTCGACGTCGAGGTGCTGGTCGAGCTGCGCGAGGTGCTCGCCGAGCGGCTGGCCGTCGCCGGCAAGGCGCAGTGGGCCGCCGAGGAGTTCGAGGCCGTCCGCCTCGCAGGACCGCCCGTCCCGCGCGTCGAGCCGTGGCGCCGGGTGTCCGGCGTGCACGCCATCCGCGACCCGCGCCGGCTCGCCGTCGTCCGCTCGCTGTGGGAGACCCGCGACGAGAACGCCCGCCAGCGCGACATCTCCCCCGGCCGCGTGCTGCCCGACGCCGCGATCGTCGCCGCCGCGCAGGCGCTGCCGCGGTCCGTGCCGCAACTCGTCGCCCTGCCGCAGTTCTCGGGCAAGGGCACCCGGCGGCGCGCGGCGCTCTGGCAGCGCGCCATCGACGTCGGGCTCCAGCTGCCCGAGGACCAGCTGCCCAGCAGCCGCGGGCCGCGCACCGACGCCCCGCCGCCGCCGCGCGCCTGGACCGACCGCGACCCCGCCGCCGCGGCCCGGCTCACCGCCGCGCGCGCCGTCGTCGCCGAGCTGTCCGAGGCGCACACCGTGCCCGCCGAGAACCTGCTGCAGCCCGATCTGCTGCGCCGGGTGTGCTGGACCCCGCCGACCCCGGCCGACGAGGCGCACCTCGCCGAGCGCCTGGCGGCCGGCGGCGCGCGGCCGTGGCAGATCGGCCTCCTGGCCCCGCGCCTGGCGGAGGCGTTCGCCGCGGCGCCCACCCCGGCCTGACGCGGCGCCGCCGCGCCCGCGCCAACCGCGAGTGGGCACCGGACGCGTCGAGTGGGCATCCCCTGGTTGCCCACTCGACGCGTCCGCTGCCCACTCGACGACGGGGAGCGCCCGCTGCACCGCGGGCGTCCCCCAGGCGGCTGACCTGCGGCGCGCCGTCGTCCGGGCACCGCGACAGCGCGCAGCCGGGGCGTTAGGGTCGCCGGTGTTCCGACCGGACACCGTCGTCCCAGGGAGTGCCGCATGCGCCACGCCGCCACCGAGCCGTCTCCGTCGTCCGCCCCGCGCGACCCCGCCGCGCCCGGCACCCCCGCGCCCGGCACCGGCGCGCCAGACGGCCTGCCCGCGGAGGCCGACGACCACGTCCTGCGCGTGACGACCCGGGACGTCGAGCTGCCGGACGGCGCCGGCGTGCTGGCCCTGCTGACGCTCACCGCCACGGACGAGCGCCGCCCCACCACCCTCGGCCCGCGCGGCCTGGCGGTGCTCCGCGAGGCCCTGGGCGCCGTGCGGCGCCGCGCCGAGGCCGGCGAGGTCGCCGCCGTGGCCGTCACCGGACGCCCGGGCTGCTTCGTCGCGGGTGCGGACCTGTCCGTCGCCCGCCGCCTCGACGGCCTGCCGCAGACCCGCGCGCTCGCCGAGGCCGGGCACGCCGCGCTGCGGCCGCTCGGCGAGCTGCCGGTCCCGACGTTCGCCTGGCTGACCGGGCACGCGCTGGGCGGCGGCCTGGAGCTCGCGCTGCACTGCGACCACCGCGTCGCCGTCGCCGGGATCCGGTCGATCGGGCTGCCCGAGTCGTCGCTCGGCATCGTGCCGGGCTGGGGCGGCTGCTGGCTGCTCCCCCGCCTGGTCGGCCTGCCCGCGGCCGTCGACCTGGCGGTGCTGCGGCCGCTCGCGAACAACCGGCTGACCACGGCGGAGCAGGCCCTCGACCTGGGCCTGGTCGACACCGTGCTGCCCGCCGAGGGCTTCGAGCAGTCCGCGCTCGCCTGGACCGCGGGCGTGCTGCGCGCCGGGACCCCGGGCCGCCGCGGTGCCGCGGTGCCGGCGGTCCCCGAGGGCGAGCCGGACCCGGTCACCCGCGCCGCGGCGACCCTGGACGCCCGGCTGCACGGCGCCGCCCCGGCGTATGCGCACACGCTCGACCTGCTGGCCCGGGCGGGTGGACGGGACCGGGAGGCCGGCTTCCGCGCCGAGGACGACGCCCTGTCCCGCCTGCTCGCCTCCGACGAGGCCCGCGCCGCCCTGTACGCCGCCGAGCTCACCGGCCGGGGCGCCCGCCGCGCGGCGCGCGCCGAGGCGGACGACGCCGGGCCGCGCGAGGTCCGCCGGGTCGGCATCGTCGGCGCCGGCCTGATGGCGGCGCAGCTCGCGGTCCTGCTCGGCGGCCGGCTCGGCGTGCCGGTGGCCATGCGGGAGGTCGACGAGGAGCGCGCCGCCGCCGGCCGCGAGCGCGTCCGGGACCTGGTGGAGTCGGCGGTCGCCCGCGGCCGGATGCCGCAGGACGCCGGGCGCGCGCTGCTCGACGGCGTCCGGGTCGGCACGGACCTGGCCGACCTCGCCGACGCGGACCTCGTGATCGAGGCGGTCACCGAGGTGCTCGACGTGAAGCGCGCCGTGTTCGCGGAGCTCGAGACGCTCGTGCACCCCGACTGCGTGCTGGCCACCAACACCTCCGCGCTGTCGGTCGCCGCGATGGCCGAAGGGCTGGCGCACCCGGAGCGCGTGGTCGGGCTGCACTTCTTCAACCCGGTCGCGCAGATGCCGCTGGTCGAGGTCGTCGCCACGCCGTCGTCGGACCCGGCGTCCCTGGCGACGGCGGTCGACGTCGCGCGGCGCGCCGGCAAGACGGTCGTCCGCACCACCGACCGCCCCGGCTTCGTGGTGAACCGGGTCCTGCTGCGGATGCTCGCGGACGTGCTGGGCGCCGTCGAGGACGGCACGCCCGTCGAGGCCGCGGACACGGCGCTGCGCCCGCTCGGGCTGCCCATGAGCCCGTTCGCCCTGCTGCAGCTCGTCGGGCTGCCGGTCGCCCGGCACGTGCTGGTCACGCTGCACGACGAGCTCGGCGACCGCTACCCGCTGTCCCCCGGCCTGGACGCCCTCGTCGAGCAGGGCCGGTCCGTCGCCCGGCCGGGACCGGCCGGGCTGCCCCAGGTCGACCCGGGGATCCAGGACGCCTTCGGCGCACCGGCGGCGGCCGGCACGCGCGCCGAGCAGGAGCGGGCGGTGCTCGACCGCGTCGCGCGCGGGCTGGCCGAGGAGATCGGCTCGCTGCTCGACGAGGGCGTCGTGCCGTCCGCGGACCAGGTCGACCTGGCGATGCTGCTCGGCGCCGGCTGGCCCGCGCACCTCGGCGGGATCTGCCCGTGGCTCGACCGCACCGGGTGGTCCGAGCGCGTGCTGGGCCGCCGGCTGCTGCCGCCGGGCGTCGCCGACGCGGACGTGTCGGGGACCGCGGCGGTCTGACCGCACCGGGGCACGCTCAGAACACCGTCAGCCCGCGGCGAGGTACCGGTCGAGCGCCTCGCGGACGATCTGGCTGCGCGTCAACCCCTGCTGCTCGAGCCGCTCGATCGCGGCCTCCTGGGCTGGGCTGATCGTGACGTTCACTCGCGGCGACCGCACGCCCCTCCGGCCGGTGCCGCCGCCCACCCGCGGGCGACCGACCGACCGCTCCACGGCGGCCACGTCGATCCCAGCGGCCTCCAGCACGGAGCGCCCATACGCGGACGCGGCGTCGCCGGTGAGAACCTCGCGCGGCTCGCCCCAAGCAGACGGGTCCGCGGCGAACCCCGCCGCCCGCTCCGCGTCCTGCTCGCCCATCCGGCTCACTCCTCCTGGTACCCGACCCGAGCGCGGGTCGATTCCCGCAACCGCATCACGTGGAAGATCCACACCCGGTCCGGCGGCCTCACGTCGGCCAGCACCTCCAGAGTGCCGAACCGGCTCGGGCCGATGAACAACGTCGGAGCCGTCGGCCCGATCCGTGGCTCGCCGAACTCGCGGACCACCACGCGGGCGTGGGCCATGGCGTAGAGCGCCTCGTCGTGCGGGACGCCGTGCTCGTCGGCGCTCGCCGCCCACGTCACGCCCACGTCACTCTCGCATCCCACGGGGCATTGTGTCCACCACTAGTGGCCCATTCGACCGGTGTCGGTGAACACCGCGCGAGCCCTGCACGCTCAGAACACCGTCAGCCCGCGGTCCCGGAACTGCTGCCGGACCCGCGCCACGAGCTCCGGGCTCGGCGGCTCGGTGTCCGCGAGCTCGTAGGTCATGCCCAGGCCCTGCCACTTGTCCCGCCCCATCTGGTGGAACGGCAGCACCTCGACCCGGCTGACGGTCGACAGCGAGGCGACGTAGTCCGCGACGGCGTCCACGTTCTCCGGCGCGTCCGTGAGCCCGGGGACGAGCACGAACCGGATCCAGATCTCGGTCCCGGAGGCGGCGACCCGGCGACCGAAGTCGAGCGTCGGCTGCAGGTCCCGTCCGGTGGTCCGCCGGTAGGTCTCGGGGATGCCCGACTTCACGTCGAGCAGCACGAGGTCGATGTCGGCGAGCATCGCGTCCGAGCAGTGCGCGCCGAGGTAGCCGGAGGTGTCGATCGCGGTGTGCACACCGAGCTCCTTGGCCCCGCGCAGCAGCCGGGCGACGAACGCGGGCTGCATGAGCGGCTCGCCGCCGGAGATCGTCAGCCCGCCGCCGGTCACGCCGAACACCGGGACGTAGCGGCGGATGCGGCGCAGCAGCTCCTCGGCGAGCACCGGCTCGCCCCGGCGCATCTCCATGGTGTCGGGGTTGTGGCAGTACAGGCAGCGCAGCGGGCAGCCGGCCAGGAACGTCGTGAGCCGGGTGCCGGGCCCGTCGACCGCGGTGACGAGCTCCCAGGAGTGCAGCGACCCGAGCTCGCCGGCGCGCATCTGCGCGAACCGCTCGCTGCGCTCCGCGTCGCTCGTCGCGAGCCCCGCGGTGCCGGCCGTCGAGCGCTGGTGCGAGCCGCCCGTGACGGGCAGGCCCAGCTCGATGACGGGGGCGCCGCCCTCGCCGACGACGGACGGGCTGCTGCTCATGGTCGCGACCTCCTCGCGGGGTCCTGCTGGGGTCCTGCTGGGGTGGGGGCGGGGCCGTCCGGCCCGGGGCGATCCGCGCCCCGGGCCGGTCGGGTGTCAGACGCCGCCGTGGAACGTGCGGGACAGCACGTCGAGCTGCTGCTCGCGGGTGAGCCGGACGAAGTTCACCGCGTAGCCGGAGACCCGGATGGTGAGCTGCGGGTACTTCTCGGGGTGCTCCATGGCGTCCTCGAGGGTGTCCCGGTTGAGGACGTTGACGTTGAGGTGGTAGCCGGACGACACGTTGTACGCGTCCATGAGGCCCACCAGGTTCGCCACCTGCTCCTCCTTGGTGCGGCCGAGGCCCGAGGGCACGACCGTCGAGGTGAGCGAGATGCCGTCCATCGCCTCGGAGTACGGCAGCTTCGCGACCGACATCGCGGAGGCGAGCATGCCGTGCGAGTCGCGCCCGTTCATCGGGTTGGCGCCCGGGGCGAACGGCTCGCCGGCGCGGCGGCCGTCGGGGGTGTTGCCCGTGGCCTTGCCGTAGACGACGTTCGACGTGATGGTCAGCACCGACTGCGTGTGCAGCGAGTTCCGGTAGGTCTTGTGCTTCCGGATCTTCGCCATGAACGACTTCGTGATGGCCACCGCGATGTCGTCCGCGCGGTCGTCGTCGTTGCCGTACGTCGGGAAGTCGCCCTCGATGACGTAGTCCGTGACGAGGCCGTCCTCGTCGCGCACCGCCGTGACCTTCGCGTACCTGATCGCCGACAGCGAGTCCGCCACGACGGACAGCCCGGCGATGCCGCAGGCCATCGTCCGGAGGATCTGGCGGTCGTGCAGCGCCATCTCGAGCCGCTCGTACGCGTACTTGTCGTGCATGTAGTGCACGCAGTTGAGCGCGTCGACGTAGGTCTCCGCCAGCCACTCGAGCAGCTGGTCGTACTTGGCGGAGACGTCGTCGTAGTCGAGCACGTCGCCCTCGACCGGCGCGGACACCGGCGCGACCTGCTTGCCGGACACCTCGTCGCGGCCGCCGTTGATCGCGTACAGCAGGGCCTTGGCGATGTTGACCCGCGCGCCGAAGAACTGCATCTGCTTGCCGACCCGCATCGGGGACACGCAGCAGGCGATCGCCGCGTCGTCGCCCCAGGACGTCCGGATCAGGTCGTCCGACTCGTACTGGATCGCGGAGGTGTCGATCGAGACCTGCGCGCAGTACTTCTTGAAGCCCTCGGGCAGCCGGTTGCTCCACAGCACGGTGAGGTTCGGCTCGGGCGCCGGGCCGATGTTGTACAGCGTCTGCAGGAACCGGAACGACGACTTCGTGACGAGCGGCCGCCCGTCCTCGCCGATGCCGGCGATCGACTCGGTGACCCAGGTCGGGTCGCCGGAGAACAGCGCGTCGTACTCGGGGGTGCGCAGGAAGCGCACGATGCGCAGCTTGATGACGAAGTCGTCGATCAGCTCCTGCGCCTGCTCCTCGGTGAGGCGGCCGGCCTCGAGGTCGCGCTGCAGGTAGACGTCGAGGAAGGTCGAGGTGCGGCCCAGCGACATCGCCGCGCCGTTCTGCTCCTTCACCGCGCCCAGGTAGGCGAAGTACAGCCACTGGATCGCCTCGCGGGCGGTGGTCGCCGGCCCGGAGATGTCGTAGCCGTAGGTCGCAGCCATCTGCTTGAGCTCGACGAGCGCGCGGATCTGCTCCGCGTTCTCCTCGCGGTCGCGGATGACGTCCTCGACCGACGGCTCCATGTCCAGCTCGTGCCGCTCGAGCCGCTTGGCCTCGATCAGCGCGTCCACGCCGTACAGCGCCACGCGGCGGTAGTCGCCGATGATGCGGCCGCGGCCGTAGGCGTCCGGCAGGCCGGTGATGAGGTGCGACGAGCGGGCGGCGCGGACGTTCGGGGGGTACACGTCGAAGACGCCGTCGTTGTGCGTCTTGCGGTACGTGGTGAAGATCTTCGCGACGTCGGGGTCGACGTCGTAGCCGTAGGTCTCGAGGCTCTTCTCGACCATGCGCCACCCGCCGTTGGGGATCATGGCGCGCTTGAGCGGGGCGTCGGTCTGCAGGCCGACGATGAGCTCGTTCTCCTGGTCGATGTAGCCGGCCGGGTGCGAGACGATCGTCGACGGGGTGCGGTTGTCGATGTCGTGGACGCCCTTGGCGCGCTCCTCCGGGAACATCGCGCTGAGCCTCGCCCAGATGCCGGTGGTGCGCTCGGTCGGCCCGGCGAGGAAGTCCGCCTCGCCGGTGTACGGCGTGTAGTTGCGCTGGATGAAGTCGCGGACGTCGATCCCGTCACACCAGGGTCCGGTGACGAAACCGTCCCAGGCCGGCGCGGTGGCGTCGGTCCCGGTGGGGGGTACTGCGGTGGTGGACATCTGCTGCTCCCTCGCTGAGTGCGTCGTACTGGCGACGCTATTCACGAGGTCATGGGATGTCTTGGGACGGAGGTCCCCCGCCCTCGTCAGGGGCGCGGACCGGCCCCGTGACGGTGCTCACGTCCCGGACGGACGTCCCGTCAGGCGGTCGCGCCGAGCGCCGCCAGCACGTCCCGCGCGACGTCGGGCGCGGTCAGCCGCAGGCCGGTCAGCAGCTCGTCCCGGCTCGCGTGCTCGAGGTACCGCCGCGGCACGCCGAACGCCTGCACCGGCGTCGCGATCCCCGCGTCGCGGGCGCGCAGCCCGACGGCCGACCCGATGCCGCCCTCGCGGACGCCGTCCTCCAGCGTGACCGCGTGGTCGTGCTCCCCCACCAGCTTCACGAGCGCCGCGGGCACCGGCAGCACCCAGCGCGGGTCGACCACGGTCACCGCGAGCCCGTGCTGCGCCAGCAGCTCGCCCAGCGCGAGCGCGGTGCGCACCATCGCGCCGATCCCGCACACCAGCACCGAGCGCGCGCCGTCCGGGCCGGCGTGCCGGGCGAGCACGTCGACGCCGTCCGCGTCGTCCACCGCGGGCAGCGGCTCGGTGAGCGCGCCCTTGGGGTACCGGACGACCGTCGGGGCGTCGTCGACGTCGACCGCCGCGCGCAGCGCCGCCCGCAGCGTGTCCTCGTCGCGGGGCGCGGCCAGCCGGAGCCCCGGGACCACGCCCAGCACCGCCATGTCCCACACGCCGTTGTGCGACGGCCCGTCGTCACCGGTGAGCCCGGCGCGGTCGAGCACGAACGTCACGCCCGCCCGGTGCAGGCCCACGTCCATCAGCACCTGGTCGAACGCGCGGTTGAGGAACGTCGCGTACACCGCGACCACCGGGTGCAGGCCGGCGAACGCCATGCCCGCGGCGGTGGTCACGGCGTGCTGCTCCGCGATCCCGACGTCGAAGGTCCGGTCCGGGAACGCCTCCGCGAACGGCGCCAGCCCGACCGGCTGCAGCATCGCCGCCGTGATCGCCACGACGTCCGGCCGGCGGCGGCCGATTCGCACGACCTCGTCCGCGAACACGCCGGTCCAGCCGAACCGGGACGGCGCCACCGGTAGCCCGGTCTCCGGGTGGATCTGCCCCACCGCGTGGAACCGGTCGGCGACGTCCTGCTCGGCCGGGGTGTAGCCGCGGCCCTTCTCGGTGATGACGTGCACGATCACCGGGCCGCCGAACGACCGCGCCCGGCGCAGCGCGAACTCCACCGCCGCCTCGTCGTGGCCGTCGACCGGCCCGACGTACTTGAGGCCGAGGTCCTCGAACATGCCCTGCGGGGCGACGGCGTCCTTGATGCCCTTCTTCAGCCCGTGCAGCGCGTCGTAGGCCGCGCGGCCGGGCGGCCCGGAGCGGCGCAGCGCCTGGCGCCCCCAGGACAGGACGGTCTCGTAGCCGCGCGTCGTGCGCAGGGCGTCGAGGTGCAGCGCCAGCCCGCCGATCGTCGGGGCGTAGGACCGGCCGTTGTCGTTGACGACGACGACGAGCCGCCGGTCGGCCCCGTCGGCGATGTTGTTCAGCGCCTCCCAGGCCATGCCGCCGGTGAGGGCGCCGTCGCCGACGACCGCGACCACGTGCCGGTCGCCGCGTCGGCCCAGGGCGTTGGCCCGGGCGATGCCGTCCGCCCAGGACAGCGCCGTGGACGCGTGCGAGTTCTCGACCACGTCGTGCGGGGACTCCGCGCGGCTCGGGTAGCCGGACAGGCCGCCGCTCCGGCGCAGCCGGCCGAAGTCCTGCCGGCCGGTCAGCAGCTTGTGCACGTAGGCCTGGTGGCCCGTGTCGAACACCAGCGTGTCCCGCGGGGAGTCGAACACCCGGTGCAGCGCGATCGTCAGCTCGACGACGCCGAGGTTCGGTCCGAGGTGGCCGCCCGTCCGGGACACCTGGTCGACCAGGTAGCGGCGGATCTCCGCGGCCAGCGCCCGGACCTGGCCGGGCGAGAGCGCACGGACGTCGGCCGGTGACCCGATCCGGTCCAGCAGCCCCATGTCCTCACCGCCCGTCGCCGTCGTCCGCGCGGCCCGCGCACGAGGACCCCACCCTACGGGGCGGGGTCGCCGCGGACGCGGGCGACGTGCCCGCGAGCCGCGACGACCCCGGGGAGATCCCGTGCCGGACCCGGTCAGCCCCGGACCCGCACCTCGACGTCCGCCTCGGCGTCGACGTCCGTCGACCCGTCCGCGCCGACCCGCACCGCCAGCGGCCGCCCGCCGAGGCGCAGCCCGCGCACCGACACCGCGCCCAGCGGCGACGGCACCGGCGGCGCGACGTCCAGCCGGCCACCCGGGACGTCCGGGTCGAGGCCCAGGGCCGCCCCCAGCACCGACACCGCCGCCGCGGCCGACCAGGCCTGCGGGCGGCAGGCCGCCGGGTACGGCACCGCGCGCGGGACCGTGCCGCGGGCGTCGCCGCCGTACAGCTCGGGCAGCCGCTGGTCGAAGTCCTGCGCGGCCGCGAGCAGCCCCTCGGCGAGCGCCGCCGCCTCCCGGGCGTGCCCCGCCCGGGCCAGCCCCTGCACGACGATCGCGGTGTCGTGCGGCCACACCGCCCCGCCGTGGTACCGCAGCGGCCAGTAGCCGGCAGACCCCGTCGACATGGTGCGCAGGCCGTACCCGGAGTCCATGTCGGGGTCGACCAGCCGCGCCGCGACCGTCGCCTCCTCCTCCGCGGACAGGATGCCCGTGCCCAGCAGGTGGCCGATGTTCGACGTCACGGTGTCGACGACCCGCTTGTCCGCGTCCAGCGCGATGCCGGGGTACGCGCCGCGCTCGTCCGCGGTCCAGAACGCCGCGCGGAACCGCTCGGCCAGCGCCGCCGCCCACGCGCGCCACCGGTCGCCGCCCGGGCGCCCGAACGCGTCGAGCAGCGCCGCGCCGGCGACCGCCGCCTCGTGCGCGTAGCCCTGCACCTCGGCGAGCGCGATGGGGCCCGTGGCCAGCCCGCCGGCCCGCCACTGCACGGAGTCGCCGGAGTCCTTCCAGCCCTGGTTCGCCAGGCCGGTGCCGAGCTCGTCGACGTACTCGAGGAACCCGTCGCCGTCGGAGTCGCCGTGGTCCGCCATCCAGGCCAGGGCGCGCTCCATCGCCGGCAGCAGCGCCTCGACCTCGTCGGCCGGCATGCCCCAGCGCCAGGCGTCGTGCAGCAGGCAGACCCACAGCGGCGTCGCGTCGACCGTGCCGTAGTACACCGGCGGCAGCACCATGCCCTCGCCCGGCATCGACAGCTCGGCCCGGCGGACCTCGTGCAGGATCTTGCCGGGCTGCTCGGCGGTCGCCGGCTCGAGCTTGGTGCCCTGCAGGGTCGCGAGCGTCCGCAGCGTGCCGGCCGCCAGCTCCGTGCCCAGGGGCAGCAGCATCCGCGCGGCCCAGATCGAGTCGCGGCCGAACAGCGTGAAGAACCACGGCGCCCCGGCGGCCAGGAACACGTCGTCGGGCGCGAACCGCGCGCTCAGCCGCAGCGTGCCGAGGTCCGCGAGCGCCTGGTCCAGCAGCGCGGGCAGCCGGCGGTCGGCGGCCTCGACCTCCAGCGGCGACCACTCGGGCTCCGCGCGCCGGGGCGCCGTCACCGGCCCGCCCGCGTCGGTGACCGCCAGCGTCCAGGCGACGTCGACCGGCGCGCCGGACGCGGCCGTCACCTCCCAGGCGAGCCGCACCGTGCCGTCCGCGTCGACCGCGACCTCCGCCCCCGGGGCCGTGAGCACCGCCGCGACGTCGGCGTCGGCCCGCCAGCGCGCGCCGTCGGCGGCGGGCTCGGCGACCGGCGCCGCCCCGGCCGCCGCCCCCGACTTGATCCGGTCCATCGGCGTCCCGTCGGGGCGCAGGGCGACCTCGAGGCGCGCCGCCACGGGGTCCGCTGTCGAGCAGGACAGCGTCAGCGACTCCGTCACGCGGCCCGGCGCGACCTCGCGCAGCCGCTCCAGGCGGGCGGTCGGGTCGGGGCCGGGGCCGTCGACCGACCGGGCGAGCAGCACCGTCCGGGCGCGTCCGGGGCCGTCCGCGCCGGAGGCGACCGCCTCGGGGGCCGCGCCGCCCACCGTCAGGCGCGCACCGGACAGCACCCGGACGTCGCCGTGGTAGACGCCCTGGGCGCCGCGGCCGTCGGCCAGGCCGATCTGGCCGTCGGCGTCCGACCACGCCTGCGTGGGGGCGCAGACCGCGACCAGCAGGTCGTGCAGCAGGGGCTGGAGCTCCATGGGTACCTCGTCGTTCGTGGGGCGGGGTCGGGCGGGCGGGGCGTCGGCGCGGCCGCCGAGACCGGATCGTGATCCCCGGCGACCCGCCCCGGCTTGACAGGCCCGGGGGCGCTGGCAACTCTAGGGGCATCCGTTTGAGCGTTCCAATCGCAACTTGGAACGATCATATGCACGACGACCGCCGCGAGGGAGCGACCGTGGACGCCACGACCAGGCCGACGCTGGAGAGCGTCGCCCAGCGCGCCGGCGTGTCCCGCCAGACCGTCTCGAACGTGCTCAACGCCCCGCACCTCGTGCGGGCCGAGACCACCGACCGGGTGCGCGCGGCGATCGACGCGCTCGGGTACCGGCCGTCCTCCGCGGCGCGCCAGCTCCGCACCGGGCGGTCCCGCGTGCTCGGCCTGCGGCTCGAGCCCGTGCACGACGGCATCAACGGCGCCGTGCTCGACCGGTTCCTGCACGCGCTCACCGAGAGCGCGCAGGCCCGCGGCTACCGCGTCATGCTGTTCACCGCCCCCGACGACGACCGGGAGATCGCGCAGTACGGCGAGCTCCTCGACACCGCCGACCTCGACGCGTTCGTGCTGACCAGCACGCACCGGGACGACCGGCGCGCCGCCTGGCTCGCCGAGCGCGACGTCCCGTTCGTGACGTTCGGCCGGCCGTGGGACCCCCCGGGCGACGACCGTCCCGCCCACCCGTGGGTGGACGTCGACGGCGCCGCCGGCACCCGCGCGGCCGTCGACCACCTGCGCCGCCTCGGCCACGAGCGGATCGCCTACCTCGGCTGGCCGGACGGCTCCGACGTCGGCGAGGACCGCGCGTCCGGCTGGGCCGCGGCCATGGTCGACGCGGGCCACGACGGCGGGCTGCTGCGCCGGCTGCACGCCCGCGTCCCGGACGGCGTCGCCGCCGGCGCCCAGGCCACCGAGCGCGTCCTCGCGGACGCGTCCCCCACCGCCGTCGTGTGCGCGTCCGACTCGCTGGCGCTCGGCGCCCTCACGGTCGCCCGGACCCACGGCACGTCGCTGGCCGTCGTCGGGTTCGACGACACCCCCGTCGCCGCCGCCGTCGGCCTCACGTCGGTGGCGCAGCCGCTCACCGAGGCCGCCCACCGCACGCTCGACCTCCTGCTCGACCAGCTCGACGGCACCGGCGGCACCCGCAGCCGCGAGGTCCTGCTGGCCCCGCACCTGGTCGAGCGCGCGTCCAGCCGCACCCCCTGAACCAGCCGCACCCCGCTCCACCCTCGAAGGAGAGTCCCCCGATGCACACCATCCCCACCCGAGGAAAGCGCCTGCTGGCGTCCGTCGCCGCCACCGGCGCGGGCCTCCTGGTCCTCACCGCCTGCGGCGGGTCCGGCTTCGACGACGAGGGCGGCGACGCCGCGACGTCGGGCGGCGGCGGCGGCTCGCTGAGCATCCTCATCGGCTCGTCCGGCGACGCCGAGACCGACGCCGTCGAGGCGGCCGTCGCGGCCTGGTCCGAGGAGTCCGGCGTGGACGCGACCGTGCAGGTCGCCTCCGACCTCACCCAGGAGCTCAGCCAGGGCTTCGCGTCCGGCGAGCCGGCCGACGTGTTCTACGTCAGCGCCGACCAGTTCCAGAGCTACGCCGCGAACGGGTCGCTGCACCCCTACGGCTCCGAGCTCGATGACGCGGACGACTTCTACCCGTCGCTCGTCGAGCAGTTCACCTACGAGGACGAGCTCGTCTGCGCGCCCAAGGACTTCTCCACGCTCGGCCTCGTCATCAACACCGCCGCGTGGGAGGCCGCCGGGCTCGCCGACGACGACGTCCCGACCACCTGGGACGAGCTGACCGAGGTCGCCGGGACGCTGACGACCGACGACCAGGTCGGCCTCGGCTTCTCCGGCGAGTACGCCCGCGTCGGCGCGTTCCTCGCCCAGGCCGGCGGCACGCTGGTCGACGCCGACGGCACCGAGGCGACGGCCGACTCCCCGGAGAACGTCGAGGGCCTCACCTACGTCCAGGAGCTGCTCGCGTCCGGCTCCGCCGCGTACGCCACCGAGCTCGGCACGGGCTGGGGCGGCGAGGCGTTCGGCACCGGCGCCGCCGCGATGACCATCGAGGGCAACTGGATCACCGGCGCGATGGAGAACGACTACCCCGACGTCGAGTACCGCGTCGTCGAGCTCCCCGCCGGTCCCGCGGGGCAGGGCACCCTGCAGTTCACGAACTGCTGGGGCGTCGCCGCAGACTCCGCGAACCAGTCCGACGCCGTCGACCTGGTCCGGCACCTGACCAGCACCGACCAGCAGCTCGCGTTCGCCGAGGCGTTCGGCGTCATGCCGTCCGTGCAGTCGGCCGCCGACGGCTGGAAGGAGCTGTTCCCGGAGATGACCGCGTTCATCGACTCGGCCGACTTCGCGCAGAACGTCGTCAACGCCCGCGGCGCCGCGGACGTGATCACCGACTTCAACGCCCAGCTCGAGGGCCTGGAGAACGGCGACCCGGCCGCCATCCTCGGCTCGGTGCAGACGAACCTCCAGGCCGTCCTCGACGAGAACGCGTCCTGACCACGATGACCGCTGTGCCCGCGACGGCGCAGCCGCGCCGACGCGAGCGTCGCGGCCCCGGGTCCGCCCGGGGCCGCGAGGCCGCGTCGGGGTGGCTGTTCCTCGCCCCGATGCTCGTGATCCTCGGGCTGTTCCTCGTCGTCCCCGTGCTCATGGCGCTGTGGGTCAGCCTGTCCGACTGGACGGGGCGCGGCAGCCCCCTGTCCTCCGACGTCGGCTTCGTCGGCCTCGACAACTACGAGAGCCTGCTGCTCGGCGGCGGCCTGGCGACGCAGGACTTCGGCACGGCCATGCGCAACAACGCGTACTACGTCCTGCTCGTCGTCCCGCTGCAGACCGCGCTCTCGCTGTTCCTCGCGACGATGGTGAACCGGGCCGCCCTGCGCGGGAAGGGGTTCTTCCGGACCGCGTTCTACTTCCCGTCCGTGACGTCGTCGGTGGCCATCACGGTGCTGTGGCTCTTCCTGTTCTCGGCCTCGGGCACCATCAACGCGGTCCTGGCGAAGCTGTCGATCACGGGGCCGAACTGGTTCAACGACCCCCAGGGCGTGCTCCACCTGCTGCTCGGGACGGTGGGCGTCGACGCGGCGCCGGCGTTCCTGGCGCAGCACGGCTTCCTCGGCATCCCGCTGTGGGAGTGGGCCGCCGGGCCGTCCGTCGCGATGACCGCGTTCGTCCTGCTGGCGATCTTCACGACGTCCGGGACGTTCATGCTGCTGTTCCTCGCCGCGCTCCAGGCCGTGTCCCACGAGGTCGAGGAGGCCGCCACCATGGACGGCGCGAACGCCCGGCAGCGGTTCTTCCGGGTCACGCTGCCGATGCTGCGGCCGACCGTGTTCACCGTCGTGACGCTCGGGCTCATCGGCACGTGGCAGGTGTTCGACCAGATCTACACCGGCACCCAGGGCGGCCCGGCGAAGACCACGCTGACCCCGGCGTACCTGTCGTACACCGCCGCGTTCCAGAACAACCAGTGGGGTCGCGGCGCCGCGATCGCGTTCGTGCTGTTCGCGATCATCGTGCTGCTCACCGTCCTGCAGCGGGTCGTGCTGCGCGAGCGCGACGTGCCCCGCCGCAAGCGGTTCCACCGGGACCCGCCGGCTCCCCTGGCGGCCGTCGCCGGCGCCGTCGGGACGACCGGCGGACCGGGCGCGGGTGCGACCACCTCGACGACGACCGGGAGCGACCGATGACCGCCGCCACCGTGAGCCCGCGGACCCGGGGCGGCGCGGGCGGGCCCGGGGACGGCGGCCGCGCGGCGGCCCGGCCCCGCCGCAGCCGCCGCCGCATGCTCGCCACGTCGTTCACCTACGCCGTGCTCGTCGTGCTCGCGATCCTGTACGTCTACCCGTTCCTCATCCAGGTCGCGACGTCGTTCAAGACCGACGCCGACGCGGCGCAGAACGCGATCTCGCTGCTCCCGCAGACCTGGTCGACCGCGGCCTACGAGCGGCTGTTCCTGCGCTCGGACTTCCCGCTGTGGTTCCGGAACTCGGTGGTCGTCACCGTGGTGGTGACGGTCGGGCGCGTGTTCATCAACTCGCTCGCCGGCTACGCGCTCGCGCGGCTGCGGTTCCGGGGCCGCGCGCTCGTGTTCGCCGGGCTCGTCGCGGTCATGGCCGTGCCGAACGTCGTGCTGCTCATCCCGAAGTTCCTCGTGATCAAGCAGGTCGGCATCTACAACTCGTTCGCGGGCCTGATCATCCCGCTGCTCGCGGACGCCGCCGGCATCTTCATCATGAAGAACTTCTTCGAGTCGATCCCGCGGTCGGTCGAGGAGGCCGCCCGGATGGACGGCGCCGGCACGTTCCGGGTGTTCTGGTCCGTCGTCCTGCCGATGGCCCGGCCCGCCCTCGTCACCATCGTCATCCTGTCCTTCCAGGGGTCGTGGAACGAGCTGTCGCACTTCATCGTCGCGTCGCAGGACCCGCAGCTCGTCACGCTGACCAAGGGCGTCGCGCAGCTCGCGTCCGGGCAGCTGTCCCAGGGGACGCAGTACCCGCTGAAGCTGGCCGCGGCGGCGATCATGACCATCCCGGTCGCCGTCCTGTTCTTCGTGTTCCAGAAGCGGATCATGAACCAGAGCGCCGGCGCCGTGAAGGAGTAGTGCGGGGGCCGCGGGGTCCCGGTGCGGGATCCCCCGGTCCGCGGTGGGGGCCGCGCGGTGCCGGGTAGCATCAGGCGGAAAGGGGAACACACCTATGCGCTTCCTGCCCGGGCACCAGCCCTCGTCCGACCTCACCTACGGCGACGTCTTCCTCGTCCCGTCCCGCTCCGAGGTCGCCTCCCGCTTCGACGTCGACCTGGCGGCGACCGACGGCACCGGCACCACGATCCCGGTCGTCGTCGCGAACATGACCGCCGTGGCCGGCCGCCGGATGGCCGAGACCGTCGCGCGTCGCGGCGGCCTCGCGGTCCTGCCGCAGGACGTGCCGACCGACGTCGTCGCCGACGTGGTCGCGTCCGTCAAGGCCAAGCACCCGGTGGTCGAGAGCGCGGTCGTCGTCTCCCCGCAGGACACGGTGCACACCGCGCTCACCCTCATCGGCAAGCGCGCGCACGGCGCCGCGGTCGTCGTCGAGGGCGACCGGCCCGTCGGCGTCGTCACCCCCGCCGACTGCGAGGGCGTCGACCGGTTCACCCAGATCGCCGACGTCATGTCCGGCGACCCGACGACCGTCGAGCTCGCCGTCGTCGAGTCCGGCGGCGTCGCGGGGCTGGAGACCGCGTTCGAGCGGCTGCACGGCTCCCGCCGCAAGTTCTCCCCCGTCGTCCGCGACGGCCGGCTCGTCGGCGTGCTGACCCAGGTCGGCGCGCTCCGGTCCTCGATCTACGCCCCCGCGCTCGACGCGCAGGGCCGGCTCCGCGTCGCCGCGGCCGTCGGCGTGAACGGCGACGTCAAGGGCAAGGCCGCCGCGCTGATCGACGCCGAGGTGGACGTCCTCGTCGTCGACACCGCGCACGGCCACCAGCGCAAGATGCTCGACGCCCTCGAGGCCGTGCGGTCGCTCGACCCGCGGGTCCCGGTCGTCGCCGGCAACGTGGTCACGGCCGAGGGCACCCGCGACCTCATCGCCGCGGGCGCCGACATCGTCAAGGTCGGCGTCGGCCCCGGCGCCATGTGCACCACGCGCATGATGACCGCCGTCGGGCGCCCGCAGTTCTCCGCCGTCCTCGAGTGCGCCGCCGCCGCCCGCGAGCTCGGCAAGCACGTCTGGGCCGACGGCGGCGTGCGGCACCCCCGCGACGTCGCGCTCGCGCTCGCCGCCGGCGCCTCGCAGGTCATGGTCGGGTCCTGGTTCGCCGGCACGCACGAGTCGCCCGGCGACCTGCACGCCGACGGCACCGGCCGGCTGTACAAGGAGAGCTTCGGCATGGCGTCCGCCCGCGCCGTCGCCGCCCGCACCCGCGGCGGGTCCGCGTTCGACCGCGCGCGCAAGGCGCTGTACGAGGAGGGCATCTCGTCCTCGCGCATGTACCTCGACCCGGAGCGCCCCGGCGTGGAGGACCTGATCGACCGGATCACCTCCGGCGTGCGGTCCTCCTGCACGTACGTCGGCGCGACCTCGCTGGACGAGTTCGCCGAGCGCGCCGTCGTCGGGATCCAGTCCGCCGCCGGGTACGACGAGGGCCGGCCGCTGCCCGACGGGTGGTGACCGGGCCCGGCGCGGCCGGGCCTGGTCCGACCGCGGCCGGCGCTCCCGGGTCCCGCGTGCCCGCCCCCGCTGCCCGCCGCGCACCGTCGCGGCGGGCAGCGGCTAGGGTCGGCCCGTGACCCAGCCGCGTCCCGTCCTCGTCCTCACGCACGTCGCGCACGAGGGGCCGGGCCTCGTGGCCCGCGCCCTGGACGGCCTGCCGATCACGACGCGCACCGTGCTGGACGACCCGGAGCCGCGGCTGCCCGCCGTCGCCGACCTGGCGGGACTCGTGGTCATGGGTGGGCCCATGGACGCGGACGACGACGCCGGACACCCCGGGCTGGTGGCCGAGCGCCGGCTGCTCGCCGAGGCCGTCGACGCCGGCGTTCCCACGCTCGGCGTGTGCCTCGGCATGCAGCTGCTCGCCCTCGCGCTGGGCGCGCCGCTGCACCGGCGGCACGGCACGGAGATCGGGTTCGCCCCGGTCGACGTGGTGGCGCACGACCCGCTGCTGGCGCCCGCCGGCCCGCGGCCGACCGTGCTGCACTGGCACTCCGACGCCGTCGACCTGCCCGCCGGGGCGACGCTGCTCGCGTCCACGACCACGACGCCGGTGCAGGCGTTCCGCGCGGGGTCCGCGGTCGGCACGCAGTTCCACCTCGAGGTCGACGCCGGCGTGCTCGACCTGTGGCTGTCGACGCCGCAGATGGTCGCCGACCTCGAGCCCGGCGAGGCCGACGCGATCCGGCTCGGCTCCCGGCAGCACCTCGCCGCGCTCCGGCCGGGCGCCGACCTGGGCCTGGCGTCGTTCGCCGACGCCGTGCGGGAGCGCGCGTGACGGCGGCGCGGGCACGGGCGCGCGCCGCCGGCCGGTCGGGGCGCGCGTGACCGCCGGTCCCGGCCCGTCCGCCGCAGGCGCGCTCGCCGACCTCCTCGCGCTGTGCGCCGAGCGCCCGGTCTGGGAGCCGCACCCGGAACGCGCCTTCGACGACCCGCCACCCGGGCGCGCCGCCCCGCACGCCCGCCCGGTCCGGCGCTCCGCGGTGCTGGTGCTGTTCGGCGTGCTCGACGACGCCGCGGCCCGCACGGACCACCCGGCCGTGGCCGCGGACCTCGACGTGCTGCTCACCCGCCGCTCCCCCACGCTCAGCCACCACCCGGGCCAGGTGTCGTTCCCCGGCGGCGGCATCGACCCCGCCGACGCCGGCCCCGAGGCGGCCGCGCTGCGCGAGGCGCAGGAGGAGACCGGGCTCGACCCCTCCGGGGTCCGGGTGCTCGGCACGCTCCCGCCGCTGCCGGTCACCGTCAGCCGGAACCTGGTCACGCCCGTCGTGGGCTGGTGGGACCGGCCGTCCGCCGTCGCGGCGACCGACCCCGCCGAGACGGTCGACGTGTTCCGCGTCCCGGTCGCCGACCTGGTCGACCCCGGCCGGCGGGTGACGACCGTGCTGCGGCACGCCGGGCACGAGTGGCGCGGCCCGGCGTTCGACGCCGACGGCGTGCTGGTGTGGGGCTTCACCGCGTTCATCCTCGACCGGCTGCTCGACTCGGTCGGCTGGGCGGTGCCGTGGGACGCGACGCGGACGGTGCCCGCGCCGGTCTGACGGGCGCGGGCGGCCGTCTGACCGGCGCGGGAGCCGGTCTGACGGGCGCGGGCATCGGGGCCGGGGGACGTCCCGGCCGCCTCGCCGCGCGCGCCGCGCCGGCCGCGCTCGCCGGATCGGGCCGCGTCCCGGAATCGCCCCCTGAGGGGCTGGTCAACGGCGGTCGTAACGATACGATCGGTGCTGCGGCGCGACCCGGGAGCACACCGGACAGGGCGCCGCGTCCCCTCGTGCGACCCGTCCCCACCCCTCCCTGCCCCGGAGCACTCTCGTCATGGCCAAGGTCCTGACCGCCGGCAGCCCCTGGCGCGTCATCCTCGTGTTCGCCGTCCCCCTGCTGGTGGGCAACGTCGTCCAGCAGCTCTACCACGTCGCCGACGCCGTCGTCGTCGGCCGCCACCTCGGCGTGGCCTCGCTCGCCGCCGTCGGCGCGACGGGCAGCCTGCTGTTCCTGCTGCTCGGGTTCGCCTGGGGCATGACCTCCGGCTTCGCGATCCCGACGGCGCAGGCGTTCGGCGCCCGCGACGCCGCCGCCGTCCGGCGCTCCGTCGCCGCCGGGACGATCCTCACCGGTGCCACGAGCGTGGTGCTGACCGTGGCCGCGCCGCTGCTGTCCGGGCCGGCGCTGGCCCTCCTCCGGACGCCCGAGGCGCTGATGGCCGAGGCGACGACGTTCGCGCAGGTCAGCTTCCTCGGCGCCGGCGCGACCATGTTCTTCAACTTCCTGGCGGCGGTCATCCGCGCGATCGGCGACTCCCGCACGCCGCTGTGGTTCCTCACGGTCGCGTGCGTGCTCAACGTCGTCCTGGTCGTGCTGATGGTCGGGCCGATGGGCCTCGGCGTCGCGGGCGCCGCCCTGGCCACCGTCGTGTCGCAGGCGCTGTCGGTGGTCCTCTGCCTCGAGTACGTGCGCCGGCGCATCCCGGTGCTGCACGTGCGCCGCGCGGACTGGCGGGTGCCCCGCCCCGAGCTCGTCGAGCACCTGCGGCTGGGCCTGCCGATGGGGTTCCAGGCGTCGATCATCGCGATCGGGACGCTGGCCGTGCAGGTCCGCCTCAACACGCTCGGCGCGGACGCGGTCGCCGCGTACACGACCGCGGCCCGCGTGGACGGCCTGGCGGTGGCCCTGCTCCAGTCGCTCGGCCTCGCGGTGTCGATGTTCGTCGCCCAGAACCTCGGCGGCGGCCGCCCCGACCGGATCCGGCAGGGCGTCGTGCAGGCCACGTGGCTGGCGGTGGCGGGCTCGGCGGTCCTCGGCGTGGTGCTGGTCGCGTCCGGCACCTGGCTGGTCCGGCTGTTCGTCGGGCACGGCGCCGCGGACGTCGTCGAGCTCGCGACCCAGTTCCTGCACGTCAACGCCGCGCTCTACGCGATCCTCGGCGTCCTGTTCGTGCTCCGCGGCGCCCTGCAGGGCCTCGGGCACACCGGCGTCCCGACGCTGACCGGCGTCATCGAGCTGGCGATGCGCGTCGGCGCCGCGGTCGTGCTGGGGGCCGCCTTCGGGTTCCTCGGGGTGGTCTGGGGCAACCCGCTCGCCTGGCTCGGTGCGGTCGTGCTGCTCGTCCCCGCCTACCTCCGGGCGCACCGCGCGCTGGGACGGCAGCCGATCGCGCCGCTCGACCGCGTCGAGGCGACCCCGGTGCCCGTGCCCGTCGAGGGCCCCACCGACGGGTCGATGGTCGTCGACGCCGTCGTGCCGCTCCCCGCCGACGACGCGGCGCTGCAGGCGCGGGACGCCGCCCGGGCGACCTAGGCTGCGGCGCATGCACGAGTTCCTCGCGGGCGCCCGCCTGCTGGTCGGCGGCTGGGGCTGGTGGCGCCGCCGTCCCGGCGCCATGGCGCGCGGCCTCATCCCGGCGGCGATCGTCGGCGCCCTGGTCCTGACCGCGCTGGTGGTCCTGGTGCTCCAGCTCGACACCGTCGGCGAGTGGCTGACCCCGTTCGCGGACGGCTGGTCGCCCGGCTGGGAGCGCGCCGCCGAGCTCGCCGCGCAGGGCGTCGTGCTGGTGGCCGCGGTGGTGCTCGTCGTGGTGACGTTCACCGCCCTGACCCTGGCCGTCGGCGAGCCGTTCTACGACCGCATCTGGCGCGCCGTCGAGCAGGACACCACGGGGACCGTCCCGGACGGCTCCACCGGGGTGTGGCGCGGCGCGGCCGACGGCGTGGCCCTGGTCGCCCGGGGCCTGGTGGCCGCGGTGATCGCCGGCGCGCTCGGGCTGGTGCCGGTCGTCGGGACCGTGCTCGGCTGGCTGACCGGCGTCCTGCTCACCGGGTGGGTGCTCGCGCACGAGCTCTCGTCCCGCGCCCTGGTCGCGCGCGGCCTGTCCCGGCGCGAGCGGAACGTCCTGCTGCGGGCCCACCGGGCGCGCGCCCTCGGGTTCGGCGTCGCGACGCAGCTGTGCTTCCTCGTGCCCGGCGGCGCCGTCGCGACGATGCCTGCCGCGGTGGCCGGGTCGACGCTGCTGGCGCAGTCGGTGCTGCCGCGTGGCGCGGCGCCGGCCGGGGCCGGGACCGGGCCTGGCGCCGGGGCCGCGGTGGCCGGTCCTCCCCGCGCGCCGGGTCCGCGCGCCGCAGGTCCGACCACGGGCGGTCTTCCCGCGGCGGGCCCGCGCGCAGCCGGATCCTCCACCGCCGGGGACCTACCCGGGACCTGACGCGCGGACGGACCCCGCGCGGCCGTGTACCGTCGTCGGTCCTGCAGGCCCGGCGCCCGGGGGTGGCCTGCCGACACCGAGGGGAACCGCCGTGCCCGTGAAGCCGCCCGCCGAGGTCGACCTGACGGCCGACCTGGTACGCGCGCTGCTCGCGGACCAGCACCCCGACCTCGCCGCGCTCCCCCTCCGGCTCCTCGCGCACGGGTGGGACAACGCGACGTTCCGGCTCGGCGACGACCTCGCCGTGCGGCTGCCGCGCCGGGCGGCCGCCGCGCACCTGGTCGAGCACGAGCAGCGCTGGCTCCCGACGCTCGCCGCGCTGTGCCCTGTCCCGGTGCCGGCGCCGGTGCGGGTCGGACGGGCGGGGCCACGGTTCGGCTGGTCGTGGAGCGTGGTGCCGTGGATCCCGGGCGAGCACAGCGCCGACGTCGCCGTGCCCGCCCGGACGCCGTGGGCACCGGAGCTCGCCGAGGCGCTGAGCGCCCTGCACGTCGTCGCGCCGGCGGGCGCCCCGGTCAACCCGGTCCGCGGCGGTGCGCTCGCCGGGCGGTCTGCCACCCTGCTCGGCCGGCTGGACGCAGGGCACCTCGAGGCCGCGCTGCCGGGTGCCCGGGACCGCTGGCTCGCGCTGTGGCACGACGCCCTGGGCGCGCCGGCGTGGCCCGGCCCCCCGATCTGGGTGCACGGCGACCCGCACCCCGCGAACCTCGTCGTGCGCGGCGGACGGCTCGCCGGGCTGCTCGACTTCGGCGACGTCACCGCGGGCGACCCGGCGTGCGACCTCGCGACGGCGTGGCTGACATTCGACCATCGCGGCCGCGCCGCCTTCCGCGCGCGCGCGGACGCGCAGGCCGACGCCCGGGGCACCGTCGACCGCGGACGCTGGCGGCGCGCGGCCGGGTGGGCGCTCGTGATGGCGTCGGCGATGGTGACGCACGGCGAGGACGACCCGGTGATCGCCGCGATCGGCCGGCACGCGCTCGGGCAGCTGGCCGCCGACCGCGCCTGACGCGGCGCCCTCGCTCCAGTGCTACCGCGCGGGTGGAGCCTCCGACTCCCCGGGACCAACGCCCGGGTTCGGATCCGCCGACGCCGGGGCGGTCGTGGCGAGCTACGTCGAGGACCACGGGCATGATGGGCGCATGGCCGAGTCCCCGAAGACCGTCCCCACCGACGCGAACGTCGACGCGTTCCTGGAGCAGGTCGCGCCCGCACGCCGGCGCCGGGACGCCGAGCGGGCGCGCGACCTGTTCGCGCGGGTCACCGGCGAGGAGCCCGTGCTGTGGGGACCGTCGATCGTCGGGTTCGGCAGCGTGCACTACCGGTACGCGACCGGCCGCGAGGGCGACTGGCCGCCGGTGGCGTTCTCGCCGCGCAAGGCCGCGCTGACCCTCTACCTCATGGACGGCGTCGAGCCGCACGTCGACGACCTCGACGAGCTCGGCGCCCACACCACCGGCGTGGGCTGCCTGTACGTCAAGGACCTCGAGGCGGTGGACATGGCGGTGCTGGAGCGCATCGTCGCGCGCTCGTGGGCGAACCGCGGGCAGAACCCCCGCGACTGACCCGACCGCCCGCAACCGACCCGGCAGTCCGGGACCGCCTCGAACGCCCGCGACCGCCCCGACCGCCCCGACCGCCCGGGACCGCCTCGAACGCCTGCGCGCAGACCGCGGCGAGCGACCACCGCGCGGTCCGAGGACGCCGAGATGGCACCTCTCGGCTGTGCCGGCGCGCTCGGAGGCAGCCGAGAGCT
>NZ_BONO01000027.1 GCF_016862755.1 Cellulomonas pakistanensis | reverse complement strand
TCAGTGACTCTTGCGAGCTCCTGACCGGAGGCAACCGTTCAAACTTATCCGATCCGATCCGGCCGGTCAAGTCCGTGCGGACCGTCTCGACCTCGTGGATCGTCCCGCGGCGCGGCGAAGTCCGGGCACATGCGTCCCGATCGGCCTTGCGTTGGGGGTGGTCGTCCGGGGGACCAGCCACCGGGTTGATCCTCGGTGTCCGTTCCTCCCTGCCGGGCGACGAAGAAGAACATTACGCACGCCCGCTCGGGACCGTCAACTCGGGGAGCCGTGACGGCGGTCACCCCCGAACCCGCCCCCGACCTGCGGCGATCCCCCGCCCGCGGTCGGCCGGGAACGGCGCGGGCCCGCCCCGACCACGGCGGTCGGGACGGGCCCGCGGCGAGCTCCGCTCCCCCGAAGGGCGCGGCCGGCGCCGGACTCAGTACAGGGCGTTCGCCAGCGCGCGGCGCGCGGCGGCGACGCGCGGGTCGTCCGCCCCGACGACGTCGAACAGCTCCACCAGCCGCACCCGCAGGCGCTCCCGGTCGGGGCCGAACGTGACGCGGACGGTGTCGACGAGCCGGGCGAACGCGTCCTCGATCTGCCCGCCGAGCACGTCGACGTCGGCGACCGCCAGCTGCGCGTCCACGTCGGTCGGGGCGTCGGCCGCGGCCTTGCGCACCGCGGCGAGGTCGACGTCGCGGGTCCGGGTCAGCAGCCCGACCTGCGCCAGACCCGCGCGGGCCATGTCGTCCCGCGGGTTCTCCTTGAGCGCCTGCTCGTACGCCGCGGCCGCCGCCGGCAGGTCGTCGCGCTCGATCGCGTCGTACGCCTCCTGGTGCAGCGGCGGCAGCGGCGGCTCCTCGGGCTCGGCCGGCGCCGGCTCCGCCTCGCGGGCCGCGACCGTTCCGGTGATGCCGTTGGCCGCAGCCGCCTCGAGCACCTGCTCGAGCACGCCCCGCACCTGGTCCGCCGGCGGCGCACCCTGGAACAGCGGGAGCGGCTGCCCCGCGAGGACCGCCACGACCGCGGGGACGGACTGCGTCTGGAACGCGGCCGCGACCTGCGGGTTGGCCTCGGAGTCGATCCGGGCGAGCAGCAGCCGGCCGCCGAGCTGGTCGGCGAGCGCCCCGAGGTCGCGCGCCAGGTTGATGCTGGTCTCGCTCCACGACGCCCACAGCAGGACGACCACCGGGTGCTGGGTCGACGACTGGACCAGGGCCGGGAAGCCCTCGGTGTCGACGTCCACCGTGAAGGGGCCCGGCGCCGGCAGTCCGCCGGGCGTGCCGGGCGCGGGGGTGGCCGGGCGCCCCAGCCCGGAGAGGTCGACCGCCCCGCGCACGTCGAGGCGCGGGTCGTTGGCCGGGTTCTGGCTCATGGGCGAAGTGCTCCTGCTCTCGCGTGCTCTGACGTCGTCACTCACCGGTGACCGCTGTGCGCGCGTGCTCCGCCGCCAGCACGGTCACCGTCTCCGCGCCGCCCGCCGGCGGCACGTACATCGCTACCACGTCGGTCCACGTGCGCACCAGGTTGGCGGACACGCTCTGCTTGCCGGACAGCGCGGCGTCGAGCGGGTCGTTCAGCGTGATGCTGCCCTGGGACAGCGTCGCGGTGGTCACCGTCGTGAGCTGGCCGACGACGATCGCGCCGCCGTCCGCCGTCCGGAGCGCGGTGACCGCTCCCTGCTCTGGCGCGACCGTCTCCGTCACGGACGCCACGGCCTGCAGGCTCGCGACCGTCTGATTGCGCGCCTCGGTGATCGCGGTCCGGAAGAAGTCCGCCGGGAACGTCGCCGCCGCGGCGGACGCGTCGCCGTTGGTCAGCACGTCCGCGTACTGCGCCATCGCCTCGTTCGGCGAGAGCAGGAGCGAGTCGTCGTCCGCGGCCACGGGCTCGCTGCCCTCCTCCGGCGTCGCGGTCAGCGGCATCTCGACCGACGGCCCGAGCCGGGACCAGCTCCAGAGCCGGTACGGCTCGCGCGGTCCCTCCTGCTGCAGGACGAGCAGCAGCGGCGCCTGCAGGTCGTCGGGCTGCTCGGTCACCACCATCTGCGTCCGCGGCCAGGTGTCGGTGTCCGGGATGATCGTCGTCTGCGCGGTCATCGGCAGCGTGACCGGGGGGCGCTCTCCGCCGGTCGCGGACGCGCGGGTGTACTCAGCCGACCGGATCGCCAGCGCCGGGCCGGTCAGGCGGGCGTCGAGGCCCGCCGGGTCGAGCGCCGCGTCCCCGGCGGCGAGCACCGCGCCGACCTGGTCGAGCACGCTCGTCGACTGGGCCACCGTCAGCGCGGGCGGCGGGACCGCCGGCGCCGCGTCGGGCGCGGGCTCCGGGACGGGGTTCGCGCAGGCCGCCAGCCCGAGCGCGGCGACCACCGCGACGGCGGTGCCCGCGAGGCGACGGCGCACGGGGCGCGTGCGGCCCGTGGTGCGTGCGGTCATCGGCCCTCCTCCGGGGTGTCGTCGTCCTGCGGCGCGGGCGCGGCGTCGGGGAACCCCCACATCCGGCGCCACGCGTCCGCGCGCTGGGCGCGCGTGGCGGCGTCCTCGTCCGCGGGCGCCGAGCCGGCCGCGGCGCCCGGTGCGGGCGCCGTCGTGCCCGGACGCGCCGCGGGTGGTGCGCCGGGGGCGGGGGTGCCTGTGGGCGCCGCGGCGGCGGGCGCCGCGGGCGCGGTCGGCCGCGCGGTCGTGCCCGGTGCTCCTGCCGTGCCGCCGGCGGGCGAGGACGCGTCGGACCCGGCCGTGGGCCCGGTCCCGGGTGCGGGGACGGGCGACCAGGACGAGCGCGCCGGGGACACCGGGGCGTCCTGGCCGTCGGCCTGCGCCGGGGCGTCCGGGTGCGCGTCGGCCGCGCGGCCGCGGCGCCACGGCAGGCGGTCCGCCAGGCGGCGCGAGCGCGGGCCGGGCTCGGCGTCCGGGCCCGCGGCGGGTACCGCCCCGGTGGTGTCGGCGGCCCCGGCGGCGGTGTTCGCGGCCGGGTCCGACGGACGCCCGCCGGGCGCGGTCGCCGTACCCGGGGCGGGAGTGCCCGGGCGGCCGGTCGCGGCCGGGGACGGGGTGGCCTGCGCGGGGGCCTGCCCCGCGGACGCCCGCTGCGCGGCGGACGCCGGCTGCGCGGCGGGCGCCGGCTGCGCGGGCGCGGCCGGCCGGACGGGCGCGGCCGCCTCGCCGGACCCGGTCGGCCCCGTGGGCGTCGACCGCTGCCCGGGCGCGGTCGGCTGCGCGGCCGCGGCGGGCTGCCCGGGCGCGCCCGGACGGCTCGGCGCGGTCGGCTGCGCGGGCGCCGGCTGACCGGCGGCACGCGGCGTCGCCTGCTGCGGGCCGTCGCCGCCCGGGGCCGCGTCGCCGGCCGCGGGCGTCGCCCCGGTGACGACGGGGGTCGCGCCGGTCACGACCGGGGTCGCGCCCGTGACCACGGGGACGGACCCCGTCGGCGTCCGCCCGCCCCGCCGGCGCGCGGCCGCCGCGGCGGCCTCGGCCTCGCGGAGCTGCCGGCGGGTGAGCGGGGCGCCGGGCGTGACCGTGCCCACGGGGACCGCCCCGGCCGGCATCCCGGCGCCGGGCGACCCGGCGCTCGCGGGCAGCGGCACGGTCGCGAGCGTGCCGGTGCTGACGTCGGTCCAGCCGGCGTCGGGGCCCTCGCGCCGCTCGCGGATGATGCGGACGAGCAGCACCGCGGCGACCGCCAGGAGCAGCACGCCCAGCGCGACGCCCGGCCACAGCCACGGGGTCGTCACGGTCTGCGGCCAGGACAGGTCGAGCACGGGCGCGGTGTCGCCGAGGCTCACGGCGAGCAGGGACCAGCGACCCTCCTGGGCCGGCCACTCGAGCGTGGCGGTGTCCTCGCCGGTGACCTCGACGACCCACATGTCGTTGCCGGTCGGGTCGGCGGCCGTGGCGGCGTCCTCGGTGGCCTCGCCGCTCGCGGACGGGGACGGCGACGCCGCGGCCCCCTCCTCCGTCGCCGAGGCCGACGGGGCGGGCGTCGCCGCCGGGTCCGCCCCGGCCGTGGTGGCGAGCGTGTGCCAGTCCGACAGCCCGGTCACCCGTGCGTACGGGTCGCTGCCGACCCAGGCCGTCACGTCGGTGTCGCGGCCCACCGCGAGCACGACGGGCGAGCCCTCGGCGCGGACGGTGACGGTCACGGGGTCGCCCGCGAGCTCGAGCACGCCGGGGTCGGTCACGAGGGTCCTCGTGCCGTCCCCGGGCTCGGCCGTGGCGACCAGCGGGTCGTCCGCGCGCCAGACGGTGGCGGAGGCGACGCCGAGCCCGATGGCCGCGACCCCGAGCACCCCGAGGACGGCGGCGATCAGTCGTTGGAGCACGCATCTTCCTCTCGAACGTGACAGCCCAGGATAGGCGGACCACCTCGGGGTCCGGGCAAATCGGGCGGCTGAGGGGGCCGGGCGACGGTGTCCCGCGGCGCGGGCCTGCCGATACCCTGGACGGCGGACGCGGGCCGACCGACGCCCCGAGCCTCCCGCCCGGAGGCCGTCCCCACAAGCGCTCGCGCGCGCTCGCAGGAGGAACTTCGTGGCAGACGACCGTACGCCCTTCCCCGTGGTCAACTTCCGTGGCTACGACCGCGGACCCGTCGACACCCGGATGTCGGAGCTCGAGCGCGCGCTGCAGGACGCCCGCAACCAGGTCGCGTCGATGGACGAGCGGGTGCTGCAGATCTCGGGCGAGCTGTCCGAGGCGCACCGCCAGCTGCGCGAGGCCGAGCGCCCCACGTACTCGGGTCTCGGCTCGCGGATCGAGATGCTGCTGCGCTCCGCCGAGGAGCAGTCGTCGGACGTCGTGCAGCAGGCGAACGCCCAGGCGTCCGACGCCCTCGCCCGGGCGCGGCTCGCCGCCGGCCAGCTCCGCGCCCGCGCGGAGAACGAGGTGGCCGAGATGCTGGCGACCGCGCGCCGCGAGGCGACGGAGGAGCGGTCGACCGCGCACACCGAGGCGGAGAGCACGCTCACCGGCGCGCAGCGGCGCGCGGAGGAGCTGGTCGGGTCGGCGGAGCGCGAGGCCGCCCGGATCCAGACCGCGATCCAGACGGAGGAGAGCGAGCGCCGTGCGACGCTCGAGCGCGAGCTCGGCACGCTCCGCGCGACGGTCGAGCGCGAGACGACCGAGCTGCGGATCAGCACCGAGCAGGCCGCCGAGGAGCTGCGCACGCGCACCGAGACGGAGACCACGGCGATGCGCGCGGACGCCGAGCGCTACGACCAGGACCTGCGCCAGGCGGCCGACGCGGAGACGACCGCGCTGCGCCAGCGCGTGACCGCCGAGCTCGCCGAGCTGCGCACCGAGGCGGAGCGCTGGGCCGCCATGCAGCGGTCGGTCGCCGCGACCGAGATCGCCGAGGCGCGGCAGGCGGCGAACGAGGAGGCTCGCGCGCTGCGCGCCGACGCCGCCGCGCACGCCGACTCGGTCCGGGCCGCCGCCGAGCGGGCCGCCGCCGAGCTGCAGCAGCGCGCGACCGCGGAGACGACCGCGCTGCGCGCCGAGGCCGAGCAGTACTCCGGCTTCGTGCGCGCGACCGCCGACCGGGAGACCGGCGAGCTGCGCGCCGCGGTCGCCGACGAGATCGCCGCGACCCGGCAGGAGGCCGAGCAGGCGCTCGCCGCCACCCGGGCGGAGTCCGAGCAGTACGCGAGCGGGCTCCGGGCCGCCGCCGAGCGCGAGACCACCGAGCTGCGGGAGCGGACCGAGCACGAGGCCGCGACGCTGCGCGCGCTCGCCGAGCGCGAGACCACGGAGCTGCGCGAGCGGACCGAGCGCGAGACCACGGAGCTGCGTGAGCGGACCGAGCGCGAGGTGGCCGAGCTGCGGGAGGCCACCCGCCTGGACGTCGAGCGGCAGCTCACCGAGGCGACCCGCGCGGCCGAGGAGGTCCGGTCCGCGGCCCGCGCCGAGGCCGACGCCCTCACCGCGCAGGCGCGGCAGGCGCTCGCCGACGCCGAGCTGCAGATCGCCGCGCAGCGCGAGGCGGCCGAGCGGGCCGACGCCGAGCGGCACGCCACCGCGCGCGCCGAGACCGAGAAGCTCGTCTCCGACGCCGAGGCGCACGCCGCGGACGCCGAGCAGCGGGTGGCGAAGGCGCTGGAGCAGGCCGAGAAGATCCGCGTCGACTCGCAGAACCACTCCAAGGAGCTGCTGTCGAACGCCCGGGCGAACGCCGACCGCGTCGTCGCCGAGGCCCGCGAGCACGCCGAGAAGACGCTGTCCGAGGCGATGGCCGAGTCCGAGCGCGAGCGCACCACGGCGCAGCGCCAGGTCGAGGACCTCAACCGCCAGCGCGAGTCGATCACGTCCTACCTGGACGAGCTGCGGAACCTGCTCGGCCACGACCCGGTGCCGAACCGGACGACGCTGGAGAAGGCCGACGCGGCGCAGGCGCAGTTCGACGCCAAGCAGGCGGCCCGCCCGGCGGCGCGACCGGCGCGCGGCAAGGGCCGCCCGGCGCCCGTGTCGGCGGCGACGCCCGCCGTGGCGGCGCCCGCCACGGGCGAGGACGGCAAGGCCGTCGACGCGAAGGACGGTGGCCCGACCGGCGACGCGAAGGACGGTGCCCCGACCGGCGACGTGAAGGTCGGCGACGCGCAGGTCGGCGGCACGACGGCCGCCGACGCGACACGCGTGCCGGCGCCGGCCGACCCGAGGGCCGCCCAGGACGCGGAGCGGCCGGCCGCGGCGAAGGAGGCCGCCGCGGCGGCCCAGGAACCCGCCGGTGCGCAGCCGTCCGAGGACGAGGCCGCGGCCGCACCGGCCGACAAGTGAGCGAGCGCGAGGCGGCGCCGGACCCGGTCGGGTCCGGCGCCGCCGGCGTGCCCGACGGTGCTGCACCGGACGGCGGCGCCGCGCCCCGCACCTCCGGGCCCGGCACCCCGGCGCCCGAAGAAGCCGCTGCCGGCACCTCCGCGCCGGACGCGCACGACGCCGGCGACGCGCCGGATGCGGGCCACGCGCCGGGTGCGGGTCACGCGCCCGTCTCCCCCGCGGCCGACTGGCGCTCCCGCCGCCGCGAGGCCGCGGACGCCCACGAGGCCGCGCTGCGCGCCCGGCGCCAGGCCGAGTCGGCCCGCGCGCGCGAGCTGATCGCCCGGTTCGTCGCCGACGCGCGCGCCCGCGGCGTCGCGCCCGAGCCGCTGCACGCGCAGGGGTACGGCGGCCGCGGCCGGTACCGCACCCCGCTCGAGGGCTGGTACCTGCGCCGGGACCGCACCGTCGCGGTCGGCACCGACGGCGGCTTCTACGTGCTCACGGTGCCGCCGTCCCTGGGCGCGCGGCTGCGCGGCGTGCGGCCGGAGCCGCAGGACCCGCCGCTCGTCATCGGCGCCGGCGGCAAGGACGGGGAGTCGCTGGACCTGCCGGTCGCGCTCGCCCGCGCGCTGGGCGACGCGACCGCCTGAGGCACGGCCGGCGCGCCGACGCACGGCCGCGCCAGCCGGCGTTCCCCGAACGCCCGATCGATCAGCGAGACCCGCGCGAGCAGCCGGGCCCGCGCGACGAGCCGCGCCGCGCGACCAGCCGGGGACGTCAGCCCCGAGCCCGCCCGGCCAGCGCGCCCAGCGCCTCCGCCACCGCGGACGGGGTCTCCACCGCCGTCAGGTGCCCCGCGCCCGGCACGACGACGGCCTCGACGCCCAGGGCGTCCGCCATCTCGCGGGCGCCGGCGACCGGCGTCGGCTGGTCCTCCTCGCCGACGAGCACCAGCGCCGGCCCCCGGTACCCGGCGAGCACCGCCGAGCGGTCCGGGCGCGCCGCCATCGCGCGCTGGGACCACGCCACACCGGCCGGCGGCTGCGCGCCGATGAGCGCCTCGAGCCGGGCGACGAGCTCGGGACGCCCTCGGGCCGCGGCGCCGAGCAGCGCGGTCGCCATGGGCAGCACCTCGTCCACCGTCCCTCCGGACTCGACCGCGTCGGCGACCCGCAGCCGGTTGGCGCGCGCCTCGTCCGCGTCGGCGGTCGCCTTGGTGTCGAGCAGACCGAGCCCGGCGACCAGCCCGGGGTGCCGCTCGGTCAGCGCCAGCGCCACGTAGCCGCCCATGGACAGGCCGGCGACGACGGCGCGGCCGTGCCCCGCCTCGGCGAGCACCGCGGCCACCGCGTCGGCCGCCGCCTCGAGCGACGGCTCCGGCAGCGCGACGCCCTGCGCCGCCCCCATCCCGGGCAGGTCGACCGCGAGCACCGGGCCGTCGAGCAGCGGCGCGACGTCGGCCCACATCCGGGAGTCGAGGGGGAAGGCGTGCAGCAGCACGAGCGGCACCCCGGTCCCCGGACGCAGGGCGTGCAGCGTGACGGTGGCGGTCATGCGTCCTCCTGGTCGGAGCCGGCGAAGGCCTCGCCGTCGGGCGACTGCGGCACGGCGGGCGACTCGGCCTGCTCGCTCGGGCCGTCCCAGGTCGTCGGGAGCGGCAGCGGCAGGTCCGGGCGCACGCGAGCGACGATCTCGTCGAGCACCCGGCGCACGTACGGCTCCCCCACCCACAGGTGCTTGGCACCGTCGACCGCGACGACCTCGGCCTGGCGGACGCGGCCGAACCGCTGGCGGGCCTCGGCGGGGCGCAGGTAGTCGTCGTGCTCGGGGACCAGAACCACGAGCGGCTTGCCGTCGGCGTCCCAGGCGTCGAGGTCGGCGTCGGTGGCGCGGTGCAGCGGCGGCGACAGCAGGACGGCCCCCTCGACCGCGGGGTCGAGGCCGTGCATGAGCGCGAGCTCGGTGCCGAACGACCAGCCGACCAGCCACGGGTGCGGCAGGTCGCGGAACTCGGCGAGCTCGATCGCGGCGTGCACGTCGAACTTCTCGCCGACCCCGCCGTCGAACGCGCCCTCGCTGGTGCCGCGCGGGCTCGACGTGCCCCGGGTGTTGAACCGCAGGACGGCCACGTCGGCGAGCGCCGGCAGCCGCCAGGCGGCCTTCCGCAGCACGTGCGAGTCCATGTAGCCGCCGTGGGTCGGCAGCGGGTGCAGAGTCACCAGCGTCGCCGCGGGGGTCCGCGGGGTGCCGTCCGGGTCGACCGGGAGGGCCAGCTCGCCGACCAGCGTGAGGCCGTCGGCGGTGTGCAGCTCGACCTCCTCGCGGTGCGCGGGCAGGACGGTGAGCGAGCGGATGGGCGTGGGAGCGGCTGCGGTCGTCATCACGGTCGAGCGTAGTCCGGCGGTCAGCGCCGCGTCGGCCCCCTCCGGTGCCGCGCGGCCCAGCACGCGGAGTGCCAGTGCCGCCGGTCGGCGAGCGCGGAGTCGGCCCCGAACAGCCCGTCCGACCGCCACGCGACGACGTGCGGCGTGCCCGGCGCGATCTCCTGGTCGCAGCCCGGGCAGCGGAACGTGCGGTCCGAGCCGCCGACGCGCTGCACGGTCCACGCCCCGTCGGCGGCCTCCTCCGACGTGCGGCCGCCGCGCACCCGGTCGAGGTCGAGCGGGACGTGCTCGGCGGCGTAGGGGCGCTTGCCGGAGCGGCGGGAGGACGGCACGCCCCGATCATCCCCCGGCGCGCCGGAGGGCGGCCACCGTGCGGCGGCCGCCCTCGGGCGTGCGTGCGGCCCCGGGTTCGGAGGCCCGGGACGCCGGCGTCAGGACAGCCCGGCCGCGGTCTCCGCCGGCGCGATCGTGCGGGTCGCCACCAGGTCGCGGTACCAGAGCGCCGAGTCCTTGAGCGTCCGCTCCAGCGTGTCGTAGTCGACGCGCACGATGCCGAACCGGCGGTCGTAGCCGTAGGCCCACTCGAAGTTGTCCATCAGCGACCAGACGAAGTACCCGCGCACGTCCGCGCCGGCGTCCATCGCGGCGCCCACGGCGTCGATGTGGTCGTGCAGGTACTCCACGCGGTCGAGGTCGTGCACGCGGCCGTCGGCGGACACCTCGTCGGCGAACGCGGCGCCGTTCTCGGTGACGGCCAGCGGCAGGCCCGGGTAGCGCTCGTGCACCTCGAGGAGCAGGTCGACCAGGCCCTGCGGCTCGATGTTCCAGCCCATCGCGGTGTGCGGGCCGGGCTGCGGCAGCCACTCGACGTCGTCGCAGCCGACCCACGGGCTGACCGCGGACGACTTGTGGCCGTCGACGCCCGGGCTGCCGTCGCCGACGACCGGCTCGCCGTGCAGCCGCTGCACGCGGCCCGTCGAGTAGTAGTTGATGCCCAGCAGGTCGATCGGCTGCTGGATGAGCGCGAGGTCGCCGTCCTGGACGAACGACCAGTCGGACACGGCGGCCGTCTGCGCGACCACGTTCTCCGGGTACCGGCCCTCGAGCAGCGGCTGCAGGAACACCTCGTTCGCCACGGTGTCGACCTGGCGCTTGGCCTCGACGTCCTCCGGCGCGTCGGACGCGGCGCGGGTCACGTGCAGGTTGAGCGTGATCGAGACCTGCGCGGCGTCGCCGAGCACCTCGCGGATGGCGCGGGCGGCCAGGCCGTGCGCGAGGTTGAGGTGGTGCACCGCCGCGAGCGCGGCGCCCTGCTCGGTGCGGCCCGGGGCGTGCACGCCGGACGCGTAGCCGAGGTACGCGGAGCACCACGGCTCGTTGAGCGTGGTCCACACGGTGACCTTGTCGCCCAGCACCTCGGCGAGCTTGCGGGCGTAGTCGGCGAACCGGTACGCGGTGTCACGGTTCGTCCAGCCGCCCTCGTCCTCCAGGGCCTGCGGCAGGTCCCAGTGGTAGAGCGTGACGACCGGCTTGATGCCGGCCGCGATCAGGCGGTCGACGAGGTCGGCGTAGAAGGCCAGGCCCTCGTCGTTCCACTCGCCCGAGCCGGTCGGCTGGACGCGCGGCCAGGCGACCGACAGCCGGTACGCCTGCAGGCCGAGCCGCTGCATGAGCGCGACGTCCTCGGGGACGCGGTGGTAGTGGTCGGCCGCGACGGCGCCGGTGTCGCCGTTGAGCACGGCGCCGGGCCGCTCGGAGAACGTGTCCCAGATGGACGGCGCGCGGCCGCCCTCGGTGGCGGCGCCCTCGATCTGGTAGGCGGCGGTCGCGGACCCCCAGAGGAAGTCGGCGGGGAACGTGCGCCCGGAGGGGCGGGTGGTGGTCATAGGGGTTCCTCGGTTCAGGTCGAGCCGCGGGACGGCGCTGTCGAATCGTTACGATACACGAAGGTGGGAGCGCTCCCGCACCCCTCGTCGGGCGCGCGTGCCGCTTCTCGGTCGCCGAGACCCACTGATTCCGCCGAGCCCACCCGTCGCGGGCGGGGGTCTCGGTCGGATCAGTGGGTCTCGGCGAGTGCGGCGGGGCGCGGCGGGCGCGGCGGGCGCGGCGGGGCGCGGCGGCGCCCGAGCGCGGGCGGGTCAGGCGGGCAGCGTCAGCTCCGCGCGGGCGCCCTGCGCCGCGGTCGCGGTGCCCAGGGCCGACGCCACGGACCACGTCGCCGGGACGGCGCCCGTCGCCTCGACGGTCACCGTCGCGCCCGACCGGCGCGCGACGAACTCCACGTCGCCCGCCTCGCCGCGGACCGTGGTCCGCGCCTCGGCGCCGTCCGCCAGCCCGAACACCCGCAGCGTGACGCCGTCGGCGTGGTCGTAGTCCGGGCGGTCGGTGCGCGCGCCGACGGGCAGCAGCGTGCCGGGGCGGACGAGCACGGGCAGGGAGTCGAACCCGTGCCGCTGCCGGTGCCACCGCGGCCCGTGCACGGTCGAGCCGTCGAGCAGCGACGTCCACTCCCCCTCGGGCACGTACACGTCGACGTCGCCGTCCGCGGTGAACACGGGCGCGACCAGCAGCGACGGGCCGAGCGCGTACTGGGTGTCGACGGTCGCCGCGCCCGGGTCGCCGGGGAACTCGAGGAACAGCGGCCGCATCACCGGCAGCCCGTCGGTGTGCGCCTCGCGGCCCACCGCGGACAGGTACGGCATGAGCGAGAGCTTGAGCTCGGTGAACCGCTGCGTGACCTTGACCGACTCGTCGTCGAACGCCCACGGCACCCGGTACGACGACGAGCCGTGCAGCCGGGAGTGCGAGGACAGCAGGCCGAACGCGAGCCAGCGCTTGAACACCGCCGGGTCGGGCGTGCCCTCGAACCCGCCGATGTCGTGCGACCAGTAGCCGAACCCGGAGGACGCGAGCGACAGCCCGCCGCGCAGCGACTCCGCCATGGACACGAAGGTCGACTCGCAGTCGCCGCCCCAGTGCACGGGGAACTGCTGGCCGCCGGCGGTGGCCGACCGCGCGAACAGCACGGCCTCGCCCTCGCCCCTGACCTCCTCGAGCAGCTCGAAGACCGCCTTGTTGTAGAGGTGCGTGTAGTAGTTGTGCATCCGCTCGGGGTCCGAGCCGTCGTGCCAGACGACGTCCGTCGGGATCCGCTCGCCGAAGTCGGTCTTGAAGCAGTCGACGCCCATGTCGAGCAGGGCCCGGAGCTTGCCCTTGAACCACGCGGTGGCCTTGGGGTTGGTGAAGTCGACGAGGCCCATGCCGGCCTGCCACATGTCCCACTGCCACACCGAGCCGTCGGCGCGCTTCACGAGGTACCCGAGCTCGGCGCCCTCGGCGAACAGGTGCGAGCGCTGCGCGATGTACGGGTTGATCCACACGCACACCTGCAGGTCGCGCTCGTGCAGCCGCGCGAGCAGGCCCTCCGGGTCCGGGAACGTCGCCGGGTCCCAGACGAAGTCGCACCAGTGGAACTTGCGCATCCAGAAGCAGTCGAAGTGGAACACCGACAGCGGCAGCCCGCGCTCGGCCATGCCGTCGATGAACGACAGGACGGTGGCCTCGTCGTAGTCCGTGGTGAACGAGGTCGACAGCCACAGGCCGTACGACCA
This sequence comes from Cellulomonas pakistanensis, assembly GCF_016862755.1. Taxonomy (GTDB): domain Bacteria; phylum Actinomycetota; class Actinomycetes; order Actinomycetales; family Cellulomonadaceae; genus Cellulomonas; species Cellulomonas pakistanensis. Next base: position 48,242 of record NZ_BONO01000027.1, on the reverse strand, counting down.
GTCCGGCACCGCGGCCGGGCGGCCGGTCAGCGCGGTGTACCGGCGCAGCACGTCCTTGGGGTCGGGCCCGGCGATCACGTAGTACCGCAGGCGCTGCCCCGCGACGCTGAACTGCGTCCGGGACACGACCTCCGAGCCGATCTCGAACGAGACGTGCCCGGGGTGGTCGACGAACACGCCGTAGCCCGCGTCGGTCAGGTAGAACGGCACGTTCTTGTACGACTGCTCCGAGGACGTGCCGCCGTCCGCGTTCCAGATGTCGACGGTCTGGCCGTTCTTCACGAACGGGGTGAACCGCTCGCCGAGCCCGTAGACGTGGTCGCCCACGCCGAGGCCGAGCTGCTCGCGGACGAACGGCCGGCCCTCGGCGTCCGTGATCACGCCGACGCCGCGCGAGGTGGCGCCGGTGACGACCCGCCCGTCGACCTCGACGTCGAGCGCCCACTCCCCCGTCGTCGACACCCGGGCGGTGAGGTTGCCGGTGGTGAGCGAGGCGCGCGGGTCGTCGTCGGTGGGCCCGGCGACCACCACGTGCGGCGCGGCGTCCGCGAGCGCGAACGCCGGCCCGGGGTCGACGCCGCCCTGGTGGTGCTCGATCGTCACGCCGAGCACCCCCTCGGCGGGCGAGTCGAGGGTGATCGTGATGAGCGGGTGGTTGAGGGTGTCGCCGCGCGTGGCGAGGCGGCCGGTGCCGGCGTACGCGGTCAGCGTCCGCTCGCCCAGCACGACCTCGTCGACCGCGCGCGGGCGCTGCACCGTCACGCCGGGGAGGGTCTGCCAGTAGCCGTCGGTGAACTTCATGAGGTGCCCTTACTTGACCGCGCCCGCGGTGATCCCGCGGGTCAGCGTGCGCTGGAAGATGAGGAAGAAGACGATCGCCGGGATCATCGAGACGAGGGCGCCCGCGTTGGTCGTCGGCGCGTCCATCAGGCGGTCGCCCTGCAGGGAGGCGAGGGCCACCGGGATCGTCTGGGTGGCGTTGGTCGTGAGCATGACCAGCGGGATGAAGAACTCGTTCCACGTCCAGATGAAGAAGAAGATCAGCAGGACGCTCAGCGTCGGCCGGACCACCGGGAACACGACGCCCCACAGCGTCCGCCACCGGCCCGCGCCGTCGAGGGACGCCGCCTCGAGCAGCGCCTTCGGGAACGTGCCCAGCACCGACGACAGCAGGTAGGTGCCGAACGCGGCCTGGATCACCGTGAAGATGATGATGACCGACCACTGGTTGTTGCTCAGCCCGACCTGCTGCGCCATCTGGAACAGCGGGTAGACCAGCACCTCCTGCGGGAGCATGTTGGCCAGCAGGAACAGGGTGACGATCGACATCCGGCCCTTCACGCGGCCGACGCCGAGCGCGTACGCGCTGAACAGCGACAGCGTCACGCCGAACACGGCCACGGCACCGGAGATCCAGATCGAGTTGACCAGCTTCTCCGGGAAGTTCACGCGGGTCCAGAAGTTCCGCAGGCCCTCGGTGTAGAACTCCGCCGGCCAGGACAGCGGGCCGTTCTGCGAGTAGTCCGCCGGCGCCTTGAACGCGTTGAGCACCATGATGAGGAACGGCACAAGCATGACGACGGCGACCAGCACCGCGCCGGCGAGCACGAACCAGCGCGCGGTGCCGCGGCGGTGCCGGCGGTCCACCTCGGTGGCCCGGACGCGCGGCGGGCGCGGCGGCCGGCCGGCGACCGGCGTCGGCAGCGTCTCGATCGGGGCGGCCATCAGCGACCCTCCTCCTCACGGCGGGCGCTGCGGGCCTGCAGCACCATGATGACGACGGCCACGAGGATGATGAGGACCGTCAGGACGTTCGCGATCGCGGCCCCGTAGCCGACCTTCGACTTGTCGAAGAAGTTGAGGTACGAGTAGTAGGACGGCACGAGGGTCGACGACTCGGGTCCGCCGCGGGTCAGCACGTAGATCGGGCCGAACACCTTGAGCGCGGCCACGGTGCAGGTCAGCGTGATGACGAACGTCTCCGGCTTGATCTGCGGGATCGTGATGGCCCGGAACCGGTGCCACCAGCCGGCGCCGTCGAGCTCGGCCGCCTCGTACAGCTCGGGGTCGACCCGCTGCAGCGCCGACATGAAGATGACGACCGGGTAGCCGATCTGGATCCAGATCAGCACGAGCATGACCGTCGGCAGGGCGGTGTCGGTCGAGCCCAGCCAGTTCGGCGGGTTCGCGACGCCCAGCTCGCGCAGGATCACGTTCACCGCGCCGGTCTGGGAGTTGAGGATCCAGTTCCACAGCACGCCGGCGACGGCGACGGGCAGGATCTGCGGCAGGTAGTAGGTCGCCCGGAGCACGGAGGCCACGCGCGGGCCGAACCGCTTGCCCAGGACGTCGAACAGGGTGGTCGCGAGCAGCAGGCCGATCAGCGTCGGCACCACCACCATCGCGAGGATCATCGCGATCGAGTTCCGGAACGACGTCCAGAACTGCTCGTCCGCGAGCAGGTCGGTGTAGTTGCCGAGCCCGTACCAGCGCAGCGGCGCGGCGCCGCCCTTCCACTTGTGCAGGCTGTACCAGATGTTCATCCCGAACGGGATCAGGATGACGACGGTGAAGGCGATGAGGCCGGGCAGCAGGTAGGGCAGGTACCCGACCCACTCGCGCGAGCGGCGGCTGCGGCGGCGGGCGGGCCGGGTGGGCCGGCTCGCCGGCGGCGCGGCGCGGTCGACGGTGGTCATGCGGCTCCTCGAGAGGTGGGGCGCCCGGGCCGGCGCTCGCGTGCGCCGGCCCGGGCGGGGGTACGGCGGCTCAGCCCTCGAGCAGGTCCGTCTTGCCGTCCTCGTAGGCGGTGGACAGGCCGTCCAGCACCTCGGTCGGCGTCTTCGACTGGTTGACCAGCGACTGCAGCTCGCTGACGATCACGTCGTAGTAGCCGGGCACCGGCCAGTCGGGGTAGAACGCCAGGCCGTCCTCCTCGAGGACGGACTCGAAGTTCTCCGTCATCTCCTTCGTCTTCTCGTCCGTGATGGTCGAGGAGTCGCCGGCGACCGGGAGGCCGCCCTTCTGGCCGAGGATCTCCTGCACCTCGGGCCGCAGGGTGATGTCGATGAACTCGTACGCGAGCTCCTTGTTCGCGGCGTTCTCCGGGACGACCCAGAGGTTGCCGGACGAGCCCGGGTGCATGGTGTTGTCCGGGAACAGCGCCTGGGTCCAGGTGAACGGGATCTCCTCGACGAGCCGCCCGAACCACCAGGAGCCGGAGACCATGATCGGGTAGGTGCCGTTGATGAACGACACGCCCATGTCCTCGGCGGTCAGCGCCGCGGAGTCGGACGCGATGTAGCCCGCCTTGATCCACTCGTCGAGCTTCTCGGTGGCCTGCACGAACGCCTCGTCGGTGAAGTCCACGTCCTCGGTGAACAGCTGGTACGCGTCGACCAGGTCGCGGTCGGCGTAGTGCAGCACGAGCTCGTACCAGAGCTGACCCAGCGGGTACTCGGATCCCGCCTCGGCCAACGGCGTGACACCCGCGGCCTTGAACGTGGCGAGCGCGTCCTCGAACTCGTCGAACGTGGTCGGCTGCGCGAGGCCCTGGGCGTCGAGCATGTCCTGGTTGTAGTAGACGCCGACGAACTCGCCGTAGTTCGGCACCCCGTACCAGTCGCCGGAGCCCATGAGGCCCTGCTCGTCGTACGTCGCCGTGGTCTGGATCGAGTCGGGCAGGGTCTCGGCCCAGCCGCGCGCCTCGGCCTCCTCGGTCAGCGGGGTGAGCAGGCCCTGCGCGGCGAGCTGGCCCGCGGTCGCGTTGCCCTTGTTGTACTCCATGACGTCCGGCACGTCGTCGCCGGTGAGGAAGATCTTGGCGTTCTTCTGGATCTGCTCGAACGTCTGGTTCTCGACGTTCACCGTGACGTCGGGGTTCTCCTCCTCGAAGATCTCGATGGCCCGGGCCCACGCCTGGCCCATCGCCGAGTCCTCGTTCTCGTAGTGCCACACGGTCAGCGTGTCGGCATCGCCGCCGCCACCCCCGCCGCTGCTGTCGCCGCCGCACGCCGCCAGGGCGAGCGGCAGGGCGAGCGCCAGGGCGCCGGCCACGTACCGCTTCCGCTGAGCTGCCATCACACGTCCTCCTCGTCGAGTCCTGCTGTGGTCGTCGGGCCCCGGCGGTCGCCGGTGCCCGGGGTCGAGCTGTCTAGGGGGTGCCCGACCCGGCGAGCGCGCCGGCGCCCGCGGGGGTCGGGACCGGGCCGGTGCTGCCGAGGTCGACGAGCCGGCAGGGCTCGAGGACCGGCGCGGGCACGGTGCCGGTGCCGAGCAGGGCCAGCAGGGCGTCGACGCCGGCCCGCCCGAGCTGCGCGCCGGGCGCGTGCAGCGTGGTCAGCGGCGGCACCGTCTGCCCGGCGACCGCCGGGGACGACACCACCGCGAGCACGGACAGCGCCGCCGGGACCGCCACGCCGCGGGCGGCGAGCTCGGCGACGACGCCGAACGTCGCCTCCTCGTTCATCGTCACGACGGCGGTCGGCGCGGGGTCGGGGCCGTCGAGCAGGGCGGCCAGCGCGGCGCGGCCGCCCGCGACCGACTCCTCCGCGTACACCTGCACCGGGTCCAGGCCCCGGGCGAGCAGCTCCGCGGTCCAGGCCGCCGACGCGCGGAGCGTCGGGCCGTGGCCCTCGGCCAGCCGGCGCTCGGCGTGGTTGACGAACGCGAGCCGCCGGTGGCCGAGCCGGGCGAGGTGCGCGACCGCGTCGGCGACCGTCGCGGCGAAGTCGACGTCGACCGTCGGCAGGTCCGGGTCCGCCTCGTCGGCGGTCCGGCCGATCAGCGCGACCGGAACGCCCGCGCCGCGCAGCGCCGCCACCCGCGCGTCGCCGGCGTGCACCTCCATGACGAGCACGCCGTCGGCGAGGCCCTGCCGGGCGACGTCGAGCACGCCGTCCGCGTCGTCCACCCCGAACGGCCAGAGCACCAGCTGGTACCCGCGCTCCTGCGCGACGGCCGCCGCGCTGATCACGAACTCCGCGGACGTGCGGCTCAGGCCGGAGTCGCCGACGGGGTACGTCAGCGCGAGCACGCGGCTGCGCCGGCTGGCGAGGCCCCTCGCGAGGGCGTTCGGCCGGTAGCCGAGCTGGTCCATCGCGGCCTCGACCCGGGTGCGGGTCGCGACGGAGACCGGGCGGGCGCCGGTGAGCGTGGCCGACACGGTGGACAGCGCGACGCCGGCCCGACGTGCCACGTCCTGCATCGTCACCATCGTCCTGCAGCCCTCTCCCTCGACGGCCCTGTCGCGGCACCTCGGCGATGAGGTGTCGAAGCGCTTCGCGCGATCGCCACCCTAGGCCCGCGAAGGCGAGGCCGTCCAGGCCCGCACGTCTCGAAATGATCACGACGCGCGTCGAATCGCTTCGATACTAGTCCCGGATCGACTCGGCTCGTCAAGCCGCGTGGGCACGCGGGAGCGACGGGCGCGCACCCCGGGTCGGCGGCGCGCCGAGACGTCATGCATCGAACCGCTTGCACACAGCGAAGCGCTTCGCATCGGCGCGAGCCGGGGCGCGCACCGGACGCCCCGCGCCGGGTGGTCGCCGGGCCTGCGCGGGAGGGCGCCGCACCCCCACTACCCTGTGCGGATGGCGACCATCGGCGACGTGGCCCGCGCGGCGGGGGTGTCCGTCTCGACCGTCAGCTACGTGCTGAGCGGGAAGCGGACGATCTCGGGGCCGACCCGCGACCGGGTGCAGCGCGCCATCGCCGACCTCGGCTACCGCCCGCACGCCGGCGCGCGCGCCCTGGCGTCGAGCCGCAGCAACGTGATCGCGCTGATGGTGCCGTTCCGGCCGGGCATCAACGTCCAGATCATCATGCAGTTCGTGGGCGGCGTCGTGACCACCGCGCGCGAGCACGACCACGACGTCCTGGTTCTCACCCAGGACGACGCGCAGGGCATCGACCGCGTCGCGGCCAGCTCGACCGCGGACGCGCTGATCGTCATGGACATCGAGTCCGACGACGCCCGGCTGCCCGCGCTGCGCGCCCTCGCGCTGCCGAGCATCCTCATCGGCGTCCCCGACGACACGACCGGGCTGAGCTGCGTCGACCTCGACTTCGCCGGGGCCGGGCGGCTCGCCGTCCGCGAGCTCGCCGGGCACGGGCACCGCCGGCTCGTCCTGGTCGGCGCGTCCCAGGACCGGCTCGACCACCGGGCCAACTACGCCGTGCGCATGCGGCAGGGCGTGCTCGACCAGGCCACGGCGTCCGGCGTCGAGGCCGCGGTCGTGCCCGCGGAGCCGACCTTCTCGGGCGGCGCCGCCGCGCTGGACGCGGTGCTCGACGCGCACCCGGGGACCACCGGCCTCGTCGTGCACAACGAGGCGGCCCTGGGCGGGCTGCTGGCCCGCGCCGCCGAGCGGGGGCTGCGGGTGCCGGACGACCTGTCCGTCGTCGCGGTCAGCCCGGCCGAGATGGCCGCCGCGCTGCCCGTGCCGGTGTCGATCATCGAGGTCCCGGGCGAGCGGATCGGCCGTATCGCGGTCGAGATGGTGATCGCGCGGCTGTCCGGCGAGGACCTCGCCGAGACCCGGCTCGTGTCCGCGACGTTCACCGACCGCGGCAGCGCGGCGGCGCCGGCGGGGACGTCAGCGGGCTGATCATCCCGCCTACCCCGTGACCAGCCGTCCCGCGCGGTAGACCGCCACCGGAGCCAGGTCCTCGTCCGTCACGACCACGTCGCCCCGCCGCCCGACCGTCAGCGCGCCGAGGTCCGGGCGGCCGAGCACCTCCGCGGGCGTCGTCGCCGCCGCGCGCACCGCCGCGACCAGACCGATCCCGGACCGCACCACGGTGCGCACCACGTCGAGCAGGTGCGCCGTCCCGCCGGCGATGGCGCCGGCGGTGCCGTCGTCCGCCACGATCCGCGCGACCCCGTCGCCCACCCGGACGGCCATCGGGCCGAGCCGGTAGTCGCCGTCGGCCATGCCGGCCGCCGCCATCGCGTCGGTCACCAGCGCGATCGAGCCGGGCCCGACGAGGTCGAACACGGCGCGCACCGTGCCGTCGGCCAGGTGGGTGCCGTCCGCGACGAGCTCGACCACCAGGTCCCCGCGCGCGGCCGCGGCCAGGCACGCCGCGATCGGGCCGGGGTCGCGGTGGTGCAGCGGGCGCATGCCGTTGAACAGGTGCGTGGCGGTGGGCCGCGGCGACCGCCCGGGCGCGCCGAGCCGGCCGGTCAGCAGCGCGCGCGACCGGTGCACGGCCGCGTCCACCTGCTCGGCGGCGGCGTCGGTGTGCCCGATCGAGGGCACCGCGCCGGCGCGCACCAGCGCCGCGAGGACGTCGGCCCCGGCGCCCGCACCCCCGGCGCCCGACCCGGCGGCGACGCCGGACACCTCGGGCGCGACCGTCATCGTCACGAGGTGCCCGCGCGCGGCCGCCGCGAGGTCCGCGACCAGCGACGGGTCGCCCGGCAGCATGTCGGCCGGGTTCTGCGCGCCGCACCGGTCGGCGGACAGGAACGGCCCCTCGGCGTGGATGCCGACGAGGTCGCCCGACTCCACGAGGTCGGCCAGGAGGGCGGCGCGCGCGAGCAGCACGTCGCGCGGCGCCGTCACCAGGGACGCGACCAGGCTCGTGGTGCCGTGCCGCAGGTGCTCGCGCACCGCGACCAGCGCCTGGTCCCGGGTCGCCGCGTCCGGGAAGCTCGACCCGCCGCCGCCGTGGTCGTGCAGGTCGACGAGCCCCGGCAGCAGCGTCGTCCCGGGCGCCGGCGCGGGCGGGCGGTCCGCCGCCCAGCGGCCGGGCAGCTGCGCGACGGGGCCGAGCCACGCGACCCGGCCCTCGGCGAGCACGACGGCGCCGTCGGGCACCACCTCGGTCGGGGTCACCACCTCCCCGCGCAGGACGACGACGTCGGCGGGGGCGGGGGTGGCGGCGGTCACGCGCCCATCATGGCGCAGCCGCGGGCCCCCGTGGGTGGCGCCGGGCGGAGCGGCGTGCCGGACGCGCACCTCCGTGCCGGGCGGGGCGCTCCCGCCGTATCCCGGGCGGCGCGCCGTCGGGTCAGAACAGGCGCGAGTCGACGTCGTCGACGCCGCGCATGGCGTCGTAGTCCAGCACCAGGCACGCGATGCCCCGGTCGGTCGCCAGCACGCGCGCCTGCGGTTTGATCTCCTGCGCCGCGAACACGCCCCGCACGGGCGCGAGCAGCGGGTCGCGGTTCAGCAGCTCCAGGTACCGGGTCAGCTGCTCGACGCCGTCGATGTCGCCGCGGCGCTTGATCTCGATCGCCACCGTGGCGCCGGCGGCGTCCTTGGCGAGGATGTCGACCGGCCCGATCGCGGTCGGGTACTCGCGGCGCACGAGCGTGTGGCCCGCGCCGAGCACGTCGATCTGCGCGGCCATGAGCTCCTGCAGGTGCGCCTCGACGCCGTCCTTGACCAGGCCCGGGTCGACGCCCAGGTCGTGGTCGGAGTCGTGCAGCACGTCGTGCACCTCGATGACGAGCCGGTCGTCGCTCTTGGTGTGCTGGACGGTCCACACCTGCTGCACGCCGCGCTCGAGGGCCTCGCCGGCAGCGGCGTCCGTGCGCAGCGTGCACGGCGGGCTCATCCAGTTCAGCGGCTTGTACGAGCCGCCGTCGGAGTGCAGCAGCACCGAGCCGTCGGCCTTGACCACGACGAGCCGGGTCGCCAGGGGCAGGTGGGCGTTGAGCCGGCCGCTGTACCGGGCCGAGCAGCGCGCGACGAGCAGGCGCATCGAACAGGGACCTCCGGGGTCAGATGACGTGGTGCGCCACCGGCGGGGCGGCCTCCAGCCAGGACGTCAGCCCGGCGTACGCCTCGGGCGTCATGACGAGCTCGAGCTCCTCGTCGCCGCCCGCGCCGGGGACCCGGCAGCGGACCAGGTACGGGCCGCCGGCGACCGACGCGTCGAGCGCGGTGCGGTCGAGGACCTCCATGCCGCGGCGCGGCCAGACCTGCTCGGGCCGCGGGGCGAGCGAGCGCAGCCGCCACCAGTAGAGGTGGCGGGCGCCGTAGTGCGCGATGCCGCGCGTGAGGCGGCCCCGGACCCGCAGCGCGCAGCGGAACGACCCCACCCGCCGGGTGAGGCTGCTCCACCGGGACAGCCCGAGGCCCAGCACCACCAGCGCGGCCACGACGAGCAGCAGCGCGAGGAACGCGATCTGGTGCCCGGTCATGGCCGCCTACGCCGGCGTCAGCGGCCGGACGTGCCGGAGGCCACCGCCTCGGCCGCGTCGACGACGACGGTCACCTGGTCGCCGTCGACGGAGAGGAAGCCCCCCTCGACGGACCACCGGTGCACGGAACCGCCGGCCTCGATCACCCGGACCTCTCCGCGCCGCAGCACGGAGAGGACCGGGGTGTGCCCGGCCAGGATGCCGATCTCGCCGTCCGATGCAGGGGCGCTCACCTGACGCGCCTCACCGGACCAGATGGTGCCGTCGGTGTCGACGAGGTCGACCTCGAGCTGGGCCATGGGACGAGAACCTCCTGGAAGGGGGTGGATCAAGGGGCGGGTGGAGCGACGGCGTCAGGTCAGACGCCGTACTCCTTCTGGATGCGGGCCCAGTTGCGCTCGAGGTCCTCGAGGCCACCGATGTTGAAGAAGGCCTGCTCCGCGATGTGGTCGAACTCGCCGTCGGCGATCTTCGCGAACGCCTCGACGGTCTCGGACACCGGGACCGTGGAGCCCACGACGCCGGTGAACTTCTCCGCCATGTAGGTGTTCTGCGAGAGGAACTGCTGGATGCGGCGCGCCCGCGCCACGACCGTCTTGTCCTCCTCCGACAGCTCGTCGACACCGAGGATCGCGATGATGTCCTGGAGCTCCTTGTTGCGCTGCAGGATCGACTTCACGCGGGTGGCGACGTCGTAGTGCTCCTGGCCCACGTAGCGCGGGTCGAGGATGCGGGACGTCGACGCCAGCGGGTCCACCGCGGGGTACAGACCGCGGGACGCGATCTCGCGGGAGAGCTCCGTCGTCGCGTCGAGGTGCGCGAACGTCGTGGCCGGGGCCGGGTCGGTGTAGTCGTCCGCCGGCACGTAGATCGCCTGCAGCGAGGTGATCGAGTGGCCACGGGTCGAGGTGATGCGCTCCTGGAGGAGGCCCATCTCGTCCGCGAGGTTCGGCTGGTAGCCCACCGCGGACGGCATGCGCCCGAGCAGCGTGGAGACCTCGGAGCCGGCCTGCGTGAACCGGAAGATGTTGTCGATGAACAGCAGCACGTCCTGCTTGGCGACGTCGCGGAAGTACTCCGCCATCGTCAGGGCCGACAGGGCGACGCGCAGACGCGTGCCCGGCGGCTCGTCCATCTGGCCGAAGACGAGGGCGGTCTTGTCGAAGACGCCCGCCTCCTCCATCTCGACGATGAGGTCGTTGCCCTCACGGGTGCGCTCGCCGACGCCGGCGAACACCGACACACCGCCGTGGTCCTGCGCGACGCGCTGGATCATCTCCTGGATGAGGACGGTCTTGCCGACGCCCGCGCCGCCGAACAGGCCGATCTTGCCGCCCTGGACGTAGGGGGTGAGCAGGTCGATGACCTTGATGCCGGTCTCGAACATCTGGGTCTTCGACTCGAGCTGGTCGAAGGCGGGGGCCTTGCGGTGGATCGGCCAGCGCTCGGTGATCTCGAGCTTCTCGCCCTCACCGAGGTTCAGCACGTCCCCGGTCACGTTGAACACGTGGCCCTTGGTGACGTCGCCGACGGGCACCGAGATCGGCGCGCCGGTGTCGGTGACCTGGGCGCCGCGCACGAGGCCGTCGGTCGGCTTGAGCGCGATGGCCCGCACCAGCGAGTCGCCGAGGTGCTGCGCGACCTCGAGGGTCATCTCGAACCCGCCGGACTGCTCGCCCTCGCCCTGCGACGACAGGTCGATGTGGACGGTCAGGGCGTTGTAGATGTCGGGGATCTGGTCCGCGGGGAACTCGATGTCCACGACGGGCCCGATCACACGGGCGACGCGGCCCACGCCGGGCGTGGCCGTGGTGTCCTTCGCGTCGACGGTGGTCGCGGTCATGTCTGCCTGCCTTCGGTCGTCCGCCGGTGTCCGGCGGGCTGGTTCGGGTCGTGCGTCTGGCGGTTCAGGAGGCGAGCGCGTCGGCGCCCGACACGATCTCGCTGATCTCCTGGGTGATCTCGGCCTGGCGGGCCTGGTTCGCCAGCCGCGTGTAGGTGCGGATGAGGTCCTCGGCGTTCTCCGTGGCGGTGTGCATCGCGCGCTGCCGGGCCGCGAGCTCGGACGCCGCCGCCTGCAGCAGGCAGGCGAAGATCCGGGTGCGCACGTACCGCGGGAGCAGCGCGTCGAGCACCTCGGCCGCGTCGGGCTCGAAGTCGTACAGCGGGAGCGCCTCGTTCTCGCCTGCGGGCGCGACGCCCTCGACGACCTCGAGCGGGAGCATCCGGATGACCTGCGGGCGCTGGCTCACCATGTTGACGAACTGCGTCGACACGATGTGCAGCTCCCCCACGCCGCCGTCGGCGGGCGCGGCGTCGAAGGCGTCGAGCAGCGTGCTCGCGATCTCCTCCGCCAGCTCGGACGTCGGGGCGTCGGACTGGCCGGTCCACACCGCCGCGAGCTCGCGCCCGCGGAACCGGTAGTAGGACTCGGCGCGGCGGCCGCTGATGTACAGCGCGACCTCCTTGCCCTCCCCCTCGAGCCGCTCGATCAGCCGCTCGGTCTCGCGGATGACGGACGCCGAGTAGGCGCCCGCCATGCCGCGGTCCGAGGCGATCAGCAGCACGGCCACGCGGCGGGTGTCCTCCCGCTCCGCGAGGAGCGGGTGCGTGACGTCCGAGTGCGTGGCGACGGCGGACACCGCCCGCGTGATGGCACGGGCGTACGGGGACGCCGCGGCCATCCGGTCGCGGGCGCGCCCGATGCGGGACGCCGCGATCAGCTCCTGGGCGCGGAACATCTTCTTCAGCGACTGGGTCGACCTGATCCGCTGACGGTAGACGCGCTGCTGTCCGGCCACGCGTCAGGCCTTCTTCTGCCGGACGATCTGCTCCTGCTCGACCGGCGTCTCGGACTCGGGCTGCTCGCCGCCGACGAGCGCGGTGCCGTCGGCCTTGAGGAACCCGCGACGGAAGTCGTCGACGGCGGACGCCAGCTTGGCCTCCAGGTCGTCGCCGAGCTTGCCCGTCGACGCGATCGTGCTGAGCACGTCCGTGTTGCGGCGCAGGTGGTCCAGCAGCTCGGACTCGAACCGGCGGACGTCCTCCACCGGCACGTCGTCCAGCTTGCCCTTGGTGCCGGCCCAGATGGACGCGACCTGCTCCTCGACCGGGAACGGCGAGTACTGGGGCTGCTTCAGCAGCTCCATCAGGCGGGCGCCACGGGTCAGCTGCGCGCGGGACGCGGCGTCGAGGTCGGACGCGAACATCGCGAACGCCTCGAGCGACCGGTACTGCGCGAGGTCGAGCTTCAGCGTGCCGGAGACCTGCTTCATCGCCTTGACCTGCGCGGCACCACCGACGCGGGACACCGAGATGCCGACGTCGACGGCGGGGCGCTGGTCCGCGTTGAACAGGTCGGACTGCAGGAAGATCTGGCCGTCCGTGATGGAGATGACGTTGGTCGGGATGTACGCCGAGACGTCGTTGGCCTTGGTCTCGATGAACGGCAGGCCGGTCATCGAGCCGCCGCCGAGCTCGTCGGACAGCTTCGCGCAACGCTCCAGCAGGCGGGAGTGCAGGTAGAACACGTCGCCCGGGTACGCCTCGCGGCCCGGCGGGCGGCGCAGCAGCAGGGACACGGCGCGGTACGCCTCGGCCTGCTTCGACAGGTCGTCGAACACGATGAGGACGTGCTTGCCGCCGTACATCCAGTGCTGGCCGATGGCCGAGCCGGTGTAGGGCGCCAGGTACTTGAAGCCGGCCGGGTCGGACGCCGGGGCGGCGACGATCGTCGTGTACTCCAGGGCGCCGGCCTCCTCGAGCGCACCGCGCACGGCCGCGATCGTGGAGCCCTTCTGGCCGATGGCGACGTAGATGCAGCGGACCTGCTGCTCCGGGTCGCCCGTCTCCCAGTTGGCCTTCTGGTTGAGGATCGTGTCGATCGCGATGGCCGTCTTGCCGGTCTGGCGGTCGCCGATGACGAGCTGCCGCTGGCCGCGACCGATCGGGATCATCGAGTCGATCGCCTTGATGCCGGTCTGCAGCGGCTCGTGCACCGACTTGCGGGCCATGACGCCCGGGGCCTGGAGCTCGAGAGCGCGGCGGCCCTCGGAGACGATCTCGCCGAGGCCGTCGATCGGCTGACCCAGCGGGTCGACCACGCGGCCGAGGAAGGCGTCACCCACGGGGACGGACAGGACCTCGCCCGTGCGGCGGACCTCCTGGCCCTCCTCGATGCCGGTGAACTCGCCGAGGACGATGACGCCGATCTCGCGGACGTCGAGGTTCAGGGCGAGGCCCAGCGTGCCGTCCTCGAAGCGGAGCAGCTCGTTGGCCATCGCGCCCGGCAGGCCCTCGACCCGGGCGATCCCGTCGCCGGCCAGGGTGACCCGCCCGACCTCCTCGGCGGCGGCGCCGGTGGGCTCGTACGTCGTGACGAAGCTGTCCAGCGCGGCGCGGATGTCCTCCGGCCGGATCTGCAGCTCGCTCATGGCATCTCTCCTGTCGTGCAGCACGCCCGCGGCGTGCGCTCCCACATGGGTGATCGGGGTCGGGCCGTCGGGCCCGTCAGCTGGCAAGTCGTCGTCGGGCGTCCGCCAGCCGTGCCAGCACGGTCGCGTCGATCACCTCGGGGCCGACCTGCACGCGCAGGCCGCCCAGGACGTGCGGGTCCACGAGGACCTGCACCTGGATCGCGCGCCCGTAGGCCCGGCCGAGGATGTCGGCGAGCCGCGCCCGCTGGGCCGGGCCCAGGTCGGCCGCGGAGGTCACCGTGGCGACCGTGCGGCTCCGGCGCTCGGCGACCAGGTCGCCGAGCAGCCCGAGGGTCGCGACGTACCGGCGGCCGCGGGGCGCCACGGCCGCCCGGCGCGCGAGCACCCGGGTGACGGGCGCGCCGGTGCCGGCGGTCAGCTTGTCGACGAGCTCGCCGCGCACCTGGGCGTGCAGCGTGTCGTCGTACAGGCGGCGGCGCACCTCGCGCTGGCCGACGAGCGCCCGGCCGAGCCGGAACAGCTCGGTCTGGACCTGCTCGATCGTGCCGTCGGCCTCGGCCGACGCGAGCACGGCCGAGAAGGCCAGGTGCTCGGCGGCGTCGGCGAGGTCGCCCTCCTCGGACCACCGCGCCCGCACCAGCCCCTGCGCGGCCTCGGCCACGCGGGGGTCGGCGCCGGACAGCAGGCGGGCCACCAGCGCGGCCTTGGCCTCGCCGTCGGCCGACGGGTCGGTGAGGGTGCGCCGCAGCGAGCCGGACGAGTCCAGCGCGTCGACCAGCGCGAACAGCTGCTCGCCGAGCAGCAGCCCCTCGACGCCGGCCGCGCGCAGCACCGGCTCGAACCGGCCCTCCGCGGCGGCCAGCGACGCCCGGCTCGTCCCTCGCATCAGTTCCCCTTACCCGCGGTCGCGGTGGTCTGCGCGTCCAGGTCGTCCAGGAACCGCTCGACGACGCGCGAACGACGCGCCTCGTCCTCGAGCGACTCGCCGACGATCTTCGACGCGAGCTCGGTGGCCAGGGAGCCGACGTCCGCACGGAGCGACACGGCGGCCTGCTGGCGCTCGGCCTCGATCTGGCGCTGGGCCGTCTCGGTGATCCGCGCCTGCTCGGCCGTGGCCTTCTCGCGCGCCTCGGCGACGATCTGGCCGGCCTCGGTGCGCGCCTCCTCGCGGATGCGCGCGGCCTCGGCACGGGCGTCCTGGAGCTGCTGCTCGTACTCCGCCTTGGCGGCGGCAGCCTCCTCCTGGGCGCTGGCGGCCTTGGCCAGGCCGCCCTCGATCTTCTCCGTGCGCTCGTCGAGCACCGCCTGGAACTTCGGCAGCACGAGCTTGTAGAAGACGACCGCGATGACGACGAGGACGACGGACGACCAGACGATGTCGTAGGACGCCGGGAGCAGCAGGCGCCAGCCCTCCACCGTCTCGGACTCCGCGGCCAGGATGCTCGCCGCGGGGAGCGCGGCGCCGATCACGTGAAGAGGAAGCCGGTGATCAGGCCGAGGAGGCCGAGCACCTCGACGAACGCGACACCGATGAACATGGTGGTCCGGAGCTGGCCGGCGACCTCGGGCTGGCGCGCCATGCCCTCGACGGTCTTGCCGATCAGGATGCCGAGGCCGATGCCGGGGCCGAGAACCGCGAGGCCGTAGCCCACGGTCGCGATGTTGCCCGAGATGGCGTTCTCGGCCGCAAGGATGACGCTGGGGTCCGCGAGAAGAGACACGCTGTGCTCGTTCCTTCCGTTTGGCCGCCGGCCGGTCGGCCGGCGGTCGTCTGGTGACGAGGGCCCGGGGCCCTCGAGGGGGTGGTGCTGGTCAGGTCAGTGCTCGTCCTCGACCGACTGGCTGAGGTAGACGGCCGTCAGGACGACGAAGATGTAGGCCTGCAGCGCCGCGACGAACACCTCGAACAGGGTGATCGCGAAGCCGCCGACGAGCGTGAGCGCGCCGAACGGGATGAGCGCACCGTTGCCGGAGTCGATCAGCAGGAACTGCGTGGCCGCGAAGCAGAGCACCAGCATGAGGTGGCCGGCGACCATGTTGGCCATGAGCCGGATCGCCAGCGTGGCGGGCCGCATCACGAAGACCTGCAGGAACTCGACCGGGGTCAGCAGGATGTAGAGGATCCACGGCACGCCCGGCGGGAACAGCGAGCTCTTGAGGAACCCGCCCACGCCGTGGGCCTTGATGCCGGCGGACAGGTACATCACGTAGACCCACAGCGCGAGCATGATCGGCAGGCCGATCAGCGACGTCCCGGCGATGTTGAGGAACGGGATCACGCCCGTGATGTTGAACGCGAGGACCGCGAAGAACACCGTCGTCAGGAAGGCGACGTACTTGTGCGCCTTCTCCTTGCCGATGATGTCCTCGGCGACGTTGATCCGCACGAAGTCGAGCAGGATCTCGGCGATGTTCTGCCCGCGGCGCGGCACCAGCCGCGCGCGGCGGGCCGCGATCACCATCAGGGTCAGCAGCACCGCGACGGCGACGAAGCGCACGACCTGGATGCGGTTGATCTCGAAGATCGTCCCCTCGAACCAGATGGCGGGAGGGAAGAACTCGGCGATCGACGGCTGGTGGAACCCCTCGCCTTCGGCAGCGAGCGGCATGATCGTCGCAAGGCTGGACAGAGCAGTCTCCTGTGGGTCGAAGGCACCGGCGGCGGTCCCGATAGGTACGGGTCACCGCGCCGGGACCCGGCCGTCGTGGGTGGTTCGGCAGGAAGCCTAACCTACGGACGGAGCAGGTCCGTCCGGGTCGTCCCCATTCGGGACCTTCGACCCGGTTCCGGACGGCTGGATGTACGGCACCCTGCCCCGGGACACCGCGCGGTAGTCCAGCAGCGCGGACCCGATCACCGCCACCGCGACCACCGCCGCGAGCACGTACCGGTCGTAGAAGTCCATGCCGCGCAGCACCGCGAGCAGCACGATCACGACGAGCACCTTGCCCAGCCAGGCCCCCATGATCACCGCCATCATGCGGCCCGGGGCGGTGCCGTCGGTCTTGAGCATCGACAGGGTCGTGGCCCCCGAGAACAGCAGCGCGATGCCCGCGCCGATCAGCGCGCCCCACACCCCGGGGAGGCCGGCCACCAGCCAGCCGACGGCCACGCCGACGACGGTCACGCCCACGACGAACCAGGTCATATCGCGCAGGGCGCGGCGGAACACCGCCGACGTCTCGGCGTTGTCACCCGCGCGGGGGGTCGGCTCGGGGGTGGGGTCGGTCATCGGTCCGTCCTCGGGTCGGCGTCGTGCAGGTCGGTCAGGCGGGTCAGGGGGTGCGGGGCGGCGGCGGGCGCGGGGCCGGCCGCGGGCGCCGGGCCGGCCGCGGCGTGCCACGCCTGGCGGTGCGCGTCGGCGGCGTGCCGCGCGGGCGCGGACGGTGCCGCGTGCCCGGCCGACGCGGCAGGGCCGGCGGGCGGGACCACCGGCCCCCCGCCGGGCGCGGAGCCGCCCGCGGTCGTGCGGCCGCGCAGCGGGCCGAGGGTCAGGGCCAGCGCGGCGAGGACGCCGACCGCCAGCCCGATCAGCACGGCCGTCGTCGAGAACCACACGAGGGCGGTCGCGGCGCCGGTGAACACGAACGTCCACACGTACAGGATGATCACCGCGCGCCGGTGCGAGTGGCCCAGCGCGAGCATCCGGTGGTGCAGGTGCATCCGGTCCGGGTGGAACGGCGACTTCCCCGACCCCACCCGGCGGATGACGGCCAGCCCCATGTCGAGCAGCGGCAGCAGCAGCACGGCGAGCGGCAGCAGGATCGGCAGGAACGCGGGGAACGACTCCCGGGTGTTCACGACCGCCGGATCGATCTGCCCGGTCACCTGGATGCCCGCGGCGGCGATCACCAGGCCGATGAGCATCGAGCCCGAGTCGCCCATGAAGATGCGCGCCGGGTTGAAGTTGTGCGGCAGGAAGCCGAGGCAGGCGCCCACCAGCAGCGCGACCACGAGCGTCGCGAGGTTGGAGAAGTCGCCCGGGCTGGCCTCGCGGGTCAGCTGGTACGAGTAGAGGAAGAACCCCGCGCCGCCGATCGCGACCAGCCCCGCCGCGAGCCCGTCCAGGCCGTCGACGAAGTTCACCGCGTTCATCGCGACCACGACGACGAGCACCGTCAGCCCCAGCCAGATGCGGTCCGAGCCCACGATCACGCCGTCGATCGGCAGCTGGTAGAGCTGCACGCCCATCGACGCCATGACGAACGCCGCGAGCACCTGGCCGACCAGCTTGGTCATCCAGTCGAGGTCCCAGATGTCGTCGGCGACGCCGAGCGCGCACACGATCGTGGCCGCGGCGGCGATGCCGATGAGCGGCTCCGGCCGGTCGAAGACCTCGGCGAGGAACGGCAGCTGGCTGGCCATGACGAGGCCGACCATGATCCCCGCCCACATGGCGAGCCCGCCCAGCCGGGGCGTCGGGATGGAGTGCACGTCCCTGCTCCGCACCGCGGTGATGGCGCCCCAGCGGAGCGCGCACCAGCGCGCCAGCGGCGTCAGCACGTAGGTCGCCGCCGCGGCGATCAGCAGGAGCAGGAGGTACGCCCTCACCGGCCGGCGTCACCCGCCACGACGGGGGCGACCTCGCGGAGGCGCTCCAGGGAGATGGCGCCCTGCCGGACGACGCGGAGCTCGTCGCCGGTGGCGTCCACGATCGTCGAGGCGACCTGCCCCGGGGTGCGGCCGCCGTCCAGGTACGTCTGGACCCGGTCGCCGAGCTGCTCGTAGGCCTCGCCGACCTCGAGGGCCGACGGCCGGCCGGTGCGGTTCGCGCTCGACACGGCCATCGGGCCGGTGCGCTGCAGCAGCGCGAGCGCGACCGGGTGGTCCGGCACGCGCAGGGCGACCGTGCCGTGGGTCTCCCCCAGGTCCCAGGCCAGCGACGGCTGCGCGACCAGGATGACCGTGAGGCCGCCCGGCCAGAACGCCTCGGCCAGGTCGCGCACCGCGGCGGGCACGCCCATGGCGAGGCCGTCCAGCGTGCGCACGTCGGGCATGAGCACCGGCGGCGGCATCTGGCGGCCGCGGCCCTTGGCCGCGAGCAGCGCGTTCACCGCCGGGGGCGTGAACGCGTCCGCGCCGATCCCGTACACCGTGTCCGTCGGCAGGACGACGAGCCCGCCGCGGGAGACGGTGTGCACGGCGGCGTCGAGGGCGGGACCCCAGGTCGCGGGGTCGGTGGCGTCCAGCACGGCGTCGGCAGTCACGGCTGCGAGTCTCCCACGCCCGGCTGGGCGTCCGGCCGCGGCTCGCCCGCGAGGGCGACGGCGGGCACGGCGCGGCGGCGCGCCACCAGCATCCGGGGCCGGCCGGTGAGGTCGGGGCGCGACTCCACGGCCTCGAACGCGCCGGTCGCGTCCGCGGCGGCCCGTGCGGCGGCGTCCTGCACCTCCGCGTGCTCCATGACCAGCAGCCCGCCGGGCACCAGCAGGCGCGCGGCGGCGGCGAGGACCGCGCGCGGCACCTGCAGGCCGTCCGCCCCGCCGCCGTACAGCGCGAGGTCGGGGTCGTGGTCCCGGACCTCCGGGTCGACCGGCACCGCGTCGGGCGGGATGTACGGCGGGTTCGACACCAGGACGTCGACGGTGCCGTCCAGGTCGGCGAGCAGCGCGGGGTCGCGGACGTCGCCGAGCTCGACGCGGACCTCGCCGGCGCCCACCCGCACGCCGTTGGCGCGGGTCAGCGCGACGGCCTCCGGCGACGCGTCGACCGCGGCCACGCGGGCCTCGGGGACCTCGGTCGCGAGCGACAGCGCGATGCCGCCGGCGCCGCAGCACAGGTCGACCACGACGGGCGACCGGCCCTCGGTGGCGATCCGCGCGGCCTCGTCGATCCCGACCTGCGCGACCGTCTCGGTCTCGGGCCGGGGCACGAACACGCCCGGCTCGACGCCGAGGGTCAGGTACCGGAACACGGTCGACCCGACGATGTGCTGCAGCGGCTCCCGGCGCCGGCGGCGGTCGACCAGGCTCGCGTACTCCTGCGTGAACCCGTCCGGCACCGGTGGCGCGAGCACGAGGTCGAGCCGCGGCAGGCCCAGCGCGTGCGCGGCGAGGGCGGTCGCGTCGTGCCGGGGCGAGCCGACGCCGGCCTCGGCGAGCACGCGCGCGGCGGCCTCGACGAGGGCGCGCATGGTGGGCGCCGCGCCCACGGGGGCGGCGGGGCCGGTCACCGCTCCCCCGCGGCGGCGAGCCGGGCGGCCTCGTCCGCGTCGACCGCCGACTGCACGACCGGGCCGAGGTCGCCGTCCAGCACCGCGTCCAGGTTGTACGCCTTGTAGCCCGTGCGGTGGTCGGCGATCCGGTTCTCCGGGAAGTTGTACGTCCGGATCCGCTCGGAGCGGTCGACCGTGCGCACCTGGGACCGGCGGGCCTCGCTCGCGGCCGCGGCGGCCTCCTCCTGGCGCGCGGCCAGCAGCCGGGCACGGAGCACGCGCATGGCCTGCTCGCGGTTCTGCAGCTGCGACTTCTCGTTCTGCATCGACACGACGATGCCGGTCGGCAGGTGGGTGATCCGCACGGCCGAGTCGGTCGTGTTCACGGACTGGCCGCCGGGGCCGGACGACCGGTACACGTCGATCCGCAGGTCGTTCGGGTCGACCTCGACCTCGCCCTCGTCCTCCACCTCGGGGAAGACCAGCACGCCAGCGGCCGAGGTGTGGATCCGGCCCTGCGACTCGGTGACGGGCACCCGCTGCACGCGGTGCACGCCGCCCTCGTACTTGAGGCTCGCCCACACGCCGTCGGCCGGGTCGGTGACCGCGCCGCGCGCCTTGATGGCGACCTGCACGTCCTTGTAGCCGCCGAGATCGGACTCGGTGGACTCGAGGGTCTCGGCCCTCCAGCCGCGACGCTCGGCGTACCGCAGGTACATCCGGAGCAGGTCGCCGGCGAACAGCGCCGACTCCTCGCCGCCCTCGCCGGCCTTGATCTCGAGGATCACGTCGCGGGCGTCGTCGGGGTCGCGCGGGACCAGCACGCGGCGCAGCTTCTCGGCCGCCTGCTCCTCCGCCTCCGCCAGCGACGGCAGCTCGGCCGCGAACGCGTCGTCCGCCTCCGCGAGCTCGCGCGCGTCCGCGAGGTCCTCCGCCGCCGCGCGCCACGCGCCGTGCGCCTGGGCGACCCGGCCGAGCTCGGCGTACCGGCGGCCGAGGGTGCGGGCGCGCGCCTGGTCGGCGTGCACGGCGGGGTCGGCGAGCTGCTGCTCGATCGCCGCGTGCTCGTCGAGCAGCGGGCGGGCGGCCGCGAACGGGTCGGTCATCGCGGGGGGTCTCCTGGGGGCGAGGGCGCCGCGGCGTGGTTCTCGCACGAGGCGGTCGCGGTGGGCCCGGGGCGGTGGACCCGGCCCGGACATACGACGACGCCGGTGCCCGACGGTCCGCTGGGGACCGCCGTGCACCGGCGTCAGGACGGCTAGTTGGCCGGGCGCTTGCCGTAGCGCGCCTCGAACCGGGCCACGCGGCCACCGGTGTCGAGGATCTTCTGCTTGCCCGTGTAGAACGGGTGGCAGGCGCTGCAGACGTCGGCGCGGATCTCGCCGGAGGTCTCGGTGGAGCGCGTGGTGAACGTGTTGCCGCAGGTGCAGGTCACCTGGGTCACCACGTACTCGGGGTGGATGGCGTTCTTCACGGGTGTTCTCCTCGGGTTGGGCCTCCGGGTCGTGCGCGCGTGCCGCGCACGTGAACCGCAGACCGACGGAACAGTCTGCCAGAACAGCGGGCGGGGCGGAAATCTTCCCGGTCGCGGTCCCCCGTTCCGGGCTGCCCGCGGGGCGCACCTACGATGGCGCGCATGCTCCGCATCGGCCTGGTGATCGACGACGGCCTCGACAAGCCGGACGGCGTCCAGCAGATCGTGCTCACGCTCGGGCGGCGGCTCGCGGATCTCGGCCACGAGGTGCACTACGTGACCTCCAGCACCGAGCGCACCGACCTGCCGAACCTGCACGTCCTCGGCCGCACCGTCTCCGTGCGGTTCAACGGCAACCGGCTGCGCAGCCCGCTGCCGGCCCGCCGCGCCGACGTCCGGCGGCTGCTCGCCGAGGTCCCGTTCGACGTGCTGCACGTGACCATGCCGTACAGCCCCCTGCTGGCCGGACGGGTCGTCTCGGCGGCGTCGCCACGCACCGCCGTCGTCGGGTCGTTCGTCATCTACCCGCAGGACGCGCTGACCCGGTGGGGCATCCGGGCCCTCGGGCTGGCGGAGCGGCGGCGGCTGCGGCGGTTCGACGCGATCTCCGCGCTGTCCGAGGCGGCGCGCGAGTCCGTGCGCGCGGCCTTCGGGCGGGACGAGGTGCCGATCATCGGCGGACCGGTGGAGCTCGGGGCGCCGGCGGCGGGCCGCGCCGGGACCGCGGGCGGCGCCGCGGCGGCCGGCCCGGTGCGGATCGTGTTCCTGGGCAGGCTCGTCGAGCGCAAGGGCCCGCGCGAGCTGCTCGCTGCCGTCGCCGCGATGCCGGCCACCGCGCGCCCGTGGACCCTGACGCTCGCCGGGCGCGGCCCGCTGCTGGACGACCTGCGCGAGCGGGCGCGGGCCGCCGGGATCGCCGACCGGGTCGACTTCCCCGGGTTCGTCGCCGAGGAGGACAAGGCCGCGCTGCTCGCCGGCGCCGACGTCGTCGCGCTGCCGTCGACCGGCGGCGAGAGCTTCGGCATGTCCGTCGTCGAGGCGCTCGCCGACGCGGGCGGCGTCGTGCTCGCCGGCGACAACCCCGGTTACCGCACGCCGATGGCCGGCCTCGAGGACCAGCTCGTCGACCCGCGGGACACCGCGGCGTTCGCCCGTACGCTGGCGCGCTGGGTGGACGACGCCGGGGCGCGCGCGGCGGTGCGCCCGCGGCAGCGCGCGGCGGCGGAACGGTTCGACGCCGACGAGATCACCGACCGGACCCTCGCGTGGTACGAGCAGGCGATCGCCGCCCGCCGGGGAGCGCCCGCCCCGCGCTGACCCGCGCGCACCTCGCCGAGTCTCCACCTCCCGACTGCGTCCGACCGTCCCGGCACAGGAGAGAGGTGGAGGCTCGGCGCTCCTCCGGACGCGCGGCGGGGCGGCACCCCCTCGCGGAGGTGCCGCCCCGGGCGGCGTGCGGCGCGCGTCAGACGATCGCGCGCTGCTGGCTCTCGTCGTGGTGGCCGTGGCCGTTCTGCGACGGCGTCGTCTTCTGCACCTGGAGCAGGAACTCCACGTTGCTCCGGGTCTCGCGGAGCTTGCCCAGCAGCAGCTCGATGGCCTGCTGCTGGTCCAGCGCGCCCATGACCCGGCGGAGCTTCCAGACGATCTTGAGCTCGTCGGGCGCGATGAGGATCTCCTCGCGCCGGGTGCCGGACGCGTTGACGTCGACCGCCGGGAAGATCCGCTTGTCCGCGAGCGAGCGGGAGAGCCGGAGCTCCATGTTCCCGGTGCCCTTGAACTCCTCGAAGATGACCTCGTCCATCTTGGAGCCGGTCTCCACCAGCGCGGAGGCGAGGATCGTCAGCGAGCCGCCGTGCTCGATGTTGCGCGCGGCGCCGAAGAACCGCTTGGGCGGGTAGAGCGCCGAGGCGTCGACGCCGCCGGACAGGATGCGCCCGGAGGCCGGGGCCGCCAGGTTGTACGCCCGGGACAGGCGGGTCAGCGAGTCGAGCAGCACCACGACGTCCTGGCCGAGCTCGACCAGTCGCTTGGCGCGCTCGATCGCGAGCTCCGCGACCATGGTGTGGTCCGAGGCGGGGCGGTCGAAGGTCGAGGCGATGACCTCGCCCTTCACGGTCCGCTCCATGTCGGTGACCTCCTCGGGGCGCTCGTCGACGAGCACGACCATGAGGTGGACCTCGGGGTTGTTCGCGGTGATCGCGTTGGCGATCTGCTGCATGATGATCGTCTTGCCGGCCTTCGGCGGCGCGACGATGAGGCCGCGCTGGCCCTTGCCGATCGGGGCGACGATGTCGATGACCCGCGGGGTCAGGTGGTTCGTCTCGTTCTCCAGCCGCAGGCGGTCCTGCGGGTAGAGCGGCGTCAGCTTGGAGAACTCCGGGCGCTGGCGCGCCTGCTCCGGCGCCATGCCGTTGACGGTGTCCAGCCGGACGAGGGCGTTGGCCTTGTTCGGCCGGTTGCCGCCCTGGCCCTGCCCCGGCTGCTCGCCCTCCTTGGGCGCGCGGACGGCGCCGGTGATGGCGTCGCCGCGACGCAGGCCGGCCTTCCGGACCTGCGCGAGCGGGAGGTACACGTCGTTCGGGCCGGGCAGGTAGCCGCTGGTCCGGACGAACGCGTACGAGTCCAGCACGTCGAGGATGCCGCCGACCGGGACGAGCACGTCGTCCTCGTCGATCTCGACCTCCTCGTAGGGCAGGTCGCCGGCGCGCTGGCCGCGGCCGCGCTTGCGGCCGTCGCGGTCGCGGTACCGGTCGCGGGAGCGCCGGCGGCGGCCGCCGCGCTCGTCGTCGTCCTGGCCGCCGTCCTGCGGCTGGTCCTGCGAAGCCCGCTCGCGCTCGGCCTCCTGCTGCTGCGGCTGCTGGCGGCGCTGGCCGCCGTCGCGCTGGCCGCCGTCGCGCTGGCCGCCGTCGCGCTCGCCGCGGTCGGCCCGCTCCGCGCGCTCAGGCCGGTCGGTGCGCTCGCCGCGGGAGGGACCCGACGTCGGGCCCTCGGGCAGCGTGACGTCGACCGTCGGGGCGCCGGTGCCGCGGCCCGCGCGGCGGGAGCGGCGCTCGCCGGAGACGGCGCCGACCGCGTCGGCCGCGCGGGCCGCCCGGTCATCGGCCTGCTGGCGGGAGTCGAGGGAGCGCTCGACGGCCTCGAGGCCGGCGAGCACGTCGACGCGGCCGCGCGGCTCGGCCGGGGCCTCGGCGGCCGGGGCGGGGCCGGACTCGGCGCGGACGGCGCGGCGGCGCTGGCCGCGCGGCGCGTCCTCGGCGGGCGCCTGCTCGGCGGGCACGGCGGCCGGGGCGGTGGTCTCGGTGGCCGGCGCGGCGTCGGGCCGGCCCGCGTCGCGCGTCGCCGCGCGGCGGGTGCGGGCCGCGGGGCGCTCGCCGCCGCCGGACCGCTTGGCGTGGATCGCGTCCACCAGGTCGCTCTTGCGCATCCGGGACGTGCCCGTCACGCCGAGCTCGGCCGCGAGGGCCTGGAGCTCGGGCATGCGCATCGCGGAGATGGCGCCACCACGGGCGGAGCCGCCGGAGTCGCTGCTCACGGCGGGCTCGATGGTGTCTGTCACGAAGGACCCTTCCCCCTCGTCGGGGACCGCCGCCCTCGGTCGTGGCGCGCGGTCCGCGTCCGGCCTCTGACGGGCCGGCGCATCGGTGAAGCCGCACGGGTCGCGCCGATCGCGTCGACTCGCGTGGGCTGGAGCGTCCCCCGTCTCGGATCTCCTGAGCGGCGCTGCACCGGAAGACGGCTGAGCGGGTGTCAGGACGGAGTCCGGGGAACGGCGCCAGCATAGCACCGGGGACCGCCCGCTCAGGGCAGGATCTGCGCCGTCGCACCCGCCGCGTCGATGGCGAGCGGCACGATGCGCCAGCCGCCCATGACCCCGCCGAACACCTGCCGCAGCGCCTCGTCCGCGTCCGTCGGCCGGCTGCCGTCCGAGGCGGCGGCGCCGACCGCGCGGGCGAGCACCAGCACGGTCGGGCCTGCCCCGGACACGACCGCAGCGACCCCCCGCGCGCGGAGCGCGTCGACCAGGGCCAGGCTCTCGGACATCACGGGGCGCCGGTAGCCCTGGTGCAGCCGGTCCTCGGTGGCCGGCAGCAGCAGGTCGGGGCGCCGGCCGAGCGCCTCCACCAGCAGCGCCGCGCGGCCCGCCTGGAACGCCGCGTCGCCGTGCGGCACGCGCTCGGGCAGCACGCCGCGCGCGTGCGAGGTCGAGAGCCGGCTCGCCGGGACGACCGCCACCGGCGCCACGTCGGCGTGCACCGGCAGCCGCGCCGCGCGCACCGCGTCGCCCTCGGACCACGCCACCGTGGCGCCGCCGAGCAGCGCCGGCGCAGCGTTGTCCGGGTGCCCCTCGAGCTCGGTCGCGAGCCGCAGCACCACGGCGTCGTCGAGCGACTCCGGCTCCGCCACGAGCGACCGCGCGGCGAGCAGCCCGGCGACCACCGCGCCGGCCGACGAGCCGAGCCCCCGGCCGTGCGGGATGCGGTTGCGGCAGGTCAGGTGCAGGCCGGTCTGCGGCGCGCCGACGTGGTCGAGCGCGTGCCGCAGCGCGCGGACGACCAGGTGGTCGTCGCCGGACGGCACCTCCTCGGCGCCCTCCCCCACGACGTCCACGACCACGTCCGCCGAGCCGAGCGCGCGCACCTCGACCTGGTCGTGCAGGGCGAGCGCGAGGCCCAGCGCGTCGAACCCCGGGCCGAGGTTCGCGCTCGTCGCCGGGACGCGCACCCGCGCCCGGTCGGCTCCCAGTCGCACCGCGCGCCTCAGCCGAGGCCGAGCGCGGCGGCGATCTCCACCACGTCGGGGCGCACCCGGGTGGTCTCGACCTCCGTGCCGTCGGCCGTCCGCAGCGCCCACTGCGGGTCCTTGAGGCCGTGGCCGGTGACCGTCACGACGATGCGCGCGCCGGCGGGCACGCGGCCCTCCCGGGCGAGCCGCAGGATGCCCGCGACGCCCGCGGCGGACGCCGGCTCGACGAACACGCCGACCTGCGACGACAGCACCCGGTGCGCGTGCAGGATCTCGTCGTCCGTCACGGCCTCGACGAGCCCGCCGGACACGTCCCGCGCCGCCTCGGCCTGGGCCCAGGACGCCGGGTTGCCGATGCGGATGGCGGTCGCGATGGTCTCCGGCTCGGTGATCGGGTACCCGTGCACGATCGGCGCGGCCCCCGCCGCCTGGAAGCCCCACATCGCCGGGGTGCGGGTGGCGACCGGCGCGAGGTCCGCGCCGGCGTCCAGGCCCGCGTACTCCCGGAAGCCCTTCCAGTACGCGGTGATGTTGCCGGCGTTGCCGACGGGCAGCGCGTGGATGTCGGGGGCGTCGCCGAGCGCGTCGACGATCTCGAACGCGCCGGTCTTCTGGCCCTCGATGCGGTCCGGGTTGACCGAGTTCACGAGCTCGACCGGGTACGCCTCCGCGAGCTTGCGCGCCGCGATCAGGCAGTCGTCGAAGTTGCCGTCGACCTGCAGCAGCGTGGCGCCGTGCGCGACCGCCTGGCTGAGCTTGCCCATCGCGATCTTGCCGTCCGGCACGAGCACGGCGCAGACCATGCCGGCGGCGGTGGCGTACGCGGCGGCGGACGCCGACGTGTTGCCCGTCGACGCGCACACGACGGCCTTCGCGCCGCGGCCCGCTGCGGCGGACATCGCGGTCGTCATGCCGCGGTCCTTGAACGAGCCGGTCGGGTTCATGCCCTCGACCTTGACGAGCACCTCGGCGCCGGTGAGGGCCGACAGCGCGGGCGCCTCGACGAGCGGGGTGCCGCCCTCGCCCAGCGTGACGACGCGCTGCTGGACGTGCGCGGGCAGCCGGTCGGCGTACTCGCGGATCACGCCGCGCCACTGGTGTGCCATCAGGCTCCCTCGACTCGCAGGACGGAGACGACCTCGCGGACGGCGTCGAGGTCGCGGATCGCGGCGACGGTGGCGGCGAGCGCGGCCTCCGGCGCCTCGTGCGTGGTGATGACCAGGCGCGCGACCCCGGGGGCGTCGTCGGCCTCGACCGCCGGCTCGGCGGGCGCGTCGGCCGGCGTCTGCCGGACGGCCTCGATCGACACGCCGTGCTCGGCGAGGACCGCGGAGACGTGCGCGAGCACGCCGGGCCGGTCGTCGACGTCGAGGCGCACCTGGTACCGGGTGCGCGCCGACTCCGCGGGCAGCACGGGGAGCGCCGCGTACCAGGACTCGGCCGGGCCGCGCCCGCCGTGCACCCGGTGCCGGGCGGCGGACACGACGTCGCCGAGCACCGCGCTCGCCGTCGGGGCGCCGCCCGCGCCGCGGCCGTAGAACATGAGCTCGCCGGCGGCGTCCGCCTCGACGAACACCGCGTTGAACGCGCCGCGCACCCCCGCCAGCGGGTGGCTCAGCGGCACCAGCGCCGGGTGCACGCGCACCTGGACGCCCTCGGCCCCGTCCTCGCCGGTCCGGCGGTCGGCGATCGCGAGCAGCTTGATGACGTGCCCGGTGCGCGCGGCCCAGGCGACGTCGTCGGCGGTGATCTGCATGATGCCCTGGCGGTCGACGTCGTCGATCGACACCCGGGTGTGGAACGCGAGCGACGCGAGGATGGCCGCCTTCGCCGCCGCGTCGAAGCCCTCGACGTCCGCGGTCGGGTCGGCCTCCGCGTAGCCGAGGGCCTGCGCCTCGGCGACCGCGTCGGCCAGCTCGAGCCCGTCGGTCGCCATCCGGTCCAGCACGTAGTTGGTCGTGCCGTTCACGATGCCGAGCACGCGGTGCACGCGGTCGCCGGTGAGCGACTCGCGGACCGGCCGGACCAGCGGGATCGCGCCGGCGACCGCGGCCTCGAAGTAGAGGTCGACGGCGGCGGCGTCCGCGGCCTGGTAGAGCGTGGGACCGTCCTCGGCGAGCAGCGCCTTGTTCGCGGTGACCACCGCGGCGCCGTGCTCGATCGCGCGCAGCAGCAGCCCGCGGGCCGGCTCGATGCCGCCGACGACCTCGACCACCACGTCCGCCTTCGCGACCAGCGCCTCGGCGTCGGCGGTGAGCAGGGCGCGGTCCACGACGGGGTCGCGCGGCGCGTCGACGTCCCGCACGGCGACGCCGACGAGCTCCAGCGGCGCCCCGACCCGCGCGGCGAGGTCGGACGCCTGCGTCGTGAGCAGCCGGACGACCTCCGAGCCGACGACGCCGCAGCCGAGCAGCGCGACGCGCACCGCGGGGCGGTCGGTCGCGCCGGGCGCGGGCGAGGTGGGGCTGACGGGCTCTGCGGTCACCGCGTGCACCTTCCGATCACGCCCGGTCCGATCCGGGCCTGCTGGGGTGGGGTCCGGCGCAGCGGCGCCCGACCGGACCACAGGATAGGGGGACCCCATCGGCGGGCGGCCGGGTATCCACACCGTGGGCGCGGCGGTCCGGCGGGAGCACGTACCGGGCCGCACGACCGTTTCGGGATCGTGCGACCCGGCGCGCGCGTCAGACGTCCGGATCCGGACGGGCCACGAGCGCCACGAGCCGCTGCTCCAAGCCGTCGAGGTGCTCGCGGACGACGCCGCGCACGACGTCCGCCTCGATCCAGAGGTACCCGTGCGCGATCCGGTTCCGCAGCGAACGGATCTGCGGCCACTCGCTGCCGCACGCGGCGTCACGATCAGCAGCGGGCATCTTGCCGATGCAGTCGAGTGCGCTGGAGAGGTGGAGCGCCACCGCGTCGAGCGCCACCTCCTCGTCCAGGCCGTACTCACCGACGTAGCGGCGGATGAGAGTGAGGTGCTCGAGAGCGTCGTCGGCCAGGTCCGTCGTCGTCCGCTTCACAGCGCGATCGCCTCCACCGTGCGGGCGACCCGCGGCTTGAGCATCCTCGCGGGCACCACGTCGACGGGTCGGCGCAGGAGGTCAGTGAGCTCGACCTCCAGACGCGCGAGATCGAACAGGCTCACGCCCGGCTCCAGGTCGACGAGGAGGTCCACGTCGGACTCCGGCCCGTCCTCCCCGCGCGCGACGGACCCGAACACCCGGACGTTCGACATCCTGTGCTTGCTCGCCGCCGTGACGATCGCGTCCCGCTGCCGCCCCAGCACCCGGCTGAGCACCGTCTCCGGCTCCGCCCCGCCGTGCCCGTCGCCCGGCTCGCCGCCGACCGCCACGTCGGCCGTCGCCGGCACGAGGTCCACCGCCGCCGGCACCGCGTCCCCGCGCCCCAGCAGCCGCGCCACCTCCGGCTGGCTCCGTCCCAGCGCCGCCGCGATCCGTCGCTGGCTCCACCCGAGCCCCGCCGCCTGCCGCACCGCGAGCACGAGCCCGCGCGACGCCTCGGCCCGCAGCCGGTCGGCCCGCGCCGCCGTCGCGCCGAGGTACGCGGTGAACGCCGCCTCGACCGCGGTCAGCCCGTCCTGGTCCGGGCTCCGATCCTCGTCGACCATCTCGACCACCTCCGATAGCAGACGCTATCGACGGCGCGGGGTACTCAACCCGGGGCCCGGCCACCTACGCAGTGTCGGCCGCGGGCGACCTCAGCCGAGGTCGAGCGCCAGCAGGTCGTCCTCGGTCTCGCGACGCACCAGCACCCGCGACGCCCCGTCGCGCACGGCGACGACCGGCGGCCGCGGCACGTGGTTGTAGTTGGACGCCATCGACCGCCCGTAGGCCCCGGTCGCCGCGACCGCGAGCAGGTCCCCCGCCGCCACGTCGGCCGGCAGCTGCACCTCGTGCACGACGATGTCGCCGCTCTCGCAGTGCTTGCCGACCACCCGGGCGAGGACCATCTCCGCGGCGCCCTCCCGCGACACGATCGCCGCGTGGTAGTGCGCGCCGTACAGCGCGGGCCGGATGTTGTCGCTCATGCCGCCGTCGACGGAGACGTACAGCCGCGACGTGCCCTCGTCGAGCGACACGGGCTTCACCGTGCCGACGGTGTAGAGCGTCAGCGTCGTCGGGCCGACGATCGCACGGCCGGGCTCGAACGACAGCCGCGGCAGCGGGGTGCCCAGCGCCGCGCACGTCGCGTCGACCGCCCCCGCGATCTCCTTCGCGATCCGGTCGACGTCCAGCGGGACCTCGCCGGGCAGGTAGGCGATGCCGAACCCGCCACCGAGGTCGACCTCCGGCACCAGGTACCCGGTGCGCTCGGCGAGGTCGGCGCGCAGCCCGAGCACCGTCTGCGCCGCGACCGCGAACCCGGCCGGGTCGAGGATCTGCGAGCCGATGTGCGAGTGGATGCCGAGCAGGCGCAGCTCCGGGTGCCGCAGCACGAGCTGCAGCGCGGTCAGCGCGGGGCTGTCGCCGCCGTCGGCGGGCGTGGCGACGGACAGGCCGAACTTCTGGTCCTCGTGCGCGGTCGAGATGTACTCGTGCCCGCCCGCGTGCACGCCGGTGGTGACGCGGACCATCACGGGCGCGGGCGGCGCGCCGGCGCCCCGGGCCCGGACGGCCGCCGCGACGCGCTCGACCTCGCCGAGCGAGTCGACGATGAGCCGCCCGACGCCGGCGTCCAGCGCGCGGGCGATCTCGGCGCCCGACTTGTTGTTGCCGTGCAGCCCGATGTCACCGCCCGGCACGCCGGCGCGCAGCGCGACCGCGAGCTCCCCGCCGGTCGACGTGTCGACCCGCAGGCCCTCCTCGTGCGCCCACCGCGCGACGGCGACGGACAGGAACGCCTTGCCGGCGTAGTACACGTCCACGCCGGCGCCGACCTCGGCGAACGCGCCCTCGAACGCCGCGCGCAGCGTGCGCGCGCGGTCCCGGAAGTCCGCCTCGTCCAGCACGTAGGCCGGCGTGCCCTGCTCCGCCGCGAGGTCGCGGACGTCGACGCCCGCGACGCGCACGGCCCCGTCGGCGCCCCGGGCCGCGTGCGCCGGCCAGGGCAGGCCGAGCGGGGTGTCCGGACCGCCGGTCACATGCGCTCCGGAGCGCTGACGCCGAGCAGCGCGAGCCCGTTGGCCAGCACCTGGCGCGTGGCGTCGTTGAGCCAGAGGCGGGTCCGGTGCACGTCGCCGACCTGCTCGTCGCCGAACGGCAGCACCCGGCGCTGGTCGTACCACTTGTGGTACGACCCCGCGAGCTCCTCCAGGTAGCGCGCGACGCGGTGCGGCTCGCGCAGCTCGGCCGCCTGCGCCACGATCCGCGGCAGCTCGGCGATCTTGCCCAGCAGCGCCGACTCGGTCGGGTGGTCGAGCAGCGACGCGTCGAAGCCGTCCGCGCGGCGCACCCCGGCGTCGGCGGCGTTGCGGCCCACCGCGCAGGTGCGGGCGTGCGCGTACTGCACGTAGAACACGGGGTTCTCGTTCTTCGCGCTCGCCAGCAGGTCGAGGTCGAGGTCGATCGACGAGTCCGCGGACGACCGCGCGAGCGAGTACCGGGCGGCGTCGACGCCGACGGCGTCCACCAGGTCCTCGAGCGTCACCACGGTGCCGGCGCGCTTGCTCATCCGCATCGGCTGGCCGTCCTTGAGCAGGTTGACCATCTGCCCGATGAGGATCTCGAGGTTGACCCCCGGGGTGTCGCCGAACGCGGCGCACATCGCCATCATCCGGCCGATGTACCCGTGGTGGTCCGCGCCGAGCATGATGATGACGCGGTCGAAGCCGCGCTCGCGCTTGTCCAGGTAGTACGCGAGGTCGCCCGCGATGTACGCGGCGTCCCCGTCGGACTTGATGATGACGCGGTCCTTGTCGTCGCCGAAGTCGGTCGTGCGCAGCCAGGTCGCGCCGTCCGCCTCGAAGACGTGGCCGTTCTCGCGCAGCCGGGCCACGGCGCGCTCGACGGCGCCGGTCTCGTGCAGCGTGTCCTCGTGGAAGTAGACGTCGAAGTCGACGCCGAAGTCGTGCAGCGCCTGCTTGATCTCGCCGAACATGAGGTCGACGCCGCGCGCGCGGAACGCCTCCTGGGCCTCGGCGTCGGGCAGCGTGCGGGGGTCGGGCTCGCCGGCCGCGGCGGCCTGCGCGATCACGGCGTCGGCGATGTCGGCGATGTACTGGCCGCCGTAGCCGTCCTCCGGCGCCTCCTCGCCCTTCGCGCGGGCGAGGAGCGAGCGGGCGAACCGGTCGATCTGCGCGCCGTGGTCGTTGAAGTAGTACTCGCGGCCCACGCGCGCACCCGACGCCTCGAGCACCCGCGCCAGGCTGTCGCCCACCGCGGCCCAGCGCACCCCGCCGATGTGGATCGGGCCGGTCGGGTTGGCCGAGACGAACTCGAGGTTGATGGACTCGCCGGCCAGCGTCTCGTTGCGGCCGTACGCGGCGCCGGCCTCGACGACCGAGCGCGCGAGCTCGCCCGCCGCGGCGGCGTCGAGCGTGATGTTGAGGAAGCCGGGCCCGGCGACGTCGACCTTCGCGACGCCCGCGGCGTCGGAGAGCCGGCGCGCGAGCTCCTCGGCGAAGGCGCGCGGGTTCGTCCCGGCCTTCTTCGCGAGCTGCAGCGCGACGTTCGTCGCCCAGTCGCCGTGCTCGCGCTGGCGGGGTCGCTCCACGTGCACGGTGGCAGGCAGGTCGGCGGCGTCCAGGGCGAAGGTCCCGTCGGCGACGGCGCCCGCGAGGGCGGCGCGCAGGGACTCGGAGAGCTCAGCGGGGGTCACCGGACAAGCGTAGCGACGCGCCGGGGCTGCCCCGACCGGGCATCCGCCCGTCGGTCAGACCGCGTCCGGCCCCGCGGCGCCGGGGTGCGCCGCCTCCCCCGGCGGCCTGCGCGGGCCCCAGGTGTCCTCGAGCATCACCGGCCGGCAGGCGACGGTCGCCGCGACCAGCAGCACCACGAGCGTGCCGAGCAGGAACAGCAGGCCGACGGTCCAGGTGCCCGTCGCCTCGTAGAGCACGCCGACCAGCAGCGGCCCCGTGCCGGCGATCGCGTACCCGACGCCCTGCGTGAACCCGGACAGCGAGGCCGCGCCCGCGGACGTGCGCGTGCGCAGGTTGATCAGCGCCAGCAGCACGGGGAACGCGCCGGGACCCAGCCCGCCGAGCAGCACCCACAGCCAGACCGGGCCGCCCGGCGCGACGAGCAGGCCGACGTACGACACCGCCCAGCAGGACACGAACACCACGACGAGCCCGATCGGGTTCCGCATCCGGGACGCGGCGATCGGCGCCACCAGCGCGGGCGGGAGGCCGAGGATCGCGAACACCGACAGCCACACCCCGGCGGCGTGCGGCGACGTGCCGCCGTCGACCAGGATCTGCGGCAGCCAGGCGAACATCGCGTACGAGTCGAGGGAGTTCATGGCGAACGTCACCGCCATCCCCCACGCGAGCGGGCTGCGCCACACGCGGCCGCCCTGCCGGTGCCGCGAGGTCAGCGCGGGGGTGGTGGCCGGGCCGCGCCGCAGCAGCCCGCCGAGCGCCGAGCGCGCCGCCGCCGAGCGGGCGATCACCACCACCCACGGCACCGCCGCCACCACCCCGACGACGGCCCAGACCGACAGCGCGGTGCGCCAGCCCAGCCGCTCCGCCACCGGCAGCGCCAGCAGCGCGGGCAGCGCCGTGCTGAACGTCATCGTCACCGAGTAGATCGACGTCACCACGCCGATCCGGTCCGGGAAGTACCGCTTCACCACCGGCGGCAGCAGCACGTTGCCCATGCCCATGCCGGCCAGGGCGATCACCGACCAGCCCAGGAAGCCCGCGGCCGTCGAGGTCGAGGAGCGGACCACCTCGCCGGTGACCGACAGCAGCATCGCCGCGACCAGCAGCGGCTCGAGCCCGACCCGGCGCGCGAGCACCGGCGTGATCGAGCCGAACGCGGCGAACGACGCCACCGGGATCGTGCCGAGCAGGCCCGCCTCCGTCGGCGACAGCGCGACGTCGGCCCGCACCAGGTCGAGGATCGGCGACACCGACGCGACCGCGATCCGGAGGTTCAGCGCCACCAGCACCACGCCGAGCAGCACCACGCGGCGCCCCCGCCAGGGCGCGACGGAGCCGGCGGGCGGGGCGGTGGACGACATGCGGCCTCGGTTCTGGCGAGCGGGGGCGCGCGTCGTCGGGCGCTGGCGGACGGGTGCCCCGGTCGTGTTGAATCGCGGCACAACTGACCAGGGAGACTACTCCGCATGACGCGACGCACCGGACTCATCGACGCGACGGTGGCGCAGCTCCGAGCACGCATCACCTCCGGCGACTGGCCGGTCGGCGCCCGCATCCCGCCGGAGCCCGCCCTGGTCGAGCTGCTCGGCGTCGGCCGCAACACCGTGCGCGAGGCGGTGCAGTCCCTGGTGCACGCCGGGCTCGTCGAGCGGCGGCAGGGCTCGGGCACCTACGTGCTGTCGACCTCGGAGCTCGCCGTCAGCATGGGTCGGCAGATCGCCGACGCCCGGCAGCGCGACGTCGTCGAGGTGCGACGCAGCCTGGAGGTCGAGGCCGCCCGGCTCGCCGCCCGCCGCCGCACCGCCGCCGACGTCGCCACCATCACCGGCCTGCGCGACCAGCGCGCCGAGGCGTACCGGTCCGGCGCGCTGGACCGCATGGTCGCCGCCGACCTCGCCCTGCACCGGGCCATCGCCCGCGCGGCCCGCAACCCCGTGCTGCTGTCCCTGTACGAGAACCTGATCGACGCGATCACGGACAACATCCGGTTCAACTTCGCGCAGATCCTGCAGGACGGCGACAACCACGACGGCCTCGTGGACGCCATCGCGGCCGGCGACGACGTGCGCGCCGTCGAGGAGACGAGCGTCTACCTGTCGGGGCTGCTCGGGGAGGACTGAGAGCCTGGTAGTCTCGTGCACCGCGCCGCTCGCTCGCGGGTGGCGCCGCCGTGACCCGCCCTCGTAGCTCAGTGGATAGAGCGTCTGCCTCCGGAGCAGAAGGTCGTAGGTTCGAATCCTATCGAGGGCACCAGCACGCAGGCCCGGCCCCGTCAGGGACCGGGCCTTCGTCGTGCGGGGCGGCGGCGGGCGCGCCGTCAGCGCGGCACGCGCGGCAGCGACCGCGTCGCCGGCTCCGCGAACTCCAGCGTGATCCGCAGGTGCCGCAGCTCGCGCTGGTCGAGCACCCGGCCCGCGCCCTCGTAGTGGATCGCCTCGCCGTCGATCAGCTCCAGCCGGGCCATCGGCGCGTCCACCAGCAGCGTCTCGGTCGTGGTGTCCTCCACCCGCAGGCTCCCCCCGGTGCCCTCGATGCGGACCGCGTGGCCGCGCAGGTCGACCGCGCGCAGCAGGGCGCGGGTCTCGCCGTCGCGCAGCAGGATCCGAGTCGGTCGCAGCAAGGGGAATCCTTCCGGGGGCGGGGGTGGTCCGGGCGGCGCGCGGGGAGAGCGCTCGCCACCCGGTCCTCCGATCGGCCGGGACCTGCCGACTTGTGAGGGTTCGTGCGGACCCGTGACCTCTGCGTCTCCTGCACCGGGTACCGTCGCCGCGTGCCCCGCCGCAGCCAGACCCCGATCCCGGGCCTCGTCGAGCGGACGGAGCCGCTGGCGCCGGGCGAGGCGCACGTCGACCCCGCCGACCCGCGAGGGCACCGCGCGCCGCCGCCCGGGCTGGACCTGTGGTCCTGGCAGATGCAGGTGTTCTCCGGGACCGCGCCGGTGCTGTCGGTGGTCGCGGTCGGGCTGGCCCTCCAGCGGGGAGCGTGGCCGCCGCTGGTCGGCGCGGCGCTGTTCCTGCTCTCCGCCGTCGCCACCTGGTCCACCCGCGAGCGGTACCGCGGGTCCCGCCGCGGCCGGCGCGACCTGCTGCGCGTGAGCGGCGGCATGCTGATCGCGCTGGTGCTGCTGCTGGGCGGGGTCCCGTTCCTGGCGCCGTGAGCGCCGCGCGCGCCCCTAGCGGGCGGCCACCGCCGCGTCCGCGTGGTGCCGCCCGACCGGCAGCATCAGCGGCCGCCCCGACAGCGGGTCGGTGATCACCCGGCTCTCCAGCCCGAACACCGCCCGCACCGTCCCGGGCGTCAGCACGTCCGACGGGTCGCCCGCCGCGAGCACCTTCCCGCCGGCCATCGCCACCAGGTGGTCCGCGTACCGCGCGGCGAGGTTGAGGTCGTGCAGCACCATGACGATCGTCGTGCCGCGGTCGCGGTTCAGGTCGGTGAGCAGGTCGAGCACCTCGACCTGGTGGCTGACGTCGAGGAACGTGGTCGGCTCGTCGAGCAGCAGCAGGTCGGTCTCCTGGGCCAGGACCATCGCGATCCACACCCGCTGCCGCTGCCCGCCGGACAGCTCGTCGACCGGGCGCTCCGCGAGCTCGACCGTGCCGGTGGCCTCCAGCGCGGCGGCGACGGCGCGGTCGTCCTCGCGGCTCCACCGGGACAGCACGCGCTGGTGCGGGTGCCGCCCGCGGCCGACCAGGTCGGCGACCGTGATCCCCTCCGGCGCGAGCGGCGACTGCGGGAGCAGCCCGAGCGTGCGGGCGAGCTCCTTGGCGGGCGTCCGGTGCACCTGGCGGCCGTCGAGCAGCACCTGCCCGCCGCGCGGGGCGAGCAGGCGGGACATCGAGCGCAGCAGCGTCGACTTCCCGCACGCGTTCGCGCCGACGACCGCCGTGATCCGCCCCGGCGGCACCGCGAGGTCGAGCCCGTCGACCACGGTGCGGTCGCGGTAGCCGAGCGTGAGCCCGGTCGCCTCGAGCGTGTGGGACGTGGTCACAGCGAGCCTCCCGTGCGGTTCGTCCGCGTGATCAGGTAGATGAGGAACGGCGCCCCGAGCGCACCCGTGACGACGCCCACCGGGTAGCGGGCGCCGAACGCGTACTGCCCCGCGAGGTCGGCGACCAGCACGAGCAGCGCCCCGACCAGCGCGGACGGCACCAGCATCGAGCCGCGCGGGCCGACGACCCGGGCGGCGATCGGGCCGGAGAGGAACGCGACGAACGCGATCGGGCCGGCCGCCGCGGTCGCGAACGCGATGAGGCCCACCGCGGCGCCGATCAGCAGGATGCGGGTGCGCTCCACCCGGACGCCGAGCGCGGACGCGGTGTCGTCGCCGAGCTGCAGCTGGGACAGGTTCCGCGCCTGCGCGAGCAGCACCGGGCCGAGCACGAGCAGGGCGAGCAGCACCGGGACGACCGCGCCCCAGCCCGTGCCGTTCAGGCTGCCGGTCAGCCAGCGCATCGTCTCCTGCAGCTCCCAGCGCGGCGCCTTGCTGAGCGCGTAGGACGTGACGCTCTCCATCATCGCGGCGACGCCGATGCCGATGAGGACCAGCCGGGTGCCGAGCACGCCCTGCCGGAACGAGAGCACGTAGACCAGCGCGGCCACGGCGAGCCCCGCGGTGATCGCGAACAGCGCCACCTGCGCGCCGCCCAGGCCCAGGAACACGATGCCGACCGCGGCCGCGGCGCTGGCGCCGGTGCTGATGCCGATGATGTCCGGGCTGGCCAGCGGGTTGCGGAGCATCGTCTGGAACGTGACGCCGCCCAGGCCGAAGCAGACGCCGGCGACGACCGCGAGCACGGCGCGCGGCAGCCGCAGCCGCCCGACCGTGAACGACGCCCCGGGGACGTCCTGGCCCAGCACCACGCGGAGCACGTCGGCCGGCGGGTAGAACGTGCGGCCCACCATCAGGCTCGCGAGCAGCACGACGACCACGAGCACGACCAGCACCGCGATCGCGCGTCGGCGGCGGCGCAGCCGGCCGACGCGCCCGGCCCGGACGGCGTCCGCGGTGGCGTCGGCGGCGCGCGCGGTGCCCGGCGCGGCGGCGAGGGCGGTCACAGCTCGCGCACCTTCTGCCGGCGGACGACCCAGATGAAGAACGGCGCGCCGACCAGGGCGGTGATGATGCCGACGTCGAGCTCCTCCGGCCGCGCGACCACCCGGCCGACCACGTCCGACGCGGTGACGAGCCCGGCCCCGGCGAGCGCGGAGAACGGCAGCAGCCACCGGTGGTCGACGCCGACCAGCAGGCGGCACAGGTGCGGCACCACGAGCCCCACGAACGCGATGGGCCCGGCGACCGCGGTCGCCCCGCCGGCGAGCAGCACGGCCCCGAGCGACGCGAGGGCGCGCGCGACCGCGACCCGCTCCCCCAGCCCGGCGGCGAGCTCGTCGCCCAGCGCCAGGGAGTTCAGCCCGCGGGCGGCCAGCAGGCAGATCGCCGTGCCGACGGCGAGGAACGGGAGCACCGCGCCGATGCTCGAGAAGCCCGCGCCGCCCACGCCGCCGATCTGCCAGGACCGCACGCTCTCGGCGATGTCGCCGCGGGGCAGCACGACCGCGCTGATGAACGACACGAACGCCGCCGACGTCGCCGCCCCGGCGAGCGCCAGCTTGAGCGGGGTCGCCCCGCCGCTGCCCAGCGACCCGACGACGTAGACGAAGACGGCGGTGACGCCCGCGCCGACGATCGCGGTCCAGATGAACGCCGTCTGCGTCCAGATGCCGAACCAGGCGACGCCGACCGCGACGGCCAGCGAGGCGCCCATCGTGACGCCGAGGATGCCGGGGTCGGCGAGCGGGTTGCGCGTGACCCCCTGCATCACCGCGCCGGACAGCCCCAGCGCGGCGCCGACGAGCAGCGCCAGCACCGTGCGCGGGATCCGCTTGGCGACCGCGGCCTGGCTGACGTTGTCCGTCGCGCCGCCCAGCGCCGCGGTGAGGTCCGCCCAGGAGATCTCCCGGGAGCCGATCGCCAGCGACGCCGCGACCAGCAGCGCGAGGACGGCGACGACGACGAGCAGCCAGAGCAGGCGCACGCGGGCCGGGCGCCGCACGACGGCGACGCCCGGCTCGGGTGCGGGTGGGGCGAGGGTCACGCGCGGCGGGTCACTCGGCCGAGGCGCCCGCGGCGTCGGCGAGCATCGCCACGTAGTCCTCGAGCACCCAGGAGATCGACAGCGGCGTCGGGTTGGCCGCGGTGCCGAGCGGGCCCGAGCCGTCGAGGAACACGATCGAGTCGCTCTCGACGGCGGGCATCTGGGACAGCAGCGGGTCGGCCTTCAGGGTGTCGACCAGCGCCTGGTCCCCGTAGGTGACGATGAGCTCGACGTCGTCGAACACGTCCACCTGCTCGGCGCTGATGCTGCCCGAGAACTCGCCGGAGGCCGAGGCCTCCTCGACGGCGTCCGGCGTGCTGAGGCCCAGGTCCGCGAAGAACGCGGCGCGGGTGTCGTTCGCCGTGTAGAAGTTCACGGTGCTGAGGTCGGTGGTGTCGACGTGCGTCAGGAACATCGTCGACACGCCCTCCAGGCCCGGGTGCGCCGCGACGGTGTCGGCGATCTCGCCCTCGAGCTCGATGACGAGCTCCTCGCCCTCGGCCGCCAGGCCCATCCCGGCCGCGTTCACCAGGATCATGTCGCGCCACGACGTGGCCCACGGCTGCTCCGGGTAGGCGACGACCGGCGCGATCTCGCTCAGCGTGTCGTAGTCCTCCTGCGTGAGGCCGGAGTACGCGGCGAGGATGACGTCGGGCGCGGTGTCCGCGACGGCCTCGAAGTCGATGCCGTCCGTCTCGTCGAACAGCACCGGCTCCTCCCCGCCGAGCTCCTCGAGCTTCTCCTCGACCCACGGCAGCAGACCGTTGCCGTCGTCGTCGCCGAAGTTGGCGGCCGCCATGCCGACCGGGACCACGCCGAGCGCGAGCGGCACCTCGTGGTTGGCCCAGTTGACCGTCGCGACGCGCTCCGGCACCTCGTCGATCGTCGTCGTCCCGAAGGCGTGCTCGATCGTGATCGGGAGCTCCGCGGCGGACGGGGCCGCGGAGGCCTCGTCGGACGACGCGTCGGAGGGGGTGCTGCTGCACGCAGCGAGGACGAGGGCGACCGATCCGGCCGCGGCCAGGGCGGACAGGCGACGGGTGCGCATAGCGGAGCTCACTCTCGAAGGAGGCGGATGAGGTGCCTCCGGCCTGCGCGGATCCGGTCCGCGCGGCGGGTGAGGCGTGCCTAAGTTAGGTGAGGCTGTGTGACTGGCGCAATCACGCGATCGGGACGTCGCCTGTCGCGATCGGGACGCGCACCGGCGCCGCCGCGGGCTGGAACCGGCTGGGCGACCGGCCCGTCTGCCGGCGGAACGCCGCGCCGAAGGCGCTCGCCGACCGGTAGCCGACCGCGTCCGCGACGTCCTCGACCCGCTCGCCCGCCGCCAGCAGCAGCACCGCGCGCTGGACGCGGACCGCCGCCTGCCAGCCGCCCAGGCTCTGCCCGGTCTCCGCGCGGAACGCGCGGGTCAGCGTGCGCGCGCTCACCCCGAGCTCGGCGGCCCAGTCCGCGAGCGCCCGCGGGTCGCCGGGGTCGGCCTCGACCGCCGCAACCACCGGGCGGAGCAGCGCGGACCCGGGCGTCGTGACCCGGACCTCGCGGGGCGCCGGCTCCAGCACGTCCAGCACCATGCGCTCCGTCAGCGCGCGGGAGTCCTCCGCGAGCGCCGCGTCGCGCAGCCGCTCCAGCAGCAGCGCGAGCAGCGGCGTCACCTCCACCCCGACCGGGGCGTCCGCGAGCGGCCGGACCGCGTGCACGCCGAACTGGGCGGCGCGGTACCAGGTGCCCGCCGGCGCCCGGGCGGTGTGCACGGTCCCCGCCGGGAGCCACAGGCCGGTCGTCGGCGTGATGGCCCACGTGCGGTCGCCCACCGTGACGCTCGACGCGCCGCGCAGGTTCCACAGCAGCTCGTGCGTCGGGTGCGCGTGCGGCTCCCACACCGTCTCCCGGGCGACCAGCTCGTCCATCCCGTCGATGACGTACGACACCGGGACCGCGCCCGCCGCGTACAGGGGCAGGGCGCGGCTGTCGACGCCGCGCGCGGCCGGAGGGGACACGCGCGCAGCCTACGGGCCCGCCTGCCGCGGTCCGCGCGGGCCGACCGCGCCGGGGCCCCACGCAGCGAGGGCGCGCGGGCGGCGCGGTGGTCGGGCACGCTGGGCGCGTGACCCCCTCCGCCGCGGCCACGCCCGCCACCCCCGCCGAGCCCACCGCCCGGTCCACGACCGCCGGCACCCGCGCCCCCTGGGACATCGGCTCCCCCGCCCGGCTGCTCGCCGCGGCCCTCGTGTGCGGCGCCGCCGTGCTGATCTTCGCCGTGCACGTCCGCCCGCTCGGCTACCTCCCGCTCGTCGCGGGCATCGCGCTCGGGCTGGCCGTCGACCGCGCGCTCGGGCGGGACCTCGCGCTCATCGGCACCGGGATGGCGATCGTGTCGGCGATCTCGCTGGAGGCCGACCTGTCCGACGCCGGCATGGCGCGGTTCACCGTCGCCCTGTCCCTCGCCGTCCTCGTGCCCTGGGCGCTGTCCCGGTACCTGTTCCGGCAGCGCAGCATCCGGTTCCCCGTCGCGACCGGACGCCGCTGGACGCGCTGGCAGTGGACCTACCTCGCGGCCGTCGTCGTCATCGGCTACCTGCTGCTGCCGTTCTACTTCATCGGGTCGGGCGCGTACCGGAACTGGCCCGACCTGGCGGGCGGGCAGGACATCGCCCGCCTGTTCGTCGGCGTCAACGCGGTCGGCATCTGGGACGAGCTGTTCTTCATCTGCACCGTGTTCGCGCTGCTCCGCCAGCACCTGGGCCTGTGGACCGCGAACGTCCTGCAGTCCGTCGTCTTCGTCTCGTTCCTCTGGGAGCTCGGCTACCGCGAGTGGGGCCCGCTGCTCACCGTGCCGTTCGCGCTCGTCCAGGGGTGGATCTTCGCGCGCAGCACGTCGCTGCCCTACGTGGTGGCCGTGCACCTGCTGTTCGACCTGGTCGTCTTCGGCGTGCTCGTGCACGCGCACCACCCGGAGCTGCTGGACGTGTTCGTCACCGCGCCGGGCTGAGGCGCGCGCCGACCTCGGGACGGCTGCTAGACCAGCGCCGGGTGCCGCGCCGGCGCGGGCCCGTCGACGTGGACCTTCCGGCGGGGCCACCGACCGGCCGCCGCCAGCACGTCGCGCGCGAGCGGCACC
This sequence comes from Cellulomonas pakistanensis, assembly GCF_016862755.1. GTDB lineage: Bacteria > Actinomycetota > Actinomycetes > Actinomycetales > Cellulomonadaceae > Cellulomonas > Cellulomonas pakistanensis. Next base: position 6,277 of record NZ_BONO01000027.1, on the reverse strand, counting down.
GACGCCGCGCGCGCTCCTCGTGAGACGGGGCCCTGGCGGTCACCGCCGCCGGTCGACCTGGCGAGCGCGTCCAGGTCGGCGTGGGTCCAGTGCACGCCGAGCGGGCCCTCGCCCGGGCGGTCCGACCGGACGAACAGCAGCGCCGCGTCCCCGTCCGGGTCCGGCTCCGGCGGCAGCGCCACGAGCAGGTGCCGCGTCACCAGGTCGACCAGCGGGAGCGCCCCGCCGACGAACCGGTCCGCCAGCCGCGGGCGGTCGGCGGCCAGCCGCAGCGCCGGCCCGCGCAGCCGGTGGACGAGCCGCAGGCCGTCCCGGTCCCCCACCACCACGTCCGGGCGGGCCGCGGCGTGCGCCGCGGCGACCTCGGCGGCGGGGAGATCGGGACTCACCACCACCACGACGGCACCCAGCCGCAGGCAGGCCGCGACCGTGGCCGATCGCGCGGGGCCCGGCCCGAGCACCAGCGACACGCGGTGACCGGCGCGCACGCCGGCGGAGTGCAGAGCGGCGGCGAGCCGGACCGCGTGGTCGGCGCGGGCACCCGGCTCGGCGGCGGTGCCGGACGCCGGGTCGGCGCCCGGGCGCCGGCCGGTCGACGGCGGACGGAGGCCCGCGGCCGCGGTGCCGCTGCGATCAGCGGGGTCGAGACCGGTCACGGTGCCTCCTCGTGCGCTCGGCCGGCGGGTCCGGCGGTGTCCACCCACCGTCGCGCGGCACGGCTGGTCGTGTCGTCATCCCCCGGGAGGGATCGCGGCCCCTCCCGCCGCCGTACGGGCACGACCACAGGGGGACGCGGCGGCGTGGCACATCGGCCGGACGGCTGACCCGACCGGCGACGCCCGCGCGACGGACACCGACGGGTGCTCCCCGCGGTCGAGCCGCGAGAGGTCCGGGCGGCACGAGGACCGGGGGCGACGTGTCGCGCCAGAACGGGGCGGTGCGTCGCGTCAGAACGGCGGCGGCGCGTCGTCCGGGTCGGTGGTGGCGTCGTGGCTCCGGCCGGTGCCCGGGCGCACGAGGTAGCGGTGCCCGGCCGGGGTGATACCGGCGACCACCGACACGCCCCGCCCCGGTCGCGCCCGCGCACGCCCCGGCCGAGACTGGCGGAGGCGGGCCGCCCGGCGACCCGCTCCGCACCATCCGAGCGACGAGAGGACCGCACCATGGGTCTGGACGACATCACGGAGAAGGCCAGCGACGCCGGCATCGAGAAGGCGGGCGACACCGCGGCGAAGAAGTCGGGCGGCGGCAACGCCGACAAGATCGACGACCTCGAGCAGAAGGCCGACGACAAGATCGGCAAGTAGCCCGCCGACGGGCCGCGACCGACGACGACGCCCGCGCCTCCCCCCGGGGGGCGCGGGCGTCGTCCTGCGTGGCGCGAGGCCACGCGGCCGTGGGGGCGGTGCCGGGCCCTCCTCCCGGCGACCGCCCGCGGCGGTCAGCGGCGCACGCGCAGGCGTCCGTCCCGGGCCCGGGTGACGAGGTCGCCCAGGCCGACGACGACGATCACGGCCGTGAGGCCCGCGACGACGATCCACACCTGCGGCGACATGACGGTTCCCCTCGTTCCGGCCCTCGACGTGCTGACGGGTTCCATCCTGGCGCGCCGCACCCCGGCGGCGGATCGGCCCTGGGCCGTATCTTGCGGTCCCGCGAGGGGCGTACCGGGTCCCCCTGGGGGAGCACGGCCTCCTCCTCACGGCGGAGGCCCGACCCCGAGCGGACCCGGGGTCGGACCCCGAGCGGGCCGCGGCCGGCGCCGGTCAGACCACGACGGCCGGCGGCTCGGCGACGGAGTAGTTGTGCCGGAAGACGTCCTCCGGGTCGTACCGCCGCTTCAGCCCGCGCAGCCGTTCCAGGGTGGCACCCGGGTAGACGTCGGCGAGCCGCTCGGGCCGGCGGTCGGTCTCGAAGGACAGGTAGGCGCCGTCGAAGTGGTGCGCCATGGCGTCCCAGATCGCGTCGATCCGCCGCCGGCTGCTCCCCATGGCGACGATGCTGAAGTTCGCCGACCGGTGCGCGTAGGCGGTGGCGTCGGCGGGGACGTCGTGCACCGCGCCGCCGGCGGCCCGGATCTGGAAGAACGGCGTCGCGCCGCTGCGGACCAGCCGGGCGGCGTCCGCGGCGAGCTCCGGCGTGAGGTGCTCGGCCATGCCGGACCGGGTGACGGGCTCGCCGTCCGAGGTGTGCCGCTGCGGCACGGACACGACCGCCGGGTACGGCACGACCTGGACCTGCTGCTGCAGCAGCGGCGCGATCCGGGCGAACGGGGTCAGCCGCTCGATGATCGTGTCCGGGTCGTCGGAGTCCACCATCGCCATGACCTGGGCGGCCACGACCCCGCCCCGCGGCGGACCCATGATGAGGAACGCCGTGGTGTCGCGCGGCGCGGCCTCCAGCGTGGCGCCGTAGTCGACGAGGAACTGCTCGGTGTCCGACGCGTCGAATACGAGCTGGGCGAAGCCGACGTCGCCGACCTCGTCCACCTCGAACTCGAAGGACGTGACGACGCCGAGGTTCGCGCCGGCGCCGCGCACGCCCCAGAACAGGTCCGGGTTCTCGTCGTCGCTCGCCCGGACGACCGAGCCGTCGGCGAGCACCACCTCGGCGGCGCGCAGGTGGTCGAGCGTCAGCCCGTGCGCGCGGACCAGGAACCCGATGCCGCCGGCCGTGGCGAGGCCGCCGACGCCCACGCCGCCGTAGTCCCCGGAGGTCAGGGCCCAGCCGTACGGGTGCAGGGCCGCGGCGACCTCGCCCCAGCGGGCGCCGGGCTGGATCCGCACGCGCCGGGTCGCGACGTCGAGGACCTCGATCGCGGTCATCCGGGACAGGTCGAGGACGACGCCGCCCTCGTTGGTCGACCGGCCGCTGATGCCGTGCCCGCCGCTGCGGATGGCGAGCGGCACGTCCTGCGCGCGGGCGTAGGCGAGCGCCTCGACGACCTCGGCCGTCGAGCCCGGGCGCAGGACCAGGCCGGGCCGACCACCGCGCATGTAGGTCGACCGGACGGCGGCGTACCCCGCGTCGCCTGGCTCGACCGCGGTGCCCACCAGCGCGGCGGGGACGGCGTCGTAGTCGATGCCGGGGGCCCGGGCGGCCCGCACGGCGGCGCTCCGGACGGTGCCGACCCGGGTGCCGCGGGCGGCGCGCCCGGCGGCGACGCGGTCCCGGACGGCCGCGGCGACCTCGGCGAACGCGGCGAGCGCGTCCTCGTCGGCGGCGGAGAGGACGAGGGTGCCGACCCCGGCGTCGAGCACGAGCCCCCGGCGCACCTCGCGCGGGTCGCGGCCCGCGGCGGCGAGGTCGGCGTCCAGGGCGGCCTGCTCGCGGCGCACGGCGGCGAGCCGCTCCGGCGTCGCGTCGTCCGCCACCGGCAGCCACCAGCCGTCGGCGACCCGCGCGGCGAGCACGCGCGCCCCCGTGTCGGCCGGCGTCCGCCCGTCCCCGAGCCACAGCGCCAGGGTGTGCGCGGGCGCCGGCCCGCGCTGCGCCCCGACGACGCGGTGGTGCCGGCCCTCGAGCGCCAGCGGCCCGGGGTCGGCGGCGTCCCACATCCCGCGCAGGACGTCGACGCCCTCGGCCAGCGCGTCGAGCGCCTCGTCGCGGTCGGCCCCGGCGCCGGCGGCGAGCCCGGGCGTCACGCGCCCGCCCGCCAGGTGGTCCAGGCTCGCGACGGCGCGGGCCAGCACGGCCGGCGGGCGGTCGTCCAGCGTCAGGCCGCGCGCCGCGAGGTCGACGCGCTCCGTGCGGCCCGCGACGGCGGCCAGCGCGGTCCACGCGTCGAGCCCTGGCTCGCCGTCGGCGCCCGGGTCCGTGACGACGACCAGGTCGAGGCCGAGGTCCTCGGCGCGCGCGGCCAGCCGCGCCGCGGCGCCGGGGTCGTCCGCGCCGAGCGGAAGCTCGACGCCGAGCTGCAGGGGGTGCCCGAGGTCCATGCTCACGCCTCCCCCGCCACGACGGCGGCCGGCGCGGTCCCGGCGCCGCCGCGCTCGGCGGCCACGAGCTCGCGCACGGCCGGGGCGATCTCCTGCCCGAGGACGGTGAGCAGGGTGGGGTCGTCGCCCGTGGCGATGAACGCGCTTGTGCCGTGCTCGAGGGCGAGGACCGCGAGCTGCTCGACCCACTGCTCGGGCGGGCCGGTCAGCAGGTCGGTGCTGCGGCGAGCGGACAGCCGCCCGCCCACGTTGAGCAGCCGCCGCACGGCGCGCGGGTCGCGCCCGGCCGCGGCCGCGGCGTCGTCGATGCGCGCGTTGGCGTCGTCGAGGTCCTGCATGCTGCTGAGGTAGCCGAGGGACGGGAGCCAGCCGTCGGCGTGCTGCCCGGTGAGCCGGAGCATCCGCGGCTTGTAGGCGCCGACCCAGATCCCGACGGGGTGGGCGGGCGCGGGGCCGCGCTTGGCGCCGGCCAGCGGCCAGTACTCCCCCGGCAGGTCGACGCGGGCGCGCTCGCTCGTGTCCCACAGGGCCCGGATCACCGCGATCGCCTCCCGGAGGGCGTCCACCCCCTGGCCCGGGGTGAGCCGCCGGCCGCCCATCGCCTCGATGGCGTCCCAGAACGCGCCGGAGCCGAGGCCGAGCTCGACCCGGCCGCCGGACAGCAGGTCCAGGCTGGCGACGGAGCGGGCGAGCACGGCCGGCGGGCGCAGCGGGAGGTTCGCGACGTTCGGCGCGAGGGTGATCCGCTCGGTCCGCGCGGCGACGTAGGACAGCAGGGTCCAGGTGTCGAGGAAGGACGGCTGGTACGGGTGGTCCTGGAAGGTCGCGAGGTCCAGCCCCGCCTGCTCGGAGAGCTGCGCGAGCCCGACGACGCGCTCGGGCGCCGCGTTGCCCGGCGTGATGAACGACCCGAACAGCAGGTCGTGGCCGTAGTCCGTCATGTCCGCCTCGTCTCGATGTCCCGACGATGCCGTCGGTTCTCCCGATCGTATGTCGTACAGATGATTGGCTCAACCACCGGCCGGGGCGTACGCTTCCCCTGTGACCGCGACCGACGAGCACGCCACGGACTCCGACCTGGGCTGGTCGCTGGGCGTGCTGCTCCGCGCCTACGAGCGGGCGATGACGACGGCCGTCGCGGCGGTGCCGCACGGCTTCCGCGGGTTCCTCGTGCTGCGCGAGGTGGTCCGCGGCGCGCACCCGAGCCAGGCCGCGCTCGCGGCCAGCCTGGGCATCGACCGCACGGTGATGACGTACCTCGTCGACGACCTGGAGCGGGCCCGCCTCGTGGAGCGCCGCGTCGCCGAGGTCGACCGGCGCCAGCGGCGGGTGCTGGCGACGGCCGCGGCCGCGACGCTGCTCACCGAGCTCGAGCAGCGGGTGGCCCACGCGGAGGACGCGGTGTTCGGCGCGCTGGAGCCCGAGGAGCGCCGCGCGGTCGGGCTGCTGCTGCGCCGGGCGGCGTGCGGCTACCGGGACGCCGAGCCGGGCGACCCGTGCACGACGGTGGAGCACGCGCTGGGCCGCTGACGGCACCCGGCACCGGACCCGCCGCCGCGGCTCACGCCCGGCGCGCCCCCGCGCTCTCGCACGCCGCCAGGAGCAGCTCCGCCGCCTCCCGGATCCGACCGACCTCGCCGGCGTCGAGCCGCAGCCCCTCGGCCATCGCCGCCGGGATCCCGACGGCGCGCTCGCGCATCGCCCGCCCCGCGTCGGTCAGCCGGATGGCCAGGGCGCGCTCGTCCACGCCGTCGCGCGCGCGGGAGACCAGCCCGAGCGCCTCGAGCCGGCGGACCAGCGGCGAGGCGGTGGCCGGCTCCAGGTGCAGCAGGCCGGCGAGGGTCTTGAGCGTGAGGTCGCCGTGCTGCCAGAGCGCCAGCATCGCGAGGTACTGCGGGTGGGTGAGCCCGAGCGGCTCGAGCAGCGGGCGGTAGAACGCGACCAGCGCGCGGGACGCCGCGGACATCGCCAGGCAGACCTGCGCCTCGACGGCGAGCGGGTCGGTCGCGGCGGGCGTGGTCACGCCCCGATGCTAGCGCGGATCGTTCGTGCCCGTATGATGAGGGCACTCAGCATCCGGACGGACGAGGCGGCGGGCCATGGGCAAGATCGGCAGGGCGAACGACAGGCGCGAGGCGGCGCTGCTCAGCGTGTTCGGGCCGGCGCAGGTCGGCGACCCGCTCGCGCCCGACCGCGAGGTGGCCGACGCCGACCGCGAGCGCGACCAGGCGCTGCGCACGGAGTTCGTCCGCGTCGTCGGCGCGGACGGGCGGCCGTACCTGGTGGAGCGCCCGGTCGAGGGCTGACGCCCCGCCGCACGACGAGCCCGCGCGACGACG
>NZ_BONO01000026.1 GCF_016862755.1 Cellulomonas pakistanensis | reverse complement strand
CCCAGCCGCAGCCACCGGCGCTGCCGGCGCGTGAACGGCGGGTGCGCGTACCGGGCCAGGAGCCAGGCGCGTAGCCGCACCCGCCGCCTCGGGCCTGGGTCCGAGGCGGCCACGCTGGTCAGGCACCTGTCTCGGGTGCGCTGCCCGACCGCCACCGGACCAGGACCCGGGTCGTCGCCCCGCCGACCAGCAGCAGCACCGCGGCGGCCGCGGCCCAGGCGATGGTGGCGCCCGTCGAGGACAGCGGCGCCCCGGGCGAGGCCGAGGCCGCGTCCGGGGCGGTCTCCGCGGTGCCGGCGGACGCGGCGCCGCCTGGGTCGGGGTCGACCCCGCCGGGCGACGGGCGCGTGCCGGTCTCCGGCGGAGCGAGCCTGCCCGCGTCCGCCACCTTCGCGCGGCACCCGGCGTCCACCGAGGTCGTCGCGAGGGCGGTCCCGACCGCCGGGCCTCCCCCTGCGCCGATCCCTCGCACGCTGACCGTGAGCAGTCCCTCCGCACCGACCGCCGGCGCGACGAAGGTCGACCGGAGCGTCCCGTCGTCATCGACGCGGTGCGTGGTAGACGTCCGCCCCAATTCCGTGCCGTCGGCGCCCATCGTGGCCGTCTCGGCGGTCACCTCGCTGCCGGGAGCAAGGCCGTGCGCCAGGAGCGGGACGATCTCGCTCTCCACGACGTCGTCGCACGCGGGGTGGCCGTCGATCGCCGCGCCGTTGCCGAGGAACACGTCCGCGAACGTGGTGGAGCCGACGGCATCCACGACGTCCGGCGGATACTCGGCGAGCACGGAGTCAGGATCTGTGACGATCGCGGCGTCCGACGGGTCCAGGGCCGCGGGGAGGACGGCTGCGGAGGTGGCGGGACGTGCCATGACCGCACGGGTCGGCGTGACGTCGTGGGCTGCCTGAGCCGCGTCGGCCGAACGCCCGGGCTGACCCGGGATGGCCTCGTCGACGAACGTGTGCCGGAGCGCGTCGTTCACCGCGGCTGCGTAGAGACGGGCGCCCCGCTCGGTCGGATGGAAGCTCGCTGCGCTGATGGGGCTGAACTCAAGGTCGTCGAGCCGGAGGACGGTCGGCCCCAGGAGGTGCGCGTCCCCGTCGCAGACGTTCCGGTCCTCGAAGTCGTCCCGGACGTCGACGACCTGCAGGCCTGCTCCGGGTCGCCGCGCTCGGTCCGTCACAATCGCGGCGAAGGTGTCCACCCGATCGCGGATCCACTGCCGTTCAGCGTGCGACAGCACCGGAGGCCAGCACAGCAGGTTCCCGAAGGCCTCGGGGCCGCCCGAGACGAGCCTCGGGTACGTGGTGGCGACGATCCTGGTGTCGTCGCTGACCCGGTCGCGCACCGCCTGGTAGGCGCCGGTCAGCTCGTTGCCGACGAGCGCAAGTCGGATGGTCATCCAGTCGTCCAAGGTCACCGGACCCGAGGGGATGTCGATGAACGCCTGGCTCTGGCAGGCGAACCTGGTGATGCAGTGCGTCACGACGGGAGCGAAACCGAGGTCGTTCCCACCGATGCTCAGCGTCACCAGGTCGGCGTCGGGGTTCAGCTGGTCGAGCTGCAACGGGATGTCGTACTCGTCCTTGAGCCAGAGGAAACCCACCTTCTTGTCCTGCGGCGTGGTGTCGAGGTTGACGATCCGGGCTCCCGAGCAGGCGACGAACCGGAACACGGCGTCGTCCCGCAACGACAGTGGTGCCGGATCGCCGCCGACGGAGACGAGCGTGGGCCAACCGGCTCGCGACCGGTGGCAGAGCTGGTCCTCCTGACTGCCGTACAGGTACGGCGAGACACCTTCGCCGGACGCGTACGAGTCACCGAGCGCGGTGTAGGAGATGTGGGTGGCGACCCGGAACGGCACGGCTGTCGTCAACGTACGGCCGTCGCTGAGGGTCGCGGTGACGACGGCCGTGTGGCTGCCGGTCGGCAGCCCCGGCACCGTCGCTGACCAGCCGCCGACCGGGTCGATGTCGGCCTGGGCAGTTCGACCGTCGACATCCACCATGACCGAGTCCAGCCACTGCGGCTGGGAGTCGACGACCGAGGCTGTGAGGTCCGAAGGGTCGACCACGCGGATGCAGCTGTCGCCGCCTGCCGCCGCGATCCTCCCGAGCGGGGCGTTCGCGGCGCACGGTGCGCTCCCCACGTCGTTGCCGACGGCGAAGGTCCGCACGTTGACGCCGGAGGCGTCGACCCGGTTGAGCGTGGCCTGGCTGACCGACGCCTGCCCATCCGACAGGAAGAAGATCCACCGAGGACCCGCGTGCTGCTCGAGGGTGCTGAGCGCGGTGGTCAGAGCGGCGTCGAAATTGGTCGACTCCCCGACGACCTTGCGCGCGTACTGGCCGAGGAGGCCTTGCCGCAACGAGCTGGCCACGACGTTGAGGTCCGGGATGACGTCCTTGCCCTCGCCGGTCTGCCCGGGTGGGATGAACCGGGCGGACTCGTCCTCCTTGTCCATCTGCGCCGCCGCCGCGGAGGTGCCGAAGGCTGTCAGACCGACCCGCAGGTGCGTGGCCGACCCCGGAACGCCCCGCAGCCCGGCGTTCAGGGCGACCACCGCCGAGATCTCGCAGTCGAGCACGTCCCCGTGCCGGCCGTCGCCGTTGAAGTCGTCGAGCGCGTCGCGGACGCCGTCCCCGTTGCAGTCCTGCAGCGGGGACGCGGTGGAACCGGACACGTCCACGACGTACTGGATGCGCGTCTCCTGCTCGTCCGGCGTGGTGGTCCTCCGATCCGATACCAACCCGCGGAACGCGACGTCCCCCCCTGAGACGCGGGCACCGCTCTCCGGGAAGGTGACGGTCATGCTCGGTGAGTCGCTCGGTGCGGCGACGGCAGGTGAGACGCCGCCGGCGGCAACCACGCAACCCAGGGCCGCTGCCGCGAGAATGGTCGGACGACGGGACACGCGTGCCTCCTGCGGCGTTGCGGGAGGGACCGCGGAAGCGATCCCGTCCGCGGCACGCTAGAAGTGCTCGGCGGGTGAGTGGTGTCGGTGCCGGCGCCGTGTAGGTGGTACCTCTTGTTCGTCCGCAGGTTCGCTGCGCCGGCTCAGCCGCGGTACTTGTGCAGCCTGCCACCGGCGTCGGGACCGAAGCCGTAGACGACCGCCGTCTGCGGGTCCTTGCCGGGCTCGACCCACATCGGGGTCACTTCGACCGAGCCGAAGGACCATCCGTTGCGCGTGATGTCGCACACGTACACCGCAGACAGAAAGTCCAGGACGTCCTCAGGAGGATGATCCGGCGCGATGCACTCCGGCTCGTCCACGCCCGCGGAGTCGGCCCCGGTGGCGAGGTCACGCAGCACGTCCTCGGCGGTCCGCCCGACGCGTGCCTGGCCCCACATGCCGTTCGTGTAGTGGCCGAGCCACCCGCCCTTGTCGGGGCCTGAGCGCCTCTGGACGTCGGTCGCGTCCTCGCCGAGCACGGCGGCGCGCAGCGTCAGGACCTGCGTGTCGGTCCGCTCGCGCTCGGCCCGGGCGACGACCTGCCACCCAGCGATGGACACGGTGAGGACGCCGCACACTGCGAGGCGACGCCCGCGCCTCGACGACGGCCACCACCGCCGCGTGCGGGGAGGCGGACTCCCTGGACGGTTCGGCATGACACCTCCCGGGGCGCTGCGGACGGGCGTCGTCGGCCCCGCCCGCACGACGTTAGGGACGTCACGCGTCCAGGTGGCGCGTCCGTGGGCGCTGCGTAGGTGGACGGCGACCCGCCCGCCGGGAGTCGCCCCCGTCGATCTCGAGAAGGACCTTGCCCGCTCCAAGGTGACGGAGACCAGGTGTGTCGGAGCCGTCGCGCGGAGGCACCCCTCACGTCAGGACAGGTACGTCACGCCGCGGTCGTCGATGGTGACGTCCGCGTCCCGGAAGTGGTGCAGGATCCGGCGGGTCAGCGAGTGTGGTCCGAGCGCGAACGTCACCTCCACCAGTCCGTCGTCGAGCTGCCGGATGACCACCCGTCCGAAGTGCTGCCTGCCGCGGCTCACCTCGCAGACGTACGCGGCGTCGAGCACCGTGTGGTCGACGGTGCGGAGGATGCCGTGGTTCTGTTCGGTCGGGATGAGGCAGGTCGGCGGTTTCACGGAGGCCGCGTCGGTGCCCGCGCGGAGGTCGGCGACCGAGTCCTCAGGGGAGCCTGCCAGCTCGCGGGTGGCCCACAGGCCGTGGAAGTACTGCGACGAGAGCCGCCCCGATCCCGGTTTCGCACGGGTGGCGGTTCCCACGTCGCCGCGCACCAGCGCGTTCCCGATCGTCTCGATCTGCGCGCGGGTGCGCGCGTCCTCGGCGTGCCGGTACTGGACGAACCCGCCGACCACCACCGTGCCGGCGACCGCGGCGGAGAGGGCGCGCACCCACCGTCGCCGGTACGCCCGGCCGCGCGTCCGGGCCGTGCGGACCGGACCGGTCCCGCGGGGCGGGCGCCACGGGACGATCGGGGGGTCGAGGCCTGCGGGCACGGGTCGGCTCCAGCGTCGTCGCACGGGACCGCGACCGCGGTCCTCGGCCCGACGCTAGGAGCCCGACCCAACCGGCGAGGCCGTGCGTCAGCCCTGGGTAGGTGTCACCCGTGGGCATGACGACGCCGAGGCGGTCCGTCCCACCCGAAGGAGCACTCCGGAGCGCGCCACCTCGGGCGGGACGAACCACCTCGGCGTCAGGCTGACCGGTCGGCGAGCGGCCCGGCCCGGCCCGCGACCTCAGCGCACGAGCGCGTCCGAGATCGCCATGCTGCCGCGGAGCCGGATGTCGTCCGACGCCGCGCCCACCAGGACCGGGATCCGGCCCGTCGGGGTGCGCCACTCGTCGAGGTCGACGTCCCAGTAGGACAGCGACTCCGGGCTGAGCGTCACGGTCACCCGCTGCCGCTCGCCGGGGGCGAGGGTGACCGTCTCGAAGCCGGCCAGGGACACCGGTGCGCTGCTGACCCGGCGGGTCGGCAGGTTCCCGACGTAGACCTGGACGGTCTCGGTGCCCGCGACGGTCCCCGTGTTCGTCACGTCGACCGTCGCCTGCAGCTGCGTGCCGCCGTCCTCGCCGGCGACGGCCGCGGTGCGCAGCCGGCTGTACTCGTACGTCGTGTACGACAGGCCGTGCCCGAACGCGTACTGCGGGGTGATGCCCCGCTCGGCGAACCCGCGGTAGCCGACGAAGATGCCCTCGCTGAACTGCTGGTCGAACCCGTCGCCGGGGTACTGCGACGGGTCGCTGACCGGGGTCGAGGCCTCGTCGACCGGGATGGTGATGGGCAGCCTCCCGGACGGGTTGACGTCGCCGAACAGGATGCCCGCGATCGCGGCGCCCTGCTCCTGACCGCCGAACCAGTTGTGCAGCACGGCGCCCACGCCCGCGTCCCAGTCGGACGTCTGCACCGCTCCGCCGACCTCGAGCACGACGATCGTGCGGAGGTTGGCGGCGGCGACCTGGCGGATCAGCTCCGCCTGCCCGTTCGGCAGGTCGAGGCTGGGCTTGTCGCCGCCCTCGGAGGAGTAGTCCCGGACCACGACCACGGCCGCCTGAGCGGACCGGGCCGCCTGCGCGGCCGCCTGGGCCTGCGGGGTGACGACGGGCTCCGGCGGGGTCCAGCCGAGCCGGAACGCGGCCCCGGCGTCCGTGCCACCCGGGGAGTCGTTGGTGTACTCCGCGCGCAGGGCGTAGGTCTGGCCGGCGACGAGGTCGACCGGCGCGGTGGTGACGACCGCGGGGTCCCCGGACGGGCCGGTGGTGAGCACGGGCTGGTCGTCCAGGTAGACGGTGCTCGTGCCGTTCGTCGTGACGGCGAGCTCGTACGTCCCGGTGACCGGGGCGGTGAGCGTGCCGGTCCACCGGATCGACGCGGTGTGCTCGTTGGTCTGCAGCGGGAAGTGCGGCGACTGCGAGTTCAGCCCCTCGAACAGGTAGAACCCGCCGTTGATGCCGACGTACGGCTCGGTGCGGTCGACCGCGGGGGTGCCGGACAGGTCGGACGAGTCGAAGTACTCGACGCGCACGCCGGCGCCGTCGCCGAGCGCCGAGGTGAGGAAGTCGGACGGGATCGCGTCCGGTCCCTGGAGCAGCGTGGCGGACGTGACCGGGTCGCCGCCCGCGGTGTGGGTGACCGTGACCCCGGCACCGACGCGGTCCTGGATCCCCTGCAGCGGGCTGATGGTCCGCGTCGGGTTCACCAGCGACGAGCCGCCGCCCTGGACGACGACGTCCGCGTCGGCGCCGATGACGGCGATCGACCCGACGTTCGCCCCGAGCGGCAGCGCGCCCGCGTCGTTCTTGAGCAGCACGCTGGCCCGCTCGGACAGCGCCCGCGCGGTCGCGGAGTTCGCCTCCTCGGGCAGCGGCTGCACGCTCGGCGGGTTGTCGAACAGGCCGAGCGCGACCATCGGCCGCAGGATGCGCAGGACGGCGTCGTCGATCCGGGAGACCGGGACCTGCCCGGCGCGCACGGCGTCGAGGAGCGGGCCGCAGAAGTTGCAGGTGCCCGGGCCCTGCTCGGGCGTGAAGTTGCCGGGCATCTCCTGGTCCAGACCGGCGAGGACCGCCGGGACGGTGTTCGGTGTGGCGCCGTAGTCGCTCATCACCCAGCCCTGGAAGTCGAGCTGCTGCTTGAGGATCCGGTTGAGCAGCTCGTCGTTCGAGCACGCGGGCGTGCCGTTGACGGCGTTGAACGAGCACATGGCCGAGCCCGGCCGACCGTCACGGACCCCGATGTCGAACGGACGGGTGTAGATCTCCTGCAGGGTGCGCTCGTCGATCACGACGTTCCCGCCGATCAGCCGGTTCTGCTCCTGCGTGTAGACGTTGTAGTGCTTCAGGTCGGCGATCACCGGGTTCGACTGGATGCCGCGGACCTCGGCCGCGCCCAGCACCCCGGACAGCAGCGGGTCCTCGCCGAACCCCTCGAACGCACGTCCGGCCTGGCCGATCCGTGCGATGTCGACGGCGGGGGACAGCAGCACGTTGTGCCCGGTCCGGAACGCCTCGTCCCCGGCCAGCCGGCCGTACTCCTCCGCGAGCTCCTCGTCCCAGGTCGCGGCGAGCGCGAGCGGCGACGGCAGCTGGGTGGAGAGCTTGTCGTTCACGTTCGGGTTCGCGATCCGGACGCCGGCCGGCCCGTCGGCCATGGTCAGCGCCGGGATGCCGAGCCGTTCGATGGGCCCGTTGTAGAAGCCGAAGAAGTTGTTGAGCTCCCCGTGCATCATGTTGACCTTCTCGTCGAGGGTCATCTGCCGGAGGATCGCTCGCGCCCGCGCCGTGTCGTCGGGTGACTCGTCCCACCAGAAGTCGGACGGGAACGACCGACCCTCCTGCAGGGCCTCGGTGACCGCGGTCTCCACCGCGGGGTCGTCGTCGGTGGCCGCGCTCGCGGCGCCGACGGGAAGGGTCAGGGCCAGTGCCGCGAGGACCGCGGGCGCGCCTGCGCGCCGGGTACGTGGGTGCATCGTCGAACCCCCTGGATCGCGGGTCGCCCGTGCGTCCTGCGGGCGGCCGTCGCCTCGTCGGGCCAGTAGGTCACCCGTTCGGGTGAGGGTCAACCCCCCGGCGGGACGCGGGTGCGCCGGCCCGGCGCCGGTCGCGGCAGCAGATCGGTGGACTGATCACCGGCGTCGCGGCGCACCCGGCACCGGGACGCGCCACCGGCGGTGCGCGGATATTCGCTCGACCCGTCCGGCACGCGGACGTACGGTCGTCAGCATGTGGATCTGACCCGCCCCGAGTCCCGTTCCCGACTCGCGCCGGACCCCGCTGACCTGCGTCGCGGCGGCCGGCGCCGCTGGTGGTGATCTGCATGCCGGTACCCGGCACCCCCGCGGACCTGCGCGTCCGCATCCCCGACGGCCCAGTCCTGCGCGCCGTGGGCCTGTCCCGCGCCTACGGCGACCGCCGGGTCCTGACCGACCTGTCCCTCGCCGTCGACCCCGGGCACCGGCTCGGCCTGGTCGGGGAGAACGGCGTCGGCAAGTCCACGCTGCTCCGGCTGCTCGCCGGCGTGGAGGAGCCGGACGGCGGCGATGTCCACCGGCCCGCCGACCTGGCGTTCCTGGCGCAGGAGCCGCCGTTCGGGCCGGACGCCACCGTCGACGAGGTGGTCGGCGAGGCGCTGGCCGAGGTCCGTGCGGTGGCCGCGGAGCTGGAGGCCGCCGCCACGGCGCTCGCGGGCGACGACCCGGACGCCGCTGCCCGCTACGACCTCGCGCTGGCCCGGGCGGAGGCGGCCGGGGTGTGGGACGCCGATGCGCGGGCGCAGCGGGTGCTGGCCGGCCTCGGTCTCGGCGGGGTCGACCCGGGGCGCGCCGCCGGCACGCTGTCCGGCGGCCAACGGTCGCGGCTGGCGCTCGCCGCGGTGCTCGTGCGCCGGCCACGCGCCGTGCTCCTGGACGAGCCGACCAACCACCTGGACGACGAGGCCGCCGACTTCCTCGCCGGCGCGCTGGCCGAGCTGCCCGGCGCCGTCGTGCTGGCCAGCCACGACCGGGTGTTCCTCGACGAGGTGGTGACCGAGATCCTCGACCTCGACCCCGGCCTGGACGGGCCGCGCGTGGTGGGCGGCAGCTACACCGACTACCGGGAGGCCAAGCGCGTCGCGCGGGCCGCCTGGGAGCAGCGGTGGCTGGCCGAGCGGGACGAGCTCGCGGCGCTCCGGGCGTCGGTGGCCCCGGACGGCGCCGCGCGCCAGGTGGTGCACGGCCGGGCGATGAAGGACAAGAACACGATGTCCTACGGGCGGCACGGCGACTTCGTGCAGCAGCAGGTCGGCCGGCGGGTGCGCAACGCCCGCCGCCGGCTCGACGACCTCGAGCGGGAGCAGGTGCGCCGGCCGCCGCGGGAGCTGCGGTTCGCCGCGGCGGTGACCGGGTCGACCGGGCAGGACGGGACGCTCGTCTCGGTCCGCGACGCGGTCGTCCCGGGCCGGCTGCGCGTGCCGGCGCTCGACGTGCACGCCGACACCGCCCTGCTGGTCACCGGGCCGAACGGGTCCGGCAAGTCGACCCTGCTGCACCTGCTCGCGGGCGACCTCGAGCCCGCGGCCGGCACGGCCTGGCGGGCGCGCGGCGCGACGGTGGCGCTGCTGGAGCAGGACGTCGGCCTGGCGGCGGACGACCGGACGCCTCGCGCGGTGTACGACCTGGTCGCCGAGCGGGTGCCCGACGCGGCGCCGCTCGTCGAGCTGGGTCTCGTCGCCCCGCGGGACCTCGACCGCCCGCTGCGCGCGCTCTCGGTCGGGCAGCGGCGGCGGGTCGTCCTGGCGCTGCTCGTCGCGCAGACCCCGGACGTGCTGCTGCTGGACGAGCCGACCAACCACATCTCGCTGGCGCTCGCGGACGAGCTGGCGGAGGCGCTGCGGACCGCGCCCGGGGCGGTCGTGGTCGCGTCGCACGACCGCTGGCTCCGCCGCACCTGGCACGGGACGACGGCCGAGGTCGTGGACGGCGCGCTCGTGTCGTAGGCGGCTCGTAGGGTGGCGGCCATGAGCAGCACGGACGGGTCCCCGGTCGGCGACGGCGAGCAGCGCGCGGCGCAGGCGCTCGCGGACGCGGGCATCCCGCACACGATCGTCCGGCACGGCCGGGTCGGCTCCCTGGCCGAGGCAGCGGCGGCGCGCGGCGTCGACCCGGCGGGCATCGTGAAGACGCTCGTGGTGCGGCGCGGCGAGGACGACTACCTGTTCGTCCTCGTGCCGGGCGACCGGACCATCTCGTGGCCGAAGCTGCGCGCCCTGCTCGGCGTCAGCCGGATGTCGATGCCGGACGCGGCGACCGCCAAGGAGGTGACGGGCTACGAGCGCGGCACGATCACGCCGTTCGGCTCGCTGCGCGCGTGGCCGGTCGTGGCGGACGAGCGCGTCCCCGGCCGGCCGGCGTCCATCGGGGGCGGCGGGCACGGGGTCGGCGCGACCGTCGACGGTGACGACCTGGTCCGCGTGCTCGGGGCGACGGTCGCCGACGTGACGGAGCCGATGCCGGACGACGCGGCCTGACCGGCCCGCCGTGCGCCGACGGGGCTACCCCGGCTCCGCGGTGATCCCGACCGGTCGGTCAAGGTCTGGTCAAGAACCCGTCCGGCGGACGGGGAACGAAGCGGCCGGCGGGCGCGTTGTCACCGACGGAGCACGTGCTGGTCGCGCCGCCCGCGACCGGCCCCGGCCGGACGCGCTCGGCATGCGGACGCGCCGCACGGGGGCCATGATCGGGCGGCCCCACGCAGACTTGGAGAAGACGAGGACATGAACCTGACCGAGGACCCGGACCCCGTCGGGGGGATCGAGGTGACCACCGCGCACGGGCGCACGGTGGTCCGGCTGCAGGGCGAGGTCGACGCCGCGCTGCGGGCCGAGGCCAGCACCTCCATGGCGCAGGCGCTCGCGAGCACCGCGCCGATCGTCGTCGACGCCACGGACGTGACGTTCATCGACTCGTCGGGGCTCGCGTTCGTGCTGCAGCTGCACCTCGCCGCGGGCGAGGGCGACCAGCGCCTCACGCTGCGCGACCCGCACCGGCAGGTGCTGGAGAAGCTGGACATGCTCGGCATGGCCGGGGAGTTCGAGGTCGAGCCCGTCCCGGAGCGCGCGATCGCCTGACCGCGCGCCCGCCACGCCCGTCGTCCACAGGCGACGCCCGCGGTGCGCGGGGATGTCGGTGGTGGCGGTTAGTTTCGACCCATGCGGCTCCTGCACACCTCCGACTGGCACCTGGGCCGCACCCTGCACGGCGTCGACCTGACGGCCCACCAGCAGGCGTTCCTCGACCACCTCGTCGAGGTCGTCCGCGACGAGCGCGTCGACGCGGTCCTCGTGGCCGGCGACGTCTACGACCGCGCCATCCCGCCGGTCGAGTCGGTGGCCCAGCTCTCCGACGCGCTGCGCCGGATCGCCGAGCACGCCGCGGTGGTCGTGACGCCGGGCAACCACGACTCCGCGATCCGGCTCGGCTTCGGCGCGGACCTCATGCGCGACCGGGTCCGGGTGCTCGCCCGGGTGGAGGACCTGCACCGGCCCGTCGTGCTGCCGGCCGACGGGCACGACGTGCTGGTCTACGGCCTGCCGTACCTGGACCCCGACGCCGCGCGGCACGCGCTGACCGACCCCGACGCCGACGCCCCGCTGCCGCGGTCCCACGCCGCCGTGCTGGGCGCCGCCATGGGCCGCGTACGCGCCGACCTGGCCGAGCGCTCCGCCGCGGCCGCGGCGCAGGGGCGCGGCGCCCCGCGGTCCGTGGTGCTGGCGCACGCGTTCGTCGTCGGCGGCGCCGCGAGCGAGTCCGAGCGCGACATCCGGGTCGGCGGCGTCGACCACGCGCCCGCCGCCGTGTTCGACGGCGTCGACTACGTCGCGCTCGGCCACCTGCACGGGCCGCAGCGCGTCGGCGACGGCACCGGGCCCACCGTGCTGCGCTACTCCGGCTCGCCGCTCGCGTACTCCTTCTCCGAGGCCCGGCACGCCAAGTCCTCGGTGCTGGTCGACCTCGGCCCGTCCGGCGCGCCCGCGACCACGCTGGTGCCGGCGCCCGTGCCGCGGCGGCTCACCGACCTCACCGGCCCGCTCGAGGACCTGCTCGGCGCCGCCGGCGAGCCGCACCTCGACGACTGGGTGCGGGTCACGGCCACCGACGCGCACCGGCCCGCCGACCTGTACCGCCGGGTCCGCGCGCGGTTCCCGCACGCGCTCGTCGTCCAGCACCAGCCGCCCGCCCGGGCCGCCGCGCCACGGGTGGCGGAGGTGACCGCGGCGCGCGACCCGCTGGAGGTCGCCGCCGAGTTCGTCCAGCACGTCAGCGGCGCCCGGCCCACCGACGCCGAGGCGGCGGTGCTGCGCCGCGCCTACGAGCAGGTCGTCGCGGCGGAGCGGAGCGCCTGATGCGGCTGCACACCCTGACCCTCCAGGCGGTGGGCCCGTTCGCGGGCCGGCACACCGTCGACTTCGCCGCGCTGTCCGCGGGCGGCCTGTTCCTGCTCGAGGGGCCGACCGGCGCCGGCAAGTCCACGGTGATCGACGCGGTCGTGTTCGCGCTCTACGGCAAGGTCGCCTCGGCGTCCGCCAGCGAGGACCGGCTGCGCTCCGCGTTCGCGGCGGACGACACCGAGACGGTCGTGGACCTCGTGTTCGAGACCGGTTCGGGCGTGTACCGGGTGCGGCGGACGCCGGCCTACGAGCGGGCGAAGAAGCGCGGCACCGGCAGGGCGAAGCAGCAGGCGACCGTGAAGCTGTGGCGGCTGACCGCCGCCCCGGAAGGCGCCCCGGACCCCGAGGCCGCGGCCGACGGCGGGGACCCGCCGGGCGAGCTGCTGTCCACGCGCCTCGACGAGGCCGGCGCGGAGCTGACCCGCGTGGTCGGGCTCGACCGCGCCCAGTTCGTGCAGACGATGGTGCTGCCGCAGGGCGAGTTCGCCGCGTTCCTGCGCGCCGACCCCGAGCAGCGCCGCGGTCTGCTGCAGCGGATCTTCGGCACCGAGGTCTACGAGCGCGTCCAGCAGCGCCTGGACGAGCTGCGCCGCGAGGCCCAGCGCGCGGTGGCCGACGCCCGGACCGAGGTGCAGGAGTGCGCCTCCCGGTTCGCCGGCGCCGCCGCCGTCGACGAGGAGGGCGTCGCGGCCCTGCGGTCCGCCGCGGCCGAGGACACCGCGGCGCTGACACCCCTGGTCGCCGACCGGCTGGCCGCGCTGCGCGCGCAGACGGAGGCCGCGCGCGCGGCCGCTGCCGACGCGGGCGAGCGCGCAACCGCCGCCCGTGCCGCCGCCGACGGCGCGGGGACCCGGCTCCGGCTGGCCCGACGCCGTGCCGCGCTGGAGGAGGAGCGGGCCCGGCTCGCCGAGGCGGCCGACCGGCACGCCGAGGACGTCGCCCGCGTGGACCGCGCCCGCCGGGCCGCCGTGGTGCGCCCCGTGCTGCGGGGGCTCGACGACGCCCGCGGCGCGCTGGGCGGCGCCGAGAAGGAGCTGCGCGCCGCCCTCGACGCCGCACCGGCGGGCCTGGCGCCGGACGACCCGGCCGCCGCGCTCGCCGACGCGGGGCTGCCGGCGGCGCTGGCCGCGGCCCGGGACGCCAGCGCCGCGCTCGTCGCCACCCTCACCCGCGTCGTGGGCCTGGAGCGCACGCTGCCGCAGCGCGCCCGGGACCGCGACCGGCTCCGCGAGGTGCAGGCGCAGCGCACCCGCACGATGGCGGAGGCCGACGACCTCCTCGCCGTGCGGCCCGAGGGCCGTGCCGCGCTCGTGGCCGACCTCGACGCCGCGACCGAGCTGGCGGCCACCGCACCCGCCCGCGCGCGCGACGTGGCCGACGCGGAGGCCGTGCTCGCGGCCGTCCGCGACCTCGCCACCGCGGAGGCGGGGCTGGCAGCGGCGACCGAGGCCCGCGCCGCCGCTGCCCGGGCCGCCGTCGTGGCGGTCGAGGAGGAGTCACGGCTGCGCCGCGGGCGGCTCGCCGGGTTCGCCGGCGAGCTCGCGGCCGGCCTCGCGCCCGGGGAGCCCTGCCCGGTCTGCGGCGGCACCGAGCACCCGCACCCCGCCCCGCTGGCCGAGGGGCACGTCGCCGAGGAGGACGTGGCCGCCGCCGAGGTCGCGCGGCAGGCCGCCGAGGACGCCGTGCGCGCCGCCGAGTCGCTCGTCGTGGGGCGCACCGAGCGGTGCGCGGCGCTGCGGGAGCGCACGGGCGGCCTGCGCGCCGACCAGGACGCGGTCGCCGCGGCGGCGGTCGACGACGCCCGGGCGGCGCTGGCGGAGGCCCGGACCGCCGAGTCGGCCCGGGACCGGCTGCGCGCCGAGGTCGCCGAGCACGACCGCGTGACGGACGACCTCCGGCTCACCCGGTCCGCGCTCGGCGAGGAGCACGTCGCCGCCGGGCACGCGCTCGCGCGGGTCGAGGAGGACCTCGAGCGCGACGCCGCCGAGGTGGCCGAGCTGCGGGCCGGGCACCCGACGGTGCTCGCCCGGCAGAGCGCGGAGCAGGCGCGCGTGGAGGCGGCGGACGCGGTGCGCGAGGCGCTCGACCGGCGCGCATCAGCGGCCCGCTCCGTCGCGGACCGCGCGGACGAGCTCGCCGCGGTGCTCGCCGAGCAGGACCTCGGCGACGAGGGGGACGCGCGCGCCGCGATCGCCGAGGCCGCCGGTGTCGCCGCCGCCGAGCGTGCCGTGGAGGCGTACCGCGCCGCCGTCGCGCGCGTCGAGGAAGGCCTGCGCGACCCGGAGCTCGCCGACCTGGCGGCCGGGGACCCCCAGGCGCTCGCCGCGGAGGCCGCCGAGCTCGACCGCGCCCTCGCCGACGCCCTGGGCGCGGCCGACGCCGCGGGCGCCCTGCTCGGCTCGGTCCGGGACCGCGCGGCGCGGGCCCTGGACGCCGCGCAGCACGTCACCGCGTCGGCGGCCGCCCTCGCGAGCGCCGAGTCCGCGGCCGGTCCCGTGACCCGGATGGCCCGGCTCGCCGGCGGCGCCGACGCCGACAACGCGCGGGCGCTGTCGCTCGCGACCTACGTGCTGGTCCGCCGGTTCGAGGACGTCGTGGCCGCGGCGAACGACCGGCTCCGCGAGATGTCCGACGGCCGGTACGAGCTGGAGCGCAGCGACGAGCGGGAGGACGTCCGCAGCCGGCGCACCGGCCTGGCGATGCGAGTGGTCGACCACACCACCGGCGCCGCGCGCGACCCGCGCACCCTGTCCGGCGGGGAGACCTTCTACGTCTCGCTCTGCCTCGCGCTCGGCATGGCGGACGTCGTCACGGCGGAGGCCGGCGGCGTCGAGCTCGGCACGCTGTTCATCGACGAGGGCTTCGGCACGCTCGACCCGCACACCCTCGACGCGGTGCTCGGCGAGCTCGGGAAGCTGCGCGCGGGCGGCCGCGTGGTCGGCGTCGTGTCCCACGTCGAGGCGCTCAAGCAGGCCGTCGCCGAGCGGATCGAGGTGCGGCGGCGCGGCGACGGGTCGAGCACGCTGACGGTCGTCGCGGGCTGAGCCGGCCCGGGTCGGCGGCTGGTCGGCGGCTGGTCGGCGGCCGGTCGTGGGCCGCGCGCACGACGGCGCCGCGGCGCCCGGAGGTCGCGCGCCTCACCACGTCCAGCCGCGCGACGCCAGCTCGACCTCCTCGCGCATGCGCTCCCACGGGTCGCCCTTGGCGCGCGGCAGCACCTCGACCCCGGCCAGCCGGCACGCGTCCGCGAGCAGCGCGTCGTAGGCGAGCTGGCTCGCGATGATCCGCTCGGCCCGGGCCCACGCGTGCGGGTCGTCCTCGAGCCGTCGCAGGTGGTCGGCGACGATCCCCAGCCGCATCTGCACGTGCAGCGCGTCGAACGGGTCAGCGGGCGGCGGGGCGCCGTGCCGGCCGTGCCGGACCCGGCCGGCCACCCGGTCGAGCGCCCCGGCGACGCGCGCCCTCCGCCGCTCGCGCGCGGCCCGGCGCCGCGGCGACGTCTCGGTCCCCGGGATCAGCCGGAGGACCACGCCGAACGTCAGCGCGGGCGCGACGAGCCACAGGATCAGCCACCACGTCATCGGAGCACCTCGCGTCCAGCGTAGGTCGCCGGTGTGACGCGCGCCACAGTCGGGACCTGGGTCCCTCGGGGGCGCGGTCAGGGGCGGACCAGGGTGCTCCCGGATGCCTGGCTGCGACGGCGGCGCGGGACGATCCACGGGTCGGGCAGGGACGCACACTCAGGACGGGGATCATGGCCACACACGACGGAACGCCGATCGCGAGCGCGCGCGGGCTGGTGAAGACCTACGGCTCCGGCGACACGGCGGTGCGGGCCCTCGACGGGGTCGACGTCGACTTCGGTCGCGGCGAGCTCACCGCGATCATGGGCCCCTCCGGGTCCGGCAAGTCGACCCTCATGCACTGCATGGCCGGCCTCGACCGCTCGGACGCGGGCACCGTCGTGGTCGACGGCCTCGAGGTCAGCGGGATGGGCGAGCGGAAGCTGACCCGGCTGCGCCGCGACCGGCTCGGCTTCGTGTTCCAGGCGTTCAACCTGGTCCCCACGCTCACGGCGCTGGAGAACATCACGCTGCCGCTCGACATCGCGCGGCGCCCGGTCGACCGCGCGCACCTGGACGCCGTGGTGCAGGCCGTGGGCCTCGCCGACCGGCTCGGGCACAAGCCCACGGAGCTGTCGGGCGGTCAGCAGCAGCGCGTCGCCTGCGCGCGGGCCCTGGTGTCCCGGCCGGCGGTGGTGTTCGCGGACGAGCCCACCGGCAACCTCGACTCCACCTCGTCGGGCGAGGTGCTGGGCTTCCTGCGCCGGTCCGTCGACGACCTGGGTCAGTCGGTCGTGATGGTGACGCACGACCCCACCGCCGCGTCCTACGCCCACCGCGTGCTGTTCCTGGCGGACGGCCGCCTCGTGGGCGAGCTCACCGACCCCACCCCGGACTCCGTGCTCGCGGCGCTGGCCGCGCTCCGGCCTTCGGCCGGCACCCACGCCGCGCCCGCGCCGGTCCCCGCGGCCAGTCGCGGGCCGCGCTGATGCTCCGGGTGGCGCTGCGGGGCATCCGCGCCCACGTCGTCCGGTTCCTGCTCTCCCTGCTCGCGGTCGCCCTGGGCGTCGCGTTCGTCGCGGGGACGTTCTCGCTGCGCACGATGATGTCGAGCACGTTCGACGGCATCGTCGACGCGGGCGCGCCCGGCGACGCCTACGTGCGGGCCGAGCCCGCCGAGGGGTCCTCGGTCGTGGAGGGCACCGGCGCGGCGCCGGCGGTCCCGATGGAGCTCGCCGACGACATCGCCGCGCTCGACGGCGTCGCGCACGCGATCCCCGAGGCGCAGGGCTCGATCGTGCTGGTCGGCGCCGACGGCACCGCCGTGCAGAGCACCCAGGCGCCGAGCCTGGTGTTCTCCTACCTGCCCGACGACCCGTCGCTCGACGTCGTCGAGGGCCGCGGCCCCGAGCGCGCGGGGGAGATCGCGCTGGAGACGGCGACGCTCGAGTCCTCGGGCCTGGCGGTCGGCGACACCACGCAGGTCGTGCTCGGCGGGCAGGTCGGGGACGCCGAGGTGGTGGGCCGTTTCGACATGGGCGCGCCGATGGCCGGCGCGACCCTCGTCGTGGTCGACCCCGGCACGGGCTACGCCCTGTTCGCGCCGGACGGGAAGGTCGCGGACATCGCGGTCTACGCCGCGGACGGCACCACGCCGGACGACCTCGTCGCCGCGATCGCCCCGCTGGTCCCCGGTGACCTGCAGGTCGTGACGGGCCAGGAGCTGCGCGACGAGAACAAGGCCGCGATCGACCAGATGCTCGGGTTCGTCACGACGTTCCTGCTGGTGTTCGCCGCGATCGCGCTCTTCGTCGGCGCGTTCATCATCTCCAACACGTTCGCGATGTCGGTCCGGCAGCGGATGCGGGAGTTCGCGCTGCTGCGGGCGGTCGGCGCCTCGCCCGCGCAGGTGTTCGCGTCGATACTCGTGCAGGCCGCGGTGGTCGGCCTGATCGGCTCCGCCCTCGGCATCGCCGGCGGCCTCGGCCTGGTGCAGGGGCTGAAGTCCGTGTTCGAGGCGATGGGGATGGACCTGGCGGGCGACATCCCGGTGGACGGCGCCACCATCGGCGTCTCGCTGGTCGTCGGCACGGTGGTCAGCGTGCTCGCCGCGGCGGTCCCGGCCCGGCGCGCCGCGCTGGTGCCGCCGGTCGAGGCGATGCGCGACGACGTCGCGGTGCCCGAGCGGTCCATCCGGGTGCGGGCGGTGCTCGGCGCGCTCGTCACCGGCCTCGGCGTGGCCGGGGTGCTCGCTGCGGTGCTGCACACCGGCGAGGGGACGCTCGACGCGGCCCTCGGCGCGGGGGCAGCGGCGGTGCTCGTGGGCGTGCTCATGCTCGCGCCGGGCCTGGCCCGGGCGGTGCTCGGGGTGCTCGCGTGGCCGTTCGTGCGGCTGCTGCGGCCCGTCGGCCGGCTCGCCCGCGGCAACGTGGTGCGCAACCCGCGCCGCACGGCCAACACGGCCGGCGCGCTGATGATCGGCATGGCGCTGGTCGGCGGGGTGTCGGTGATCGCGACCTCGGCGCAGGCGTCGGTCGCCGGGGTCGTGGAGTCGCAGCTGCGCGCCGACCTGGTGCTGCAGTCCGCGACGTTCGACATCCCGAAGGGCGCGATCGCCGACGTCGACGCGCTGCCCGAGGTCGGCGCCACCGCCGCGTTCGCGGCCGCGCCGCTGGAGGTGTCGTCCGGCGGTGGCGCCGACGCGGGCACGCGGTACGTCGCCGGGGTCCGGGACGACCTGTTCGACGGCACCATCCGGGCGGAGACGATCGACGGCGACCTGGCGTCGCTCGCGGCCGGCGAGGCGGCGGTGCAGGAGGACCCCGCGGACGAGCAGGGCTGGGCGGTCGGGGACACCCTCCGGATCGCCGGCGCGACCGGCCCGCGCGACGTGACGATCGGCGCGGTGTTCACCACGAACGTGATCGGCGCGCCGGTGGTGGTGTCGGCGGAGACGCTCGACGCCCTCGTCCCGCCGGAGCAGCAGCTGGTCGACACCCTCGCGGTCGACGCCGCCGCGGGCGTCGGGGTCGACGCGCTCAAGGACACGGTCACCGCCGCGGTCGCGCCCTACGTGGTGGTGTCCGTGCTGACCCAGGACGAGTTCGTGTCGAACATCGCCGACCAGGTCAACCAGGTGCTCGTCATCCTGTACGCGCTGCTCGGCCTGTCGGTCGTGATCGCGGTGCTCGGCATCGTGAACACGCTCGCGCTGTCGGTGATCGAGCGGACCCGGGAGATCGGGCTGCTGCGCGCCGTCGGCCTGGGCCGGCTGCAGCTCGCGGGGACCGTCACCGTCGAGTCCGTGCTCACGGCGGTGTTCGGCACCGTCGTCGGCCTGGTGGTCGGGGTGGCGCTCGCGTCCGCGCTGCCGTCCGTGTACGCCGACGACGGCCTGTCCGAGCTGGTGATCCCGTGGGGGAACCTGGCCGGCATGGTCGGACTGGCCGTCGTCGTCGGGGTGCTGGCGGCGCTGTGGCCCGCCACCCGGGCGGCTCGGATGCGGGTCCTGGACGCCGTCAGCTACGAGTGAGCACCCACCCGTCCGGGCCGGCGAGCTCGTCGGCCCGGGCGGGGCCCCACGTGCCCGGCTCGTAGGGCTCCGGGTCCGGGCGGTCCGGGCCGAGCAGCGGCGCGAACGCCCGCCACGCGGCCTCGAGCCCGTGCGGCGTGGTGAACAGCGTCCGGTCGCCGGCCAGCACGTCGTGCAGCAGCGACGCGTACGGCGTCAGCGGCTCGCCCGGCTCCACGTCGTCCAGCGCCAGCGACGCGGTCCCGGTCGCGAGCGTCAGGTCGGGGCCGGGCTGCTTCACCGTCGTCGTGATGTCGATGGCGCCGTCGCCGGCCAGCGACAGGCTGATCCGGCCCGGGCCGACCGGCTCCCCGAACAGCTCGTCGGGCGTCTTCAGCACCAGCGTCACGCGCTGCGCCGACGCCGCCATGCGCTTGCCGGTGCGCAGCAGGAAGGGCACGCCGCGCCAGCGGTCGTTGTCCACCCACAGCCGCGCCGCGACGAACGTGTCCGTGGTCGAGTCGTCGGCGATGCCGTCGATGTCCCGGTAGCCGTCGAACTGCCCGAGCACGACCTCGGCCGGGTCGAGCGGGCGGAAGCAGTCGATGACCGCCTCGCGCGCCGTCGCCAGGTGGTCCGCGTCGAGCGCGGTGGGCGGCTCCATCGCGACCTCGGCCGCGATCTGGAACAGGTGCGTGACCAGCATGTCCAGCGCGGCGCCGGTCTCGTCGTAGAAGTCGGCCCGGTCGGCGACGTCGAGCGTCTCCGGCACGTCGACCTGCACCTGGGCGACGTGCCGGCGGTTCCACACCCCGCCGAACAGCTCGTTGCCGAACCGCAGCACGTGCAAGTTCTGGGTCGCCTCCTTGCCGAGGAAATGGTCGATCCGGAACACCTGCTCCTCGTCGAGGACCTCGTGCACCAGCGCGTCGAGCCGCTCGAACGACTCCGGCGACGTGCCGTACGGCTTCTCGTAGACGACGCGGGCGCCCTCGGCCAGGCCGTGCGCCCGCAGCCCGCGGGTCGTCGGCTCGAACGCCGACGGCGGCACCGCGAGGTAGTGCACGACGGTCACGCCGGCCTCGTCGCCCCCGTCCGCCAGGTCGCGGCGGGCGTCGCGGATCGCGTCGACCAGCTCGCCCGGGTCGTCCTCGGTGAACGTGGTCGCGTAGGACACGTGCCCGTCGAGGGCGCCGGCGTGCTCCGGGTCGCCGTGCTCCTCGAGCGACGACCTGACCAGGTCCGCCAGCTCGTCGTCGCCGATCGGCTTGCGGCCCGTGCCGATGACCGCCCACCGCTCGGGCAGCAGCCCGCGCGTGGCGAGCTGCGCGAGGCCGGGGTAGACCATGCGCTCCGCGAGGTCGCCGCGGGCGCCGTGCAGGACGAGCAGGACCGGCGGCTCAGCCGGCGTCTCGGGTGCCACGCCGGCGCTCAGAGGGCCGGCGGGTCGGTGCGCTCGGGGTGCCGGACCGGTGGTGCGGTCCGGGCCGGGGGCTCGGCCCCGGCGTCCCCCTTCTGCTTCTCGAGGTACTCGCGCGCCTTGGCGGTCGCCTGGTCGATCCTGCGGTCGGTGCCCTCGGACGTCCGGCCCTTCACCGCCCCGGCGGCCTTGTCGATCGCGCCGGCGATCTTGTCCTCGTTGCCCGCCACGGCCTTCTTGGCCCTGTCCACGAAGTCCCCGATGCCCATGTCCGCTCCCGTCGTGCTGCCGGTCGGTTGCCTGCTCACGAGTCAACGTCGGGCCCCGGACCCCCGCAACCGGGCGGGCCACGCGCTGCGGGTGCGCGGGACGGGTGAAGGTCCCGCGAGGCCGGAGGCGACTCCGCCCCCGGCGGGCGGGCCGACCCGTACCCTCGGGGCGTGACCCGGACCCGCAGCCCCCGCCGCCGCGTCGGATGCGCCGTCGGCCTCGCCCTCGCCGTCGTCGTGCTGGTCGGGGGCACCGTGCTCGCCGACCGGGTGACGCACGGGATCGCGCAGGACGTCGCCGCCGACGCGGTGCGCTCCCAGCTCGGCGCCACCGACCCGGACGTGTCGATCGCCGGCTTCCCGTTCCTCACCCAGCTCGCCCGCGGCACCCTCGACGACGTGCACCTGACGGCGCCCGGGGCCACGCTGCGCGGCCTCGACGTCACGAACCTCGACGTCACCGCGACCGGGGTCGCCGTCCAGGAGCCGCGCGGCGCGGAGCACGTCGTCGCGACCGCCACGGTGCCGACCGCCACGCTGGAGGCGCTGCTCCGCGAGCGCACCGGCTGGGACCTGACCCTGGCGACCGAGGGCGAGGGCCTCGTGGCCGGCGGCGCCGTCGCGGGCATCCCGGTCGCGGTGGGGCTGACGCTCGCCCCGGCCGGCGCCGACGGCCTGACCGCCACGATCACGAGCGCGTCCCTCGGGGGCCTCGTCGTCGACGCGGGCGTGCTGCCGGACGGCCTCGCGTCGCGGATCACCGAGGTCGACGTCACCGACCAGCTGCCCGAGGGAGCCCGGGTCACCGGCGCCACCGTCCGGGACGACGGCCTGCACGTGAGGGTCGAGCTCGACGACGTGACGCTCGACGCCCTGTGAGCGCGTCCGTCGACGGCCTGCGCGCGCTGCCCGGGGAGATCTGGGAGCGCGCGACGACCGTCCAGCCCGCCCCGGGGCAGGCGGTGCTGCTCGGCACCCTCGCGGCCGCGCTGCTCTGCCTGGCCGTGCCGACGCTCTGGCACCTGTCCCGGCACCTGCTGACCATCGTGCACGAGGCGGCCCACGGCCTGGTCGCCGTGCTGTCCGGCCGGCGGCTGTCCGGCATCCGCGTGCACTCCGACACCTCCGGCCTGACGGTCTCGGTCGGCAAGCCGCGGGGTCCCGGCATGGTGGCGACCGCGTTCGCCGGCTACGTCGGGCCGGCGGTGCTCGGGCTCGGCGCCGCGTGGCTGCTCGGCCGCGGGTACGCCGTCGGGCTGCTGTGGGCGCTGCTGGTGGTCCTGGTGCTCGTGCTGGTGCAGATCCGGAACTGGTACGGCCTGTGGGCGGTGCTGGTCACGGGCGTCGTGCTCGTCGGCGTCTCGTGGTGGGGGACGGCGGCCGTGCAGGTCGCGGTGGCGTACGCGGTCACCTGGTACCTGCTGCTCGGCGCACCGCGCGCGGTGCTGGAGATGCAGGCGCAGCGGCGACGGGCGCGCGGGCGGGGGACCTCGGACGCCGACATGCTGGCGCGGCTCACCCGGGTGCCGGGCGGGGTGTGGGTGGCGGTGTTCCTGCTCGTGTGCGGCGGGGCGCTGGTGCTGGGCGGGTCGTGGATCCTGGAGCGGCCGCTGCTCTGACGGGCCGCTCGGGTGCGGGGTTGCACCTGCAGGTGCAGTCGACGACACTTGCATCTGCAGAGGTGAGGAGGTCCCCATGGCGACGACGATCGCCGCCCGGCGGCTCGTGACGACGACGCGCGAGCGCGAGCAGGCCCAGGAGGCCATGGCACGGGCCGCACGGGGCGAGGGCTGGGCGGTCCTCGACGCCCTGGGCGTCGCCGGTCCTGCCCCCGCCGAGCTCTCCCGGCTGATCACGGCGGTGGTCGACGCCGTCGCGGCCGGCGGCACGGTGACGGTCGGCGCGATGCCCGACGAGCTGACCACGACGGCCGCCGCCGAGCTGCTCGGCGTGTCCCGTCCGACGCTGATGAAGCTGATCGCGAACGGTGACCTCCCTGCGCACAAGGTCGGCACCCACACCCGGCTGCTCGCCGAGGACGTCGTGGCGTTCCGGCGCGAGCGGCTCGCCCGGCAGAGGCGGGCGTTCGAGGAGCTCCTCGCCGCCGAGGACGCGTAGGTGCTGCGCGCCGGCTGAGTGCGCCGACGCGGGCCTAGCGTTCCGGTGGTGCGCACGCTGCGGGTCCTCGCCGACGCGAACGTCCTGTACTCCCGCACGCTCCGCGACTGGCTCGTCCTGATCCAGCTGCAGGCCGAGGCCCCGCCGTACCGGACCTACTGGACCGAGGACATCGTGGCCGAGGTGCTGTACCGCCAGCGTCGCGCGCACCCGGAGTGGGACGGCAGGAGGATCGCGCTCGTCCGCGACCGCATCTGCGGGTCCTTGGAGGGCGGTCGCATCGAGGACTTCGCGGTCGACGGGGAGTTCCCGGGCGACCGGCACGACCAGCACGTGCACGCCGCGGCCGTGGCAGCCGGGATGGACGTCGTCCTGACGTCGGACTCCGGCTTCTCCGCGCCGGCGGTCCGTGCGATCTCGACGTACGAGGTGTGCGCCCCCGACGCGTTCTTCGTGCGGGTCGACGCGGCGGCTCCCGACCTGGTGCAGCCGCCGGGCGTGCCCAGGCCCGCTACTACGGCGCTCGTGACGGAGCGGCCGACCTCGACGGGGCCCTGCGCCGGGCGGGGTGCCCCGGCTTCGCCGAGCGGGTGCGCCGTCACCTCCTGGAGGACGACGACATCTGAGCCCGGGCGCACGGGTCAGCGCGCGACCACGCAGGCGTCGAGCTGCCGGCTCATGGCGTCCCGCTCCGCGTGGGTCACCCACAGGCCGTAGGCGGCCTTGACCCGGACCTGGCGGGCGACGTACGCGCAGCGGTAGCCGGTGCTCGGCGGCAGCCAGGTCGCGGCGTCGCCGTCGCCCTTGGCGCCGTTGGCCGGGCCGTCGACCGCGAGCAGGTTGGCCGGGTCGTTGGCGAACCGGCGGCGCGTCTCCGCGTCCCACTGCTGGGCGCCCTTCTGCCAGGCGTCCGACAGGGCGACGACGTGGTCGATCTGGACGTCGGCGCTGTTCGGCCCCCGCTCGAAGTCGATGACGTCCCCGGTGTACGGGTCGTCGAGCGTGCCGGTGAGCACGACGCACTCGTGCGTGCCGTCCTCGAACGTGACGTCGGCCAGGTCGCGCGCCAGGACGTCGTTGCGGGTGTCGCAGCCGTTCCGGTCCACGTCCGCCCACGCCGGGCCGAACTGGTCGCGGTCGTACCCGGTCCTCGGTGCGCGCCCCTTCACCTCGAGCGCGGCGAGCTCGGTGCGGGCGCGGTCCAGGTCCGCCGCGGTGACGGGGAACCGGGCGGACTCCCGCGCCTCCGACCAGACCGGCAGGCCGGCGCCGAGCGCGACGGCGACGACGAGGACGAGCCACACCCAGCCGATGCGCCCCGCCCGGCGCCCGGCGGCGGGTCGACGGCGGGCGCGGGCGGAGCGGGCGGTGCGGCCGGTGCGGGTCACCGCGGAACGGTCGCACACGGGACCGACACGACACCCCCTCGCGACCCGGGCCGGCGCGCCGCCGGACCGCCGCGCGCGGGCCCTAGCGTCGGCCCGGGAGGTGGGACGGTGCGCAGGAGGTCCGAGCAGGGCGGACGGCCGTGGCTCGCGACGGCGGTCGCCGGCGCCGTCGTCGTGGTCCTCGGGCTGGCGACGGCGCGCCTGGGCAGCGGGGGCACGGCCGACGCGCTCGGCGACGCCCTGTACGCGGCGCTCGTGCTGCTGCTGGTCGCGCTCGCGGCGCCGCGGTGGCCGCGGGCGGTGCGTGCCGGGGTCGCCGTCGCGCTGTGCTGGGCGGTCGAGCTCCTGCAGCTCACCGGCGTCCCCGCCGCCGCGTCCTCCGCGTGGCCGCCGCTGCGGTACCTGCTCGGGACCACCTTCGTCGCCACGGACCTGCTCTGGTACGCGGTCGGGGTGCTGGTCGCCTCGTGCGGCACGGCGCTCGCCTCCCGGGTCGATGCGGGTCGGCGCCCCGCGGTGGTCCGAGGCTGACGGTTCCTGGCCCGCCCGCGGCGCGGCCGTGCGGCCTGCCTGGGGACGACGCACCGCTCCGCGTCCTGTGGTCGTCCCGGCACCGCGTCGGCATCATGGGGCGCACGTCGTCCGCCGCCCGCCGCGCAGCGCGCCGGGCCCGACACCGGGGGCACCGATGCGCGAGGTCGTGGCGACCACGAAGCGGCCCGGGGCGTGGTCGTGGTCGATCGTCATCTCCCAGGCGCTCCTGCTCGCGCTGTGGCTCCGGCGGCTCGGTGGCGAGGAGCATCGCCTCGCGATCGTCATGGTGAGCGCCTCCGGCGTGCTGGTCGTGAGCGCGCTGGTGCTGGCGCTCGTCGACCTCCGCGCCTCGCTCGTCCTCACCGATGACGCCCTCCTGCTCGAGCGCCGCTGGCGCCCGCTGCGCATCCCGCGCGACGCGGTGCTGGCAGTCGACGGGAACGTGCACGGGCGCCCGTCGTGGTCGGAGGCGGTGGTGGTCACGGTGCGCGGCCGCGACCGGCCCGTGCGGCTGGGCAACTTCGAGGTGCACGCCCGCGTCCTGATCCCGCGGCTGCAGGAGTGGGCCGGGGTCGGGGACACGGTGCCCGCCGCCGACGCCCCGCACCGGGACGACGCCCCGGCCGACCCCTGACCGCCGCCCCTCCCTCCGCCTCGAGCGAGCACCCGACACGTCGAACGAGTACCGGGTGGATGCTCACTCGACGTGTCGCGTGCTCTCTCGGCGACCGGACCGCCGGTACGTCTGGCGCCGGACCGGCCTCGCGTCCCGACCGGCGCAGCGCCAGACTGGCCGCGTGGTGCGCGAGCTCGTCGTCCTCGGGACGGCCTCCCAGGTCCCGACCCGGACGCGGAACCACAACGGCTACCTGCTCCGCTGGGACCGCGACGCGCTCCTGTTCGACCCCGGCGAGGGCACCCAGCGCCAGCTGACCCTCGCGGGCGTCGCGCCGCCGTCGATCACCCGGATCTGCCTGACGCACGTGCACGGCGACCATTGCTTCGGCCTGCCCGGCGTGCTGTCCCGGCTGGTGCTGGACCGGGTCGAGCACCCCGTGCACCTGCACTACCCGGCGGAGGGCGAGGAGGTCGTGCGCGCGCTGGTCGGGCTGGCCACCCCGGGGCTCGACCTCCGGCTGCACCCGCACGGGTCGGCCGGGGAGGTCGCGGACGGGCTGACCGTCGAGCCGCTGCGGCACCGCGTGCAGACCTTCGGCTACCGCCTCGCGGAGCCCGACGGCCGGACGCTGCTGCCCGACCGGCTCGCCGCGGCCGGGATCACCGGGCCCGCGGTCGGGGAGCTGCAGCGCGCCGGGCGGCTGGGGTCGCTCCGGCTCGAGGACGTCAGCGTGCCGCGGCGCGGGCAGCGGGTGGCGGTCGTCATGGACACCGCGCCGTGCCCGGGGGCCGAGGCGCTCGCGGACGGGGTCGACCTGCTGCTGTCGGAGTGCACGTTCGCCGACGAGGACGCGGACCTCGCGGCGCAGTACGCGCACCTGACGGCGGGCCAGGCGGGGGCGCTCGCGGCCGCGGCGGGTGCGCGGACGCTCGTGCTCAGCCACTTCTCCGGGCGGTACGAGGACCTGGCGCCCCTCGGGGTGCAGGCGCGGGCGGCCGCCGGCGGGGCGACGGTCCACGTGGCGCACGACCTGGACCGGTTCGGCCTGCCCCGGCGGCGCGCGACGGCCTGACCCCGGGCCCTCACTCCTTTCGGGGCGCCACCCCGTGCACGTCGTCGACCGGGAACCGGCGCCGCGCCTCGGCCTGCTTGTCGAGGGTCGCCTGCAGCACGTCCACGCCGAGCACGTCCGCGAGCCGGAGCAGGTAGACCAGCACGTCGGCGATCTCCTCGCCTGCGCGCCGGTGCCGGTCCGGGTCGGCGAAGTGCGCCACCGCGTCGCCCGCGGGCAGCCACTGCACCAGCTCCGCGAGCTCGCCCACCTCGCCGACCAGGGCGAGCACCAGCGACTTGGGGTCGTGGAACTGCTCCCAGTCGCGCTCGCGGCTGAACTCGCGGATGAGCGCGGTCAGCCGGGCCAGGTCGCCGGGTCCGCCGGCCGGGGGTGCGTCGGTCACGCGGCCCAGCGTGGCACGGTCGGCGTCAGGCCAGCAGCCAGGCCGGGTCGCGGAGGTAGCGCTCCGCCACCAGGACCGAGCCCGCCGGCTGCTCGGCCCGCAGCGCGCCCGACGGGCCGCCCCGCGGGTCCGTGACCGTCCGGCCGAGCAGCTGCAGCCGCCGCAGCATGGACAGGGCGCAGGCGGTGCGCGCGTCCTGGCGGGTCAGCGGGCGCACCTCCTGGTACCCGGCGACCCAGGCCTGCGCGCGGCCCGGCGCGTCCGGGAGGTGCTCGACGTACGACAGCGCGGCCGCGAGGTCGAGCACGAACCAGGAGAACCCGCAGTCGTCGAAGTCGAGGACCGTGAGGTCGTCCCCGTCGACCAGCAGGTTGCCCGGTCGCAGGTCGGCGTGCACGAGGCCCCAGGCGTCCGGCGCCCGCGAGGCGTCGTGCAGGGCGTCCAGGGCGGCCGAGCGCGCGCGGCCCAGCAGCGCGAGGTCCGCCGACGGCAGGCACGCCTGCTCCCACGCGCCCCACCGGCTGTCGGGCCCGACCATGTCGGCCGGCTCCCAGGTCGGCCGGACGAAGTCGCGCGGCCGGTGGAAGGCCAGCGCGTGCTCGTGCAACCGGGCCGCGGTCGTCCCCACGCGCCGGTGCCAGGCGTCGGGGTGGGCGAGTCCCGGCAGCACGTCGTCGAGCGCGGCACCGGGGAGGTACCGCCAGGTGAGGCACACCCAGTGCCGGTCCTCGGGGTCGGCGACCATCGCGACGTCCCGGCCGTCGACCGGCGGGACCGTCGTCGGGACCCGCACCGTCCCCGCGGCCCCGAGCGCGGTCATCCACGCCACCTCGGACTCCACCGCGGCGGTGTCGTCCATGTACGCGGGCCGTGCGACGCGCGTGACCGCGACCGGCGCACCGTCGGCCGACACCCGGAACGTCGCGTTGTGCGACAGCGCCAGCAGGTCGACCGTCGTGCGCGCCGGGTCCCAGCCCCAGGCGGCGCAGAGCGCGGCGTGCAGCCACCGCGGCGCGGGCGCCCCGGGCGCGAGCGGCCCGGACGGCGGGCCCGGGTCCGCGAGCCCGGTGCTCCCGAGCGTGTCGTCGGTCGTCATCGCCACCTGCCCCCGGGTGCCTCGCGTCGTCGCCGGGCCGTGCGGCCCGAGCCGAGTGTCGACGGGGCGGGACCGGCCGGGCCAGGGGTCGGCCCGGGATTTCACGCAGGCGTCACCCGGGACCGGCGGCGGTGACGCGGGGGAAACACGCCCGTCGCGGGCGCGCCTCGGACGCCGGCGCCTCAGACGCCGACGAGCGCCGCGCTCGCGTCCCAGAGCCGGCGCGCGAGGTCGGTGTCGGCGACCCGCGGCGGCGGCACGGCGACCCGGCCCTGCTCGACCCAGCCGCCCGGCGGCCAGTCGACGCCGGGCGTCCCCGCCGCCAGGTCAGCGAGGTAGCCGCCGCCCTGCTCGGGCGTGATCGTCAGCAGCCGGCGCAGCGGCGTGTGGTAGACGAGCCGCATCAGGTGGTTCGTCTCCTTGGCGAAGCTCGTGGCCACGATCCCGGGGTGGAACGCGACCGCCGCGAGCCCGTCGCCCCCGTACCGCCGCTGGAGCTCGACGACGTGCAGGGCGTTCGCGAGCTTGGCGTCGCCGTAGGCCTTCTGCGGGCGGTACCGGCGCTCGTTGCCGAGGTCGTCCAGGTCGATCCGCCCCCAGGCCCGCGCGGCCACGCTCGACGTGGCGACCACGGACGCCCGGCCGGCCACCAGGGTCGGGAGCAGCAGGTGCGTGAGCAGGAACGGCGCCAGGTGGTTCACCTGGAGCGTGCGCTCGAACCCGTCCGCCGTCACCGAGCGCGGGCCCATGATGCCGCCGGCGTTGTTCGCCAGGACGTCGATCCGCGGGTAGGCGTCGAGCAGCTCGGCGGCCAGCCGGCGCACCTGGTCGAGCTCGGCGAAGTCGGCGAGGTGGTGCGGCGCGCCGAGCTCCGCGGCGACGGCGGCCGTGCGCGCCGGGTCCCGCCCCACGAGCACCACCCGCTCGCCCTCGCGCGCCAGCCGGCGGGCCGCGGCCGCGCCGATGCCGTCGCTCGCACCGGTGATGACGATCGTCCGTCCGGGCACGTGGTCCTCCGCGTCGGGGTGCCCACCCGGGGGGTCCGGGCAGGGTCCGCGACACCCTAGGGTGCTGCCGTGACCCCCGCCTCCCCGGCCGCCCGCCGTCGCGCCCGCACCTCCGCCGTCCGCACCTCGGAGCCGCGCCTGGTCCCGCCGGTGCTGGTCCGCGACCACCGCGTGCGGGTGCCGGTCGACCGCGAGGACCCGTCCCGGTACCCGACGATCGAGGTGTTCGCGCGCGAGCTCGTCGACCCGGCGCGGGACGGCGAGGAGCTGCCCCTGCTGCTGTTCCTCCAGGGCGGCCCGGGCGGCATGGGCCCTCGCCCCCTCGGCTCCGGCTGGTGGTCGACCGCGCTGCGGACGCACCGCGTGGTGCTGCTCGACCAGCGGGGGACCGGGCGGTCGTCGCGCGTCGACGGGCGCACGATGGCGCGGTTCGGCTCGGGCGAGGAGGCGGCGGACTACCTGGCGTGCTTCCGGGCCGACGCGATCGTCGAGGACGCCGAGGCGGTGCGCCGCGCGGTGTACGGCGGCCGGCGGTGGGCGACGCTCGGCCAGTCCTACGGCGGGTTCCTCACGCTGACGTACCTCTCCCGGCACCCCGAGGCGCTGACCGCCTGCTACGTCACCGGCGGGCTGCCCGGCGTCGGGGCGACCGCCGAGGACGTCTACGCCCGCACCTTCCCGCGGCAGGCCGCGCGGGTCGCCGCGTTCGCCCGGCGGTACCCCGAGGACGTGGCGCTGCTCGGGGCGCTCGCGGACCGGCTCGGCGCGGGCGACGTCGCGCTCCCCGACGGCGACCCGTTCACCGTGCGCCGGCTGCAGAACCTCGGGATGCCGCTCGGCATGAGCACCGGTGTCGACGCGCTGCACTGGCTGCTCGACACCGTCGAGCTGGACGGCGACGGGGTGCCGGACGACGCGTTCTCGCTCGCGGTGCAGACCCAGACCGGCTTCGACGCCAACCCGCTGTACGCCGCGCTCCAGGAGGTCATCTACCACCAGGGCGGGCGCGCGGGCGGCTGGGCCGCGCAGGCCGAGCTCGACCGCCGGCCCGACCACGCGCCCGACGCCCGGCCGCTCGCGCTCACCGGTGAGGCGGTGTTCCCGTGGATGTTCTCCGAGATCCGGGCGCTGCGACCGTTCGCCGCGGCGGCGGAGGCGCTGGCGGCGCGCACCGAGTGGCCGGCGCTCTACGACCCCGAGCGGCTCGCCGCCAACGAGGTGCCGGTCGCGGCCGTGCAGTACGTCGACGACCCGTACGTCGACCTCGACCTCGCGCTCGGCACGGCCGACGCGGTGGGCAACGCCCAGGTGTGGGTGACCAACGAGTACCTGCACGACGGCCTCCGCGCGGCCGGCGACGTGATCCTGCCGCGCCTGGTGGACCTCGCCGCGGGCCGCTGGACGGTCACGCGCCGCTGAGCCACGGCGCACGGCCGGTACCGCGCGGCCCGGCGTCGACGTCTCACCACGCCGCGGACGGCCACTCGGGATCCCACGGCGGGTTCGCTCGCCAGCCGGAGAAGGACGCCGGCGCCCCGGGCGTGGCCAGCGCGTCGACGACCTCGTGCACCAGACTCGCGACGCGGCGCGGCGCCCCGACCTGGCGGAAGCCGTTGCGGCACGTCAGCACGACGGATGTGGCGGTGCTGGCGGTGCCTGCCGGTGCTGCCTGCAGTTCGATCACGACGTGCTGGAACGGTCCGCGCGCCGGGGTGAACCCGATCAGCGCCTCCAGTCACTCCGCCCGCAGCCGACCGCCCAGCTCGGCGACGACGGTCGAGGAGGACTCGCGGTGGACCCGGTACCCGTGGCCCGAGAGCACGCGCGCCGCGGTCTCGAGCGCGGGGCCGACGGGAAGGGCGCACCTGATCTCGCAGCCGGGGTGGACGGACGCGTCCTGCGGCCACGGGGGAACCAGCGAGGACGAGCCGGTCACGACGTCGGGTTGCGGTCGGCGATCGGGCGACGGGCCGCGAGGATCTCGCGGAGCAGCTCCGCCGCCGAACCGTCGGGGTCGTGCTCCGACTCCTCCGACGCAGAACGCAGGGTGGCGGAGGACCTGGCGCGGAGGTGCTCCGCCTCAGGGGAGTCGTCAACCCCGCTGAAGACGTCGGCGAGCGTGACGGTACCCGTGTCGATCCGCTCCTGGACGCGCTGCCAGTCCCGCCCGAGGGCACCGGATCGTGCTGCCTCCGCACGCTCGGCCTCAAGGCGGGCGTCACGGTCGTCGGGCATTGCGAGCTGCTCGATCTGTGCTGTCGCGGCGCGGACCAGCTCCTCGATCTCCCGGAGGCGCCCGGCGAGCGGCTCCCGCTGCAGACGTATGCGGTCCGTACTCATGCCGCCGCCTGCCCGGTACGGCGGAAGACGCCCTCGGCCAGGTCCTCGAACCGGGCGATGCTGTCGAAGACGGATGTGCGTGCCTGCGCCGCTGAGGCGTTCGAATCGTGTCCTGGCGTCGTGATCGGTCGACGCGTACGTGTCGGCCGATCGCTGCGCGGCGTGCGCGGTCGCGTCGCACACGGATCCCGCGGTGCGCAGGACCCCTGTCCCTGCGGCCGTCACCGCGTCCGACACCGGTGCCAAGCCTGCGAGGATCAGACCGGTCGATCCACTGATGGACCCGTGAACGCTGAGGTAGGCGGCCGTCGACCGGCAGTGCCCCGCCTGACGCGAGAGCACCTGCCCGGCCAGGGAGACCGTGTCGAGATCGACGTCGAGCGCCGCCATCATGCTCCTTCCGGTGGTCCCCGGGATCGTATCGACTGCTCAGAGGCCCACAGGCGGTACGACAGCACCTACCGGTCAGAGCAGCCGGCGCGAGCCCGGCTGCACCACGCGCAGCCAGCGGAAGCCGTACGCCGGCAGCTCCAGCTCGACGCGCCCGTCCGGGTCCACCGTGCACGCGCCGTCCTCGAGCAGGTCGACCAGCCGCACCGGCTCGTCGTCGCCCGCCGCGCTGCGCGTGGTCGCCGTGTCGTCCGCCGGCCCCGCGTCGCCCGGCTCCCGGGCCAGGTCGCGCAGCCGCAGCGGGACCGTGACCGCCTCGGGCCCGAGGTTGTGCAGCGCGATCATCGACGCGTCCTGCCACGTCGACCGGTGCGCGAGCACGGCGGCGTGCGGCTGGTCCAGGACCTCCGCGCGCTCCGCCCAGCCCAGCTCCGGGCACTCCCGGTACCGGCGGACGAGCGTCTTGACGAACGACAGCAGGGAGTCGGGGTCCCGGCGCTGGTCCGCGACGTTGACGTGCTGGGGCGCGAAGCCGCCCTCGACCACGGGGCCCGAGAGCCGGCGCGGCGGCGCCGCCGAGAAGCCGCCGTTGCGCCCCGACGTCCACTGCATGGGCGTGCGCACCGCGAGCCGGCCGTCGGCGGCGAGGTTCTCGCCCATGCCGATCTCCTCGCCGTAGAACAGCACCGGCGTGCCGGGCAGCGTGAACAGCAGCGAGTAGACCATCCGGACCCGGCGCGGGTCGCCGTCGAGCATCGGGGGCAGCCGGCGGCGCAGCCCGCGCCCGTAGAGCTGCATGTCCTCGTCGGGGCCGAACGCCGCGAACACCTCGGCGCGCTCGGCGTCGGTGAGCTTGTCCAGCGTCAGCTCGTCGTGGTTGCGGACGAACGTCGCCCACTGCGCGTCGCGCGGGATGTGCGGCCGGTCCGCCAGCGCCTGCGCCAGCGCGCCCGCGTCCTGCCGGGCCAGCGACAGGTACATCTGCTGCATGGCGACGAAGTCGAACTGCAGGTTGAGCTCCTCGCCCTCGGCGGACCCGTCCGCGTCCAGGTCCCCGAAGAACAGCCGCTGCTCCTCGTAGGGCAGGTTGACCTCGCCCATGAGGATCGCGTCGCCGGTGCGGCGGCTGAGGAACGACCGCAGCGCCTTGAGGAACTCGTGCGGGTGCTCGATGTCGTCGTGCGGGCCGCTCGCCGCGTCGGCCAGCATGAACGGCACCGCGTCGACCCGGAACCCGGACAGGCCCAGCTCCGCCCAGTACCCGACGACCTTCGCGATGGCGTCCCGGACGCGCGGGTTCGCCGTGTTGAGGTCGGGCTGGTGCTTGTAGAACCGGTGCCGGTACCAGGCGCCCGCCTGCTCGTCGTACGTCCAGATGCCGTCCTCCTGGTCGGGGAACACGACCTGGTCGCCGGTGGGCGGCGGCTCCTCGGTGCGCCAGACGTAGAAGTCCCGGAACGGGCTGTCCGGGCTGCTCCGCGCGGCCTTGAACCACGGGTGCCGGTCGGACGTGTGGTTGACGACGAGGTCGGCGATGACCCGGATGCCGCGGTCCTTAGCGGTGCGGACGAGCTCGACCAGATCCCCGGCGTCGCCGAGCCGGGGGTCGACGCCGAAGAAGTCGGTGATGTCGTAGCCGTCGTCCCGGTCGGCGGTCGGGTAGAACGGCATCAGCCACAGGCAGGTGATCCCGAGGTCGGCCAGGTGGTCGAGCCGCTGCACCAGCCCGGGCAGGTCGCCGACGCCGTCGTCGTTCCAGTCCATGAACGTCTCGACGTCCAGGCAGTAGACGACGGCGTTCTTCCACCACAGGTCGCCGGTGTCGCGGATCCTCACGACGCGGCGTCCTCGTCGCCGGCGGTGCCCGCCTCGACCGCGCGCAGCGCG
This sequence comes from Cellulomonas pakistanensis, assembly GCF_016862755.1. Classification (GTDB taxonomy): domain Bacteria; phylum Actinomycetota; class Actinomycetes; order Actinomycetales; family Cellulomonadaceae; genus Cellulomonas; species Cellulomonas pakistanensis. The sequence goes on along the minus strand of NZ_BONO01000026.1, from coordinate 35,259 downwards.
GGCAGCACGTGCTCGGCGGCCAGGTCGATGAACGCGTCCAGCGACGACGGCGGGTGCGTCACCGTGGGCGCGGCGTCGTCGTGCTTCCCGTGGTCCGGCCGGACGTCGGTGGCGACCTGGTGCAGGTAGACCTCGTCGAAGCCCACCTCCACCAGCTCGACGAGCCGGTCCCGCAGCCGGGCCGGGTCGTGCTCGATCACCACGCCCGTCGCGAGCGTGTCGTCGTCGACCGTGGCGGCGAGCTCGTCGAACGCCTCGGGCGTCGCGATGTCCCACGCGGCCGGCGGGCCGGCGGCGTTGCCCGCCCACTGCTCGCGGGCCAGGCGCCAGGCCTCGCCCGGGTCCGTCGCGTAGGACACGTGCACCTGGAGCGAGATCGGCCCGCGGCCGCCGGCGTCGCGGTACTCGCCGACGACGCGGCGCATCGTCTCGAGGTCCTGGTTCACGGTGACCAGGCCGTCGGCCCAGTCGGCGTGCGCCCGCGCCGTCTCGGGCGTCACAGCGGGCCCGATCAGCCGGGGCGGGACGTCCGGGAGCGTCCAGAGCTGCGCGCGGTCGACCGTCACCAGGCCGTGGTGGGTCACCTCCTCGCCGGCGAGCAGGGCGCGGATGACCTGCACGCACTCGCGCAGCCGGGCGTCCCGTTCGGGCTTCGGCGGCCAGGGGTCGCCGGTGATGTGCTCGTTCATGTTCTCGCCGGAACCGAGCGCGACCCAGAACCGGCCGGGGTACATCGCGGCCAGCGTCGCGGCCGCCTGGGCGATGATCGCCGGGTGGTACCGCTGGCCCGGGGCGTTCACCGTGCCGAACGGCAGGCGGGTGGTGGCCAGCGCGGAGCCGAGCCACGTCCAGGCGAAGCCGGAGTGACCCTGGTTGGTTCCCCACGGAGCCCAGTGGTCGGAGCACATGGCGGCGTCGAAGCCCGCCTCCTCCGCGTGCTGGACCGCCGCGAGGAGGGCGGACGGATGGACCTGCTCGTGCGAGCTGTGGAAGCCGACGCGGGTGGTCATCCCCCTGTTCCTACCGGCTGGGGCGCTGGTCCGCGCGGTGAGCGGGGGATCGGGGCCCGGCGTGACCGCCCGCGGACGAGGCCGGGCAGGTGCGCGCCCGCCGGGTGCAAGGGACGTCACAGCCGCGGCCGGCCCCCGGCACGGGATGGGTCGCCGGCGACGACGTAGGCTTCTGCGACGTGGCGACCTTCTCCGCCGTGACGCGCGCGCACATCCTCCAGGCCATCGCCGAGCACGACTCCCGCGGGGCCGACGGCTTCCTCGGCGTCTACGGCTTCCCCGCAGGCGGCGGGTTCTTCCTCCACGAGGACCGGCCCTACCCGGCGATCGCGATCCTCGGGGTCGCGCACCGGTTCGCCACCGGCCGGCTCGCCGGCGCGGACGAGTTCCACGGCGGCGAGGAGGCGGCGCAGGCGCTGCTCGGCCGGCGCGGGTTCGACGTGCCGCAGGCCGCCGCGGCCGCGCGCGCCGCGGCACCGGCCCGGACGCGGTCGACGGCGCCTAAGGCCCCGCGCGCGCCGCGTGCCGCCACGACGCCGCGCGCGAAGAAGCCGGAGCCCGTGGAGTTCACCGCCACGTGCCCGACGTGCTCGATGGTGCTGCCGGCAACCGGGAAGTGCGACTACTGCGACTGACCGGGCGCCGCGTCCGCGCGGGCGACGGCTGCCACCGGCGGTAGCCGGACCTCGTAGCCGAGCCCGGCCAGCGCCTCCACCGCGGCACCGGGGTCGTCCCGCACGGCCGCCCGGAGCTGGACCGCGCGCCAGCGCGCCCGCCCGGCGCAGATCGCGGCACGCCAGCCCGGCCGGGTGTCGAGGCCGAACTCGCGGACCAGCATGTCGAGGACGTCCTCGAACGACGGGCGGAACCGGTGGCCGCCGAGCGGGAAGTGCAGCGTCGACACCCGAGGGACACGGCCGCGGCGCACCGCCGACGTGCGGGCGCGGCCGCGGAGCCGGTGGCCGGCGGCCATCATCGCGAACACGAGCTCGTCGCGGTGCCCGTGCACGTTGAGGTGCGCTGCCGGGACCTTCTCGTCCGAGCCGGCGTCGTAGTCGTACCGGAACAGCGGCTCGTCGGTGCCCTCGGCCGTGGCGCTCATGGTCGAGCGACGGACGGCCAGGAACGTGCCGGTGTGGTCCCACCCGCACTCGAAGGTCGCACGGAGCCGGAGGACGACCACCGCGTCGACGGCGAGCCCGATGCCCTCGACCGGCGTCTGCTGGACGGCAAGGTACGGCGTCGGGCCGGATGCGGGCACGACCCGGAAGGTGCCCGGCTCTCCGGGGACGGTGCTTCTGAGCGTGGCACGCAGCTCGTCGGCGAACCGGTCGACCTCGCCGCGCAGCCGGTCGCCATCGGGCCGGTCGACACCGGTCGCCGCCTCGTCCGGAGCGGCCGGCAGCCTCCCCGGTGCGTCGTCACTCACCGAGAAGCCTCCCGAGCAGGAGGTACTCCTCGTACGCGATGCGCTGCTCGGGCGAGAGCTGCCAGGTCTCGTACCGCTCCTCGATCGTCTCCAGGTCGAGGCCGATGCTCGCGAGCTCCTGCTCCCGCTTCTCCCGCATCTCCTCCGCGGTCATGATGATGAGCTTGCCGTAGCTCTTGGGGATGACCTGCACGGTCGCTCCTCGGGCGTCGACGGGCGATCCCTCGGGGCGGCTGCCGGATCGACGCCGCCCACGCTAACCGCACCGCGCTCTGCGCTGTCCAGCCCCTCCGTCGTCGCTCGACGGCTCAGGCCGGTGGCCCCGACGCCCATGCCGACGCCTGAGCGGGCTGGCCGGGGGCGTCGAGCTCGGCAAGCAGCCGCTCTACCAGGCCGGCGACCCGCGTGGCCACCCCGAGCTCCTGCCCGCCCCGACCGCACGTGATCTGCAGCCGCGTCCCCGTGGGAGCGGCGGGGAGCGCGACGACGTCGAGTTCCACGTGCAGGAACGGCCGCACCGGCGGCAGGCCGACCGTCTCGGCGACCAGGCCGAGCCAGCGGCGGCCCAGCACGGCCCGGATGTGCCCCGGCGCGTGGACTCCGGTCCGGTAGCCGACGGATCGGGCGACGCGCTCGAAGACGTGCAGCGCCTGCGCCGCATTCGCGACCGTGAGGACCGTGCACGTCGGGTACACACTCTCCCGGGCCGGCCACGGCCGGACTCGTCCTCCGGTCACGATCGACGTCCGGTGACGACGTCACGGAGTCGCTCGCGGAGCTCGTCCATGTCGCGGAGCACGGTGGCGGTCATCCCGGTGGGGTCGTCCTGCGCGTCCGCCCGCGCCTCGGTGAGCACCGCGCGGGAGCGTCCGACGAGACGCTGGGCCTCGGGCGACGTGTCGGTGCCGGAGAACACGTCCGAGAGCGTCGTCCGCCCGCCGTCGATGCGTTGCTGGACACGCTGCCAGTCCGGTCCGAGAGAGCCAGAGCGCGCCGCCTCGGCCCGGCGACGGGCGTCCGCCGTGTCCCGCTCGTCGGGCTCGTCCAGGCGAGCGAGCTCGGCGGTCGTGCGGCGGACGAGGTCTTCCGCCTCGTGGAGCCGTTCGGCGAGCCCGTCCGTAAGCTGCCCGTTCATGCGGTCACCGCCTGGGACGCCCGGCGGACGACGCCCTCCGCGAGATCCTCGAAGCGGGCGATCCCGCTGATCGACGCGGCCTTGGCCTCGGCGAAAGCCGCGACGAGGCTCAGTGCCGTCTCGACGAGCGTGTAGATGAGCCGGACGACCGAGACGATCCTCTCGACCTTCCAGTAGGCGGTGGCCAGGAGCACGCCCCAGCCGACACCGGGCACGGCGGCCTCGGCGGCGATCTCGATCAGGAGCTGAGCAAGCTTCTTGAGTCCCATGCCGATCGCTGCGCAGATGCCCTTCATCCCGACGGACACCGCGTCGAGCGCGGACGCTACGGCGTCGCACACGAACGTCAGCTGGTGGAACCCCTCCGAGATCACCGCCATCGCGGCGCGGAAAGCGTCTCCGGCCTCGCCGCGCCATCCGTCCACCGTCCCGGAGACGAGGCGAGCGTGGTTGACGCCGATGGCGGAGAGGCATGCGCCGGTGTTCGTCCAGGTCCCCGCAGCCTTGGTCACCTCTCGGGAGTCGCCGGCGAACGGCTTGAAGATGACTTCCTCGAGGACGGAGTAACCGCAGAGCTGCTCGAACACCCAGTCCACGCTGCCGAGGACGAGGCCTGCGCTCCAGCGCATGTCCTGTGCCCAGTTCTCGCTGGCGGTCGGCTCCACCAGGAACGACGCGGCGTCCACGGCTTCCGCGACCGATCCGCCCGGGCTGCTCCAGCCGGCGGCGCGGTCCGCGAGCCCGAGCGCCTCGGTCACGGCGTCACCGACGCTGGAGCCCGCGGACGCGGCCTTCTGCCAGAACCACGAGTCGGTGTCTCCCCACCCATTCGGAGCGACCGCCTCCGCCGGCCCCAGCTGCGCCGCGCCGGGCGCGGCGTCCGGTGCCCCGGAGGACCAGCCGACGGCGAGGTCTGTCGCGAGTCGCGCGAACCGCGCACCTGCGTCCTCGTCGACCTGCCGGTAGTCCGCCACCGAGCGCTGCGCGGCGTATGCCGTGCCGTCGCACATCGCCCCCGCGGTTCGGAGCCCTGCGACGCCCAGTCGGACGACCACGTCGGAGACGGGCGCGAGGCCTCCCAGGATCAGGCCGGTCGACCCCGAGATCGACCCTCGTCCGCTCAGGTACTGCGCCGCAGCCCGGCAGTGCGTCGCCTGGCGGGCCAGCACCTGCCCCGCCAGCCCGACCGTGTCGAGCTCGGTCTCGAGCTCCGTCATGCTCGCCCCCCGCGTGTGTGTCTCCCGTCCGCGCGCGACTCTACCCACGGGCTCAGCCCCTGGTGGCGGGGTACACCGGGGACCCGTAGGTGGTTCACCCGACCGGCGTCGCGACCAGGTCCACCGCCTCGAGGATCTTGTCCAGCACCACGGCCCGGTCGAACTGCAGCGCGAACGCGCGCGCCGCCTCCGCCTGCGCCGCCCGCTCCTCGGCCGCCAGCCCGAGCGCCCGGTCCAGCGCCGCCGCGATCGCCGCCGGGTCCTCGACCGGCACGATGGTCGCGGTGTCGCCGACCGCCTCGGGGATGCCGCCGGTGTCGGTCGTGATCACCGGGCCGCCGCCGGACAGCATCTTCTCCACCAGCGCGATGCCGAACGTCTCGACGAACTCCGGCCGCGGCTTGCTCGGCAGCACGTAGGCGGCGGCGCCGGCCATCAGGTGCGGCTTCTCGTCGTCCGACACGTCGTCGAGGAACAGCACCCGGTCGGCGACCGGCGACGCGGCGGCGTGCGCGCGCAGCGCCGCGGCCTCGGGCCCGTTGCCGGCGATCACGAGGCGGTGCGTCCCCGGCGCGCCGCTCGCGGCGTATCCGTCGATCAGGTCGTCGACGCCCTTGGCGGCGGCCAGCCGGGACAGGTAGAGCACGTAGCCGTCGCGGTCCAGGCCGCGGGCGCCCAGCACGGCGTCGGTCTCGGCGTCGTCGCGCCCGAGGTACTGCGCGACGTCGACGGCGGGGTAGGAGATCCGGACCCGCTCGCGGCACTGCGCGGCGAACGTGGTGCCGTGCTGAGCGTCGAGGGCCTCGGCCTCCGACACGATGAGGTCGCGGGTGTACTCGGACACCGCGAGGCAGACGTCGTGCTCGAGGTAGGACGCGAGCACGTGCGCCGCGGCGCCGAACTGGTCGGCCTCGACGCACGCGCGCACGACGTTCGTGACGTCCGAGCCGACCGCCTCGGCGACGGTGGTCACGTTCACCGGGAGACCGGTGCGCCGGGCGACGTGCACCGCGTCCGCGACGGCCGTGGCGTGCGGGCTCAGGTACAGGGACAGCGCGACCGTGGGCACCCCGTCGGTGAACAGCTCGACGAGGCGGCCGATCAGCCCGGCGACCCAGCGGCCGTCGGGCACCTTGTAGTCGCCCACGGGCCCGGGCCGCTCGACGACGACGCCCTCGCGGTACGGCAGCACGCGGTCGAGCGGCTTGAGCGGCAGGCCCGCGGCCTGCAGGCGGTCGATCGGCCAGGTGACGATCCGGACCTCGTCGAAGCCGCGGTCCAGCGCCGCCTCCGCGAGGTTGCGGGCCTCGCCGGAGTGGCCGCAGATCACCGGGTCGGCGCGCACGACGATCACCAGGCGGCGGTCGATCCGACGCGCGGGTGCCGCGTCGGCGGTGGTGCTGAGGGTCGCGTCGGTCACGGCAGGCCTCCGGGAGGATCGTGCGGCAGGGATGGGACGTGCGGCGCTGGTGTCAGGCGCGGCTGGCGCTGAGGGACGGCGGCCGGGCGGCGGCGGTCCACGGCCCCGGTTCCGGGCCGAGGTCGACCTGCAGCCGCCCCCCGGCGTGCAGCTCGGTGCCGGTCAGCCACGTGCGGTCGAGGTCCGCCCCGTCGAGCCGGACCCGCTGCACGAACTGCGCCGGGCCGTGGGGCTCCGGTTCGACGAACCCGCTGGTCTCGATCGTGAACGGTTTCCCGCCGACGTCGATCCGGGCCTCGCGCCACGCGGGCGCGTTCACCAGGAACAGGTTCTGCCCGGCGACCGGGAACAGCCCGAGCGTCGCCCACACGTACCAGGAGGACAGGCCGCCCGAGTCGTCGTTGCCGGGGAGGCCGCCGCGGCCGGTGCCGAACTGCTGCTGCGTCACGGCGTGCACCACCTCGGCGGTGCGGTCGGGCCGGCCGGCGTACTGGTACGCCCAGGGCGCCTCCATGTCCGGCTCGTTGTTGAGGCCCTCGAACCGGTGCAGGCCGTACCCGGCGAGCATCTCGTCCTCCGACGGCGCCAGGCCCGGCTGCTTCACCGGCTCGGCCCCGTACCCGAAGAACCGGTCGAGCAGCGCCACGAACGCGTCGTCACCCCCCGCGAGGTCGATCCGCGCGGCCATGTCGTGCAGCAGCCGGAACGAGTAGTTCCACCGGCCGCCCTCGTAGAACGTCGAGTCGCGCAGCAGCCCGGTCGTCGGGTCGAACGCGTTGCGCCACCGGCCCGCCAGCGGCGCGAACTGGTCGAGCAGCGCGCGGTCGCCGACCTGCCGGGCGATGACCGCGGTGCAGAAGTAGCCGAACGCCAGGTCGAGGGTGTGGCTGATCGGGTGGGTGCGGCCGTGCAGCAGGAACTCCTCGCCGTACGTGCGGCGCAGGTCGTTGTGCAGGTGCACGAGCGCCCAGTCCCAGTCGAACGGCAGCCCCAGGGCGCACAGGTCCGCCAGGAACGTGTGCGCCAGCGCGCTGCCCTGCCGTGAGAACCGGTCGGCGCCGCGCGCCATCCGGTAGCCGATCGGGAAGTTCCCCTCCTCCTCGGCGATGTGCAGGATCGCGGTCGCGAGCTCGACCGCCTTGTCCGGGACCAGCGCCGTGAGCAGCGGGAGCTGGGTGCGGTAGATGTCCCACATCGTCGCGATGTCGTAGGCGAACGGGGTGTCCGTGGGCCAGAACGGGCTCTCGTCGGGCGCGAGGCACGGCTTGATCAGCGAGTGGTACAGCGCGGTCGAGAGCACGGTCTGCTTGCCGGCGTCCGGGGTGTCCACCTGGACCTTGCCGAGCTGGCGGCGCCACTCGTGCGCGGTGCGCGCCCGGCGCTCCGCGAAGGACGACGGCCCGGGCCCGCACTCGCGGACGAGGTTCTCGCGTGCCTGCTCGACCCCGCGCAGCGAGAACCCGAACCGCAGCTCGACGACCTGGCCGGGCTCGGTCGGGCCGGCCCACATCAGGCCGAACGGGCGCAGCGTCGTCGGGCGGATCCGGTCGAAGTCGAGGCGCGTGCCGCCGGGCATGAGGCGGCGGTCGTACCAGAGCAGCTGCCGCCAGTGCGGGGTGTCGCACTCGACGTGCACCGCCAGCGGCGCGCCCTCGACCGTGATCTCGCCCTGCGCGACGCCCGGCTCGACGGACTCCAGGTGCGCCCGGAGCGGGACCGTCCGGCCGTACGGGATGTCCAGCCCGCCGAGGCTGAGGTCGATGACCAGCCGCGCGTCCCGGTGCGCGGGGAACGTGTACCGGTGCACCGCCGACTTCGGGCCGACCGTGACCTCGCACCGGATCCCCGAGTCGAGGGTCGCGGCGTAGTAGCCGGGCTCGGCGCGCTCGTCCGCGACCTCCCACAGCTGACCGAGGTCGTCGAGCGGCTGCAGCATCGGGGTGACGCGCACGTAGTTGTAGTACTTGCGGATCGCGCCGGTCCCGGACTGCTGGAAGTGCGTGAACCCCGACGCCCGCTGCGTCGCGTGCAGGGCCGGCGGGAGGCCCTCCGTCGACAGGTCGTACCGGCCGTAGCCGGTGGGGTACGCGCCGGAGTACGCGCACGCGCTGACCATGCCCAGCGGGTACGTCGCGCCGGGGTGCGTGTTGCCGACCTGCGGCTTGGGCCACCACCAGGTCGCCGCCAGGCCCGACTGCGGGGGGAGCGCCGTGGCCTCGGTGCCGATGAAGGGGTCGACGTGCTCGAACACCGGCTCTCCCTCCCGACGCGGTCCCGTCCGGACGCCTCCACGCGGCCGGTGGGGGGACGGTACGCGCGGAAGGTGTCCGGGGGGTTACGGCGCGCGGGCGCGTCGGGAGGGGGTGCGCTGCGCCGAACGGGGGACTGCGGCGCCGAACGGGTCATGTCCGACGCCGCCCCCGCCGAGAGTGTCAGCATGACCGAGGCGCTGCCGCTGCCGCCCGCCGGGTGGTACCCCGACGGGGTGACGGCCGGCGTGCTGCGCTGGTTCGACGGCGCGGCGTGGACGGAGCACACGGCTCCGGACCCGGAGGCGCGGCCGGTCGTGCCGGTGCCGGCCCCGGTCCCCGCTGCCGTCGCGGCGCCGTTCGCCGCGCTCGACGCCCCCGCCCACCGCCCGCCCGGGGCGCACGCGGCGGCCAACGCCGGGGCGCCGGCGCACGCGCGCCCGCGACCGTCCGCCGCGCCCGCGTCCGAGGTCGGCCACCCGTACGCCGCCCCGGCCGGGGCGCACGGCGGCAGCCCGTACGCCGCCGCCCCCGCGACCGCCTGGTACCCGGAGCCCGAGCGGCTGGGCGCCCGTCCCGGGGACCCCGTGCACTGGCTGCTCCCGACCGGCCGGTCCTGGCAGTCGATCGCGGCCGGCTACGTGGGCCTGCTCGCGCTGCTGGTGTGGCCGCTCGGGCCGGTCGCCGTCTGGCTCGGCCTGTGGGCGATCCGCCGGGGCCGGGTCGGCGGCCACGGGCGCGGTCGCGCGGTGTTCGCCGTCGTCGTGGGCACGGCCGTCACGGTCGTGCTCGCGTACCTGCTCGCCTCCGGTGCCCTGACCACCTGAGCGCGGCGCAGGCGCCCGCCCGCGCCACCGTGGAGGTGACCCGGGCGGGCGTCCGCGCGACCGGGCCGTGCGTCAGGCCCAGTGACCCCGCGCGTACTGCACGGGCCACCCGGTCGGCTGGCCCGGGACGACGGTCGCGTCGGCGTCGCCGGCGTGCTCGAGCGTGGGCGTCTTGTCGTCGAGGGCGTGCGCGGCGCGCAGCGGCCAGTGCGGGTCGAACAGCGCGGGGCGCCCCAGCATGACCACGTCGGCGGACCCCTCGGCGAGCACCTGCTCGGCCTGCTCGGGGGTCGTGATCAGCCCGACCGCGGAGGTCGGCACGCCGGCGGTCTCGCGGATCGCCCGGGCGGCCGGCACCTGGTAGCCCGGGCCGACCGGGATCGAGGCGTGCACGTTGCCGCCGGTCGAGACGTCGACCAGGTCGACGCCGTGCTCGCGCAGCCAGACCGCCACCTGCGCGACGTCCTCGACCGTCAGGCCGCCCTCGGTCCAGTCGGTGGCGGACACCCGGACGAGCAGCGGCCGGTCCTCGGGCAGCACCGCGCGGACCGCGTCGACGGTGTCGAGCAGCAGGCGGGCCCGCCCGGCGAGGTCGCCGCCCCAGGCGTCCGTGCGGTGGTTCGACAGCGGGGAGAGGAACTGGTGCAGCAGGTACCCGTGCGCCGCGTGCACCTCGACCAGGTCGAACCCGGCGTCGAGCGCGCGGCGGGTGGCGGCCGCGAACTGCCCGGGGACCTCCGCGACCTGCTCCGGCGTCAGCTCCCGCGGCGCGGCGTACCCGGCGAACGCGACGTCCGACGGCGCGACCGTCTCCCAGCCGCCGGCCCCGGCGGGCACGGTGCCCGAGCCCTCGCCGAACCCGCGGTACGTCGAGGCCTTGCGCCCCGCGTGGGCGAGCTGCACGCCGACGACGGCGCCGCGGCTGCGGACGAAGTCGGTGATCCGGCGCCACGCGGCGACGTGCTCGTCGCCCCAGATGCCGACGTCCTGCGGGGAGATGCGGCCCTCCGGGACGACGGCGGTCGCCTCGGCGAGCACGAGGCCGAAGCCGCCGACGGCACGGGCGCCCAGGTGCGCGAGGTGCCAGTCCGTCGGCACGCCGTCCCCGTCCGCGGAGTACTGGCACATCGGCGCCAGCCAGACCCGGTTCCGGAAGGTCGTGCCGCGCAGGGTCAGGGGGCTCATCAGCAGGCTCACGACGACATCGAACCGCGGCCGGCGGGCCGGTCATCCCGGCGCCGCGCGAGCGTGACGCGGATCACGTCGCGTTGCGGCGGGCGTCCCGGGGTCCGTAGGTCGTCAGTGCGCCGCGTCGAGCCACGCCAGGAGGACGTTGCCGACGGTCAGCAGCCCGAGGACCACCAGCCCGACCCGCAGCGCAGCGTCGCCGCGCGCGCCACGGGGCGCGGCCGTGCCCGGCCCGTCGGCGTGCGCCTCGGCCTGGCCGGCGTGCAGCCCCGCGACCGCCCGGTTGGCGGGCTGCGCGTAGCGCGGGACGGCGTCGGCCCGGGGCGGGGTCGCGACCGCGTCGGTGGCGCGGGTGTCCGCCGTCCGGGTCGCTGCGTCGGCGCCCGTCCGCCACACGGCCGCGGGACGGAACACGTCGTCGACCGTCAGCTGATCCGGGCCGGCGGGGCCTGCCAGCTCGCCGGTGAGGTACTCGACCACCAGCGCCACGTCCTCGGCGGAGAACACCGGCGGCAGCGCGACGAGGTGCGCCGCGAGCTCCCGCTCACCCACCGCCGTCGCCCCGCCGCGCACCGCGGTCGGCGCCAGCTCGCGCCCGCTGAGCCAGACGACGGCCTGGACGGCGCGCCGGTGCGCCGGCGCGAGCAGCGCCGTGACGGCACCCGCCGCGTCGGCGACCGCGGTCACGTCGGTCGTCCGGCCGTAGCCCTGGTGCCGCAGCGTGCCGTCCGCGACGGCGATCGCACCGGTCCAGCGCACGGACCCGATGACGACGACCCCGCCCGGGCCGACCGCCACGTGCTCGAGGCTCGCGTCGGAGGCGCCCGGCCGGTGCAGGTCGTGCAGGACGGTCCAGCCCGCCGCCCCGGCGTCGGCGAGAGCGCCGCGCGCGCCGGCGACCTCGGCGGCCTCGGTCAGCCAGGCGTCGAACCAGTCGTCGGACCGGTCCACCTCGGGGCGCGCCGACGGCACGCCGGTCGCGCGGCCGTTCGCCGCGCGTCGGAGTCCGCGGCGGCGCATGCGCCGCTCGGTGCGTTCCGTGCCGATGCCCTGGTCCATGTCCTCACCCCACGGGACCTATCGGTACGCGAGGGCCCGGTGCTGAGCGGAATCGCTGCACGGACCACGGGAACCCGCGTGCCGGGGTCCCGGCGCGCGGCCCGAGACCCACTGATCCGACCGAGGGCACCGGTCCCGGGAGTGGGTCTCGCGCGGATCAGTGGGTCTCGGGGAGCGCGGCTGGGGACAGGCACGGGCGGGGGCGAGGCTCCGGGCCGGGCGGGGTGTGAGGTGGCGGTCGTAGGGTCGGTGCCGTGGCCGCCCTGCGCGACGTCGTCGTCGACTGCTCGCACCCCGCCTCGCTCGCCCGCTGGTGGGCGGAGACGCTCGACGGGTACCGGGTCGCGCCCTACGACGAGGCCGAGCTGGCGCGGCTCCGCGCCGCGGGCGTCGACGACCCGGAGGACGACCCGACCGTGCTGGTCGAGCCGGACCCCGCCGCCGGTCCTGGCGCCGCGGCGGGCCCGCGGATCTGGTTCCAGCGCGTCCCCGAGCCGAAGGTCGTGAAGAACCGCGTGCACCTCGACCTCACCGTGCCGGACCTGGCGGCGGGTGTCGCCGAGCTGGTCGGACGCGGGGCCGCGGTGGTCGCGGAGCACGACGGCTGGGTCGTCCTCGCCGACCCCGAGGGCGACGAGTTCTGCGTGTTCCCGGCCTGAGTCCGTGCTCGAGGTCGCCGGGCTGCGCGCGAGGTCGCCGGTGGCGCGCCGCGCGGGACCGCGGAACCGGCGAGCTCGCCCCGGGCACGCCGCAGGGGCGCGCCCCCGGGTGTCCGGGAGCGCGCCCCTGCGGGTGCCGCGGGTGCCGCGACGCGCCCGTGCGTCAGGCCAGGGCCCGCCACGCCTCGCGCCGCCGGGCCTGCTCGGCCGGGTCCGGCACGGGCAGGCTGGCGAGCAGCCGCTGCGTGTACTCCTCGCGGGGGCTGCCGAGCACCTGCTCGCCGGTGCCCTCCTCGACCAGCCGCCCGCGGTGCAGCACCGCGATCCGGTCGGCGAGCAGGTCGACGACCGCCAGGTCGTGGCTGATGAACAGGCAGGCGAACCCGAGCTGCTCCTGCAGCTCGGAGAACAGCTCCAGCACCCGGGCCTGCACCGACACGTCGAGCGCCGAGGTGGGCTCGTCGGCGATGAGCAGCTCCGGGTCCAGCGCGAGGGCCCGGGCGAGCGACGCGCGCTGGCGCTGGCCGCCGGACAGCTCGTGCGGGAAGCGGTCGCCGTAGGACCGCGGCAGCTGCACGGACTCGAGCAGCTCGTCGACCTTCGCGCGCGCGGCCCGGGCGTCGCGCGCCCGGCCGTGCACGACCAGCGGCTCGGCCACGCACTCGGCGATGGTGAGCAGCGGGTTGAACGACGTCGCCGGGTCCTGGAACACGAACCCGATGCGCGGCCGGACGGGCCGCAGCGCGCGCTCGCGCACGCCGTTCATCTCGAGCCCGAGCACCTGGAGCGAGCCGCCGGTCACCTTGGTGAGGCCGGCGATCGCGCGCCCGATGGTGGTCTTGCCCGAGCCGGACTCGCCGACGAGGCCGACGACCTCGCCGGGCCGGATGGCCAGCGAGACCTTGTCGACCGCGCGGAACCCGGGCTGCCGGAGCCGCCCCGGGTAGACGATCTCCACCTCCTTCGCCTCGACGACCGGCGCCTGGTCCGCCCACCCGGCGGGCCGGGCGGCGGCGCGGGCGCGGGCGTGCTCGCCGCCCCCGCCGATGCGCGGCACGGCGTCGAGGAGCGACCGGGTGTACTCGTGCTGCGGGGAGCCGAACAGGTCGCGCACCGGCGCCTGCTCGACGACCTTCCCCTGGTACATCACGGCCACGCGGTCGGCGAGGTCGGCGACGACGCCCATGTTGTGCGTGATGAGCACGATGGCCGCGCCGAACTCGTCGCGGCAGCGCCGGAGCAGGTCGAGGATCTCGGCCTGCACGGTCACGTCGAGGGCGGTGGTCGGCTCGTCGGCGATGATCACGCCGGGGTCGAGCACCAGCGCCTGGGCGATGACGATGCGCTGCTTCTGGCCGCCGGAGAACTGGTGCGGGTAGTGGTCGATCCGGTGCTCCGGGTCGGGGATGCCGACCCGGCGCAGGATGTCGACGGCCTTGGCCCGGGCCTCGGCACGGCCGATCTTCTGGTGGGCGCGCAGGCCCTCGATGATCTGCCAGCCGATCGGGTACACCGGGTTCAGCGCCGTGGACGGCTCCTGGAACACCATGGCGGCGTCCCGTCCCCGGACCTGCCGGAGCGCCGAGCCGTCCAGCGCCACGACGTCGCTGCGGACCGCGCCGTCCCGGGAGGACAGCACGACGGCGCCGCGGGTGGTGGCGGTCGAGGGCAGGAGGCCCAGCAGGGTCTTCGCCGTGACCGACTTGCCGGAGCCGGACTCGCCGACGACGGCCAGCACCTCGCCGGCGGCGACGGACAGCGAGACGCCGTCGACGGCGCGGACGTTGCCGGCGTCGGTGGCGAAGGACACCGACAGGTCCGTGATCTCGACCACCGGCGCGGTCGCCGGCTGGGGGGTCGTCCCCGTGGGCGCGGTCATCGGGTCGCCTCCGTCCCGGGCTCGAGGCCCTCCAGTCCGCCGGGGGCGGTCAGCGCGCCGCCGGGCACGACCGAGGTCGCGGCGACGTCGCCGGTCACGTCCGCCGACGCGCGGCGGGTGCGCAGCCGGGGGTCGGCCAGGTCGTTGAGGGACTCGCCGACCAGGGTGATGCCCAGGACGGACAGCACGATCGCGAGGCCCGGGAACACCGAGGTCCACCAGATGCCGGACGTGACGTCGGCGATGGCCCGGTTGAGGTCGTAGCCCCACTCGGCCGCCTGGGTCGGCTCGATGCCGAACCCGAGGAAGCCGAGGCCGGCGAGGGTGAGCACGGCCTCGGACGCGTTCAGCGTGATGATCAGCGGCAGCGTGCGGGTGGCGTTGCGCAGCACGTGCTTGAGCATGATCCGGCCGTTGCTCGCGCCGATGACGCGGGCGGACTCGACGAACGCCTCGGACTTGATCCGGATGGTCTCCGCGCGCACGACCCGCAGGTACTGCGGCGTGAACACGACGGTGATCGAGAGCGCCGCCGCGAGGACGCCGCCCCACATGCTGGACTGCCCGCCGCTGATCACGATGGCCAGCACGATGGCGAGCAGCAGGGACGGGAACGCGTACACCGCGTCCGCGATCACGACGAGCACCCGGTCGAGCCAGCCGCCGAAGTAGCCGGAGACCAGGCCGAGCAGCACACCGATGACCAGCGAGGCGGCGATCGCGATGATCATGACGAGCAGCGCGGTGCGCGACCCGTAGATCACCCGGGACAGCACGTCGAAGCCGCCGACGGTGGTGCCGAGCCAGTGCTCGGCGGACGGGGGCTGCTGCGCGCCGAAAGCGCCGTCGGCGTCCCGGAGCTGGTTGAACCCGTAGGGCGCCAGCAGCGGCGCGAGCAGGGCCGTGAGGATCAGCAGCCCGGTCAGCACCAGGCCAGCGATCAGCATGCCGCGCTGCAGGCCGACGCTCTGCCGGAGCTGGTGCACGACGGGCAGCCGGCGCCAGCCGCGGCGCGGCGCCGCACCGGCGGGGGCCCCGGGGGCGGTGGTGGTCGCCATGTCAGTACCTCACCCTCGGGTCGATGAGCGCCGCGATGACGTCGACGAGGAAGTTCGTCACGGCGACGATCACGGCGAGCAGCACGACGATGCCCTGCACGGCGACGAAGTCGCGCGCCTGCAGGTACTCGGACAGCTGGAAGCCGAGGCCGCGCCACTCGAAGGTCGTCTCGGTGAGCACCGCGCCGACCAGCAGCATCGCGACCTGCATGCCGACGACGGTGATGATCGGGATCAGCGCCGGCTTGTACGCGTGCTTGCGGAGCAGGCGGGACTCGCGGACGCCGCGGGACCGGGCCGCGTCGACGTAGCCGGAGCCGAGCGTGCCGATGACGTTCGTGCGCACGAGGCGCAGGAACACGCCGGCGGTGAGCAGGCCGAGCGCCAGCGCGGGCAGGACCGCGTGCTGGAGGACGTCCGCCACGACCTCGCCGTTGCCGGTGCGGATCGCGTCGATCAGGTAGATGCCGGTCGGGTTCTCCAGCCGGCGCATCTCGATCTCGGAGCGGGTCGAGGCGCGCCCGGACACCGGCAGCCAGCCGAGCTGGACCGCGAACACGAGCTTGAGCAGCAGGCCGGCGAAGAACACGGGCGTGGCGTAGCACGCGATGGCGAACACGCGCAGCACGGCGTCGTGGAACCGGTCGCGGAAGTACGCGGCGACCAGGCCGAGCGGGATGCCGACCACGAACGCGACGAGCAGGGCGTAGGACGCGAGCTCGAGGGTCGCGGCGCCGAAGGTGGTGAGCACCTCGGTCACGGGCCGGCTGTCGCTCAGGGTGGTGCCGAAGTCGCCCTGCAGGATGTTGCCGAGGTACTCCCAGTACTGGACCAGGATCGGCCGGTCGTAGCCGGCCTGGGCGATCCGCTCGGCGAGCTGGTCGGCGGGCAGGCGCCCGCCCTGGGCGGCCGTGATCGGGTCGCCGGTCGCGCGCATGAGCACGAACACGACGGTGACCAGGATGAACACGGTCGGGATGATCAGGAGGAACCGCACGAGCAGGTAGCGGCCGAGACCGCCGCCGCTGCTCTTCCTGCGGGGCTCCGTGCGGCCGGGTGCGGCGTCGCCCCCGGGGGCGGTCGCGTCCGCGGCGCCCGTGGGCTGCAGCGGACCGGTGGTGGAGGTGGAGGTCATCTCTTCTTCCCGGTGACGCGCGAGGCGCGGGCCGCTCGGTCGGAGCGGCCCGCGCCGGGCGTCGGTCAGGTGGTTCAGCCGATGGCGAGTGCGCCGTAGCGGAACTTGAACGAGGCGTCGAGGGTGTCCTCGGCGCCGGTCACGTCCGCACCCACGACCGCGACCTGCGCGCCCTGGAGGTACGGCACCGTGGACAGGTCCGCGGCGACCGCGTCCTGGATCTGCTCGATGAGCGCGGTGCGCTCGGCGGTGTCGGCGGTGACGGCCTGCTGGAGGATCAGGTCGTTCACCTCCTGGTTGTCGTAGTGGTTGCCGAGGAAGTTCTCCGTGAGGAAGAACGGCGTCAGGTAGTTGTCCGCGTCGGAGTAGTCCGGGAACCAGCCGAGCTGGTAGGCCGGGTACACGTCGGCGGTGCGGTCCTTGGCGTACTGCACCCACTCGGTGGTCTGCAGGTCGACCGCGAACAGCCCGGTGGACTCGAGCTGGTCCTTGATCAGCGCGTACTCCTCGCCGGAGGACGGGCCGTAGTGGTCGTTGCTGTACTGCAGCGACAGCTGGACCGGGGTCTCGACGCCCGCGGCCTCGAGGCGCTCGGCCGCCTTGTCGGCGTCCGCGCCGCCCTCGCCGTCGCCGTACAGGCCCTTGAGCGGCTCGGTCGCGCCGGTCAGGCCCTCGGGGACGAAGGAGTACAGCGGGGTGTAGGTGCCCTTGTAGACCTGGTCGGCGATCTCCTCGCGGTCGATCAGGTCGGCCACCGCCTGGCGGACGGCGAGCGCCTTGGCCTCGTCCGCCTCCGGCGTCGTGGCGCCGTACGGCTGCGTGTTGAAGTTGAACGTGATGTAGCGGATCTCGCCGCCGGGGCCGTCGACGACCTTGACGTTCTCGTCGCCGCGCAGGTCCTCGATGTCGGTCGCCGACAGCGAGCGGAACGCCACGTCGACGTCGCCCTGCTGGACGGCGAGCTTCAGGTTGGACGCCTCGGCGTAGTACGTGACGTCGACCTGGGAGGTCTTCGCCTCGCCGAGCAGGCCCTGGTACTCCGGGTTCGCCTCGTACGACACGAGGTCGTTCTGGCTGTAGCCGGTGATCGTGTACGGGCCGGCGAAGGCCTGGCCGTCCACGATCTCGTCGTCCGGGGTCAGCGCGTCGGCCGCGAAGACGTCCTCGTCGACGATCGGGCCGGCGGGGCTCGACAGGATCTGCGGGAAGACCTGGTCGTCCGCCTCCTTCAGCGTGAAGACGACGGTGGTGTCGTCCGGCGCCGCGACGCTGTCCAGGTTGTAGAGGAGCGAGCCGGGGCCGTTGCCCTCGTCCGCGCCCGACTCGAAGATCGCGAGCTGGCGGTCGAACGTGAACTTCACGTCGGAGGACGTGAGCTCGTTGCCGTTCGCGAAGGTCAGGCCCGGCTTGAGGGTGACCGTGTACTCGGTGGGCGAGGTGTACTCGGCCGACTCGGCGATGTCCGGCTCGACGTCCGGGCTGCCGTACGGCGTGTTCATCAGGAACGGGTACACCTGGTTCATGACGGCGAACGAGCCGTTGTCGTAGGAGCCCGCCGGGTCGATCGTCGTGATCTTGTCCGTCGTGCCGATGAGGAGCGAGCCACCGCCGCCGCCGTCACCGCCGTCCGAGGAGTCGTCGCCGGAGCCACCGCCGCAGGCGGCGAGGACGAGCGCGGTCGCGACGAGGCCTGCGCCCGTCGCGGCGGCGCGCCGCCGGTTGTGGGGGACCGCAGTCATGCGTGTACCTCTTCCCTGAAGTGGGGCTCTCCGGGAGCGCCCGTGGCATGCAGGTGCCGCCGTGACCCGGCGGCCACGTCTCCTGGCGCGAGACGCCGCGTCCGCCGCCTGAGACGTCGTGACGCGGCTCATAGGAAAGCACAGGTCCGCCGCGGTTCCCGCACCGCGGTGTAACGCCCCGGTTACCGGGAGGTCACGATGCGGAAGAGCCGACCGGTCGGTCGCGATTCCCGGTCATCCCGGGCTCCCGGCGGGCCGGTAGGCGAGGGGGCCCGCGGTGGACGTGCCGAGGGCGAGCCACGCGGTCCGCGTGGTGCTGGTGGCGCCGACGCGCAGCGCGGTCACGCCGAGCTCGCCCGCCTCGAGCGCCACGCCGGGTGTCCGGGCGCCGGGCTGGTCGGGCTGGACGTTCACCTGCGCCGACAGCACGGAGGGGAGGTTGGTCAGCGCCGGCTGCAGCGCGCCGGTCGCGGTCGTGACGGCGGTGCCGAACGTGGCGAGCGGCGCCGAGGGGGTCGTGGTCGTGGCGCCGTACACCGTGCTCGCGAGCGCGTTCGCGGCGGCGGCGCGGAGCTGGGCGGTTCCGGTCGCCGAGGTGAGCGCGTTGCGGACGGAGGTGCACGAGCCGGAGGTGAGGGCGTTGCACCGGTTGTTGTTCCCGACCACGACCGAGACCGTGCCCTGCTGGTCCCGGAGCTGGGGCAGCGTGCCCGTGAACGTCACGGAGGTCGGCTCGCCCGACAGCCCGAGCAGCGTGATCGGCGTCGAGACCACCAGGGTGGCGGTGCCGGTCGCGAGGGCGGTGGACACCGCGGTCAGCACCGACGTCCGGTACGCGGGCAGCAGGCTGCCGACGGCGGACGACGCCGACCCCAGGACGGCGGCGGTGAGCACCTCGCTGTTCGGCGGGCGGCCGTTGACCCCCTGGGTCGCGCTGGTCAGCGCGGCGAGGTCGACGGTCATCCGGCCGGTCGCCAGGTTCAGCTGCACGGGGCCGCCGGCGCCGAGCGTCTGCCCGGCCAGGGGCGCGACGGCGGCCGGCAGGTCCGGCACGGTCATCGTCAGCGTCCCGGTCGACGTCCCGGGCGTGAGCAGGTTGAGCAGCTCCTGGTTCGAGCGGTACACGGCGTTGACGTTCGCCGCCGCCGCAGCCGCCGTCGGCCCCGTGGCCGCGAGGTTCGACCGGATCGTCGTCGCGGCGGAGGTCGCCGAGGTCGCCGCCGCGCGCAGCGCCGTGCTGTCCGCCTCGAGGCGCAGCGCGGACACCCCGTAGGCGCGGGTCGTCGACGGCCGGGAGATGCAGGCGTCCCGGACGGTGCTCGACGCGACCGTCCCGGGGACCAGCCGCAGCCCCGTGAGGTCGGCGGCGGGCCCGGCGCCGATCCCCGTGGCCAGGGCCTGGGGCGTCACGAGCGCCCGCACGTCGACGGTCGCGAGGTCGGGCAGGCCCGAGCCGGCGGCCTGGGCGGCGGGGTTCACGGCGCCTCCGTTCGTCACCGCGCCCGACGCGCCCGCGCCGACGCCGGAGCTCGCGGCGCGCGCGTACTGGTTCAGGGTCGCCGCCGTCGCGGAGGCGGCGGGCGTCACCGCGGACCCGAGCGGCGCGGCGCCCTGCTGGAGCGCGGCGGCCGTCAGCGGCGCGGCGTACGCGGCGGAGCCGAGCGACGTCGCGCCGGCGGGCGTCGCCGACGACCCGGTGCCGGGGTTGGTGGCGCGCACCGGGGCGACGGCCGCGACCCCGGCCGTGGTGCCGGTGCCGACGGCGCCCGCGAACAGCTGCCCGCGCCCGCTCGTCCGGTACAGCCCGGCGTCGCACCAGGTGGTCCGGGTGCGGAGGGTGCTGCTCACGTGCTCGGCGTCGGTCCACGCGGCGTCGGTCAGCCCGACCCGGGCGGCGCCCGCGGTGCCGAGCAGCCCGCCGGCCAGCACGGAGAGGGCGGCGAGGACGGCCGCGGCCCGGCGTCGCGGGGCCGCCGCCGCGCGCAGCGCGGCGCGGTCACGGCGCATCGCGCACCTCCGTCCACCGCTCCCGGTGCCGGTGGCGGCGCGCCCAGCCGGCGAGCGACGCGCCCGCGAGCACCGCCGCCGTGCCCCACAGCGCGGGGCGCAGGTCGGCGCCGGTGACGCCCAGGACCTGGCTGGTGTAGCCCGGCTCGTCGTCCACGGCGGCGAGCACGTCGCTGAGGTAGACCTCCTCGCCGAACGCGTCGAACCGCAGGGCCAGGGTCATCTCGAGGCCCTGGTACTCGTCGCCGAGGTCGGCGGGGACCCGCAGCCGCACGACGACCGCCTGCGTGCCGTCCGACGTCACGGGCCCGACCTCGGCGCGGTCGACGTGGGCGCCGGTGCCGTCGACCGTCGCGGGCACCTCGCGCGCGCCGCCCGGGCACGTCACGCCGTCGGCGGCCCACCCGGTGTCGCACAGCTGGACCACGAGGGCGACGCCGCCGCGCTCGACCAGCGGCCCGCCCGCCAGCAGGCTGACCCACAGCGTGCCGGCGGCCGCGGCCGCGCCCCCGGGCGGGCGCACGGTCGACTCGACCCGCCAGGCCAGGTCCGACCCCGGCGACAGGTCCCACGGGCTGCCGAGCGGCAAGGACGAGGCGAGCTGGAGCACCTGCCCGCCGGATCCCCCGGGCACGAAGCCGCCGGGCGGCGGGGCGGTCGGCGGTGCGGTCGGCGAGGGCGCCGGCACCGGCGCGGCGGCGGCGCCCGCAGGCGCCGCCGAGCCGAGGCCGAGCGCGCCGGCGGCCGCCACGACGACGAGGAGGCCGGCGGCCCGCGTCACGCCGGCCGACCCGGCCGGTCCCGGCGCGTGGCCTGCGGAACCGCGGGGCGCCCGCCCGGCCTGCCCGCGGCGCCGGCGCTCGCGCGGCCACAGCGCCCAGGAGACGAGCAGCGAGAGCCCGACGCTGACGGCACCGAGGGCCCACGGGTCCCGGAGCCGCTCGAGCGCGAACCCGACGCCGGGCGCGGAGGCCACCACGCGGCGCACCTCCGTCACGTCGTACGGGAACGGGTCCTCGGAGTCGTTGGCGTCGCCGCGCAGCCGCAGCCGCGTGCTGCCGTCGCCGAGCGGCTCCGCGTGCACCACGCGGTGCGTCACGGGCAGCGGGCCCACCGGGGACGGGACGGTGACGACGTCGCCGACCTCGACCTGGTCGGCGGGGACCGTCCGCACGACGGCGGCCCCGCCGGTCGGGATGGTCGGGCTCATCGAGCCCGTCCGGAACACGATGACCCCGAGGTCCATCGTGGCGACGAGCACGACGACGAGCACGCAGACCGCGCCGAACAGCGCGGCCAGCGTGAGCAGCACCTCGCGGCCCAGGTCGGTGGCGCGCTCGCGGGCGCGCCCCGGCCCGGGCCGCGCCGCGTGCGCGCCGGGCACGGGGGCGGACCCGGGAGGGTCAGGACTGCGACGTCGCCAGGAAGCTCCACACCGGGGTCACGGTGAGGCCCTGGAGCGCCGAGTCGGTCGCGGTCGCGGGCATCGTCAGGGCGAAGCACACGTCGACCGGCGCGCCGGCGGTCGTGTCGTCGGGCGCGCCCGCGACGGCGAAGGTCGCCGCGCCGTCCGCGCCGAGGGTGGAGCCCGCGGGCGCGAGCACCGTGCCGGCGGCGAGGCCGGTGGCGTTGCAGCTCGCGGCGGGGACGCCGGTGCGCGCCTCGTAGGTGAGCGCGTCGAACAGCGCCGCGTCGGTGCCGGGGCCCTGCTCGGCGCCGTTCAGCGTGACGGTGCCGCCGACGGAGCCCTCCGCCGCGCGCAGCTGCATCGGCGCGTACACGACCGCGCCGGGCGACAGCGACGCCGCCGCGACCGTGAAGCTGAGGCGGCCCGCGGTGGCGTCCTCCGGCCAGTCCTCGCGGTTGGTGAAGTCGTCGCCGTCGAACACGTTCTGCTCGATCTCGAAGACCGAGGTGCCGATCGGCGTGTCGTCGTCGGTGCCACCGAAGATCCACTCGGTGTCGGTCCACGCGGCGAGCGTCACCGCGGCGCCGATGCCGAGCACACCGGCCCCGGCGAGCACCGCGCGGAGCCTGCCGCGGGAGCGGCGGTCGCGCACGCGGCGGACCTCGGTCGTCTCGTCCTGGGCGCGCGTCGTCTGGTCTGCGGACATGGTCCTGGTACCCCCTGGAATGGCGGAGGTGCCCCCTGCACCGCCGCGGGTCCCGGGCCCGATGGGTCACGCGGGACGTGGACGCGCCAGCCCCCTGCCGCGCGTCGTGGCTCCAGGATGAGCAGCGCCGGGTTTGCGCGCAACCGATCGGCGCGATCTATCCGCATTGTCCGAAATGTCGCGCACAATGCCCGGAATGTCCACGGCCGATCGGGTGACGGTGCGCATCGGTGCTGTTCAGCGCGCCGGCACCGCGGTGGGCCGGCCGGGTGACGCCGCCCCGTCCGCCAGGGTGAAATCACGGGGACCGACGAAGCCGCAGGTCACTGCGCCGCCCCGGCACTCGGCCCGGGCGGCGCCGTGATCGACCTCACACGGCCGGGGGAACCGCCTCGGCCGCCGCGCGCGCCGCCGCCGGCAGCGCCTCGACGACCCGGCCGAGCGCCGCCTCGTCGTGCGCGGCGGAGACGAACCACGCCTCGAACGCGGACGGCGGCGCGTACACCCCGTCGGCGAGGAGGCTGTGGAAGAACGCCGGGTACCGCCACGACTCGGTGGCGAGCATCTCGGCGTAGTCCCGGGCGCCGGCGTCGGTGCCGAGCACGGTGCTGAACAGGTTGCTCGCGTTCTGCACCGCGTGCGGCAGCCCGACGGCCGTGAGCGCCTCGTCCACGGCGGCCCGGAGCGTCGCCGACGCCCGGTCGACCGCGGCGTACACGCCGTCGTCCGCCAGGCGCAGCGTCGCCAGGCCGGCGGCGACCGCGACCGGGTTCCCGGACAGCGTGCCGGCCTGGTACACGGGCCCGATCGGCGCGAGCGCGTCCATGACCTCGGCGCGGCCGCCCAGCGCCGCCACGGGCATGCCGCCGCCGACCACCTTGCCGAACGTCAGCAGGTCGGGCGACCAGCCCTCGCGCGCCGCCTCCAGGCCCCACCAGCCCGCGGGGCCCACGCGGAACCCGGTGAGCACCTCGTCCTGGATGAGCAGGGCGCCGTGCTCGCGGGTGATCCGGGACAGCGCGGCGTTGAAGCCCGGCGCCGGCGGGACGACGCCCATGTTGGCGGGGGCCGCCTCGGTGATGACGGCGGCGATCCGCGCGCCGTGCTCGGCGAACGCCGCCTCGACGGCCGCGACGTCGTTGTACGGCAGCACGATGGTCTCGGCCGCGATCGCCGCGGGGACACCGGCCGACCCCGGCAGCGCGAACGTCGCCAGGCCGGAGCCCGCGGCGGCCAGCAGGCCGTCCGAGTGGCCGTGGTACAGCCCGGCGAACTTCACGACCGTGTCCCGGCCGGTCACGCCGCGGGCCAGGCGGACGGCGGTCATCGTCGCCTCGGTGCCCGTGGACACGAGGCGCAGCCGCTCCACCGCGGGAACCCGGGCGCGGACGGCCTCGGCGAGCTCGACCTCGGCGAGCGTCGGCGCGCCGAAGCTCAGGCCCCGGCCGGCGGCGTCGCGGACGGCCTCGACGACCTCGGGGTGCGCGTGGCCGAGGATCGCCGGGCCCCACGACCCGACCAGGTCGACGTACTCGCGGCCCTCGACGTCGGTGACGTACGCCCCGCGGGCGCTCGCCAGGAACCGGGGCGCGCCGCCGACCGACCCGAACGCCCGGACCGGCGAGTTCACGCCGCCCGGCACGACGCCCCGCGCCCGCTCGAACAGCCCCTCGTTCGTGCTCGTGCTCGTCACCTCGGTCACCGCCACTCCTCCCGCAGCCAGTGGGCCAGCTCGACGGCCCAGTACGTCAGCACCTGGTCGGCGCCCGCCCGGCGGATGCCGAGCACGGACTCCGTGATCGCGCGCCGCCGGTCCAGCCAGCCCTGCGCCGCGGCGGCCTCGACCATCGCGTACTCGCCGGAGACCTGGTAGGCCGCGACGGGCACGGTGCTCACGGCGGCGACGTCGGCCAGCACGTCCAGGAACGCGCCCGCCGGCTTCACCATGACGAGGTCCGCGCCCTCCTCGATGTCGAGGGCGACCTCGCGCAGCGCCTCCCGGCGGTTCGCCGGGTCCATCTGGTAAGTCCGGCGGTCGCCCTCGAGCGTCGACTCGACCGCGTCGCGGAACGGCCCGTAGAGCACGCTGGCGAACTTGGCGGCGTACGCGAGGACCGCGACGTCGCCCCGGCCGGCGGCGTCGAGCACGTCCCGGATCACGCCGACCTGGCCGTCCATCATGCCGCTGGGCGCGACCACGTGGGCGCCCGCCTCGGCCTGGACCAGCGCCATCTCCGCGTACCGCACCAGGGTGGCGTCGTTGTCGACCCAGCCGTCCGCGGTCAGCACGCCGCAGTGGCCGTGGTCGGTGAACTCGTCGAGGCAGAGGTCCGCCTGGATGACGAGCGCGTCGCCGACCTCGGCGCGCACGTCGGCGATGGCGCGGTTCAGCACGCCGTCCGGGTCGGTCGCGCCGGAGCCGACGGCGTCCCGGACCAGCGGGACGCCGAACAGGTTGACCGCCGAGACACCGGCCGCGGCGGCCTCGACGACGGCCCGGCGCAGCGAGTCGCGGCTGTGCTGGACGACGCCGGGCATCGAGGCGATCGGCGCGGGCTCGTCGAGCCCCTCCTTGACGAACAGCGGGAGCACGAGGTCCGCCGGGTGCAGCCGCACCTCGCTGACCGAGCGGCGCAGGGCCGCGGTGCCGCGCATGCGGCGCGGGCGGACCCGTCCGGGCCGCGCCGCGGCGACCGCCGCGGCGGGGGACAGCGGGAGGGTGGGTGCGTCGGGCTCCGTGGTGCTCATGCGTGGTCTCCGTCGGGGTCGGCCGCCCGGGGTGCGGCGGCGGGGGCGTCGCCCGGCGCGGCGGGGTGGGCCGCGACGGGGTCGGGGTCGGGGCGGGCGGCGGCGGCCCGCGCGAGCGCGGCCACCAGCCCGCCCGGGGTCTGGTCGTCGGCGACGGCGTGCACGGGCAGCCCCGCGCGGCGGGCCTCCGCAGCGGTCGACTCGCCGATGCAGCACACCAGCGTGCCCGGGGGCGGGGCGCCGAGCATGGCGAGCAGGTTGCGCGCGGTGCTGCCCGAGGTGAGCAGCACGGCGCCGACCCGGCCGGCGGCGTAGGCGTCGTGCACCTCCGGCTCGGGCGCGGGTCCCGGCACGGTCCGGTAGGTCTCGACGACGTCGACCGGCCAGCCGCGCGCCTCGAGCCCCTCGGCCATCGTCGGCGCGGCGAGGTCGCCGAGCGGCAGCAGCACGCGCTCCGGCTCCTCGCCGGCGGGCGGCCACGCCGCGAGCAGCGCGGCGGCGGAGGAGCGGCCGACCGGGACGAGGTCCACCCGGACGCCGGCCTCGCGCAGCGCGCGCGCCGTGCTCCCGCCGACCGCGGCGACCCGGACGCCGTCGAGCAGGCCGGCCAGGGTGTGGCCGGTCTCCTCGGCGCGGTCGACCAGCACGGGCACCGCGGCGGCGCTGGTGACGGCGACCCAGCCGTAGTAGCCGACCTCGAGCGCGAGCAGGACGTCGTCCAGCTCGGTCGGGTCGAGCGGGGGGACCGTCTGGATCAGCGGCACCACCAGGGGCTCGGCGCCGGCGGCGTGCAGGGCGATCACCAGGGGGTCGGGTCCGTCGGTCGACCGCGGGACCAGCACGGTGCGCCCCGCGAGCGGTCCGGTGGCCGTCGTGCCGTCCGGGCCCGTCACGCGCCGAGCTCCGCGAGGTCGGCGGCGCCCGCCGCCAGCAGGTCCTCGGCGAGCCGGGTCCCGAGCGCGGCGGCGGCCAGCGCGGTGCGCCCAGCCGCTGCGGCGGGGTCCGCGCCGTCGGGGCCGGCGACCCCGCCCGCCAGCGTCGTCGAGGCCGTCCGGCGCAGCGCCGCGGTGCCGTCGACGCGCAGGACGACAGCCTCGAGGGTGAGCACGTCGTCCGCCCCGAGGTGCGCGTGGGCGCCGACCGGCGCGGCGCAGCCCGCCTCGAGCCGGCTGAGCAGCGCGCGCTCGGCGAGGACCGCCAGGTGGGTGGGCCGGTGGTCCAGCGCGGCGAGCGCCCGGGCGAGCGGCGTGCCGGCGGCGGCGTCCTCCGCGCGCACCTCGACGGCGAGCGCACCCTGGGCGCAGGCGGGCGTCATCACGTCGAACGGCAGCGCCTCGGTCACCGCGTCGAGCCGGCCCAGGCGGGCCAGGCCGGCGCGGGCGAGGACGACCGCGTCGAGGTCGGCCTCGATCCGCTTCAGCCGGGTGTCCACGTTGCCGCGGATGTCGACGACCTCCAGGTCCGGCCGGGCGGCGCGGAGCTGCGCGGCCCGCCGCGGCGAGCCGGTGCCGACCGAGGCGCCCCGCGGCAGCGTGGCGAGGGTCCGGCCGTCGCGGGCGCACAGCGCGTCCCGCGGGTCCTCCCGGACCGGGACCGCGGCGACGACCAGCCCGGGCGACACCGCGGTCGGGAGGTCCTTGAAGGAGTGCACCGCGACGTCGCACCGGCCCTCGAGCAGGGCGTCGCGCAGCGCGGTCACGAACACGCCGGTGCCGCCGAGGCTGGCCAGCGAGCCGGTGAGCCGGTCGCCGTCCGTCCGGACGCGCACGAGCTCGTGCTCGCCGCCGCCGAGGGCGGTCAGCGCGTCGGCCACGTGCCCGGTCTGGGTGAGGGCGAGCGCGCTCGCACGGGTGCCGACCCGGACCGTCTGGGGCATGCCCCCAGTCTCGGCCACCCCGCTCGGATCTGTCGAAGCGGCGGGTCGTGGGCTGCGGTGCACGGGTCAGGCCTCCGGGTGAGCGGTGGGGGCGGGGCGGTCCGGGGGGACGGCGGCGGCCAGGGCGGCCGCGGTGGCGCGGGCGTCGGGGACGACGGACGCGAGGCCGTTGCCGGACACCCACGCGCCGACGACCGCCAGGCCGGGCACGTCGGCGACGGCGGCGCGGACCCGCCGCACGGTCTCGCGGTGCGCGGCGCTCGGCACCGGCAGGCCCTGCCGCCAGCGCACCCGGGCGGCTGCCCGGACCTGCTCGCGGCGCAGCGGCACGCCCAGCACCGCGGCCGCGTCGCGCAGCGCGAGGTCCGTGAGCGCGTCGAGGTCGCGGGGGACCCCGGCGCGGGCGCCCGCGGCGTCGCCGGCGCGCCCGTAGGACAGCCGCACGACGTGCCGGCCCGGCCCGGCCGCCTCGGCGAGCCAGCGCCACTTGGCCGTCGCGTGCGTGAGCGCCTTGGCCCGCACGCCCGGCACGCCGCGCGCGACCAGCACGCCGGTGCCGCGCGGCGCCGCGTCCAGGGCGGAGGCGTCGAGCACCAGCGTCACGAGCACGATGTCCGCCCCGGGGTCGGTCGCCAGGCCGGCGAGCCCGGGGGCCACGCCGGCGAGGAGGTCGACGGCGCGGGGGGTCGCCACCACGAGGCGCGGGGTCGTGAGCGTCCCGCCGCCGGGGGCGTCGGCGCCGTCGGGGCCCTCGGCGTCGGCCGGTCCGCCCAGGGTCACGGCGAACCCGTCGCCCGACCGCGCGACGGCGCGCACCGCGGCCGAGGTGCGCACGGCCCCGCCGCGCGCGACGACGTCGGCCACCAGCGCGTCGACCAGCACGTGCAGCCCGCCGCGGAACCCGGCCACCGCCGAGCCGGCCGGGGCGAGCGCGCGCTGGGCCGCGACGCCCCGCGCGAGCGACCCCTCCCGGCGCACGGCGGCGACCAGCCCGGGGGCCACGGCGTCGGCGGCGACGTCGTCCGGCTCGGCCGCGTGCACGCCCGCGACGACGGGCCGCACCAGGCGGTCCAGCACCCGGCGCCCGGCCCGCGCACGCACCAGGGCGCCGAGCGTCGTCCCGTCGGCCGTGCCGACGCGCGCGGGCAGAAGCCGGTCCAGCGACGCGCGCAGCGAGCCGAGGACCCCGATGGTCCGGCGCACGTCCGGCGCCCACGGGTCGGCGGGGATGCCGAGCAGGCCGGTGCGGGGCAGCGGGCCCGCACCGCCGGGCAGCCGGACCCACGCGCCGTGCCGCTCCGGCGTGACGACGCGGTCGGCCAGGCCCAGCTCGTCGGCCAGCGCCGCCACGACGCCGCCCCGGGTCGCGAACGACTCCGCACCCGCGTCCAGCGCCAGTCCGTCGACCTCGTGCCGCCCGACGACGCCGCCCGGCGAGGACCACGCCTCCAGCACCAGGGGCCGCAGGCCGGCGAGCGCGAGCTCCCGCGCGGCGACCAGGCCGGCGACGCCGCCGCCGACCACGATCGCGTCGTGGTGCCCGGCGTCCGGCGCCGGGGTGCCCGCCCCGTGCCCGGTCCGTTCCTCGTGCTGGCTCGTGGCCGCGTCCTTCCTCATCCGTCCACCGTGCCGGTTCCCGGCCCCTCCTCCGTGGGACCGGGGACCCGCCCTCAGATCTCGTGCACCAGCGCCACGACGCGGGTCAGCACGTCGGGGTCGGTCTCCGGCGGCACGCCGTGGCCCAGGTTCACCACGTGCCCGGGGGCGACCGCGCCCCGCGCCACCACGTCGCGCACGTGCGCCTCGAGCACCGGCCACGGCGCCGCGAGCAGCGCCGGGTCCACGTTGCCCTGCACCGGGACCCGCCCGTCGAGCCGGCGGACCGCCTCGTCGAGGCCGATCCGGTGGTCGACGCCGACGACGTCCGCGCCGACGTCCCGCATGGCGGCGAGCAGCTCGCCGGTGCCGGTGCCGAAGTGCACGCGCGGCACGCCCAGGTCGGCGACGTGCGCCAGGGCGCGGGTCGAGGCCGGCGCGACGTGCGCGGTGTAGTCCGCGAGGGACAGCGACCCGGCCCAGGAGTCGAACAGCTGGGCGGCGCTGGTGCCCGCGAGCACCTGGGCGCGCAGGAACGCGCCGGTGACGTCCGCGGCCCACCCGGTGAGCGCCCGCCAGGTCGCCGGGTCCGCGTGCATGAGGGTGCGGGCGGCGAGGTGGTCGCGCGACGGCCGGCCCTCGACCAGGTACGCGGCGAGCGTGAACGGCGCGCCCGCGAACCCGATCAGCGGGGTCGACCCCAGCGCCGCCGTGGTCAGCCGCACGGCCTCGACGACCGGCGCGAGCACCTCGGGGGTCAGCGACTCGGCGGGGTGCTCGGCGCGCAGCCGGGCGACGTCGTCGGCCGTCCGCACCGCGGAGCCCATCACCGGGCCGACGCCGGGCTGGATGTCGACGTCCACGCCGGCCAGCCGCAGCGGGATCACGATGTCGGAGAAGAAGATCGCGGCGTCCACCCCGTGCCGGCGGACCGGCTGCAGGGTGATCTCCGACGCGAGGTCCGGCGTCAGGCAGGCGTCGAGCATGGCGGTGCCCTTGCGGGCCTCGCGGTACTCGGGCAGCGACCGGCCGGCCTGGCGCATGAACCACACCGGGCGGCGCGACGGGGTCCGGCCCCGGTACGCGTCGACCAGCGGCGCGTGCGCCGTCCGGCCGTCCACCAGCGGGTGGTCGGCGGGCAGGCCGGTGCCGTCCGGGTGCGACGGGAGGACGGGGGCGGGGGTCGCCGGGGCGCCGGTGGGCGCGTCGGGGCGTGACGGAGTCGACATCAGGACGATTGTGCCCCGTCTTCCCTGGAGTGATTAAATTCTGGGCGTGGTGATGCTGTCGTTGGTGGCCAGCCATCACGACCTCGACCTGTCCGTGCTGGAGCGGTTGTCCGCCGACACCCACGCCGTCGGGCGGGAGATCGTGACGGCTTCGGACTCGATCGCGGGGGCGGTCGTCCTGGCGACCTGCAACCGCTTCGAGCTGTACCTGGACGTCGCCGACGCCGCGGACGCCGACGCCGCCCGCGCCGCGGTCGCCGGCACGGTGGCCGCCCGATCCGGGTACCCGCGGCAGCGCGTCGCCGACGCCCTCGTCCCCGCCACCGGCCCCCGGGTCGTCGAGCACCTGTTCGCCGTCGCCTCCGGCCTGGAGTCGATGGTCGTCGGGGAGCGCGAGATCGCCGGGCAGGTGCGCCGCGCGCTGACCGCCGCCCGCCGCGACGGCACCACGACCTCCGACCTCGAGGGCCTGTTCCAGGCTGCGTCCCGCACGTCACGCGCCGTCGAGGGTCGCACCGGCCTCGGCGCCGCCGGCCGCTCCGTGGTGGGCGTCGCGCTCGACCTGGTCGAGGACGGCCTGCCCGCGTGGGAGGACGTCCGCTGCCTGCTGATCGGCACCGGCTCCTACGCCGGTGCGAGCCTTGCCGCCCTCAAGGCCCGTGGCTGCGAGGACGTGCTCGTCTACTCCGCCAGCGGCCGCGCCGGGCAGTTCGCCGCGCAGCGCGGGGTCACCGCCGCCACCGACGACCTCGCCGCGAGCCTCGCCGGCGTCGACCTGGTCGTGGCCTGCAGCGGCGCGGCCGGCGCGGTCCTCGACGTCGACGCCCTGATCCGGGCCCGCTCCGCGGAGGCCGCGGTGGGCGCCCGCCCGCTGGCCGTCCTCGACCTCGCGCTGCAGCACGACGTCGACCCCGCCGTCGGCGAGCTGCCGGGCGTCCGGCTGGTCAGCCTCACCACCGTCGCCGAGCACGCGCCCGACGGGCACTCCGCGACCGTCGCCGAGGCGCGCGCGGTCGTCACGGAGAAGGCCGCGACGTTCGAGCGCGACCTGCGCACGCGGCAGTGGAACCCGCCCGTCGTGGCCGAGCGCCGGCGCGTGCTGGAGGAGCTGGCCGCGGCCGCCGACGGCCTCGACGAGCGGGCCGCCCGCGCGCTGCGCCGGACGGTCCGCGCGGCGCTGCACGAGCCCACCGTCCGGGCGCGCGAGGCCGCCAGCGCCGGCGACGCGGCCGCGTACGCCGCGGCGCTCGCGGACCTGGCTGCGGTCGAGGTCCCGCGCGCGGACCTCACCCCGGCCGCCGCCCGTGGCTGACCCGGGCGCTCGGCTGCCGCGGCGTCGGCGCTCGGCGCGGGTCCCACCCGCGCCGGTGGGCCGAGCCGCGGGGTGACGCCCGCGTGCGCTCGTCGAGGTAGGACGTCCGCGTCGAGGTAGGACCGGAGACGGTCCTACCTCGACGCGATGGTCCTCCCTCGGCGTCGATGCCGAGCCGGGTCAGTCCTCCAGGTAGCGGAGCAGGTCCGCCGCCAGGCCGGTGTACGAGCCCGGGGTCAGGGCCTGCAGCCGCGCCGCGACGTCGTCCGGCAGCCCCAGGCCCCCGATGAACTCGCGCATGTCGTCCGCCGTGAGCCGGCGGCCGCGGGTCAGCTCCTTGAGCCGCTCGTACGGGTTCTCCATGCCGGTGACGCCCGCGACGGAGGCGGCGCGCATGGCCGACTGCACGGGCTCGCCCAACACCTCCCAGTTCTGGTCGAGCTCGCGCGCCAGCAGGTCCCGATCCACGGACAGCGCCGCCAGGCCGCGGCGCACGTTGTCGACCGCGAGCAGGGAGTGCCCGAACGCCGGGCCGATGTTCCGCTGCGTCGTGGAGTCGGTGAGGTCGCGCTGCAGCCGGCTGGTCACCAGCGTCGCGCCCAGAGTGTCGAGCAGGGCGCACGAGAGCTCGAGGTTCGCCTCGGCGTTCTCGAACCGGATCGGGTTCACCTTGTGCGGCATCGTCGACGAGCCGGTCGCGCCCGCCACCGGGATCTGGGTGAAGACGCCGCGCGAGATGTAGGTCCAGACGTCGGTGGCCAGGTTGTGCAGCACCCGGTTGAACCGCGCGACGTCCGCGTACAGCTCGGCCTGCCAGTCGTGCGACTCGATCTGGGTCGTCAGCGGGTTCCACGTGAGGCCGAGGTGCTCGACGAACGTGCGGCTCACCTCGGGCCAGTCCGCGCCCGGGACGGCGACGACGTGGGCGCCGTACGTGCCGGTGGCGCCGTTCAGCTTGCCGAGGAACTCCGCGCCCTCGACGCGCCGGAGCTGGCGGCGCAGCCGGTGCGCGAGCACGGCGAGCTCCTTGCCGAGCGTCGTCGGGGTGGCGGGCTGGCCGTGGGTCAGCGCCAGCATCGGCACGTCGGCGAGGTCGTGGGCCATCGCGGCGAGGTCGTCGACCAGGCCGGCCGCGGCGGGCAGCCACACGTCGCGCACCGCGCCGCGGACCATCAGCGAGTACGACAGGTTGTTGACGTCCTCGCTGGTGCAGCAGAAGTGCACGAGCTCGGAGACCGACGGCAGCACCGTGCCCTCGCCGAGGACGGACGGGGCGGCGGCGATCTTCTCCTTGAGGAAGTACTCGACCGCCTTCACGTCGTGCACCGTGGTCCGCTCGATCTCGGCGAGCCGCGCGACGTCCGCCGCGCCGAAGTCCGTCACGACGGCGCGCAGGTACGCCCGGTCGGTGTCGGACAGCGCCGGGGCGCCCGGGACCACGCCGTGCGCGGTCAGGTGGATCAGCCACTCGACCTCGACGTGCACCCGCTCGCGGTTCAGCGCCGCCTCGGACAGGTGGTCGACCAGCGGCGCCACCGTCCGGCGGTACCGGCCGTCCAGCGGGCCGAGGGCGATCGGCGGCTCGACGTCGGCGAGCGACGTGCGGGCGACGGGCGCGGCGGACGGGCTGCTCTCGTGCGCGGGCATGGGCCGCATCCTCCCACGGCGGGCGACCGGGTGATCCGGAGCTGTCGCCGCCAGGGGCGGCGTCGCCCGTCCGCGCAGGCCAGCGGCGCCCGGGTGCACTCGGGCCCGTCCCTCGTGGGGGTGACGCGCGCTGGCGGGGGCGGAAGGCGCTCACCCAACCCCTCACGGTCCGAGGGCGGCTGCCGATCGGGTGGCCACCCAGGGGGAGGCCGTGCGGAGCAGACGCAGGGGCGCGCGGGCGTACAGCAAGGGGATCGACATGGCAGGACTGAGGGGGCGACGGGGCCGCGCGGTCGAGGCGGCGCCGGCGGCGGACGTGCAGCGCGAGCTGCGGGCGCTGGACGACGTCGTCCGCGGCCTCGGCGCGTCGACCGGCTGCGGCGACCTGGGCGACATCCTCGAGACGATCCGCGGCGCGCTCGGCTTCGAGTACGCGTCCGCCTGGCGGGTGGACCGGGCGCAGGGCGCGCTCACCTTCGTGGCGCAGACCGGGCACCTGTCCCGCGAGCTCACCGAGATGACGCCGGGCTACCGGATGCCGAAGGGCGTCGGCCTGTGCGGGCTGGCCTGGCAGCGCGACGGCGTGCTGCCCGTCGCCGACCTCCGGGAGCACGCCACGAACTGCTCGCGCGGCGAGGCGTTCCTCCGCGCCGGCGCACGCGGCGCCATGACCATGCCGCTGTGGGAGCGCGGCGAGGTCGTCGCCGTGCTCGACTTCCTGTCGACGTCCGTCCGGAGCGAAGGCACCGAGCAGACCCTCGTCCTCGACGTGCTCGCGCGGACCGTCTCCCAGGCGCTGGAGGCGCGCCGCGCCGCGGACGAGATCGCGCAGGTCGCGCGCGACCAGCAGGCCGTGACCACGTCGGTCGCCAAGGTCGGCGCCTGCACCGACGAGGAGCAGGCCCTCCGGACCGCGCTCGACACCGTGCGCGAGGAGTTCGGCTGGGAGTACGGCTCCTACTGGGCCGTCGACCCCGCGGCGCGCGTGCTGCGGTTCCAGGTCGAGTCGGGCAGCGCCGGGGAGGAGTTCCGCCGGGTGACCCTGGCCGCGAGCTTCGCGGAGGGCGTCGGCCTCGCCGGGCGCGCGTGGCGGGCCCGGGACCTCGTGTTCGTCCGGGACCTCGGCGAGCTGACCGACTGCGTGCGGGCGCCCGCCGCCCAGCGCGCCGGCGTGCGGTCCGGGGTGTGCCTCCCCGTCGTCGTCGGCGACGAGGTGCTCGGGACCATGGACTTCTTCACCACCGAGACGATCGAGCTCAGCGACAGCCGGCGCGGCTCGCTGCGCAACGTCGCCAAGCTGGTCTCCCAGCGGGTCGACATCATCCGGGCCGCCCAGCGCGACCGCACCGCTGCGGAGGCGCTCCTCGGCAGCGTCGCCCGGCTGTCCGAGAGCGCGTCCGAGGCCGTCCGGGTCGCCGAGGAGGCGGTCGCGCAGACCTCGGCCATGGCCGAGGAGGTCCGCACGCTCGAGGCGTCGTCCTCCGCGGTCGGCGACGTCATCCGGGTCATCTCGTCGATCGCCGACCAGACGAACCTGCTGGCGCTCAACGCCACCATCGAGGCGGCGCGCGCCGGCCAGGCCGGCCGCGGGTTCGCGGTCGTGGCCACCGAGGTCAAGGACCTCGCCGGCGGCACGTCGACCGCGACGTCCCGCGTCGAGCAGCAGGTCGCCGACATCCAGGCGAACACCGCCGCGGTGTCCCGCGGGATCGAGTCCGTCAGCACCACGATCCGGCGGATGGACGAGGTCCAGGCGCGGATCGGCGAGGTGCTGGACGAGCAGCGCGAGATGGCGCGGAGCTTCCAGGCGTCCTGACGCCGGGCGCGCCGACGGTCGGCGACGGGCCCGCACCCGTCGCCGACCGTCGTGGCCGGTTCCTCTCCTCTCCTTCGGTCCCGGGGGTGGCGTCAGCGTGTGCCCCCCGGTGCTGCGGGGTCCGGATCACGTGGATCCGTCGGCCGGCGGAGGTCCCGCACCCGTCGCCGGCCGACGGGCTCAGCGGCGGGCGGTCAGTGCAGGACCACCCGCGGGACGCGGCGGAGCAGCAGGCCCAGGGCCAGCAGACTCAGCGCCGCCAGGGTCGTGAGGCCGGCGGGGCCGCCGGTCGTGGCGAGGGCCGCCGGGGCGGTGGCCGCCGGGACGCCCGCCGCCGAGGCGGCGGACCGCTCGAGGGCCGTGGCGAGCTCGCCCGCGGCGAGCACCTCGGACCGGGCGGCGACGGCGGCGACCGTGGTGCCGGAGGTCGTGCCGTCGGCGACGCCGGAGGCCGTGCCGTCGGCGGTGGAGGTGCCGTCGTCGGTGCCGGTGCCGGTGCCCGGGACGGTCCCGGGGTCGGTGGTCCCGGTGCCCGGGACCGTGCCCGGGTCCGTGGTGCCGGGGTCGGTGGTGCCGGGGTCGGTGGTGCCGGTGCCGGGGTCGGTGACCGCGGCCTCGCCGACCACGCCGACCGCGACGTCGCCGATCGCGACGGGGATCGAGATCGGCAGGTCGACGCCGATGGAGCCGAGCAGGCCGTCGGAGCTGCCGCCGCCGACGGTGGTGTCGCCGCCGGTGGTGCCGGTGCCGGTGGAGCCGGTGCCGGAGTCGGTGGTGGCGTCGCCGATCACGCCGAGGGCGATGTCGCCGATGGTGACGGGGATGTCGATCGGGGCGGCGATGCCGGTGCCCGAGCCGATGCCCTCGGAGTCGCCGCCGCCGACGGTGGTGCTGCCGCCGGTGGTGCCGG
>NZ_BONO01000025.1 GCF_016862755.1 Cellulomonas pakistanensis | reverse complement strand
GCTAGAGCCGCACGCCCAGCAGCGCGTTCACGGCGCGGGCGACGACGCCCGGCGCGCCCTCCTCGACCTCGGCGTCCGGCCCGCCGGCCAGCGCGGCGTCGGCCCACGCGTCGACGGCCCGGAGCGCCCGCGGGGCGTCGAGGTCGTCGGCCACGGCGGCACGCACCTCGGCCAGCAGGCCGGCGGAGGCGGGGCCGCCGTTGCCGGACACGGCCGAGCGCCAGCGGTCGAGCCGGGCCTGCGCGGCGTGCAGGACCTCGTCGGTCCACTCCCAGTCGGACGCGTAGTGGTGGTCGAGGATCGCGAGACGCACGGCCATCGCGTCGACGCCCTCGGCGCGCAGGTGCGAGACCAGCACCAGGTTGCCCAGCGACTTGCTCATCTTCTGCCCGTGCAGGCCGACCATGCCGGTGTGCACGTGGGTGCGGGCGCCCTCGCCGGCCTCGAGCAGGCGGGCGTGCGAGGTGCTCATCTCGTGGTGCGGGAACCGCAGGTCGGAGCCGCCACCCTGCACGTCGAACGGCAGGCCGATGCCGTCGCGCGCGATGACGGCGCACTCGATGTGCCAGCCGGGACGGCCGGGGCCGAGGTCGTTGCCGTCCCAGGACGGCTCGCCGGGGCGCGCGGCGCGCCACAGCAGCGGGTCGAGCGGGTCGCGCTTGCCGGGCCGGGCCGGGTCGCCGCCGCGCTCGCCGAACAGGGCGAGCATCTCGGCGCGGCCGAGCCGCGCCACCTGGCCGAACGCCGGGTCGGCGGACAGGTCGGCGTAGACGTCGCCGGCGCCCTGGCCGTGCGCGTCCGCCGTGCCGACGACGTACGCGGAGCCGGCGGCCAGCATCGCCTCGACCGCCTTGACGACGTCGGGCACGGCCTCGACCGCGCCGGTGTACACGTCCGGCGGGACGACGCCGAGCGCGGTCATGTCCTCGAGGTACAGCGCGGTCTGGTCCGCCGCGAGCTCGCGCCAGTCGACGCCGGTGGCCTCGGCGCGCTCGAGCAGCGGGTCGTCGACGTCGGTGACGTTCGACGCGTACCGGACGCGCTTGCCCTCGTCGAGCCAGCCGCGGACCAGCAGGTCGAACGCGACGTAGGTCGCGGCGTGGCCCATGTGGGTCGCGTCGTAGGGCGTGATGCCGCAGACGTAGACCGTCGCGTCCGGGCCAGGCGCGGCGACCACGAGGTCGCCGGTCGAGGTGTCGCGGACGTGGACCGGGCCTCCCTGGCCGGGGAGCTGCGGGATCTGCGGGGCGGGCCAGGTGAGCACGGCGTCGAGCGTACCGGCCGCGCCGGGCCGACCGCCGCGCGGGACCGTCCGGGTGACCGACGCCACGCACCTCGCGCGGTGGCGGCGCGTCGGGTCCGCGCCCCCGCCCGAGCGCGGCACGATGCCCCCGTGGAGAGAGCGTGGGTGCACGGCGGCGACGGCTGGTCCGAGACGGAGCCGGACGGGCTGCTGGCCCTCCTGGCGGCGCCGGAGCCGCCGGTCGCGTGGGTGCACGTCGACGCGCTGGACGCGCTGGCCGACGCCGCCCGCCAGGCCGGCGTCCCCGAGTCCGTGGTGCGGCGCGCGGTCGCCGAGCACGGGCCGGCGGTGCCCGCCGACGTGCGGCGCCCGCAGCTGCGCCGGCTGCCCGGCGGCGGCCGGCTGCTCGTGAGCCCGACGCTCGCCTACGACCCCACCACGCGCGACGTCCGGACCGGCGTGTGGGCGGCGCTGGTCGTCGAGGACGTCGCCGTCACCGCCGAGGAGGGCCCGGCGGGCCTGCTCGACGACGTGCTCGACCTGCTGACCGACGGCGAGGGCGAGCACCTCCCCCAGGACCGCGGCAGCCACGTGTTCGCGGCCGTGCTCATCGCCCTCGTCCGCCGCGCCGGCGACGTCGAGCAGGGCATCGGCGAGGCGGTAGCCGAGGTCGAGCAGGTGGTGTTCAGCCCGAGCTCCGCGGACCCCGCCCAGGTGGTCTACGACCTCAAGCGCGAGGTCGGCGAGGCGCGCAGCGCGCTGGTCCCGCTGCTGTCCGCGTTCCCGGAGCTGGTGGCGGAGCAGGAGGACAGCAACCGCGAGACCCGCACCATGCGCTGGCTGCGCCGGCTCGACACGGTGCTGGGCAAGGTCGACCGGCACCTGGACGCGCACGACGCGCTGCTCGGCGACATGCTCTCGGTGCACCTCTCGCGCGTGTCGGTGCGGCAGAACGAGGACATGCGGAAGATGTCGGCGTGGGCCGCGATCATCGCGGTGCCGACGCTGATCGCCGGCGTGTACGGGATGAACTTCGACCACATGCCCGAGCTGCACTGGCTGCTCGGCTACCCGCTGTCGCTCGTCCTGATGGCGGGTGCGGTCGCCGTGCTGTTCCGGCTGTTCAAGCGATCCGGCTGGCTCTGACCGGGCGCACCGCGGAGCGCCCGGTCCTCGATCCGGCCCGCGGTCGGGTCACGCCCCGGCCAGCGGGTCCAGCACCCCGGTGAGCAGCAGCAGCGACACCACGACCGCCAGCCCGATCCGGTAGACCACGAACGGCCGGTACGAGTACGTCGAGACGATCTTGAGGAAGCCGATGATCACGACGTACCCGACGACGAACGCGATGAGCGTCGCGATCGCCGTGACGCCGACGCCCGGCGTGCCCGCCTCGCCGAACGAGCCGACGCTCTTGCCGAGCTGGTAGAGCCCCGACCCGAGCACGGCCGGGATCGCCAGCAGGAACGAGTACCGCGCGGCGGCCTCGCGGCTGTAGCCCATGAGGCGGCCCGCGGTGATCGTGCCGCCCGAGCGCGACACGCCCGGCACGAGCGCCATCGCCTGCGCGAGCCCGAAGTACACCGCGTGCCGCGGGGTGAGGTCGGTCAGCTCGCGGCGGCTGCTGGACCGGCGGTCCGCCCAGTCGAGGACCAGCGCGAACACCGTCAGCGTGAGCACGATCAGCCACAGGTTCCGGAACGGCGCCTCGATCGCGTCCTGGAACAGCAGGCCGAGCACCACGATCGGCACCGAGCCCAGCGCGATGAACCAGGCCATCTGCGCGTCCCGGTCCGGGGTGCCGCCGGCGGGCGCGCCCATCCGGGACCGCCAGTCGGTGCCGAGGTCGCCGCGCACGGCCCGCCACCAGTGCACGCAGATCCGCGCGATGTCGCGCCGGAAGTACAGCAGCACGGCGGTCTCGGTGCCGATCTGCGTGATGGCCGTGAACGCCGCGCCGGGGTCGCCCGAGCCGATCAGCTCGCCGACGATCCGCAGGTGCGCGCTGGACGACACGGGCAGGAACTCGGTGAGTCCCTGGACCAGGCCGAGGACGATCGCCTCCCAGACGCTCATGCGCCGGTGCCGATCTCGGACGGGGTGCTCGGGTGCGCTGCCACGAGGCGCCACGATAGCCGCTGGTCACGTGCGTGCCCGTGAGCCCCGGCCGCCCGGATACCCTCACGGCATGGAACAGCGCCAGCTCGGACGGACCGGCCTGCGGGTCTCGCACCTCGGACTCGGGACGCTCACCTGGAGCCGGGACACCGACGAGCACGACGCCGCCGAGCAGCTGCGCGACTTCGTGGAGGCCGGCGGGACGCTGGTCGACACGTCCGCGTCCTACGCCGACGGCGGGGCCGAGGAGCTGCTCGGCTCCCTGCTCGGCGGGGTGGTCCCGCGCGACGAGGTGGTGCTGTGCACCAAGGCGGGCGTGCGGCGCACGCCGGACGGCGGCGTCGTCGACGCGTCCCGCGGGGCGCTGCTGGACGGCCTGGACGCGTCGCTGCGCCGGCTCGGCACCGACCACGTCGACCTGTTCCTCGTGCAGACCCCGGACCCGCGCACCCCGCTCGCCGAGACCGTCAGCGCGCTGCGCCGGGCGGTCGACTCCGGCCGCGCCCGGTACGTCGGCCTGTCGAACCACCCCGGCTGGCAGGTCGCCCGCGCGGCGACCCTGCTCGGCGAGGACCCCGGGCTCGCGGCGGTCGAGGCCGAGTACTCGCTGCTGCAGCGCGGGATCGAGCGCGAGGTGCTGCCCGCCGCCGCGGACCTCGGGGTGGGCGTGCTCGCGTGGTCGCCGCTCGGCCGCGGCGTGCTCACCGGCAAGTACCGGCGCACGGTGCCCGCCGACTCGCGCGCCGCGTCGCCGCACCTGGCCGGGTTCGTCGAGCCGTACCTCGGGTCGGTCGCCGCGGCGGTCGTCGAGGCGGTCGTCATCGCCGCGGACGGCCTGGGCCGCGCGCCGCTCGAGGTCGCGCTGGCCTGGCTGCGGGTGCGCGCGCAGGTCGCGTCGGCGGTCGTGGGCGCGCGGACGCCCGCCCAGCTCAGGGCCTCGCTGGCGGCGGAGGACGTCGAGCTGCCGCCGGAGATCCTGCGGGCGCTGGACGAGGTCAGCGCGCCGGCGACGGGCTACCCCGAGCGCCGCTGACCCGCGGCGCCCGCGGGCTCAGGGGTGCAGCGCGTCGTCGTCCTCGTCGTCGTACGACTCCCCCGGCAGGTCGTCGGCGTCGTACTCGTCGTCCTCGTCCTCGTGCTCGTCGTCGTGGTCGTCGTCGTCCTCGTCGTCCTCCGCGAGGTAGAACGGCGTCGCCTCGCCGTACTCCGCGCCGAGGGCGTCGTCGTAGACCTCGAACGCGTCCGCGAGCACGTCGTACGCGTCGTCGACGGCGGGGTCGTCGTCCCCGTGCGGCGTGGACACGGCGGTGTAGTGCGCCTCGAGCGCAGCGATGAGGCGGTCCAGGGCCGCGCGCGGGTCGATAGCCATGCCACGACCGTAGCGCCGCACCAGGCACAATGGCACCACGACCCGATCGGAAGGCGGTGGGCATGGCAGGCACGACGCGCTCGGGACGCCCGGGCGGCCCGGAGCAGGCGCGGCAGTACGAGTACCGCGTCCTCACGATCCCCCGGACGACCAGTCGCGGCGACGCCCGCCGGCTGCTCACGGAGCAGGCGGAGTACGGCCGGTGGGAGCTGGCCCGGACCCTCCTCTACGCGGGCGGCGAGCGGAAGGTGTGGCTGCGGCGCCGGATCATCCGGGTCCGGTCCACGCTCGGCGCGCTGGGCGACTGACGGCAGGGCGGCACCCCGCGGGGGGCCGCCCTCCGTCATCCGCGCGGGCGGCGCGGCGGCCGCGACCGCAGCGCGCTCAGGCCTCGCGCAGCAGCCCGTCCAGCACGCGCACGCCGAACCGCAGCGAGTCGGCCGGCACGCGCTCGTCGACGCCGTGGAACAGCGCGGTGAAGTCGAGGTCGGCGGGCAGCCGCAGCGGGGCGAACCCGTAGCCGTTGATGCCGAGCCGCGCGAGCGACTTGTTGTCGGTGCCGGCCGAGAGCATGTACGGCAGCACGACCGCCTCCGGGTCCTGCGCCCGCAGCACGTCGGTCATCGTGTCGACGAGCGAGCCGGTCGCGGGGACCTCGAGGCCGATGTCCAGGTGCTCGGGCTCGACGCGCACCGTCGGGCCGGCGAGCTCGCGGACCCTGGCCAGGACGGCCTCGTGGTCGCCGGGCAGCGGGCGGACGTCGACGGTCGCGGTCGCGCGGCCGGGGATGACGTTGGTCTTGTAGCCGGCCTGCAGCTGCGTCGGGTTGGCGAGCGTGCGGATCGACGACCCGACGAACCGCCGGGCCGGGCCGAGCGCGCCGATCAGGCGGTCGATGGCCAGCGGGTCGTCGACGTCGAGCGGCAGGCCGGTGAGGTCCGCGACGCCCTCGAGCAGGGCGAGCACCGTCGGGGTGAGCCGGGTGTCCCACTGGTAGGCGCCGATCCGCGCGATCGCGCCGGCGAGCTCCGTCACCGCGTTGTCCGGGTTGACCGCCGAACCGTGGCCGGCGGTGCCGTCAGCGACCAGC
The DNA here is from genome assembly GCF_016862755.1 of Cellulomonas pakistanensis. Taxonomy (GTDB): domain Bacteria; phylum Actinomycetota; class Actinomycetes; order Actinomycetales; family Cellulomonadaceae; genus Cellulomonas; species Cellulomonas pakistanensis. The sequence goes on along the minus strand of NZ_BONO01000025.1, from coordinate 66,800 downwards.
CGCAGCCAGGCGATGCCCTTCTCGGCGGTCTGCAGCAGGTAGGCGCGGCGGCCGTGGACGTCGACCGAGAACCCGCCGACCTCGGACACCGCCTCGGTGGCGCCCTCGAACAGGTCGGGCCGGTGGTCGACGAGGTGCCGGGCGCCGTACCGCCCGCCGGCCTCCTCGTCGGCGAACATCGCGACGACGACGTCCCGGGCCGGCTTCCGGCCGTCGCGGACCAGCTGGCGGACGACCGCCAGGATCATCGCGTCCATGCCCTTCATGTCCACGGCGCCGCGGCCCCAGACCATGCCGTCGAACTCCTCGCCGGCGAACGGGTCGACCTTCCAGTCCTTCGCCTCGGCGGGGACGACGTCGGTGTGGCCGTGCAGCACGAGGGCGGGCCGGGTGCGGTCCTCGCCCTCCAGGCGGACGACGACGTTCGCACGGCCCGGCGCCGACTCGATCAGCTCGGGCTCCAGCCCGACCTCGTGGAGCAGCGCCATGACGTGCTCGGCGGCGGACCGCTCGCCGGGGCCGGAGCCGTCGCCGTAGTTCGACGTGTCGAACCGGATGAGCTCCTGGGCGATCCGGACGACCTCGCCCTCGGCCGCCCTGGTGTCGTGCTGGCCGGCGGGCGCGGCGGGGTGCTCGGTGCTCATGCCCCCACGCTACCGGCCGCGGCGGGGCGCCCCGTGCGCGGGGACGGGGCCGCGCCGCCGAGATAGGACCGCCACGCCGAGATAGGACCGGGGATGGCCCTCTCTCGGCGCGGAGGCCCTACCTCGGCGGGAGGCGCCGCACTCAGGCCGAGGTCAGACCGCGGCGCGCGAGCAGCGGGGCGATCTCCGGGTCCCGGCCGCGCAGGTCGCGGAACGCCGCCATCGGGTCGACCGAGCCGCCGCGCGACAGCAGCTTCGCGCGGAACGTGTCGCCGTTCTCCCGGCGCAGCCCGCCGTTCTCCTCGAACCAGGTGACGGTGTCGGCGTCCAGCACCTCGGACCAGATGTACGAGTAGTACCCGGCCGAGTACCCGCCGCCGAACACGTGGTTGAAGTACGTCGTGCGGTACCGCGGCGGCACCGGCGCGAACGCGATGCCGGCCTTCTCGAGCGCGGCCGCCTCGAAGGGCACCACGTTTGCGACGTCGGTCAGCACGTCCTCGGGCGCCAGCCGGTACCAGGCCTGGTCGAGGAGCGCGGCCGCGAGGTACTCGGTCGTGGCGAAGCCCTCGCCGTCCTGCCGCGCCGCGATGAGGGTGTCGACCCACTCCTGCGGCATCGGCTCGCCCGTCACGTGGTGCACGGCGTACGCGCGCAGGACCGACGGCTCCCACGCCCACATCTCGTTGACCTGCGACGGGTACTCGACGAAGTCGCGCGGCACGTCCGTGCCGGACTGCGACGGGTACCGCACCGCGGAGAACAGGCCGTGCAGCGCGTGCCCGAACTCGTGGAACAGCGTGATGACCTCGTCCCAGGTGAGCAGCGTCGGCTGGCCGGCCGGCGGCTTCGGGATGTTGAGGTTGTTCACCACGACGGGCGCCTCGCCGAGCAGCGTCGACTGGTCGACCAGGTTGTTCATCCAGGCGCCGCCGCGCTTGGAGTCGCGGGTCCAGAAGTCGCCGAGGAACAGCCCGAGGCCGGAGCCGTCGGCGTCCGCGACCTCGAACACGCGGACGTCCGGGTGGTAGCCGACCAGGTCGGCGCGCTCGGTGAACGTCAGGCCGTACAGCTCGCCGGCGGCGCGGAACACGCCGTCGCGCAGCACCCGGTCGAGCTCGAGGTACGGGCGCAGGGAGGAGTCGTCGAGCGAGCGGCGCTCCTTGCGGACCTGCTCGGCGTAGTACGCCCAGTCCCACGCCTCGAGGGTCGCGCCGGGCACGTCGCGGCGCAGCGCCTCCTCCAGGTCCGCGGCCTCGGCGCGGGCGTTCGCCACGGCGGCGGGCGCGAGGCGGCCGAGGATGTCGGCGACGGCCTCGGGGGTCTTCGCCGTGGCGTCCTCGGCGATGTACGCGGCGTGGTGCGCGTACCCGAGCAGGCGGGCACGCTCGGCGCGGAGCCGGGCCAGCGCGAGCAGCGTGGCGCGGGTGTCGTTGTCGCCGCCCCGGCCGCCGCGGCTGACGGACGCGGTGTGCAGCCGCTCGCGCAGCGCGCGGTCGGCGAGCTGCGCCAGCGCGGGCTGCTGCGTCGGCAGGATCAGGTCGATCAGCCAGGCGCCCTCGTGGCCGCGGCGGGCGGCGGCCTCGGCGGCGGCGGCGCGCGCGTCCTCCGGCAGGCCGGCGAGCTCCGCCTCGTCGGTCACCAGCACGGCCGAGTCGTTCGTCTCGGCGAGCAGCTGGCGGCCGAACACGGTCTCCAGCCGAGTGATCTCGGCGTTGAGCTCGCGCAGCCGGGCCTGGGCGTCGTCGTCGAGGCGGACGCCTGCGCGGACGAACTGCGTGTGCTGGCGGTGCAGCAGCCAGGCGGTGTCGGGCTCCAGGTCGAGGTCGCCCGCGTCGGCGGCGGCCTCGAGCGCCTCCAGGCGCGCGAACAGCCGGCGGTCCAGGTGGATGGCGTCGCTGTGCGCGGCGAGCAGCGGGGCGACCTCCTCCTCGAGCGCCTCCAGCTCCGGGGTGGAGTCGGACGACGACTGGTTGAAGAACACGATCGCCGCGCGGTGCAGCAGGCGGCCGGAGCGCTCGAGCGCCGCCAGGGTGTTCTCGACGGTCGGGGCGTCCGGCGAGGCGGCGATCGCCTCGACCTCGGCGCGCTGCTCCGCCATGCCGGCGAGCAGCGCCGGGCGGTAGTGCTCCGCGCGGACGGACGCGAAGTCGGGCAGGCCGTAGGGCAGCGAGGACGGCGCGGCGAACGGGTTGTCCGCGCCCAGCGTGGGGGTGGTCATGCGCGCCATCATCCCTCGCGCGCCGCGGCACCCGCGGCCGGCCGCTCGCCGACACGCCGCGGGCGGTCGTCCGTCGCGAGGAGGCTGCCGACCCACTCGTCCCGCCGCACGCCGCGCTGCACGCCGCCCAGCCGCAGCTCGCCCTCGACCCGGAAGCCCGCGCGCTCGGCGACCGCCCGCGAGGGGCCGTTGCCGACGAACGCCCGCCAGAACACCCGGGCCAGCTCCAGCCGGCCGAACGCGGCGTCCAGCACCAGGTCGACGGCGCGCGCCATGACGCCGCGCCCGCGCGCCTCGGGCGCGAGCCAGTAGCCGAGCTCCGCGGAGCCGGCGCCCTCCATGCCGAGGCCGACCATGCCGACGAGCGTCCCGCCGGCGGCGTCGCGCACGGCCCAGTTGAGCTGCGTCCCGTTCGCCCAGCCGTCCGCCACCATGCCGGTGACGTACGACTCGGCGTCGGCGCGGGCGTAGGGGCTGGGGACGGTCGTCCACTCCTGGATCGCCGGGTCCTGGCACAGCGCGGCGATCCGGTCGACGTCCGCCGCGCCCGGCGCGCGCAGCAGGACGACGCCGTCGGTCAGCTCGAAGGTTCGCATCGGGCCACCCTGCCACGCGCCGGTCACCCCGGTCGCGGGAAATCGCACCGTCGCCGCAGGTCAGGCCGCCAGCACCACGCCCGGATCGCGGGCGGGCATGCCGTGCGCCGCGCCGACGCCGGCGTGGAACAGCCCGCCGGCGTGCGTCGCGAGTCCCCGCGCCAGCGCCGGGTCGGCGGCCAGGGCCGCACGCCAGCCCCGGGAGGCGAGGGCGGTGAGGTACGGCAGCGTCGCGTTGGTCAGCGCCTGCGTCGACGTCACCGGCACCGCGCCCGGCATGTTCGCGACGCAGTAGAAGAGCGCGTCGTGCACCCGGAAGGTCGGGTCGTCGTGCGTCGTCGGCCGGCTCGACTCGAAGCACCCGCCCTGGTCCACGGCCACGTCGACGAGGACCGACCCCGGCCGCATCCCGGCCACCATCCGGTCGGTGACCAGCTTCGGCGCCCGCGCCCCCGGCACCAGGACGGCGCCGACGACGAGGTCGGCGTCCACGACCGCCTCCTGCACCGCGTACGCGGACGACGCGAGCGTGCGCACCCGGCCGCCGAAGGCGGTGTCCAGCTCGCGGAGCCGCGGGACCGACAGGTCGAGCACCGTGACCTCCGCGCGCATGCCCAGCGCGACCTCGGCCGCGTGCCGGCCGGCGACACCGCCGCCGAGCACGACCACCCGGCCCGGCGCCACGCCCGGCACACCGCCGAGCAGCCGCCCCGCGCCCCCGGCGCTGCGCATGAGGTGGTAGGCGCCGACCTGCGCCGCGAGCCGGCCCGCGACCTCGCTCATGGGGGCGAGCAGCGGCAGCGACCGGTCGGCCAGCTGCACGGTCTCGTAGGCGATCGCCGTGGTGCCGGCGGCGAGGAGCGCGTCGGTCTGCCGCCGGTCGGCGGCGAGGTGCAGGTAGGTGAACAGCACCAGGTCCTCGCGCAGGTGCCCGTACTCGGACGGCACCGGCTCCTTGACCTTGCAGACCAGGTCCGCCTCGCCCCACACCCGCGCGGCGTCCGGCACGACCGTCGCGCCGGCGGCGGCGTAGGCGTCGTCGCCGATGGCCGAGCCGGCCCCGGCGCCGGCCTGCACGAGCACGTCGTGCCCGGCGGCCGTCAGCTGGTGCACGCCCGCGGGCGTGATGGCGACGCGGTACTCGTGGTTCTTCACCTCGGCGGGGATCCCGACCCTCATCGCAGCCTCCCGGGCGGTCGCGGGCCGGCGCGCCGGTCGGGCGCACGGAGCCCGGCTCCGACGGGCCGTCCGGCGGGGTCGCCGCGGTCGCCGGCCCGTCGGGGCCAGCGTAGGCACGGCGGCGCCGGGCGCGCGGGCGATCCGCCGGACCGGCCGCCGGCTCGGCCGCCGGCCGGCCGCCGAGCGGGACCGCCTCTCGACCGCCGAACAGGCCCGGCATTCAACCACCGAGCAGGTCCGCCACCCGCGCCCAGTCGCGCACCCGGCCGAGCGCGCGGTCGACCTCCCGGGCGGCCCGGGGCCGGCCGGCGCCGTGGTGCCACGCCCACAGCGCCGCCTCGGTCCCGCGCGCGACCGCCCAGCGCGCCGCGCCGGCCGCGTCCAGACCTGCGCGACCGGCGACCAGCTCGAGCCGGTCGCGCAGCGTGCGCACCGGGTCCGGGGTGCGCCAGGGGTCGGCCACCTGCTCGAGCAGCGGCCAGACGTCGTACGCCGGGTCGCCGGTCAGCGCCTTGGGGTCGATGGCGACCCACGCCGCCGGCCCGCCGCGGTCACCGCCGCCGCGCAGCACGTTCCCGGGGTTGCAGTCGCCGTGCAGCGGCACCGCGGGTGCGCTCCCGGGCTCCCCGGCCCCGCGCAGCGTGGCGTCCGCGGCCCGCAGCAGCCCCGGGTCGAGGCGCACCCCGGCACGCCGCGCCCGCTCGGCCCGGTCGGCCGCCACGTCCGCCAGCCCGCGCGCCACGTCCCCGAGCGCCGGCAGCCCCGGCGGCGCGGGCGCGGCGTGCAGAGCGCGCAGCACGTCTGCCGCCTCGGCGAGACGCCGCACCGCGGGGGTCCGGTCCGCGCGCAGCGGGGTGCCGGGCCGCACCCGGTCGAGCAACAGGGCCCAGTCGCCGACGTCGGCGTCCACGAGCCGCACCGCCCCGCGCCCGCCCCACGCGCGCAGCACGGCGACCTCGTCGCGCGCCTCGTCGTGCGGGAACGACACCTTCAGCACCAGGTCGCGGCCGGCGGCGTCGCGCGCGGGCGCGCACCAGGAGGCCGAGCCGGACGGGAACGGGGCGCCGAGCGCGAGCTCCCAGCGCCGGCTCGCCCGGTCGACCAGCGCCGGCAGCCCGTCGAGCCACGCGGCACCCTCCGCCGTGCGCCCCGCCCCGCCGAGCAGGGCGGCCGGGACGGGCACCCGCACCGCGGGGCGGCGAGCCGCGCCGCCGCGGGCACGGCCACCGGGTCCCTCGGGAGCGCCCGCACCCGGAACGCCTGCACCGGCGCCGGGAACACGCGCACCACCGCCCGCGCGGCGCGCCTCCCCCGGCGCCGCGGCGCCGCTCAGGAGGATCGGATCGGCGTCGGGGGCCACGCGCGCCAGGCTAGCCCGCCGACCGCGACACACCCCCGCGACGAGGAGGGCGCCGCATGGAGACCTACCGCAAGCGCCGCGCGGGCGCGCCGCCGGGGTTCTTCGCCTGAGAGGCCGCCGGCCTGCGCTGGCTGCGGGTACGCGGCGGGGCTCCCGTGGTGGAGGTCCGGGGCGTCGGCGCGGACCACCTGGACGTCGAGGCGCTGACCGAGGTCGCGCCCACCCGGCGCGCGGCGCGCGAGCTGGGCCGCGGCCTCGCCGTCACGCACGACGCCGGCGCCCGCCGGTTCGGCTCGCCGCCGGACGGCTGGTCCGGGGACGGGTTCTTCGGTCCGCTCGACCAGCCGCTGCCCATGCCGGCCGGCGACCACGAGCGGTGGGGCGCGTTCCTCGCCGACTGCCGGGTCGAGCCGCTGGCCGCCGCGGCGGAGCGGCGCCGCGCGCTGGGCCCGGACGACCTCGCGCTGCTGCGCCGGCTGGCCGACCGGCTCCGCGCGGGCACCTGGGACGACGACGACCCGCCGGCCCGGCTGCACGGCGACCTCTGGTCGGGCAACGTGCTGTGGACGCCGGCCGGTGCCACGCTGATCGACCCGGCCGCGCACGGGGGCCACCGGGAGTCCGACCTCGCGATGCTCGCGCTGTTCGGCTGCCCGCACCTGGCCGACGTGCTGGACGCGTACCAGGAGGTGCACCCGCTGCGCCGGGGGTGGCAGCACCGCGTCGCGCTGCACCAGGTCTACCCGGTGGGGATGCACGCGGTCCTGTTCGGCGGGGGCTACGCGGCCCAGCTGCGCCGGCTCGTCGCGCCGTACGTCTGAGGGGCGCCGGGTCCCGGAGGCCGCCGGTCGCCCGCGACGTGCCGCACCGTCAGGGGGTGCGGGTCAGCACCTGTACGCCACCGTCCGCCGCGCCCGCTTGTCCTTCTCCCGCGCGACCTGATCCGCCCCGGCCTCGTTGAGGGCCGTCGGTGACGAGCCACCCGTCCCGCGTCCGTCCACCCCTCACGAGGGGCGCGTGCTCCGCGTCCGGGCCGGTCCGTCCGTGGCGGGATGCTGCACCGCCGCGCGGACCGGGAGCTCTGAGTCTCACCCGGTCCAGCGCGGCGGGGCCAGTCTTTATTCCGAGGGTCAGCCGACCGGGTCGGTCGTCATGCGGACCGTGAGGGTGACCTCGGTGCCCTTCTCGACCGAGCCGGAGATCGGGTCCTGGGTGACGACGACCCACTGGGTCGGGTCGTCGATCGCGCGGCCCTGGCCGGACGCGTCGGCGACCTGCACCTCGAGGCCGCGGGCCTCCAGGGTCTCCTGGGCGGTCTGCAGCAGCAGGTTCGTCTGGTCGATGACCTGGACGTCCTCCGCGGCGGCGGCCGTGGTCGTGTCGTCGGAGGCCGAACCCGCCGACGTGCCCTCCGCGCTGGCGCAGGCGGCGAGCAGGGAGACCGTCGCGACGGCGGCGGCGGCCACGCTGAGGGTGCGCGTGGTCCGGCGACCGGCTCGGGCGATGGACATGTTCATCGGGGCCCTCCTGGGCTGTTGCGGTGCGTCACTGGCCGCGGACCCCGGGGTCGCCGGTGCCGCGGAGGGCGCGGCGACGGGCCGGTCTGCTCCCCGCGCGCAGCGGGCGGGCGTCCGGCCGTCGAGGCGGCCGCCCGGGACCAGCCCCGGCGGGCGACACGCCCTCGGAGGCCAGGTTACGCCTGTCGGCCGACAGGTTTCGTCCGGATGTCGTGGTTCTGTGACGTACCTGGCAGCGGCGCCGCCCGGACGGCCCACCCGTTCACCCGCGCGGGAACCGGCCGGTCCGGTGGCGCGGGCGCCGGGCGTCCGGCAGCGCCGACGCCGGGCGTCCGGCAGCGCCGACGCCGGGCGTCGGGGACCCGGCAAACCGACCGGGGCGGACCGCCCCCGTCCCGGCGCCCGACGGGACGACTCAGCCCCGCCCCGGGACGTGGAACCGGGCGCCGTAGTGGTCGAACGTCGCCGGCAGCGGGTCGGTCGCGAGGTACCGGCCGCGTGGGAGCACCAGGTCGGCCTCGGACAGCCGCGCGAGCAGCCGGCCGGCCACCAGCAGCACGACGTTGCGCCCCGGGCAGGACACGGGCCCGCCGCTGAACGGCAGCAGGCCCCAGTCGGCGTCCGCCCGGCCGTCGAGCCACGCCTCCGGCGACCACGCGTCGGCGAAGTCCAGCCGCTCGGCGTCCCGGTGCGCGAACGCGCTGACGATCGCGAAGCTCGTGCCGCCGGGCAGCTCACGACGCCCCCAGGTCGTCGGCGCCGTGCTGTCGCGCAGGACGACCAGCGTGGTCGGCCACAGGCGCACCGACTCGAGGACCGCCCCGCGGGCGTACGGCTGCATCGACGACCCCGAGCGCGCCTCCCCCCGGAGCCGCTCGCGCACCGCCGGGCGCGCCGCCGCCACCGCGAGGGCCCGCAGCACCGCGGCGCCGGCCGCGTCGAACGCGAACAGCCACTGCGGCACCTGGCCGACGGGGTCCACGCCGCGGTCCCGCTGCGCCGCTGCGGCGTGCGCGATCAGGCTGCCGGGCTCGGCCCGCCGCACGTAGGCGTGCAGGCGGTCCGCGAGCTCGGCGCGCAGCCGCGGGCGCCGCGGGTGCAGGTACGCCCAGTTGGCCGCCCGGCGCAGCGTCCACAGGACGTCGGTGACCCGGTGGTCGTCGCGCGCCGACTCCCCGAGCACGACGGTGCGCACGGTGCGCCAGAACGCCGGGGCGAACGTCGGCCAGTCCAGGACGCCGGTGCGGTCGACCTCGGCCAGCAGCGCCGCCGCCTCGCGGTCCACCGCGGCGAGCAGCGCGTCGGCGTCCCGGTGCACCGGCTCGGAGGTGTCCAGCGCCTGCTCGTTCAGCAGCCGGCGCGCGGGCCGGCGGTCCGTCGGCGAGATCAGCACCGAGTCGGGCTCGAAGTGCCCGAGGGCCGCGCGCTTCTCGACCGTCGCCGGGCTGAACGGGTCGGGCGAGCCGGCGAGCAGCGCGCCGACGTCGCCCGCGTCCAGCGGCAGCACGAGCCGGCGCGGCCCGAGCCGCAGCACGACCGGCGCGCCGTCGTGCTCGCGGCGCAGGTCGCGCAGCAGCGCCCCGGCGGCCCGGTCGGTCTGCCGGCGCTCGGCCCACGCCGTCGCGCGGGGCCGGCGCACGATCGCCCCCTGGGCGACGAGCGGGCCGAGCACCCGGGCAGCGACCGCGGCGGACCGGACGCGGTCCAGGTCGACGGGGGTGCGGGGGCTGACGGCGGGGGCGACGGGCATGCGGGTCCTCTCGGGGCGGTGGCGGGGCGGCGGGGCGGGTCGGCCGGCGGGGCGGGTCGGCCGGCGGGGCGGGTCGACCGGCGGGGCGCTGCGCCGTCAGGCGGTGAGCGCGGGCTCCTCGGGCTCGGACAGGGACAGCACCGCGCCGACGATCCCCGGCCGCGCGGCGACCTGGCGCTCCACCGCGGCGAGCACGTGGGACGCCTGGTCCTCCGCGGGGTTGCCGGCCAGGTCGACAGCGGCGATGAGGAACAGCTGCCGCGCGCCCACCACCTCGAGCCGGATCTGGGTCACGCGGGCGACCTCCGGCATCGCGAGCAGCGCGCGGACCGCGGCGCCCTCCAGGGCGGGGTCCGCGGTCTCCCCCACGAGGAACCGGCGGTTCCGGTCGATGAGCAGCACGGCGACCACGGCGAGCAGCACGCCGACCAGGATCGAGCCGATGGCGTCGGGCACCGGCGACCCGGTGACCTGGTGCAGGGCGATGCCCGTGCCCGCGATGACGATGCCGATCAGTGCGGCCGCGTCCTCGAAGAACACGGCGCGCACCGTGGGGTCGGAGGTCGCGAGCACGTGGTCCCACAGGTCCATGTCCCGCCGTGCCGCGGCGGTCCGCGCCTGGCGCCACGCCTGCAGGAACGACGTCCCCTCCAGCAGGAAGGACACGCCGAGGACGACGTAGGCCACGACGTAGGAGCTCGCCGGCTCCGGGTGGACCAGCTCCTGGATCCCGTGCGTGATCGAGACGCCCGCGCCCACGGCGAACAGCCCGATCGCGGCGAACAGCGACCACACGTAGACCTCGCGGCCGTAGCCGAGGGGGTGCGTGCGGTCGGGGGCCCGGGCGGAGCGCCGCTGCGCGACGAGCAGGAACACCTCGTTGCCGGTGTCCGCGCAGGAGTGCGCGGCCTCCGCCAGCATCGACGCCGCGCCGGTGAGCACCGCCGCGACCGTCTTGGCGACGGCGATCAGCGCGTTCGCGGCGAACGCCACCACGACGGTGAGCGTGCTCTCGGCGTGGCCGTCCGCGGCGGCCGGCCGGCCGACCGGGGTCGTGACGGGGCTGGTCATGCTCCCGGAGTAGCACAGCGCCCGGGCGCCCGCACGGCCGGGGCGGCGCCGCACGCGTCGGCCGGGGCTCCGCGCCACCCGGCGCGACGTGCCCCCACCCGCGCCCCTACGCTCGTCGGGATGTCCGCTCCCGACGCCGCCCCCGAGCCCGCCCCCGCCGAGCCCGCCGCGCCGCGCGAGGACCGGCCCCGCCGCCGCGGCCGCTGGCTCCCCCGCGCGGTGCTGGCGCTGATCGCGCTGCTCGCCGCCCTCGTCTTCGGGGTCACCACCGCCACCGCGGAGCTCAGCCTGGGACCGCACGAGGCCCGGTACGACGTGACCACCGACGCGACGGTGACGATCGACCTGGGGCCGTTCGGCACGCTGCAGATCGACTCCCCGCTGCCGGTCGGCCTGGGCGCGCGCGTCACGGTCGAGGAGATCCCGGCGGACGTCGACGCCCTGCACGACGTCGACACCCTCCAGGCGCTGACCGGCGACCTGAACTCGTACCTGCAGTTCTTCACGGGCCCCCAGGCGACGATCGAGGACGCCGCGCGCGCCTTGGCGGCGAACGCGCTGTGGCGGACGCTCGCCGCGCTCGTCGTGCTCGCCGCGCTCTGGTCCGCCGGGCGCTGGCTGCTCGGGCCCGCGCGGCGCCGGGAGCTGGGCGGCCGGCTCGCGCCGCACGCGGCGCAGCTCACCGCGGGCGGCCTGGCCGTCGTCCTGGTCGGCACCCTGGTGACGGCGAGCGAACGCGGCGAGGCGACCGAGCGGACGCCGTCCCAGGCGGCGTCCGCCGTGTTCGACGGCACGCCGCTCGAGGGGGCCCGGATCACCGGCCGGCTCGGCGGCATCGTCGACACCTACGGCGGGCTGGTGGTCACCGCGTTCCGCGAGAACGAGGAGTTCTACGAGCAGGCCGACGACGCGCTGGTCGCGGCGTGGGCCGGCTGGGAGGAGCGACGGGACGCGCGGGCGGACGACGAGGTGGACGACGGCGCGGACGACGACGCGACCGGGGCGACCGCAGGCCCGACCTCGACGCCGAGCCCCACCCCGTCGGAGACGGCGGACGAGGAGGAGCGGCCCGAGCCGGTCACCCTCCTGCTCATCTCCGACCTGCACTGCAACGTCGGCATGGCCCCGCTCATCACGTCGCTGGCCGAGATGTCGGGCGCGCAGGTCGTGCTCGACGCCGGCGACACCACGATGAACGGCACCTCCGTCGAGCAGTACTGCGTGACCACGTTCGCCCGGGCGATCCCCGACGGCGTGGACCTGGTCACGGCGCCCGGCAACCACGACTCCGCCGAGACGACCGCGCAGTACGCGCGCGCGGGCGCGACCGTCCTGGACGGGGGCGTGATCGACGTGCGCGGACTGCGGATCCTCGGCGACCACGACCCGAAGGCCACCCGGCTGATCCAGACGCAGACCCAGGACGAGTCGTACGCCGACGTCGGCGCCCGGTTGTCCGAGGTGGCGTGCGCGGACGACGACGGCGTCGACCTCGTGATGTTCCACAACCCGCGCGCCGCCCCGACGATGCTCGCGGACGGCTGCGTCCCCGCGCTGCTGTCGGGCCACATGCACACCCGCACCGACCCCGAGCAGGTCGGCGAGGGCATCCGGTACATCTCCTCCTCCACCGCGGGCGCGCAGGAGAACGAGCCGCGGATCGGCCCGCTCAAGGGCACCGCCGAGATGACCGTGCTGCGCTGGGACCCCACGACGCGGCGGATCCTCGACTGGCAGCTCGTCGAGATCGGCACCGACGCCGGCGCGACCGTGCACGACCCGGAGCGCTGGCCGGTCGTCGTGCCCGACCCCGACCCGGAGGCGGACGAGGACGCCGCGGCGGCGCCCACGGCGACCCCGTCACCTGCGTCCGGCCCCTGAGACGCCTCCGCCGGGTGCGTGCCGCGCCCGCGTGCCGCGTGCCACACTCGGCGCCATGACCTCCGCGCTCCTCCCGTGCCGCAGCCTGCGGCGCGCCTGCGCGTGTCCGCTCTGTCGGGCCTGACGGCCACCCCAGCGTCAGATCCGCGCGGGACGTCGACGTCCCGCCCCGCCGCCCGCGCGCGGCGGACCCCCGAGGAGCACCCATGAGCGTCCTGAGCCCCGCCCCGCACCCCGTCCTCCCCCGGCACGCCTCCCGCCCGGCGCCGCGCCCCGCGACCGCCCCCGGCGACCTCCCGTCGCAGGCCGACCTGCGGCGGTTCGAGGAGCTGCTGGCGGCCCTGCCGCTGACCCCCGCCGTCGTCGTCGACCTGCCCGGCCGCCGGCTGGTCGTCGACGGCGCGGACGTCGACCTGACCCGCCAGGAGTTCGACCTGGTCGCCTACCTGGCCCGCTCCGCCGGGCGCGTCGTGACCCGCGACGAGCTGTACGCGGGCGCCTGGCGCAGCCAGGACCTGTCCGAGGGCACCCGGACCGTCGACGTGCACGTGCGCCGGGTGCGGGCGAAGTCCGGGCTCGACGGCCTCATCACCACGGTGCGCGGCGTCGGGTACCGGCTGAACGCGCTCGACGGGCTGCGCCTGGACGGCTGACCGGCCGCGCGGCGGCGCGGCCCCGGGCGTTCCTGTGGCGGACCCGGCGCACCCGGGTGACGCTGGCGGACGGAACCACCCCCGCACCGCCCCAGGAGGTCCCCGTGGCCCACGCCGACGACGACCAGACGAGCACCGAGCGCGCCGACGCGCCCGCGCCGGACGACCCGCGCAAGCCGGACTCCCCCGACGACCTCACCAAGCGGTCGTGGACGTACGTGCTGCGGACGACGGTCCGCGAGTTCAACCACGACCAGTGCACGGACCTCGCGGCCGCCCTCACCTACTACGCGGTGCTGGCGATCGCGCCCGGCCTGCTGGCCGTGGTGTCGATCCTCGGCCTGGTCGGCGACGGGCAGCAGCTCGTCGAGGACCTGGTGTCCACCGCGTCGGGGATGATCGGCCAGGCCAGCGCCGACGAGACCCTCCAGCCGATCCTGGAGAACCTCACCAACTCGCCCGGCGCCGGTCTGACGTTCGTCATCTCCCTGGTGGTCGCCCTGTGGTCCGCGTCCGGGTACGTGACCGCGTTCAGCCGCGGGATCAACCGGGTCTACGAGATCGACGAGGGCCGGCCGATCTGGAAGCTGCGCCCGGTGCTGCTGCTGGTGACCCTGGTGCTGGTCCTGTTCGCCGTGGTCGTCGTCGTCGCCGTCGTCCTGTCGGGCGGCATCGCGCAGTCCGTGGGCGACGCGATCGGGCTGGGCCCCGCCGCGGTGACGGCCTGGAACATCGCCAAGTGGCCGGTGGTGCTGCTGCTCGTCATCGTCGCGATCGCGATCCTGTACTACTTCACGCCGAACGTCCGGCAGCCGAAGTTCCGCTGGATGAGCGTGGGCGCCCTGGTCGCCGTCGTGGTCTGGATCCTCGCCTCGCTCGGGTTCGGCTTCTACGTCGCGAACTTCAGCTCGTACGGCAGCACCTACGGCCAGCTCGCCGGCGTGATCATCCTGCTGCTGTGGCTCTGGATCACGAACCTGGCCCTCCTGTTCGGCGCCGAGCTGGACGCCGAGATCGAGCGCGGGCGAGAGCTGCAGGGCGGCATCGAGGCGGAGCGCACGATCCAGCTGCCGCCGCGGGACACCCGCGCGAGCGACAAGAAGCGCGCGAAGGCCGAGGAGGACGTGCGCCGCGGCCGCCAGATCCGCGAGTCGCACCGCCGGACCCGTCCGCCGCGCTGACCGCCGGTCCCCGCGACGAGGCCCTGCCCGGCACGCCGCGCGCGCGCCGGGCAGGGCCTCGTCGCGTCAGGCGGGCATGACGCCCGCGACGTCCAGCAGGTCCGCGAGGCTCGCGACCGTCCGCGCGCCGTTCCCGCCGGGCAGGACCGGCACCGGGCCGGTGCCCCACGCGGGCACGGTCGTGAGGAACGACTCCGGGTCGTGCCGCATCAGGCCGATGACGGTCTCGGCGACCAGGCGGCTGCCGACCGGCCCCAGGGAGTTGCCCGAGGTGAGCACCTCGGCCTCCTTGAGCACGTAGTACCAGAGCGGCGTCCGCCCGGTGAGCTCCGGGCTGGTGAGCGCGCTGCGCACGCCCGCCGGGGCGCCCCGCAGCAGCTCCCCGCGGGTCAAGGGCCGGATCTTCAGCGCGCGGGCCACCGCCTCCCCCGTCGGCACGCCGAGCAGGTAGCCGCGCAGCAGGTTCCGCTTGGCCAGGTGCTCCTGGATGCCGGCCAGGTCGCGCGGCTCGTTGCGCATCACCGACAGGTCGTCCGCGAGCTGGGTGTCGATCGCCCGGGCGAAGTGCCGCGGGTCGGGGTCGGCCTTGTCGACGAACCGGTCCCACTCGATCGCCCAGTTCTCCGGCAGCGACTGCGCGCCCCCGATGAACCCGCCGCGCCCGGTGAACTGGAACAGCTGGTCGAGCGTGGCGCGCGGCGACACGAACCCGGGGTCGCCGAAGTTCCGGTTGTAGTCGTAGGTGTTGCGGATCTGGGAGTGCCCGAACCGGAACGCGGCCACCGAGAACTCGAGCGGCATGACCGGCGGGCGCTTCGCGGGGAACCGCTGCAGGTACAGGCCCTTCAGCTCCTGCAGCACCCAGTCGACCGTGCCGGGCACCGTCACGGTGCGCAGGTAGTCGTGCACGATCAGCCACTGGTGCGTGTGCCGCACGAGCTGCTGGGCCCGGGCCAGCAGCTCGTCGTCCGCGAGGCCGGGCTCCGCCGCGCGGAACGCCGTGACCACCGCGTTGTGGAACCGCAGGTACGCGAGGTGCAGCTGCGCCACGACCAGGTTCTCGTCGTTGCGGGAGTCGCCGATCGCGGCCGGGAACTGGGTGCGGCCGGTCGCGGGGTCGGTCACCGCGGTGCGGCCCGGCAGGTCGCGGGCGTCCGGGTCCGCGGCGGCGGGCACGGGCTGCCCGGGCGCGGGCGACGCCAGCCGGCCCACGCCCAGGAACGGCCCGTCGTAGAACGCCGCCGAGTGCGCCCCGGCGGGCCCGTCCCCGTACAGCGAGTCGAGGTTGAGGTACGGCTGCCGGGCGTTGCCGAGGTTCGTCCGGACGGTCCGCGCGTCGAGGGGGCGCAGCCCCGGGTCCGCGACCGCGGGGCCCTGCAGCCGGGGGTCGGCCGAGTCCTCGAGCGTGAGGTCGTGGTCGATGAACTGGCCCCAGTAGGTGTAGACCGCGGGGATCGTCGACGGCGGCGCCGGGCTGACGGCCGGCTCCGCCATCGCCCCGCCGAGCCGCCGCAGCAGCGCGATCACCTGGGGCGGGTCGGCGGCCGGCAGGTGCGCCGACTCGTCGCCCACCAGGCCGGCGAGCAGGTAGTCGAAGTCCGAGGTGCGGACCCGGCGGTGCAGGACCTCGCCGTGGCCGACGTTCTCGATCACCCGTCCCACGGCGGCGGGCGCGGCGGTGTCGGTCTGGGTGGCGTTCATGGGTGCTTCCCCCTGGGCGTGCTGGGCGGTGGCGCGACGGCGGGCCCGGGCCGCTCCGCGCGGCCGGGCGGGCGGACCGCACCGCCGCCGGGGGGGAGCCGACGGCGCGGGCCGCGAGTCCGGCGCCGGGCCCGGCGACGCCGCCGGGGACCGCGCACGCCGGGTGCACGAGGGGCCATCACACCACCGCCGCCTCGCAGCGCCGGTCTCCCGTAGGCGGCGGTCGGCGCGTGCCCGGTGGTGCTGCCGCCGTCACGGCCCCGGCGGCGCCCCCGGGGCGGACGGGCCGACCGCGGACGGGCCGACGGCGGCCGGCGCGGGCGCGCCCGTGTACTCCCAGTGCCAGGGCTCAGCCGGCCCGGAGCCGCCCGGCCCCGCCCAGGCGGGGTGCTCCCAGCCGTGCCGAGGTCCGTGCTGCACCATCCAGGCGTACAGCGGCGAGTCGTACCGGCCGACGCCCCCGAACCCCGCGAAGTCGACCGCGACGCCCCAGCCGTGGTGCGACAGCCCCGCCGGTGCGGCGAGCCCGCCCTTCGTGCGCTTGAGCGCCGCCTGCTCGGCGTAGCCGCGGTAGGTGCTGCCGACCGGCAGGTCCGTGCCGTGGTCCGCGCGGAAGTCCGCGTTCAGCGCGACCAGCGCGTCGACCGCGTCGCAGCGCAGCCGCGCCCCGGGCGCGAACGGCACCGGGCACAGCAGCGCCGGGTCGATCGTCCCGTCCGGCCGCAGCCCCGCGGGCCGGCCCTCGCCGCCGCCCGTCCGCACCGGGGCGCCGACCACCCGGCCGTCCAGCACCGGCAGGTCCGCCGCCGCCAGGGTCGCCGCGGCCACGGCCTGCTCGACCTGCTGCATCCCCGCCGCGTCGCCCGCCGCGCGGTCCGCGGCGACCGGCACGCTCCGCTCGACCGCCAGCGCGAGCTCGAACACCGCGCCCGCGGCCGCCCGCACCCGCGCGGCCGACGCGACCCGGTCGGGGGCCGTCGCGGCGGGCTCGGCCCACGCCTCGGTCAGGCGCACCACCGCGGCGTCGAGGCCGGGCAGGTCCGCCAGCGGCTGCGGCGACACCCGCAGCGGCTCGACGCCCGAGGCGGCGTCCAGCGCCGCCCGGGCGAGCAGCGCGGACTCCGCCGACACCGCGGCCTCCTCGGCGACCGTCCGGGACGCCCACCGCGCGCCGTCGGCGGCGGCGGTCCGCGCCGGCGAGAAGGCGCGCGACGCGTCACCGGCGCGCGCGGTCTCCGCCGCACCGTCGGGCCCGCCGGACGCCGTGCCGACCGCCGCGGTGCCGGTCAGCGTCGTCCCGAGCGCCACGACCAGCCCGGCCGCCAGCAGGGACCGACCGCCCGCCCGGGCGATCGCCGCGCCGCGACCGAGCCGCGCGCGCCCGGCCGAACGGTGGCGGGGGCGGCGCGGCGCTGACGGCATCGCGGGGGCTCCTGGACGACGGCGGGTCGCTGGTCCGCACGGGCGCGACCGTCGGGAGGGTCCCGACCCCGCGACGTCGTGCCCACGCCCGGGCCGCGTCGCCACCGACGCCCCTCCCGGGGCACCGGTGCCGCGCCACCCGGGAGGTGCGCGCCGGTCGCACCGGGCACGGGGCCCGGCACCGCCACGGGCGCCCCGTTCCTCCGAGGCGTGCCGTCCCGCCAGACTAGGAAGCCCCTCGGGGGGTGTCAACGCGAACGAGTGACGCGGGTCACACCCGCGGCGTGTCGGGGCCGGACGCGCGGGACGCGACCCGTGGGCCTTCCCGCGCGTGGCGGCACGGCCGCGCACGAGGGACCCGCGGTCCGTCCCACGCGGGGCGGCACGGACGCGCGGGGCTCGACCCGCGGTCCGTCCCACGCGAGGCGGCGCCGCGCGTCAGAGCGCGTCCAGCGCCGCCTCGGCCGCGCGCAGCCGCTGCGCCGCCCGCTCCGCCTGCTTCGCCGCCGCGGTCCGCGCCGCCCGCGCGTGCCGCACCTCGAGGCCCACCTCGCGGGACTCCTGCTCCGCGGAGGCCAGGGCGGCACGCAGCCGCTCGATCTCCTCGCGGGCGCGCTCGACGACCTCCGAGAGCTCCCCGGCGCGGGTCTCGGCGGCGCGCAGCCGCTCGTCCGCGGCGTCGCGGGCGCCGGTGCGCTCGTCCGCCTCCGCCCGAGCCAGCGCGACGTCCTGCTCGGCGCTGCGGACCGCGGCTTCGCGGCGGCGCTCCCGGGCCGCGCGCTCCGCCTCGGCCCGGCGCTCCCGCTCCGCACGCGCCGACTCCTCGCGCCGCTCCCGCTCGGCGCGCGCCGCCGCCGCGCGGTCCGCCCGCTCCGCCTCGGCCCGCGTCCTGCCGGCTGCACCGGCGGGGTCACCGCGCGCCTCTGCGCCGTCGCTCCGCGCACTCCCCGCGCGGGCGGGGCGACCGGCGCCGGCGTCGTTGGTGCGCACCCGGCCGCGTCGGCGTGCGGCGGGGGCCGCGTCGTCCGCCGCCCCGCCCGCCCGGTCCGGCGCCTCCGCCGCGCCCGCCGCACCTGCCGCGTCCGCCGCGCCGGCCGCCCCGGAGCCCGCCGCGGCCCCGGCGTCGTCGTCCGCGACCCGCACCCGGCCGCGCCGCCGCCCGGGGACCGCGCGGAGCGGCTGCTCGGGCTCCTCGGCGGTGAGCAGGCGGCCGCGCCGACGCCGGTGGGGCCGCTCCTCGTCCGCGTCCCCCTCGCCGGCCTCGTCGGCGTCGGCCACCCCGGCCGGCACCGCTCGCAGCGGCGTGCGCCGCCCCGGCGCGCCCGCGAGCGGCGGGGCGTCCGGCACGGCGACCGCGCCGTCGACGTCGACCGGCTCGAACCCCGACGAGAACAGGTCCCGGACGAGCAGCCCCGTGGCGACGGCCGCGGCGGCGTCCGGGTCGCCCATCGCCGCCCGCAGGGTCGCCTCCACCTGCCCCCGCACCGCGGCGCTCCCGCCGCCCCCGAGCAGGCCCAGCGCCGCGTCGGCGGCGGCGCCGACCGCGCGCTGCTGCTCGCCGTGCAGCGCCCGGAGGTCCGGCCCGGCGAGCGCCGCCTGCGCCTCCCGGAGCCGCACGCCGAGGTCGAGCAGCGAGCCGAGCTCGTCCGGGCGCTCGCGCACGAGGAGGTTCACGGCGGCCGCGGCCGACGACGGCTTGCGCAGCGCCCCGACGGCCGTGGCCAGCTCTCGGTCGCCCGCCTGCCGGGCCGCGCGCACGGCGGCGGTGCGCGCGGCCGTGAAATCTCCGGGCCGCACGCCGTACAGCCCCGCCGCGACCTCCGCCAGGTCCGCCACCGCCGCACCTCCTCCCGGTGTCGTCGCACGTCGCCGCGCGTGGCGGCGGGTCCAGGGAACCACGACGCCCCCGCGCCCGCGCCCCCGTCGCCGACGGGCCCGTCGCACGCACGCCCGAGCCGCACCCGGGCCCCGCGCCCGCGCCCCGCCTCACCCGGGCGGCGCGACGCGCGCCACGACCCCGGCCGCCGGCACCCCCGGCCCGCGCCGCGGGTGCCGGGAGATCCCGGCCGGCCCCGCCCGGCGGTCGGTACCCTCGGTGCGACCACCGACGAGCGCGAGGAGGACGGTGCCGCGTGACCGGGCACGGGTTCGAGATCGGCCGTGACGGCCCCTCCGCCGTCGTGGTGGGCGTCGACGGGTCCGACCCGTCCCTGCGCGCCGCCGCGTACGCCGTCGGGGTCTGCCGCCGGCAGGGCGGCCGGCTGGTCGTCGTCTACGTGCGCGAGCCCGGCGGCGGCGTCGCCTCGATGCTCGACACGACCGGCGCGTCGAGCGCCGCCGCGGTCCGGCACCAGGACGACGTCGAGCGCGCGCTGCGCGACCCGCGGTCGCTCGCCGACGCGCGCGGCGTCCCGGTGGAGGTCGTGGTGCGCACGGGCGACCCGTACCAGGTGCTGTCGGACGTCGCGCACGAGGTGCGGGCGGACGGCGTCGTGGTCGGGTCCTCGGAGGGGATCGGGCACCGGATCGCCGGTTCGCTCGCGGTCCGGCTGGTCCGCAACGCGCGCTGGCCGGTGACCGTCGTGCCCTGACCGGGCGTCAGGCCGCCGGCGTCGCCGGCTCCCCCGGGGCGCCGCCCGCCGGGCGCAGCAGGCCCGCCTCCAGCGCGACCTCGGTGTCCAGCGTGACGTAGCCCCGCTCGGCGAAGAACACCGTGACGCGGTCCTCCTCGACGACCGACACCTGGCCCGGGCCCCACTCGGCGTGCTCGACGGCCTGCCCCGGGCGCAGCGGCGCGTCCGCGACCTCGACCGACGTGCCGGCTTCGCACGAGTCGCACGCGCCGCACGGCCGCGGGTGCTTCTCGCCCAGCAGCTCGAGCAGCAGCCGGCGCCGGCAGTCCGTGGTGTCGGCGTAGGTGCGCACCACCTCGACGCGCGACCGCTCGACGGTGCGCCGCTCCTCCTGCCGCTCGGAGGCCGTGCGCGCCGCCGCCTGGGCCGACACCCCGGTGGCCACCAGACCCCCGCCGTCCTCGCGGCGGACCGCGCCGGTGTCCAGCAGCACGCCGAGCGCCCCGGACACCGTCCGCGCGGCGAGCCCGCTCCCCTGCGCGAGCGCGCGCTGGTCCCGGGCGCCGTCCTCGGCCCCCGCGACCGCGTCGAGCACGGCCGACAGCGTCGCGCGCTTCGGCACGCCGCCGGACCGCAGGTACTGGTTGAGGCCGAAGTCGTCGGGCCGGCTGACCAGAACCGCCCGCGCGGGCTCCCCGTCGCGGCCCGCGCGCCCGACCTCCTGGTAGTACGCGTCGAGAGACGTGGGCGGTCCCGCGTGCACGACGAACCGGACGTCCGCGCGGTCGACGCCCATCCCGAAGGCGCTGGTCGCGACGACGAGGTCGAGCGCGCCGGACAGGAACGCCCGCTCGACGTCGGCGCGCTCCCGCGCGGGCAGCCCGGCGTGGTAGGCGGTCGCGGGCAGGCCGGCGCGCCCCAGCGCCTCGACGAGCTCCTCGACGTGGGTCCGCGTGCGCGCGTAGACGAGGCCCGCGCCGCCGGGGTCAACCACGAGCTCATGCACGAGCGCGACGACCCGGTCGTCGCGCTCGCGCGGCGTCGAGGCGTGGTGCGCGCCGAGCCAGATGTTGGGCCGGTCGGCGTCGTGCACCAGCACCCGCGCGTCGACCATGCCGAGCCGCTCGACGACCTCGTCGCGCACCTGCGGCGACGCCGTGGCGGTCAGCGCGAGCACGCGGGGGCGGCCGAGCCGCTCGACGGTGCCCGCGACGTGCACGTAGTCGGGCCGGAAGTCGTGACCCCACTCGCTCACGCAGTGCGCCTCGTCCACCACGACCAGCCCGACCGGCGCGCGGTCCAGCGCCTCGGCCACCGGCCGGCGCACCAGCTGCTCCGGGCCGAGCACGAGCACGTCCAGGTCGCCCGAGGCGGCCCGGTCCAGCGCGGCCTGCTGCGCCCGGGCGCCGCGGGCCGAGCTCACCGACTCGGCGCGCAGCCCGGCCTCCCGCAGCCCCGCGACCTGGTCCCGCTGCAGGGCGAGCAGCGGCGAGACCACGACGGTCAACCGCCCGCTCAGCAGCGTGGCGATCGCGTACACAGCGGTCTTGCCCGCGCCCGACCGGGCGACGAGCAGGGTGTCCCGGTCCCGCAGCCCGTCGAGCGCGTCCCGCTGGGCCTCCCGCAGCTCGGCGTCCGGCCCCAGGACCCGGCGCACCGCCGCGGCGAGGTCCGGGCCGTCCGCGCCCGACCACGCGGTCGCGGGCGTCACAGGTGGCGCGCGGTGGTGAGGCCGACGAAGAACGCGCCCCCGCTGGCCAGGATCCCCACCGTGAACAGCCAGATCTCGGCGGTGTCGACGGCGAGCCCCATCAGGTAGAAGCCGGCGAGGAACAGCGCGAAGCAGAGCACGAACATCAGCACGCGCGCGGGCGCGGGCGGCGGGGGCTGCTCCTCGGACGCGCGGACGCGCTCGAGGTAGTCGTCGTCGACGGTGCCGCGGTTGCTCAACGGGGTCTCCTGGGGGGTCGCGCGCTCAGCGGCGCGGCTGGGACGGGTTGGTGGGCACGCCGTGCGACGGCGGGTTCTGGGGCGGGCCGGCCGTGTCCGGGGAGGCGCTGCTGCCGCCGGCCGGCGCGGGGGCGGTCTCGGCCGCGGGCGCCGCGGCGTCGCCGCCGGACGGGCGCTGGCCCTCCGCCAGGTCGAGCAGGCGGTGGTCGAGGATCTGGATCACCGCCACGCGGTTCGCGTGCGCCTCCTCGTACCGGCGCAGCACGTCGATCTCGTCCGCCTCGAGGCTGCGGATGCGATGGCCCAGCGAGCCGATCGGCAGGTGGTCGTAGTCCGGCACGGGCAGGTCCTCGCGACGCACGTCGTCGTCAGTCATCCGTCCTCCCGGGGTCCTCGGCGGTGCGGGGTGCGGCCGCCGCGCTCGACGCTAGGCCGGGCGGCGGGGGCCTGCCACCGGAGGGGTCGGCGGTCCTACGATCGGCGGGCCGGCGCACCTCGGCGCCCCGCCCCGAAGGAGCACCCGTGGCCGCACCCGACCCGGCACCCGTCCCGCCGCCCGGCCCCACCGCGGTCGACGAGCACTTCGCCACCCCGCCCGAGCCGCGCGGCTGGACCCTCGCGTACCTGCCCGCCTGGAGCTCGCGCGCCGCCGCCGCGGCGACCGCCCGCACCGCGGCGGACGGCCTGCACCTGACGATCCCGCCGGACCACCCGGTGTGGTGCCCCGACGACCACCACCCGCCCCTGCGGGTGTCGGCGGCGCAGAGCGGGTCGTGGTCCGGGCCGGTGGGCAGCACCCGGGGGCAGCAGCCGTTCCGCCCGGGGCAGACGGTGCGCGAGGAGCAGCCGGCCCGGTGGGCGTGCACGCCGCACGGCGGGCGGGTCGAGGTGACCTGCCGCGCGACGGTCGGGCCCGGGTCGATGTTCTCCGCGTGGCTGGTCGGGGTCGAGGACGTGCCCGAGCGCAGCGGCGAGCTGTGCCTGGTCGAGGTCTTCGGGGAGACCGTCGGCGCCGACGAGGACGGGACGCCCACCGCGGCGCTCGGCTCCGGGGTGCACCCGTTCCGCGACTCGGCGCTGCGGGAGGATTTCGCCGCGCCGAGGACGGCCCTCGACGTCGGTGCGTGGCACACCTACGCCGTCGCGTGGCGGCCCGGCCGCGCGACGTTCGAGGTGGACGGCGTCGTGACCCGGGTCGTCGCGCAGGCACCCGGCTACCCGATGCAGCTGATGCTGGGCGTGTTCGACTTCCCCGCCTCGCCGCACGGTCCCGGCGCGCCCGCGGTGCCCGAGCTGGTCGTCGGGCGGGTGCGGGTCACGCCGGGCTGACCCGGGCGGGCGGCGACGGTGGCACGGCACCGCGTGCGCGGCGCCGCGGGGGCGTCACCCCTCCGGGGCGTCCGGGCGGCCGCCGTCCAGCGGCTTCGTGAACGCCGCGTGCATCGCGGCCTTCGCCTTGTCGGGCAGCACCGCCGCCGCGGCCGTCTGCAGCCGCGACTTGAGCGACTTCACCTCGACCTTGTCCGTGCCGGCCATCATGCCGTCGAACGCCTGGTCCGCCACGTCGGCCGGGTCGTCCTTCGGGCCGCGGCCGACCGGGGTCTGCTCCATGCCCGCACGCGCGAAGAACTGGGTGTCCGTCGGCCCGGGCAGCAGGGTCGTGACCGTGACCCCGGTCTCCGCGAGCTCGTGCCGGAGCGCCTCGCCGAACGACTGCACGAACGACTTCGACGCGGCGTACGTCGCGTACCAGGGGCCGGGCATCAGCGCGGCGGTCGACGCGGTGAGCAGCACCCGGCCCGCGCCGCGCTGCACCATCGCCGGCACGAGCGCCTTCGCGAGCCGCACGGTCCCCGTGACGTTGAGCGCGATCGTCGCGAGGTCGCCCTCGAGCGGGGTCTCGACGAACGGTCCGCCGGCCGCCGTGCCGGCGTTCAGCGCGAGCGCGTCCACCGGCCGGCCCGTCGCGCGCACGGCGTCGACGAGCTCCGCGACGCCCTCCGCCGTGGCCAGGTCGGCGTGCACCGGGCGCACCGCGACGCCCGCGGCCGTGAGCGCGTCCGCGGCGAGCGCGATCTGCGGTTCGTCCGCCGCCACCACGAGGTCGAAGCCCTCGGCGGCGAACCGCCGGGCGAGCTCCAGCCCGATCCCGCTCGACGCGCCGGTGACGACCGCCAGGGGGCGGGTCGCGGTCTGCTCGGTCATGGGGGGTCCTCTCGTCCGCAGCGCGCGGGCGTGGCACCGCACCCGCCCGTCGGACGCTAGGTCGGGCGGGTGCGGGCCGCCACCGGGCGGCGGTCAGCCGAGGACGATCTCGGCGTACGTGCGCAGCTCGCGCGCGGCACCCGCCGCCTCGACCCCGCCGAGCGGGTCGGCGGGCGCGTACGCCGACAGGTCCAGACCGGTGAGGTCGGCGACCGTCGTCACCGGCACCTGGAACGTCCGGTACGCGCCCAGCGCCTCGGCCGCGAGCACGCCCGGCAGCAGGGCGTCCTGCCCGAGCACGTACCCCGTGACCACGAGCCGCCCGTCCGGCTCGACCACCGCCGCCAGCTTCCAGAACCGCCGGGGCAGCAGCACGCCGCGGTACGGCGGGTCGTCCGGCGCGAGCACCGGCCCCGTCACCACGGAGATCCGCAGCCGGTCCCGCCGCGCCGGGCCCAGCAGGAACTCCTCGAGGCCGAGCCAGAGCGTCGAGCCGGCGTTGAACGCGTGGTGCTGCGGCGCGGAGTTCGTGTAGTGGAACGTGTCGTCGTTCGCCGCGCGCGCCGGCGGACCCCACGCGGGGTCGAGCCGCCGGACGAGGTGGCCCCGGTCGAGGGCGTTGTCCGCGTACACGTCTGCGCCGGTCTGCTCCTCGCGGGGCAGCCGGGGGTCGAGGATCCACCGGTCGTCGGCGCGCGGCGGGGCGTCCGTGCGCGCGCCGTCGATGTTCACGGCCGTGTACAGCGCGAGCCGGCGCACGCGGTGCACGACCACGCTGAAGTGGTGGTACCGCAGCTCCGCCGAGGCGGCGGCGGTGTTCGTCCCCGGTCCGGGCAGCGGGAGCGGGACGCCGAGGAACGCCGGGTCGTAGCCCGCGCGCGCCGAGTAGTCGGGGTCGATCGCGAGCCGCTCGACGGCCGGAGCGGCGGGGGCGGCGAGCGGCGCCGGGACCGGCGGTCCGGCGCCGGGAACCCGGCCGTCGAGGGCCACCGAGACGGTCAGCCGCAGCGGGACCTCCACCGAGGCGACGCCGGCGCCGGTCGGCGCGGTCCCGGCGGGCGGGGTGCCCGCGGCCTGGCTGCCCGCGGGCTGGGCGCCCGCCGGCTGGGTGCCCGCCGGCCAGCTGCCCGCGGGCGCGGCGACCGTCGGCGCGTGAGCGGCCCGGACCGTGCCTGCGGGCGTCGCCCCGGCCGGCGCCCCGCCGAGCGCGGTGCCGGTGTCCCCCGAGCCGGCGGCCGCGAGGCCGGGGCGCGCCGGGGTCGCGGCACGCTCGCGTCCGCCGTGCGGCGTCGCCGGGTCGTCGAGGGCGTCGACGAGCGCGCGCCGGGCCGGGTCGAGCCCGAGGGCGGCGAGGTGACGGAGGATCCGGCTGATCCGGATGCCCTCGTTGAGCGACCCCGTGCCGCCGGGCGACGGGTCCGGGACGCTGGCGTGGTGCAGGGCGACGACCTCCCACTGGTCGTTGAACACCGGCGACCCCGAGGACCCGGGCTCGGTGTCCGTGACGTAGTGCAGGACCTGCTCGGGGATGTCGACGAGCCGGTTCTCCCGCAGCGCGACCTCCTTCCGGCGCCCGGCCGGGTGCTGCACGATCGTCACGGACTCGCCGACGACGACCGTGCCCTGGGCGGCGGTCAGCCGGCACCAGCCGAAGGCCGCGGTCGCCTCAGGGGCGCCCGCGACGGCGACGAGCGCGAAGTCGAGCTCGGCGTCGGCGACGAAGAACGCGTCCGGGTCGAGCGCCAGCTCGACCACCGGCAGCGGGTCGCCGTCGAGCGCGCGCTGGAAGTCCAGCTGCACCACGCTGCCCGCCGCGACGTCCGGCGACGGCAGGACGTGGTGGTTGGTCAGGAGCAGGCGAGCCGACACCAGGAAGCCGGTGCCGTACCCCGCGGCGCGCCCGTCGGCCCCCCGGACCACGATCCGGCCGACGGTGCGCTGGGCGACGAAGCCGCCCTCCAGGTAGCGGGCCTCCAGGAAGTCCGGCTGGTTGACCACCTTCTCCAGCAGCACCTGCGGCCGCTCCGGCAGGTCGAGCCGCTGGGCGGCGTCGGCGACGAGGGCGGGGGCCGGCGCGTCGGCGGGCACCGAGTCCGGGTCCTCGCCGGTGCGGAACCGGCTGACCCGGTCCACGCGGCGCGCGACGCGCAGCGGGTCGTTCGCCGCCGCGATCTCCCCGCGGTCCACGCGCTCGACGGCGGGGTCGCGCACGTCGGTCCGCTCGCGCGCCCGGCGGGCGGCGAGGTCCCGCTGGTGGGCCTCCTGCGCGCGCAGGCGCTCGGCCAGGCCCGTCGGCCCCCCGGGCGTGCTGTCGACGTCCATGGCTCCGGCCCCCTGGTGCGACGCGGCGGTGCCCGGCGGGCCGGGCGGGTGGTGGCCGGACGGGGCGGGCGTCGTTGCCCGGTCCCCGCCCGACGGTCGGGACGCATCGGGGACTCCGACGCTAGCAGTGTGATCCGGGCCACACCAGGCCCGCCGGGCGCCTTGACGCACCCGCGCGCCGGTGCTGCACTCGAAGGGTCCCCCTGGACGACGGAGTCGAGATGGCCGCCCGCCCGTACCCGTCCGCCACCCGACAGGTCGGGTGAGCGCCGTGGCGCGCGCGCTGGTCCTGGTGGGCGTCGCCCGAACCGGGGGCCGGTTCCCCGAGCTCCCCGCCGTGCCCGGAGCGGTCGCCGACGTGCGGTCATGGGCGGCCGAGCAGGGCGTGCCCGACGACCTCGTGCTCACGTTCACCGACGACGACGGCGCGCCGGTCACGTCCGGCGCCGTGCTCGCCGGCGTCCGGGCGCTCGTGGACCGGGGCGACGTCGACCAGCTCGTCGTGTACTTCAGCGGCCACGGCATCAACACCGGCAACGCCGAGTTCTGGCTCCTGACCGGCGCCCCCGAGGACGGCAGCCAGGCCGTGAACGTGTCGCTGACCTCGTGGTTCGCCGAGCGGCTGCCCGTCCGGCACGTCGTGCTGGTGTCCGATGCGTGCCGCACCGCCGCGAGCACCGTGCAGGAGCTGAGCGTGCAGGGCGTGGCGGTCGTGCCGAACCTGCCGCCACGGGGGCCGGCGGCCGCGGTCGACGTGTTCTACGCCTGCGCGCTCGGCGACCCCGCCTACGAGGTGAAGGACCCCGCCGCGTCGGGCGCGGCCTACCGGGCGCTGTTCACCTCGGCGCTCGTCGGGGCGCTGCGGGGCGACCACCCGGCGCTCGTCACGCCGGGGACCGGCGCGGGCTTCGGGCTCGTGCAGCCGTGGCCGCTGAAGCGCGCGCTGCCGCGCCTGGTCGCGGAGCGCCTCACGGCGGCGCACGCGCCGCTCGACCTGGTCCAGACCCCGGACGCCCGGCTGTCGTCCGACCCCGTGGACGCGTGGCTGTCGCGGCTCGAGCCGTGGCCCGCGGGCGTGGCGGGCCCGGCGGCGGGGGTGGCGGACGGGACGGCGGGCGTGGCGGAGGGGGCGGTGGGCGTGGCGGACGGGACGGCGGCCGACGGCGCCGCCGACGGGGACGACTCGGCCGCGACCGCGGCGGCGTCCTCCCCGCCGGAGCCGTCCTCGTCGCCGATCCCTGCCCCGCCGTCCCCCGCGGCACCGCCGCCTGCGCCCCCGTCGCCCGCCCAGCCGTCCCCCGCGGCCGCGTGGCCCAGGCCCCCGTCCCCCGCGGCCGCGTCGTCCGGGCCCTCGTCCCCCGCGGCACCGTCGCCCGGGCCGCCGTCCCCCGCTGCCCCGCCGCCCGTACAGCCGTCGGCCACCCCGACCACGTCCCCCGCACCCGGCTCCGCGACCCCCGTCACCCCGGCCCGCGCCGCCGCCGTCGAG
The DNA here is from genome assembly GCF_016862755.1 of Cellulomonas pakistanensis. GTDB lineage: Bacteria > Actinomycetota > Actinomycetes > Actinomycetales > Cellulomonadaceae > Cellulomonas > Cellulomonas pakistanensis. The sequence continues at coordinate 39,085 of NZ_BONO01000025.1, read as the reverse complement.
GCCGCCGACCGCCTGGTGCTCGGGCTGGCCGTGGGGCTCGCCGGCGCGGGTGCGGCCGCCGCGGCGCCCCCGTCCGGCGCCTCCGTCGCCGTGCCCCCGCCCGGCGGGCCCCGCGGCGAGCCGCCCACCCCCGGTGGCGGCGTGCCTCTGCCCCTGCCCGCGCCCGAGCCGGAGATCGCGGCCGTCGGTCCCGCCGGGAAGGGCCCGCTCGTGGTGGTCCAGGGCGACCGCGCGCTCGCCGTCGAGCCCGTCACCCCGACCGCGGTGGTGGTGACCTTCGCGTCCGGCGGGTGCGCGGTGCTGCCCACCCTGCCCGGGCGCGTCACCCTCGCGACCGTCGAGGACGGGCGGCTGGTCGACTGCGCCCTCCCCCGGGCCCCCGGCGCTGACGTCCCGCCTCCGCCCGGCATCGACGGCGCCGTGGCGCGCCGCGCGCTGGCAGCCGCGTGGTCGCGGTTCGGCCTGCGCCCGGATGACGACGAGGACGGCGAGGCCGCCTCGGACGCCGACCCGCTCGCCGTCCTCTACCGCGCGTGGGAGCTGCACGACCGGGGTCGCCGGTCCGCCGTGGCCGAGCTCGCGCGGCCCGGGTCCCCGGGGGCGCGGCTGTTCGACGTCGCCCTGCTGGCCTCCGGCCCCGACCCCGCGCGCGACGACCGCCCGGTGGACTGGGCCGGCCTGCTGACCCCCGTGCCGATGCTGTCGCGGGGCTGGCCGCTGCTCGCGGCCGCGCCCCCGGCCGTGCAGGACCGGGCGCTGTCGTTCCCGGCGCGACTGCCGTCGCACTGGACCCTGTTCGCCGCCGAGAACGCGGACCGGGTGGCCGAGGTCGCCGCCGCCGGTCCCGCCGCACCGCCCGCCCGACCCGAGGAGGAGCCATGAGGACGCTCGTGCTGGTGCACGGCCGGGCCCAGGAGCACAAGGACCCGCTGGCCGTGAAGCGGGAGTGGCTCGGCGCGCTGGACGAGGGCGCGCACCACGCCGGTCGCCCGCTGGACCTGCCGGACGACCGGGTGCGGCTGCCGTACTACGGCCAGACGCTGTTCGACCTCGTCTCCGGCGACGCCGACCGGGCGGCCGACGTCGTGGTGCGCGGGGACGACGACGGACCCGACGCGGAGACGCTGTTCGTCCGCGAGGCGCTGCTGGAGGTCGCCGAGCGGGCGGGCGTGACCGAGGACGCCGCGCGGGAGGCCGGCACGGAGGACGTCGTCGAGCGCGGGCCGATGAACTGGGCCTGGGTCCGGGCGACGCTGGCCGCGCTGGACCGGCTGCCGAACGTCAGCGCGTGGTCGATCGCGCTCGCCACCCGGGACGTCTACCAGTACCTGCACAACGTCCGGGTGCGGGACACGATCGAGGACGGGGTGCGGAAAGCCCTGGACGGCACGCAGGGCGCGGTCGTGGTGTCGCACTCGCTCGGCACCGTCGTCGCGTACAACCTGCTGCGCCGCGAGGCCGGGCCGCGGGGCTGGGACGTGCCCCTGCTCGTCACCCTCGGGTCGCCGCTGGGCGTGACGAACATCAGCCGGACGCTGCGCCCGGTGTCCTGGCCGGACCGGGTCGGGACCTGGTTCAACGCCTACGACCCCGACGACCTCGTCGCCCTGCGCCCGCTGACGGCGCCCTGGTTCCCGGTCGACCGGATCGACGACTACGGCAAGGTCGACAACCCGACGTCGAACCAGCACGGGATCTCCGGCTACCTCTCCGACGCGCGGGTCGCCGCCACGATCCTCGAAGCGCTGGAGGAATGAGGTCGGTCGCCGTCCGGGCGCGGGCTAGCATCTCGCCCTTGTGAGCCGCCTCGTCCAGACCGTCCTGCCCGCCCGGCTCGGGGTCCCGTTCCGGTGGCTCATCGCCTCGTCGTGGACCAGCAACCTCGCGGACGGCATCGCGATCGCCGCGGGGCCGCTGCTGGTCGCGTCGCTCACCGACGACGCGCGGCTGGTGGCGCTCGCCGCGACGCTCCAGTGGCTGCCGCCCCTGCTGTTCGGGCTGCTCGCCGGCGCGCTCGCCGACCGGTGGGACCGGCGCCGGATCGTGCTGGTGGTCGACGTGGTCCGGGCGGTCGTCCTGGCAGCGCTGGCGGTCACGCTGGCGTCCGGGCACGTCACGATCGGCCTGGTGCTCGGCGCGCTGTTCCTGCTGGGCACGGCCGAGGTGTTCGCCGACAACGCCGCGCAGACGTTCCTGCCGATGCTGGTCGCGCGCGACGACCTCGCCCTGGCGAACTCGCGGCTCCAGGTCGGCTTCATCACCGTCAACCAGCTCGCGGGGCCGCCGGTCGGTGCCGCTCTGTTCGCCGCCGGCTGGCTGTGGCCGTTCGCGACCCAGGCGGTCGTCGTCGCCGCGGCCGCGCTGCTGGTGGCGAAGATCGCCCTGCCGGCGCACCCGCGCGAGCCCGGGACCCCCGGCCACCTGGGCCGGGACATCGCCGAGGGCTTCCGCTGGACCGTGCGGCACGCCGCCGTCCGCACGCTGGTGCTCACCATCTTCATCTTCAACATCACGTTCGGCGCCGCGTGGTCGGTGCTCGTGCTGTACGCGACCCGGCGGCTCGGGCTCGGCGAGATCGGCTACGGCCTGCTCACGACGGTCAGCGCGTGCGGCGGGCTGGTCGGCGGCCTCGCCTACGGCTGGATCACGCGGCGGGTGTCGCTCGGCAACCTCATGCGCATCGGCCTGGTCCTGGAGACGCTCACCCACCTCGGGCTCGCGCTGACCCGGCAGGCGTGGGTCGCGGTCGTCATCCTCTTCCTGTTCGGCGCGCACGCGTTCGTCTGGGGGACGACGTCGGTCAGCGTGCGGCAGCGGGCCGTCCCGCCGGCGCTGCAGGGGCGGGTCGGCAGCGTGAACACCGTCGGCGTGTTCGGCGGGCTGGTGCTCGGGTCCGCGGCCGGCGGCCTGCTCGCCGAGCGGTGGGGGGTCACCGCGCCGTTCTGGTTCGCGTTCGCGGGCTCGGCGCTGTTCGTCGTCCTGATCTGGGGCCAGCTGCGGCACGTCGCGCACACCGACGAGGCGTCCGAGCCGCTCGCGGCGGACGAGGCCGCGGAGTCCGCGGCGGCCGACCCGGGCGCGGCGCGGGACGTCGCGGGACCGGGCGGCGGGACGCACGCGCACTGACGCGACCGCGCCGCCGGGGCGCGCACGGGCGTCCGCCCGCGCGCCTGCCGCCGCTTCGGTCCGTCCCGCCGAGTTCGGTGCCCGCATCCACCGACGTCGGCACGAGGCACCGAACCCAGAGCGGGGCCGATTCGCGAGCCCCCGGGGGTGACGCGCGCGCCACGACCGCGCCCTCCGGCGGGACCACCCCGTGGGCGACGACCACCGTGCCGGTGACGGGCGCGAGCACCGGCCGCCCGAACCCGACGAACCGCTCCGCCGGCTCGACGCCCAGCGCTGTCCGTCAGTCGGCGACCCGCGCCGACCGGCCGTCCGGGTCGCCGCCCACGAGGTCGATCGCGTACCGCAGCCCGAGCACGCCCGCCCTCGACGCCGAGGTAGGACCGCTCCGCCGAGGTCGGACCGTCCACGGCCCTACCTCGGGCCGATGGTCCTCGCTCGGCGCCATGCTCGGCCGGAGACCGCGCACGAGCCGGAGACGGGCGGGACCGGCCGGCACGGTCGGCGGGACCGGCCACGGCGGCCGACCACTCGTCGGCCCGGCTCAGGCCTCCCAGCCGGAGGCCGCCGCGACCGCGGCCGCGAGGTCCTCGACCGTCCGGCCGTCCGTGCCCACGCGCGTCACCCACGGCCCCGCCGCGCGGTCGAGCAGCTCGGCCGCCGCGGCGGACCGGTCCAGGTGCTCGCGCAGCGCCGACCCGATCTCCCGCGCCCCGAGCCGCTCGCGGATCGTCCGCGCCGACGCGGTGAGCAGCACGCCCGACACCCGCGCCCGGCCGCCGAGCGCGCGGGTCACGAGCTCGCGCTCCAGCACGCTGACCGTGTTGACGTAGACGAGCCGCCGGTAGCCGGCCGCGGCGTACGTGCCCCAGACCGCCCGCAGGTTGGCCTCGGTCAGCGCGGTGCCGTGCGGGTCGGACGCCGGCCTCGGGTACGCGGCCGAGAGGTTGTCACCGTCGACCAGGCAGTGCGCCAGGCCGAACCGCTGCCAGCGCGCCGACAGCTCGAACGCCACCGACGACTTGCCCGAGCCCGACCGTCCGGCCACCAGCAGCACCTCCGGCTCCACCGCCGCGCCTCCCCGACCTGCCCGCGTCAGCCGGCCGCGACGTCAGCTGCGACGCCCGCGACCGGCTTGGTGCGCGACCGGCCCGCGGTGTCCTTGAGCACGACGTACTTGAGATCCACGTGCGGCTCCAGCGCGCTGAACTTGTCGTTAGGCGCACCGATCACCAGCTGGAACCCGAGCCCGCGCCACGCCCCGATCGCCCGGCCGGTGAACCGGGCGTCCGCCTTGATCAGCGCCTCGTCCAGGAACACCGGCGCGTACCGCGGGCGCGGGGCCCCGGCATCGCCGAGCTGGTACCGCAGGGCCGCCCCGACGATGAACGCGACGAGCTCCTGCGACTCGCCGCCGGACTTCTCGCCGATGTGGTCGTACAGCGCCACGTGGTTGCCGTCGAGATCGACCTTCTCGGCGCTCAGCCGGACGTGCCGCCGGACGTCGACCAGGTCGGCGAAGTCCGGGGACGTGCGCCGGATCCGCTCGATGACCTTGGCCATCCGGTGGTAGCGGCGCTCGCGCTCGGCGTCGGACGCCTCGGTGGCCAGCAGCTCCTGGAGGTCCTTGAGCTCCTTGCGGAACCGCGCCACGACCGTCGACTGCGTGTCCCGGGCCTCGATGCGGAGCCGGTGTTCGTCGTCGGCGAACGGGAGGTCGCCGAGGATGTCGTTGACCGGCTGGATGCGCTCCTTGATCTCCCGGACCGACCTGCTGAGACCGTGGTGCAGGTCCGTGAGGTCGTTGCCGGACAGCCGCAGCAGGCTCTTGCGCCACTCGGCCTCGAGCTCGTGCAGCCCCGACGTCTCCAGGGCCCCGAGGATGCGCGCGAAGTCGGCGTACGAGCCGTCGGGGTCGGTGCCGAGGTTCGGGTCGGGCCACCGCTCGACGAACGTCTCGAACGTCCGGCGCAGCGCCTCGCGCGCCGCGCCGATCGTCTGCTGCGCGGCGAGCAGGTCGGTGCGCAGGATCTCGTTCGCCCGCACGACGGTGCTGTCGAACGCGGCGAGCGCGGCGGCGGGCGCCGGGCGCGCCCCGCCCGGCGTCCCGGCCCCCGCCGACCCGCCCAGCAGCGCGTCCAGGTACGCCCGCTGGTCGTCACCGACCGTCACGCCGGCGTCCTGCGCCTCGTCGAGCGCGAGCTGCGCCGCGTCCACCTCGTCGGTGATCGTCGACCAGCGCCCGCCCAGGTCCTCGGCAGAGCCCTTGGTCCGGCCGACCTCCTCGGTCAGGTCGCGGATGGTCTTCTCGAGCTCGACGACCCGCTGCTGCAGCCGGGTCACCTCGGGGTTGCCGGACGTGACGTCCTCGATGACCGTCGCCCAGCGGGCGCGCTCGGCCTCGACGGCGGCGACGTCCACCTGGTCCCAGCTCACCGCGTCCAGCTGCTCGTACGCGCGCAGCTCGACGTCGTGGGCGTCCAGCCGGTCCTCGGCGGCACGCACCTGGCGCTCCGCGTCGTCCAGCCGGGCCTGCGCGGCGGCGATCTGCTCGTCCAGGTGCGCCAGGCGGCGGGTGTTGGTGAAGCCCAGCACGTTGGCGCGGCCCTGGCCGCCGTGCGCGCCCCGGCGCCCCTCGGAGACCTGGCCCGACCGGGTCAGCGCCTTCGGGTGCTGCGACAGCTCGCCGGGGGTGTCGACGCAGACGAACGCGAACCGGCTCGCGAGCTCGCTGCGCAGCCAGCCGGTGAACGGGCCGTTCCGGAAGTCGAGCCGCCCCGGCAGCGTGCGCGGGTCCAGCGCCACGTCGGACCGCAGGTCGGTCGGCACGCCCTCGAACCGGATGCGGCGCGCCGTGGGCACGGCGTCGATCGCGCGCCGGAACGCCGTCACGTGCGCGGCGTCGATCAGCAGCAGCGTGGCGAACCCGCCCAGCGCCAGGTTGAACGCGTCCCGCCACGGCTCGTGCTCGGTGCGGACCTCGACCAGCTCGGCGACGAACGGCAGCTCCTCCGGCGTCAGCCCGGCGGCCTCGGCCAGCGCCGCGCGCGCCCGGTGCAGGTCGCCCGGGATGTTGTCCTGCCGGCGGGCCACGGCCTCGCGGTCGGAGCGCAGCACCGCCAGGTCGACCCCGGCGGCCTTCTTCTCCGACATCGCGGTGCCGAACTCGGCCCGCGCCTCGGACTTGCCGTCGCCGTCCGCCTGCGCCTGGCGTCCGCGCGCGGCCAGCGCGTCGAACTCCTTCTCGCTCGACACCGTGGTGCCGAAGGCCGTGCGCAGCACGTCGTCCAGCCGCCCGCGGGCGCGGGTGACGCGCTCCAGCCGGTCCTCGGTCGCGACGAGCTCACGCTGCGCGGTGGCCAGGCGGTCGCCGCCCGACGACCACAGGGTCTCCCGGACGCCCTCGAGCTCGGACCGCGCGGCGGCGATCCGGCCGGTGGTCTCGGCGGCGCGCTTCTCGGCGTGCTGGTGCTCGCGGCCCAGCTCCTCCTCGACGGCGCGCAGCAGGCCGAGCCGCCGCTCGTGCCGCCAGAGCGCGGCCGTCGACCGCTCGTCGTCGACGGTGCCGACCCGGTCGATGACCCGCAGCCGCTCGGCCGCCTCGTCCAGCGCCGCGCGGTGCGCGCGGATCGGCTCCAGCGCCTTGACCTGCTGACGGGCCGTGATCATCTGCTCGCGGGTGCCGGACAGCTTGTCGAACTGCTCGACCACGGCGTCGGCCGTCGCGAACGTGCTCGGCTCCTCCAGGACCATCGCCTTGTACAGCGCGTCGACCGTGGTGATCTGCTGGCCTGCCTGGATCCGGCCGAGCAGCGCGACCGCCTTCGCGCCGTCGCCGGTCGCGCCGATGCCCAGCGTCGAGTGCAGCCGCGCCGTGAACTCGCGGTCCGTGTCGAAGGGGGTCAGGCCGGCCGCGGTGAGCACGGGGCGCGGGAACCGGTCGGCCGCGGCGGCCTCCAGGTCGCGCAGGTCGAAGGCGCCGTCCGCCGTCGCGCGCAGCGCGATGACGTCCTCGAGCGTCCGGGCGGCCGACGGCACGTACCAGGCGCGCACGCCGGTCAGCTCGCGGCCGGCCTGGTCGACCCAGGTCATCGCGATCGCCGACCAGGTGTCCCGGCCGTCTCCGCGCAGCACGCGCTGCTTCGTGCCGTCCGCGTCCCGCGTCTCGTCGAGCTTGCCGCGCGCGTAGGACAGGATGTTCCGCTGGTCCTTGCCGCGCGGGCGGCCGACGACCCCGCCGTTCGACGCGCCGTTGAACGGCGTCGTGTGCGGCATCAGCAGCGCGATGTACGCGTCCATCAGCGTCGACTTGCCGGAGCCGGACCCGCCGGACAGCAGCGTCGCGGTCGGCGCGAACCGGACCCGGTGGTGGCCGTCGTAGCCGCCCCAGTTGACGAGCTGCAGGTCGCCCGCGACCCACTGCTGGCCCGTCGACGCGGCCGGGATCAAGCCGAACAGGGTGTCGACCATCGTCATCGTGCGACCTCCTCGGAGGCGTCGTCGGTGCGGGGCGCGTCGGCGGCGGGGGCGTCGTCCTCGGGGGCGTCGTCGGGCTCGTCGGCCGCGGCGGCCTCCTCGAGCGTCGGCCCGAGCTCGGCGGTCCCGTCGGCGTCGGCGGGCGGCTGCTCGGCGTCGGCGGAGGGCGCCTCGTCCTCGGGCTCGTCGGCCACCGGCTCCTCGGTCGCAGGCTCCTCGACCGGGACGTCGTCCAGCGCGACCGCGCCGCCGCTCCGGACCTGCTCGCGCAGCCAGACGCTCAGCTCGGACAGCCGCTCGTTGCTCAGCACCACCTCGACCAGTGGCGTGACCCGGTACCGGCCCTCGGACTCCTCCTCGACCACGCCCTCCTTGGCGAGCCGCAGCACCGCGGCGCGGATCTCCCGCTGCCGGGCGGCGACGTTCGTGTCGTCGGGGTCGAAGTAGGTGAGCGCGGTCTGCTCGATCTCCTCGACGTCGACGCGCGCCGAGGTCTCCCCCGCGCCGCGCTCGCGCTGGAACACGGTGCGCAGGTGCACGAGCACCAGCGTCTCGGCGCGCGTGTACGCCTCGTCGCGCAGCAGGACGGGCACGTCGAGCTCGTCGGAGCGGACCTGGCGCTTGTAGGCGATGCCGCGCTGGTGGTCGACGACGAGGTGCACGAACAGGTCGTGCAGCCGGGACTCGATGACCTGCTGGTTGTCGAGCAGCGTGCGCCACTGCTGCCGGTTCTTCTCGGCCAGCAGGAACCGGCGCTGCAGCAGCCGGACGAGGACGCGCCGGACGTCGGCGTCGAGCGTCCCGGAGTCGCCGGGGAACAGCTCGGCCGGGTCCTCCTCCATCGACACCGTGTCGATGAACGGGTCCACGTCGTCGGCGCCCGGGACCGCGGTGTCGGCCGTCGTGGTGTCAGTCATCGTCCTCGTCCTTCGTCAGTGTCGTCACGCCGCCGAACGCGAACCGCCGCCGGGTGCCGTCCGGGCGCACCGCGTCGACGTAGGCGACCTCGTCGGTCTCCGTCATGCCCCGCTGGTGCGCGATCTCGAGCAGGCCGAGCAGGTCGACCGGCCGGCGCAGCGCCTCGGGCGCCGCGTTGAACGCCTGGCCGACGTCGACCGTGCCGGACGCCCCGGCGAACGCCGCCAGGTGCGATCCGAGGTCGGCGTAGTGCGGGCCGCCCCAGGCGAGCGCCTCGGCGGCCGACGAGTCGGAGTCGTCGTCCTCCCACGCGGCGAGCGGGCTCGGCGGCTCGGCGGGGCGGAGGTCGCCGGCGGTCTGGCGCAGGTGCTCGACCTCCGCGACCGGCAGGCGGCGCAGCGGGTCGACCGCCTGGCCGCGGCGGGCGCCGGGCACCCACGTCTGGAGCCCGGTCATCACGTCGCGGAGCAGCTCGTCGACCTGGCGGTCGCGCAGCGGGTCGTGGTTGCGGACCTGCGCGGTGATGACGAACGACGCCTCGCGCTGCGCGGTGAACACCTGGTCGAGGCCCTGCTCGATGCGGCGGCCGATGTCCCGGAGCTCGGCGCGCTGCTGGTGGGGCAGCCGGCGCGTGAACCGGTGGCGGAGCACGGTCGACAGCTGGGTGGCGAGGGCGTCGAGCCGCTGCGGGTCGCCGATCAGGCGCAGGGCGCCGGCGAACGCGCGGCCCTCGGGCGTCGCGTCCATGACGTGCTCGCCGCGCTCCAGGTACTCCCGCAGCACCTCGCCGGTGGGCCGCTCGTCCTGACGCAGCGCCTGCACGACGTCGCGCTGCATGGCCTTGATCGACTCGGCGACCCGGGCGAAGTCGGCCGGCAGCTCCCGCACGAGGTGCAGGACGTTCTCCGCCTCCTCGAGCAGGGTCTCCTCGTCGGTCTGCTCGACCTCGCCGGTCCGCTGGACGCGGTCGAGCTCGGCACGGAGCCGGGCGATCTCGGCGTCGAGCCGCGCGATCCGCATCATCGCGTCGGGGTCGGCGTCCTCGGCCAGCCGCTCGACGGCGTCCAGCAGCGTCCGCACCCGCGACTGCGACACCCGGGCGCGCGTCCCGCCGGCGCGACCCGCCACCTCCAGCGCGCCGACGGCGTGGGCGGACAGGCTGTAGACCTCGACGTCGTCCTCGAGCACCTGGCGGGCGAGCCAGCCGGCGTCGGCCCACTGCCGGCACAGGTCGCGCGCCGACCCGACGGGGAGGTCGTCGCCGTGCCCGGCGGCGCGCAGCTGGTCGAGGGCGTCGCCGACCTCGGTGTGCGCGTCGGCGACCGGCACCTGGGGGCGGTCGGCCGTGAAGACCAGGGACAGCACGGAGACGACGAGGGGGGCGTGCCGCTTGTGGAGCAGGTCCAGCATCGGGTTCTGGAAGGCCCGGACGGCGCCCAGGTACGCCCCTTCGGCACGAGTGATCATCGCCGGACAGCGTAGGTGACCGGCGGGGGTGGTCGGGACGGCGGGGCCGCCGTCAGGCGACGAGCGCCAGCCACTCCGCGAGCGACTCGCCGCCGGCGGGGACGAGCGGCACGCCGACGGCACGCGCGGCGCCGAGGCCGAGCCGCTCGGCGACCGGCGCCGCCCGCACCGCGGTGCGTGCGACCAGCCCGCGCGTCGACACGAGCAGGTCGACGTACTCCCGGCGCTCGGGGTACAGCTGCGTCCCCGTGGCGTACCGGGCGTCGAACGCCGGGTCGAAGGCGGTCGCGTCCGTCGCGGCCAGCACGTACGTCAGCTCGGCGAGCCGGCCGACCGCGCCCGGGCTGAACTTCCCGTGCTGCTCGCCGTACGCGTCGAGGAACCCGAAGTACGCGCCGCCCGAGCGCAGCGCGTAGCTCATGAACAGCGTCTCGCCGCCCGCGGTCAGGCGCAGCACGACGGCGTCGCCGTCGCGCCGGAACCCCGCCGCCACGTCGCGGAACCACTGGTACGCGACCCGGTCGAGCGCCAGGGCCGCGCCGCCGCGCTCGGCGTCGCCCTTCCAGCCGGCTGCCTGGAAGGCCGCGAACTCCTCGTCGACGCCGCAGTCGTCGCTGACGTCGTGCAGCTCGAGCGGGCCGCCGGCGTCCCGCGCGAGGCCGCGCACGCGGCGGCGCAGGTCCTTCCGGCGGCCGGTGCCCATGTGCTCGACGGCGAGCGGCGGGTCGACGAGCGGCGTCCCCGGCGCGGCGCGGGCGATCCGGTCGACCGGGACCGCCGCGCGCCGGGCGAACGCCGACGCGGTCCGCCGCCGCTCGTGCACCAGCATGCCGCCGCGACCCAGCACCCGCGCCAGCGCGTCGGCGAGCGGCCCGTCCGCCGGGAAGTGCTGCAGCTGCACCAGCCCCGGCAGCCCGACCTCCCGCAGCCCGCGCAGCAGCGCGCCCAGCGCCTCCACCTCCCGGCCCGCCCGCACCAGCGGGTGGTGCCGGTCGGAGTGGGTCGTCATGAACGTGCCCCCCGTGGTCACCGCGCGCAGCGGCACGCCGGGGGCGACGGTCGTCGTGGTGACGGCGAGCAGCGCGAGCCACTCCGTGCCCTCCTCCACGACCAGCAGCCGCAGGTCGTGGACGTCGGTGCCGCGGTGCCGCGCCGGCACGAGGAACCGCGGGTCGAGGTACAGGTTCGGCTCGACGGCGGCGTCGGCCAGCCGGCGCCACGCGCGGGCGTCGGCGGCGGTGACACGGGGCAGCGGGACGAGGCGGGCGTGCACGGTGTCCTCCGGGGGCCGGTGCGGCGTCGGTCGCGGCGAGGTTACTGTCCGTTTTGTCGCGTATGAGCCGGTTTCGAGGGTGAAGACCATGCCGACCACCTGGTCGTGGGCGCGTGTCCCGACGGGCGTGCCGCCCCATCCGGGCGGCGTCCGCGCAGGTCAGGGCTGCACCGCGGCCGGCGGCGGGTGCGAACGCCGGCGGGGACGACCCGCCGCCGTGGTGCCGGTTCCCCCGATCTGCCGTCCCCCGGACGGCCCAGTCGTCACCGGCGCGCGAGGCGGTTCAGCCGGCGGTGCCCGCCCAGTGCGGGTTCGTCATCACGCCGAGGACGTTGCCGAACGGGTCGACCACGGCCGCGGTGGTGAAGCCCTCGCCGCGTGGCGTGGGCGGCTCGTGCACCGTCGCGCCGCGCGCCACGAGCCGCGCCACGGCCGCGTCGACGTCCTCGACCGCCCAGTAGACGTACTGCCCGCCCGGCGTGCGGTCCGCCGAGCCCGGCACGAACCGCGCGTCCACGACGCCGAACTCGTCGCCGTCGCGGCCCAGCCGCCACTCGAGGTAGCCGTCCCGCACGAAGTACGGCTCGAGGCCCAACAGCTCGGTGTACCAGGCCCGCGCCGCCGCGAGGTCGGCCGCCTGGAAGTTCGACGTCGCCAGTCCCTGGAGCATGGTGGTCCCCCGTCTCGTCGGCGGGGCCGGTGGTCCGGCCGCTTCGTCCGCCGGGACCGAGCCTGGCGCGGGTAGCGGCCGGATCCTGACCGCTACCCGATCCTGACCGCTACCCGCCGAAACGGGCGGAGCACGACGAAGGCCCCGGTCCTGGGGACCGGGGCCTTCGTCGTCGCTGTCTCAACGAGTGTCCGGAGGGGGACTTGAACCCCCACGCCCTATACGGGCACTAGCACCTCAAGCTAGCGCGTCTGCCATTCCGCCACCCGGACAGGGTGTACGCCCGACCAAGAGAAGAGGCGCTCTCGCGCTTCCCGACCGGTCAGGTGCGGGAGAAAACTTAGCACGGAGTGGCGCCCGGGCACGCATCCGCAGGTGGGGGCACACTGGCGATGGCGTCCGGAGCGGTCTCGCGGCGGGCGCGTCGCACCAGCGGCGTCGGGAGGTGGGACGCAGGATGGCCGAGCAGGGCGGCGTCGACCGGTACGCGACCGGACGACCCGGCGGACCGGCAGGATCCGCGTCACGACGCGTCGCGGGCCAGCGCAGGGCCGTGGCCGGGGCCGCCCCCGACGACGGCGTCCCCCGCTGGCTCCGCACCTCCGCCGGCATCACCTGGCGGCTGCTCGTCCTGCTCGCCGGCATCGCCCTGGTGTTCTTCGCCACATCGCAGGTGCAGCTGCTGTTCGTGGCCGTGTTCATCGGGTTCGTGCTCACCGCGGTGCTCCGGCCGGTCGTCGAGTTCTACTCCCGCGTCATGCCCCGGCCGCTCGCGACGGCGCTCGGACTGCTGTCCGGGTTCCTCGTGCTCGCCGGCATGGTCTTCTACGTCGGCTACTCCGTCGCGAACCAGTGGCAGGCCCTGTCCCGGCAGTTCGGCGACGGCATCGACCAGATCGTCGACTTCCTCGAGCACGGGCCGCTGCCGTTCTCGATCAGCAACGAGCAGATCGCCGAGTGGATCGACAACGGGCGGACCTGGCTGCAGGAGCACGCGGGCGACCTCGCCGGCCAGGTCGCCGCGTCCGCGGGGTCGGTCGTCGAGGTGTTCACCGCGCTCGCGCTCGCCATCTTCTGCGCGGTCTTCTTCCTGGCACGCGGCCAGGAGATGTGGACCTGGTTCGTCAACCAGCTCCCCACCTCCGTGCGCGACCCCTGGAAGACCGCGGGCGGAGCCGGCTGGTACACCTTCTCCGGCTACACCCGCGGCATCGTCATCATCGCCGTGACGGACGGCTTCCTGGCGTTCGTCCTGCTGTCGATCATCGGCGTGCCGCTCGCCGCGCCGCTCGCGGTGCTGGTCCTCATCGGGGCGTTCATCCCCCTCATCGGCGCGCCCGCCGCGATGGTGATCGCGATGATCGTGGCGCTCGCCGCGAACGGGCCGCTGCAGGCCGCGGTCGTCGGCCTGGGGATCGCGCTGATCGGGCAGTTCGAGGGGCACGTGCTGCAGCCGCTCGTCATGGGCAAGCAGGTGTCGCTGCACCCCGTCGTCGTGGCGCTCGCCGTCACCGGCGGCACGCTCACCGCCGGCATCCTGGGCGCGGTGATCGCGGTGCCGCTCGTGTCCGTGGTGTGGGCGATCTGGTCGAAGTTCCGCCAGCCCGACCCGCCGATGGAGCCGGAGGAGGCGGTGGACGACGTCGGGCCGGTCGACGAGGACGACGGCGAGGCGACGACGGGCTGACACGAGGCCCGGGCGCGTCCCGGTCAGCCGTCCCGACGGCGTCGGGTCAGCGCGCGGCGACGGGCGCGTCGCCCAGCGCTCCCACGGCGGCGGCCAGGGCGCGGACGCCGGCGTCGTCCACCGGGCGCAGCGGCGCGGGCAGCTGCCCGAGGTCGGTGCCGAGCACCCGGGCGAGCGCGTGCACGGCCCGCGGGCCGCCGAGCCGCACGACGAGCTCGGCGACCGGCGCGAGCCGCGCCATGAGCGCCCGCGCCTCCTCGGCCCGGCCCGCCGTGGCGGCGTCGGCGACCGCGACGTACCAGGCGGGCAGCACGCTCGCGAGGCCCGAGTGCCAGGTGCGGGCGCCGGCGAGCAGGCCCTCGACACCGAGCACGTCGCCGCTGCAGCCGAGCTCCACGGTGTCCGGCACGGCGGCCGACAGGGCGGCGACCCGCGCGCGGAGCTCGTCGGCGTCGCCCCCCCGGTCCTTGACGCCGCCGACCCCGGGCACCTGCGCGGCGCGGGCGAGGGTCTCGACCGAGTACCGGAACGTCGTGCTGACCGGGTTGTGGTACAGCCAGACCGGCACGCGCGCGGCGCCCGCGACCTCGGTGACCAGGTCCAGGACCTCGTCGTCGGTCAGCGGCAGGTAGGCCAGCGTCGGCAGCAGCACGGCGGCGGCGCCGGCCCGCTCCGCGACGATGGTGTGCACGATGACCTCGTCGGTCGTGAACGCCCCGACGCCGGCGACGACGGGCACGCGCCCGCCCGCGGCGTCGACGGCGGCCTCGACCACCAGCCGCCGCTCGGCCGCCGTCAGGTACGGGTAGCCGCCGGTGCTGCCGAGCACGGCGACACCGGACGCGCCCGCGGCGACGGCCTCGTCGACGAGGCGCTCCAGCGGGTCGATCACCACCTCGCCCTCGTGGCCGCGCGGGGTGGGCAGGTAGGCGACGAGCGATCCGAGGAGGGGCACGGCGGCAGTCTGGCACGGGCGGGGCCGGCGGGTCGGTGTCGTGGGCACGCGGCGCACTGCCCCGGGCTCGGCGTGGTGGGCCCGCGGCCTGCCGCACCGTCTCCGGGCTCGGCGTGGTGGGTCCCGCGGCCTCCCGCACGTCTCGCCCGGCGTCCTCCGGCCGGCGGGCGTCACTGGAAGTCCCGGGACGACGTGGCGATGCCCAGCGACAGCGGGGTCAGGTGCTCGGCGATGAGGTTCGTCGCCCCGTCGGCGCGTTCCAGGCGACCGCGCACGACGAGCGCCCGGGAGGTGCGGGCGATCTTCCGGAACCGCTGCCACAGCCCGGTGCTGCACACGATGTTGAGCAGGCCGGTCTCGTCCTCCAGCGACAGGAAGGTGACGCCGCCGGCCGTGCCAGGCCGCTGCCGGTGGGTGACGACACCCGCCACGGCGACCCGCCGGCCGGCCTCGTGCCGGAAGGCCTGCTCGACGCGGAGCACGCCCTGGGCGTCCAGGCCGTCGCGCACGTACTGGGTCGGGTACGAGTCGACGGTCACCCCGGTGGCCCAGACGTCGGCGACCGCGAGCTCGACGGGGCTCATGCCCGGCAGGGTCGGCGCCTGCACGCCCACCGAGACGCCCGGGAGGGTGTCGGGGCCCTCCTGCGCGAGCGCGCCGGCCGCCCACAGCGCCTCGCGCCGGGTCACGCCCAGCGATTCCAGCGCGCCGCCCGTGGCCAGCGCCTCGAGCTGGGCCGTGCTCAGCTGGACCCGCCGCACGAGGTCCCGCAGGTCGGCGAACGGGCCGTTCGCGTCCCGCTCGGCGACGACGCGCTCGGCGACCTTCTCCCCCACGTTCCGCACGGAGGCGAGGCCGACGCGCACCGCGAGGGAGCGGGCTGGCTCGGTGGACTCGGCGGGCGCGGCGACTCCACCCGACCCGGCGCGGGCGGGCTCGGCGGGCGCGGCAGCTCCACCCGACCCGGCGCGGGCGGGCTGCTCGGCCTCGGGCCCGGCGGCGTCGGCCGCCGGGCCGAAGGGCGGGGGGACCTCGCCGAACCCCGGCGCCCCGCCCGCCCGCAGCGGCGGGACCGGCGCCGTGCCGGACGGCCGCGGGGTCAGGCGCGGCTCGCCGCCGGCGGGCTCGGGCCCGACGCGCTCGACGACGGCCTGCACCCCGGACCGCTGCACGTCCGGCCGCAGCACCGCGATGCCGTGCCGGCGGGCGTCCGCGACGAGCGACTGCGGCGAGTAGAACCCCATCGGCTGGGCGGCCAGCAGGCCGGTGTAGAAGGCGGCGGGGTGGTGCACCTTGAGCCACGAGCTGGCGTAGACGAGGAACGCGAACGAGTACGCGTGCGACTCCGGGAAGCCGAAGTCGGCGAACGCCTTGAGCTTGTCGTACACCTCCTCGCGCACCGGCTCGGGGATGCCGTTGCGGGTCATGCCGTCCATGAGCCGGGCGCGCAGCGCCTCCATCTTCTCGATGCTGCGCTTGGAGCCCATCGCGCGCCGGAGCTGGTCCGCCTCCGCGGGCGTGAAGTCGGCGACGTCGATGGCCATCTGCATGAGCTGCTCCTGGAACAGCGGCACGCCGAGGGTGCGCTGCAGGGACTTCTCGAGCCGCGGGTGCGGGTAGGTGATCGGCTGCCGGCCCTGGTACCGCTCGATGTACGGGTGCACGGACCCGCCCTGGATCGGCCCGGGGCGGATCAGGGCGACCTCGACGACGATCCCGTAGAAGCTCCGCGGCTGCAGGCGCGGCAGGGTGCCCATCTGGGCACGCGACTCCACCTGGAACACCCCGACCGTGTCGGCGGCGCACAGCAGGTCGTAGACCAGCGGGTCCTCGTTCGGCAGCTGGTGCAGGTGCAGGCGCGGCCCGCCGTGCTTCTCGACCTCGTCGAACGCCAGCCGCAGGGCGGTGAGCATGCCGAGGCCGAGCAGGTCGAACTTCACCAGGCCGGCGTCGGCGCAGTCGTCCTTGTCCCACTGCAGGACCGTCCGGCCCTCCATGCGCGCCCACTCCACCGGGCAGACCTCGATGACAGGGCGGTCGCACATGACCATGCCGCCGGAGTGGATGCCGAGGTGCCGCGGCAGGCGGAGGAACCGGTCGGCCAGGTCGATGACGTGCGCGGGGATCTCGTCCAGGTCGCTCGCGGGCGGCGGGCGGTGCGCGGGGACGACGTCGTGGCCGTCGGCGGTCGGCTGGCCGGCCTGGCGGTCGGTGTCGTCGAGCCCGGCGGGCCGGCGCGGCGCGGGCGCGGGTCCGGCGCCGGGCTCGTGGTTCCAGCCCCAGACGACGCCGTCGGGGTCGCGCTGCGCGGCGGCGTACTGCGCGGCGCGGCGGTCCTCGCGGGTCACCGGCGAGCCCGGCGGCGGCGCGGCGGGCGGGCCGGTCGGGACGGGCGGGACGGGCGGGACGGGCGGGACGGGCGGGGTCGGCCGGCTCGACGGGGTCGACGCGGCGCCCGGGCGTGCGGGCGGCGGTCCTGGTCGGGCCGACGGCGGTCCTGGGCGCGTCGACGGCGGGCTCGGGCGGGTCGAGGTGGGCCGGTCGGCGACGTGCTGGGTGGGCGGCGCGACCGCGTCGGCGGAGCGCGCATCCGGCCGGGGCCCGGACCCGTGGTGCAGCCCGGACCACCACGGTCGGGTCGGCTGCGGCCCCCGCAGGGTCCCCCAGCGCTCGATCGACTTGCTCCACGCGTCCTGCTGCCCGACGTCGTACCCGAGCGCGCGGGCGGCGTCGCGCACGGCGGACCGGGCGCGGTAGGAGATGACGTTGGCGACCTGCGCGGCGTGCGTGCGGCCGTGCGTGGCGTAGACGTACTGGATGACCTCCTCGCGGCGGCCGGACTCGATGTCGACGTCGATGTCCGGCGGCCCGTCGCGCTCGGGCGCGAGGAACCGCTCGAACAGCAGGCCGTGCGCCACGGCGTCGACGGCGGTGACCTTGAGCGCGAAGCAGACCGCGGAGTTGGCGGCCGAGCCGCGCCCCTGGGCGAGGATGCCGTTGCGGTGGCAGAAGTCGACGAGGTCGTAGACGACCAGGAAGTAGCCGGGGAACCCGAGGTCCTCGATGACGCGGAGCTCGTGCTCGAGCTGCGCGTACGCGCCGGGCACGCGCTCGGCCTCGGGCGGGCCGTAGCACTCGAGGGCGCCGCGGCGGACGAGCTCGCGCAGCCAGGTCGCCTCGGTGTGCCCAGGCGGGACCGGGTACGGCGGCAGCTGCGGGGCGACGAGGTGCAGGTCGAAGGCGGACTCGGCGCCGAGCGCGGCGGCGGTGGCGACGGCCTGCGGGTACCGGCGGTGCCGGCGCAGCATCTCGGCCGCGGACGCCAGGTGCCCGGTCGGGGCCCCGGGCAGCCAGCCGTCCAGGTCCTCCATCGAGGACCGGGCGCGCACGGCGGCCAGCGCCATCGCCAGGTCGGCGTCCCGCGGGGTGGCGTAGTGCACGTTCCCGGTGGCGACGAGCGGCAGCCGCGCGTCGGCCGCCAGCCCGGCGAGGGCGTCGGCGAGCTCGGAGTCGTACGGCCCGCCGGCCTGGGTGACCTCGACCGCGACGCTGTCCCGGCCGAACAGGGCGACCAGGCGGTCGAGCTCGGTGCGCGCCCGGGCGACGCCCGCCGCGGTGACCGCGGGCTCGCGGCCGCCGTCGGTCAGGGCATGGCGCACCGGGCCCTTGCGGCAGCCGGTGAGCACGAGCCAGCCGCCGGCGGCCTGCTCGGCGAGCTGCTCCAGCCGGTACTCGGCGGCGCCCTTGGTGCCGGTCGCGAGGTGCGCCTCGGCGATCGTGCGGGACAGCGCCCGGTAGCCCTCGGGCCCGCGCGCGAGCACGGGCAGGTGCAGGGCGCGCGGATCGGGCACGCCGGTC
Source organism: Cellulomonas pakistanensis (assembly GCF_016862755.1). Lineage (GTDB taxonomy): Bacteria > Actinomycetota > Actinomycetes > Actinomycetales > Cellulomonadaceae > Cellulomonas > Cellulomonas pakistanensis. The sequence goes on along the minus strand of NZ_BONO01000025.1, from coordinate 20,655 downwards.
GGCAGGTCGAGGACGTCGGGGCCGGCGACGCCCGGGACCGGCAGGTGCAGCTCGGCGCCGAACACGGTGGGCAGCCCGACCTCGCGCGCCGCCTCGGAGAACCGGACGACGCCGTACAGGCCGTCGTGGTCGGTGAGCGCGAGCGCGCTGAGCCCGAGCCGGTGCGCCTCGGCGGCGAGCTCCTCGGGCTGGCTGGCGCCGTCCAGGAAGCTGAAGGCCGAGTGCGCGTGCAGCTCTGCGTAGCGCGGGACGTCAGTCATAGACGGCCTCGCAGGTCCAGCCGTCGGGTCGCCAGGCCAGCAGCAGGGCGCGGCCGTCGCCGAGCGTGACCTGCAGGTGCACCCGCAGGCCGGCCTCGGTCGGCGACCACCAGCGCTCGGCGAGCGGCCACGGGCCCGCCCAGCCGGCCACGTCGTGGTCGACGGCGGGCCGGCGGTCGGTCGCGGGCGTGCGGACGCGCACGGGGGTGCCGCTCATCGCGAACCGCTCGTCGAACCGGAGCGTCCGGCCGGCGCCGTCCAGCACGTCGACGGGCGCGGGGCGCACGGGCACGGTGGCCGGTGCCGGCGGCGGCAGGTGGCCCGGCCACGGCCGGTCGACCGGGCGGGGCGCGGCGGCCTGCGCGCCCCAGGGCTGCAGGTGCACCTGGTCGCGCACGTCCCGCCCGCCCTGCAGCGCGGCGGTGAGCACGCCGTCGCCGCCGAGCAGCCCCTGGACGCGGTCGAGCGCGCGGTGCGCGCGCAGGTCGCCGCCGGAGGCGCCGCCCCACAGCCGGCCCTGCTCGGCACCGGCGGGCGCGACGTCCTCGGCGGTGATGCCGAGCGCGACGAGGCCGATCGGCTCGGCGTGCTCGTCCGGCTCGCCACCGCCCGGGCGGGAGCCGGCGCCGTGCTCGGCGGCCGCGGCGGTCAGCCAGCCCTCGAGCTGCCAGCGGATGCGGTCGGTGATCCGCGCCGCGGACAGGCCGCCGAGGCCGCCCATGTCGGTGCGCCAGGCGCGGGTCAGCTCGGTCCCCTCGTCGGTCCGCGCGGTGATCCGCAGCCGGGCGCAGGTCACGGAGTGCTCGGTGAGCAGGGCGTGCAGCTCCTCCGCGAGCCGGCGGCCGGCGAACGTCGCGACGTCGACGCGGTGCGCGGGCGGGTCGAGCTCGGTGCCGACCTCCAGGTCGGTCTCCGGCCGGCGGCGGGCGGGCGGGCGCAGGTCCTCGCCGCGGACCAGCGTCCACGCCCAGGTGCCCCAGGTGCCGAACCGGGCGTGCACGTCGCCGCCGTCCAGGGCCGCGAGGTCGCCGAGCCGCCGCAGCCCGAGCCGGCGCAGCAGGTCGACGAGCTCGCCGACCGCGCGGCCGGCGTCGTCGGTCACCGCGGCAGGTGCGAGGTCGTCGACGGGGCGCGGAGCCAGGAACTCGCGGGAGCCGCCGGGCGGCACGACGGCGTCGGTGCGGGCGGCGAGGATCGCGGCGAGCAGCCCGTCGGCCGTGCCGACCTGGCACTCGTGGCCGGTCCGCTCGGCCACGACGGACACCAGGCGCTCGGCCAGCGTCTCCTCGGTGCCGTGGAACCGCGCGGCACCGCCCGCGGGCAGCAGGAGCAGGCCGGGCCGGGCCACCTCGATCCCGGCGACCACGGCCTCGGTCGCGACGGCGACCGGCTCGAACAGCCGGGCGTCCCGGTCGTCGTCGGTGGGCAGCAGGACGACCTCGGGGCAGACGCCCTGCGCCTGGCGGCGGCGCATGCCGCGGCGCACGCCCTGGGCGCGGGCGATCGCGGACACGGCGGTGAGGCGGGCGCCGTGCTGCACGGCGGCGGGCAGGTGCGGCGGCACCTCGGCGGCGCGCACGGCGGCGACGACCGGCCAGTCCGGCACCCAGACGACGGTGGTGCGGGTGCTCATCCGACGAGCCTCAGGTCGGGCGCGAGCAGCGCGCCGTCGTCGGCGAGGTCGCGGCCGGCGCCGGCGGGACGATCGGTGGCGGCGGGACGAGCGGTAGCGGCGGCGCGGTCGGCCGTCGCGCGGTCGGCCGTCGCGCGGTCCGCGGGCAGCCCGTACGGGTCGGTGCCCACCTCGAGCGGCAGCACCACGCGCAGGTCCTGGGCGCGCCCGGCGCTGCTCCCCCGGCCGGTGCGGGTGATCTGCACCTCGTGCGCGCGCAGCCGGCCGTCGCCGTCGCCCACCCCGGTCCACCGGCCGCCCTCGACGGTCAGCACGGTGCCCGCGCCCGGCCACGGGGCGGTCGCCAGCAGCACGGATCCCCGGTCGCGGGCGCGGGCCATGAGCCGGCGGCGGTCCGCGTCGGCGAGGTGGGTGCCGGGACCGACCACCACGACGTCGATGCCGTCCAGCAGGGCCGCGACCACGGTCGGCGCGTCCACGCCGGGCTGCGGGACGACGGCGAGCCGCTCCAGCGCCACGCCGGTCTGCGCGGCCGCGAGCAGGCCGAGGCTCGGCTGCCCGACGACGGCCGCCCACGCCTCCCGGGCGGTGCACGCGGCGGCGATCATCGCGAGCACGAGCGAGGTGGAGCCGAGCACCGCCGTGGTGCTGCCGCGGCGCAGGCCGTCAGGCAGCAGCGGGGCGAGCGCGGGCGGCACCGCGAGCGGCGGCCGGTCGGTGAGCAGCAGCGGGCCGCGCGCGGTCGTCGAGCGCGGCTGCGGCCGCCCGGGCAGGTCGGGGACGGCGACCGGGCCGGCCGGCGCGGGCGACGGGTCGCCGGCGGGCCCGGCGGGGACCACCGCGAGCGCCGTGGCGCCGTGCACGGGCGCGTCGGCACCGCGAGGGCGGCGGGCGGACCCGGCACGGGAGTCCGCCGCGCGGTCGGCGCGGACCCCGGGCGCGTCCCCGCGAACCGAGGTCGTCGTGGCCGCACGCCCCGCGTCGGTGCCGGGTGCCACACTGCTCCGCGCAGCACCGCTCGACGCGGCACCGCTCGGCGCACCGCTCGGCGCGGCACCGCTGTGACCGGCTCCCCGGGACCCGGCACCGCCAGGACCGGCCGTCGCCGTCGCGAGGCTGCGGGCGCCGGTCCGGAGCTCCGCGCTGGCCAGGGCGGCCCGGGCCCGGGCGATCCGCTCCTCCTGGCTCACCGCCCCACCCCTTCCTCACCGACCGCGCAACGGACGGGCGTCCGTTCGAACACGTGTTCGATTGTGCCAGTAGACGCTGACACTCGGGCACGCGTCAATCCGGCCTCACCCGACCTGTGGACCACCACCCGGCGGGTCGCGACGACGCGCCGCGCGACCCTGCGGCACCACCCGGGCGAGGGCATGATCGACCGGACAGCACATCCGTCCGGGCGCCTTCGCGCGCCCACCAGGAGGAGGACCATGGCCGTCTCGCTCACCCGTCCCGTCGCCCCCGAGCCCTACGCGCTGCTGCCGTCCGTCCCGGACTTCGACGTCGCCAGCGCGGACGTCACCCACGGCGAGCCGCTGCCTAGCACGCACGCGGCCGACGGCGACGACCTGTCCCCCGCGCTCGAGTGGTCGGGCTTCCCCGAGGGCACGCGCTCGTTCGTCGTCAGCTGCTTCGACCCGGACGCGCCCACCCCGGCGGGCTTCTGGCACTGGACCGTGGTCGACGTCCCGGTCAGCACCACGTCGCTCCCCCGCGGCGCCGGGTCCGCCGGCGGCGAGCTGCTGCCCGCGGGCGCCTTCCAGGTCCGCAACGACGGCGGGACGACCGGCTACACCGGCGCCGCGCCGCCGCCCGGCGACCGCCCGCACCGGTACGTCTTCGCCGTGCACGCGCTCGACGTCGACCACCTCGACGTGCCGCCGGACGCCACGCCGACGGCCGTGGCGTTCACCGCGCTGTTCCACACGATCGGCCGGGCGCTGATCGCGCCGACGTACCAGCGCTGACCCCGGCGGGGCCCGCGGCGGTGAGCGCCGCCGGCCCCGCACCGGGTGCGCGGTGGCGGCGGCACCACGCCGCTGCGAGGAACGTCGGCGTGAGCTCACCGTTCCGCACGCCGCTCTCCGCGACCATGCTCGTGTCCGGCGCCGTGGTCGCCCTCACCTCGGTCACCCTGTGGGCGCACAGCGCCGTGACCGGGGGAGCCCGTCCGACGGCGCGCGGGGTTCCTCCTGCTGGCCGTGGCCGGGCTGGCGCTCGAGCTCGCGGGCGCGTGGGTCCACGACCGCGGGCACCGTCGCCGCGGCGAGCGCCCGCACGCGCTCTGGGGACTCGACGACCGCAACCGCCCCGACCGGCTCCCCCGCCGCGACCGCGGCCCTGGGCGCCGGCGCTGACCGGTCCGACCCGGGACGCCCCGCCTCAGCCCGCGTCGGCCCCCAGCTCCAGCACCATCCCCGTCGCCCCGGGCGCCACGTCCCGGAACCCGAGCGACTCGTACAGCGCGCGCCCCGGCGGGTCGGCGACGAGCGTGACGTACGCGCCCCGCGGCGCCCGCGCCCGCACGTCGTCCAGCAGCCGGGTCAGGACCCGGCGGCCGAGCCCGCGGCCCTGGTGCGCCGGGTCCGTCGCCATGTCGGCGACCAGGAAGTACCACCCGCCGTCGCCGACCACGCGCCCCATCGCGACGACCCGCCCCTCCGCGGTGCGCGCGTGGCACCACGACCAGCTCCCCGTGAGGGCGCCCGCGCCCTGCTCGGGAGTCTTCGGCGTCAGGCCCGACTCGCGCCGCAGCCGCAGGTAGTCGTCGAGCGGCGGGGCCGCGGCCACGAGCACGTAGGGGTCCGCGGCGAACGGGTCGGCGGGCGGGGCGTCGCTCACGCCCGCCATCCTGCCGCACGCGCCCGCCCCCGCGGCGGTGTCGGTGGCCGCCGGTACGGTCCGCGGCATGGACGGAACCCTGGAGCGGGCGCGCCCCGCCGACGACGCCCCCGAGCGCGAGCTGCTCACCGGCATGCTCGACCACCTGCGCGGCAGCGTGGTCGCCAAGGTCGCCGGGCTCGACGACGAGCAGGCCCTGCGGCGGTCCGTCCCCGCGTCCGCGCTCACCGCCGCCGGCCTCGTCAAGCACCTGACCGGGGTCGAGCGGTACTGGTTCAGCATCGACTTCGCCGGCCTCCCCCTGGACCCGCCCTGGGGCGACGACGCGCCCGGCGCGTTCGTCCCGGGGCCCGAGGAGTCGCTCGCCTCGCTCGTCGCCGGGTACGAGGCCGAGTGCGCGCGGTCCGCGGAGGTCGCCGCCGGCGCCGCGCTCGACGACCGGGCGCGCGCCGACGACTGCGCGTTCACGCTGCGCTACGCCCTCGTGCACCTCATCCAGGAGACCGCCCGGCACTGCGGGCACCTCGACCTGCTGCGGGAGAGCATCGACGGGCAGACCGGGGAGTAGCGGCGTCCGGGCCCGCAGCACGGCCCGGCGCCCACCCGACCCGGTCGGTAGCCTGCCGCCATGACCCTCACGCTCGGATCCCTGACCTGGTCGCGCGCCGTCGACCGCCTGGACCTGCTCGCCGAGCCGACCGCCGCCGCCCTGTCCGGCTGGGCCGCCGTGGTCCCCGAGGTCGCCGACGCCGTGCAGGTGACGGAGATCGACCCCGAGCTCGCCGACACGGCCGCGATGACCGAGGCGTACGACCTGCCGCTGGTGGTGTCTGCGAACTGCGTGCTCGTGTCCGGGAGGCGGGCCGGTGACGAGCGCATCGCGGCGGCGGTGGTCCGCGCCACGACCCGCGCGGACGTGAACAACGCCGTGAAGCGGCTGCTGGACGTGCGCAAGGCGTCGTTCCTGCCGATGGACCGCGCCGTCGAGGAGTCCGGCATGGCGTACGGCGGCATCACGCCGATCGGCCTGCCGACCGGCTACCGGGTGCTGCTGGACGCGGGCGTCGCGCAGGACGACCCGGAGTCGGGTGGCACGGTGATCATCGGGTCGGGCCTGCGCCGGTCGAAGCTCGCGCTGCCGGGGTCGCTGCTGGCGTCCGCGCCGGGCGTCGAGGTCGTCGAGGGGCTCGCGCTCGCCTGAGCCGACCGGACCGGGCACGGGGCCGAGGCGCCCGCGCGCCGACTCCTCCCGGGCAGGAACGGTCGGCGCCGCCCCGGCCGAGGTCGGCGCCGCCACCGGTTCCGCCTCCGCGCCACCGGCGCGTGGCCCCGCCCGCGACCCCGCCGCGCGCTGACCTGCGCGGACGCCGCCGCCTCTCGGCGCGCGCGCCACGACCGGCACGGCTAGCGTGACCAGCACGGGAGCGGACCGCCTCACCACGCGGGCGCCCCGGACGGCCCCTCGAGCAGCCGGGTGGCGGACCGGTCGCGCGGCACCCCGCGCGACCCCACGGACGAGGGACACCCCCATGCGCGCACCGATGCCCCGTGGCCCGCTCAGCGAGCGAGTGCTGGCCAGCCTGACCTCGGGGGACGTCGACCCGGCGCTGCCGGACGAGGCCGTCCGCGCGGCCGACGCGTCCGCGGACCTGCTCGTCGACGAGGACGTGCAGATCACCCTCACCGCGCTGTACGAGCTGCACCACCAGGGCCTGGACGGCGTCGACGACCGCCTGGAGTGGGACCCGACGCTGCTGCGCACCCGCGCCGTGCTCGAGGAGCGGTTCGAGGCGCAGCTCCGCCGGGACGTCGCGGTGCCCGACGACCTGCTGGCCGAGCTCGAGGCGAGCACCGCCACCGAGGGGCTCGCCCCGGCGGTCGCCCGCGCGCTGTTCGACCTGACGAGCCGCGACGAAGGCCCGAGCCTGTCCGCGTACGTGGCACGGAAGGCGACCGACGCCCAGCTCCGCGAGATGCTGGTCCAGCGGTCGGTCTACCAGCTCAAGGAGGCCGACCCGCACACGTGGGCGATCCCGCGGCTGCAGGGCGTCCCGAAGGCCGCGCTGGTGGAGATCCAGGCCGACGAGTACGGCGGCGGCCGCCCCGAGCGGATGCACGCGGCGCTGTTCGCCCGGACGATGCGCGGCCTCGGGCTCGACGACACCTACGGCCGGTACGTCGACGACGTCCCGGCGATCACCCTGGCGTCGGTGAACATGATGATGATGTTCGGCCTGAACCGGCGGCTGCGTGGCTGCGTCGTCGGGCACCTGGCGGCGTTCGAGATGACGTCCTCGCAGCCGAACCGGCTGTACGGGAACGGGTTCCGCCGGCACGGGTACGACGCGGACGTCACCTGGTACTTCGACGAGCACGTCGAGGCCGACGCGGTGCACGAGCAGATCGCCGGCCGCGACCTGGCCGGGGGGCTCGTCGAGCAGCAGCCCGCGCTGCGGGACGACGTCCTGTTCGGCGCCGCGGCCTGCCTGGCGGTCGACGGCCGGGTGGGGCGGCACCAGATCGAGTCCTGGACCGCGGGCGAGTCGTCGCTGCGCCGACCGGTGGCTGTGGGGAGCCCCGCATGACCCCCGTCGGCCCGGCGCTCGCGGACGCGGAGTACGTCCTGCCGCTGCGCTGGGCCGACGACCGCGACCTGCCGGACCTGGCGGCCTACCTGGACCGGCTCGTCGCCTGGATGCCGGTCACCGTGGTGGACGGGTCCGACGACGCGCGGTTCGCCGCGCACGCCCGGGCGTTCCCGGCCGCCGTGCGGCACGTGCGCCCCGACCCGCGACCCGGCCGGAACGGCAAGGTCGCCGGCGTCGTCACCGGGCTGCGGCTCGCGCGCGCCGACCGGGTCGTGGTCGCGGACGACGACGTGCGGTACGACGACGCGACGCTCCGCGCGGTGCTCGACCGGCTGGGCGACGCCGACGTCGTGCGCCCGCAGAACGTCTTCGACCCGCTGCCGTGGCACGCCCGCTGGGACACCGCCCGCACGCTCGTGAACCGCGCGCTGGGCGGCGACTACCCCGGCACGCTGGCGATCCGGCGGACAGCGCTGGGGCCCGAGGGGTACGACGGCGACGTGCTGTTCGAGAACCTCGAGCTGCTCCGCACCGTCCGCGCGCGTGGCGGGGTCGTGCGCCGGGCCGACGACCTGTACGTCCCGCGTCGCCCGCCGACCGCCCGGCACTTCCTCGGCCAGCGCCCGCGCCAGGCGTACGACAGCCTCGCCCAGCCCGCGCGGTACGCCGCCGAGCTGGCGGTGCTGCCGGTCGTCCTGCTGGCGGCGCGCCGGGGTCCGCGGGCGCTGCTCGCCCTGGCGCTCGCCGCGTGCGCGCTCGCCGAGGCGGGCCGGCGCCGCGCCGGCGGCGCGCACCGGATCCCCGCGACGGCGAGCCTGCTCGCGCCGGGGTGGCTGCTCGAGCGCGGGGTGTGCGCCTGGCTGGCGCTGGCCCTGCGCGCCACCGGCGGCGCGCGCTACGGCGGGTCGCGCCTGCCCCGCGCCGCCACGCCGCTGCGGGACCTGCGCGCCCGCGCCGCCGCCGCCGACCGCGCGCGCCACCGCGCCGCGCACGCCGCCGACGCCGGCCCGGCCGGCCACGCCGACGCCGGCCCGCCCGGCACCGACCACCCGGACCGGCACGGTCCCTCCCCCGCCCCCCGCCACGCCCTGGAGACCGCATGAGCACCGAGACCGCCCCCGTCGTCCTGACCGCGTGCGCCGACGGCCCGATCCTCGTCCGCGGCGACGTCGAGATCCGCGACGCGGCGGGCCGGGTCGTCCCCCGCCGCCGCGCCACCGTCGCGCTCTGCCGCTGCGGCGCGTCGGGCATCAAGCCGTTCTGCGACGGCTCGCACAAGGCGATCGGCTTCCGCACCGACGACGAGGTGCCGCGCCCGCCGGAGCCCGTCCCGGCGCCCGGCGACGGTCCGCACCGGGACGCGCCGTGAGGATCTCGGTCCCCGCCGCGGGCGTCGCGCGCCTCGAGCACGCGTACGTCAACTGCTACGTGATCGCCGGCGCGCACGGCGCGACGGTCGTCGACGCCGGGCTCCCTCGGATGTGGGGCGCGCTGCCGCGGCTGCTCGCGGCCGTCGACCGCACGCCGGCGGACGTCCGCGCGGTGGTGCTCACGCACGCGCACTTCGACCACGTCGGGTTCGCGCGGCGCGCGCTGCACGAGCTCGACGTCGACGTCTGGGTGCACCCCGCCGACGCGCACCTCGCGGCGCACCCGTACCGCTACGCGCACGAGAACCCGCGCGCGACCTACCCGATCAGGCACCCGCGGGCGCTGCCGATCCTCGGCGCGATGGTCGCGGCCGGCGCCGCGCGGGTCCAGGGCGTGAAGGTCGTCCGTTCCCTCGCGGCCGGGCCGCGCCTCAAGGTCCCCGGCCACCCCGACGTCATCGCCTGCCCCGGGCACACCGACGGGCACGTCGCGCTGCACCTGCCCGACCGCGGCGTCCTGCTCTCGGGCGACGCGCTGGTGACGCTCGACCCCTACACCGGGCGGACCGGGCCGCGGATCGTGGCCGGCGCGGCCACGGCGGACAGCGCGCTCAACCTCGCGTCCCTCGACGCGCTGGCGGCGACAGGCGCCGACGTGGTGCTGCCCGGGCACGGCGAGCCGTGGACCGGCGGGGCGGCGGAGGCAGTCCGCCTGGCCCGCGCCGCCGGCCCCGCCTGAGCCGAGCGCGCACGGCTGCGCGTCGAGTGTCCGGAAACTCGCGGTCATCTCGGGGCACACCGGCCAGGTTCGTGGACAGCCGCCACGGCTCCGCCGCCGGCCTGCGTGCGCGAGGCATCCCGCCTACGGTCGGGGGCGTGACCTCGTCCTCCGCCGACCGCGCCGACCGCCACCGCGACGACCGGGCCCGACCCGCCCGCCACGAGCGCCCGCGCCGCGGCGGCGCGGGGCCGGGCCGGACCGCCGGCGCCCGGCCCGACGCCCGCGGCTCCCGCGAGGTCGACGCCGTCGTCGTGGGCGCCGGCCCGAACGGCCTCGCCGCCGCCGTGACGCTGGCCCGCGCCGGCCTCGAGGTCGTGGTCCTCGAGGCGCAGGACACCGTGGGCGGCGGGTCCCGCACCCTCGACCTCGGCCTCGCGCCGGGCGTGGTGCACGACATCTGCTCGGCGGTGCACCCGATGGCGTGGGCGTCGCCGTTCTTCCGGTCCCTGGGGCTGCACGAGCGGCTCGACCTGCTCACCCCGGTCGCGTCGTTCGCGCAGCCGCTGGACGGCGGCCGGGCCGCGATCGCCTACCGCGACCTGGAGCGGACCGCCGACGGCCTCGGCGTCGACGGCGACGCGTGGCGGCGGCTGTTCGGTCCGCTGGCCGAGCGCTGGGAGGACGTCGTCGCCCTCGCGCTCGGCGACCACCGCAGCCTCCCGGCCGGCGCGACGCCCGCGTCGGTCGTGACGGCGGCCCGGTTCGGGCTCGGGGTGCTGCGCAACGGCCAGTCCCTCGTGCCGTCCGCGCTGCGCACCGAGGAGGGTGCCGCGCTGCTCACCGGCGTGGCGGGGCACGCGATCACGCCGCTGCCGTCGCTCGCGGCGGCCGGCACGGCGGTGCTGCTGACCACGCTGGCGCACGCTGGCCACGGCTGGCCGGTCGTGCGCGGCGGGTCGCAGGCCATCGTCGACGCGCTGCTGGCGGACCTGGTGCGCCTCGGCGGCCGGGTCGTCACGGGGCACCCGGTCGCGCGGCGCGCCGACCTGCCGCCCGCCCGGGCGTACCTGTTCGACACCGGCCCGCGGCTGGTCGCCCAGGTGTTCGGCGACGCCATGCCGCCGCACCTCGTCCGCGCGTACGCGGGCTTCCGGTACGGGAACGCCGCCGCCAAGGTCGACCTCGTCGTGGACGGGCCGATCCCCTGGGCGCACCCGGAGGTGCACCGGGCGGGCACCGTGCACCTGGGCGGCACCCGGGACCAGGTCGTCGAGGCGGAGCGCGCCGTCGGCCGCGGCCGGCACGCCGAGCACCCGCTGACGCTGCTGTCGGACCCCGCGTCGCTCGACCACGGCCGGGTGTCCGGCGGCCTGCGCCCCGTGTGGGCGTACGCGCACGTGCCGGCCCGCTCGGACGTCGACCCCACCGAGACCGTGATCCGGCAGATCGAGCGGTTCGCGCCCGGGTTCCGGGACACCGTCGTCGCGTCGCACGGCATCCCGGCGGCCCGGCTCGCGGATCACGACGCCAACCTCGTCGGCGGCGACATCTCCGGCGGGGCGATCTCGCTGGTCGGCATGTTCACCCGGCCGACGCCGCCGCTGCCGCGGCTCGACCCGTTCTCGGCCGGCGCGCCCGGCGTCTACCTGTGCTCGGCCTCGGCGCCGCCCGGGCCGGGCGTGCACGGCCTGTCGGGCTGGTACGCCGCCCGCCGCGCCCTGCGCCAGGTCTTCGGCCGGTCCGACCGCGCCTGACCCCCGCACGAGACACGCCCGCGGTGCCCTCCGGGAGGGCACCGCGGGCGTGTCTGGTGCACCCCGGCGGGGGGTCTCGGCGTCAGCCGATGACGCCCGCGGCCGCCAGCTGGTCCGCCAGCGCCCGGCCGTCCGGCGCGTGCGCCGTCACGACCTCGGAGCGGTCCAGGTCGTCGACCGCGCGCTGGGTCGCCGGGGTCGGGCCGGGCAGGCCGTTCTGCGCCACCTGCTCGCCGATCGACAGCTCGCGCACGGCGATCGCGGCGACCCGTCCCGGGTGCTCGGCGGCGAACGTCTCGTACACCTGCGGGTCGTGCTGCCCGTTGTCGCCGACCAGGATCCACCGCAGGCCGGGCAGCTCCTCCGCGAGCCGGCGCAGCGTGGCCGCCTTGTGGTCGCGCCCGGACCGCATGAGCGCCACGCCGGTCGGGCCGAGGTCGGTCAGCAGCAGCGAGCCCTGCGGCAGCCCGACGCGGTGCAGGAACCGGGACAGGGCGCTCGCGGTGTTGAACGCGCCCGTCGACAGGTAGAACACCGGGGCGTCCGGGTGCGCGGCGGTGAGCCGCCCGTACAGCTCGGGCATGCCGGGCACCGGCTTGCGCCGGGCCTCGGAGCGGACCAGGAAGTTCCACGCCGCCAGGTGCGGGCGCGGCACCATCGTCACGAGCACCGTGTCATCGATGTCGCTGACGATCCCGTGCGTCGCGGCCGGGTCGACGATCTGCACCGGCGCCGGGACGTCGACATCCCCGTCGACCGACAGGTACAGCGTCTGCCAGCCCGGCTCGAGCGCGACGTCCAGCCACGCGTCCAGGTAGCCGCCGCGGTCCGTGCACCCGACCAGCAGGTCCGGCCCGTCGCCGGGCTGCGCGCGCACGCGGACCTCGGCGCGGGGCAGCTCCGCGGAGAACAGGTTGCGCCAGCCGCGCCGGGCGACGCTCCCGGGTGTCGGGGCGTCCGGCGCGGTCAGCAGCACGCGGGCGCGCACGCGGACCCGGTCGACGGTCCCGTACGACGGGTAGGCGACCACGCGGGCGGTGTACCCGCGTCGGGACAGCACCCGCACGACGGCGGAGTTGAACCGGTCCTCGGCCCGGGCGGCGATCTCGGCGAACGTCGGCATGCCCGCCAGTATCCCGGTGGTCGTGGCGTCGTGCGCGTCATGCGCCGGGGGTCCCGGCGTCGTGCGCCCGGGGGTCGCGGCGTCGTGCGCCAGGGCACCCCGCGCCCCCGCGCCCGGCACCTCCCGCGCGGGCGGTCGGGCGTCGCCGTGCCCGCCGCGCGCCCGGCACGACGACGACCCGGTCCGCCGCAGCGGCCGGGTCGTCGTCAGCGGGTCGGGGTGCTCAGCCCACCAGGTGGCGGTCGAGCCGGCCGGCCTTGCGCGCCGCGGCTCCCGGCACGACCGCGCCCGGCTCCACCCGCGACTCGGCCTCCACGACCGCGCGGGGCTCCAGGCGCGCGTCGGCGCCGATCTCGGCGCGCACGCCCACGGAGGCGCCGGCGCCGACCGTCGCGCCGCGGGCCAGGTGCGTGTGCGACCCGACGGTCGCGGCCACCTCCACGCGGGCGCCGGGCTCCACCCAGCAGTGCTGCCCGATCCGGGCGCGCGCCTCCACGCGGGCGCCCGGGTCCACCCAGGCCGAGTCCGCGACGTACGCCGTGTCGTCCACGACGGCCCCCTTGGCGACGAGCCCGCCGCCGTTGCCGTGACGCTGGTAGCGCACGACCGTGCCGTCCTGCATCTCGAGGTCTTCGTATCGCTTCTTCATCCTGCCCTTCCCAACGCCACAGGGGTCTCGCGTGTTCCCGCGGTCACGAACTCGAGCCTGACCTCCCGGGACGCGCGGCGCACGTCAGGAAGCGCCGGGGAGCACGCGCGGCGGCCACCCGCCCGAGCCCGGTGGACCTGCGTTTCCCCCCGCATCTGTGTTTGGTTTCCTCTGACCTCACCCGTTTGTGTTGACTTCCCGGTGTGTCCTCCGCCACAGTGGGCGCTGTCGGGCACCGAGGCCCGGCGCGGCGCCGCCACGGGCCGCACCTCGGAGGACAGGACGCAGCCGTCGTGTACCCGCCCGAACGCCACACCGTGATCCTCGCCACCGCGCGCGCCGCGGGCCGGGTCGAGGTGCAGCAGCTCGCCGCCGAGCTGGACGTGACGCCCGAGACCGTGCGCCGCGACCTGACGGCACTCGAGCGCATGGGTCTGGTGCGCCGCGTGCACGGCGGGGCCGTCCCCGTCGAGCGGCTCGGCTACGAGCCGGCCCTCACCCAGCGCGAGCACGAGCTCGGCGCCGAGAAGGACCGGATCGCCAAGGCCGCGCTCGACGAGCTGCCCGAGGGCGGGTCGGTGATCCTCGACGCCGGGTCCACCACCGCGCGGCTGGCGGAGATGCTGCCCGCGGACCGCGAGCTCACCGTCGTCACCCACGCGCTGCCGGTCGCCACGGCGCTGGCCGCGCTCCCCCTCATCACGCTGCACCTGGTCGGCGGCACCGTGCGGCCCCGCACGATGGCGGCCGTCGGGTCCTGGGCGGAGCGCGCGCTCGCCGACGTCCGGGTCGACGTGGCGTTCCTCGGCACCAACGGCGTGAGCGTCGACGCCGGGCTGTCCACGCCCGACCTCGCCGAGGCCACCGTGAAGCGCGCGCTCGTGGCCGCCGCGGCCCGCACCGTCGTGCTCGCGGACCACACCAAGGTCGGCCGCACCGAGCTCGCCGTGGTGGCGCCGCTCGGCCGGGTCGACGCCGTCGTCACCGACAGCGGCGTCGCCCCGGAGCTGGCCGACGAGATCGAGTCCGCCGGCCCGCGCGTCGTGCGGGCCTGAGTGAAGGAGAGAGATGAAGGTCTTCCGCTTCTACGCCCCCGGCGACGTGCGGCTCGAGGAGGCGCCCGAGCCGTCGCCGCAGGACGGCGAGGTCAAGATCCGGGTGCGCGCCACGTCGATGTGCGGGACGGACGTCAAGATCTCGACCTCCGGGCACCTGCGCATCCGGCCGCCGCGCGTCATGGGCCACGAGATCGCCGGCGAGGTCGTGGAGGTCGGCGCGGGCGTCGAGGGCTGGACGCCCGGCGACCGGGTCCAGGTCATCGCGGCCATCCCGTGCGGCGAGTGCGAGTTCTGCCGCGCCGGCGCCATGACCATCTGCCCGAACCAGGTGTCGATGGGTTACGACTTCGACGGCGGGTTCGCCCCCTACATGATCGTCCCGCGCGAGGTGCTGAAGGTCGACGGGCTCAACCGGATCCCGGACAACGTCTCGTTCGCCGAGGCCAGCGTCGCCGAGCCGTTCGCCTGCGCGATCAACGCCCAGGAGATCATCGACGTCCACAAGGGCGACACCGTGGTCGTCGTCGGCTCCGGTCCGATCGGCTGCCTGCACGTGCGGCTCGCCCGGGCCCGCGGCGCCGAGAAGGTGATCCTCGTCGAGCTGAGCCGCGAGCGCCTCGACCTCGCCGCCGCGGTCGTGCACCCGGACGTCGCGATCTGCGCCGCCGAGGTCGACCCGGTCGAGGCCGTCCGGGACGCGACAGACGGGCGCGGCCCGTCGGTCGTCATCACCGCCGCCGCGTCGGGCGCCGCGCAGGAGCAGGCGCTGCAGATGCTCGCCCCCCAGGGCCGGCTCAGCCTGTTCGGCGGCCTGCCCAAGGACCGGCCGACCATCACGTTCGACTCCAACCTCGTGCACTACCGCGAGCTGGCGGTGTTCGGGGCGAACGGGTCCAGCCCCGAGCACAACCGCCAGGCGCTGGCGCACATCGCCGACGGGAGCGTCCCCGTCGCCGACCTCATCACCCACCGGCTTCCGCTGGACCAGGTCGCCGAGGGCATCGACGTCGTCCGGACGGGCGCGGGCATCAAGGTCACCATCGAGCCGTGACGGCGCCAGCCGTCACCCACCACGAAGGAGCAGGTCAATGAGGATCCTCTCCGCGCCGGGCCGCAGCGCCCGGCCGACCCCCCGCGACGGGGAGGTGTGAGCCCCGTGTCCACCGCAGCCGCCACCACCGCCCCCGGTCCCTCGCGGGGCAAGCAGGCCCAGGTCCGCGTCCAGCGATTCGGGGCGTTCCTGAGCGCGATGATCATGCCGAACCTCCCGGCGTTCCTCGCCTGGGGCCTGATCACGTCGCTGTTCATCGCCGTCGGCTGGCTGCCGAACGGCATCCTCGGCGGGTTCGGCAACGCCGACGAGCCGGGCAGCTGGCAGGGCGCCGCCACCCAGCTCGCGCTCGCCGACGACGGCACCACGTTCCAGCAGTACGTCGGCCTGGTCGGCCCGATGGTGACCTACCTGCTGCCGATCCTCATCGCCAACGCCGGCGGCCGGATCGTCTACAAGGAGCGCGGCGGCGTGGTCGCGTCGATCGTGGCCGTCGGCATGATCACCGGGTCGACCGTGCCGATGTTCCTCGGCGCGATGATCGTCGGCCCGCTGTCGGCCTGGGTGCTGAAGAAGGTCGACTCGATCTGGGCCGGCAAGATCAAGCCCGGCTTCGAGATGCTCGTCGACATGTTCACCGCGGGCATCCTCGGCGCCGCGATGGCCGTCGGGGCGTTCTTCGGGTTCGCGCCGATCATCACCGGCGTGTCCGACGCGCTCGGCAACGTCGTGTCCTGGATGGCCGACAACCACCTGCTGCCGCTCATGGCCGTCGTGGTCGAGCCGGCGAAGGTGCTGTTCCTCAACAACGCCATCGGCAACGGCGTGCTCGTGCCGCTGGGCGCGCAGGAGGTCGTCGAGCAGGGCCAGTCGCTGCTGTTCCTGGTCGAGTCGAACCCCGGCCCCGGCCTCGGCATCCTGCTCGCGTACACGTTCTTCGGCGTCGGTGCGGCGCGGTCGTCGGCCCCGGGTGCGGCGGTCGTGCAGTTCGTCGGCGGCATCCACGAGGTGTACTTCCCGTTCGTGCTGATGAAGCCGGCGCTGATCATCGCGGCGATCCTCGGCGGCGCGACCGGCATCGCGACCAACGTGGTGTTCGGCAGCGGGCTGCGCGGCCCGGCGGCGCCGGGGTCGATCATCGCGGTGTACGCCGCGACCCCGCGGGACTCGTTCGTCGGCGTCACGCTGTCCGTGCTGCTGGCGTTCGCGGTGACGTTCCTCGTCGCGGCGGTCATCCTGCGGGCCTCGCGGAAGCGCGACCTCGCGGCGGGCGGCGGCGACCTGGCGGCGGCGATCGCGCAGACCGAGGCGAACAAGGGCAGGTCGTCCGCCGCGCTCGGCGCCATGGCCGCCACGGTCGGCGCCGGCACCGCGACCACCGACGGAGCGGGCCCGACCGACGGCGTCGCGGCCGCGACCGCGGCTCCCGTGCGGTCGATCGTGTTCGCGTGCGACGCCGGCATGGGGTCGTCCGCGATGGGCGCGAGCATCCTGCGGGACAAGCTCAAGAAGGCCGGCCGCGGCGACATCACCGTGGTCAACAAGGCGGTCGCCACCCTGGAGGACGACGTCGACCTGGTCATCACGCAGCGCGAGCTGACCGACCGGGCCCGGCGGCACGCCCCCAGCGCGCGGCACGTGTCGGTCGACAACTTCCTGTCCAGCCCCGTGTACGACGACGTCGTCCGCGAGGCCCAGGCGCAGGCGGAGAGGAGCACGTCGTGACAGAGCTGCTGAGCGCGGACCTGATCGTCCCCGCGGGGACCGCGCGGACCAAGGAGGACGCCATCCGCGAGGCCGGCGCGCTGCTGGTCGGGTCGGGGGCGGTCGACCCCGGGTACGTGGACGCGATGTTCGAGCGCGAGCAGACCATCTCCACGTACATGGGCAGCCAGCTGGCCATCCCGCACGGCACGAACGAGGCGAAGGGCGCGATCCACCGGTCCGCCGTCTGCCTGGTGCGGTACGAGCAGCCGGTCGACTGGGACGGCAACCCCGTCCGGGTGGTGGTCGGCATCGCGGGCGTCGGCGACGAGCACCTGTCGCTGCTGTCCCGGATCGCCCTGGTGTTCAGCGACGGCGACCGCGCGCAGCGGGTGCTCGACGCGACCACCCGGGAGGAGCTGACGGCGGTGCTGGCGGAGGTCGAGCCGGCCTGACCGTCACCGCGCGCGCCCGGGGCCACCCCTGACGGCCCCGGGCGCGCTGCTGCGCGGGCGCGCCCGGCGGTGGCGCGCGGCGCCCGGCGCGCGGCGCGCGGCGCGCGGCGCCCGGCGCGGGCGCCCGGCGAGACCGGTCCGCGTCGGCGAACGAGTACGCGACACGTCGAGAGAGCATCCAGTGGATGCTCTCTCGACGTGTCGGATGCTCTCTCGGCGCGGCGGCCGGCGCGGCGGCCGGCGCGGTGGGCGGCGTGGTGGGCGGCGTGGTGCGCGCGCGGTCGGGGGCTGTCGGGGGGCTGTGGCACGATCGGGCGCGTGCCCGCCGCTCCGTCCGCCGCCGACCCCGTGGGGCCGGCCGGCGGGGCCGGCGGGCCGAGCGGGCCGAGCCACCCCGGCGGCCCCGCCGACGCCGGCGACTGGCGCGAGGTGCTCGACGGCCTGCTCGCCTGGGGCGCCGACGCACCCGCCCGGCGCGCCCCGCGGGCCGCGCTGCAGGTCGAGCTCCGCGAGCTGACCCCGCGCACCCGCGAGCGCTGGAACGGCCCCGTCTCCCGCACCGCGGTCCCCCGGGCTCCGGGCGAGCCCCCGGACCCGACGACGGCCGGCTACCGCCTCGGCGTCCGGCCGGTGACCCGGTCCGACCGCGGCTGGACCCGCGGCAGCGTCACGTGGGCGAACATCCCGCACCTGCGCGCCCGGCTCGACCTGGACCCGGAGCAGCACCGCTGGTTCTGCCAGGTCGGGGCGCTGCACCGCGCCGCGGAGGCGCCCGTGCCCGGCCAGGACGCCGCGTGGGTGTACCTCGACGAGTTCGTCAACCCCGTCCTGTGGGACCTGCTGGACCAGGCGCGCGACCTCGGCATCCCGCTGGTCGGCTCCGGCGCGGGGGCGGAGGTCCGGCGCGGCGCGGCCGCGCGGCTCGGCCTGGACGTCGCCCGCGACCCCGCCGGGCTGCGGGTCGCCGCGCACCTGACGGTCGACGGCGAGGAGCACCCGGTCGAGCACGCGCACGCGATCGGGGACCACGGCGTCTACGTCGTCGACCCGGCGCACCCGCGGCGCGTGCTGCTCGCACCGACGCCGGAACCGCTGGGGCCGCAGCAGCTCGCGCTGCTCGGCGGCGCGCCCGGCGGGCGCACGGTGGCCGACGCGCTCCGGGCCGGCGTCGTGGTGCCCGCCGACCAGGCCGACGGCTTCCTCCGCGAGCGGCTGCCCGCCCTGCGCGCCGGGCTCGACGTCGCGAGCGCCGACGGGTCGGTGGTCGTGCCGCCGCCCGCCCCGCCGACGCTGGTGCTGACCGTGCGGTACCTGCCGACCCGGGTCGTCGACCTGGCCTGGTGCTGGGACGGGACCGCGCGCTCGGCGCCGGCGCCCGACCCGCGCGACCTGGTGCCCGCCGAGCTCGTGCCGGGCGGCTGGCCGCCCGCGGCGGAGGACGCGCCCGGACCGCACCCGCCGCTGCCCGACCCCACCACGCTGCGCGACGCCGACGCGGCCGACTTCGCCACCGCCGCGCTCCCCCGGATCGCCGCCCTGCCCGGCGTGCGCGTCGACACGGTCGGCACCGCCCCGGACTACCGCGTGCTGCACGACGCCCCGGTCCTCGCCGTCACCGCGCAGCAGAGCGACCGCACCGACTGGTTCGACCTCGGCGTCACCGTGACCATCGCCGGCCGCACCGTGCCGTTCGGGCCCCTGTTCACGGCGCTCGCGAAGGGCCGACGACGCCTGCGGCTGGTCGACCACACCTACCTGTCGCTCGACCACCCGGCGCTCGAGCCGCTCGCCGCGCTGGTCGCCGAGGCGCGCGAGCTCGCCGAGTGGGAGACCGGGCTGCGCGTCAGCCGGCACCAGACGAGCCTGTGGGCCGACCTGGCGGAGCTGGCCGACGAGGCGGAGGCGCCGGACGCGTGGCGCGGGCTGCTCGCCGAGGCCGCGGGCGACGGGCCCGTCGCCGTCCCGGTGCCCCGGGGCCTGCGCGCCGACCTCCGGCCGTACCAGGCCGAGGGGTTCGCCTGGCTGGCGTTCCTGTGGCGGCACCGGCTGGGCGGGATCCTGGCCGACGACATGGGCCTCGGCAAGACGCTGCAGACCCTCGCGCTGCTGCAGCACGCCGTCGAGGAGCGCCCGGCCGACGGCCCGCCGGAGGACCGCCGCCCCTTCCTCGTCGTCGCCCCGACCTCCGTCACGCCGAACTGGGTCGCCGAGGCCGCCCGGTTCACCCCGGACCTGACCGTGCGCCGGGTCGAGGCGACCGAGGGCGCGCGCACCACGCCGCTCGCCGACGTCGCCGCCGGCGCCGACGTCGTCGTCACGTCGTACGCCCTGCTCCGCCTGGACGCCGACGCCTACCGCGCCGTCGGCTGGGCGGGCCTCGTGCTCGACGAGGCGCAGCAGGTGAAGAACCCGGCCGCCCGCGTGCACCGGGCCGCGAAGGACCTCGACGTGCCGTTCGCCGTCGCCCTCACCGGCACGCCGGTCGAGAACTCGCTGACCGAGCTGCACGCCCTGCTCGACCTGGTCGCGCCGGGCCTGCTTCCGCCGGCCGCGGCGTTCGCGCTGCAGTACGTGCGGCCGATCGAGGACGCGCACGCCGGCATCGCATCCGGCCCGGGCGCCGGGGACCTGCCGGAGTCGGCCGCGCGGCTGCGCGCCGGGCGCCTGGAGCGGCTGCGCCGCCGGATCCGCCCGTTCCTGCTGCGGCGCACCAAAGACCTGGTCGCCGCCGACCTCCCCGAGAAGCAGGAGCAGACGCTCACGGTCGACCTCGACCCCGCGCACCGCGAGGTCTACGACCGGTACCTGCAGCGCGAGCGGCAGAAGGTGCTCGGCCTGATCGAGGACCTGGACCGGCAGCGGTTCATCGTCTACCGCTCGCTGACCCTGCTGCGGATGCTCGCGCTCGACGCCTCGCTCATCGACCCGGCGCTCGCCGGCACGCCGTCGGCGAAGCTCGACGCCCTGCTGGAGCAGCTGGCGGACGTCGCCGCGGAGGGGCACCGCGCACTGGTGTTCAGCCAGTTCACGTCGTACCTGTCCCGTGCGGCGGACCGCCTGGACGCGGCCGGGATCGCGTACGTCTACCTCGACGGGTCGACGACGCGCCGCGGCGAGGTCGTCGAGGAGTTCCGCACCGGCGACGCCCCGGTGTTCCTGCTCAGCCTCAAGGCCGGCGGCACCGGGCTGAACCTCACCGAGGCCGACTACGTGTTCCTGCTCGACCCGTGGTGGAACCCGGCGGCCGAGCAGCAGGCGGTCGACCGGGCGCACCGGATCGGGCAGGACCGGCCGGTGATGGTCTACCGGCTGATCGCGGAGGGCACGATCGAGGAGAAGGTGGTCGCCCTGCAGGCGCGCAAGGCCGCCCTGGTCGACGCGGTGCTGGACGACGGCGACCTGTTCGGCACCGCGCTGACCGCCGACGACCTGCGCGACCTGCTGA
>NZ_BONO01000024.1 GCF_016862755.1 Cellulomonas pakistanensis | reverse complement strand
GGGCGGTCGGGCGCGGACGGACCGGCGACGGACGCCCAGCTCCCCGGGCCGGCCGCAGTCGGCGCATCGCCCGCCGGCGACCACCTCGCCCCGGCCCTGCTCGACCCTGCCACCTGGCGCGCCCGCGCGACGGCGCACGCCGCCCGCGCCGACGACCTGACCGCCGGGCACCGCGACCGCCGCGCGCGCGGCGGCGAGCGCCACGCGATCGAGGACTTCCTGTTCGAGTACTACCCGGCCAAGCCCGCCCAGCTCCGCCGGTGGCACCCGGGCGCGGGCGCCGCGCTCGCCGGCGCGGCCGATGCTCCGCACGCGGCGTGGCGCTGGTACCGCGCGGACTTGGACGGCACGGTGGCGCTCGACGTCCCGGCGTTCCTGGCCGACCGCGGCGACACCGTGCGCTACGTGCGCGCCCTGCTGTCCGCCACCGCGGCCCGCCCTGCCGCGACGGGCTGCTTCGGGCTGCACGAGTGGGCGATGGTCTACCGCGAGGGCGACGGCGAGCACCGGCACCCCCTGCCGCTGCGGCTCGGAGGCGCGGGCACCGACGCGGTCGTCGAGCGGCACCGCATCCGGTGCACCCACATCGACGCGTTCCGGTTCTTCACGCCCGACGCGGTCCCGCGGAACACGCTGCAGCCCACCCGCGAGAGCCAGGTCGCGATGGAGCAGCCGGGCTGCCTGCACGCGAACATGGACATGCTCAAGCAGGCTGCACACTCCGAACCTGCAGGTGACTCATTACCGCTGACACGGGAGACGCAGATCCACTACGAGCAGCCCGGCTGCCTCCATGCGGCGATGGACTGCTACAAGTGGGCCTTGAAGCTCGGCCCGCTCGTCCCCGGCGAGCTGCTCCTCGACTCCTTCGAGCTGTCGCTCGAGATCCGCTACACCGATATGCAGGCGTCTCCCTACGACGTCAGCTCATACGGCCTCGAGTCCATCAAGATCGAGACGGCCGAGGGCAAGCAGGAGTACGTCCGACGGCAGCGCGACTACGCCGTTCGGTCGAATGTGCTCCGGGCACGCCTCGTCAAGCTCTGTGACCTGGTCCTTCCTGAAGGCGGTAGCCGCTAGCGTCTGATGCGTGGACAGGTACGAGTTTGTGGCCGAGCTGGTGCAGGCGCTGGCGTGGCCAGCGGCGACGGTGTTCCTCGTGGTTCTTCTTCGCAGGCCGTTGCGCCAGCTCATGTCCCGGATCACCAAGGGCAAGGCTGCGGGCGTCGAGCTCGAGTTCGGAGACGGGGTGCAGTTCGCAGAGTCCAAACTGGACCAGGCTATCTCTGAGCTCCCTCGAGATGTCTCGCCGCCACGAGAGCAACCGTCTGCGCGTGACGATACACCGGCGAGTGAATCGGCGACCGAGCGCGCGGTTCCCCGCCATCCGCCCAACACGCCGACGGGATACAGGGCGCCGTCCACGGCACCCGAGAATCTTTCCGATCCGAATTTGCGCCTTCTGGCAGAAGGGGAGTCCGATCGGTCAATCATCCAGGAGATGCTCAGCAGGCTGGTCGACTCAAGGGGCGTCTGGGCCGACCCGTCAGGCTTAGTGATCCGAAGCTGGGAACTACTGAGCGACGATATCGCTAAGCTGTTTCGGGCTGTCAATCTGGAAGAAGATAGGCGGCGTTTCGTCGCGCCGACCGGCATGATCGCGCGCCTCGCCATCATGGGGATCGTCCCCGAGTCTCTTGCCGGTGCGGTCCGAGAGCTGTCCAAGCTTCGGAACGATGTCGCGCATGGCCGGAACCAGCCTTCGGCCGGCGAGGCTGCCGCCTACGAGCAGAGCGCAGCGAACGTCCGAGAGCTTCTTGAAGTCATCAGGCACCAATGGGAGAAGGGGGTCGGGTAGTCCCAGACTCGAGCGGTACTGGTGCGTTGGCGACTCTTGCTTGCGTGAGGTGTCAGGGCTTGACCCCTCGAGGTCCGGTGGTTGCGCCTCAAGGGTGTGATGGAATGGCTAAGAGTCGACCCGGTTGGCCCTAGCAGAATCGGCTGCCTCACGTGACACTGGCCCGGTGACGAACGACCTGACGCCTGGAGTGCCCCGTATCGGCTGGTTCTTCGATGGGGATCCGACCACGCCGGACACTTCCACCCTATTGCAGGATTCCGGGGAACAGATCACGCTCACAGTACCGTGGATCACCAATGGTGCGCCTGGCCATTACGCACGCTGGTTCCATGGGCCTGGTGTTCAGTTCGGCGACGACCTCGATCGAAGCCGCTACTCTTACGAAGTGCCCGAGCAACTGATGTTCCGAGATGTGTACGGCACTGTTGTGTTGGTTGGATGCCGCAGCGCTGGGATGCGAGACCAGATGTTCTCCGGCTTCGGCCAGGGAGTCGTTCGCGCCCAGTTCGCTGTCCTTGGGGCGAAGTCGATGAAATATGACACAATCAATGGCCTTCGGTCGCAATTGCCTGGCCTGAGCGAATGGGTCGGAATCTCCAGCATCGAACGAAACTACCGTTCAGATGAACATGGCAGGCTTAAGGCTGTAGACCTCCATCTCGAGTCTCCGATGCCCGTCAATCTCTCGCGCTCGATGAACTTGGTGCTGCGCCCGAATTATCGTGTCGAAAGATCCAGCGCAACAGATACGACTGAGATCCGGGAGACCGTGCTGGTCGAGACCAGGGTCAAAGCGGCACGCTCGTGGTTGGATCACTTGAGTGCGCATAACGCTGTGCGCGACCTCCTTGATGTAGCGGCGTGGAGCCCATTCGGCTACTCAAGTCAATGGGTCTTGCGTGAAGACGACCCTGAGCGCGATGCCGCCGGTGGTCATCGAGGCGACAAGTGGTCCAGTGTTAGGACCTACGCGGTGCGGAGTTACGAGCAGCGCGCGCGCCAGAGGTTTCTATTTGAGTTCGATGACATCGGGTCGGAGGGCTTTCGGAGGTGGGCTCGACTCCGCAGGCACTTCGCTCGCGGTTTGAATGCATTGCTGTCCCATTTCGATCACCCTCGCTCCGCACTGGAGACCGGGCTGATCGAATCGAGCATTTGTTTCGAGGCACTCGGTTATCAGCTGGCTCTCGACGGAGGCCTCGGAAAGAGTGCTGCTCGTAACGAATCCTATCGCGAGCGCGTGCAGCGCGTCCTCGATGAAGTCCCCGTTACTTTGAGGTTCGATACAGATGTCTGGGTGAAGGAGTCGGCGGACGCTTACAACGGTGTAAAGCATGCAAACCGGGACTTGCCCGATGTTGACTTGATGCTCTCGACTCTGCGTAAGAATTGGCTAGTTGTGCGGCTATGGATTGCGGGAAAGATTGGTGTGTCACCGTCGGTACTCCAAGCGAACATGCATTGGTGGGTGGAGGGTTGACGGCGAGGCATGGCTCGTGGTGACGACGATGGGCTCGACAACTTGCCTGCACCCAGGAACATGGACCTGTACAAGTGGGCGCTCAAGCTCGGCCCCGCCGTGCCGGGCGAGCTGCTGCTGGACGCGTTCGCGCTGGCCCGCGAGATCCGGACGGTCGACATGCAGGCGTCGCCGTACGACGTGTCGTCCTACGGCCTGGACCCGATCGCGATCGAGACGACCGAGGGCAAGGCGGAGTACGTCCGCCGGCAGCGCGCGTTCGCGGAGGCGTCGCAGGCGCTGCGCGCGCGGCTGGTCGCGGTGTGCGACGCGGTGCTGGTCGGTACAGAGCTCGCACCCGTCTGACGGCGCGTGGTGGTGGCGATCAGGTCGCGGGTTCACGGGCACCCGCGGCTGCCCGGTCGCGTGCCGCTTGCTCGATGCGCTCCAGGCGGCGGATGCCCTCCTCCGTCGGCGGCATCGGCGGCGGCGGGCCGGTCCTCTTGACGGCTTCGCCGTTCGGGCCGAGGCCCCGGTAGTACCCCTCGCGCGGAGGCACCCAGTCGAGGGGCAGTGCGGCGCGTCGACGCTTGCGCAGGCGCATCAGAGTTCACCGTTCGTGTCGTCGTGGGCCCCGCCCCGAGTATCCCGGTCGGCGGGGACGAAGTCGATGGCGATCGCAGCGGTGCAGTCGATCAGCATGCCGCCGGGCGAGTGCAGCCGGTCGGTGAAGCTGCCGTCGGCGCGGACGACCCAGCCCTCCTCCACGTACAGCTCCTGCGGGTCCGGGTACGCGCTGACGAACGAGTGGTCCCCGTAACAGCCGCCGAGCCACTGCCCGTCGGAGAACCTGACGCGCACCCACCCGCTCCGGACACGCCGGAACGCGTAGTCCCACGCGCTGGGCGCGGGGCGGGGAGGGTGCAGGCGGAGTGCGGTGAGCGAGCGCGCGACGAGCCGGCGGTACGGCCGGCTGCGTGCGAGTGCGAGGCAGATGCGCGCGGCGGCCCACGGGATGCCGATCGCGAGCAGGAGGAACGCCACCGCGGCAGTGCGGGCGCCCTCGACGGCGAGCTCGGGGTCGCGTGCCACCGCCAGGAGGGCGGGTCCCAGGACCGTCCCGTACACGCCGGCGAACGTCGCGGTCGCCACGATCGCGTGCAGCACCCGGGTGCCGAAGTCGGGCCGCGCCGGATCCGGTCCCGCCACGGACTGCCAGGACGCTCGGTACACGAAGCCCGGCACGACCAGCGTGAGCACGACGGCGGCCTTGGCCCACGTCTCAGGCACGACGCACCCCCTCGGCAGCCCGACGGGGCGGCGGAGCGCCTGACGCCGCGTGCCGGCCGGGCCCGGCACGGCGCACCGGCGCGCAGAGCCGCCGGTAAGCCGCCCAGGCCGCGAGCAGGTCGTCCACCGACCGTGCGCACCGGTGGACCTCGACGGCCCGGCTCATGAGCACGCGCCCGACGGGCAGCGTCCACAGCGGAGGGCGCGTCACCTGGGACTCGTCGCGGACGAAGGCGCGGAGCGACGGGTGCTGCGGGTCGTCGTGGAAGACCGGAGGCATGCCCGCGACCCTAGGCAGCGCGTCCCACCCGTCCGCGCCTCGGTGCGCCCCGCCTGGGGACGACGCGCACGGCGGCGCCTGTGGAGGACTCGGCGCCTGCCCGGCGCCGGCCGCGGCCCGGTCCGAGCGCGCCGGCGCCGGGGGAGGACCGCCCTACGCGATCCGCGCCTCCAGCAGCGCGTCGATCGCCACCGGCGACAGCACGTGGTCCACCGCCATCGCCGACGCCCCGAGGATCCCGACCTCCGACCGCGCCTGCGAGGTGACGATCCGCAGGTGCTGCGTCGCGAGCGGCAGCGACCGCGCGTACACGACCTCCCGGATCCCGGCGATGAGGTGCTCCCCGGCCTCCGCGACGACGCCGCCGATGACGACCAGCGACGGGTTGAGCAGGCTGACGCACGCGGCGAGCACGCCGCCGAGCTCGCGCCCGGCCTGCCGCACGGCGCGGCCCGCGGCGAGGTCGCCGGCGCGCACGAGCGCGACGACGTCCGCGCCGTCCGCGGCGTCCAGCCCCTCGCGGCGCAGCTCCTCGGCGAGCGCCCGCCCGGACGCGACGGCCTCGAGGCAGCCGAGGTTGCCGCAGCGGCAGGGCACGTCCTCCGCCCCCGGGACGGCGATGTGCCCGATGTCGCCGGCCGCGCCCTGCGCGCCGCGGCGGAGCCGGCCGTCGGAGATGATGCCGGACCCGATGCCGGTGGCGACCTTGACGAACAGCATGTCGTCGACGTCGGGGAAGGCGGAGCGGTGCTCCCCGAGCGCCATGAGGTTGACGTCGTTGTCGACGAGCACGTCGGCGCCGCCGAGCTCGGCGGACAGCAGGCCTCGCACGTCGGCGTCGTCCCAGGTCGGCATGATCGGCGGGTTGATCGGCCGGCCGGTGGCGTGCTCGACGGGTCCGGGCAGGCCGACGCCGACGGACACGAGGTCGCCGAGCGAGCGGCCGGCCTCGGCGACGAGCTTGCGCCCGTGCTCGGCGACCCAGCGCAGGACGGCGTCGGGACCGTCGGCGATCGCGATCGGGGCCTCGCCCTCGGCGAGCACGACGGACGCGAGGTCGGTGACGGCGAGCCGGGCGTGGGTCGCGCCGAGGTCGACGGCGAGGACGACGCGGGCGCTGGGCTGGAACGCGAAGGTGGTGGGCGGTCGGCCGCCGGTGGAGGACGCCTCGCCGGCGGGCGCGATGAGCCCGGCGGACATCAGCTGGTCGACGCGGGCGGTGATGGTGGACCGCGCCTGGCCCGTGGCGGCGGCCAGGTCGGCACGGGTGCGCGGTCGGCCGTCGCGGAGCAGCTGGAACAGCTCGCCCGCGCCGGAGTGCCGCGGGGTGAGCTTCACGACGTCCTGCATGGCGCCTAGTGAACCAGAAAGCCTGGTCACTTGTGTCGGTCACGGTTGGATAACTCGGACAAACCCGGATCAACTTTTGCTTGACCCGTGACGAAAGTCCTGCATAGGTTCCTCACATGGTCACCGTGGACCCACCGAACCGGCCTCTGCTGCAGATGCGGGGCATCGTCAAGCAGTTCCCCGGAGCCCGCGCCCTGGACGGCGTCGACCTCGACGTCCTGCCGGGGGAGGTGCACTGCCTGCTCGGGCAGAACGGGGCGGGCAAGTCGACGCTCATCAAGGTGCTCGCCGGAGCCCACCAGCCCACCGAGGGCCAGGTGCTCGTGGACGGCGAGCCCGTCACGATCACGAACCCGGTCGCCGCCCTCAAGCTCGGCGTCGCGACGATGTACCAGGAGCTCGACGTGGTCGGCGGCCTCACCGTCGCCGAGAACGTCTACCTGGGCCACGAGCTGGCGACCGGCGGGGTGTCCCGCCGCCGCGAGGCGCACCGGCGCACCAAGGAGATCATGGCGCGGCTCGGCCACCCCGAGATCGCGCCGGGCCGCGAGGTCGGCTCGCTGCCCGCCGCGGCGCAGCAGATCGTGTCGATGGCCCGCGCGCTGTCGCACGACGCCCGGGTCATCGTCATGGACGAGCCGTCCGCGGTCCTGGACTCGGACGAGGTGGAGAACCTGTTCCGCGTGGTGCACCAGCTCACGGCGGCGGGCGTCGCGATCGTCTACATCTCGCACCGGATGGAGGAGATCCGCGCGATCGGCGACCGGATCACGGTGCTGAAGGACGGCCGCACCGTCGCCCGCGACCTGCCGGCCCGGGACACCCCGACGAGCGAGCTCATCCGCCTGATGACCGGCCGGAACGTCGAGTACGTGTTCCCCCCGAGCACCGAGCTCGCCGCCGACGCGCCGGTGGTGCTCGACGTGCAGGGCCTGGCCCTCCGCGGCGAGTTCCAGGACGTGTCGCTGCGGGTCCGCGCCGGGGAGATCGTGGGGCTCGCCGGACTCGTCGGCTCGGGCCGCTCCGAGATCCTCGAGACGATCTACGGCGCCCGCCGCGCGAGCGCCGGCACAGTCGAGGTCGCCGGGAAGCGGCTGCGCGCCGGCGATGTCACCGCCGCCGTGCGCGCCGGCATCGGGCTGGCGCCCGAGGAGCGCAAGGCCCAGGGCCTGCTGCTCGACGAGCCCGTGTACCGCAACATCACGCTGTCGACGTTCGGCCGGTTCGCCAAGGGCGGCCTGCTCGACGAGCGGTCCGAGCGCCGCACCGCGCAGGAGCAGGCCGAGGCGCTCGACCTGCGGCCCACCGGCGTCGACCGCGCCATCCGCACCCTGTCCGGCGGCAACCAGCAGAAGGCGATGCTCGCCCGCTGGCTGGTGCACGGCTGCCGCGTGCTGCTGCTGGACGAGCCGACCCGCGGCGTGGACGTCGGCGCCCGCGCCGAGATCTACGCGCTGGTCCGCCGGCTCGCCGACGAGGGCGCCGCCGTCGTCGTCGTGTCCAGCGAGATCCCCGAGGTGCTCGGTCTGTCGGACCGGGTGCTGGTCGTGTCCGAAGGCCGGGTCGTCCACGAGGGCCCCGCCACCGCCATCGACGAGCACGCCGTGCTCGACCTCGTCATGGAAGGAAGTGCCGCGTGAGCGAGCACCAGCTCTCCGCCCCGCCCCCGGGCACGCCCGGCGCCCCCGCGGGCCCGACCAGCGCCCCCGGCTCGGCCGGCGCCACCCCCGTCCCGCCCGCCGCGGACGAGTCCGCCCGGGTGGAGCGCGTCGCCCGCGGGACCGGAAGCCGCCGCGGTGGCGCGGGCGGCGGCTCCGCCCGCATCCTCGGCCTCGTCGTCGCCCTCGCGGCGATCTGCGTCGTCGGCTACGTCACCGCGGGCAGCCGGTTCGCCAGCATCGACAACATGCTGGTCATCCTCAGCCTGGCGTCGATCATCGGCGTGCTGAGCATCGGCATGACCTTCGTGATCACCGCGGGCGGCATCGACCTGTCGGTCGGGTCGGTGCTCGGCCTCGCGTCGGTCTGGGCCACCACGGTGGCGACGCAGACCATGGCCGACCAGTACGGCTGGATCGTCATGGTGCTCTGCGCGCTGGCGGTCGGCACGGCCGCCGGCGTGGTGAACGGCGTCCTCATCGCCTACGGCCGGGTGGTCGCGTTCATCGCGACGCTGGCGATGCTCGTGGCCGCCCGCGGCCTCGCGGAGCTCATCGCGCAGCGGCGGACGCAGCTGGTGAACGTGCAGTCCTTCCAGGACACGTTGCGGGGCGACCTGCTGGGCGTGCCGAAGATCGTGTGGATCTTCGCCGTCGTCGCGGTGGCCGGCTGGTTCCTGCTCAACCGCACCACGTTCGGCCGTCGCACCGTCGCGGTGGGCGGCAACCCCGAGGCGGCCCGGCTGGCCGGCATCGCCGTCAAGCGGCACACGATGTACCTGTACGCGCTCGCCGGGCTCGCCGCCGGCATCGCCGCGGTCATGATGCTGGGCCGCACCGGCGCCGGCTCGTCGACCAACGGCCTGCTCTACGAGCTGGACGCGATCGCCGCGGTCGTCGTCGGCGGGACGCTGCTGTCCGGCGGCCGCGGCACGATCGTGGGCACCGTGCTCGGCGTCCTCATCTTCGCGACGCTCACCAACCTGTTCGTGCAGAACAACCTCGACTCGTCGGTCCAGCAGATCGCCAAGGGCGCGATCATCGTCGTCGCCGTCCTGCTGCAGCAGCGCTTCACGTCGCGCACCGCGCGCACCTAGCGCCGGTCCACGACCCCCGCACCCCCGCGCACCACCACCCCCGCGCACCACCACCCCCGCGGCCGGGATCCCCGCCCGCACGCCCCACCCTGCCCGCACGACCCCCGGACATCGTCGAAGGAGATCCCATGTCCACCACCCGCACCACGCGCCGCCGCGGCCGCGCCCTCGCGCCGGTCGCCGTGCTGTCCGTCGCGTTCCTCGCGGCCTGCACCTCCAACGCCCCGGCCGAGGAGGACGAGGGCGGCGCGGAGGCCGCCCCGGTCGCCGTGTCCGACAACGACGAGGCCGGCGAGACGGTCGTCATCGGCTTCTCGGCCCCCGCTGCCGACCACGGCTGGATGGGCGCGATCACCACCGCCGCCCAGGCCGAGGCCGAGAAGTACGAGGACGTCGAGCTCCGGGTCGCCGAGGGCACGAACGACGTCAACGTGCAGATCAGCCAGATCGAGGGCTTCATCAACGACGGCGTCGACGCGATCGTGCTGCTGCCGTTCGACGGCGGCGCGCTGACCGACGTCGCGACCCAGGCGATGGAGGCCGGCATCCCGGTCATCAACGTCGACCGCGAGTTCTCCAGCCCGTTCGCCTCCCGCGCCACCGTGCTCGGCGACAACTACGGCATGGGCGTCTCGGCCGGCACGTACGTCTGCGAGCAGCTGGGCGACAACCCGGACGCCGTGGTCGCCGAGATCGCCGGCATCGACTCGCTGCCGCTGACCCAGGACCGCAGCCAGGGCTTCGCGGACGCGCTCGACGACTGCGGCCTCGACGTCGACAACCGCGTCGCCGCGGACTTCACGGTCCAGGGCGGCGAGCAGGCGGCGGCGAACCTGCTGCAGGCCGCCCCGCAGATCGACGCCATCTGGAACCACGACGACGACCAGGGCGTCGGCGTCCTGGCCGCGATCGAGAACGCCGGCCGCGACGAGTTCTTCCTGGTCGGCGGCGCCGGCTCGGCGAACATGATGCGGGAGATCCAGGACGACGCGTCCGTCGTCGAGGCGACCGTCATCTACCCGTCGACGCAGGCGGCCGACGGCATCAAGCTGGCCCGCCTCGTGGCGCACGAGAAGTCGCTCAGCGACCTGGCGTCGTCCAGCGTGCCGCGCACCGTCCAGCTGTACGCGCCCGTCGTGACCGCGGACAACGTCGACCAGTACATCGACTCGGCGTTCGAGTCCTGATCGCGACCACCCCGGGGCCGGCCGCCGGCCGGCCCCGGGGTCCGCACCCGAGGGAGGTCTCGTGATGGACGGGACGACGGCGGCGCCGCTGGGCGTCGGCATGGTGGGGTACGCCTTCATGGGCGCCGCGCACTCGCAGGCGTGGCGCACCGCCCCGCGGTTCTTCGACCTGCCGCTGCACCCCGAGATGCGGGTGCTGGGCGGCCGGGACGCCGTGGCCGTGAAGTCGGCGGCCGACCGGCTGGGCTGGCAGGACACGGCCTCGTCGTGGCAGGAGCTCGTGGCGCGGGACGACGTCGACCTGGTCGACGTCTGCACCCCGGGCCGCACGCACGCCGAGATCGCGATCGCGGCGCTGGAGGCGGGCAAGCACGTGCTGTGCGAGAAGCCGCTCGCCAACACGATCGAGGAGGCCGAGGCGATGGTCGCCGCGGCCGAGGCGGCCGCCGCCCGGGGCGTGCGGTCGATGGTCGGCTACACGTACCGGCGGGTGCCGGCCGTGCAGCTCGCGCGGCAGCTCGTCGCGGACGGCCGGATCGGCGCGGTGCGGCACGTGCGCGTGCAGTACCTGCAGGACTGGCTCGCCGACCCCGAGGCGCCGCTGTCGTGGCGCCTGGACAAGCAGCAGGCCGGCTCGGGCGCCCTGGGCGACATCGGCTCGCACGCCGTCGACCTCGCGCAGTTCATCACCGGCGAGCGGCTGACCGGCGTCTCCGGGCTGATGGAGACGTTCGTGCACGAGCGCCCGGTCGCCGCGGAGTTCGCGGGCCTGCACGGCACCGGCGACCCGGGCGCCGCGCGCGGCCCGGTGACGGTCGACGACGCCGCGGTGTTCCTGGCCCGGCTGTCCGGCGGCGGGCTCGGCGTCTTCGAGGCCACCCGGTTCGCGACCGGCCGCAAGAACGCGATCCGGCTCGAGGTGAACGGCGACCGCGGGTCGCTGTCGTTCGACTTCGAGGACATGAACGTCCTGCACTTCCACGACGCCACGGAGGACGCCGCCGTGGCGGGCTTCCGCCGCATCGTGGTGACCGAGCCGGAGCACGCCTACGTCGGCCGCTGGTGGCCGGCCGGGCACGGCCTCGGCTACGAGCACGCGTTCACCCACCAGGTCGTCGACCTGGTCGGGGCGATCGCGGCCGGGCAGGACCCGACGCCGTCGTTCGCCGACGGTCTCGCCGTGCAGCGCGTGCTCGACGCCGTCGAGCGCAGCGCGGCCGACGACAGCCGGTGGGTCGCCCTGGGCTGACCCGCCCCGGGGGCCGCCCGGCCCGCGGGCCACCCGCCCGCACGCAGTGCCCGTCAGACGATCAGCTCACCGCTCGAGGGGGAGGAGGTGGGACCGCGCCACGACCGACGACGACGTCGGTCGGCTGAGGAGGCCGGGTTCCCGAACCGTGGGAGCGACGCAGGAGCCCGACCTCTGTGACGAGATCCCGATAGGAGCTGCATCACTCATGAATCGTACGCAGCCGCGGTCGAACCGCGGCCGTCGGGCGGTGGCTTTCACCCTCACCGGTGTGCTCACCGTCACGGGGCTGGCGCTCGGCGCCGGACCCGCTCTGGCCCACGACGGCGTGGACCACGGGGCCGAGCCCGGCGCCGAGGCCGCGCTCGACTGGAGCAACTACGAGAAGACCACGCTCACGAAGGACGTGGGCGAGCCGCTCGACCTGGCGGTGCTGCCCGACGGACGGGTGCTGCACACCGCCCGCAACGGCGACATCCGGCTCACCGACCCGAGCACCGGCGTCACCCGGATCACCAACACGGTCCCCGTGTACGCGAACTCGGAGGACGGCCTGCAGTCGATCGGGCTGGACCCGGACTTCGAGGAGAACAACTGGGTGTACCTCGTGTACGCCCCGCCCGGGAACACGCCCGCGGGCTCGGCGCCGAACACGCTGCCGGCCGGCGAGGACGAGTCCTACTGGGACCGCTGGGTCGGGGTGAACCGGCTGTCCCGGTTCCAGTGGACGGGCAACGGCATCGACCTGGCGTCCGAGCAGCAGATCCTCGACGTCGAGGTCCAGCGCGGGCAGTGCTGCCACGTGGGCGCCGACTTCGACTGGGACGCCGAGGGCAACCTGTACCTGTCGACCGGCGACAACACCCCGGCGGGCACGCCCGGCGCGAACGGCTTCGCGCCGAACAACGACGCGCCGGGGATGAACCCCGGGTTCGACGCGCGCCGCGGCGCGGGCAACACCAACGACCTGCGCGGCAAGATCCTGCGGATCCACGTCGAGGAGGACGGGTCGTACACGATCCCCGAGGGCAACCTGTTCCCCGAGGGCACCGAGAACACCCGCCCCGAGATCTTCGTGATGGGCGTCCGCAACCCGTTCAAGCTGGACGTCGACCCCGAGACGAACTCGCTCACCTGGGGCGACTACGGCCCGGACGCCACCAAGGCGGTCGCGGACTCCGCGGGCCGCGGGCCCATGGGCCTGGTCGAGTGGAACGCCGTCGGCCTCGACGAGCCGCACAACTCCGGCTGGCCGTTCGTGCACGGACCCAACGCGGCCTACAACGACTGGGACTTCGCCACCGCGACGCCGGGCGCCTTCTTCGACCCGGAGAACCTGGTCAACGACTCGCGCTGGAACACCGGCCTGACGAACCTGCCTCCTGCTCGCCCGGCCACGCTGTACTACGGCGACAACCCGGGCGACCAGCCGTGGGACGAGCTGGTGAGCTTCGGCACGGGGAACGGCCAGGGCCCGATGGGCGGCCCGGTCTACCACCGGCCCGCCGACGCCGGCCCGGACGCGTGGCCCGCGTACTGGGAGGGCAAGGCGTTCTTCGGCGAGTTCTCGCAGGACTACATCGCGGCCTTCACCGTCGACTGGGACTCGTTCGAGGTCACGCACATCGAGGACGTCACGCCGAACGCGGCCATGACGGCCGAGGGCTGGCCGCCGATCGACAACCCGATGGACATCGAGTTCGGCCCGGACGGGTCGATGTACGTCCTCGACTACGGCGACGGCTTCTTCCGCGCGAACCCCGACGCCGGCCTGCACCGGATCTCCTACGCCGAGGGCAACAAGGCGCCGCGCGCGGCGTTCACCGCCACGCCGACGTCCTCGTCGAGCGCGCCGCTCACGGTCGAGTTCGACGCCTCGGCGTCCAGCGACCCCGAGGGCAGCACGCTGACCTACGAGTGGGACTTCGACGGCGACGGCACGTTCGACGCGACCGGCGTCGAGGCCGAGTACACCTACACCGCGATCAAGGCCTACACGGCCCGGCTCAAGGTCACGGACCCCGAGGGCAAGTTCACGCTGACCTCGCGGGCGATCTCGGTCGGCAACCAGGCGCCCGAGGTCACGCTGGCGTACCCGGAGAACGGCGGCTTCTTCACCTGGGGCGACGCCGTCCCCTTCCAGGTGACGACGCAGGACGCCGAGGACGGCACGGCCACCGACTGCACCCGCGTCTCCTGGACCTACGGCCTGGGTCACGACGAGCACGCCCACCCCGAGGTCTCGGGCACCGGCTGCAAGGGCGCGTTCAAGACGAACCCCGACTCGCCGGAGCACGGCCCGGGCGCGCTGCTCTACGGCGCGGTCGTGGTGACGTACCGCGACGCGGGCGCCAACGGCCTGCCGGCGGCGACGGGCGAGGCCACCCTGCGCCTCAACCCGCGCGAGCAGCAGGCGGAGCACTCCGCGCGCACCGGCGTCACGGTGTACGCGGACGAGACCGCCCTCGCCGGGAACGCCGTCCGCGGCCTCGGCACCGGCGACTCCCTCGAGTTCACCCCGGTGAGCTTCAGCGGCATCACCGGCGCGGTCGTCCGCGCCAACGGCGGCGGCGAGGTCCAGCTCCGCTGGGGTGCCGCGGACGCGGCGCCGTTCGCCACCGCCACCATCCCGGCGGGCGCCGGCTGGAAGGACGTCGAGATCGCCTTCGACGCCCCCGAGGGCACGGGCGACCTGTTCGTCACCTCGGCCGACGACCTGGCCGTGGACGCGATCACCATGGTGGGCCCGGGCGTCGCCGACGTCGCCGCCCCGACCGTGGCGCACACCCTGGCCCCGGCGACGCCCACGGGCGCCGGCGGCGTCTTCACCGAGCCGGTGCGGTTCGCCGTGCAGGCCGCGGACAACGGGGCGCTGGCGAGCGTGCAGTACTCGCGCGACGGCGGCGCCACCTGGACGAACCTCGCGGCGAACCAGCAGTACGGCGTGACGTTCTCCGAGAGCGGCACGTACGACCTGCAGTACCGGGCCACCGACACCCAGGGCCTCGTGTCCGAGGTCGGCTCCGTGTCGTTCACGATCGACCTGGACGCCCCGGAGGAGCCCACCGTCGACACCACCACCACGGCCACCGTGGCCGCGGCGCGGGTGCCGTACGGCAAGCCGGGCGAGGTCACGGTCGCGGTCTCCGCGGCCGAGGGCACCGCCGCCGGCGAGGTCGTGCTGACCCTCGGGGAGACCGAGGTCGGCCGCGGCACCCTGGGCGCGGACGGCACCGCCGTCGTGGCCCTCGACCCGGCCCTGGGCGTCGGCAGCCACACGCTGACCGCGTCCTTCGTCGGCGGCGAGGTGTTCAAGCCGTCGTCCGGCACCGTCCGCCTCACGGTGGCGCGCACCACCTCCACGGTCGCCGCCACGGTGTCGCCGAACCCGGTCAAGCCCGCCGTCGCCGCCAAGGCCACCGTCCAGGTGACCACGGGCAGCGGCGCCGTCGCCGCCGGGGACGTCACGGTCACGGTCAAGCGCAACAACCAGACCGTCGCCACGCTCACCGGGACCCTCGACGCCTCCGGCGCGAGCGTCGTCTCCCTCGGGCGCCTGCCCGAGGGCACCTACAAGGTCGACGTCGCCTACGGCGGCACGGCCGGCATCTCCGGCTCCACCACCAGCACCACCCTCACCGTCCGCAGCTGACCGCGCGCCGGGCCCCGGGCGGGGTCGCCACGCGCGACCGCGCCCGGGAACCCGGCCGTCTCGAAGGAGAGACATGAGCACGCACCAGCACGACTCGATCCCCGCCCGGCCGATGAGCCGGCGGTCGCTGATGAAGGCGCTCGGCGCCTCCACGGTGGCCGTGGGGCTGGGGACCGCCCTCGGGGCCTCCGGCGCGTCGGCCGCCGGCCTCGCGCCCGCGGCCGCGCCCACGACGGGGCGCACCCGCCTGGTCCCGGCCAACCGGATCGGCATCCAGCTGTTCACGATCCGCGACAAGGTCAGCTCGCTCGGCTTCCGGGCCGTGTTCGAGGAGCTCGGCCGGATCGGCTACGCGGAGGTGGAGTTCGCCGGCTACACCCAGGGCAACGTCGGGGCGATCACCCCGGCGGAGATCCGCACCCTGCTCGACGACAACGGCCTGAAGGCGGTCGGCTCGCACGTCAGCACCCAGCTGCTGCGCACCGACCTGGCCAACCAGATCGACATCGCCCACACGCTCGGCATGCCGCACCTCGGCACCGGCAACGCGCCGACCGGGACCGCCACGAAGGAGGGGTACCTGGCCGCCGCGGAGGAGTGGAACGGCTGGGGCGAGCAGGTCAAGGCCGCCGGCCTGAAGCTCTACCAGCACAACCACGACGGCGAGTTCCGGTTCGACCCGGTCGACCCGTCGGTCCGGCTCTACGACGTGTTCTACGACAACACCGACCCGGACCTGGTGTACCTGGAGATGGACATCTACTGGGCGTACGTCGGGCAGCACAAGTACCCGGGGTTCGAGCCGGTCGACTACATCCTGCGCAACCCGCGGCGCTACCCGCTGCTGCACCTCAAGGACGGCAAGGCCAACGAGGCCAGCGCCAACGGCTACGACATCATCGAGTTCGGCGCCGGCGACCTGCCGTACCAGCAGTTCCTGTCCCAGCTCCGCACGCGGGGCCAGCACTTCGGGCTCTACGAGCAGGACAACGCCGCGTCGGTGGCCGTGCCGCCGAACCCGCTCAACTCCCTCGGCAACGCCGACCGCAGCTACGACGCCATCGCCGGCCTGCGCGGCTGAGCGAGAAGGAGACACGGACATGAAGCGGATCTACTCGGTCCCGGCCGCGCTCGTGGGCGCGTTCGGGCTCGTGGCCCTCGGCAGCACGGTGGCGCAGGCGGCGACGACCGACTGCACCACCGACCTGGGGGACCAGACCATCACCGGCGACCTCGTCGTCCCGGCCGGCGCGACCTGCGTGCTCGCCGGCGCCACGGTCGAGGGCTCGATCACCGTCGGCGCGGACGGCTGGCTCGACGCCACGTCGGTCACCGTCACCGGCGACGTCGTCGCCACCGACCCGTACGGCGTCCTGCTGGACGGCACCCGGGTCGACGGCGACGTCAGCGCCTACACCGCGGGCTCGCGGGTCGGGTTCCTGTACCTCAACGACCTCGAGGTCGGCGGCAGCGTGGCGGCCGGCGGGCTCGACGTCGAGGTGACCGGCTCGGACATCGCCGGCGGCCTGACCACGCAGGCGGCGACGTACGTCGACCTGCTGCAGACGGGCGTCGGCGGTGAGGTGCAGATCGCCGACTCCGACTGGGGCGTGAACGTCGCCGGGGCCGTCGTCGGCGGCAGCCTGCACGTCACGGGCTCCAGCCGGGACGTGCTGATCGGCGCCACCGCGGACGGCGCCGCCGACACCTACGGCAACACGATCGGCGGCGACCTCGTGCTCACCGGCAACACCGCGAACCTGCGGGTGGCCGGCAGCACCGTCCTCGGCACCATCCGCCTCGCGGAGAACGACCCGGCCGCGGCGTTCGGCCCGGGCAACACCGCGGGCGGCGTCGACGGCGACCACACCGGCGACGCGCCGGGCGAGGTCGCCGGGGGCGACCAGGCGCTCTCGGTCACCGTGCCGGAGCAGCGGGCGGGCGAGCTCGTCTGGTCGCTCGAGGGCTCGTCCGGCCTCGTGAACCTCGGCGTCGCCGAGGAGCTCGAGGACCGGTACCGGGCGACCGGCGAGATCGTCCCGGTCCGGGTGCAGGACACCCGCGCGGGCGACCCGGAGTGGTCGATCACCGCGCAGGTCAGCGACTTCGTCGCCGGGGGCGAGACCCTGTCGTCGAAGTACCTGGGCTGGACGCCCGAGGTGCTCGAGAACGGCGGCGACGCCGTGGCCGGGCCCGCGGTGCCGTCCGGGTTCGAGGAGGGCGAGGGCCTGTCCGTCGCCCGCACGCTCGCCGAGGCCGAGGCCGGGCACGCCCGCGGCTCGTCCCTCGTCGGCGCGGACCTCGACCTGCAGCTCCCGCTCGACGCCCCGCAGGGCACCTACACCGCCACGCTGACGCTCACCGCGCTCAGCTGACGGACCCGCAGTCCCCGCTCCCGCCCGCCCGGTCCTCGTCCCGGGCGGGCGGGGGCGGACCCACCCGCTCCGCCGCGCGCCACCCGCGCCGAGCACGCGCCACCCGCACCTCGCACCACCCGCACCCGTCGTCACCGTCGACCCGGAGGCCCCGCCGTGACCCCGTCCCGCGTCCCCGCCGCCCTCGCCGCGCTGCTGGCCGCCGCCGCCCTCGGGCTCGGTGCCTCCGCGCCCGCCGGGGCCGCGCCCGCCGATGCCGCCGCGCGGGCGGTCGCCGTGCGGGCCGTCGGGCCGGTGCCGGCCGTGCCCGCCGCCGCCGTGCCCGCCGCCGTGCCGTCGGCCGCCGACCCGGCCGCGGACCCCGCAGCGCCGGCCGCCGATCCGGCAGCGCCGGCCGCCCCGGACCCGAGCACCCAGGTCACCTGGGGCGTGCGACCCGCGGACACCGTGCACGGCGCCGAGCGCCCCAACTTCGCGTACACCCTCCCGCCCGGCGGCACGCTCGCGGACGCGATCGTCGTGACCAACAAGGGCGACGCCCCGCTGTCCCTCGACGTGTACGCCGCCGACGGCTTCCTCACCGCGGACGGCACGCTCGACGTGCTGGAGGCGGGGGAGGAGTCCACCGCCCTCGGCGCGTGGGTCCGGGTCGAGACCCCCGAGATCGTCGTGCAGCCGGACGCCGCCGTCGAGGTGCCGTTCACCCTGACCGTCCCGGAGGACGCGCAGCCCGGCGACTACGCCGCGGGCGTCGTGTCCAGCCTGCTGGTCGAGAACGCCGAGGGCGTCTCCGTCGACCGGCGGCTCGGCTCCCGGGTCCACCTGCGGGTGTCCGGCGACCTCGCCCCGGCGCTCGCCCTGTCCGACGTGCGCGTCGACTACGACGCCGGCGGCAACCCCGTCGCCCCGGGCGCCGCGACGGTCTCGTTCACCGTCACCAACACCGGCAACGCGCGGGTCGCGCCGACCGAGGCGGTGCAGGTCGCCGGCCTGTTCGGCTGGGGCCGCGCGCGCGCCGAGGCCGTCGAGGTGCCGGAGCTGATCCCCGGCGCGTCCGTGCAGCGCAGCGTGCGGGTCGAGGGCGTCTGGCCGCTCGTCCGCACCTCCGCCCGGGTCGCGCTCGGCGGCGAGGTCGTCGCCCTCCCCGGCGCCGCGGCGACCGACGCCGCCCCCGCCGTGCCCGCCGTCGCCGCCTCCGCGGCCGCGTGGGCCGTCCCCTGGGCCGCCGTCGGCGCGCTCGCCCTGGTCGTCGCGCTGGTCGCCCTGCGGGTCGCCGCCGGCAGACGACGGAAGGTCCGGCACCAGCGCGCGGTCGACGCGGCCGTCGCCGACGCCCTCGCCCGGCAGGGGGCGACGACGTGACGTGACGACCCCGCGCCGGCGCACCACCCGCACCACCGAGCTCTCGACGAGGAGACGCACCATGACCCGCCCGATCACCCTGTTCACCGGCCAGTGGGCCGACCTGCCGTTCGAGGAGGTGGCCCGCCGCGCGTCGGAGTGGGGCTACGACGGCCTCGAGATCGCCTGCTGGGGCGACCACCTCGACCCCTGGCGCTGGGACGACGACGCCTACGTGCAGAGCCGGCTCGAGGTCCTCGACCGGTACGGCCTGAAGGTCTGGGCCATCTCGAACCACCTCAAGGGCCAGGCCGTCTGCGACGACCCGATCGACTTCCGGCACCAGGACATGCTGTCCGCCCGGGTGTGGGGCGACGGCGACCCCGAGGGCGTGCGGCAGCGCGCCGCGGAGGAGATGCAGCACACCGCCCGGCTCGCGGCGAAGCTCGGCGTCGACACCGTCGTCGGCTTCACCGGGTCGTCGATCTGGAAGTACGTCGCGATGTTCCCGCCGGTCCCGGCGTCCGCCATCGACGCGGGCTACCAGGACTTCGCGGACCGGTGGAACCCGATCCTCGACGTGTTCGACGAGGTCGGCGTGCGGTTCGCGCACGAGGTGCACCCGAGCGAGATCGCCTACGACTACTGGACGACCGTCCGGACCCTCGAGGCGATCGGGCACCGCGAGGCGTTCGGCCTCAACTGGGACCCGAGCCACATGGTGTGGCAGGACGTCGACCCGGTCGCGTTCCTCTGGGACTTCCGGGACCGGATCTACCACGTCGACTGCAAGGACACGAAGAAGCGGATGGGCAACGGCCGCAACGGGCGGCTCGGCTCGCACCTGCCGTGGGCGGACCCGCGCCGCGGCTGGGACTTCATCTCGACGGGCCACGGCGACGTCCCGTGGGAGGACGCGTTCCGGACGCTCAACAGCATCGGCTACACCGGCCCGATCTCGGTCGAGTGGGAGGACGCGGGCATGGAGCGGTTCCGCGGGGCGCCCGAGGCGCTGGCGTTCGTCCGCGGCCTGGCGTTCGACGCGCCCGAGGCCGCCTTCGACGCCGCGTTCTCCACCAAGGACGAGGCGTGACCGCCGACGCCCGCGCGCGCACCGGCCTGTGGCTCGTCGGCGCGCGCGGGTCGGTGGGCACCACCGCCGCGCTCGGCCTCGTGGCGCTGGCCGCCGGCCACGCGGGCGCGGCCGGCTGCGTGACGGCGTCGCCCGCGTTCGCGGGTCTGCCGCTGCCCGGCTGGGGCGACCTCGTCGTCGGCGGGCACGACGTCAGCGACGTCTCGCTCGCCAAGCGCGCGGAGGCGCTGGTCGACGCCGGGATGATCCCCGCGCCGCTGCTCGCCGCGACCGCGCACGCCCTCGACGTCGCGGACGCCGAGGTGCGGCCGGGACACCGCGGCCCGCTGGTGCCCGGCGGTTCGCAGCAGCAGGTGGCCGAGCGCCTGGCGGAGGACATCACGGCCTTCGCCGCGCGGCACGGGCTCGCCCGCGTGGTGGTCGTCGACGTGTCGTCCACCGAGCCGCCCGCGCACCCGAGCGCGGCGCACGACGACCCGGCCGCGCTGGCCGCCGCGGTCCGCGAGCCCGGGCGGGTCGTGCTGCCGCCCTCGTCGGTCGCGGCGTACGGCGCGGTGCTGGCGGGCGCCGCCTACGCCGGCTTCACGCCGTCCGCCGGGATGGGCCTGCCCGCGCTGCAGGCGCTGGCCGCCGAGGCGGGTGTGCCGGTCGCCGGGCAGGACGGCAAGACCGGCCAGACCTGGCTGCGCACGGTGCTCGCACCGGCGTTCGCCGACCGCGGGCTGCGGGTGCTGTCCTGGGCCGGGACGAACCTGCTCGGCGGGGGCGACGGGGCCACCCTCGCCGACCCGGAGGCGGTGCGGTCCAAGCTCGCGTCCAAGACGCGCGGGCTGCGCGACCTCACCGGGTCGGACGTCACCCCGCTGCACATCGACCACGTGCCCGACCTCGGCGACGTCAAGGTCGCGTGGGACCACGTGCACGCCGAGGGGTTCCTCGGGTCCCGGATCACCCTGCAGACCACCTGGTCCGCGTACGACTCCATGCTCGCGGCGCCGATGGTCCTGGACCTGGCGCGGCTGCTCGCGCTCGCGCACGCCGGCGGGGTCGCCGGGGTCGTGCCGGAGCTCGGGTTCTTCTTCAAGGACCCGTGGGGCTCGGACCGGCACGCCGCCGCGGACCAGGCGGACGACCTCGTGCGCTGGGCCCAGGGGCTGGCGGCGTGAGGCCGGCCACCGGCGGGCCGGCGGTGCTCCCGCGCGAGGTCGTCGGTTCCGCGCTCGGGGCCCCGGCGCGACCGACGACCTCGCGCGGAACCGACGACCTCGACGGGGCCTCGCCCGGTGCGGCCGCGCGGGGCACCCTGCGCGACCACCTCGAGCTCGTCCGCGCGCCCGCGGTGCTGACCGTGCTGGGGGACACCGTCGCGGGGGCGTCGTCCGCCGGGCTGCCGCTCGCCGGCCGGCGGGCGCTGCTGCCGCTGGCGTCCGCGTGCCTCTACGCGGGCGGCATGGCGCTCAACGACTGGGCCGACCGCGAGGTCGACGCCGTCGAGCGGCCCGAGCGCCCGATCCCGTCGGGGCGGGTCACGCCGGGGCGCGCCCTGGGCGTGGCGGCGGTGCTCGGCGCCGCGGGGCTGGCTCTGGCCGCGGCCGGCGGCGGCCGTCGCTCGCTCGCCGTCGCGGTCCCGCTCGCGGGGTGCATCTGGCTGTACGACGCCCGGCTCAAGGACACCGCCGCCGGACCGGTCGCGATGGCGGCGTGCCGGGGCCTCGACGTCCTGCTCGGCGCGGGTGTCGCCCACCTGCGCGCCGCGGCGCCCGCGGCCGCCGCGCTCGCCGCGCACACCGCCGGCGTCACCGTGCTGTCCCGCGGCGAGGTGCACGGCACGACCCGCGCGGTCGCCGGTGCGGTGGCGGCGGGCTCGCTCGCGGTGGCGGGCGCGGCCCTGGGTTCGCGCGCCGTCGAGTGGAAGATCCTGCTCGACACACCCGCGGCGTGTCGGGCAGGATCGTCCACTCGACCCCCGGTCGGCACCCGCGCGACGATCGCCGCCGCGCTGGCCGCCGCCGCGTACCTCGCGCAGTGCCTGCCCGCCCAGGTGCGGGCCGCGCGGACGCCGACGGCCCCGGCCGCCCGCGCCGCCACCGGCGCCGGCATCCGGGCGATGATCCCGCTGCAGGCCGCGTGGGCGGCGCGCGCCGGGCGGCCCGGTGCCGCGCTGGTGCTCGGCGCCGTCGCCGCCGCGGGCGCGCTGCTGCGCCGGGCCACCGGCCCGCGGGCGGTGAGCGAGACGTGACCGGCCTCCCGTTCGCCCTCGGCTACGGCACCAACGGCCTCGGCGACCACCCGCTGCCCGCGGCGCTCGACCTGCTCGAGGAGTCGGGGTACGACGCCGTGGCGCTGACCCTCGGCTTCCCGCACCTCGACCCGTGGGCCCCCGCCGCCGACCTCGCCGCCCTGCGCGACCGGCTGGCCCGCGCGCACGGCGGCCGCGGGATGCGGGTCGTCGTGGAGACCGGCACCCG
This sequence comes from Cellulomonas pakistanensis, assembly GCF_016862755.1. Taxonomy (GTDB): domain Bacteria; phylum Actinomycetota; class Actinomycetes; order Actinomycetales; family Cellulomonadaceae; genus Cellulomonas; species Cellulomonas pakistanensis. The sequence goes on along the minus strand of NZ_BONO01000024.1, from coordinate 50,748 downwards.
GTACCTGCTCGACCCGCGCCGCAAGCACGCCCCGGCGCTCGTCGACGCCGACGCCACGCCCCGGGTCGCGTACCTGCGCCGGGCCGTCGAGGTCGCCGCCGCGCTCGGCGCCCCGGCGGTCCAGCTGTTCTCCGGCGTCCGGGGCGCGGACGTGCCCGCGACCGCCGCCGACCACCGGCTGCGCGAGCGCCTGCCCGGGCTGGTCCGGCACGCCGGGGACCACGGCGTCCGGCTGGCCCTCGAGCCGGAGCCCGGCATGCACGTCGAGACCGTCGCGGACGCCCTGCGGCTGCGCGCCGACCTCGGCGACCCGGCCGCCCTCGGCCTGACCGTCGACGTCGGGCACTGCCTCGTCGTCGAGCCCGGCGGCGTCGCCGGCGCCCTCGCCGCCGCGGGGCCGCACCTCGCGCACGTGCAGATCGACGACATGCCGCGCACCCACCACGACCACCGGCCGTTCGGGGAGGGCGACCTCGACCTGCCGGCGGCCCTGTCGGCGCTGGCGACCGCCGCGGCCGGGGCGTACGCGGGGGTCGTCTCCGTCGAGCTGCCCCGGCACTCGTGGGACGCGCCGCGGCAGGTCCGCGCCTCGTCCGCCGCGATCCGGGCGGCGTGGGTGCGGGCGACCGACCACGCGCCCGACCCCGACCCCCTGCCCGAACCCGCTCGCTGAGAGGGAGTGACCCCGTGACGCCGATGACGTCGTCCGACCCCGCCGCACCACCCGCCGCCCCGACGGGCGCAGTCCCTGCCGCCCCGTCCGGCGCGGGCGTCGCGGCACGACCGCCCGCGGCCCCGCCGGCGGCATCTCCGTCGCCCGCCGGCCCGCCGGCCGCAGCCCCGCCGGCCGCAGCCCCGCCGCCCCCAGCCCCGTCCTCCGCCGACTCGCCGGCAGGCCCGCGCGCCGCGACGCCCACCGCCGTGGTCGCCGCCGCGCGCGCCCCGCACGCCGGCTGGCTCGCCGACGCCCTCGCCGAGGTCCGGCGTGACCCCCGCGCCGCCGACGGCGTGTTCCCGCTCGCCGGCCGCCGGGTCGGCCGCGACCCGCTGCGCCCCGGCACCGACCCGGCCGGCGTCGTGCACGGCACCGTCGACGACGCCGCGCGCGCGGCGGTCGTCCTGGCCCTGGACGCCGCCCACCGCGGCGACGCCCAGCGGCTCGCCGAGCACCTCGCCGACCTGTACCGCGAGGGCGACACCGCCGAGCGCCGCGGGGTCCTCCGCGGCCTGGACGTCCTGACCCTCGCCGCGGGGCGCGACCTGCCCGGGCCGCTCGTCGCGGTCGGCCGGGACCTGGCCGCGGACGCGCTCCGGGCCAACGACACCTCCCTGGTCGCCGCCGCGGTCGGGCCGTTCGCCGCCGCGCACCTCGACCAGCACACCTGGCGGCACGCCGTCGTGAAGCTGGTGTTCCAGGGGACCAGCCTCGACGCGGTCGCCGCGCTGGACGAGCGGGCCGACGACGAGCTGGCCCGGATGGCCCGCGACCTCGCCGCCGAGCGCCGGGCCGCCGGCCGCGCCGTCCCCGACGACCTGGCCCGCCTGACCGCCCCGGCCCCCGCCGCCGACCGCGGCCCGGGCGCCGACGACCCGGGCGGCTTCGTCCCCGCCCCGACCCGCACCGCCGAGACCGAGGAGCCGTGATGCGCATCTTCGACCCGCACGTCCACATGACCAGCCGGACCACCGACGACTACGAGGCGATGTACGCCGCCGGCGTCCGCGCGATCGTCGAGCCCGCGTTCTGGCTGGGGCAGCCGCGGACCAGCGTCGGCTCGTTCGTCGACTACTTCGACGCCCTGCTCGGCTGGGAGCGGTTCCGCGCGGCGCAGTTCGGCATCCGGCACCACGCGACGATCGCCCTCAACCCGAAGGAGGCGAACGACCCCCGGTGCACCGAGGTCCTCGACCTCATCCCGCGGTACCTCGCGAAGGACGGCGTCGTCGCGGTGGGCGAGGTCGGCTACGACGCGATGACGCCCGCCGAGGACGAGGCGTTCGCCCGGCAGCTCGCCCTCGCGCGGGACGCCGGGCTGCCCGTCCTCGTGCACACGCCGCACCGGGACAAGCAGGCCGGCACGCGGCGGACCCTCGACGTCGTGCGCGAGTCGGGCCTGCCGCCGGAGCACGTGCTGGTGGACCACCTCAACGAGACCACCGTCGCCGCGGTCCGGGACGCGGGCGCGTGGGCCGGGTTCTCCATCTACCCCGACACCAAGATGGACGAGCACCGGATGGTCGCGATCCTGCGCGAGTACGGCACCGAGCGGATGATCGTGAACTCCGCCGCCGACTGGGGCCGGTCCGACCCGCTGAAGACCTGGCGCACCGGGATGACGATGCTCGAGCAGGGCTTCACCGAGGACGACGTCGACCGCGTGCTGTGGCGGAACCCCGTCGAGTTCTACGGGCAGTCCGGCAACCTCGTGCTCGACCCGGTCCCGGGCTTCGTCGCGGAGGCTCCTCCCGCGCCGGCGACGTTCGAGGGCTCCTCCGTGCTGCGCGGGGTACGCGCATGACCATGCCGCTGTCCTACTGCACCAACGTCCACCCGGCCGAGGACCTCGACGGCGTGCTGGCCCAGCTCGACCGGTACGCCGGGCCCGTGCGCGAGGCGGCGGGGCTCGACACCCTCGGCGTCGGGCTGTGGCTGCCCGCCGACCTCGCGCACCGGCTGGCCGCGAGCCCGGCCGACCGCGACCGGCTGCGGGCGGCCCTCGCCGCGCACCGGCTGACCGTGCACACCCTGAACGCGTTCCCGTACGGCGGCTTCCACGCCGAGGTCGTCAAGCACGCGGTGTACTCGCCGACCTGGGCGGACCCGGCTCGTGCGGCGTACACGCTGGCGTGCGCCGAGGTGCTCGCCGACCTGCTGCCGGACGGCGTCGACGGGTCGATCTCCACCCTGCCGCTCGCCTGGCGCGAGCCGTGGTCGGCGGCCGACGACGCCGCCGCGACCGGCGCGCTGGCCGAGGTCTCGGCCGGCCTCCGCGACCTCGCCGCGCGCACCGGGCGGACCGTGCGGCTCGCCGTCGAGCCCGAGCCCGGCTGCGTGCTCGACACCGTGGCCGACGTGGTCGGCTGGCTCGAGCCGCGCCTCGGCACCGCGCCGGGGCGGATCGACCCCGAGCACGTCGGCGTCTGCCTGGACACCTGCCACCTGGCCGTGTCGTTCGCCGACCCGGTCGCCGCGGTGCGCCGCATCCGGCAGGCGGGCCTGCGGGTCGTCAAGGTGCAGGCGTCCGCCGCCCTGCACGTCGAGCAGCCCGCCGACCCGGCCTCGCGCGCGGCGGTCGCCCGGTTCGCCGAGCCGCGCTACCTGCACCAGGTGCGCGAGCGCAGCGGGGGAGTCGTGCGCCGGGCCGACGACCTGCCCGACGCGCTCGCCGAGCCCGGCGGGCTGCCCGGGGACGGCCCCTGGCGGGTCCACGTGCACGTGCCGCTGCACGCCCGCCCGGCACCGCCGCTGTCCGCCACCACCGACGTCCTGCGCGACGCCGTCACCGCCGTCCTGCGCGGCCCGCACGGCGACGCCGCGCACCTCGACGTCGAGACCTACACCTGGGCCGTCCTGCCCGACGACCTCGCGGCACGCGCCGCGGACGACCTGGTGGCGGGGATCGCCGCCGAGGTCCGGTGGGCCGCCGACCACCTCGACCGCGCGTCCTGGTGGGACGAGGACCAGGACGCCCACGAGGGTCCCCACGAGCACCGCACCGTCCACCGGAGGACCGCATGAGGCCCCTGCTGCTGCTCGACGTCGTCGGGCTGACCCCGCGCGCCCTGACGCACATGCCGCGCCTGTCCCGCCTCGCCGACGGCGGCTGGCGGGCCGGCCTGCGCACGGTGCTCCCGGCCGTCACCTGCTCCGTGCAGTCGACGATGCTGACCGGCCTCGCCCCGGCGCAGCACGGCGTCGTCGGCAACGGCTGGTACTTCCGCGAGCTCGGCGAGGTGCACCTGTGGCGCCAGCACAACCGGCTGGTCGCGGGGGAGAAGGTCTGGGAGACCGCCCGCCGTGCCGAGCCGGGGTACTCCGCCGCGAACGTCTGCTGGTGGTACGCGATGGGCATGTCCACCGACGTCACCGTCACGCCCCGGCCGGTCTACCACGCCGACGGCCGGAAGTCCCCGGACGCCTACGTCCGCCCGCCGGCCCTGCACGACGAGCTGGTCGACCGGCTGGGCGACTTCCCGCTGTTCCAGTACTGGGGTCCGACGGCGTCGATCGCCTCGACCGAGTGGATCGTCGCGGCCACCCGGCACCTCATGGCGACGCGACCCGCGGACCTGACGATGGCGTACGTCCCGCACCTCGACTACGACCTGCAGCGGTTCGGGCCGCTCGACCCGCGGGCCGACGCCGCGGCGGCCGAGCTCGACCGGGCGCTGACCCCGCTGCTGGACGACGCCGAGGCCCGCGGTGCCACCGTGCTCGCGGTGTCGGAGTACGGCATCGAGCCGGCGTCCCGACCGGTGCACCTCAACCGGCTGCTCCGCGAGGAGGGCCTGCTGCACGTCTACACCCAGGCGAACGGCGAGCAGCTCGACCCGTGGACCTCCCGGGCGTTCGCCGTCGCCGACCACCAGGTGGCGCACGTCTACGTCGCCGACCCGGCCGACGTCCCGCGCGTCGCGGCGCTGCTGCGGGGCGTGCCCGGCGTCGACGAGGTGCTCGACCGCGCCGCGCAGGCCCGGTACGGCCTCGACCACGAGCGGTCCGGCGAGCTCGTCGTCGTCGCCGAGCCGGGCGCGTGGTTCACCTACTACTTCTGGCTCGACGACGACCGGGCGCCCGACTACGCGCGGGGCGTCGACATCCACCGCAAGCCGGGCTACGACCCGGCCGAGCTGTTCTTCGCCGACGGCGCCGCCAAGGCGCGCGCGGGGCTGAACCTGCTCAAGAAGAAGCTGGGCCTGCGGTACGCCATGTCGACCACGCCGCTCGACCCGGCCCGGGTGGCCGGCAGCCACGGGCGGCTGCCCACGTCGGTGGTCGACGCCCCCGTCGTGCTGTGCTCCGACCCGGACGTGCCGCCGACCGTCGCGGCCGCGCTGGCGGCGGGCGACGCGGTGCCGGCGGCGGCGATCCGCTCGGCGGTGCTCGAGCTGCAGGGCCTCGGGGCGGCGGCCGCAGTCTGACCTGCCCACCGCCCGGTTCTCGCGCCGCCGGATCGATCGGCCGGCGGCGCGAGGGTCCGGGGGCCGCGGACCGCGCGGACCCCGACGTCTGACCGGGGCCACCGCCGGGCACCCGCCCCGGTCCGGCCCTAGGCTCGCGGCGTGCCCCGACGCCACGTCCGTCTCCGCCCCGCGCCGACCGCCGCCGACGACGCCCGCCGGGTCGACGCCGCCGTCCGCGGGGGCCTCGACGCCCTGCGCGCCGAGCTCGACGTCCCCGCCGCGTTCCCCGCCGACGTGCTCGCGGAGGTCGACGCCGTCCTCGCGGAGGGCCCCGCGCCGGTGCCCGGCGGGGCGCCCGCCCGCGTCGACGCCACGGACGTCCCGTTCGTGACGATCGACCCCGAGGGGTCCCGCGACCTGGACCAGGCGGTGCACCTCGAGCGGCGCGGCGCGGGCTACCGGGTCCGGTACGCCATCGCGGACGTCGCCGCCTGGGTCCGCCCGGGCGGGGCGGTCGACGCCGAGGCGCGGCGGCGGGTCGTGACGCTGTACGCGCCCGACGGCCGCACCCCGCTGCACCCGCCCGCGCTGTCCGAGGGCGCCGCCAGCCTGCTGCCCGGCCAGGACGCGCCCGCCCTGCTGTGGGAGATCGACCTCGACGCGGACGGCGCGCCGACCGACGTCGGCGTGCGCCGGGCGACGGTCCGCAGCCGCGCCCAGCTCACCTACGACGGGGCGCAGCGGGCGCTCGACGACGGCAGCGCCGACGAGACCCTCGTCCTGCTGCGCGCGGTCGGCCGGCTCCGACAGGCCGCCGAGGTCGCCCGCGGTGGCCTGACGCTCCCGACGCCCGAGCAGGTCGTCGAGGTCGACGCCCGCGGGCGCTGGTCGCTCACCAGCCGGGCGACCCTGCCGGTGGAGGAGTGGAACGCCCAGATCTCGCTGCTCACCGGCATGTCGGCCGCGCGGCTCATGCTCGACGCCGGCGTCGGCGTCCTGCGCACCCTGCCGCCCGCCGACCCGCGCGACGTCGAGCGCCTCCGGTCGACCGCCCGCGTGCTCGGGGTGGCGTGGCCGGACGGCGCGGACCACGCGACCGTCGTGCGCGGGCTCGACGCCGCCGTCCCGGCGCACGCGGCGCTGCTGACCGAGGCGACCACGCTGCTGCGCGGCGCCGCGTACGTCGCGCTCGACGGCGGCGCGCCCGAGCAGCCGCTGCACGCCGCGATCGCCGCCCCGTACGCGCACACCACCGCGCCGTTGCGGCGGCTCGTCGACCGGTTCGTCGGCGAGGTCTGCCTCGCGGTGTCGGCCGGTACCGAGGTCCCCGCGTGGGCGCGGGACGCCCTGCCGGACCTGCCGGGCCTCATGACGGCGGGGGACCGGCGCGCCTCGGCCTACGAGCGCGGTTGCGTCGACCTGGTGGAGGCCGCGCTGCTCGGCGACCGGGTGGGCGAGGAGTTCGACGCCGTCGTGGTCGACGTGCGGGACGACGGCGGCACAGGAGTCGTGCAGCTCCGGGACCCGGCGGTCCGCGGGCGGGTCGCCGGCGCGGCGCTGCCGCTCGGGACGGACGTCCGGGTCCGGCTGGCCGAGGCGTCGGTGGCGGAGCGCACCGTGCGGTTCGCGCTCGACGGCGCGGCGCACTCGGGCTGACGCGCGCCCACCGGGGTGCCGGGGCCGCGCGTCGGGGCTAGCGTCGACGGCGTGCCGAAGTCCGCCTCCGTGGCCGCCTCCAGCCGGTGGACCGACCCCGACGGGGTCCGCGTCCCCGCCGGCGAGGTGCACGCCTGGGAGCCGGGCCGGAACGAGACCGTCTGCGGCCTGTCGCTGCACAAGTCGGGGCTCGAGAGGTTCGCGCACGTCCGGTGGGCCGACGTCCAGCCCGCGACCGGCCGGCACGCCGACGAGGTCGGCCGGGTGTGCCCGCGGTGCGCGGCGGGGATGGGGCAGCGGCGGGACGAGAAGCGCTGGCGCCGGGTCGACCCGCGTCCGTAGGAGGGCACCGGGTACCGCCGGGGCACCGTGGCCGCGGGCACGCGCGCCGCCTGCGCGACGCAGCGCTCGCGCACGCGGCGGCGCACGGCGTGACGGCGGTCGGCGTGGACACCGCCGAGCCCGCCGGGGATCTCCTCGGCCTCTACCGGCGGTGGGGCTTCGCGGACCGCGACGTGATCCGGTGGCCGGGGAAGACGTACGACAGCGTGGTGCTGGTCCGGGACCTCGCCGCGGCGTGACGCGGCGCGGTCAGGACGGGTCGGCCGCGCGTGCGGTGGCGTCCGCCGCGGGCCCGGCGCCGGGACGGGCCGCGCGGGCGCGTCGCTCCGCCGCCTCCTCGGCGTCGATCCGCCGGGCGTCGAGCATCCCGTCGCGCACGCCGCGGCGCACGACCGCGTACAGGAGGAACGCGACGACGACGGCCGGGACGACCCACAGCAGGAGCGGGAGGACCAGCGGGGTCAGCGAGCCGAACATGCGGCCACGCCAGCGCCCGGCGGCCCGGCCGGGCGGGCGTTTCCCGCCGCCACGTCCGGGGCGCCGCGCGTCGCCCGATCCGCGTTCTCGGGGCCCGGGGCGTCAGCCCGTCAGCAGCGGGGTGAGCGCCACGACGACCCCGTCGGCGGGGCGGGTGGCGCCGTCGGCGGTCGCGCGGTCGGCGGCCACCGCCTCCTGCAGGTCGTCGAGCGCCTGGGCCAGGTCGGCCGCGGCCCGGTCGGCGGCCTCCGCGTCCTCGGTGCCGGCGCCGGGTCCGTCGGGGCGCAGCGCGCGCACGAGGGCGGCGCCGGCCTCGATCGCCCTCGCCGTGCCCTCGCGGACGGCGTCCGCCCGCTCCTGGTCGCCGGCGCGCGCGAGGATCGGGACGTGCACCTCCCGCTCCTCGGGCGGGGTCGCGCCCGCGTCGGCGACCGTGCGGGCGGTGGCGACGGCACGCCGGACGTCCAGCGCCACGACGGCCGCGGCGTCCAGCGAGGCGGCGTGCTTGTCCTGCCGCTGCCGCCAGGACCGGTAGTGCCGGGCGGTCCAGTTGCCCCGCGCGGCCTCCTGCGCGTCCGCGACAGCCGCCGACGCCGCGGCCCGCGCGGTGCGGAGCGCTCCGTCCGCGGGCACGGGCTCGTCGTCGTCGCGGACGGCGGCGGCGAGGGCGTCCAGGTGCTCGGCGGTGGCCGTGCGCAGCCGGTCGAGCGACCGCTCCGCCGGGGTGAGCGGCAGCGGCGGGATCAGCAGGTTGACCCCGACGCCGACCAGCGCGCCGAACAGCGTCAGGCCCACGTACGCCGAGATGTACCCCACGGGGTCGGAGTTCCCCAGGATCAGTACGAACAGCGCGGCCGTCGGCACCCAGGACCCCATGTCGCCGAGCAGCCGCCAGCCGCTGAGCAGGACGCCCGCCAGCACCACCACCGCGATGCCGGCGACCCCCGGGAGGTCGACCGCGTCCGTGACCCGCGCGATCACCGCGCCGAGCGCGATCGCCACCACCGCCTGGACCGACCGCCGGGTGGTGCCGCGCACCGTCACGGAGGTCGCGATCACGGCGCCGAGCGGCGCGTAGTACGGGTACTCGCTCCACGGGCCGGGGATGAAGCGCACGAGCACCCAGGCGATCACCGCCGCGCCGGTGGTGCGGACGGCGCGGGTCAGCCACGGCCGCGCGGCGAGGAACCGGGACGCGGCGGTGCCGGCGGCGCGGAACCGCGGCAGGCGGCGGGCGGGGGGTCGGGGCTCGGGCTCGGGCTCGAGGGCGGTGCGGGAGGTCATCGTCCTCAGCGTCGCCCGCGGCGCCGCGCCGCGCACCCGGGGGGCACGGCGCGCGGACCCGCTGCCCGGGTCAGGGGGTGAGCACGGTCGCGCGGCGCCGGCGCAGGCGCGCGCGGACCAGCGCGTGCAGCCCGACGTTCAGCCACGCGGCTCCGACGGCGACGGCGACCAGCGCGGCCCCCGGCCACGACGTGGGCGCGGCGAGCAGGCCGAGCGTCCACGGCAGGCCGAACGGCAGGGTGGCGAGGAGCGCGATCCCGGCGCCGATGTTGGCGTCCTCGGTCGGCTGCAGCGCGAGCACGAGCAGCAGCACCGTGACGGCGGCGGCGACGGCCGCGTGGGCGACGAGCAGGCGAGGGACGCGGCGCGGGCCGGGAGCGGTCATGCCGCCATCATGCCCGGCCCGCGCCGCGTCGCCGCACGTCAGTACGTGAACGCCCCGACGCGCTGCCGGAGCTCCGCCGACATCCCGGCCAGGTCGCGCACGGCCTGCTCGACCTCCTGCAGCACCTCGGTCGACCGCTCGGCCGCGCCCGCGACGCCGGTGATGCTGGTGGCGATCTCACCGGAGCCGGTCGCCGCCTCGGCCACCGAGCGGGACATCTCGGTCGTCGTGGCGGTCTGCTCCTCGACGGCCGACGCGATCGTCAGCTGGTAGTCGTTGATGCTCGCGATGATCGAGGCGATCTCGCCGATCGCCGCGACCGCGCCGGTCGTGTCGCCCTGGATCGCCTCGATCCGGCGGGCGATGTCCTCCGTCGCCTTCGCGGTCTCCTGCGCCAGCTCCTTGACCTCGCCCGCGACGACCGCGAATCCCTTGCCGGCCTCCCCGGCCCGCGCGGCCTCGATCGTGGCGTTCAGGGCGAGGAGGTTCGTCTGCTCCGCGATCGAGGTGATGACCTTGACGACGTTCCCGATCTCCTGGGACGAGGTGCCGAGCCGCGCGACCTGGTCGTTCGTGACCGCCGCGGCGTCGGTGGCCTGACCGGCGACCTTCGCGGCCTGCGACGCGTTCTGCGCGATCTCCCGGATCGAGGCGCCCATCTCCTCCGCGCCCGCCGCGACGGTCTGCACGTTGCGGGAGACCTGCTCGGCCGCGGCCGCGACGACCCCGGCCTGCGCGGAGGTGTCCCGCGACCGGCCCAGGACCGCTCCGCTCGCGCCGCTCATCTGCTCCGCCGCGGCGGCGATCGTGGTCGAGACGCCGGCCACCGAGGCGAGCGTCGTGCGCAGCGACTCCTGCGCGGTGGCGAGCGAGCGGGCCATCCGGCCGAGCTCGTCCTCGGACCGGACCTCCGGGACCACGGTGAGGTCGCCGCGTGCGAGCGCGTCGAGCGAGCGGCCGACCTCGGCCACCGTGCGGACGATCTGCCGCGTCACCAGCCAGGCGAGCAGGAAGGCCGCAGCCACGCCGACGACGAGCGCCACGACCAGCGTGGTCCGGGTCGAGGAGACCTGCTCCTGGCCGGCGGCGAACTCCGCGGCCGCTGCCTCGGCCTTCGCCTGCGACTCGCTCGAGATCTCCTCGAGCGCACCGTCGGCGTTCGGGTAGACCCCGTCGGCGTAGATCGCGCTCAGCGCGGCGGGGGAGGCGTCCGCCTCCACCGCCGGGGCGAACTCCGTGACGAACGCGGCGTGGAAGTCCGCGGCGAACGCCCGGGCCCGCTCCACGCGTCCCGGGTCCGAGGCCAGCGGCTCGTACTCCTCCAGCAGGTCGGCCAGCGTGTCCTCGCGCGCCGCGATCTCGTCCGCCAGGGCCGGGCGGTCGGCCGCCGGGGTGAACGCGTACTGGTTCACGCGCACCCGGCTGCCCTGCAGCGTCCGCTGCACCTCGTCGAGCATGTCGAGCGGCCGGACGTCCTGCTCGTACAGCGCGGCCTGGCCGGCGCCGAGCCGCTGGACGCCCGCGATCGCCAGCACCCCCATGACGGCGGCGACCGCGGTGAGCACGGCGACGATCGCGCCGATCTTGACGGCGACGGGACGGCCGGCGAACCACGACGAGCGGGGCGCGGACAGGGGCGTGCGGGGCACGGGGTCTCCTGGGGTCGGTCGGGGCCACCGGGGGAGCGGGCGGCTTCGTCCTCCCGTTCGGCCGCGCGCCGCCTAGCATGACGGCGGGGCCCGGTGGGTGTCGTCACAGGGTGAAAGCCCTGGCCAAGCGCCTTCCCGGCTGGCGGGCAACCGGTTCCGCGTGCGTGCGGTGCAGGATCCGCGCAGGCGCCGGGCGCGTCCCGTGGAGCCGGCACCGGGCGCCGGTGCGCCGCCCTAGCGTCCGACGCATGACCTTCGACGCCTGGCTCGACCACTTCCGCGCCAACCCGGCCCGCCAGCGCGCGATCGAGGCGCAGGTCGACTGGGACGTGCCCTGCGCGCTCGACGAGCGGAGCCGACGGGCGTTCGTCCGGTCGTTCCAGCGGTTCGCGCTCGGGGAGGACGGCGACGGCCGGCGGCTGCTCGCCGAGGCGGAGCGGGCGGGCGACCTGGTCTACCTGGCGGCGCTGCGGCTGCTGGTGGCCGAGGAGCAGCGGCACGCCGCGCTGTTCCGGCGCGGGCTCGCGCACCTCGGCGGGGAGCCGCTCACGGCCCACTGGTCCGACGGCGCGTTCACCGCGCTGCGCCGCGCGCTCGGCCTGCGCACCGAGATCGCGCTGTTCCTGGTCGCCGAGGTGGTCGCGATGCGGTACTTCGTCGCGCTCGAGCGGTCGGCGCCCGACCCGGTGCTCCGCGGGATCGGGCGCCGGATCGCCACGGACGAGCGGAACCACCTGCGGTTCCAGATCGACCGGCTGCGGGAGGGGTTCGCGCGGACCCCGGGGCCGGTGCGCGCGTGCGTGGGCGCGGCGTGGGTCGCCGTGGCGGCCGGGGCGACCGTCGTCGTGGTGATCGACCACCGGGCGGCGCTGCGGGCCTGCGGGCTGCGCCCGGCCGCGTACGCCCGGACGGCGCTCTGGGACGCGCGGGCGGCGGTCCGCTCGGTGCTGGGGTCGCGGCGGCACGAGCGCCTCGGCCCGGCGACGGTGCGCTGACGGCGCGCCGCCCCGTGCGCGCAACCGGTGGTTGCGCATCCGTGCGCGGCGGTCTAGCGTGATGCGCAACCGATCGTTGCGATGACGCGAGGAGGCACCGTGGAACGCCGAGACACCGAGCCGGGCACCATCGAGCGCGAGATCCACGTGGCGGCGACGCCCGAGGTCGTCTACGAGGTGGTCAGCCGGCCCGAGCACCTGCGGGAGTGGTGGCCGGACGACGCCGAGCTGGGCGAGCCCGTACCGGGCGCGGAGGGGGAGATCGTGTTCGGCCGCCGCGGCGAGCCGGACGCCGTGGTGGAGCGCCTGACCGTCGTCGAGGCGGACCCGCCGCGCACCTTCTCGTTCCGCTGGACGCACGCCCCCGGGGAGGCCGCCACGGCGGCGACCTCGCTCCTGGTGACGTTCGCGCTGGAGGGGACGGCGACCGGGACGCGGGTCCGGCTCACCGAGACCGGGTTCCGCGAGCGCGGCTGGGAGGTCGCCGTCCTCGAGCAGCGGTACGCCGAGCACGTCGAGGGCTGGGACCACTTCGTCCCGCGGCTCCAGGCGTACCTCGACCGGCTGGTCCTGGCCCCGTGACCGTCGACGACGCCCTCTGGTCGGCCGTCGGCGACCCGACCCGGCGCCGGCTGCTCGACGCGCTGCTCGCCCAGGGCGGGGGCACCGCGACCTCGCTGAGCGCGGCCGTGCCGGTGACCCGGCAGGCCGTCGCGAAGCACCTCGCCGTGCTGGACCGGGCCGGCCTGGTGCACGGCGTCGCCGAGGGGCGGGAGCGGCGGTACCGGGTGGACGACGCGCAGCTCGCGCGGGCGGCCGCGCAGCTCGACGCGGTCGGCCGGACCTGGGACGCGCGGCTGCGGCGGATCGCGTCGCTGGCGGAGCGGATCCAGCAGGAGCGGGACCAGGAGCAGGGTCGATCCGGCCCTGCCGCGGCGCAGGAGGGGGACTGACGTGGTGGACATCCGGCACCGGGTCGGCGTGCGGGCTGCGCCCGCGGACGTGTCCGCGGCCCTCACCACGCGCGCGGGCGTCGCGGGCTGGTGGACGGACCGGGCGGCGGGCGACGGCGGCGCGGGCGGGCGGCTCGTCCTGCCGTTCCGCGGCGCGGCGGAGCCGTACGCGATGGACGTCCTGACCGCCGAGCCCGGTGCGCACGTGCGCTGGCGCGTGGCCGCCGGCCCGCCCGAGTGGCTCGGCACGCACGTCGACTTCCGGCTGCGGCCGTCGGGCCCGGGCACGGTCGTCCTGTTCACGCACCAGGGCTGGGCCGAGCCGGTCGAGTTCCTGCACCACTGCAGCACGAAGTGGGCGACGTTCCTGCTCAGCCTGCGCGAGCTCGTGGAGACGGGTCGCGGCCGGCCGCAGCCGCACGACCTCCGGGTCGACGAGTGGGGATGACGCCTGGCGCGCCCGGTGCCGTCCTCCGCGCACGTCAGGAGGGCGGCGCCGGGCGCGCCCGCACCGAGCCCGGCGTGCGGCCGACGGTGCGGGTGAACGCACGGCTGAACGCCGCCTCGGAGCGGTACCCCAGCGCGTCCGCGAGCGCCGCGACCGTCGCGTCGCCCGTGCGCAACCGGTCGTGCGCGAGCGCCATCCGCCACCGGGTCACGTACCGCATCGGCGGCTCGCCCACGAGGTCGGTGAACCGCGCGGCGAACGTCGTCCGCGACATCGCCGCCTCCCGGGCGAGCCCGTCGAGCGTCCACCCGCGCCCCGGTTCGGCGTGCACCGCGGCCAGCGCCCGGCCCACCTGCGGGTCGGCCAGCGCGCCGAGCCAGCCGGTCCGCGCCGCCGGGTCGCGGTCCAGCCAGGCGCGCACCGCCTGCACCACGAGCACGTCCGCCAGCCGGGTCGCGATCGCCTCGCCGCCCGGGCGGACCTCCGCGAGCTCCGCTGCCATCAGCCGCACCGTGTCGGCGACGGGGGTCGGCCCCGGGTCCGCGGCCGAGACGTGCACGACGGGCGGCAGCAGCGCCAGCAACTCGCGCGCAGCCGGCTCGTCGAACGCGACGACCCCGCACAGCAGGATCGTCGTGCCGGTGCGCCCGTCGCCTGCCGGACCGTCGCCGGACGGACCGCCGCCGGCCGTGCCGCCGCCGGCCGCACCGCCGCCCCCGTGGCGCAGGACCGAGAAGTGCGGGCTGACGTACCGCTGGGGGAGCAGGTCCACCCGCGGCGCGGGACCGTCGCCCGGCCCGCCGCGGAGCACGTGCCCCCGCCCGTGCGGCACCAGGGCGAGATCGCCCGGCCCCAGCGCCGACGACGTCGTGGCGTCGGGGCCCGCGACCTCGACCCGGCAGGAGCCGGCCACCAGGACGTGGAAGCTCACGGAGTCCGGCACCGCCGGCATCTCCAGCGCCCACGGGTCGGCGAGCGTCGCGTGGCAGTAGAACGTCCCGCGCATGCGCAGCCGGTGCAGCGTCTCGCCGAGCCGGTCCCGGGCGTCCCAGGGTGGCGTGCTCATGCGCACCTCCTCGGGGCGGACGCCGCCCGGGGTTCGAGCGGCGTCCGCCCGAGCCTGGCACGGGACGGGACGAACGAGCAAGGACCGCGCACCAGCGGGCATGGATCGTCCTGGACCGGCTCCGTAGCGTCGGTGTCTGGCGGGCGCACCCGCCCGCCGACCGCACCGACCACCAGGAGGCAGCCATGCACGTCGTCACCGGAGCCACGGGCCGCGTCGGGGGCGCGACCGCCGCCGCCCTGCTCGCCGCGGGGGCCGGCGTCCGCGTCGTGGTGCGGGACCCGGCGCGCGCGCCGCGCTGGGCGGCCCGCGGCGCGCAGGTCGCCGTCGCCGACCTGCGGGACCGGGCCGCGCTCGCCGCCGCGCTGGACGGCGCCGACGGGGCCTTCGTGCTGTCCCCGTTCGACCTCGACGCCGCGGACCCGCTCGCGCACGCCGCCGCGGTCGCCGACTCCGTGGCGGGCGCCGTCGCGGACGCCGGCGTCCCGCACGTCGTCGCCCTGTCGTCCGGCGGGGCCGACCTGCGCGCGGGCACGGGGCCGGTGCTCGGCCTGCACCGCCTCGAGGAGGCCCTGGGCGGCACCGGCGCGGTCGTCACCGCCCTGCGCGCGTGCCACTTCCAGGAGAAGGTCGGCGACGTCCTCGACCTCGCCCGCGAGCAGGGGGTGCTGCCGGTGCTCGGCGGCTCCGCCGACCACGCCCGCCCGCAGGTCGCGACGCGGGACGTCGGCGCCGTCGCGGCGCGCGCCCTGCTGGCGCCGCCCGCCCGCTCCGAGGCCGTGGACGTCCTCGGGCCGGCGATCTCGGAGCGCGAGGTCGCCGAGGTGCTGACCCGCGCGCTGCGCCGCCCGGTCCAGCCGGTCGTCGTCGCCGAGGCGGCGTGGGTGCCGGCCCTGGCCGACGCCGGCCTGCCGCCCGCCGCAGCCGAGCTCGTCGCCGAGCTGTACCGCGCCGACGAGCGCGGCCTGCTCGCGCCGCGCGGCGACCGGGTCGTCGTCGGCACCACGTCGCCCGCGGACACCGTCGCGGCGTTGGGCGCCGTGGCGGCGGTGGCGTGATGCCGGGCTGGCTGCCGGGCGCCGTGCTCGGCGCGGCGGCCCTCGCCTCCGGGCTGCTCGCCGGCCTGCTGTGGGGCTTCGCGTGCGCGGTCGTCCCGGGGATGCGGCGCGCGGGTCCGGACGCGGCCGTCGCGGTGTTCCGGGGCGTGAACGCCGTCATCGTCCGGCCGGTGTTCCTGCTCGTGCTGCTCGGCGCCCCGGTCCTCGCCGCCGCGGGCGTGGGGCTGGCCGCGGCGGGCGCGCCCGTCGCCGTCCCGTGGGCCGCCGCCGGGCTGGCCGGGGTCCTGGCGACTCTGGCGGTCACGAGCGCGGTCAACGTCCCGATCAACGACCGGCTCGCGCGGGCTGCGCTCGACGGCGCCGACGCCCGTCGGTCGGCGTGGGCGCAGGTGGACGGCGCCTGGCACCGGGCGAACCGCGCGCGCACGGCGACCGCGACCGCAGGCACCGCGCTGCTCCTGGTGGCGGCGCAGCTCGCCGCCTGACGCGGAGGCGCACGCGACACGCCCCGGGTGCCCCCCGGAGGGCACCGCCGACGTGCCCGTGCACCCCGGTGGCGTCCGACCCGCGCCGCTACGGTGGCGGCATGGGCGGGCGGATCACGGCGGAGGAGTTCCGGGCGGCCGAGGGGGTCGCCGACTGGCGGGTGGGGCCGGGCGGGGTGCACGCGCGCTTCCGCACCGGGTCGTTCGCCGCGGGGGTCGAGCTGGTCGACGCGATCGGCGAGCTCTCCGACGCCGCGGACCACCACCCGGACGTCGACCTGCGGTACGCCACGGTGGCCGTGCGGCTCGTCTCGCACGACGTCGCCGGGCTCAGCCACCGGGACGTCGCCCTCGCCCGTCGGATCTCCGCAGCGGCGCGCGAGCTCGACCTGCCCACGGAGCCCGTCGCGGACGCCGCGCCGGTCATCGACGACGAGGGGCGCCCGGAGCCGCCGACCGCCGGCGACGAGGTCGACACGCTGCTGGGCTTCCTCGAGTTCCACCGCGCGACCCTCGAGTGGAAGACCCGCGGCCTCGACGCCGCCGGCCTCGCCACGACCGTCGGCACCTCCACGATGACGCTGGGCGGCCTGCTCAAGCACCTGGCCTACGTCGAGGACGACTGGTTCTCCCGGTCCCTGCACGGCCGGGACCGTGCCGAGCCGTGGGCGTCCGTCGACTGGGCGGCCGACCGGGACTGGGACTGGCACTCCGCCGCCGACGACGCCCCGGACGACCTGCGGGCGCTGTGGCTCGCGGCGGTCGAGCGGTCGCGCGCGGACCTCGCCGCGGCACTGGCGGCGGGCGGCCCGGACGCCCCGGCGCGCCGGGCCTGGCCGGACGGGCGTGCCCCGAGCGTGCGCTGGGTGCTCACCCACATGGTCGAGGAGTACGCCCGGCACAACGGGCACGCCGACCTGCTGCGCGAGGCGGTCGACGGCCAGGTGGGCGAGTAGCCCGGGCCTCCCGCTCGCTGCCCCGCGCGTGGCCGGGCCGGTGCTCAGGCCGTCGCGACCGCCGCGGTGAGGAGCGCGAGCACCAGGCACGTCGGCGCCATCGTCCGCGCCTCGGCGCGGCTGCGGGAGACCGCGTTGAGCAGGACGCCCACCGCGAAGTAGCCGACCAGCACCCAGGTCGCCGCGCGCGCGAAGCCGTCCGGCAGCACCGTCACGAGCCCGGAGCGGTCGAGCACCACGACCGCCATGCCGGCGTACAGCGCCACCGACACCGCGCTGCCCACCCTCAGCCGGGCCGGCAGCACGTCGTGCCCGCCGCCCCAGACGAACCGCCCGAGCGGCGCACCGAGGGCGACCAGCACCTGCAGGACGCCGAGCGCGCCCAGCACCACGACCACGAGCACCGCCGCTACCTCCGCCATGCGGTCACCGTCACCTATCTGGCAGATATAGTCAAGCCATGCCCCGGCCGCCCGCGCAGACCGACCTCGCCGTCCTCGGCGCCCTCTCGCTCGCGCCCATGTCGGGCTACCGCGTGCGCCAGGAGATCGTCAGCACCCTCGGCCACTTCTGGACGGAGAGCTTCGGGCAGATCTACCCGGCGCTCGCCCGGCTCGAGGCGCGCGGGGACGTGGGCCGCGACGACGCCGGACGGTTCACCCTCACCCCGGCGGGTCGCGGCCGGCTGCGCGCGCTGCTGCAGACGCCGCCCGAGATCGGACCGCCCCGCAACGGCCTGCTGCTGCGGCTGTTCTTCGGCCGCGAGGCGGGCCGCCGGACCTGCCTCGACCTGCTCGCGGAGACCGAGCAGGAGGTGACCCGACGCCTGGCCGGGCTCGCGGAGACCCGCGCGACGCTCGACCCGACGGACCCCGACGAGCGGTACGCCCTGCTCACCCTGTCCGCCGGCGAGCACCAGGGGCGGGCGACGCTCGCCTGGATCGCGGAGACGCGCGCCGCGCTGGAGTCCTGGCCCGACTGACGATTCGCACGACGGGTCCCGGAGGCAGGCCCGACGGGCCGGTCCCGGTCGACCCCCTTGGGCGACCTCTGGGCGGCCCCCGGGGCGACACCCGCCGTTCACCGCCGTTCACCCGCGCCGGGTACCGTCGAGGGAGCACCCGCCCGCACCAGCCTGGAGCCGCACGCCGTGAACGACGCCCGTCCCGCCCTGCCCGCCGCCGTCCTCTGGGACATGGACGGCACGCTGGTGAACACCGAGCCGCTCTGGATGGCGGCGGAGACCGAGCTGGTCGAGTCGTGGGGCGGCACCTGGACGCACGAGGACGGCCTCACTCTGGTCGGCAACCCGATGAAGGTGTCGGGCGCGGTCCTGCAGGGCCGCGGCGTCGGCCTGTCCGTCGACGAGATCGTCGACTTCCTCAACAAGCGCGTCGCAGCCGCCGTCGCCGAGGACACCCCGTGGCAGCCCGGGGGCCGCGAGCTGCTCGCCGCGCTGGCCGAGGCGGGCGTGCCGCAGGCGCTGGTCACGTCGTCGTACCGGGAGCTCGCCGACCCGTTCGCCCGGGTCGCCGGCGTGTTCGCCACGGTCGTCGCCGGCGACGAGGTCCAGCGGCCCAAGCCCGACCCGCAGCCCTACCTCCTCGCCGCCGAGCGGCTGGGCGTCGACATCGCCGACTGCGTCGTCGTCGAGGACTCGCCGACCGGCATCACGTCGGGCGTCGCCTCGGGTGCGCGCGTGCTGGCGGTCGAGGTGTTCCGCGAGCTGCCGCAGATCGAGGGCCTGAACAAGACCGGGAGCCTCGCGGACGTGTCGCTCGACGACTTCGCCCGGATCCGCTCGGGCGCGGTTCTCGACCTGCTGGGCTGATCCGCCCGGGGTGCCCGTCAGGAGGCCTGCGCCACCGGCACGACCCCGATCGCCCGCTCCACCGCGCCCTCCGGCACCTCAGGCGGCGTCCCGCCCCACGCGGGGCACACGGCCCGGTGCGCGCACCAGTCGCACAGCCGGGACTTCCGCGGCCGCCACTCGCCGGTGCGCGCGGCCTCCTCGACCTGCGCCCACAGCGAGCGCAGCCGCAGCTCCAGCGTCCGCATCTCCGCCTCGGACGGGGCGTGCCGGAGCACCTGGCCGTCTCCGAGGTAGACGAGCTGCAGCATCTTGGGCAGCACCCCGCGCTCGCGCCACAGGACGTACGCGTAGAACCGCATCTGGAACAGGGCCGACCCCTCGAAGCCGGGGTTCGGCGACCTGCCGGTCTTGTAGTCGACGACCCGCAGCGCCCCGTCGGGGGCGACGTCGAGCCGGTCGACGATCCCGCGCAGCTGCGGCCCGTCCTCCATCAGCGTCCGCACCGCGAGCTCCCGGTCGCCGGGCTGCAGCCGGTTCGGGTCCTCGAGCGTGAAGTACGTGTCGAGCAGCAGCCGCGCGCTCCCGATCCACGCCTCCCGCTCGTCGTCCGTGGCGAACATGGTCACGACCTCGGGCGACCGCTCCAGGAGCGCGTCCCAGGCCGCCGGGACGAGGCCGTGCGCCGCTGCGGGCGTCCGCTCGCCGAGAGGCAGGTCGTACAGCCGCTCGAGCACCGTGTGCACGAGCGTGCCGCGCGCGGCGGCGAGGCTGGGCGGTTCCGGCAGCTTGTCGACCACCCGGAACCGGAACAGCAGCGGGCACTGCTGGAAGTCGTTGGCGCGCGACGGCGACAGACCCGGGACGCGCGGCTCGGGCGCGGCCTCGACGTCGCCGGCGTCGGCGCCGTCGGCGGACACGGGGGCGAGCAGCTGCGGGTCGGTGGTCGTCACGGTGACAAGGCTAGGCGCCACCACCGACACGCCCGCCCGCCACGCGGCTGTCCGCGTCGCACCCGACGAACCCCCGCGGGGCCCGGCGCCGGCACCGCACGCGCCGCACGCGGGCCAGCGCCGCGGCGCACCCACCGCGGCCACGTAGCCTTCCACCCGTGGCAGAGAGAACGCGGGGCTGGGTCGTCGGGCGCGTGGCGGGGACGCCGGTCGTCCTGAGCCCGAGCAGCCTGCTCGTCGTGGCGGTCATCGCCCTGGTGTTCGCCCCGTCGGTGCGGTACCGCGCGCCGGGCCTCGGCACGGGCTCGACCTACGTCGTCGCGCTCGTCGTCGGCCTGCTCCTGCTGCTGTCGGTGCTGGTGCACGAGCTCGCGCACGGTCTCACCGCCCGCGCCCGCGGCCTGCAGGTGCGGGAGTACGCGCTCACGCTGGTCGGTGGCCACACCGCGTTCCACGGCCGGATCACCCCGCTCACCGAGGGCGTGGTGGCCGTCGTCGGCCCCGTCGCCAACCTCGCCCTCGCCGGCGTCTTCTGGGTGGTCGCCCAGGGCGTCGACCCCTTCGGCCTGCCCGCGCTCGTGCTGTTCGCCGCCGCGTACAGCAACGCGTTCGTCGGTCTGTTCAACCTGGTGCCGGGCCTGCCGCTGGACGGCGGCATGGTGCTGGAGTCGATCGTGTGGGGCGCGACGGGGGACCGGCGGCGCGGCTCGCTGGTCGCCGGCTGGGTCGGCCGGGTGTTCGCGGTCGGCTTCGCCGCCTGGGTGATCCTGCTCCCGATGCTCCGCGGCGGCCGGCCGGACCTGTGGGCGGTCGCGTGGGCGGCGATCGTCGGCGCGTTCCTCTGGTCCGGCGCGTCCGAGGCCATCAAGGGCGCCCGCGCGGGCCGCGCCGTCGACGCCCTGCACGTCGGCGCGGTCGGCACCCGCGCGGTCGGCGTCCCGGCGACCGCCGTGCTCGCGGAGGCCGACGCCGCGCGCGGGCGGGCGGGCGCCGACGCCGTCGTCCTGCTGGCCCCCGACGGCCGCCCCGCCGCGTACGTCGACCCGCAGGCCGCGAACGCCGTGGCGGCGGCCGACCGCGCGCGCGTCCCGCTCACCGCGGTGGCCGTCACGCTGCCCGCGGGCGCGGTGGTCGACGCGGACCTCCGCGGCCCCGAGCTGGTCCGTGCCGTCGCCGCGACCGCGCAGTTCTCGCCGGTCGTGGCGGCCGTCCGGGACGGCCAGGTGGTGGCCCTCGTGCGCAGCGCGGACGTGGCGGCGGCGCTGCGCTCCTAGACTCGACCCCCGTGACCGAGCAGACCCCCGCGCCCGAGCCCGCCGCCGACCCCGCCCCGACGGGCGCCGACCAGCGCCGCGGGCCCCTGCGCGTGGGGGAGCGCGTCCAGCTCACCGACCCGCGCGGCCGGCTGCACACGATCACGCTGGCCCCCGGCGCGACGTTCCACACGCACAAGGGCTACTTCCGGCACGAGGAGCTCATCGACCAGCCCGAGGGCACGGTCGTGACGTCCAACGGCGGGGTCGAGTACCTCGCGCTGCGGCCGCTGCTGTCCGACTACGTCCTGTCGATGCCGCGCGGCGCAGCCGTGGTGTACCCGAAGGACGCCGGCCAGATCGTGCAGATGGCCGACATCTACCCGGGCGCCCGCGTGGTCGAGGCCGGCGTCGGCTCCGGCGCGCTCACCATGTCGCTGCTGCGCGCCGTCGGCGACGGCGGGCGCCTGCACTCGATCGAGCGCCGCGAGGACTTCGCCGCGATCGCCCGCGGCAACGTCGAGACGTTCTTCGGCGGCCCGCACCCCGCGTGGCGGCTGTCCGTCGGCGACCTGGCGGACGTCCTGCCCGTCGCCGAGGGGCCGGGCCAGGTCGACCGCGTCGTGCTCGACATGCTCGCGCCCTGGGAGAACCTCGACGCCGTCGCCACCGCCCTCGCGCCCGGCGGCGTGCTCATCGCCTACGTGGCCACCGCCACCCAGCTGTCCCGGCTCGCGGAGGACCTGCGGGCCGACGGTCGCTACACCGAGCCGCAGGCGTGGGAGTCGATGGTCCGCGGGTGGCACCTCGAGGGGCTCGCCGTCCGCCCGCAGCACCGGATGATCGGCCACACCGGCTTCCTGCTCACCACGCGCCGGCTCGCCGACGGCGTCCTCCCGCCGCTGCGCAAGCGCCGCCCGGCCAAGGGCTCGCAGCCGGGCCAGACCGCCGAGGCGGCGCTCGTGGACGAGGTCGGCGACGTCGTGACCAGCAGGTCCTTCCAGGAGGTGCCCGACGCGGAGTGGACACCCGAGGCGCTCGGCGAGCGCGCCGTGTCCGACAAGAAGGTGCGCCGCGTGCGCCGCGACGTCGGGCAGGCGCCCGAGGCCGAGTGAGGCCGGCGCGGGCAGGACTCCGCGCCGGGGTCGACTCCCGTCGGCCCCGGCGAGGCGCCGCCGCTGCGATTGACACGTGTGGTTAGGGTCTCCCCACGACAGCCCCACAGCGCCGTGAGGTCGACCCGCGATCGGAGGTACCGGCGATGACGGAACCGACACCACGCGACCTGCAGCGCGAGCTCGCGCTCCTGGCCGCCAAGAACGAGCGCATGTCCGACGCGCTCGTGGCGGCGCGCGACCAGATCATCGAGCTCAAGCGGCAGATCGACGACCTCGCCAAGCCCCCGGGCACGTTCGCCACGTTCCTCGCCGCGCGCGAGGACGGCACGGTCGACGTCGTCTCGTCCGGCCGGAAGATGCACGTCGGCGCCAGCCCGGCGATCGACGTGCACCGCCTGCGCCCGGGCCAGGAGGTCATGCTCAACGAGGCCCTCACGGTCGTCGAGGCCGGCGGCTACGAGCAGGTCGGCGAGCTCGTCACGGTGAAGGAGCTCCTCGGGCGCGACCGCGCGCTCGTCGTGGGCCGCGGCGACGAGGAGCGCGTCGTGCGCCTGGCCGGCCAGGTCCTCGACGGCTCCGTGCGGGTCGGCGACGCGCTCACCGTCGAGGCGCGCAGCGGATTCGTGTTCGAGCGGGTGCCGCGGGCGGAGGTCGAGGACCTCGTGCTCGAGGAGGTCCCGGACATCGACTACGCCGACATCGGCGGCCTCGGCCCGCAGATCGAGGCCATCCGCGACGCCGTCGAGCTGCCCTTCCTGCACCCCGACCTGTTCCGCGAGCACGGCCTCAAGCCGCCGAAGGGCGTGCTGCTCTACGGCCCGCCCGGGTGCGGCAAGACGCTCATCGCGAAGGCCGTCGCGCACTCGCTCGCCGCGACGTCGGCCCGCGCGCGCGGCGAGGAGGTCACCGAGGCCAAGTCGTACTTCCTCAACGTCAAGGGCCCCGAGCTGCTCAACAAGTACGTCGGAGAGACCGAGCGGCACATCCGGCTGATCTTCTCCCGGGCGCGCGAGAAGGCGTCCCAGGGGCACCCCGTCGTGGTGTTCTTCGACGAGATGGAGTCGCTGTTCCGCACCCGCGGCACCGGCGTGTCCAGCGACGTCGAGACGACGATCGTGCCGCAGCTGCTCGCCGAGATCGACGGCGTCGAGCGGCTGGAGAACGTCATCGTCATCGGCGCCTCCAACCGCGAGGACATGATCGACCCGGCGATCCTGCGGCCCGGCCGGCTCGACGTGAAGATCAAGATCGAGCGCCCCGACGCCGAGGGCGCCCGCGAGATCTTCGCGAAGTACCTGACCCCGGACCTGCCGATCCACCCCGACGACCTCGCGGAGCACCACGGCTCGACCGCCGCCGCCGTCGACGCGATGATCGCCCGGGCCGTCGAGCGGATGTACTCGGAGAACGAGGAGAACCGGTTCCTCGAGGTCACCTACGCGAGCGGCGACAAGGAGGTCCTCTACTTCAAGGACTTCAACTCCGGCGCGATGATCCAGAACGTCGTCGACCGCGCGAAGAAGTCCGCGATCAAGGACCTCCTCGCGACCGGGCAGCGCGGCCTGCGCGTCGAGCACGTGCTCACCGCGTGCGTCGACGAGTTCAAGGAGAACGAGGACCTGCCGAACACCACCAACCCCGACGACTGGGCGCGCATCTCCGGCAAGAAGGGGGAGCGCATCGTGTTCATCCGCACGATCGTCCAGGACAAGAAGGGCGAGGAGGCCTCGCGCCGGATCGAGAACGTCACGAGCACGGGGCAGTACCTGTAGGCGAGCCCGGGTGGCCCCGCCCGTCGCCGACATAGGGTGGGCCGGGTGACCGTGCGCCGCGTGATGGGGATCGAGACCGAGTACGGCGTGCTGCAGCCCGGCCGCCCGACCGCCAACCCGATGCTCCTGTCCAGCCACGTCGTGGCCGTGCACGCGGCGGCCCGCCAGGGCGGGCGCGCGAAGGCCCGCTGGGACTACGACGACGAGGACCCGCTGCAGGACGCCCGGGGCTTCCACCTGCAGCGGGCGTCGGCGCACCCGTCCCTGCTCACCGACGACCCTGCCCGCCCGGCCCCGTCCGGCGACGCCGCGGCCGACGGCCCGCAGGAGGTCGCCCGGTCGCTCGTCGAGGAGTACGAGGACCCGGGCGCCGCGAACGTCATCCTCACCAACGGCGCCCGGCTGTACGTCGACCACGCGCACCCCGAGTACTCCTCGCCCGAGGTGACGAACCCGCTGGACGCCGTCCGCTGGGACCGTGCGGGCGAGCTCGTCATGCTCGCCTCGGTGCGCGCCCTGGCGTCGAGCCCCGCCCTGCCCGACGTCGCGCTGTACAAGAACAACGTCGACGGCAAGGGCGCCACGTACGGCACCCACGAGAACTTCCTCGTCGAGCGGTCCGTCCCGTTCGCCGACCTCGCGGCGCGTCTGACCCCGTTCCTCGTCACCCGGCAGGTGTTCACCGGCGCCGGCCGCGTCGGCCTCGGCCAGCGCGGCGAGGAGCCCGGCTTCCAGCTCTCCCAGCGGGCCGACTACATGGAGGCGGAGGTCGGCCTCGAGACGACCCTGCGCCGGCCCATCGTCAACACCCGCGACGAGCCGCACGCCGACCCCGACCGCTGGCGGCGGCTGCACGTCATCATCGGCGACGCCAACCAGCTCGAGGTCGCCACGTACCTCAAGCTCGGCACGACGTCGCTCGTCCTGTGGCTGATCGAGCGGGCCGCCGACGGGTCCGCCACGGACCTCGGGGCGGCCCTCGACCGCCTGGCCCTGGCCGACCCGGTCGGCTCCGTGCACGCCGTGAGCCACGACCTGACCCTCACGCGGAAGCTGCACCTCGCCGACGGGCGGCTGCTCACGGCGATCGAGATCCAGCAGGAGTACCTGGCCGCCGTGCGCACCGCCCTCGGCCGGTCCGTCGGCGCGGGCGCGGGCGACGGGCCCGACGCCCAGACCGCCGACGTCCTCGCGCGGTGGGGCTCCCTGCTCGACCGCCTCGCGACCGACCCGGCGTCCTGCGCCCGGGAGGTCGAGTGGCTCGCCAAGATGCGGCTGCTCGAGGGCCTGCGCCGCCGCGACCGGCTCGACTGGGACCACCCGCGCCTCGCCGCCGTCGACCTGCAGTGGTCCGACGTCCGCCCCGAGCGCGGCCTCTACCACCGGCTCCTCGAGGCGGGCGCCGTCGAGCGGCTCGTCGCCGACGACGACGTGCGCGCCGCGGTCACCGCGCCGCCCGAGGACACCCGCGCGTACTTCCGCGGCCGGACCATCGCCCGGTTCGGCGCGCACGTGTCCGCGGCCAGCTGGGACTCCGTGGTGTTCGACGTGCCCGGCGCGCCGACCCTGCAGCGCGTGCCCATGCGCGACCCGCTGCGCGGGACGCGGGCGCACGTCGAGGCCCTGCTGGAGTCCTCGCCGGACGTCGGCAGCCTGCTGGACGCGCTCGGCTCCTGACCGGGCGCGGCGACGCGCCCCGGCCCCACGGGAACCCGCGCCGACCAGGGCCTAGGGTGGTGCCACTGCGGGTCGCCGCCTCGTGCGCGCGGCCCGTGCCCGACTACCGCCGGAGGTGCACATGGCTGGTCAGGAGCGCGCTCGGGACCGTCGCGAGGACGACGAGCCCGTCGACGGGCCCGACGTCGAGCAGGCCACGGCCGCCGCGCAGCAGCGCGACGCCGAGGTCGACGCCCTCCTCGAGGAGATCGACGACGTCCTCGAGACCAACGCGGAGCAGTTCGTGCGCGGGTTCGTGCAGAAGGGCGGGCAGTGACGCGTGCCGACGGACCCGCTGATCCCGGCGGGGCGGCTGCCCGGGGCGTTCACCACCCCCGGGTCGTCGTCCTTCGTCGACTTCCTCGCCCAGCACGCCCCGGACCTGCTCCCCGGGCGGCGCGCCGCGCTGCCGGTCGGTGACGTGAGCCCCTCCGCCGCAGCCCCGCACGCGACGACCATCGTCGCGCTGGCCTTCGCGGGCGGCGTCGTCATGGCCGGCGACCGGCGGGCCACCATGGGCTCGCAGATCGCCTCCCGGGACATCGAGAAGGTGTTCCCGGCCGACGAGTACTCCGCGATCGGCATCGCCGGCACCGCGGGACTCGCCGTCGAGCTCGTCCGGCTGTTCCAGCTCGAGCTCGAGCACTACGAGAAGATCGAGGGCACCCTGCTCTCGCTCGACGGCAAGGCCAACCGCCTCGCCACCATGATCCGCGGCAACCTCGGCCTCGCCCTGCAGGGCCTCGCCGTCGTCCCGCTGTTCGCCGGCTTCGACCTCGACCGCGGCACCGGGCGGATCTTCTCCTACGACGTCACCGGCGGCCGGTACGAGGAGCACCAGCACCACAGCGTCGGGTCGGGCTCCGTCTTCGCGCGCGGCTCGCTCAAGAAGCTCTGGCGGCCGGGGCTCGACACCGACGCTGCCGTGCGGGTCGCCGTCGAGGCGCTCGTCGACGCCGCCGACGACGACTCCGCCACCGGCGGGCCGGACCAGTCCCGGCGGATCTGGCCGGTCGTCGCCACCGTCACCGCCGCGGGCTACCTGCGGGTGCCCCAGGACGACCTCGGCGAGGTGGTGGCCCGCGTGCTGGCCGACCGCGCCGAGGGCCACGCCCGCGCCCGCGCGCACGAGGAGGCCGACCGATGAGCATGCCGTTCTACGTCTCGCCCGAGCAGCTGATGAAGGACCGGGCGGACTACGCGCGCAAGGGCATCGCCCGCGGCCGGTCCGTGGTCGTCCTCGCGTACGAGGACGGCATCGCGTTCGCCACGGAGAACCCGTCCCGCGCCCTGCACAAGGTCTCCGAGATCTACGACCGCATCGCGTTCGCCGCCGTCGGCAAGTACAACGAGTTCGAGAACCTGCGCGTCGCCGGCGTCCGCTACGCCGACCTGCGCGGCTACTCCTACGACCGGCGGGACGTCAATGCCCGGGGCCTGGCCAACGCCTACGCCCAGACGCTCGGCACCGTGTTCACCACCGAGTCCAAGCCGCTCGAGGTCGAGATCGTCGTCGCCGAGGTCGGCGAGGACGCGGCGACCGACCAGATCTACCGGCTGTCGTACGACGGGTCCGTCGCCGACGAGCGCGGCTTCGTCGTCATGGGCGGCCAGGCCGAGCGGCTGCGCGAGGAGGTGGCCGGCGCGTGGGTGCCGGACATGCCGCTCGCCGACGTGCTCGCGCTCGCCGTGCGCGTGCTCGGCGCGCCCGCCGACGGGGCCGACGAGGACGACCGCCGCGTCATCCCCGCCGCCCAGCTCGAGGTCGCGGTCCTCGACCGCACGCGCCCGCGCCGCGCGTTCCGGCGCCTGTCCGGCGTGGTCCTCGAGGACCTGCTGGGCTCGGCCGCAGCACCCGACCTGCCCTGAGGAGCCGCACCATGGACCGACGGATCTTCGGCCTCGAGACCGAGTACGGCGTCACCTGCGCCGCCGAGGACGGCCGCGGCCTGTCCGCGGACGAGGTCGCGCGTTACCTGTTCCGCAAGGTCGTCGCGTGGGGCCGGTCGTCGAACGTCTTCCTGCGCAACGGGTCGCGCCTCTACCTCGACGTCGGCTCGCACCCGGAGTACGCCACCGCCGAGTGCGACGACTGGCGCCAGCTCGTCACCCACGACCGCGCGGGCGAGCGCATCCTCGAGGGCCTCGTCGCCGACGCCCAGCAGCGGCTCGAGCACGAGGGCCTGTCCGGCCGGATCCACCTGTTCAAGAACAACACCGACTCCGCCGGCAACTCCTACGGCTGCCACGAGAACTACCTCGTGCGCCGGCAGGGCGACTTCGCGCGCCTGTCCGACGTCCTCGTGCCCTTCCTCATCACCCGGCAGATCCTCACCGGTGCCGGCAAGGTCCTCGCCACCCCGCGCGGCGCCGTGTTCTGCCTGTCGCAGCGTGCCGACCACATCTGGGAGTCGGTGTCCTCGGCCACCACCCGGTCGCGGCCGATCATCAACACCCGCGACGAGCCGCACGCCGACGCCGAGCACTACCGCCGGCTGCACGTCATCGTCGGCGACTCCTCGATGTCCGAGACGACGACCATGCTCAAGGTCGGCTCCACCGACCTCGTCCTGCGGCTCGTCGAGGCCGGCCTGCCCATGCGCGACCTCACCCTCGAGAACCCCATCCGGGCCATCCGGGAGATCAGCCACGACGTCACCGGCCAGCACCCCGTGACCCTCGCGACCGGCCGCACCGTCACCGCGATCGACCTCCAGGAGGAGTACCTCGGTCGCGTGCAGGACTTCGTCGCGGGGGAGACCGACGCCGGGCCCGAGCTCAAGCAGGTGCTGGACCTGTGGGAGCGCGGCTTGCGCGCCCTGCGCACCGGCGACCTGTCGCTCGTCGAGCGCGAGCTGGACTGGGTCATCAAGTACCGCCTCATCGAGCGGTACCGCGCCAAGCACGGGCTCGACCTGTCCGACGTCCGCGTCGCGCGCATGGACCTCGCGTACCACGACATCTCGCGCACCGAGGGCCTGTACAACCTGCTCGCCCAGCGCGGGCTCGTCGAGCGCGTGACGACCGACGTCGAGGTCTTCGAGGCCACCTCCGTGCCGCCGCAGACCACCCGCGCCAAGCTGCGCGGCGAGTTCGTCCAGGCCGCGCAGGAGGCCCGGCGGGACTACACCGTCGACTGGGTGCACCTCAAGCTCAACGACCAGGCCCAGCGCACCGTGCTGTGCAAGGACCCCTTCCGGAACGTCGACGACCGGGTGGAGCGGCTCATCGAGTCCATGTGAGGCGAGCGGGCCACCGCGTCCGCCCCGGGTCTTCACCGGACGCGCGTCCGGGGCGCCCCGCCGGGACCCGTACAGTGGGCGCGCACCTTGCTGGACGCTCGGAAGGAACGACGTGCGACGACTCGTGGCCGCGTGCGCCGCCGCGGCGATGCTGCTGCTGGCGGCCTGCTCGACGCAGGACCCGGAGCCGCCGGAGGTCGTCGTCACCGGCGAGGCCGGCACCGCGCCGACCGTCACCTACCGCACCCCGCTCCAGGTCGCCGAGCCGCTCAACGAGGTCGTGTGGCCGGGCAGCGGGCCCGACCTCGTCGAGGGTCGGCCCGTCCTGCTCGACTTCTGGCTCGAGGACGCCTCCGACGCGTCCCTCGTCAAGGAGTCCTACTCGTCCAGCCCCACGCCGCGGCTGCTCACCGAGGAGGACCTCGGCAAGGACCTGTACGCCGCGCTGTCCGGGCAGAAGGTCGGCGCGCGGCTGCTGCAGATCAGCCCGGCGTCCGACGCCAGCGCGTCGTCCTACCCCACCGTCACCGTGCTGGACGTCCTGCCCGTCCGGGCCGCCGGCGAGCCCGTCGCCCCGCGCGAGGGCATGCCCGCCGTGACCCTCGACGACGACGGCGCGCCCTCCCTCGCCCCGACCGGCACCGAGCCGCCGTCCGACCTCGTCGTCCAGCCGCTGCTGCGCGGCACCGGGGACCAGGTCGCCGAGGGCGACGTCATCACCGTGCAGTACACCGGCTTCGTCTGGGCCACCGGCGAGCCCTTCGACTCCACCTGGACGAGCGGCAGCCCCACCACCTTCCCGCTCAGCGACGTGCCCGCCTGGTCCGAGGCCCTCGTCGAGCAGGCCGTCGGGAGCCAGGTCATGGTCGTCGTCCCGCCGTCCTACGCCCTCGGCGCCACCCAGAGCGAGGAGCTCCAGGGGCAGACCATCGTCTTCGTCATCGACCTGCTGGCCACCCGCGCACCCGCGGACCCGGCCGCCGACCCGAGCGCCACCGCCGCGCCGGAAGGGGAGTGAGCGTGTCCGTCGCCCTGCGGGTCATCCCGTGCCTGGACGTCGACGCGGGCCGCGTCGTCAAGGGCGTCAACTTCGAGAACCTGCGCGACGCCGGCGACCCCGTCGAGCTCGCCCGGCGGTACGACGCCGAGGGCGCCGACGAGGTTACCTTCCTCGACGTCTCCGCGTCCTCGGGTGACCGCGAGACCACCTACGACGTCGTGCGGCGCACCGCCGAGGAGGTCTTCGTGCCGCTCACCGTCGGCGGCGGCGTCCGGTCGGCCGACGACGTCGACCGGCTGCTGCGCGCCGGCGCGGACAAGGTGGGCGTCAACACCGCCGCCATCGCGCGGCCCGAGCTCATCGCCGAGATCGCCCAGCGGTTCGGCAGCCAGGTCCTCACCCTGTCCGTCGACGCCCGGCGCGTCACCGGCGACACCCGCACCGACTCCGGCTACGAGGTCACCACCCACGGCGGGCGCCGGGGCACCGGGATCGACGCCGTCGCGTGGGCCGTGCGAGCAGCCGAGCTCGGGGCGGGGGAGATCCTGCTGAACAGCATGGACGCCGACGGCACCGAGGCCGGGTTCGACCTCGCGATGCTCCGCGACGTCCGGCGCGAGGTGCGCATCCCGCTCATCGCCTCGGGCGGCGCGGGCACCGTCGAGCACTTCGCCGACGCCGCGTCCGCTGGAGCCGACGCCGTCCTCGCCGCGAGCGTGTTCCACTTCGGGCAGCTCACCGTCGGGCAGGTCAAGGACCACCTGCGGGCGGCGGGGCACACCGTCCGCTGACGGGTGCGCCGCGCGTGGCGCGGACGCCTGGCGTCGCCGTTCCGGGAAGCGCGCGTCCTGATCGCCCGCGCCGCGCGGGTGCGTCTGCCAGGCTCGGCGAATGCGGGACACCGACATCTCGACCAGGCGGCTGCGGATCAACCTCGTCGCAGCGCCGGTCCTCGCGATCGGCGGGGGCTACCTGGGCGTGGTCGCCGCGCAGGAGGGGCGGACGGTCGGCGTCGCCGTCGCGGCCCTCCAGGTCACTCTCGGCGTCTACCTGCTCGTGTGGTCGCTCCGGCAGCTGCGGCGGCGCCGGCGGCGCGACGGCCGGTGAGGTGCGGCCCTGCGCCCCGGCACGGCACGATGGTCCGATGCAGCGCATCGGACTGACCGGGGGGATCGCGGCCGGCAAGTCGGTCGCGGCGGAACGCCTCGCCGCGCGCGGGGCGGTGCTCATCGACTACGACGTCCTGTCGCGCGAGGCGGTCGCGCCGGGATCCGCCGGGCTCGCCGCCGTCGTGGACGCGTTCGGCGAGAGCGTGCTCCTGCCCGACGGGAGCCTGGACCGGCCCGCGCTCGGCGCGGTGGTGTTCGCCGACGCGGGCGCCCGCGAGCGGCTGAACGGCATCGTGCACCCGGTCGTCCGTCGGCTGGCCGCCGAGCGGGAGGCCGCGGCGGCCGCCGCCGACGCGGGGGCGGTCGTCGTCCACGACGTGCCGCTGCTCGTGGAGACCGGACGCGCAGAGTCGTTCCACCTGGTCGTGGTCGTGCACGCCCCCGCCGTCCTGCGCGTCGAGCGGCTGGTGCGGACGCGGGGGCTCGACCGGGCCGAGGCCGAGCGGCGCATCGCCGCGCAGGCGGGGGACGACGAACGGCTCGCCGTCGCCGACGTCGTGCTCGACGGCTCGGGTGACCCCGAGGAGCTGCGGCGGCAGGTCGACGCGCTGTGGGACCGGCTGGCCGCGGAGCGGCACGACGAGCAGGAGGTGGACGCCCCGTGACCGGAGGCGCTGTGCAGGTGGACGCGACGAGTGGCGGTGCGGGAGCTGAGCGCGCCGAGCGCGGCGGTGGCGCGCCGGGTGGTGGCGCGGTACCGACGGTGCTCCTGACCGGGTTCGAGCCGTTCGAGCAGCAGGAGGTCAACGCCTCGTGGGCTGCCGTGCGCGCGGTGGCGGACTCGTGGGACCAGGCCGCCGAGGGCGCGGCGCTGGTGACCGCGCTGCTGCCGGTGTCCTTCGCCCGCGCGCCTCGCCGTCTCGCCGAGCTGCTGCTCGACGTGCGGCCGTCCCTCGTCGTGGCGGTCGGCGAGGCGGGCGGGCGCGCGAACGTCTCCGTGGAGCGCGTCGCGGTCAACGTCCAGGACGCACGCATCCCGGACGAGGACGGCGCCCAGCCCGTCGACGTCCCGGTCGTCCCGGGGGGCGACGCCGCGCACTTCTCGAGCCTGCCGATCAAGGCGTGCCTCGCGGCGCTGCGCGAGGCCGGGGTGCCGGGGGAGGTGTCCAACACGGCGGGGACCTTCGTGTGCAACACGATCGCCTACGCCCTGGCGGACCAGCTCGCCGCAGGGCACGCCCCTGGCGCGCGCGGCGGCTTCGTGCACGTGCCGCGGCTGCCCGAGCAGGTGCCGGCGAGGGCGGCGTCGCTGGGGGTCGAGGGCGCGGCGGAGGGGCTGAGGGCGGTGCTGCGCGCGGCGCTGCGGACGACGGAGGACGTCACCCTGGCGGCGGGCACGCTGTCCTGACCGGCGTGCGCCGGCCTCCCGGTCGGCCAGCACACCGCGGGTCGCTCCGCGGTCCCACCGGGCCGCAGCCACGCTAGTACGGGGGCAGTGCCGGCCTCGGGGTCGGGGCCGACGCTCCGGTGAGGTGGACGGCGGGTTCCTCGGTCCCGGCGCGCACCCGGAAGCTGTGGCCGCTCGGCGTCCGCCAGACGAACTCGCCGGCGGTGGGCTGGCGCACGCGCAGGATCCCGGCGGTCTTGAGCCGGTGGTGGGTGCGGCACAGCGGCCCGAGGTTGTGCGCGCAGGTGGTGCCGAGCGGCCGCGGCGGGGAGCCCTCGGGCGGTGGGTGGTACTCGATGGTGTGGTCGAGGTCGCAGCGCGTGGCGGGCACGGGGCACCCCGGCGCGGTGCAGTACTTGTCACGGTGCCGGACGTGGTCGGCGAGGGCCGCCGGCGGGCGGTAGGTGGTGCGCCCGACGTCGAGCACGGTCCCCGAGAGCGGGTCGGTGACGATCCGCCGCCACGTCGAGCCGAGGTCCAGGGCCATGGCGCGGGCCTGCTGGGCGTCGACGGGTCCGTACCCGGCGAGGTCCGCGGGCTCGTCGTCGGCACCCATCAGGGTCGCGAGGGACACGGTCACGTGCACGACGGTGCGCGGAGCGCTCGACCACGGGTGGCCCGGCTCACCGGGTACGGACTCGGCCGGCGCCGCGGGCCCGGGCGGACCGGCGGCGGCGCGGTCGTGCGCGTCGACACCGCCGGGAGACCCGGGCGCGTCACCGGCGGCCGACCCCGGCGCGTCCGCCGTCGGCACCGATCGAGTCTCGACCGGGCCAGCGGCCCGACCCAGCGCGCCGTCGGTCGGCAGCCCGAACGGCCCGACCTGCTCGTGCGCCCCGCCGCGCCGCGACGGCAGCACCGTGCCGTCGTGCGCGACCAGGTGCTCAGACCTCCCCAGCATCCGGTCCACGAGCTCGTCGGCTCGCAGCTGGTCGAGCGTGCGTGCGTCTCCGGCCTCCCGGGACCGGCGCGCGAGCGCGTCCAGGACGCCGTCCACCTGCACGGCCTCGGCCGCCGGGAGCACGGCCCAGATCCCGGCCATCCCGTCCTGGAGGACCTTCGGCCGGGAGACGGCCCGGCAGGACCGCGCGGTGCGGTGCCGGTCGGCGGCGCCGTCCGGGTCGACGTGGTTCAGCGCGCGCGCGACGTCGGTGCGGACCTGGGCCACGGACCGGCCGGCGGCCCGGGGGAGGACCTCGGCCTCGACCGCGGCGGCCACGTGCGCGGGCTCGTCGCCGGCGCCCCGCACGAGGGCCCTCGCCTTGGCGGGCTCGATGCGCCCGTCGGCCAGCGCCGCGCCGGTCTCCGCGAGGGGTCCGGCGTACGCCGTGCCCTCGCGGATGAGCAGCTTCGCCTCGGCCGGCGGGACGAGCAGCCGCGCGGAGAGCTCGGCGGCGGCGACGTCGGCGTGCACGAACGCGGTGCCCTCGGGCAGGGACCGGCACACCGCGGCCAGGTCGGGGTGGTGCATGTCGGGGTGCCGGGCGAGGGCGGCGGCCGCGGCGGTCTCGATGGCGTGCCCGAGCGCGACGATGCGCCGCCCCTGGGCCGCGACCTCGCTCAGCTCGTACGAGGGCAGCGCGGCGAGGTCCAGCTGCTCCAGCTCGGCCAGGAGGGCGGCGCCGGCGGGCATCGCGTCCAGCCGCTCCCCGAGGCCCGCACCCGCACCCGCGCCCAAGCCCGGCGCATCGAACCCGCCCGCGCGACCCCCACCGCCCGCGTCACCGGCAGCACCGACCGCGACACCTCGGGTGTCGTCGTCGGCGCGCTCCAGCGGGTCATCGGGCATGCGGCGACCCTAGGGACGCCCACCGCCACCGCGGCCGGACCGCACATCCGTCCTGGGGACGACGCACCGCCCGACGCCTGTGGAGGACTCGCCGCCCGCCCGCCGGGCCGCACGCACCGCCGCTCCCGCCACGCCCTCGGCGAACCCCCACCCCCGGCCGGGGCGCGTGTCAGACCCGCGTCGTACGGTGGACGCATGCGTCCCGTGACCGACCTGCAGCGCACCGTCGCCCCTTTCGAGGTGGTGTCCGAGTTCCAGCCCTCCGGCGACCAGCCGCAGGCGATCGCCGAGCTCGCCCAGCGCATCCAGGCGGGGGAGAAGGACGTGACGCTGCTGGGCGCCACCGGTACCGGAAAGTCGGCGACGACGGCCTGGCTGATCGAGAAGCTCCAGCGCCCGACGTTGGTCATGGCGCCGAACAAGACCCTCGCCGCCCAGCTGGCCAACGAGTTCCGCGAGCTGCTGCCGAACAACGCGGTCGAGTACTTCGTCTCGTACTACGACTACTACCAGCCCGAGGCGTACATCGCCCAGACGGACACGTACATCGAGAAGGACTCGTCGATCAACGACGAGGTCGAGCGCCTCCGGCACTCCGCGACGTCCTCGCTGCTCACGCGCCGCGACGTGGTCGTGGTCGCCTCGGTGTCCTGCATCTACGGCCTCGGCACGCCGCAGGAGTACGTCGACCGCATGGTCACGCTGGACGTCGGCGACCAGGTGGACCGGGACGCCCTGCTGCGCCAGTTCGTGTCGATGCAGTACTCCCGCAACGACATGGCGTTCACCCGTGGCACGTTCCGGGTCCGCGGCGACACCGTGGAGATCATCCCGGTGTACGAGGAGCTCGCGATCCGCATCGAGTTCTTCGGCGACGAGATCGAGGCCATCCAGACGCTGCACCCGCTGACGGGCGAGGTCGTCCGCAACGAGCAGCAGGTGCATGTGTTCCCGGCCACGCACTACGTCGCCGGCCCGGAGCGCATGGAGCGCGCGATCAACGGCATCGAGCACGAGCTCGAGGAGCGGCTCAAGGACCTGGAGCGCGCGAACAAGCTGCTCGAGGCCCAGCGCCTGCGCATGCGCACGACCTACGACATCGAGATGATGCGCCAGATCGGATCCTGCTCCGGCATCGAGAACTACTCCCGGCACATCGACGGCCGGGCGCCCGGCACGGCGCCGAACACGCTGCTCGACTACTTCCCCGAGGACTTCCTGCTCGTCATCGACGAGTCGCACGTGACGGTCCCGCAGATCGGCGCGATGTTCGAGGGCGACATGTCCCGCAAGCGCAACCTGGTCGACTTCGGCTTCCGGCTGCCCAGCGCGATGGACAACCGCCCGCTCCGCTGGGAGGAGTTCGTCGAGCGCATCGGCCAGACGGTGTACCTGTCGGCGACGCCCGGCGACTACGAGCTGGCGATGTCCGACGGCGTGGTCGAGCAGATCATCCGCCCGACCGGCCTGGTCGACCCCGAGGTCGTCGTGAAGCCGACGAAGGGCCAGATCGACGACCTGCTGGAGGAGATCCGCCTCCGCGTCGAGAAGGACGAGCGCGTCCTGGTCACGACGCTGACCAAGAAGATGGCCGAGGACCTGACGGACTACTTCCTGGAGAAGGGCGTCCGGGTGCGGTACCTGCACTCGGAGGTCGACACGCTCCGCCGCGTCGAGCTGCTCCGCGAGCTGCGCATGGGCGAGTACGACGTCCTGGTCGGCATCAACCTGCTCCGCGAGGGCCTGGACCTGCCCGAGGTGTCGCTGGTCGCGATCCTCGACGCCGACAAGGAGGGCTTCCTCCGCTCGGGCAAGTCGCTGATCCAGACGATCGGCCGCGCGGCCCGCAACGTGTCGGGCCAGGTGCACATGTACGCGGACAAGATCACGCCCGCGATGCAGCTCGCCCTGGACGAGACGGACCGCCGCCGCGAGAAGCAGATCGCCTACAACACGGAGCGCGGCATCGACCCGCAGCCGCTGCGCAAGAAGATCGGCGACATCACCGACCTGCTGGCGCGCGAGGACGCGGACACGGCGGAGCTGCTCGGCGGCGCCGGCCGGCAGGCCAGCCGCGGGAAGGCCCCGGTGCCCGGGCTGGGCTCGAAGGCCGGACCGCCGACGGAGCGCACGAAGCTGGCGGGGGCCGCGGCGGGCGAGCTCGCCGGGCTCATCCAGGAGCTCACGGACCAGATGCACGTGGCGGCGGGCGAGCTCCAGTTCGAGCTCGCGGCACGCCTCCGTGACGAGATCTCCGGCCTGAAGAAGGAGCTCCGGCAGATGCACGCCGCGACGGCCTGACCAGGCCGCTCGCCCCCGACCGGGCCACCGCGCCACGACCCGCACGACGACCGACGACCGACGACCGACGACCGACGACCGGAGGCTCGCATGGCGCTCGAGGTGCAGGTGGTGTTCGACGCGGGCTCGCCCCGCGCGCTGGGGACGTTCTGGGCGCTCGCCCTCGGGTACGTCGAGGAGCCGCCACCCGCGGGGTTCGACGACTGGGACGCCGCGCTGGACGCGTGGGGCATCGGCCCGGAGGACCGCGACATGGCGTACGCGCTCGTCGACCCGCAGGGCGCGGGCCCCCGCGTCTTCTTCCAGCGGGTGCCCGAGGGGAAGACGGCGAAGAACCGCGTGCACCTCGACGTGCGCTACTCGGACGCGCAGGGCGTCGACCGGGAGGACCGCGCGGCCAAGCTCGCCGCCGCGCGCCGGCACGCCGAGACGCTGGTCGCCGCCGGCGGGCGGGTGCTGAACGAGGTCGACGACCCGCGCGAGGGCGCCTGGGTGGTCATGGCCGACCCCGAGGGGAACGAGTTCTGCGTGACCTGACCCGCCCGCGAGACGGCTCCCACGCCTGCCGCGCCGGGCCGGCGAGACGGGCGTCACACCGGGCGGGTGCGCCGCCGTCCGGTGCGACCAGGACCCATGTCCTATGCTGGCGCACGCAGTGGAGGGGAGTATCCCGACACGACGCCCCCGTCATCACGGTCGTCGACGACGCCGACCCGGGACGTCGGCCCGGTCATCATCGGGTGGGAGAGACCTCCGGTACTCAGACGTCTCTTCAACCGCCCTGTACCGGAGGAATCACCTATGTCCGTGGACCTGTGGGTCTGGGTCGTCACCGCGGTGGCGATCGTCGGCATGATCCTGTTCGACTTCTTCGCGCACGTCCGCACGCCGCACGCGCCCTCGTTCCGCGAGGCCGCCACGTGGTCGGCGATCTACATCGTGCTCGCCATCGTGTTCGGCATCGGTCTCGGCATGGTGTGGGGCTGGGACCACGGCACGGAGTACTTCGCGGGGTACGTCACCGAGAAGAGCCTCTCGGTCGACAACCTCTTCGTCTTCCTCATCATCATGACGAAGTTCGCGGTGCCCCGTGAGTTCCAGCAGAAGGTGCTGCTGGTCGGCGTCGTGATCGCGCTGGTGCTGCGCACCGTGTTCATCCTGGCCGGCGCCGCCGCGATCGAGCGCTGGTCCTGGGTCTTCTACATCTTCGGCGCGTTCCTGGTCTACACCGGCATCAAGCTGGCCAAGGAGAAGCACGAGGCCGACGAGCTGTCCCACGCCGACGAGCAGAAGGACGGGCTCGCGGTCCGGCTGCTCAAGAAGGCCGTCCCGACGGTGGACGAGTACCACGGCGACCGCCTGACGACGAAGATCGACGGCAAGCGCTTCATCACCCCGATGCTCGTCGTCATGGTCGCGATCGGCGCCACGGACATCCTGTTCGCGCTCGACTCGATCCCCGCGATCTACGGCCTGACGCAGGAGCCGTACATCGTGTTCACGGCCAACGCGTTCGCGCTGCTGGGCCTGCGCCAGCTGTACTTCCTCATCGGCGGCCTGCTGGAGCGCCTGGTGTACCTCAACAAGGGCCTCGCGTTCATCCTCGCCTTCATCGGCGTGAAGCTGGTCCTGCACGCGATGCACGAGAACGAGCTGCCGTTCATCAACGGCGGCGAGCACATCGAGTGGGCGCCGGAGATCCCGACGTGGCTCTCGCTGCTCGTCATCCTCGGCACGCTCACGGTCGCCACCGTCGCGAGCCTCGCGAAGACCCGCCGCGACCGCGCCGAGATCACCACCGACCCCGCCGCCGTCGAGGCCCAGGAGCCCGTCACCCACAAGGAGAGCTGACCCCCGCATGGACGTCTCGCCGCTCGTCTGGGCGGTCTCGCTGGGGCTCGCCGCCGCCGTCCTGATCGTGGACGTCGCGGTGGTGGGCCGGAGGCCGCACATCCCGTCGACGGCGGAGTGCCTGCGGTACCTGGGGGTCTACGTCGGGCTCGCGCTCGTGTTCGCCGTGGTCGTCGCCCTCGTGTGGGGCGGCGACCCGGCGGGCGAGTTCGTCGCCGGGTGGCTGACCGAGTACTCGCTCTCGGTCGACAACCTGTTCGTGTTCCTGCTGATCATGAGCCGGTTCGCCGTGCCGCGGCAGTACCAGCAGACGGCGCTGCTGATCGGCATCATCCTGGCACTGGTGTTCCGCGGGGTGTTCATCGGGATCGGCGCCGCCGCGATCGCGTCGTTCTCCTGGGTGTTCTACCTGTTCGGCGCGTTCCTGGTGTGGACGGCCACGAAGGTCGCCCGGGAGGGGGTCGGCGAGGACGCGGACGAGGCGGCGGAGGACTACCGGCCGCCGGCGCTGGTCCGGGCGGTGCAGCGGGTGCTGCCCACGACGGACCGCTACGACGGCGTGCGGCTGACCTCGAAGGTCGAGGGCCGCCGGCACGTCACGCCGATGCTGCTGGTGCTGGTGGCGATCGGCGCGACGGACCTGCTGTTCGCCTTCGACTCGATCCCCGCCGTGTTCGGCCTGACGCAGGAGCCGTACCTGGTCCTCATGGCGAACGTGTTCGCCCTGATGGGGCTGCGCCAGCTGTACTTCCTGCTCGGCGGGCTGCTGACGCGCCTGCGGTACCTGAACGTCGGCCTGGGCGTGCTGCTCGGGTTCATCGGCGTCAAGCTCGTCCTGCAGGCGCTGCACGAGAACACGCTGCCGTTCGTCAACGGCGGCGAGCCGGTCGGCTGGGCGCCGGAGCTGCCGTCCTGGGTGTCGCTCGCGGTCATCGTGGTGACGCTCGGCGTCACCGCGGTGACGAGCCTCGCGGCGTCGCGGCGCGACGAGCGCCGGGCCGCGGCGGGCGAGGGCGGCCGGCGCGCCTGACCGGCCCGCCCGCCTGACCGGCCCGCCCGCCCGACCGGCCCGGCCGGCCCGACCGCGCCGGCGTCAGGCGCCCGCCGCCCAGGGGCCGAGGAGCAGGTTCCACCCGCGGATCTCGACGTCCGCGATGACGCCGGCCCGCGCGAACGGGTCGTCGGCCAGCAGCACCTCGAGCGCGGCTGCGTCGGTGGTCTCGAACACCAGCAGCGCGCCGGCGGCGCCGTCGGTGAACGGGCCCGACCCCCGCAGCAGGCCCCGGTCGCCGAGCTCGCGCAGGTACGCGCGGTGCTCGGGGCGGACCTCGTCCTGCAGGTCGGCGCGCTGGTCGTAGGTGTACCGGACGGCGAAGGTGGCCATGCCGCCATCATGCCCGACGTGCCACAGTGGGCGGATGAGCACCCCGCGCACCCTGCTGACCGACGACGTGCTGGCCCGGGTGGCCGAGCGGGCGCCGGTGCACGACCGGGAGAACACCTTCCCGCACGCCGACCTGGACGACCTGCGCGAGGCCGGCTACCTGCGCGCGTGCGTGCCGGAGGCGCTGGGCGGCGCGGGGCTGACGCTCGAGGAGGTCGCCCGGGAGCAGGTGCGGCTGGCCGGCGCGGCGCCCGCGACGGCGCTGTCGGTGAACATGCACCTGGTCGTCACGGGCATGGCCGCCGTGCTGGCGGCCCGCGGCGACGACTCCCTGGAGTTCGTGCTGCGCGACGCCGCGGCGGGGGAGGTGTTCGCGTTCGGGAACTCGGAGGCGGGCAACGACCTCGTCATGTTCGGGTCGCGCACGCGCGCCGAGCGGCAGCCCGACGGCGGGTACCGGTTCCACGGCACGAAGATCTTCACGTCCCTCGCGCCGGTGTGGACCCGGCTGGCGACGTTCGGGCTCGACGAGGCGCACCCGGACGGGCCGCGCCTGGTGCACGGCGTGGTCGCGCGCTCCGACGGCGGGATCGAGACGAAGGACGACTGGGACACGCTCGGCATGCGCGCGACGCAGAGCCGCACGACGGTGCTCGACGGTGCGTACGCCGCTCCCGACCGGGTGTTCCGCGCGCTGCCGCCGGGGCCGAGCGCGGACCCGTACGTGCTCGCGCTGTTCCAGGTGTTCGAGATCCTGCTGGCCGCGGTCTACACGGGCATCGGCCGGCGCGCGCTGGAGCTCGCGGTCGCCGCGGCGCACCGGCGCACGTCGATGAAGAACGGCGGCCGCTCGTACGCGCAGGACCCCGACATCCGGTGGCGGGTGGCCGATGCGGCGATCGCGCAGGACGGGATCGAGCCGCAGGTGTGGGCGCTCGCCCGTGACGTCGACGAGGCGGTCGACCACGGGCCGCTGTGGTTCGCGAAGGTGGTCGGGCTCAAGGTGCGGGCCACGGAGACGGCGCGCGAGGTCGTCGACCGGGCGATCCGGGTGTCGGGCGGCGGGTCGTACTTCTCCCGCAGCGAGCTCGGCCGGCTGTACCGGGACGTCCTCGCGGGGCTGTTCCACCCGTCCGACGACGAGTCGGCGCACAG
Source organism: Cellulomonas pakistanensis (assembly GCF_016862755.1). Taxonomy (GTDB): domain Bacteria; phylum Actinomycetota; class Actinomycetes; order Actinomycetales; family Cellulomonadaceae; genus Cellulomonas; species Cellulomonas pakistanensis. Next base: position 9,970 of record NZ_BONO01000024.1, on the reverse strand, counting down.
CACGGTCGCGAACGCCTGGCTGGGGCCGGTCGACCGCTGACGCCCGCGTGCCGGCACCGCGCCGGCGCGGGCGCGCGGACGGCCCCGGGCACGTGGACGGTCCCGGGCACGCGGACGGCCCCGGGGCGCGTCGCCCCGGGGCCGTCGTCGTCGGTCGCGCGGTGTCAGGCGCCGGCGCCCGAGGTGTCGCAGTAGTACTCGCCCGTGGTGGTCCCGCCGCAGGTCTCGCCGAACGCCTCGTACTCCGTGCCGGCCGGCGCGGACATGTACAGCGTGTCGCACGACGCCATGTCGCCCGCCGCGCAGGCGTCCCACAGGGCGTCGAGGGCCGCGTCGTCGCCGTAGGTCTGGGCGCCGGTGGTGCCGGCGCCGCCGTCGGTGCCCTCGTCCGCGCCGTCCTCGGTCCCGCCCTCGGTCTCGCCCGAGCCCTCGGACAGGTCCAGGCCGACGCAGTAGTCGGTGGTCTCGACGCGCCCGCCGCAGGTCGCGCCGAACTCCTCGTTCTCGGACCCCAGGGGCGACTCGTCGAACAGGTCGTCGCAGGCCTGCATGTCGCCCGCGGCGCAGGCGTCGCGCAGGTCGCCGAGGCGGTTGTCGTACGCGCCGATCGCGGTCGTGACGATCACGGCGGTGACGATCCAGCCGATGACCCCCAGACCACCGAGGACCAGGCCGGCGATGGCGAAGCCGCGGCCCTTGGTGCCGTTCTTCTTGGTGCGGCGCAGGCCGAGCACGCCGAGGATGATCGCCACCACGCCCGTGCCGAGGAGGCCGGTGACGAGTGCGGCGATCGAGACGCCGTCCGTCTGGGTGCCCGGGCCGGGGTACTGGTTCGGCGCGTAGGGCTGCGCCGCGCCCGGGTGGCCGCCGCCCTGGTAGCCGCCGCCCTGCTGGGGGTAGCCCGCCGAGGGGTACCCCGACGACGCCGGGACGCCGGCGCCCTGCGGCTGGCTGGCGCCGGCCTGGGGGTAGCCGCCCTGGGGGTAGCCCGTGCCCTGCGGGTAGCCGGTGCCCGCCTGGTCGCCGCCGGTCGCCTGCCCGCCCGAGCCGGGCGCGGCGTACGGCGACGGCGCGCTCTCGCCCGCGGACCAGGACGGGGCCGAGCCCGTGCCCGCCGTGCCGGAGCCCGACGTGCCGGAGCCGCTCGACCCGGTGCCCGGCGCCGCCGGCCAGGCCGCGGTGGGCGTGGTCGGGTAGGCGGCGGTCGGGGCGTCGGAGCCGGGCGCGGTCGGGTACGCGGCGGTGGGCGCGTCCGACGACGGGGACGCGGGGTAGGCGGCGGTCGGCGCGTCGGAGCCCGAGGGCGCGGACGGCCAGGACGGCGCCTCGTGGCCCGAGGGCGCCGGGCCGGAGGACGACGACGCCTCGTAGCCGGAGGGGGCGGGGGCGGTGGGCTGCTCGCCCGTCCCGGGCTGCTGGCGGCCGGGCTCCGGCGCGGTGCCGTCGTTCGACATGGACGTCCTCTCGGTGCGTGTGAAGTTCCTGTGCGTCACTCTGGCAGAACGTCCGCGACCTGGGCCAACCCGTCCATACCGGGACACGCGGTGTTCACCCGCCCGCCGCGACCGCGCGGCTCCCGCTCCCGCCGCGCGGCCTCACCAGCCGCGGGCTCGCCACTCGTCGAGGTGCGGGCGCTCGGCGCCGAGCGTGGTGTCCCGGCCGTGCCCCGGGTACACCCACGTGTCGTCACCGAACCGCCCGAAGACGCGGTCCTCCAGGTCGGCCATGAGCGACGCGAACGCGGCCGGGGTGGTGGTGCGCCCTGGGCCGCCCGGGAACAGCGAGTCGCCCGTCAGCAGGTGCACCCGCCCCGGGACGGCGCCGGGTGCCGACGCGTCGCCGGGCTCGCGGTACGCCAGGGCGACGGCGCCGGGGGTGTGCCCGCGGAGCGCGACGACCTCGAGCCGCAGCGCGCCCACCTCGACCACGTCGCCGTGCGCGAGCGGCCGCGGCGGCGGGGTGCCCGCGTCCGCCGCCACCGCCTCCGCGTCGTCCGCGCCGGCGGCGTGCGGGGCGCCCGTGGCGTCGAGCACGGCGGCCAGCGCGCCGAGGTGGTCGCGGTGCCGGTGGGTGGTGACGACGAGCGCGAGGTCGCCGTCCGGGTCGCCGGGCACGCCCGCCCGCGCGAGGTCGAGGAGACGGTCCGGTTCGGCGGCGGCGTCCACGAGCAGCCGTGCGCCGGACCGCCGGCACGCCAGGACGTACGCGGCGTTGTCCATGGGCCCGACCGAGAGCTTGCGCAGCACGACGTCGTCGAGCACCCGCACCGCGGCCGGCCCGCCGGGCGCCGCGACGCCGGTGTACCGGCCCGCGCCGCGGCCGTCGCCCACGCCGGCCCCGCCCACGCCGGCCCCGCCCACGCCGGCCCCGCTCACGCCCGCCCCGCTCACGCCCGCCCCACCGTCTCGGCCCGCGGCTCCGGCGCGCCCCGGCGCCGCAGCGCCTCGTCGTGGCTGTGCACGGCCCGCACGAGCGCGAGGTGCGAGAGCGCCTGCGGCACGTTCCCGATCATGCGCCCGGTGACCGGGTCGTACTCCTCGGCGAGCAGACCCACGTCGGTGCGCAGCCCGTCGAGGACGTCCAGCACGGCCGCGGCCCCGTCGACGTCGCCCTGCCGCGCCAGCGCGTCCGCCAGCCACCCGGAGCACGCGAGGAACGGGTGCTCGGAGCCGTGCAGCCCGTCGTCGGTGCGCTCGGTGCGGTAGCGGAGCAGCAGCCCGGGGGCGACCTCCAGCTCGGCCCGGATCGCGGCGACGGTGCCGACCAGCCGCTCGTCGCCCGGCGGCAGGAACCCGACGAGCACGAGCTGGAGCAGCGACGCGTCGGTGTGCGTCGCCCCGTGGTGCTGGACGAACGTGCCGCGCTCCGCGTCCCAGCCGTGCGCGAGCACGTCGGCGTGCACGGCGTCCCGCTCGCGCCGCCACCGGTCGACCGGACCGGGCAGCCCGTGCTCCTCGACGCCGCGCACGGCGCGGTCCAGCGCGACCCAGGCCATGACCTTGGAGTGGGTGAAGTGGCGCGGCTCGCCGCGCACCTCCCAGATGCCGCTGTCCGGCCGGCGCCAGGTCGCGCACAGGTGGTCGACGAGCCGGGTCTGCAGCGACCAGGAGTCGGCACCCTCGGCCACGCCGGTCGCCCGGGCGAGGTGCAGCGCGGCCATCACCTCGCCGAGCACGTCGTTCTGCACCTGCGACACGGCGGCGTTCCCGACCCGCACCGGGCGCGAGCCGGCGTAGCCGGGCAGGTGGTCGAGGGTGCGCTCGGGCAGCTCCCGCGACCCGTCGACGCCGTACATGATCTGCACCTGAGCGGGGTCTCCGGCGACCGCCCGGAGCAGCCACTGCCGCCAGGCCTCGGCCTCGTGCCGGTAGCCGTGCTCGAGCAGCGCCTCGAGCGTCATGGCGGCGTCGCGCAGCCAGCAGTACCGGTAGTCCCAGTTCCGCTCGCCGCCCGGGTCCTCCGGGAGGGACGTGGTCGCGGCCGCGACGATGCCGCCGGTCTCGGAGTCGGTCAGCAGCCGCAGGACGAGCAGCGACCGCACGACGGCGTCGCGGTAGGTGCCGCGGTACCGGGCGGCCCGCGCCCAGCGCGCCCACTGGTGCTCGGTGACCTCGACCCGGTGCGCCGGCCGCGGGGCGCGGGGGACCGGGGCCCAGGACGGCACCCAGGTGAGCGACAGTTCGACGGTCTCGCCCTCCGTCAGCGTGAACGCGTCGGCGTGCCCCCGGTGGGGGCCGTCGCCGGGGCGAGGGAGGCGGTCGCCGCGGAGCACGAGGCTGTCCGGCCCGGCGACCGCGCGGATGACCTCGGTGCCCTCGGCGTCCGCCACCCGGTGCACCCACGGGACGACGGCGCCGTACCCGAACCGCACGACCCACTCGTGCCGCACCCGGACGGACCCGCGCACCGCGGTGAGGCGTCGGACGAGGTCGCAGCGTCCGTCGCCGAGCGGCATGGCGTCGAGCAGCACGGCGGTGCCCGTGGGCGTCTCGAAGGTGGTCTCGAGGACGAACGAGTCGTCGAGGTACCGCCGGGTGACGCGGGTCGCGTCCGGCGCGGTCAGCAGCCAGCGGCCGTGCTCGGGCCCGCCGAGCAGCGCGGCGAAGCAGGCGGGGGAGTCGAACCGCGGCGGGCAGAGCCAGTCGACGGACCCGGCGCGCGACACCAGCGCGGCGGTGCGGCCGTCGCCGAGCACGGCGTAGTCGCCGATGGGGGTCGGGACGGGGGTGGTGTCGGTCACCGCTGCGTCGTCGGGCACGGTCCCCATCATGCGCCCACCAGCGGCGACGCCGCAGGTGGGACGGCCTGCACGGTTCGAACACATGTGCGCATGTCGGTGGCTCGCCGTAGCATGCTCGGCGTGAACGATCGTCTGGTGGTCCAGGGGGCCCGCGAGCACAACCTGCGCAACGTCGACCTGGACCTGCCGCGCGACAAGCTCATCGTCTTCACGGGCCTGTCGGGGTCCGGCAAGTCCTCGTTGGCGTTCGACACCATCTTCGCCGAGGGCCAGCGCCGGTACGTCGAGTCGCTGTCCGCGTACGCGCGCCAGTTCCTCGGCCAGATGGACAAGCCCGACGTCGACTTCATCGAGGGCCTGTCGCCCGCGGTGTCGATCGACCAGAAGTCGACCAACCGCAACCCGCGGTCGACCGTCGGGACCATCACCGAGGTCTACGACTACCTGCGCCTGCTGTTCGCGCGTGCCGGCACGCAGCACTGCCCGGTGTGCGGCGAGCGCGTGACGGCCCAGACCCCGCAGCAGATCGTCGACCGGCTGCTCGAGCTGCCCGAGGGCACGCGCTACCAGGTGCTCGCGCCGGTGGTCCGCGGCCGCAAGGGCGAGTACGCCGACCTGTTCAAGGAGCTGCAGGCCAAGGGCTTCGCCCGAGCCCGCGTCGACGGCGAGGTCGTCCAGCTCGCCGAGCCGCCGACCCTCGAGAAGAAGCTCAAGCACGACATCGAGGTCGTCGTCGACCGCCTGGTGTCCCGCGAGGGCGTCCAGCGCCGGCTCACCGACTCGGTGGAGACCGCGCTGGGCCTGGCCGGCGGCCTGATCCTCGTCGACATGGTCGACCTCGACGCCGACGACCCGGAGCGCGAGCGCCGGTTCTCCGAGAACCGGGCGTGCCCGAACGACCACCAGCTCACGCTGGACGAGATCGAGCCGCGGACGTTCTCGTTCAACGCCCCCTACGGCGCCTGCCCGGAGTGCACCGGCATCGGGTCCCGCCTCGAGGTCGACCCCGAGCTCGTCGTGCCGGACGACGACCTGTCGCTCCGCGACGGCGCGGTGGCCCCGTGGGCGCAGATCTCGTCCGAGTACTTCGAGCGCGTGCTCACCGCGCTGGCCGACGACCTCGGGTTCTCCATGGACCAGCCGTGGCGCGCGCTGCCGGAGCGGGCCCGCAAGGCCGTGCTGTACGGCGAGAACCACAAGGTCCACGTCAAGTACAAGAATCGCTGGGGCCGCGAGCGGCAGTACTCCACGGGCTTCGAGGGCGTGGTGACGTTCCTGGAGCGCCGGCACGGCGAGACCGAGTCGGAGTGGAGCAAGGAGAAGTACGAGGCCTACATGCGGGAGGTGCCGTGCCCCGTCTGCGACGGGACGCGGCTCAAGCCCGAGGTGCTGGCCGTGCGGGTCGGCGGCAAGTCGATCGCCGAGGTCTGCGCGCTGCCCATCCGCGAGGCCAAGGAGTTCCTCGACGCCCTCGAGCTCGGGGTGCGCGAGCGGCAGATCGCCGAGCAGGTGCTCAAGGAGATCCAGGCCCGCCTCGGCTTCCTGCTCGACGTCGGCCTCGACTACCTGTCGCTGATGCGCGCCGCGGCGACGCTGTCCGGCGGCGAGGCCCAGCGCATCCGGCTCGCGACCCAGATCGGCTCCGGCCTGGTGGGCGTGCTGTACGTCCTGGACGAGCCGTCGATCGGCCTGCACCAGCGCGACAACCGCCGGCTCATCGACACGCTCACCCGGCTCCGCGACCTCGGCAACACGCTGATCGTCGTCGAGCACGACGAGGACACCATCCGCACCGCGGACTGGATCGTCGACGTCGGCCCCGGCGCGGGCGAGCACGGCGGCAAGGTCGTGCACTCGGGCGACCTCGACGGGCTGCTGGCGTCCCGCGAGTCGATGACCGGCGCGTACCTGTCCGGCCGACGTGCGATCCCCATGCCCGCGCAGCGCCGCAAGGTCGACAAGAAGCGCCAGGTCACCGTGCACGGCGCCCGCGAGCACAACCTCAAGAACGTCGACGTGTCCTTCCCGCTCGGGACGTTCACGGCCGTCACCGGCGTGTCCGGCTCGGGCAAGTCGACGCTCGTCAACTCGATCCTCTACACGGTCATGGCCAACGAGCTGAACGGCGCCCGCCGGGTGGCCGGCCGGCACAAGCGGGTCAGCGGCCTGGACCAGCTCGACAAGGTCGTGCACGTCGACCAGGGCCCCATCGGACGCACCCCGCGGTCCAACCCGGCGACCTACACCGGCGTCTGGGACCGGATCCGCAAGCTGTTCGCGGAGACGACCGAGGCGAAGGTGCGCGGCTACACGGCCGGGCGGTTCTCGTTCAACGTCAAGGGCGGCCGCTGCGAGGCGTGCTCCGGCGACGGCACGCTGAAGATCGAGATGAACTTCCTGCCGGACGTGTACGTCCCGTGCGAGGTCTGCCACGGCGCGCGGTACAACCGCGAGACGCTCGAGGTGCACTTCAAGGGCAAGACGGTCGCCGACGTGCTGGACATGCCGATCGAGGAGGCCGCGGAGTTCTTCGCCGCGGTGCCCGCGATCGCCCGGCACCTCACGACGCTCGTGGACGTCGGCCTCGGCTACGTCCGGCTCGGCCAGCCCGCGCCGACGCTGTCCGGCGGCGAGGCGCAGCGCGTCAAGCTCGCGACCGAGCTGCAGCGCCGGTCGACCGGCCGCACGGTCTACGTGCTGGACGAGCCGACCACCGGCCTGCACTTCGAGGACATCCGCAAGCTGCTCGGCGTGCTGCAGGGCCTGGTCGACAAGGGCAACAGCGTCATCGTCATCGAGCACAACCTCGACGTCATCAAGAACGCCGACTGGGTCATCGACATGGGCCCCGAGGGCGGGTCCGGCGGCGGAACGGTCGTCGCGCAGGGCACGCCCGAGCAGGTGGCGCGGGTCGAGGCGAGCCACACCGGCACGTTCCTGGCCGAGGTGCTCGCGGACCCGGCGGCGGAGCGCGTCAGCGCCTGACGCCCCGCGCGGCCGGCGCTCGGCCCCGGCGGGTCGGCGCTCAGCCCAGCGGGTCGGCGCCCGTGGTCTCCAGGACCGCGGGCGCCGGCTCCGTCAGCACCGCGAACGTGACGGACCGCGCGATGAAGCAGTGCTCGTGCGCCCGCCGGTGCAGGTCGGCCAGCTGGGCGTCCAGGCCGGCGCCGTCCTCGGCCGCCGCGGCGCCCGGCCGGACGGTCACGTGCGGCCGCAGCACCACCTGGGTGAACTGCCCGTGGCCCGCCGCCTCGACCCGCATGGTCCCGGTCGCGCGGTCCGTGTACCCGACGACCGTCACGCCCGACGTGGCGGCGAAGTGGAGGAACCAGAGCATGTGGCACTCGGCCAGGGCCGCGACGAGCAGCTCCTCGGGGTTGTGCCGGGCCGGGTCGCCCCGGAACGCCGGGTCGGCCGACCCGAGGACCGTCGCCTTGCCGGCGACGCGGATCTCGTGGTCGCGGCTGTACGCGGCGTACCCGGTGGTCCCGGTCGCGCCCGCGCCCGTCCACACGACGTCGGCGGCGTACTCGTGCAGCAGTCCCATGCGGCCGACGGTACCGGGGCGGCGGGCGGCCGGCGCGGGTGCCGGCGCGCGCGTGCCGGCTGTCGGCGCGGCGAACTACGGTGGCACGCATGGCTGATCCCGCGACCTACCGGCCCGCGCCGGGGGAGATCCCGGACCAGCCGGGCGTGTACCGGTTCCGCGACAAGGACGGCCGGGTCGTCTACGTCGGCAAGGCGAAGAGCCTGCGGTCCCGGCTGAACTCGTACTTCCAGGACGTCGCCGGTCTGCACCCGCGCACCCAGCAGATGGTGACGACGGCGGCGTCGGTGCAGTGGACCGTCGTCGGCACCGAGGTCGAGGCGCTGGCGCTCGAGTACTCCTGGATCAAGGAGTTCGACCCGCGGTTCAACGTGAAGTACCGCGACGACAAGTCGTACCCGTACCTGGCGGTGACGCTGGCCGACCAGTTCCCGCGCGTCCAGGTGATGCGCGGCGCCAAGCGGCCCGGCACTCGGTACTTCGGCCCGTACGCGCACGCGTGGGCGATCCGGGAGACCGTCGACCTGCTGCTCCGGGTGTTCCCGGTCCGCACCTGCTCGGCGGGCGTGTTCAAGCGCGCGAAGCAGCAGGGCCGCCCGTGCCTGCTCGGCTACATCGACAAGTGCTCCGCGCCGTGCGTCGGGAAGATCTCCCAGGAGGACCACCACGTCCTCGCGGAGGAGTTCGCCGACTTCATGGCCGGGGACACCGCGCGGTTCACCAAGCGCCTGACCCAGCGGATGCAGGAGGCGTCGGCGGAGCTGGACTTCGAGCGCGCCGCCCGGCTGCGCGACGACATCGGCGCCCTCAAGCGCGCCACGGAGAAGAACGCGGTGGTGCTGTCCGACGGCACGGACGCGGACATCTTCGCGCTGGCCGGCGACGAGCTCGAGGCCGCGGTGCAGGTGTTCCACGTCCGCGGCGGCCGGATCCGCGGCCAGCGCGGCTGGGTCGTCGAGAAGGTCGAGGACCTGACGGACGCCCAGCTGGTCGAGCACCTGCTCCAGCAGGTCTACGGCGACGTGCCGGGCGGCGACCCGGCCGCGGCCTCGGGCGCGGCGGCGGGCTCGGTCCCGCGCGAGGTGCTCGTCCCGGTGCTGCCGGACGACCTCGACCAGGTGCAGACGTGGCTGTCCGGGCTGCGCGGCAGCCGGGTGCAGGTGCGGGTCCCGCAGCGCGGCGACAAGCACGAGCTCGCGGAGACCGTGCGGAAGAACGCCGAGCACGCGCTCGCCCTGCACCGCACCCGCCGGGCCGGCGACCTGACGACCCGCAGCCAGGCGCTCCAGGAGATCCAGGAGGCCCTCGGGCTCGACTCCGCGCCGCTGCGCATCGAGTGCTACGACGTGTCGCACAACCAGGGCACGTACCAGGTGGCGTCGATGGTCGTGTTCGAGGACGGGCTGGCGCGCAAGAGCGAGTACCGCACGTTCGGCATCCGCGGCCCCGAGGGCACCGGCGCGCGCGACGACACCGCCGCGATGCACGAGGTCATCACCCGCCGGTTCCGCCGGTACCTCGCCGAGCGCGAGCAGGCCGGCGACCTCGAGCTCGGCCTGGGGGAGGACCAGGTCGCCGAGGCGCTGGCCGACGCCGACGCCGGCCCCGTGCGGTCCGGGCCGATCGACGAGACGACCGGCCGCCCGCAGCGGTTCGCGTACCCGCCCAACCTCGTCGTGGTCGACGGCGGCCCGCCCCAGGTCGCCGCCGCGGCGGCGGCGCTGGCGGAGCTCGGCATCGACGACGTCGCGCTGTGCGGCCTGGCCAAGCGGCTCGAGGAGGTGTGGCTGCCGGGGGAGGACTACCCGGTGATCCTGCAGCGCTCCTCGGAGGGGCTGTACCTGCTGCAGCGCGTCCGCGACGAGGCGCACCGGTTCGCGATCACCGCGCACCGGAAGAAGCGCAGCAAGGGCATGACGGTGTCGGCGCTCGACACGGTCCCCGGCCTCGGCCCCGCGCGGTCCGCGGCGCTGCTCAAGCACTTCGGGTCGCTGAAGCGGCTCAAGGCCGCGTCGGCCGAGGAGATCGCGTCGGTCCCGGGCATGGGCGCGCGCACCGCGGCGGCGGTGGTGCAGGCGCTGGCGGGTCCGGGTGCGGCGGACGCCGGCGCCGCGGCGCAGGCCGACGCCCCGGCGCCGGCCCCCGCTCCCGCGGACGGCTCGGCCGCCGGTGCCCCCGACGCC
>NZ_BONO01000023.1 GCF_016862755.1 Cellulomonas pakistanensis | reverse complement strand
CTCCCGGGAAGCACCTCTCCTCTCCCAGGCGACACCGCGTACGCACTCCCGGGAAGCACCTCTCCTCTCCCAGGCGACACCGCGTACGCACTCCCGGGAGGAACCTCCCCTCCCCCAGGCGACACCGCGTACGCACACCCGATGGGAACCCCCTCGTCCCCGGGCGCACACGGCGTCCGCACACCGGCCCGGGCGTCCCCGTCGCGGCAGGCCGGCTCGTCGCTCAGCGGAGCGGGTCCACCGGGATCCAGCGCGGGCCGGAGCGGCGGGCGACCGTCGCCCGGTGCACCTGGGCGAGCTCGCGCGCCCGGTGCGCCACCCGGCGCCCGACCCGCGCGGCGACGTCGTCGTCGCCCGCCAGGTACCGGACCACCACGCGGGCCTCCCCCGCGACGACGGCGACGTCCTGCGCCTCGACCTCCGTCAGCGCGCGGGCGGCGTCGGCCGCGGCGGGCAGCAGCGCGGCGGGGTCGACGCCGGGGTGCAGGAGCCCCACGCCGAGGGTCACGCGGTACGAGGGCACGGCGGGCAGGGTAGCCGCGCGCCCGGTCAGATCGTGATCGAGCCGTCCTCCCCGAGCGGCCAGTCCGGGTTGTACGCCACCTCCCACAGGTAGCCCTCCGGGTCGGCGAACGCGCCGGACGTCCCGCCCCACCCGGCGAGCGCGGCAGGCCGCACCACGGTCCCGCCTGCCGCGGCCGCCGCGTCGAGCACGGGCGCCACCTCCTCCGGCGTCCGCACGTTGTACGCGAGCTCCAGGCCCGGCGCCCCGCGCCCCTCGACGCCCGTCCACAGCGCGAGCACGAGGCCGTTGGCCTGGAAGAACGCCACCTCCTCGTCGGGCCGGCGGGGCGGGGGCCAGCCCATGGCCTCGTAGAACGCGCACTCCCGGTCGAGGTCCGTGACGCCGAGCGTCACCAGGCTGATCCGCGGCTCCATGCGTCCCTTCCTACCGGGCACCCCCGACACGCGCGGCCGGCTCACCCGCGACCGGGGGGACATCCCCCGGGTGCTCGGCCGGATGCTCACGTACCGTGGAACGCATCCGAACGACGAGCGCACGCTCACGCCAGCGGCTGGGAAGTCGACCACCCCCCACGTTCGGAGCTCGCTTCGTGACACCCCCCGCAACCGCAGCGACCGCGCCCGCCCGCCCGAACCAGGCGGCGAGCACCGGCTCCTACCAGGAGCTGTCCCGCGTCGTCCGCGACGCCGGCCTGCTGAACCGCACCCCCGTGTTCTACGTCCTGCTGCTGGCCGGCCTCGGCGTCGCCCTCGCCGGTCTCGTCGCCGGGTCGGTGCTGCTGGGCCGGTCCTGGTTCCAGCTGCTGATCGCGGGCGGCCTCGGCATCGTGCTGACCCAGGTCGCGTTCGTCGCGCACGAGGCGTCGCACCGGCAGGTCCTCGCGTCGGGGCCGGCGAACGACCGGCTCGGCCGGATCCTCGCCAACGGCGTCGTCGGCATCAGCCACTCGTGGTGGATGACCAAGCACTCCCGGCACCACGCCAACCCGAACCACGTGGGCAAGGACCCGGACATCGCGCCGGACACCATCGTGTTCCTGCACTCCGACGCCGCGAAGCAGAGCCGCGTGATGTCCGCGCTGACCCGTGTGCAGGGCTGGGCGTTCTTCCCGCTGCTCACGCTCGAGGGCCTCAACCTGCACGTGACCGCGTTCCGCAGCCTGCTGGCCCAGGAGCGGTCCCGCGCCCGCACGCTCGAGCTGACGATGCTCGTCGTGCGCATGAGCACGTACGTCGCCGCCGTGCTGTGGTTCCTCGGCTGGGGCCTCGGCTTCGCCTTCCTCGGCGTGCAGATGGCCGTGTTCGGCGTCTACATGGGCGCCTCGTTCGCCCCGAACCACAAGGGCATGGCGATGATCCCCGAGGGCAGCCGCCTGGACTTCCTGTCCAAGCAGGTGCTGACGTCCCGGAACATCACCGGCGGGACCGCGATGAGCACCCTCATGGGCGGCCTCAACTACCAGGTGGAGCACCACCTGTTCCCGAGCATGCCGCGGCCGCACCTGGCCCGGGCCCGGCTCCTGGTGCGCGAGCACTGCCTGCGCAACGGCGTGCCGTACACGGAGACGTCCCTGCTGCGCTCGTACGCGATCGTGGTGCGGTACCTGAACGACGTGGGCCTCGCCGCCCGCAACCCGTTCGACTGCCCGATGGTGCAGCGGTACCGCGGGGCCTGAACCACCCCGGGCAGCAGAACGCCGGCCGTCCCCGTCAGGGGGCGGCCGGCGTTCGCGCGTCAGCTCAGAGCGGGCGGATGTTCGCCGCCTGCGGGCCCTTCGGGCCCTCGGTGACGTCGAACTCGACCTGCTGGTTCTCCTCGAGGGAGCGGTAGCCGGAGGAGGCGATCGCGCTGTAGTGCGCGAACACGTCCGGGCCGCCCTCGGCCGGCGCGATGAAGCCGAAGCCCTTCTCGGCGTTGAACCACTTCACGGTGCCCGTGGTCATGATGTCTTCTCTCGTTCGGGTGACGGGGCCGCGGACGCGACCCCTCGTCCCGCACCTCGACGGCGCGGACGGTGGTGGGTGCGCACGCGGCAGGCGGGCGCAGCGGGACGGCGTGCGGCGACCAGCGCGGCGACGGCCTCGTCCCAGGTCTCGGTGACGGCCACGGGGCGCGACAGGTGGTCGGCGACGTGGTGGCCGTCGGTCTCGCGGGCGATGAGCCCGGCGTACTCGCCGCCGGCGGTGGCGGCCCAGAGGTTCTCGTCCGCCTGACGCCACTGGACGGGCGCGCTGTCGGCGGGGGTGGTCGTGCGGGTACTGAGGGTGATGATCTGTCGACTGCTCTCACTCCGCACGGCATCGGCGGAGGGTGGGGGCGACGGCACCGGGTGGGGTGTCGTCCGGACTACCGCAGAGGCCCGGGATCCGCGCGGGATCCCGGGCCTCCAGCGTGAGCCGCCTAAGGGAATCGAACCCTTGACCTTCTCATTACGAGTGAGACGCTCTGCCGACTGAGCTAAGGCGGCGCGCCCGCCGTTCCCGGCGGACGAGCACGGCAACTGTACCTGGCGGACGGCGCCGCGACCAAAGCGACCCTCGTCACCCCCGTGACGACCGGGCCTCGGCGGCGGCCCGCCGGGTCAGCAGCGGGTGCCGTCGTCCGGCACGGTCCCCTCGAGCAGGTACGCGTCCACCGCGTCCGCGATGCAGGTGTTCGACCGGCCGTAGGCGGTGTGACCCTCGCCCTCGTAGGTGAGCAGCGTGCCGGAGTCCAGCGTGCCCGCGAGGCTCTCCGCCCACGCGTACGGCGTCGCGGGGTCGTTGGTGGTGCCGACGACGACGATCGGCGCGGCGCCCTCCGCGGAGTAGTCCTCCAGGCCGCCGGCCTCGGGGACGGGCCACTGCGCGCAGATCACGCCGCCGTAGCCGAAGTAGTACCCCACCGTCGGGGCGGCCTCCTCGATCGCGGCGGCCTGCGCGCGCATCTCGGCGACGTCGGTGGTGCCGCGGTCGTCCGCGCAGCCGATCGCCCAGAACGCCTGGGTGGAGTTCGACGTGTACGTGCCGTCCGCGGCGCGGTCGTAGTACAGGTCCGCGAGCTGCAGCAGCACCGAGCCGTCGCCGGCCAGCGCCGCGTCCAGGCCCGTCGTCAGGGCGCTCCAGGACTGCTCGTCGTACAGCGGGAGGGCGATGCCGCTGAACGCCAGGGTGCCGGTGAGCGGGCGGTCCGTGCCGGTCGGCAACGGCGAGCGCCGGGCGCGGTCGAGGACCTGCTTCACCTGGTCGAGCCCGTCGTCCACCGACCCGGTGAGCGGGCAGCCGGCGCCGGCCTGGCAGTCCGCCACGTACGCCCGCAGCGCGTTCTCGAACCCGCGCGCCTGCCCCTCGGACAGCTCCTGGGAGGACAGCGTGGGGTCGAGCGCGCCGTCGAGCACCAGGCGGCCGACGTGCTCCGGGAACAGCGCGGCGTAGGTCGCGCCGAGCTGGGTGCCGTACGAGTAGCCGACGTAGTGCAGGGCGTCGTCGCCGAGGACGGCGCGCAGCACGTCCATGTCCTTCGCGGCGGACACGGTGTCCACGTGCTCCAGCACCGGGCCGGTGTTCTGCAGGCAGGCGGCGCCGAGCTCGCCGTACGCCGCCTCCGCCGCCGCGATGCCCTCGTCCGTCGTGAAGTCGAAGTCGGTCGAGACGATCCGGTCCATCCCCGGCCCGTCGACGCAGGTGACCGGGGTGGACGCCGCGACCCCGCGCGGGTCGAAGCCGACCAGGTCGTACCGCTCGACGACCTCGGCGCCGAACCGCGGGATCGCGATGGAGGACAGCGCGTCGATGCCCGACGACCCCGGGCCGCCCGGGTTGATCAGCAGCGAGCCCAGCTTCTCGCCGGACGCCCGGTGCCGGCTGACGGCGATCTCGATGGTGTCGCCGTCCGGCTCCTCGTGGTCGAGCGGCACGACGAGCGTGGCGCACTCGAGGTCCCCACACGCCTGCCAGCCGAGCTCCTGGGCGTAGATGGCGTCCAGGCCGCGGACGTCCGCGGCGGTGGGTGCCGTCGTCACCTCGGTCTGCTCGCGCGGGGCGGAGCACCCCGCCAGGGCGAGCGCGGCGACCGCCACGGCGGCGACGGCGCGCACGAGCGCGCGACGGCGGGGCGCGGGCACAGGTCGGCTGAGGGCTTCCGGGGCGGGAGTCACCGGACAACGGTAACGGCCGCCCGGGGCCCCCGGTGCGGGCCGTCCGGAGCGCGGGTCAGGCCTGGGGGCGCAGCGCGATGAGCATCGCCTCGACGGCGAGCAGCGGCGCGACGTTCCCCTCGAGCCGGGTGCGCGCCTCCCCCACCGCGTCCATCCGGCGGACCGTCTGCTCCGGGGTGGACGACTCGGCGATCCCGCGGGCCGCCTCCTCGTGCTCGGCGTTCACCAGGTGCACGTCGGCGCCCAGCTGCAGCACCAGCACGTCCCGGTAGAACGACAGCAGATCGACCATCGCCCGGTCGAGCACGTCGCGCTGCGCGCGGGTCGCCCGGCGCTTCTGCTCGTCCTCCAGCTGCTTGACCTGGCCGCGGAGCGCGGGCGGGATCACGGTCAGCCCCTCGGCACCGAGCGAGTGCAGCAGCGCCTGCCGCTCGCGGGCGTCCCGCTCCTCGGTCGCCGCCTTCGCGTCGGCCTGCGCGGTCTCGACGAGCTCGGCGGCCGCGAGCACGGCGTCGCCCACCCCGCGCAGCCGCGGCGCGATCCGCAGCACCGCGGAGCGGCGGGCCCGCGCCTCGGGGTCGCGGGCCAGCCGCCGGGCCACGCCGACGTGCGACTGCGCGGCGCGGGCCGCGACCAGGGCGACGCCGGGCTCGATCCCGTCCCGGCGCACCAGCAGGTCGGCGACCGCCTCGACCGGCGGCACGCGCAGCGCGACCGAGCGGCTGCGGGACCGCAGCGTCACGAGCACGTCCTGCGGGCTGGGCGCGCACAGCAGCCAGACGGTGCGCGGCGGCGGCTCCTCGATCGCCTTGAGCAGCACGTTGCCCGAGGTCTCGTTGAGCCGGTCCGCGTCCTCGATCACGATCACCCGCCACCGGCCCTGCGACGGCGCCCTCTGCGCGAGCTCGACCAGGGGCCGCACGGTGTCGACGCGGATGACGACGCCCTCGGTGGACACGAACGTCACGTCGGGGTGGGTGCCGGCGAGCACGGTCGCGCACCCGGGGCTGCGCGGGTCGCCGGACGGGTCCTGCAGCGCCGCGGCGAACGCCCGGGCCGCGTTGGACCGCCCGGACCCCGGCGGGCCGGTGAGCAGCCACGCGTGGGTCATCCTCGACGGGTCGGCCACGGCCTCCCGGAGCACCGCGACGGCCGGGTCCTGGCCGACGACGTCGTCCCAGACCGTCGTCATCGCGCGCCGCCCGCGTCGGCGGCGTCGGCGGCGTCGGGCGCGCCCGGCTCGGCGTCGCGCGCGCCCAGCCCGAGCAGCGCCGCCACCCGCGCGCGCACGTCCGCCGCGATGTCGTCGACCGGGCGCGCCGCGTCGAGCACCAGCCAGCGGCCCGGGTCGGCCGCCGCGCGCCCGAGGAACGCCTCCCGGGTGCGCCGGTGGAACTCGTCCCCCGCGCTCTCCAGCCGGTCCGGCTGGTCGGGGCGGGCGCGCAGCCGGCCGAGACCGTCGGCGGGGTCCAGGTCGAGCAGCACGGTGAGCGCGGGCAGCAGGCCGCCGGTCGCCCACAGGGACAGGTCCTCGACCTCCTGGGCGCCCAGCTCCCGGCCGGTGCCCTGGTACGCGACGGAGGAGTCGAGGTACCGGTCGGTGACCACGACGGACCCGGCCGCGAGCGCCGGCCGGACCAGCGAGGCGACGTGGTGCGCCCGGTCCGCGGCGTAGAGCAGCGCCTCGGTGCGCGCGTCGACGTGCCCGCCGTGCAGCACCTCGCGGCGCAGCACCCGCCCGAGGTCGGTGCCGCCCGGCTCCCGGGTGAGCACGACGGTGAGGCCGAGCCCGCTCAGCCAGTCGCCGAGCAGCCGCGACTGCGTGGACTTGCCCGCGCCGTCGCCGCCCTCGAAGGAGACGAACAGCCCGCCGGCGACGGTCGGGACGGGGCGGTGCGCCGGCGCGGGCTGGTGGGTCACGCGCGCCAGGCTACCGACCCCCGCCCACACCGCCGGAACGCCCGCGCGCGACGAGGCGGTTTGCCACACTGGAGCGTGGCCACCACCGACCTCCCGCTGCCGACGGTGCCCTGCCCCGGCGCGGACCCGGAGCTGGAGCGGTTCGGCCGGCTGGCCGCGGGCCACCTCGGCGCGCCGGTCGCGCTCGTGTCGGTGCTCACGGACACGGAGCAGCTGATCCTCGGCGCCGTGGGGCTGCCGCCGGACCTGGAGGCCGCCCGCCGCCTCCCGCTGACCCACGCGCTGTGCCTCGAGGTGGTGCGCCGCGAGGAGGCGGTCGTCGTCCCCGACGCGCGCGACGACCCCGCGCTCGCCGCGCACGGCGCCGTGACCGACCTGGACGTCGTGGCCTACGTCGGCTGCCCCCTGCGGGACGACGAGGGCAAGGTCGTCGGCGCGCTGTGCGCCATCGACACCGCCGCGCGCGCGTGGACCGACGAGCAGGTCGCCTACCTCGCCGACCTCGCGGCGGCGTGCACCAGCGAGCTGCGGCTGCGCGGGGAGCGGGAGCGCGCGCGGCGCACGCAGCGGGTCGCGACCGAGGCGCACCGGCACGGCCGGCTGCTGCTGACGATGGCCGAGGCGTTCACCGCCGCGACGACGGTCGCCGAGGTCACGCGCGCCGTGTCCCGGGTGGCCGCGATCGGGCTCGGCGCGACGATGTCCGGCGTCGCGCTGCTCGACGCCGACGGGCACGGGCTCACGTACACGTCGATGGACGCGTTCGACGGCCACGGCGTCGAGGCGCTCCGGCACGCCGCGCTGACCGACGACCGCCCGGTCGCGCACGTGGCGCGGACCCGGGTCCCGCTGTACTTCCGCGACCACACCGCGCTCGTGCGGCGGTTCCCCGGCATGGCCGGGATCGACGCCGGACGCGACCGGCCGCTGCCCGACGGCGGACGCGCGGTGCTGCCGCTCGTGTCCCGCGGGCGGCTGCTCGGGGTGCTCACCCTCGGCTGGCCCGTGCCGCGCGACTTCCGGCAGGAGAACCGGGAGGTCAAGGCCGCCCTCGCCGGGTACACCGCCCAGGCGCTGGAGCGGGCGCTGCTGCTCGACCAGCGGCGCGACGTCGCCCGCACGCTGCAGGACGCGATGCTCACCGCGCTCCCGCAGCCGGACCGGTTCCGCCTCGCCGCGTCCTACCTCCCCGCGGCGCAGGAGGACCAGGTCGGCGGGGACTGGTACGACGGGCTCGTGCTGCCCGACGGCGACCTCGTGGCCGTGGTCGGCGACGTCACCGGGCACGACATGGACGCCGCGGCCCGGATGGGGCAGCTGCGCTCGACGCTCCGGGCGTTCGCCTGGGACCGCCCCGACGGCGCCCCCTCGTCGTGGCTGGCGCGGCTGGACCGGGCGGACGCCGGGCTCGGGATGGGCACGGTGGCGAGCGCGCTGGTGGCGCGCTGCGCACCACTCGGGACGGCGGCCGACGGGACCCCCGGCGGGACCCCCGGCGGCGTCCGCGTCACGTGGTCCAACGCCGGTCACCCGGCCCCCGTGCTGGTGCGCCCCGGCGCGGGCGGTCGCCTGCTCGACCCGGGCAGCGACCTGCTGCTCGGCGTCGACCCCGCCCGCGACCGCCGCGACCACGCGACCGACCTGCGGCCGGGCGACACGCTCCTGCTCTACACCGACGGCCTGGTCGAGCGCCGGGACGTGGCGCTGCCGCACGCGCTGGAGCGCCTGGCGCGGGAGGCCGGCCGGCTCGCCGACCGCGAGCCGGACCGGCTGGTCCGGGAGCTGACCGCCGCGCTGGTCGACGGCCGGCCCGCGGACGACGTCGCGGTGCTGGCGGTCCGGGTGCAGGCCCCGGACCGCCGCTGACCGCGGGTCACTCGCCGGGGTAGACGACCCCCACCTGCGCGCGGACCTCGTCCATCGTGCGGAGCACCGCGAGGGTGTCCGCCCAGCTCATCCGCGGGCTCTCGGTCGCGCCCTCGGCGACGCGGCGCGCGACCTCGGCCGCCTCGTACTGCAGGCCGCGCTCGACCGGCTGGTCGAACGTCCAGGACCGGCCGTCGCGCCGGCGCACCCGGAACGAGGTCGGCGCGTAGAACGACCCGTCGATCGTGATGGTGCCCTCGGTGCCGCTGATCGCCGCGGTCGTGGGGGTCTTCGCCCACAGGGTCGTGCTGAGCACGGCCTGCGTCCGGTCGCCGTAGCTCAGCACGATCCCGAGCTGGCCGTCGACGCCGGTCTCGGTCAGCGCGCCCACCGCGCTGACCGACGTGGGGGCGCCGAGGAAGTCGTGCGCGAACGCGACCGGGTACACGCCGAGGTCGAGCAGCGCGCCGCCCGCGAGCGCCGGGTCGTACAGCCGGTGCGCCGGGTCGAACGGGAAGAACTGGCCGTGGTCCGCGTGCACGGCGACGACCTCGCCGATCTCGCCGGACTCGATCACCTGGTGCACCGCCGCGACGTGCGGCAGGAACCGGGTCCACATCGCCTCCATGACGAACACGCCGGCGGTGCGCGCGGCGGCGAGCACCTCCTCCGCCTCGGCGGCGTTGCGGGTGAACGCCTTCTCCACCAGCACGTGCTTGCCGGCGGCGATGGCGAGCAGCGCGTGCTCGCGGTGCTCGGAGTGCGGGGTGGCGACGTAGACGACGTCGACCTGCGGGTCCTCGACGAGATCCCGGTAGCCGACGTGCGTGGTGGGGATGCCGTGGGCGGTGGCGAACCGCTCGGCGCGGGTGCGGTCGCGGGAGCCGACGGCGACGAGCTGGGCGCGCGTGCTGCTCCGGACGGCGTCGGCGAAGGCGGCGGCGATGCCGCCCGCGCCGAGGATCCCCCAGCGGATCGACGGAGCGGTGCGCGGGTCCTCGGTGAGTGCCATGCCGCGACCCTACTGCGCGCCCCGGACCTGCGCCCACGCCCGCCCACGCCCGCCCACGTCGCCCTGGCGGCCGCTCGCGCGGCTCCGTACGGTGGACGGGTCGGCGGTCGGCGAGGCCCGTGACCGACGGACCCGCCGCCGACGCGACCCCGCGAGGAGGACCCGTGTCCGCGAGCCAGGACCACCCGCCCGTCCGCACCCTCATCAGCCCGGCCCGGTACGCCCAGGGCCCCGGCGCGATCGAGCGCCTCGGCGAGCTCGTCGCACCGGTGGGCCGGACCCCCCTGGTCGTGGCCGACGACACCGTGTGGTCGTTCGTCGGCGATGCCGTCGCCCGCTCGTTCGACGCCGCCGGGCTGCCGCTGACCCGGGACGGGTTCGGCGTGTACGCGACCGCCGCCGCGGTGGACTCGATCGCCGACCGGGTGAGGGAGGTGGGCGCGGACGTCGTCGTCGGCGTGGGCGGCGGGTCCGTGATCGACGCGGTGAAGGCGGCGGGCCACCTGGCGGGCGCGCGCTGGGTGTCCGTCCCGACCGTGGCCTCGACCGACGCCCCCTGCTCCGCGCTCTCGGTCATCTACGACGAGGACGGCGGGTTCGAGGAGTACCGGTTCTTCCCGCACAACCCCGATCTCGTGCTCGTCGACACCCGCCTGGTCGCGAACGCGCCGGTGAAGTTCCTCGTGGCCGGGGTCGGCGACGCGCTGGCGACCTGGATCGAGGCGCGCGCGGTGGCGCGGGGCGACGGCACCACGATGGCCGGCGGGGCCCCGACCGCGACCGGCACGGCGCTGGCCCGGCTGTCCTGGGACATCCTCTGGGAGCACGCGCTGCCCGCGATCGACGCGGTGCGCGACCACCTGGTCACGCCGTCGGTCGAGAAGGTGGTCGAGGCGAACACGCTGCTGTCCGGGCTCGGCTTCGAGTCGGGCGGGCTGGCCGCGGCGCACGCGATCCACAACGGCCTCACCGCCGCGTCGCAGACGCACGGGCTGACCCACGGGCAGAAGGTGAACATCGGCTCGGTGACCCAGCTGGTGCTCGAGGGCGCGCCGGTGGAGGAGATCCGCGCGTTCGTCGAGTTCACCACCCGGGTCGGGCTGCCGAACACGCTGACCGAGATCGGCCTGACGCCCGGCGACGTCGACGACCTGACGCGGGTCGCGGAGCTGGCCACCGCCGAGGGCGAGACGATCCACGCCATGCCGTTCGCGGTGCGGGTGCCGGACCTGGTGGACGCCCTGCGCTCGATCGAGGGCTTCTCCCGCCGGGTGCGCGCCGACGCAGGGCTCCCGGAGCCGGTGCCGCACCGGGCGCACTGAGCGCGGTCACCCGGGAGGGCCCGGGCCCTCCCGGGTGACAGCCGCCGGCGGACCTGCGAGGGTCGAGGCGACCCGCCGGCGCACCCGCCGCGGGGCCGCTGACGAGGGAGGACGCCGATGGCCCCGCCGTGGGTGGAGCACGCGATGTGGTGGCACGTGTACCCGCTGGGCTTCACCGGCGCCGAGCGCGCGGCCCTCGACCCCGGCGCCCCCGTGGTGCACCGGCTGGCGCACGTGGAGCGGTGGCTGGACTACCTGGTCGACCTCGGGCTGAACGGCCTGGCGCTCGGCCCGGTGTTCGCGTCCGCCACGCACGGCTACGACACCGTGGACCACTACCGCGTCGACCCCCGGCTCGGCGACCGCGCCGACCTGGACCGGCTGCTCGCGGCCGCGCACGAGCGCGGCGTGCGGGTGCTGCTCGACGGGGTGTTCAACCACGTGGGCGAGGACCACCCGCTGTTCCGCGCCGCGCTGGCGGGCGGGCCGGGCTCCCCCGAGGCGGAGCTGTTCCGGATCCGGTTCGACGACGACGGCCCGGACTGGGACTGCTTCGAGGGCCACCGCTCGCTGGTGACGCTGGACCACGGCTCCGAGCGGGTGGTCGACCTGGTCGCCGACGTCATGACGCACTGGCTGGACGCGGGTGCGGACGGCTGGCGGCTCGACGCGGCGTACGCCGTCCCGACGGCGTTCTGGGCGCGGGTGGCCGAGCGCGTCCGGGCGGCGCACCCGGACGCCTACCTGATGGGCGAGGTCATCCACGGCGACTACCCGGCGTTCGTCGCGGCGTCGGGCCTGGACGCGGTCACCCAGTACGAGCTGTGGAAGGCGACCTGGTCCTCGATCGCCGAGCGCAACTTCCACGAGCTGGTGTGGACCCTCGGCCGGCACGACGGGTTCCTCGAGCACTTCGTGCCGTACACATTCGTCGGGAACCACGACGTCACCCGGATCACCAGCCGGGTCGGCGACGCGGCGCTTGCGGAGCTGGCGCTGGTGGTGCTCGCGACGGTCGGCGGCACCCCGGCGGTGTACTACGGCGACGAGCAGGCGTACCGCGGGGTCAAGGAGGACCGCGCGGGCGGCGACGACGCGGTCCGGCCGCCCTACCCGCCGGCGCCGGACGACCTGCCGGGCCGCGACGTCGCGCCGGACGGGTGGGCCGCGCACGACCGGCACGCCGCGCTGCTGGGGCTGCGCCGCCGGCACCCGTGGCTGCACACCGCGCGCACCCGGGTGGTCGAGGTGACGAACACCCGGCTGGCGTACGAGGCGCGCGCGTCCGACGGCTCGGGCGCCGCCCTGCTGGTCGCGCTCACCGTGGACGAGGCCCCGTGGCGGCTGGACGTGCCGACCGGCGCGGTCGTCGCGGCGCCCGCCGGCCCCGTGGACGGGCCGGGCCCCGGTCCGTCCGTGGACGTCCCGGGGCCCGGCTGGGTCGTGCTCGAGGTCTGAGGACCCCTACTTCTTGGCGGCCGCCTTCTTCCGCGGCGCCGCTGCCTTGCGGGCGGCCGGCTTCTTCTTCGGCGCGGACGCGCGCTTCTCGGCCAGCAGCTCGACCGCCTGCTCCCGGGTGATCGACTCGGGCGTCGTGTCGCGCGGCAGCGTGCGGTTGGTCTCGCCGTCGGTCACGTACGCGCCGAACCGGCCGTCCTTGACGACGATCGGCTTGCCCGAGGTCGGGTCCTCGCCGAGCTCGCGCAGCGGCGGCGTCGCGGTCGCCCCGCGGCCCCGCTTCGGCTGCGCGTAGATCGCCAGCGCCTCCTCCAGCGTCGTGGTGAAGATCGCCTCCTCCGACGGCAGCGTGCGCGAGTCCGTGCCCTTCTTGAGGTACGGGCCGTAGCGGCCGTTCTGCGCGGTGATCTCGGCGCCCGACTCGGGGTCCGTGCCCACCACGCGCGGCAGGCTGAGCAGCTGCAGCGCCTCGTCGAGCGTGATCGTCTGCAGCTGCTGCGACTTCAGCAGCGATCCGGTGCGCGGCTTGGGCGCCGCCGCGAGCGCGCGCTTCCTCGCCGCCGCCGAGAGGCCCGGGTCGAGCTCGGGCTCCGGCAGCAGCTCCGTGACGTACGGGCCGTACCGGCCGTTCTTCGCGACGATCGTCGTGCCGGTGGCCGGGTCGGTGCCCAGCACGAGGTCGCCCTCGGGCTGGGTCTCCAGCAGCTCGCGGGCCTTCTCGGCCGTCAGCTCGTCCGGCGCCAGGTCGTCCGGCACCGACGCGCGGCGCGGGTTGCCGTCCGGGCCGGGCTCGCCGCCCGACTCCTCGATGTACGGGCCGTACCGGCCGACGCGCAGCGTGATGCCGTCGCCGATCTCGATCGAGTTGACCTCGCGGGCGTCGATCTCGCCGAGGTTGGCGACGAGCTCGCGCAGGCCGTCCCCGTCCGGCCCCTCGGCCGCCTCGGACCCGAAGTAGAACCGGGTCAGCCAGTCGACGCGGTCCTTCTGGCCCGCGGCGATGGCGTCGAGGTCCTCCTCCATCGAGGCGGTGAAGTCGTAGTCGACGAGCCGGTCGAAGTTCTCCTCCAGCAGCCGTGTCACGGCGAACGCCAGCCAGCTCGGCACCAGCGCCTGGCCGCGGCTGGTCACGTAGCCGCGGTCCTGGATCACGGAGATCGTGGCGGCGTAGGTCGACGGGCGGCCGATGCCGCGCTCCTCGAGCGCCTTCACGAGGCTCGCCTCCGTGTAGCGCGGCGGCGGGGACGTGCGGTGGCCGTCGGCCGTGAGGTCGGACTCCGTGACGGGGTCGCCCTCGGCCATCTGCGGCAGCCGGGTCTCCTTGGCGCTCTCGGCGGCCTTGCCCTCGGCGTCCGAGGCGTACCGGTCGACGTCCCGGCCCTCCTCGTAGGCCGCGAGGAACCCGCGGAACGTGATGACGGTGCCGGAGGCCGCGAACAGCGCGTCGGTCGGGGCGCCCGCCGACGGGCCGTCGGCGGCGGTGCTGCCGGCCGGCAGCGCCGGGGCGGGGACGGTCGCGGCGATGCGGACCGACGCGGTCGAGCCGCGCGCGTCCGCCATCTGCGAGGCGACGGTCCGCTTCCAGATGAGCTCGTACAGCCGGAACTGGTCGCCGGACAGCTCGCGCGCCACCTGCGCCGGGGTGCGGAAGTCGTCGCCGGCGGGGCGGATCGCCTCGTGCGCCTCCTGCGCGCCCTTGTTCTTGGACGCGTAGACGCGCGGGGCGTCCGGCACGTGGTCCGCGCCGTAGAGCTCCGCCGCCTGGCGCCGCGCGGCGTCGACCGCCTGCGTGCTCAGCGTCGGCGAGTCGGTCCGCATGTAGGTGATGTAGCCGTTCTCGTACAGCGTCTGCGCGGTGCGCATCGTCTGCCGGGAGGACATCCGCAGCTTGCGGCTCGCCTCCTGCTGCAGCGTCGACGTCGTGAACGGCGCCGCCGGGCGGCGGGTGTACGGCTTCGTCTCCAGCGAGCGCACGGCGTAGCCCGCGCCGTCCAGCGCCGAGACCCACGCCTGCGCGGCGCCCTCGTCCAGGTGCACCGGGCGGCTCGCGCCGGAGCCCTTGAGCACGCCGTCGTCGCCGAAGTCGCGGCCCGCGGCCACGCGCCGCTCGCCCAGCTGCACCAGGCGCGCGCCGAACGACGGCTCGTCGTCGTCCGCCACCGCGAACGTCGCGGTCAGGTCCCAGTAGTCCGCGGCGCGGAACGCCATGCGCTCGCGCTCGCGCTCGACGACCAGGCGGGTCGCCACGGACTGCACGCGGCCGGCGGACAGGCCCTGGCGGACCTTGCGCCACAGCACCGGGCTGACCTCGTAGCCGTACAGCCGGTCGAGGATGCGGCGGGTCTCCTGGGCGTCGACGAGGCGGTCGTCGAGCTCGCGCGTGTTCTCCAGCGCCCGGGTGATCGCCTCGCGGGTGATCTCGTGGAACACCATCCGCTTGACCGGCACCTTGGGCTTGAGCTCCTGCAGCAGGTGCCACGCGATGGCCTCGCCCTCGCGGTCCTCGTCGGTGGCGAGGTAGAGCTCGTCGGCGTCCTTGAGCAGGCGCTTGAGCTCCGTGACCTTCTTCTTCTTGTCCGAGTCGACGACGTAGTAGGGCGCGAAGCCGTTGTCCACGTCGACCGCGAACTTGCCGAACGGGCCCTTCTTCATCTCCGCGGGCAGCTCGCTGGGCTGCGGCAGGTCACGGATGTGACCGACGCTCGCCTCGACGTCGAAGCCGTCGCCGAGGTACCCGGCGATCGTGCGCGCCTTGGCCGGCGACTCCACGATGACCAGCTTGCGACCTGCGGACATGCGCTCCTGCTTCCTTCGGACTGCGGACCCGTGGTGCGGGCGTGCGGGGCGGCGACAGCATGCCACCGCCCGTGCGGGGGAACTCTACGACGTCGGTCCCACCCGGTCCGACCCCGAGGTGGCGGACCGGCGCAGCACCAGCAGCGCCGCGGACGACGCGGCGGCGACCGCCACGATGCCCAGCGCCCCGCCACCGTACGACGTCAGGAGCGCCGCCGTGCTGCCGACCGGGTCGTCGGACAGCCAGGTGCGGCGCAGGGCGACCAGCGCGGCGGCCCCCGTCAGCGCCGCCGCCGCCGTGAGCAGCCACGCGGCCACGGCGGTGCCGCGCCCGTCGGCCCGCGCCGGCCGGCCCGCCGGGGTCACGGCCCGCAGGGCGGCGGTCGGGGGGCGGCGGTCCGCCGCGGTGTCGACGCCGAGCGCCAGCACCGCGCACGCCAGCGCGCCCCAGAGCAGCACGACGAGCAGCCCCGCGACCACGTCCGACGGGCGGTGCCACTGGCCGACCAGGGTGCTCACCCCGGTCGCCCCGGCGTACGCCCCGCCGAGCACCGCCGCCCACGGCCGGGCGCGCGGCGGCACCACCAGCAGCACCGCCGCCGCGACCGAGGCGGCGGCGGTGGTGTGGCCGCTGGGCAGCGTGTTGAACTCCGGGCCGTACCCCAGCTCCGGCCGGTCCAGCACCCAGTACTTCAGGACGCGCGTCGTGACGTTCGCGCCCGCGAGCACGCCCGCCGCGACCAGCGCCAGGGCCCACCGGCGGCGGACGAACGCGATCACGGCGCACGCCACGACCGCGCCGGCGATGAAGCCGACCGACACCACGTCGAGGACCGGCTCGGCGACCTCCCAGAGCCGGTTCTGGCCGATGTGCGCGCCGTCCAGCGACGCCTGGTCCACCGCCTGGCCGTGCTCGGTCCCGACGAACACCCGCCAGGTCACCCAGACCCCCGCCGCCGCGACGAGCGCGACGAGCAGCGCGGCCAGGACGCGGCGCGCGGTCCCGGCGGGCGTGCGCCAGCGGACCGGGGCGGGATGACCGGGCGCGCCGCCCGGGTCCGCGGCGTCGAGGCCGCGCGAGGCGGTCGGCGGGGCGGGGGTCGTGCGCGGCATGGCACCACGGTAGGCGAGGCCCTCGCCGCGGCCGCGGTGCACCGGCGCCGCACACGATTCCTCCACCAGGCCGCCCGGGGGCGTGCGCGCCGCGGTCGCCGGCCTGGCGCGTCCCG
The DNA here is from genome assembly GCF_016862755.1 of Cellulomonas pakistanensis. GTDB lineage: Bacteria > Actinomycetota > Actinomycetes > Actinomycetales > Cellulomonadaceae > Cellulomonas > Cellulomonas pakistanensis. The sequence continues at coordinate 58,412 of NZ_BONO01000023.1, read as the reverse complement.
CCTCTTCCCGCGGGGGCCGCGCCGGGTGCAGGCTGGTCACCCGGTGGTCCACGACGACGAAGGAGTCCGACGTGCTCGACCTCAGCGAGGCCTTCAGCGGCTACTCCGTGGCGGACGTGCCCGCCGCCCGGGCCTTCTACGCCGACGTCCTCGGCCTGGACGCCGAGGAGCAGGACGGGATGCTGTTCCTGCACCTCGCGGGCCGCGACGTCCTGCTCTACCCGAAGGGCGACGCGCACACCCCCGCGTCGTTCACCGTGCTCAACTTCCAGGTCGCCGACGTGCCCGCCGCCGTGGCGGAGCTGCGCGGCCGCGGCGTGCGGTTCGAGCGGTACGAGGGCACGCCGACCCAGACCGACGAGGACGGGGTGTTCCGCGGCGGCGGCCCGCTGATCGCCTGGTTCACCGACCCGTCGGGCAACGTGCTGTCGGTCATCGAGCGGGACTGACCCGCGACGCCCGAGCGCACACAGGGAAACCACAGGGACGCGTCAGGGGCGGCTCAGGTCCGGCGCCCATGCTCGGTGGCATGACCACCTCCACGCTCCAGCGCGACGCCCTCACCCGCCCCGACGGCCAGCCGGTGCGTGCCCTCGTCGTCGACGACGAGGCCACCCTGGCCGAGCTGCTCTCCACCGCCCTGCGCTACGAGGGCTGGCAGGTCGAGCACGCCCTCACCGGGCAGGCGGCCATCAGGCAGGCGAAGGCGCTCGAGCCCGACGTCATCCTGCTCGACGTCATGCTCCCGGACCTGTCCGGGCTGGAGGTGCTGCGCCGCATCCGGGCGACCCACCCGCACGTCCCGGTCCTGTTCCTCACCGCGAAGGACGCCGTCGAGGACCGGATCGCCGGCCTGACCGCGGGCGGCGACGACTACGTCACCAAGCCGTTCAGCCTGGAGGAGGTCGTCGCCCGGCTGCGCGCCCTGCTGCGCCGGGCCGGCGCGGTCTCCGAGCGCGAGGAGGCCGTCCTGGTCGTCGGCGACCTGCGGATGGACGAGGACTCCCACGAGGTGAGCCGCGGGGGTGACGACATCCGCCTGACCGCGACCGAGTTCGAACTGCTGCGCTACTTCATGCGGAACCCCAAGCGGGTGCTGTCCAAGGCGCAGATCCTCGACCGGGTCTGGCAGTACGACTTCGGCGGCCAGGCGAACATCGTCGAGCTGTACGTGTCCTACCTGCGCCGCAAGATCGACAAGGGGCGGACGCCGATGCTGCACACCCTGCGCGGCGTCGGGTACGTGCTCAAGCCCGCGGCGTGACCGGCAGCCGCCCGGGGCGCCCGCGCTGGACCCTCCGCCGCCGGCTGGTGGCGGTCGTCGTCGCGCTGCTCGCCACCGTCGCGGCCGTCATGGGCCTGGTCTCGACGCTCGCGCTGCGCTCGTCGCTGCTGGGGCAGATCGACGACCGGCTGCAGGCGGCCAGCCGGCGGGCGGAGGCGGCGCCGGACCGGCTGGACCGGGGGCGCGCGCAGCCGCCCGGCGGCAGCGTCCCGCCCGCGTTCGGCCTGCCGGGCCAGGACGTCGGCACCGTGAGCGTGTTCGAGACCGCCGACGGCACCCCCGTCGCGGGCTACCTCGACGAGTCCGGCCAGGTGCAGGGCCTGACCGACGACCAGCTCGACGCCCTGCTCGCGCAGACGCCGGACGGCGAGCCGCGGACCGTCGACCTCCCCGACCTCGGCCCGTACCGCGTGGTCGCGGTCGAGTCCGACGACGGCAGCACCTCGGTCACCGCGATCCCGCTCGCCGGCGTGACGTCGACCGTCGACGACTACGTGGTGGTGGAGGTCGTCGTGGCGGTGCTGGGCCTGCTCGTCGCGGCCGCGCTGGCCACCGTGCTGGTGCGGCGCGAGCTGCGGCCGCTCGACCGGGTGGCCGCGACCGCGACCCGGGTGGCCGAGATGCCGCTGTCCCGCGGCGCGGTCGACATCCGGGAGCGGGTGCCGGAGGAGGACACCGACCCCGCGACCGAGGTGGGGCAGGTCGGCTCCGCGCTCAACCGGGTGCTCGGCCACGTCGAGTCCGCGCTGACCGCCCGGCACGAGTCGGAGACCCAGGTGCGCCGGTTCGTCGCGGACGCCAGCCACGAGCTGCGCACCCCGCTGGCGTCGATCCGCGGGTACGCCGAGCTCGTGCAGCGGCTGCCGGGCGACCTGCCCGACGACGTCGTGCGCGCGATGGGCCGCGTGGAGTCGGAGGCGCGCCGGATGACGTCGCTGGTGGAGGACATGCTGCTGCTGGCGCGGCTCGACGCGGGGCGGGACCTGGACGTCGAGGAGGTCGACCTGGCGGCGCTGGCCGTCGACGCGGTGGCCGACGCGCACGTCGCGGGGCCGGACCACGCCTGGCGGCTGGACCTCGCGGCGCTCCGCGACGCGGCCGACGACGACGCGCCCGCCGGGGACGAGGACGACGACGGCGCGCCGGTGCTCGTCGTCGGCGACGAGCACCGGCTCCGGCAGGTCCTGGTCAACCTGCTGTCCAACGCCCGCGTGCACACGCCGCCCGGCACGACGGTGGTCGTCGCCGTGGCGCGGGAGGGCGACCGCGCGGTGCTGCGCGTCCGCGACGACGGCCCGGGCATCCCCGAGCCGCTGCGGTCCCGGCTGTTCGAGCGGTTCGCCCGCGGCGACGCGTCCCGGAACCGCGCGGCGGGCTCGACGGGGCTGGGGCTCGCGATCGTGCACGCGGTGGTCACGGCGCACGGCGGCACGATCGACGTCGACGGCACGCCGGGGGCGACCACGTTCACGGTCCGGCTGCCGCTGGCCGGGTCGACGGACGCCCTGCCGGTCGGGGCCGCCGGGGCACCGGCGGCGGGCTGACCCCGGCCGCCGGCGCCCCGCGCGGTGCGCCCCGCGCGCCTCAGGCCGAGGCGTCCGAGAGCGCGACGACCTCCTCGTCCGCCAGCTCCAGGCGGGCCCCGGCCAGCAGGTCGGGCAGCTGCTCGACCGACCGGGCGCTCGCGATCGGCGCGACCACGCCCGGCTGCACCCGCAGCCACGCGAGGCTGACGGCGGTCACCGACGTGCCGTGCGCGGCGGCCACCTCGTCCAGCACCGCGAGCACCCGGCGGCCGCGGTCGTCCAGGTACCGGCCGGCCGACCCGGCGCGCGGGCTGTCCACCACGGCGCCGTCGCGGTACTTGCCGGTGAGGAACCCGCTCGCCAGCGACGAGTACGGCAGCACGCCCAGCCCCTCGCGCACCGCGAGCTCCTGCAGCGGCCCCTCGTACGCGGTGCGGTGCACCAGGTTGTAGTGCGGCTGCAGGGCGACGAACCGGGCGACGCCGAGCTCGTCCGCGATCCGCAGCGCCTCGGCCAGCCGCTCGGGCGAGAAGTTCGACGCGGCGACGTACCGGGCCTTGCCCTCGGCGACCACCTCGCCCAGCGCGGCGACCGTCTCCTCCAGCGGGGTGTCCTGGTCGTCCTCGTGCGCGTAGTACAGGTCGACGTAGTCGGTCCCGAGCCGCTTGAGCGAGTCGTCGATCGCCTCGCGCACCACCGCGCGGGACGTCCCGCGGCGGGTGCTCAGCTTGCCGACCTTCGTCGCGATCACGACGTCCGCGCGGTTGCCGCGCGCGGCCAGCCAGCGCCCGATCGTCGCCTCCGACTCGCCGCCCTCGTGGCCGTCGGCCCACTCGGAGTAGACGTCCGCCGTGTCGACGAAGCTCCCGCCGGCCTCGACGAACGCGTCCAGGACGGCGGCCGACGCCCGCTCGTCCGCGGTCCAGCCGAACACGTTGCCGCCCAGGTTCAGCGGCAGGACGTCCAGGTCGGTGGTGCCGATGCGTGCCATGGTCCTCCTCGGTCGAGCGGCGGCAGGGGGCCGCCGCGGTTCCTGACGTGTCCGGTCTACCGCACGCCGCGCGCCCCCGCGCCCGGGCGTGCGCGACGCCGGCTCCGCCGCGCGCGACGCCGCCGGGCCGCGCGGCCCCCCTGCCGGGCCGCGACGCGACGCCGAACGAGTACGCGACACGTCGAGAGAGCATCCAGTGGATGCTCGCTCGGCGTGTCGGGTGCTCTCTCGGCGCGGGGCGCCCCGCGCCGCCCGGGTCGGCGGACGCTCGTGGCAGCGGGCGCGCGGGTCTGCCGCGGGCAGGGCGCGGGCCCCGGCGGGTCAGAGCGGGTAGGCGGCGTACAGGTTGCGGATGTCGGCTGCGGGGCCGGTGACCCGGAACACGGTCGTGCCGTTGCTCCAGACCGCGACGCCGGTGCCGTCGCCCGCGTCCACGACCGTCACCGTGCCCGACGGCGCGTCGCCGACCAGCACCTCGCCCTCCAGCAGCACCGCGGGCGCGCCGTCGGCGGCGGACGGGTCCGCGGAGGCGGAGGGGTCGGCCGCGGCGGCGGGGTCGGCCGCGGCGGCGGTCGGCAGCGACCCGGTCAGCGCCGCGAGCACGGCGGCGGCCTCCTCGGGCGTCTCCCACTGGCCGGCCTGCACGGTCACGGTGCCGTCCGCGCCGTCGGTGTAGGTCTCGGCGTAGGCCTCGACCGCGTTCTGGGCGAGCCAGTCCTGGTCGTCGGCGGAGGTCGCGAGCGCGTACTGCAGGAGCGTGGTCGGCAGGGCGCCCGCGAACGCGGTCGTCGCCGGCCGGGCCGCCGGCGTCGCGCTGGCGGTCGGCGAGGGCAGGACGACGTCCGGCGGCGCGGCCGCGGTGGCGCCGCCGTCGTCGCGGGTGAGGAACCACGCGGTCCCGGCGCCGCCGAGCACCAGCACGGCGGCGGCGATCGCGCCGATCAGCACCCGGCGCCGGCCGCGGGCGGGCCGGGCGTCGTCGGTGGCGTCGGCGCCCGGGCCGGCCGCGTCGGCGCCCGGGCCGGCCGCGCCGTCCGCCGGGGCCGCGGCGGCCAGGGCGGCGTCCGCGCGGGCCAGGGCGGAGGTCCGGGCCTGCGTCTCCCCCGCCTGCAGGGCGGCGTCCGCGCGCTGCAGGGCGGCGGTGCGCTCCGCCGGGTCGACGGGGCCGGGCGCGACGGCGTCGTCGGCGGCGTCGTAGCGCAGCGAGCGGCGGCTCGGCGGCTCGGCGGGCCGGGTCGGCGCGTCGGACCGGGTCGGCGCGTCGGGCCGGGTCGGCGCGTCGGGACCGACCGGGCCGGCGGGCGCCGGCGCGGACGCGGCCGCCCCGGACCGGCCGGCGGGCGTCGGCCAGCCGGCCGTCGCCGCGGGCACCGCGCCGGACGTGCGCGCGTCGCCTGCGGGGGTCGCGCCGGACGTGCCCGCGTCGTCGCCGCGCAGGCTGGGCCAGCGGGGTCGCCCGTCCGGGAACCGGCCCGGGCCCACCGGCGGTGCGCCCGCGTCGTCGCGCGCCCGTCGACCGTCGGTGTCACTCATGCACAGAACTCCTGCCGCCTGCTGGCCGGGTCGGTCGCAGGGCTCGCGCCGGTCCCGGAAGGTCCCGCGGAAGCCTAGCCGCCGGTCACCCGCGAACCGCGCACCGCCTCACCACCCCCGTGCGGCGTACCGCCTCACCACCCGCGAGCGGCGCGTGTCGCCACCACCCGCGAGCGGCGTGCGCTCAACCCTCCCCGCGCGCCGCCACCCGGGCCGTGTCCGCCCGGGTCAGCCGCACCGCCTCCCCGAGGTCGGCCGCCTGCGCCACGCGCATCCCCTCGGGCGCCTGCCCCTTCTCCAGCGACCCGGCCGGCACCACCGCGTGCGTGAACCCCAGCCGCGCCGCCTCCGCGAGCCGGCGCGCGGTCCCGGTCACCGGGCGGATCTCCCCCGCCAGGCCGACCTCGCCGATCGCGACCAGCCGCGGCGGCAGCGCCACGTTCTCCCGGCTGCTCACCGTCGCGAGCGCGAGCGCGAGGTCCGCCGCCGGCTCGACGACCCGGGCCCCGCCGACCGTCGACACGTACACGTCCTGGTCGCCGACCTTGAGCCCCGCGCGCCGCTGCAGCACCGCGAGCACCATCGCCAGCCGGCTGCCGTCCACTCCGCTGGTCGTCCGGCGGGGGTTGCTCAGCATCGACGGGGCGACGAGCGCCTGGACCTCGGTGGCGAGCGGCCGGCGACCCTCCAGGGTGACGGTCACGCAGGTGCCGGGCACGTGGTGCCGCTCGTGCGAGACGAACAGCCCGGACGGGTCGGCGAGCCCGACGATGCCCGTCTCCGTGAGGTCGAAGCAGCCGACCTCGTCGGTGGGGCCGAACCGGTTCTTGGTGGCGCGCAGCAGCCGCAGCCTCGAGTGCCGGTCGCCCTCGAACTGGCACACCACGTCGACCAGGTGCTCCAGGGTGCGCGGACCGGCGACCGCGCCGTCCTTGGTCACGTGCCCGACCAGCAGCACCGGCAGCGCGCGCTCCTTCGCCGCCGAGATGAGCGCGGCGGCCACCTCCCGCACCTGCGCGACGCCGCCCGGCGAGCCCTCGACGGCCGACGACGCCACGGTCTGCACCGAGTCGAGCACCAGCAGGTCGGGCTCGGTCTGCGCGAGGTGGCCGAGGATCGTGCCGAGGTCGGTCTCGGCGGTGAGCAGCAGCGTGTCCGCGAGCGCGCCGATCCGCTCCGCGCGCAGCCGCACCTGGCCCGCGGACTCCTCGCCCGTCACGTAGAGCACGGTGCGCCCGCCGGTCGCCGCGCGGCTCGCGACGTCGAGCAGCAGCGTCGACTTGCCGACCCCCGGCTCGCCGGCCAGCAGCACGACCGCGCCCGGCACCAGCCCGCCGCCGAGCACGCGGTCCAGCTCCCCCACGCCGGTGGGCAGCGCGCGGGCGGCCTCGACGTCGATCTCGGCGATCGGCCGCGCCGCGCCGCGCAGCGGCACCATCACGGCGGTCCGCGGCGCCGCGCCGCCCGGGCCGGTGTCCTCGGTGACGGACCCCCAGGTCTGGCACTCGCCGCACCGCCCCACCCACTTGGACGTCGTCCAGCCGCACTCGGTGCAGCGGAACGCGGGCCGGGCGGTCCGGGAGGAGGTGGTGGTCGACACGGCCGTCACGCTAACGGCCGCCACCCACACGCCCGACCGCGCGCCGCCGCGCCCCCGACGCCCGCCGCGACCGGCCGGGGCGCGCCGCGACCGGCCGGGGCGCGCCGTGACCGCATCGCAACGTCCACGCCGCGCGCACCGCGCACGCCGCGTCACCCCTGCCCCGTAGGATCGCGCCGTGCCCACCACCACGCCGCCCGACGACCTGCTGCGGCACACGCTCGCCGCGGTCGCCCCCGGCACCGAGCTGCGCGACGGCCTGGAGCGGATCCTGCGCGGCCGCACCGGCGCGCTCATCGTCCTGGGGCACGACGCCACGGTCGAGAGCATCTGCTCCGGCGGGTTCGAGCTCGACGTCGAGTTCTCCGCCACCCGCCTGCGCGAGCTCGCGAAGATGGACGGCGCGATCGTCATGGACCCGGGCACCCGCAAGATCCTGCGCGCCGCCGTGCAGCTGCTGCCCGACCCGACGATCTCGACGTCGGAGTCCGGCACCCGGCACCGCACCGCGGAGCGCGTCGCGAAGCAGACGGGGCTCCCGGTCATCTCGGTGTCCGCGTCGATGCGGATCATCGCGCTGTACGTCGGCGAGCAGCGGCACGTGCTGGAGAACGCCGACGCGATCCTGTCCCGCGCGAACCAGGCGCTGGCGACCCTGGAGCGCTACAAGGCCCGGCTCGACGAGGTCAGCGGCACGCTGTCCGCGCTCGAGATCGAGGACCTGGTCACCGTCCGGGACGTCTGCGTCGTCGTGCAGCGCCAGGAGATGGTGCGCCGCATCTCGGAGGAGATCGCCGGCTACGTCGTCGAGCTCGGCACCGACGGCCGCCTGCTGTCGCTGCAGCTCGACGAGCTCACCGGCGGCATCGGCTCGGACAGCGAGCTGGTGATCCGCGACTACCTCGACGCCTCCCGCCGCGACGGCGAGGCGATCGCCGCGTCGCTCGCCGCGCTCGACTCGACCGAGCTGCTCGACCTCGCGCTGATCGCGCGGGAGCTCGGGCTGCCGTCCGGGGTCGAGATGCTCGACGCCGCCACCGGCCCGCGCGGCTACCGGCTGCTGTCCAAGGTCCCTCGGCTGCCCGCGGCGATCGTCGACCGGCTGGTCGGGCACTTCAGCGGCCTGCAGAAGCTGCTCGCGGCGAACATCGACGACCTCATGGCGGTCGACGGCGTCGGCGAGCAGCGCGCCCGGGCGGTGCGCGAGGGCCTGTCGCGGCTCGCGGAGTCGAGCATCCTCGAGCGGTACGTCTGAGTCCTGCGGGCGGGCGCGGCACGGGCGCGGTCGCGCCCGGCGGGCTCACTCCAGCCCGAACACCACCGGCTCCGTGCTGGTGCCGGCCAGCGTGAGCACCGCCTGGTAGGTCCCGGGCTGCGCCGCGGGCTGGTCGGGCGCGCAGCCCTCGACCGAGCGGTTCCGGTCCCACTGCACCGGCCGCTCGTCCGCCTGCCCCGGGGCGAGCAGCAGCTGCAGCGCCTCGCCGGACGCGCAGTCGGTGCTCGCCCAGATCCGGTCGCTGCCGGACGTCACGAGGACCTGCCGCTGCGCCTCGCCCGCGTCGAGCAGGCAGGCGACGTCGCCGGTGTTCGTGATCGTGACGGTGAACGTCGGCAGCGCGGCGGCCGGGTAGGTGGTGGCGTCCGCGGCGAGCTGCACCCCGACGGCGGCGGGCTCGCACACCGGCGTGCCCGCCTCCGACTCCTCCGCGGTGGGCTGCTCCACGGTGGTCCCGTCGGTCGGCGCCGCCGCGTCGTCGCCCCCGCCGCCGGTCAGCGCGCGGACCCCGAACACCGCCAGCACCACGACGAGCACGAGCACCAGCAGGACGACCGTGCGCCGGATCCAGTACACCCGCGGGGGCAGCGAGCCCTCCGGCCGCAGCACGCCCATGTCCCGGTCCCTCCGCTCGACTTGCCCTCCTCACGCTAACGCGGCGGCGGCGTGCGCCCGGTGACCCCCGCCCGGACACGCGGGGCGGGCGCGGGACGAGTCCCGACGGTGCACTCGCCGCCGGGAGGGCGCACGACTTCTCGTGCACCGTCGTGGTGTCTCGTGCGCCCCCGCGCGGCGCCGACCCGTGCGCGATTCGGTCCCCGCCCGCCAAGCGGGTGAGGATGTGCGCCGTGCCGACCCCCTCCCCCGCCGCCGCGCCGGACGTCGACCCCGCGCTCGCCGACGGGGTGCGCCGTGACGTCGTCGCGTGGTTCGGCGCGCACGCCCGCGACCTCCCGTGGCGCCACCCCGACCGCACGCCGTGGGGCGTGCTGGTCAGCGAGGTGATGCTGCAGCAGACGCCGGTCGTCCGGGTCGAGCCGGCGTGGCGCGCGTGGACGGCCCGCTGGCCGACCCCCGCCGACCTCGCCGCCGCCAGCCCCGCGGACGTGCTGCGCGCGTGGGACCGGCTCGGTTACCCGCGGCGCGCGCTGCGCCTGCAGGAGTGCGCCCGGGCGGTCGTCGAGCGGCACGGCGGGGAGGTGCCGTCCGACGAGGAGGCGCTGCTCGCGCTGCCCGGCATCGGCGCGTACACGGCGGCGGCGGTGCGGGCGTTCGCGTTCGGGCGGCGGTCGGTCGTGCTCGACACGAACGTGCGCCGCGTGGTCGCGCGCGTCGCGGAGGGCGCGGCGGTGCCGGCCCCGGCGCTGACGGTCGGCGAACGCCGGCTGGCCGAGGCGTTCGTGCCCGCCGACGACGCCGGGGCCGCGCGGTGGGCGGCGGCCTCGATGGAGCTCGGTGCGCTCGTGTGCACCGCCCGGGCGCCGCGGTGCGAGGCCTGCCCCGTGGCCGACCGGTGCGCGTGGCGGCTGGCCGGCAAGCCCGGTGACGCGCACGCGCCGCGCCGCCGCACCCAGGCGTGGGCGGGCACCGACCGCCAGGTGCGCGGGCGGATCATGGCGCTGCTGCGCGAGGCCCTGGAGCCGGCACCCGCGGAGGCCGTCGCGGCCGTGTGGCCGGACGACGCGCAGCGGGAGCGCTGCCTGGCGGGCCTGCTCGTCGACGGGCTGGTCGAGCGCGTCCCGGGCGAGGACCCCGAGCGACCGCGCTACCGGCTGCCGAGCTGACGCCCGCCGGCGCCGCGCGCGCCTACAGGTCGACGATCATCCGGGTGTTGCCGAGCGTGTTCGGCTTCACCCGCGCCAGGTCGAGGAACTCGGCCACGCCGTCGTCGTGCGACCGCAGCAGCTCGGCATACACCTCGGGCGGCACCGCCGGGCCCGGGATGGTGCCCCAGCCGTGCGCCTCGAAGAAGTCGACCTCGAACGTCAGGCAGAACAGCCGGCGCAGCCCGAGCTCCTGCGCCCGCGCGGTCAGCCCCTCGAGCAGGGCGTGCCCGACGCCGCGGCCCCGCCACTGCCGGGCGACGGCCAGCGTGCGGATCTCGGCGAGGTCCTGCCACATGACGTGCAGGGCGCCGCAGCCGATCAGCGTGCCGTCCTCGGCCTCGGCGACCTGGAACTCCTGGATCGCCTCGTAGTACCCGACCAGCTCCTTGGCCAGCAGGATCCGCTCGTCGGCGTACGGCTGCACCAGGTCGCGGATCCCGCGGACGTCCGCCGGGCGCGCCGGTCGCACGCGGTAGGCCGGGGCGGCTGCGGGGACGGGCGACGAGGGCGCGGCGGGGTCGGTCACGCGCCCAACCTACGACGCGGACCTGCACCGACGCCCGCCGGTCCACGCCCGCGCGCCCGTGCCGCCGGCCGCGGCCCGGCGCTCCGCGGACCGTCAGCCGGCCGCCGGCACGACCGGCACCAGCTCGGCGGCCGCCGCCCGTGCGCGCGCCAGCGCCGCGCCGTCCACGCCGAGCGCCCGCAGCGCCGCGTCCGCGACCAGCGGGGCCAGCCCGCGCACCGCCTCCGCGCCGCCGGTGCGCCGCGCCGTGATGACGCACTCCACCAGCCCGAACACGAGGGTCGCCTCGGCGGGCCGCTCCTCCGCCGGCCGCCCGAGCACGGCCGCGACCAGGGCGTCGTACCGCGCGCGCAGCCGGTCCCGCTCCTGGCGGAACTCGGCGAACGCGGCGCCCTCGACCTCGGGCAGGCGCATGAGCCCGCCGATGTTCACCGGGCCGTCCGCGAGCCACCGGGCGTCGGCGTCGCACAGCGCCCACAGCCGGGCGGCGGGGTCACCGGGCGCGTCGAGCAGCTCGTCGGCCAGGTCGAGGGACGGCCGCACGGTGTCGAGCAGCAGGGTGCGCAGCAGGACGTCCTTGCCGCGGAAGTGGTGGTAGATCGACGCCTGCCGCACGCCCGCCCGCTCGGCGATCGCGTACGTCGAGGTCGCCGTGTAGCCGACGCTGCTGAACAGGGCCGCCGCCGCGGCGAGCACGTCGCCGCGGGTGTCGCGCCCGTCGCCGGCCCGCGGGCGCCCCGGCCGGGCGGCGGGACGCGCCGCGTCGGGCGTGGGGGCCGTCATGCGGGCGGACGCTAGCAGCCGCGCGTCACCGGGACGTTTCGCGGGCCCCGGCACCGCCGCCGGCCCCGGCCCGGCCCCGCGGCCCCCCGCCCCGCGCGATCTCCAGCAGCCGCGCGGCGGTGCGCTCGTCGACCACGAGGTCGGTCATCGTGCCCGCCCGCAGCGCGGCGAGCAGCGGCACCGCCTTGTTGTCCCCGGCGACCGCGCACAGCCGCCGCGGGATCCGCCGGAGCTGCTCGGGCGACGGACCGGTGGCCCGGGCGTTGAGCGGCACGTCCTGCCAGGACCCGTCGGCGCGCAGGAACACCGTGCAGACGTCGCCCACCACCGACTGCTCGTGCAGCAGCTCGACGTCGTCCTCGTCCAGGTAGCCGGCGGAGTACACGTGGCTCGGCACGGTGCCGGTCACCGAGCCGACGGAGAACAGGGCGATGTCGGCGCGCGCCTGCTCGTCGAGCACCCGGCGCACGGACCGCTCGCGCCACATCGCCTGCTTGGTCTCGGGGTAGTCGAAGAACGCCGGCACCGGGAAGTGGTGCACGGTCGCGCCGAACGCGCTCCCGAACGAGGCGATCAGGTCGCTGGCGTACTCGATGCCGGAGGTGCGGGTGTTGGCCGCGCCGTTGAGCTGCACGACGACACTGCCGTGGGTGGCCTTGGGCGGCAGCCGGCGCGACACCGCGGCGAGCGTCGTGCCCCAGGCGACGCCCAGGATCATGTCGGAGTCGAACCAGGAGGCGAGCAGGCGGGCGGTCGCGCGCGCCACCTGGTCGAGCGTGTCGGCGGGCTCGCCGGAGTCCGGGACCGGCACCACGTAGGTGTCGATGCCGAACGCGGCGGAGATCGACCGCCCGAGGCTGGGCGCGCGCGTGCTCGACGGCCGCAGCGTGATCTCGACGAGCCCGGTCTCGCGGGCCCGCTTGAGCAGGCGGGACACGGTCGAGCGGGACGTGTGCAGGTGCCGGGCGATGACCTCCATCTTGACGTCCTGCAGGTAGTACATGGACGCGGCGCGCAGCACGTCCTGCTCCCGGTCGGTCATCGTCCGCGACCTCCTCGTCGGGTCGGATGCGGGACCTCGGTCCCTGCACATTCGTGCACTGCGGTTGCGCGTCTGTTCGTGTCGTGACGACGATAGCGAACAGACAGGACCGAGGTCCCAGTCTGCGGGGCCACGAGCGCCCGCGGCCAGGGCACCGGCGGCCGCCAGAGCAAGACCGCGATGGAGCTGACATGAGGACCGCAGCACTGACCCCTCGCCTGCGTGACGACGCGCTGGCGGCCCTGCGAGCGACCACGGAGGGCGGGCCGGAGCTCGACGTCCTCGTCATCGGCGGCGGCGTCACCGGCGCCGGCATCGCGCTGGACGCGGTGACCCGCGGCCTGTCCACCGCCGTCATCGACGCCCAGGACTGGGCGTCGGGCACGTCCAGCCGGTCGAGCAAGCTCGTGCACGGCGGCCTGCGCTACCTGCAGATGCTCGACTTCCACCTGGTGCGCGAGGCGCTGACCGAGCGCGACCTGCTGATCAGCGACCTGGCGCCGCACCTGGTCAAGCCCGTGCCGTTCCTCTACCCGCTGGAGAACCGGGTGTGGGAGCGCGCGTACGTCGGCGCCGGCATCGCGCTGTACGACACGCTCGCGAGCGTCAACGGCCGCAAGCGCGCCATGCCGCTGCACCAGCACGTCACGCGCAAGGGCCTCGAGCGGAAGTTCCCCGACCTGCGGCACGACGCCGCCGTCGGCGCGATCCAGTACTGGGACGCCAACGTCGACGACGCGCGCCTGGTCTCGACCCTGATCCGCACCGCCGCCTCGTACGGCGCGCACGCGGCCTCCCGCACGCAGGTCGTCGGCCTCACGACCACGTCGGGCGGCGCGGTCACCGGCGCCGAGCTGGTCGACCTGGAGACGGGCGAGCACCTGACCGTCCGCGCCCGGCACGTCATCAACGCCACCGGCGTGTGGACCGAGAAGACCGAGTCGCTCGCCGGCACCGAGGGCGGCCTGCGCGTGCTCGCGTCCAAGGGCATCCACATCGTCGTCCCGCGCGACCGCATCGCCGGCAACGTCGGCCTGATCCTGCAGACCGAGAAGTCGGTGCTGTTCGTGATCCCGTGGTCCCGCTACTGGGTGATCGGCACGACCGACACCCCCTACGAGCAGGACCTGGTGCACCCCGTCGCCACCAGCGAGGACATCGACTACGTCATCGACCACGCGAACGCGGTGCTGTCCCGGCCGATCACGCGCGAGGACGTCATCGGCACCTGGGCCGGCCTGCGGCCGCTGCTGCAGCCGGGCACCAAGGAGGGCACCTCCTCCGCCAAGGTGTCCCGCGAGCACACCGTGGCCTCCCCGACGCCGGGCCTCACGGTCATCGCGGGCGGCAAGCTCACCACCTACCGCGTCATGGCCAAGGACGCCGTCGACTTCGCGATCGGCTCCCGCGCCACCACGCTGCCGTCCATCACGCACAAGATCCCGCTGGTCGGCGCCGAGGGCCTCGAGGTCCTGCAGCGCCAGGCGCGCGACATCGGCAGCCGGTACGGCTGGGACCGCGGGCGCATGGACCACCTCCTGCACCGCTACGGCTCCCTGCTCGGCGAGCTGCTCGAGATGGTGGACGAGGACCCGTCGCTCGGGCAGCCGCTCGCCGCGGCCCCCGCGTACATCGGCGCCGAGATCGCCTACGCCGTCACGCACGAGGGCGCGCTGCACCTCGACGACGTCCTGATGCACCGCACCCGGCTCAACTACGAGGTCGCGGACAAGGGCCTCGCCGCGCTGGACGAGATCGCGGACGTCATCGCGCCGCGGCTCGGCTGGGACGATGCCACCCGCGCCCGCGAGATCGACGCCTACCGGCAGCGCGCGCAGGCCGAGTTCGCCGCCGCCGAGCAGCCCGACGACGCCGCCGCGCAGGCCGCGCGGGACGCCGCGGAGGACCTCGCGCCGCTGCTGCCGATCGGCGGTGAGCCGGTCCGGCCCGGCACCAAGCCGGGTTCGTCCCCGAGCACCCCTGCCACCGCCGGCCCGGCAGGGACATGATCAGTACCACCTAGCGGTACCACCAGCGGTCCCCCGGCCGCGCCCCGCCCGGCCACCCTCGGCCGGGCGGGCCCTGCGAGACAACGACGTCCGTCAGAAAGAGGTCGACTGTGGAGTCCATCTCGATCGGAGATGCTGTCCTCTCCGAGTTCCTCGGCACCACCGTGCTGCTCCTCCTCGGTGCAGGCGTGGTCGCCAACGTGATCCTGCCGAAGACGAAGGGGTTCGGCGGCGGCTGGCTGCTGATCAACTTCGGCTGGGGCCTCGCGGTCTTCACCGGCGTGTACGTGGCGTTCCAGTCCGGCGCGCACCTCAACCCCGCGGTGACGCTGGGCATCTGGGCAGCCGGCAAGGACGAGTTCGCCCCGGGCGTCGAGGTGAGCGCCGCCAACGGCTTCCTGTACATCGCGGCGCAGTTCGCCGGAGCGGCGGTCGGCGCGGCCCTCGCGTTCCTCACCTACAAGAAGCACTTCGACCAGGACGCGGACCCCGGCATCAAGCTCGCGGTGTTCTCGACCGGGCCGGAGCTGCGGTCCTACGGCTGGAACTTCCTCACCGAGGTCGTCGCGACGTTCGTCCTGGTGTTCTGGGTCGTCATCAGCGGCAACACCCCCGCGCAGATCGGTCCGCTCGGCGTCGCGCTCGTCGTGGTCGCGATCGGCGCCAGCCTCGGTGGCCCGACCGGGTACGCGATCAACCCCGCCCGTGACCTGGGGCCCCGCATCGCGCACGCCCTGCTGCCGATCCGTGGCAAGGGCTCGTCGGACTGGGCGTACGCCTGGGTCCCGGTCGCCGGCCCCGCCGTCGGCGGCATCCTCGGCGGCCTGCTGGCCGCGGCGGTCGGCTGGGTCGCCTGACGCCCCCCTGACCGGGCGCCCGTCCCCACCCCTGCGGGGACGGGCGCCCGCACCACCCCCGCGGCGCACCCCGCCGCACGCACGTCGCGGCCCGAGGCCGCACCGTCCACCGGCAGCGCCGCCCCCGCGGTGCCGCCACCCGCCCCCGGGCGGGGCAGACCGACGCGAAGGAAGTCCCATGTCCGAGCAGTACGTGATGGCGATCGACCAGGGCACCACCTCGACCCGGGCGATCATCTTCGACCACGGCGGCCAGATCGTGTCCGTGGGCCAGACCGAGCACCAGCAGATCTTCCCGAAGGCGGGCTGGGTCGAGCACGACCCGAACGAGATCTGGATGAACACCCGCGAGGTCGTCAGCCTCGCGCTGTCCCGCGCGAACAAGACGCACTCGGACCTGGCCGCGGTCGGCATCACCAACCAGCGCGAGACCGCGGTGGTCTGGGACCGGACCACCGGCCAGCCCGTCTACAACGCGATCGTCTGGCAGGACACCCGCACGCAGAAGATCTGCGACGACCTCGCGGCCCTCGGCGGCGGCGCCGAGCGGTACAAGGAGCGCGTCGGCCTGCCGCTGGCGACCTACTTCTCCGGCCCGAAGGTCCGCTGGATCCTCGACAACGTCGAGGGCGCCCGCGAGAAGGCGGAGCGTGGCGAGCTCGCGTTCGGCAACACCGACTCCTGGGTGCTGTGGAACATGACCGGCGGCGTCGACGGCGGCATCCACGTCACGGACGTCACCAACGCCTCGCGCACCATGCTGATGAACGTCGACTCGCTCACCTGGAACGAGGAGATCGCCGCCGAGATGGGCATCCCGATGTCGATGCTCCCGGAGATCCGGTCCTCCTCCGAGGTCTACGGCCACGGGCGCCAGGGCGGGTTCGTCCCGGGCGTGCCGATCGCCGGCATCCTCGGCGACCAGCAGGCCGCGACGTTCGGCCAGGCGTGCTTCGAGGTCGGCACGGCCAAGAACACCTACGGCACCGGCAACTTCATGCTGCTGAACACCGGCACCGAGCCGGTGCAGTCGAAGAACGGCCTGCTCACCACCGTCGCCTACAAGATCGGCGACGCCCCGCAGGTCTACGCGCTCGAGGGCTCGATCGCCGTCACCGGCTCCCTCGTGCAGTGGCTGCGCGACAACCTCGGCATGTTCACCGACGCCCCGGACATCGAGTACCTGGCGTCCAAGGTCGAGGACAACGGCGGCGCGTACTTCGTGCCGGCGTTCTCCGGCCTGTTCGCCCCGTACTGGCGGTCCGACGCCCGCGGCGCCCTCGTCGGCCTGACCCGGTACGTCAACCGCAACCACATCGCCCGCGCGGCGCTGGAGGCCACCGCCTTCCAGACCCGCGAGGTGCTCGACGCGATGAACGCGGACTCCGGCGTCGACCTGACCGAGCTCAAGGTGGACGGCGGCATGACCGCCAACAACCTGCTCATGCAGTTCCAGGCCGACATCCTCGACGTCCCGGTCATCCGGCCGAAGGTCGCGGAGACCACCGCGCTCGGCGCCGCGTACGCCGCGGGCATCGCGGTCGGCTTCTGGAGCGGCGAGCAGGACGTCCGCGACAACTGGGCCGAGGGCGCGCGCTGGACGCCGGACCTCGGGTCCGACGAGCGCGACCGGCAGTACCGCCTGTGGAAGAAGGCCGTGCAGAAGACCCTCGACTGGGTCGACGACGACGTGCGCTGACCCGCACCCGCTCGGACGACGGCCCCGCCCCCTCGCTGCGAGGGGGCGGGGCCGTCGCCGTGCCCGGCGCGGGTCAGCGGTCGACGCGGGCCGAGCCGCCGCCGGCGAGCTTGAGCACCTCGGCCTTCGACGCCATCGTCGTGTCGCCGCGAGTGGTCATCGCGAGCGCCCCGTGCGCGGCGCCCCACTCGACGGCGGTGGCGAGCGGCTGCCCGTCCAGCAGGCCCGCGGCGAGCCCGGACGCGAACGAGTCGCCACCCCCGACGCGGTCCAGGATCTCCAGGCCGGGCCGGTGGGTGGCCCGGACCAGGCCCTCGTCGCGGGACCAGGCGATCGCGCCCCAGTCGTTCACGGTCGCGCTGCGCACGGCGCGCAGCGTGGTGGCGACGACCTGGAAGTTGGCGAACTCCGCCGCCGCGCGGTCGATCATCGCGGCGAACGCGTCGACCTCGAGCTCCGACAGGTGCTCGTCGACGCCCTCGACCTCGAGCCCGAGCGCCGCGGTGAAGTCCTCCTCGTTGCCGATCATCACGTCGACGTGCCGGGCGATCTCCCGGTTGACCTCCTGCGCGCGGGCGGGGCCGCCGACCGCCCGCCACAGGCTGGGCCGGTAGTTGAGGTCGTAGGACACGACCGTGCCGTGCCTGCGCGCCGCCGTGACGGCGGCCAGGACGGTCTCGGCCGCCGTCTCGGACAGCGCCGCGTAGATGCCACCGGTGTGCAGCCACCGGACGCCCAGGTCGCCGAACAGGTGGTCCCAGTCGACGTCGCCCGGCGCGAGCTGGGAGGCGGCGGTGTGCCCGCGGTCGCTCACCCCGACCGCGCCGCGCACGCCGAACCCGCGCTCGGTGAAGTTGAGGCCGTTGCGCGCCGCCCGCCCCAGGCCGTCGTACGGCACCCAGCGCAGGAACGACGTGTCGACCCCGCCGGTCAGGATCAGGTCCTCCACCAGGCGGCCGACCTCGTTGTCCGCGAGCGCCGTGACGACCGCCGTGCGCAGGCCGAACGCCCGGCGCAGGCCGCGGGCGACGTTGTACTCGCCGCCGCCCTCCCAGGCGCGGAACTGCCGGGCTGTGCGGATGCGACCCTCGCCGGGGTCGAGCCGGAGCATCACCTCGCCGAGGGAGACGGCGTCGTAGCGGCAGTCGGCGGCGGGGCGGATCGGCAGGGGCATCGGGGCGCTCCTCGGGGGTGGTGGCGGGGTGCGGCGGCGGCGTGCGGGCGGCGGGGCGGAGCGGGCGGACGGGCCCGGTGCGACGGGCTCAGGGGCGCAGGCGGGTGGCGAGCGCGACGGCGTCGGCGACGAGGCTGCGGACCCCGTCGAGGTCGCCGGCCCGGACCCGGTCGCGCGGCACCATCCACGACCCGCCCACGGCGGCGACGGCCGGCAGCGCCAGGTACTGGTCGAGGTTGCCGGGTCCCACGCCGCCGGTCGGCACGAACCGCACCCCGGAGAACGGGGCCGCGAGCGCCGCGATCGCCGCGCTGCCGCCGGACGTCCCGGCCGGGAAGAACTTGACCGTGCCCAGCCCGAGCTCGAGCGCCGCCTGCACCTCGGTCGCGGTCACCGCGCCGGGGAGGACGGCCACGCCGTGCTCCTGCGCCCGCTCGACGACGGCGCGGGACGTGCCGGGCGACACGAGGTACCGCGCGCCGGCGGCGACCGCCTCGTCGACCTGCGCAGGCGTCACGACGGTGCCCGCGCCGACGAGGACGTCGCCGCCCCGGTCCGCGATCGCCCGGATCGCGTCGGCCGCCGCGGCGGTCCGGAAGGTCACCTCGGCGACGGGCAGGCCGCCGGCGACCAGCGCGTCCGCCAGCGGGCCTGCGTCCCGGGCCTCGTCGAGCACCACCACGGGCACCAGCCGGTGGGCGGCGAGCCGGTCGAGCACCTCGGTCACGGTCGAACTCCTTCGTTCCGCTGGGCGCAACGGTCGCTGCGCTGTGCGCATCGATCGTGGCACACGGCGGTGTGCCGCGGCAACGCGCGCGGGTCGGGCGCGGGCGCTCGCGCGCCCGGCTCCCGCCGACTCCGGCGGCTCTCGCCGACGTCGGTGGACCCGGGCACCGAACCCGGCGGGACGCACCGACCTCGGCGAGGGCGCCCGCGAGCGGAGGGCGGCCCGGTGCGGCGACGCGACGGCCACCTCGCGGGCGCGCGGACCGGTCCGACCGGCGCGGCGGGCCGTCCGCGACGACTCAGGCCGGCGGCAGCGCCAGGCCCGGCGGGAGCAGCGGCGGCACGACGGCCCGGACCCGCGCGTGCACCTCGTCCCGGCGCTCCGGGGTCATCCGGTCGGCCGGCGCCGTCACGCTGAGCGCCGCCACCGGCCGTGACCCGCGGAGCAGCGGCACACCGAGGCAGGCGATGCCGGGCTCGTTCTCCTCGACCTCCACGGCGTACCCGCGGCGGCGGGCGGCGGCGAGCTCGTCGGCCACGTGCCGCGCGTCGACCCGGCCGGCGGGCTGCACGGCCCCGACGTACCCGTCGAGCGCCGCGGCCGGGGTGTCGCCGAACGCGAGCATCGCCCGGCCGAGCGCCGTCGTCGCCGCCCAGTTCCGCCGGCCGACGGCGGACCACACGCGCACCGGCCGCTCGGGCTCGACCTTGTCCAGGTAGACCACCTGCGCGCCGCTCAGCACGCCGAGGTGCACGAGCTCGTCCGTGGCGGCGCACAGGGCGACCAGCGCCCCGTGCAGGCGGGCGGGCAGGTCGTCCTCGGCGAAGTACCGGTCGGCGAGCCCCACGGCCGCGGGCCCGAGCCCGTACCGGCCGCTCGCCGGGTCCTGCGCGACGTAGTCGCGGTGCCGGAGCGCGGCGAGCGACCGGTGCACGGTCGTCTTGTGCACGCCGAGGGCGGCGGACAGGTCGGCGAGGCTCGCGCCGCCCGGGCCCGCGGCGGCGACCGCCTCGAGCGTGCGCAGCGCGCGGTCGACGCTCTCGACCGGCGAGGCCGCCGAGCCCGTCGTCGCGGCACCCGCGCCCGTCTCCTCCGCCACGGCGCCCACCCTACGGGCAGCCGGACCCGCGCCCGGCCGCCCGCGGGCTCACCCGCCGAGCGCCGTGATGAACCACCGCGCCACCGTGAAGTAGATGATCAGCCCGGTGCCGTCGACGAGCGTCGTGATCAGCGGCCCCGACCCCACCGCGGGGTCGAGCCCGACCCTGCGGAGCAGCAGCGGCAGCAGCGAGGCGATCACCGACGCCCACAGGATGATCGCGCCGGCGGCGACCGCGACGGTCAGCGCGACCTCGCCGCCGACGCCGAGCGTCCACGCGCGGAGCCAGCCGACCAGGGCGATCGTGGCGGCGGCCAGGAACCCGGCCGTGACCTCCTTGCGCACCACCCTGCCGGCGTCGCGCAGCCGGACGCCGCCGGTGGCCATCGCCCGGATGACGGTCGCGGTGATCTGGGTGCCGGCGTTGCCGCCCGCGCCGATCAGCAGCGGCACGAACAGCGCCAGGGTGATCACCGTCTCGAGCTCGTCCTCGTAGTGCTGCAGCACGCTGCTCGTGATCGTCGCGGTCACGAACAGCACGAGCAGCCAGACGATGCGCTTGCGCCACAGCAGCAGCGGCGACGCGCGCAGGTACGGCACGTCCATCGGCGCGGCGCCGCCCTGGCGCACGGCGTCCTCGGTCGCCTCCTCCTCGACGATGTCCGCGACGTCGTCGCCGGTGAGCACGCCGAGCAGCCGGCCGTCGTCGACGACCGGGAGGGCCGCGAGGTGGTGGTCCTGCAGCAGGTGGGCGGCGCGCTCCTGGTCGGCGGTCGGCTCGACCGTGACGACGTCCTCGCGCATGAGGTCCGCGACGAGCTGCCCCGGCGCGGCCAGCACCAGGTCGCGGAACGTCACGACGCCGAGCAGCGCCGGGCCGGAGGCCTCCCCGGGGCCGCTGGTCACCCAGACCTCCGCGGCGTCGGCGGTGGCGGCCGGCTGCGCGCGGAGCGCGTCCACCGCCTCGCGGACCGTCATCGTCGGGCGGACGGTCGCCACCTCGGGGTTCATCCGGGCGGCCGCCGAGTCGTCCGGCCAGGCCAGCAGGCCGCGCACGACCGCCGACCGCACGACCCGCATCGCGCCGAGCACGGCGGCGCGCTCGGCGTCGGGCAGGGCGCGGAGCAGCTCGGCGGCCTCGTCGGGGTCGAGGCTGTCGACCAGCCCAGCGGCGACCGGCGCCGGGACGACGTGCAGCACCTCGGCCGCGGCGTGCGGGTCCAGCGTGCCGAGCAGGTCGTCGGCCGTGGCCGGGTCGAGCAGGCCGACGAGCGCCCGGACCTGCCCGTCCGACAGGTCGGCGAGCTCGTCCGCGCGGCGGCGCGGGTCGGGGGTCTGCTCGAGCCACACCTCGACGGCGCGGCGGGTGCCGACGGCGACGACGTCGTGCAGGTCGAGGGGCGGCTGCTGCCCGGCGGCGGGGCGGCGGGCGAGGATCTGGCGGGTCATGGTGCGCTCCTTGGTGGGGAGGCCGCGGCGGGGCGTCCCTCGTGCACCCGGGCCGGGGCGCACCACGGCCCGGAGGCGCGCGCCGGGCGGCGCACGACCCGGGCGAGCGCGGGTCGCGGGCGCCGGGGCGCGGCACCGTCGACGGCGCGGGTCGCCTCGCGGGGAGGCGGCGCGCGCCGGGGGCGGCACGGCACGGTCGGCGGTCGCGACCGCGGCGGGCGCGGTCGGCACGGGTGCCCGGCGACCCGGGGCCGGGCGGCGCGCGGGTGGCGGGCGGGCCGTGCGGTCGGGCGTCGGGCGGGCGGGACGTCACGGCGCGGGGCGGTGACGGGCGGTGCGCCGCGGTCGGCGACGCGGTGCGCCGCGTCGTGGCGGCGCAGGGATCCGGCGACGCCGCGTCGTCCGGCGCGCCGGACCCCGCCGGCCCCTCGGGGCGGCTCAGGCCTGCGCGCGGCGCACGACGGGCGTCGACGGATGCCGACTACTCGCGGTGTCGTCCATCGCGTCCACCTCCTCGCCGTCGTGCGGGCGGGCCGGCCCGGCGGTCGGTCCCGCAGCGACCCTAGACCCGGGCCGGGGCGGTGCCAACCCGGTGTGACGGACCTCCCCCGGACCCGCGCACCGGCCCCCCGACCCGCCCACGCACCGCCTCGGCCGCGCACCGGCCTGTGGACGACGAGGCGGTCGGGTCGGTGGCCGCCGATAGGGTGGACGGCGTGACGCAGGCATGGGACGACGAGTGGCCGCTGCCGGACGAGCCGCCGTACGACCCGGCCGAGGAGCCGCCCTACGACCCTGACGCCCGCGGCGGTGCGTGGTCGTCCGGCCGGGGCGCGCCGGCCCGTGCGCCGCGCCCCGACGACCGCGGGAGCGCGCGCCCGGCGGACCGCCCGGGTGACCGTTCCGCCGCCGCGCACGGCGACCCCGCGGCGGCCCGCCCGGTCGAACGCCCCGCCCACGACGCCACCACCGGCCGCGCCCCGCTCGAGGTGCTGCAGCAGGTCTGGGGCTACGACGCGTTCCGCGGCGAGCAGGCCGACATCATCGACACCGTGGTCGCCGGCGGCGACGCCCTGGTCCTCATGCCGACCGGCGGCGGCAAGTCGCTCTGCTACCAGGTGCCGGCGCTGGTCCGGGCCGGCACCGGCGTGGTGGTGTCGCCGCTCATCGCGCTCATGCAGGACCAGGTCGACGCGCTGTCGGCGCTCGGCGTGCGCGCCGGGTTCCTCAACTCCACGCAGGACCCCGGCCGGCGCCGCGAGGTCGAGCGGGCGCTGCTCGACGGCGACCTCGACCTGCTCTACCTGGCGCCCGAGCGGCTGCGCGTGCCCGAGACGATGGCGCTGCTCGACCGGGCGACCATCAGCCTGTTCGCGATCGACGAGGCGCACTGCGTGTCCCAGTGGGGCCACGACTTCCGCCCGGACTACCTCGGCCTGTCCGTGCTGCACGAGCGCTGGCCCGGCGTCCCGCGCATCGCGCTCACCGCCACCGCCACCGCCGCCACGCGCACCGAGATCGCCGAGCGGCTCGAGCTCACCGACGCCCGGCAGTACGTCGCGTCGTTCGACCGGCCCAACATCCAGTACCGGATCGTGCCGAAGGCCAGCCCGCGGACCCAGCTGCTCGACCTCATCCGGTCCGAGCACGACGGCGACTCCGGCATCGTCTACTGCCTGTCGCGGAACTCCGTCGAGCAGACCGCCGAGTTCCTGGCGTCCCAGGGCGTGCCCGCGCTGCCGTACCACGCGGGCCTCGACCGGCAGGTGCGCGCCCGCAACCAGTCCCGGTTCCTGCGCGAGGACGGCCTGGTGATGGTCGCGACGATCGCGTTCGGCATGGGCATCGACAAGCCGGACGTGCGGTTCGTCGCGCACCTCGACCTGCCCAAGTCCGTCGAGGGCTACTACCAGGAGACCGGCCGCGCCGGGCGCGACGGGCTGCCGTCGACGGCGTGGCTCGCCTACGGCCTGCAGGACGTCGTGCAGCAGCGCCGCATGATCGACACCTCCGAGGGCGACGCCCAGCACCGGCGGCGGCTGTCCGCGCACCTGGACGCGATGCTCGCGCTCTGCGAGACCGTGACCTGCCGCCGCGTGCAGCTGCTCGCGTACTTCGGCCAGGAGGCGGAGCCGTGCGGCAACTGCGACACCTGCCTGACCCCGCCGACGACGTGGGACGGCACCGTGCCCGCGCAGAAGCTGCTGTCGACGGTCGTCCGCCTGGAGCGCGAGCGGAACCAGCACTACGGCGCCGGGCACCTGGTCGACATCCTGCTCGGGAAGCGGACCTCGCGGATCGAGCAGCTCGGGCACACGGGGCTGTCGACCTTCGGGCTCGGGACCGACCTGTCCGACGCCCAGTGGCGCGGCGTCGTGCGCCAGCTGCTCGCCCAGGGGCTGCTCGCCGTCGACGGCGACGGGTACGGGACGCTGCGGCTGACCCCGGCGAGCGCCGAGGTCCTGCAGGGCGCCCGGCCGGTGCCGCTGCGCGAGGAGACCCGCGTCGCCCGGACGCGGTCGCGCTCCGGCGGGTCCGGCGGGTCCGGCAGGTCCGGCGCGCGGCAGGCCGCCGCGGCGCACGCGGCGGCCGAGCTCGGCGACGACGCGGCTGCGGTGTTCCAGCGGCTGCGCGCGTGGCGTGCGGCGACCGCCAAGGAGCAGGGGGTACCCGCGTACGTGGTGTTCCACGACGCGACGCTGCGCGAGATCGCGACCGCGCGCCCCGCCGACCTCGACGCGCTGTCCCGGGTCGGCGGCGTCGGCGCCGCGAAGCTCGACCGGTACGGGCCGGGGGTCATCGCGACGCTCGAGGGCCGGGAGCCCCCGACGGCGGAGGAGGCCGCGCGCGGCGCCGCGTCGGTGGGGCTGTTCGCGGACGGCGACCCGGGCGGCGGCGTTGCGGGCGGCGCCGCGGGCGACCCGGCGGGCGGCACGACCGGCTGATGCTCGCCGTCCTCTCCGCGCTGGGCACGATCGCGGTCGTCGTCGCGGCGGGCTGGTTCGTGGGCCGCACCGGCGTGCTCGGCGAGAACGCCCAGCGGGTGCTGGCCGCCACGGCGTTCACCGTCGCGACGCCCGCGCTGCTGATCGAGACCATCGGCCGCGCGGACCTCGGGCTGCTGCTGTCCCGGTCGGCGCTCGTCACGTTCGCCACCACCACCGTCGTCGCGCTGGTCGCGGCCGCGGTGCTCGGCTGGATCCGGCGGCGGTCGGCCGGCGACGTCGTCGTCGGGGTGCTCGCCTCGTCGTACGTGAACGCCGGCAACATCGGCATCCCGCTCACCGCGTACCTGCTCGGCAGCGTCGTGTCGGTCGTCCCGCCGACGCTCTACCAGCAGCTGGTGCTCGGGCCGATCGCGATGGTCGTGCTGGACGCCCGGCGCCGGGCGCGGGACGGCGTGGTCGCGGGCAGCGTGCCCGCGGGGGCGCTCGGCACCCTGCGCTCGGTGCTGGGGCGCACGCTGCGGAACCCGGTCATCATCGGCACGCTCACCGGCATCGCGATCGCCGCGCTGCCGTTCTCGCTGCCGGACGTGGTGTTCCAGCCGCTCGCGCTGCTGGGCGCCGCCGCCCCGCCGCTCGCGCTGATCACGTTCGGCATGTCGCTCGCGGCGCCGCGGGTCGGCGGCGAGCAGGCGCCGCGCGGCGACGTCGCGCTGGTCGCGGTGCTGCGCGCGGTCGTGCACCCGGCGCTCGCGATCGGGCTGGGCACCCTGCTCGGGCTCCGCGGCGACGCGCTGCTGGCGGTCGCCGTGGTGTCCGCACTACCGACCGCGCAGAACGTGCTGGTCTACGCGATCCAGTACCGCCAGGGCACCGCACTCGCCCGGGACGCCGGCCTGGTGACGACCATCCTGGCGATCCCGTCGCTGCTGGTGATCGCGGCCGTCCTGGGCTGACCCGCGCCGCGCGGGCCCGTCTGCGCCGGGCGGGAGTCGGCGAGTTCGGTGCCTCGCGCCGAGTTCGGTGGCTACGAACACCGAAGCGGACGCGAACCACCGATGTCGACGAGCGCATGGGCTGGAGCGGACCAGGCGCGCCCGCGTCGGGCCCCCGAGGCCGGCGTCAGGCCGCGGCGTCGGCGCGGGCCAGCGCCGCGTCCAGAACCGCCAGGTACTGCTCCGGGGCCTCACGGCGGATGTTGTGCCCGACGCCCGGGAACGGGACGTGCGTGAGCCGGTCCCCCAGGAGCTCCGCCGCGCGGGCCGCCTGGCGCTCCGACACCACCCCGAGCCCCGGTCCCGCGGTCAGCAGCGTGACCGGCACCCGGACGTCGGCAAGCGCCTCGACCCAGTCGCGGCCCAGCCAGTCGTGCGGGACCTCGGCGAGCCGCGGGTCGACCCGGGCCTTCGCCTGCGCCCAGCCCTCGACCTCCGCCGCGGACCACGCCGGGTTGTCCAGGCGGCCCTGCGCGGCGATCTGCTCGACGGTCCGGCCCTGCACGGCGGCGATCGCCGGGCCGAGCCAGTCCGGCACGCCACCCGGGTCCTGCGCCGCACCGCCCGGCGCAGCGCCCGCGCCGTCCGGCGCACCGCCCGCGCCCGCCCCGCCCGTCGCCACGCCGACCACCGACCCGTCCGCCGCGTCCACGCCCGACGCCTCCGCCGTCCGCCACGCCGGGTCCTCGAGCACCAGCCCCGCGACGAGCTCCGGCGCGGTCAGCGCGAGCTCCTCGGCGGTGACCCCGCCCATCGAGTGCCCGACGACGAGCGCCGGCCCGAGGTCCAGCGCGCGCAGCGCCTCCGCCGCGTCGGCCGCGAGCGCGCCCACGGTGAACGGCTCGTCCGGCAGCGGGGTGCCGCCGTGCCCGCGGGCGTCGAGCGCCACCACCGGCCGCGCGCCCGCGTACCGCGGCAGCACCGTCGGCCAGCAGGTCGAGGAGTCGGTCAGCCCGTGCAGCAGCACGACCGGCACGCGACCCCCGGGCCCCACCGCGCCCGCCGTCACCGGTGCGCGGTCCCGTCGACGGCGTGCGGCTCGATCGCGGCGATCTCGTCGGCGGTGAGCGGCTCGGCGGTCAGCGCGGCGACGTTGTCCTCGAGCTGCGCCACCGACGACGCCCCGATCAGCGCCGAGGTGACCCGCGCGTCCCGGAGCACCCAGGTGAGCGCGAGCTGCGCCAGCGTCTGGCCCCGCTGCTCGGCGATCGCGTTCAGCGCCCGGGCGCGCGACAGGTAGGTGTCGCTGATCTGGTCGGCCGACAGGAACCGGCTGGTCGCGGCGCGGGAGTCCGCGGGCACGTCGCCCGACAGGTAGCGGCCGGTGAGCAGCCCCTGCGCCAGCGGGGAGAACACGATCATCCCGACGCCCAGGTCGCCGACGGCGTCGAGCAGCGACTCGGTCTCGCCCTCGGCCACCTGCTCGACGTGCCGGTTGAACATCGAGTACGACGGCTGGTGGATCAGCAGCGGCGTGCCGAGGTCGGCCAGGATGCGCGCGGCCTCGCGGGTGCGGGACGGCGAGTAGTTCGAGATCCCGGCGTACAGCGCCTTGCCGCTCGTGACGGCCGTGTGCAGCGCGCCCATCGTCTCCTCGAGCGGCACCGAGGGGTCCGGGCGGTGCGAGTAGAAGACGTCGACGTAGTCGAGGCCGAGCCGCTGCAGCGACTGGTCGAGCGACGACAGCACGTACTTGCGCGACCCGCCGTCGCCGTACGGGCCGGGCCACATGTCGTAGCCGGCCTTCGACGAGATGACGAGCTCGTCGCGGTACGGCCCGAGGTCCTGGACGAGGTGCCGACCGAAGTTGGCCTCCGCGGAGCCGTACGGCGGGCCGTAGTTGTTCGCGAGGTCGAAGTGCGTGATCCCGAGGTCGAACGCCCGGCGGATGACCGCGCGCTGGGTCTCCATGGGGTTCACGTCGCCGAAGTTGTGCCACATCCCCAGCGAGAGGGCGGGCAGGTCGAGCCCGCTGCGCCCGGTGCGGCGGTAGGGCATGGCGTCGTACCGGTCGTCGGCGGCACGGTAGACGGGCATCGTCGGCATCGTCGTCCTCTCGCTGGTCGGCGGGGCGATCGCCCGCGCCGCAGCACACGCTAGTGCCCGGGTGAGAGGATCACCCGCGTGCTGCACGTCGTCTTCTTCGAGCCCCGCATCCCCGGCAACACCGGCAACGCGATCCGGCTGGCCGCCGCGACCGGGGCGACGCTGCACCTGGTGGAGCCGCTCGGGTTCGTCATGGACGAGCCGCGGCTGAAGCGGGCGGGCCTCGACTACCACGACCTCGCGCACGTCGTCGTGCACCCGGACCTCGACGCCTGCCTGGCCGCGCTCGCCCCCGCCCGGGTGTTCGCGTTCACCACGCACACCGAGCGCCGGTACACCGACGCCGAGTACCGGGACGGCGACGTGCTGATGTTCGGCCCGGAGCCGACCGGCCTGCCGCCCGAGGCGCTCGAGCACCCCGCCGTCACCGACCTGCTGCGGATCCCGATGCAGCCGGGCCGCCGCTCGCTCAACCTCACGAACGCCGCCGCCACCGCTGTCTACGAGGCCTGGCGGCAACTAGGCTTCCCGGGCGGGGTCTGACGTCACCCGTTCGGGTCTCACCCCTCGGACCCCGCCGTGCGAGGGCGCACCGGGTTGGGCATGCTCGCGCGCGTCCTGCCGTCGACCCAGGGGGTCTCCCGTGCCCATCAGCAACCGCAGCGTGCTGCGCCGCAAGTCCGTCGAGGACTCGCTGGCCGAGGTCGACGACCCGGACCGGTCCCTCCGGCGCTCGCTCACCGCGTGGGACCTCGCGGTCCTGGGCGTGGCCGTCGCCGTCGGCGCCGGCATCTTCTCGGTGGGCGCGACCGCCGCGGCGAACCACGCCGGGCCCGCGGTCATCGTCTCGTTCCTGATCGCCTCGATCGTCTGCGCCCTGGCCATCATGTGCTACGCCGAGTTCGCCTCGACGCTGCCGGTCGCCGGGTCGGCGTACACGTTCTCCTACGCCACCGCGGGCGAGTTCGTCGCCTGGATCATCGGCTGGGACCTGATCCTGGAGATGCTGCTCGCCGCCGCGGTGATCGCGAAGTTCTGGGGCGTGTACCTGTCCGACGCGTTCGGGCTGTTCGGGATCGACGTGCCGACGACGGTCGAGCTCGGGCCGGTCGACCTCGAGTGGGGCCCCGTGCTGGTCGTCGGGGTGTTCACCGCCCTGCTCGCGGTCGGCACCAAGCTCAGCACCCGCGTGAACAGCATCTTCACGATCATCAAGGTCGGCATCACGCTGTTCGTCATCGTCGCCGGGTTCTTCTACGTCCGCGCCGAGAACTACTCGCCGTTCGTGCCGCCGTCGCAGCCCGCCGAGTCGGAGTCGGGCCTGCACCAGCCGCTGTTCGCGTTCCTGTCCGGGTTCGACCCGTCGACGTACGGCGTCATGGGCATCCTGTCCGGCGCGGCGCTGGTGTTCTTCGCGTTCATCGGGTTCGACGTCGTCGCGACCACGGCCGAGGAGACCAAGAACCCGCAGCGCGCCGTGCCGCGCGGCATCCTGGGCGGCCTCGCCATCGTCACCGTGCTCTACATCCTGGTGACCGTCGTCGTGACCGGCATGGTGTCGTACACCGAGCTCGCGGCGTCCGAGTCGCCGTCGCTCACCACCGCGTTCGTGCTGGTCGGCGCCGACTGGGCCGGCAAGGTGATCTCGATCGGCATCCTGGTCGGCCTGACGTCCGTGATCATGGTGCTGCTGCTGGGCCTGACCCGGATCGTGTTCGCGATGAGCCGCGACGGGCTCCTCCCCCGCGGCATCTCCCGCACCTCGCACCGGTACAAGACGCCGGTGCGCCTGCAGGTCGGCGCGGGCATCGTGGTCGCGCTGATCGCGGGGCTGTCGAAGGTCGAGCTGCTCGAGGAGATGATCAACATCGGGACGCTGTCGGCGTTCGTGCTGGTCAGCTTCGGCATCCCGATCCTGCGCCGGACGCGCCCCGACCTGACCCGCGGGTTCAAGGTGCCGTGGTCGCCGGTGCTGCCGATCGTGTCCGGCGTCGCCTGCCTCTGGCTGATGTCGAACCTCACGACGCTGACCTGGGTGCGGTTCGCCGCGTGGCTGGCGCTCGGCGTCCTCATCTACGCCGTGTACTCCTACCGCCACTCGCGGGTCGGCCGCGGCGAGGCGCCCGACCCGGCCGACACCCTGCCCGCCCCGAGCGGCGGGCACTGACCGGGCGCGGGCGCGGGGCGGACGGGCGACGATGGCGTCCCTGGCCGACCGGCCGCGGTTCCACGCCGAGACCGTCGAGCAGTGGCGGGCGTGGCTCGCGGAGCACCACGCGTCCGCGGACGGCGTGTGGCTCGTGCGGTGGAAGCCCGCGTCCGGCCGCCCGACGTTCGGCTACGAGGAGATGGTCGCCGAGGCGCTGGCCGTCGGCTGGATCGACGGCCAGGCCTGGGCGCCCGACCCGGACAGCACCCGTCAGTGGTTCGCCCCGCGCCGCCGGGGCAGCGGGTGGTCCCGGCTGAGCAAGGAGCGGGTGGCCCGGCTGGAGGCGGCCGGCGCGATGCGGCCGGCGGGCGCGGCGGTCGTGGCCGCGGCGAAGGCCGACGGGTCGTGGGCGCTGCTGGACGGGGTGGAGGCCGCGGTCGTGCCGGACGACCTCGCCGCGGCGCTGGACGCCCTGCCGGGGGCCCGCGCGCACTGGGACGGGTTCCCCCTGGGCGCACGCAAGGCGGTGCTGCGGTGGCTGGTCGACGCGCGGCGGCCGGAGACGCGGGCGGCGCGCGTGGCCGAGGCGGCGGCGCGGGCGGCGGAGGGCGAGCCGGCGCGGCGGTGAGGCGGTGCCCGGCGCGGCGGTGAGGCGGTCCCCGGCGCGGTCGGGCCGGACCGGGTCGTCCCGGCCGGGTCACCCGCCGTCACCCCTGCCGCCCGCCGGATCACCTGCCCGGGACGCCCCGGCGCACGCGCTCCCGGACCGCCTCGTACGTCGACCCCGGCCCCTCCCAGCGCGACTCGACGAACCAGGTCGCGCCCGCCTCGGCGAGCGCCGCGACGTGGTCCCGCGCCGCGGCCGGGTCCTCCGGCAGGACGCCCTGCAGGACGATCTCGTAGGGACCGGCGTCGGGCGCCCGGTGCTCGCGCACCCACGCGGCGATCTCCGCGACCTCCGCCGGGCCGAGGTCGTCCATCGCACGGTCACCGCGCAGCTGGGCGACCAGGCCGTCGTACCGCACGGCCCGTCCCATGGACCGCTCGCTCGGGAAGGCGCCCACGACCCAGATCGGCACGCGCGGGCGCTGCACCGGCCGCGGCACGAACCGCATGTCGGTGACCCGGTGGTGCGTGCCCTCGTAGGAGAACGTCTCGCCGCTGAACGCCCGGTCGAGGATCGCGAGGTGGTCGTCGAGCAGCTCGGCACGCTCGCGCGTGCTCGTGAGCTCGCCCTCGACGCCCGCGAACGCCCGGTCGGTCGGCACGCCGAGGCCCGCGGGGATCACGAGGCGCCCGCCCGAGAGGTGGTCGACGGTCAGCGCCTGCCGCGCGACCACCCACGGCCGGCGCCGCGGCAGCGCGAACACCAGCGCGCCCAGCGTGATCCGCTCGGTGCGCACCGCGGCGGCGGCGAGCACCGCCCACGGGTCCCACACGTCGCCGTCGAACCCGAGGTCGACCGCGTCCCACGTGAAGTAGCCGTCCCAGCCCGCGTCCTCAGCCTCCGCCGCCAGCCCGACGAGCTGGTCCACCGTGCCGAACGTCCCGACGATGCCGATCCTCATCGCGTCCTCCTCGTCGCTCCGCCACCCGGGTCGAGGTCGGGTGCCTCGTCCGCCGACCGTAGCGACGACCTCCGACACGGCCCCGGGGCGACGCGTCGTCAGGCGGGGTCGTCCGCCGGCGCGACCGCCCCGCCCGCGCCCGCGCCCCCCGCGAGGTCCCGCGTCACCCGCTCCCGCAGCTCGGCGACGATCCGCTCCTCGGCGTCGTAGTAGGCCAGTCCCCAGTCGGCGACCATCGCCGGGTACCGCACCTCGGGCCGGTCGCCGAGCATCGCCCGCACCCCCGACAGGTCCCGCCGCCGGTCCGCGAGCGCGTCGACGTAGTCGTCGAGCATGCCGCGCACCGTCGCCGGGTCGACCAGGTGGCCCATGAGCAGCCGGAGGGCGACCGGGTGCTTGAGCACCGGGAAGTCGGCGGGCGTCTCGGCGAGCCACGCCCGCAGGGCACGGTCCCCCGCGTCGGTGATCGCGTACCGGGTCGTGCGCCGCCCGGGCGGCCCGGCGGGGTCGGGCAGCGCGCGCACGAGCCCGGCCGCCTCGAGCCGGGCGACCTCGGAGTACACCTGGCTCATCGCGGGGGCGGCCCAGTAGTA
Organism: Cellulomonas pakistanensis; assembly: GCF_016862755.1. Lineage (GTDB taxonomy): Bacteria > Actinomycetota > Actinomycetes > Actinomycetales > Cellulomonadaceae > Cellulomonas > Cellulomonas pakistanensis. The sequence goes on along the minus strand of NZ_BONO01000023.1, from coordinate 26,714 downwards.
GCGCAGCGTGCGGTCGGCGCGCTGCTTGAGCTCGTACGCCGTGACGGTCGTGTCGGTGCGTCCTGCGAACATCAGCAGGCCGAGCAGGGCGTAGCCGGTCGGCGTGGGTGCGGGCGCCGGCGCCGGATCCGGCACCGCGTCCGATCCGTCCGGGAAACCCGTTGCCTCCGCCACACCTCCCAACCTACGCTGGACCTCGTTGTTCCTACTAGGAATAGAGCGCACCCGCCGCCGGGGAGCCTCGTCCTCGCGCCGTCGCCGGCCGAGCAGCCGCACCGCCGCACCGCTGCACCGCACCCGCCCCGACCCGCGCGCCGCCGCGCCCGCGGGTCCCCGACGGAAGGCACCGCCCCATGACGACCGCGATCGAGACCGCGGGCCTGGTCAAGCTGTTCAAGGACACCCGCGCCGTCGACGGCATCGACCTGCAGGTCGCCGCCGGCGGCGTGCACGGCTTCCTCGGCCCCAACGGCGCCGGGAAGACCACCACCATCCGGATGCTCGCCACCCTGCTGCGCCCGGACGCCGGCGAGGCCCGGGTCCTCGGCCGCGACGTGGTCCGCGACGCCGACGAGGTGCGCAGCCGCGTCGCGCTCACCGGCCAGTTCGCCTCCGTCGACGAGGACCTGACCGGCCGGGAGAACCTCGTGCTGGTGTCCCGCCTGTACGGGTTCTCCCGCGCCGCCGCCCGCGCCCGGGCCGACGAGCTGCTCGACGCGTTCGGGCTGTCCGACGCGGCCGACCGGCAGGTGAAGAAGTTCTCCGGCGGCATGCGGCGCCGGATCGACATCGCCGCGAGCATCGTCGTCACGCCCGAGCTGATCTTCCTGGACGAGCCGACGACCGGGCTCGACCCGCGCAGCCGCAACCAGGTGTGGGACATCGTCCGCGCGATGGTCGCGTCGGGGACGACGGTGCTGCTCACGACGCAGTACCTGGACGAGGCCGACCAGCTCGCCGACCGGATCTCCGTGATCGACGCCGGGAAGGTGATCGCCGAGGGCACGCCCGGACAGCTCAAGGCGTCGGTCGGCGCGAGCGCCCTGCACGTCCGGCTGCTCAACCCGGACGACCGGCCCCGCGCCCGGGCGGTGCTGGAGCGCGCGCTGGGCACCGGTGTCACGGAGGACGCCGACCCCGCGGCGCTGACCGCGAGCGTCGACTCCTCGGCGCCCGCCATGCGCGGCATCGCGGCCCTCGAGGCCACCGACGTGCCGGTCGCGCAGTTCTCGCTCGGCCAGCCGTCGCTGGACGAGGTGTTCCTCGCCCTGACCGGCCACCCGGCCGAGTCCACGGGCACCGACGACGAGGCGGCGGCCGGGCACGACGCCGCCGCGAGGGGGGCGGCATGAGCATCGACGACACCCGGACCACCACGGCGGGGGCGGCCACGACCACCGCGACCGACGAGGTCGCCGCCTCGGCCGTGCGCGGCGTCCTCGCCTCCGGCACCCGCCCCGCGCGGCCCTCCGGCGTCACGACGTCCCTGACCTTCGGATGGCGGGCGCTGCTCAAGATCAAGCACGTACCCGAGCAGCTGTTCGACGTGACGGTGTTCCCGGTCATGATCACGCTGCTGTTCACGTACCTGTTCGGCGGCGCGATCGCCGGCAGCGTCGACGACTACATCCAGTTCCTGCTGCCCGGGATCCTGGTGCAGGGCGTCATCATGATCACGATGTACACGGGCGTCACGCTCAACACGGACATCCAGAAGGGCGTGTTCGACCGGTTCCGGTCGCTGCCGATCTGGCGGCCGTCGGCGCTGGTCGGGATGCTGCTGGGCGACGCCGTCCGGTTCACCATCGCGTCGGTCGTGATCGTGGCGCTGGGCCTGCTCATCGGGTTCCGGCCGGAGGGCGGGCCGCTCGGCGTGCTGGCGGGCGTCGCGCTGCTGCTGCTGTTCGCGTTCTCGTTCGGCTGGATCTGGACGTTCCTCGCCCTGGTGCTGCGGACGCCCAACGCCGTGATGGGCGTGTCGATGATGGTCATCACACCGCTCACGTTCGGGTCGAACATCTTCGTGGACCCGTCGACGATGCCGGGCTGGCTGCAGGCGTTCGTCGAGGTGAACCCCGTCTCCGACCTGGTGACGGGCGTCCGCGGGCTGATGAACGCGCAGCCCGTCGGCGACCACGTGGCGATCACGCTGGTGTGGGCCCTGGCGCTCGTCGCCGTGTTCGGCCCGCTCACCATGCGGCGGTACGCCCGCTGAGCGGCGGGCGCCCGCGCAGAGCCGGCGCGGGCGGTGGGGCACGACGGCACGTCGGCGGGGGGTCGACGTACCGTGGACGTCGCCCCGCCGCCCGCGCCACCTGGAGCCGCCCGTGTTCACCACCCGCCCCGAGCTCGTCGGCACCCACGGCATGGTCGCCTCCACGCACTGGCTGGCCAGCGCCGTCGGGCAGTCGGTCCTCGAGGCGGGCGGCAACGCGTTCGACGCGGCCGCCGCTGCCGGGTTCACGCTCCAGGTGGTCGAGCCGCACCTGAACGGGCCGGGCGGCGACGCGCCGATCATCGGCCACCGCGCCGCGGACGGGCACACGTTCGTCGTCGCCGGCCAGGGCACCGCACCGGCCGCGGCGACCATCGAGGCGTACACCGACCAGGGGCTCGACGTCGTGCCGGGCACCGGGCACCTCGCGGCGGTCGTGCCGGGCGCGTTCGGCGCGTGGCTCGACCTGCTCGCGCGGTACGGCACCCTGCCGCTGGCCGACGTGCTGTCCCCCGCGATCGGCTACGCCCGCGACGGCTACCCGCTCATCCCGACCGCGGTCCGCACGATCCGGACCGTCGAGCGGCTGTTCGCGGAGCACTGGCCGACCTCGGCCGAGGTGTACCTGCCCGGCGGCCGCGTCCCGGAGCCGGGCGCGCGGTTCCGCAACCCCGCGCTCGCCGACACCTACGCGCGCGTGCTGACGGAGGCGCAGGCGGCCGGCACGGACCGGCTGACCCAGATCGAGGCGGCGCGGCGCGCGTTCTACGAGGGGTTCGTCGCCGAGGCGATGGCGTCCTTCGTGCGGACCCCGGTGCTCGACTCGTCGGGGTCGGCGCACGCCGGGCTCCTGACGGCCGACGACCTCGCGGCGTGGCGGGTCGCGGAGGAGCCGACCGTCGCGGTCGACTTCGCCGGCGTGCAGGTGCACAAGACGGCCGCGTGGGGCCAGGGCCCGGTGCTGTTGCAGCAGCTGCGGATGCTCGAGGCGCTCGGCGTCGCGGACGCGGACCTCGGCTCGGCCGAGCTGGTCCACACCGCGGTCGAGGTGACGAACCTGGCGTTCGCCGACCGCGAGGCCTGGTACGGCGACCCCGCCGGCGCCGAGGTGCCGCTGGAGGCGCTGCTGTCCCGGTCGTACGCCGCGGAGCGGGCCCGGCTGGTCGGCGCGGACGCCGCGGACGGGGTGCGGCCGGGGTCGCCCGACGGGCGCGCGCCGCGGCTGGCCGCGCTGTTCGGGTCACCGGCGGCGGGACCCGACCGTGCGCCGGTGTGGCCGGGGCGGTACGAGGACGCGGCGGGCGGGCCGGCGCTGGGCACGGGCGAGCCGACCCGCGGCCCCGAGCCGGCGGGCGCGCCGACGGGCCCGGCCGCGGTCGACGGACCCGCGCTCGACGTCCGGCCGTCCGGGGAGACCCGCGGCGACACCTGCCACGTCGACGTCGTCGACCGCTGGGGCAACCTGGTCTCGGCCACCCCGTCCGGCGGCTGGCTGCAGAGCTCGCCGGTCGTCCCGGGTCTGGGCTTCGGGCTGCCGACCCGCGCGCAGATGTTCTGGCTCGAGCCCGGGCTGCCGTCGTCGCTCGCGCCGGGCCGCCGCCCGCGGACCACGCTGAGCCCGGGCCTCGTGCTGCGGGACGGCGGCGGCTTCGCGTTCGGCACCCCGGGCGGCGACCAGCAGGACCAGTGGACGATCCCGTTCCTGCTGCACCACCTGCTCGGCGGGCTCGACCTGCAGGCCGCGATCGACGCGCCGGGCTGGCACTCCACGCACGTGCCGTCGTCGTTCCACCCCCGGACGAGCACCCGGCACGGCATCGAGGCCGAGTCGCGGCTCGGCGCGGGCGTGCTCGCGGAGCTCGCCCGGCGCGGGCACGCCGTGCGCGACGCGGGGCCGTGGAGCCTCGGCCGGGTCAGCGCCGCCGGCGTCCGGCCGGACGGGCTGCTGCACGCGGCGGCGAACCCGCGCGGCATGCAGGGCTACGCCGCGGGCCGCTGACGCCGGCGACCCGCCGCGCGCGGCGCCACCTGCTGTCGAGTGGACGATCCGGCCCCGACACGCCGGCGCGTGTCCGGCCGGATCTTCCACTCGTGCGGGGCTGATCTCCCGCTCGCCGTGACGACCCTCACATCACCCGTGGAACAAGTTGCCCGGCGCAACCGTTGTGATAGTTTGCCTGCTGCAACCAACGAAAGAGGTCCCCGCTGTGCCCGGCACCCCCGCCCCCGCCCACCGCGTGCTGATCGACGCCGTCGCGCGCCTGCAGCGCGTGCAGCGCGAGGTCGGCACCGAGCTGGCCCGCGACCTCGACTGCCCCCGCGCGGCCCTCAGCCTGCTCTGGCTGCTCGACAAGGCCGGCGAGCTCGGCATCGGCGACGTGGCGCAGCACCTGCACGTCGACATCTCGGTCGCCAGCCGGCAGGCCAGCCAGCTGGTCGAGTCCGGGTACGCCGAGCGCAGCACCCCGGACGCGCCGGGCACCGACCGCCGCGTCCGCACCGTCCGGCTGACCGAGCGCGGCCGGGCGTTCACGGCCGACACCAAGACCGCGATGGACGCGCGGGCGGCCGAGGCGTTCAGCGCATGGACGCCCGCCGAGCTCGCCGAGGCGTCCGCCGTCCTCGAGCGGATCGCCGACACCATGGCGCAGTTCGCCCCCCGCACCGCGACGACCGGCGACCCCCGCGCCGCCGAGCTCGCCGCCACGGCCACCTGACCGGCCCGGCCGGCGCGCCCCCACGCGCACCGGCCCCGCAGCACGCGTCCCGGCGAGGACGCGCCGCACCACCACCGAACGTCCGCCGACGGCGCCGGGCACCGCACCTCAGCGCGAAAGCAGAGACCACACCATGAGCAGCACCACCCGGGCCGAGAGCCCGACCGTCGACCGCGGGCCCGCGCCCGCGATGAGCCACCGGCAGGTGATGGAGGCGCTCTCCGGCATCCTGCTCGGCATGTTCGTGTCCATCCTGGCCACGAGCGTCGTGTCGAGCTCCCTGCCGAAGATCGTCAGCGACCTGAAGGGGTCGCAGTCGTCCTACACCTGGGTCGTCACCGCGACCCTGCTGACCACCACGATCACCACGCCGATCTGGGGCAAGCTCGCCGACCTGGTGAACCGCAAGCTCCTCATCCAGATCGCGCTGATCATCTCCGTGCTGTCCTCCGCGGCGGCCGGCTTCTCCCAGGACGTCGGCTTCCTCATCGGCATGCGCGCGATCCAGGGCATCGGCGCCGGCGGCCTGACCGCCCTGGCGACGGTCCTCATGGCCGACATCCTCAGCCCGCGCGAGCGCGGCCGGTACATGGGCCTCATGGGCGGGATCATGGGCATCGGCATGGTCGGCGGCCCGCTGCTCGGCGGCGTCATCACCGACAGCCTGTCCTGGCACTGGAACTTCTTCGTCGGCCTGCCGTTCGCGGTGGCCGCGATCATCGTGCTGCAGCGCACGCTGCACCTGCCGCGGATGGCCCGCAAGGTCGTGCGCATCGACTACTGGGGCGCCGCGCTGATCTCCGTCGGCATCGCGAGCCTGCTGCTCTGGGTGACCTTCGCCGGCGACAAGTTCGACTGGATCTCGTGGCAGACCGCCGCGATGGTCATCGGCGCCGTCGTGGTGCTGGCGATCGCCGTGCTCGTCGAGAACAAGGTCGCGGACCCGATCATCCCGATGCACCTGTTCAAGAACCGCACCGTCGTCCTGTCCGTGATCGCGTCCGTCGCGGTCGGCGTGGCGATGTTCGGCACCTCGGTGTTCCTCAGCCAGTACATGCAGGTCGCGCGCGGCAAGACCCCGACGCAGTCCGGCCTGCTCACCATCCCGATGATCCTCGGCCTGTTCCTGTCGTCGACGATCGCCGGGCGCCTCATCACCAAGCACGGGCGGTACAAGGGCTTCATGATCGCGGGCGGCGTCCTGCTGACCGGCGGCCTCGCCCTCATGGGCACGATCCGGTACGACACCAGCTTCGTCCTGGTCGGCCTGTACATGTTCGTCATGGGCGCCGGCGTCGGCATGCTGATGCAGAACCTGGTGCTCGCGGTCCAGAACATCCTGGACGTCTCCGAGACGGGCTCGGGCACCGCGACCGTGGCGTTCTTCCGGACGCTCGGCGGCGCGATCGGCGTCTCGGCGCTGGGTGCCGTGCTCGGCAACCGGATCACGAGCTACATCACCGACGGCCTGGTGTCCGCCGGCGTCGACCCCGCCGCGCTGGGCGGCGGCACCACCTCGGTGCCGGACGTCTCCACGCTGCCGGAGCCGGTCCGCACGATCGTCGAGTCCGCCTACGGGCACGGCATCGCCGACCTGTTCCTCATCGCCGTCCCGCTCGGCGTCGTCGCGCTGATCGCCGTGCTGTTCCTCAAGGAGGTGCCGCTCGGCCGCCGGTCCGGCGTCGAGCAGCTGCTCGACCAGGAGCAGACCGACCAGGCCGTCGTGGCCGAGGCCGGCACCCCCGGCGCGCAGCAGGCCGTCGGCCGCCAGGCCGAGGCCGAGCACGCGGGCACCACCCCGGCCCACCGGGCCTGACCACCCGCGCGGCCGCCCCGGGCGGCCCGCGACACCGAGGCGCCCGGCCGTCACCGACGGCCGGGCGCCTCGCGTTCGTCCACAATGGGTCGGTGGACACCCCCCTCGACCCCGTCGCGCGCATCGAGTCCGAGCTCGGGCTGCTGCTGCGTCGTGCGCGCGCCTCGGCCGAGCGCCTCGCCCGCGAGGTGCACCCGGACCTCGAGCCCTCGGCCTACCCGCTGCTGGTGCGCATCGAGCGGGAGCCCGACGTGCGCGCCAGCGAGCTCGCCGAGCACATCGGGGTCGGCCGCGGCACGATGTCGCGCCAGCTCGGCCGCCTGGAGCAGCTCGGCCTGATCGAGCGCCGGCCCGACCCGGACGACTCGCGGGGTCAGCTGATCCGGGTGACGGCCGAGGGCGCGCGCCGGGTGGACGCGGCCCGGGTGGCGCGGCGCGCGTACCTGGGGGCGGCGCTGGGCACGTGGGCCGAGGAGGACCGCGGGCTGCTCGCGGACCAGCTGCACCGGCTCAACGCGTCGCTGGCGAGCACGCCCCCGCGGGTGCAGCCGGAGTCCTGAGCGGGACCCCGCTCAGACCGCGCGGCTGAGCGCCCAGGTGCTGCGCCGGCGGGCGATCGCGGCGACCGCGTCCACCCGCCCGGGCGACCAGCGGGCCGCCATCGACGTGAACGCGTCCGGCACGGCCTCGTCGGCCAGCACCAGCGCGTCGTAGGGCGACGGGGCGAGGACCTCGACGGTGCCGTGCACGACCAGCACGCCGCGCACCGCGACGGGCGACCCGACGGCCGCGCGCAGCAGCGAGCCCGCGCGGGCGCCGGTGAGGCGGACGTCGCGCAGGTCGGGGACGCCGCGGCCGTCCGCGGACAGGTGCCGGGAGTCGAGCACGAAGTGCTCCGGGCCGGACTCCGCCGCGGCGCGCTCGGCGACGGCGAACGCCCCGGGCGGCCCGACGAGCAGGTGCGCGACGACGGAGCCCTGCCGCCCGACGGGGACGTCGTGCAGCACGTGCCAGCCCTCGAGCATGAGGCGGTCGAGGCGGTCGCACAGGCTCTCGCGCAGCCCGCGGGGCTCGGCGTCCGCGCGCGGGCTGACCAGGTCGTCGGCGCGGTGCCGGCCGCGCGGGGCGGGGGCGCCCGCGGTCCCGGGCACGGGGTCGGCCTCGGGGGCGACGTCGCGGCGGGCGCGCCGACCGCGCGGGCGGGGCTCCGGCTCGGGCCGCTCCTCGGGGACGACGTCCGCGGTGGGGACGACCAGCTCCGGGACGTCGGCGCGCAGGTACGCCTGCGCGGCGCCGCGCACCGCCTGCTCGAGGCCCTCGCCCTCCAGGGCGGCAGCGTCGGCCTCGACGGCCACCTCACCGGTGGCGAGGTCGACGCTGCCGAGGGGCGCGCCGGTCTCGGCCGTCACGTACAACCGGTCGGCACCGTAACGGCGCCACCGGCGGACGATCAGGGCCTGCTCCACGTCCGGGATATCGGCATCAGACCGCTTTCCCTGAAGCATCCGCGCTCCCCTCCCCCACACGGGGGTCAGCCTACTTCGGCTGGAAGGTCAGGCTCACGGAATTCATGCAGAACCTGTCGCCCGTCGGGGTCTGCGGCGCGTCGTCGAAGACGTGCCCCAGGTGCGACCCGCAGCGCGCGCACCGGACCTCCGTGCGGACCATGCCGAGGCTGCGGTCCTCGATCAGCTCGACCTTGTCGCCGGCCAGCGGGGAGAAGAAGCTCGGCCACCCGCAGTGGGAGTCGAACTTGGTCTCCGAGCGGAACAGCTCGTTCCCGCACGCGCGACAGCTGTAGACGCCCTCGCGGTCCTCGTCGAGCAGCTCGCCGGTCCACGGGCGCTCCGTCCCGGCCAGGCGCAGCACCTGGAACTCGGCCGGGTTGAGCTCGACCCGCCACTGCGCGTCGTCCTTGGTGACCTCGTAGGTCCTCTGGTCCGCCATCGCGGCACTCCTCTCGCCCATCGCGGACGCCCCGCCCGGTGCGGCCGGGGCTGGTCCGCCGCGAGGCAGAACACCGAGGCGGGGCGCGGTGTTCCACGACCGTGCCCGGACGCGCGACGACCCGCGACCGGGGGCGCCGGTCGCGGGTCGGGGCGTGTCGAGCAGGTGGGGCGTCGGCTACTGCTGCGGGCCGCCGCGGCCACCGCGGCCGCCCCGGCGACGCCGGCCGCCCTGGCCCTCGCCGCCGGCGCCCTGACCCGCGCCGCGCGGACGGCCCGCGCCGCCGGACCGCGCGCCCGCGGGGGCACCGGTCCGGGCGCCGACGGAGGCGGACGGCGCGTCGCCGCCCGAGGTCCACGCGACCATGGAGCCGCCGAGCACGGGGACGGAGCGCCCGCCGGCCGACCGGCCGCGGCCGCCGCCCTGGGCGGGCGCGGAGGACCCGCCGCCCTGGCGCGCCGGGCGGCCGCCGCCCGCGGGGGCGGAGCCGGAGCGCGCCGGGGCGGCGCCGGACCGCGCCGGGCGCTGGCCCGCCTCGGCCGGGCGGGAGCCCGTGCCGCCGCCGCGGCGGCCGCGACCGCCGCCGCCCTGCTGGCCCTGCGCCCCGCCGGTGCGCGGCTTCGCGGTCCGCTGCTGCTGCGGCGCCGGGGCCGGGGCGGGCGCGACGGGCGCCGCCACCTCGCCGACCAGCGCCGCGATCACGGGCGAGCCCGGCGCGACGCGCTGCGGCGTGACGGTGATCTTCGCCTTGCGGGTCAGGTCGCGGACGTCGCCGGCCTGCTCCGGCAGCTGCACGGTGACGACGTCGCCGCCGGAGCCGGCGCGGGCCGTGCGGCCGGAGCGGTGCAGGTACGCCTTGTGCTCGGCCGGCGGGTCGACGTGCACGACGAGCTCGACGTCGTCGACGTGGATACCGCGCGCGGCGATGTCGGTCGCGACCAGGACCTTCACCTCGCCCGAGGTGAACGCCGCGAGGTTCCGCTCGCGCGCGCCCTGCCCGAGGTTGCCCTGCAGGTCCACGGCGGGGATGCCGTCCTGGGTGAGCTGCTTGGCGAGCTTCTTGGCCTGGTGCTTGGTCCGGGTGAACAGGACGCGGCGGCCGGTGCCGGAGGCGAGCTCGCGGACGACCTCCTTCTTCGCGTCCGCGTCGGCGACCGCCAGCACGTGGTGCGTCATGGTCGACACCGGCGCGACCTCGGGGTCGACCGAGTGCGTCGTCGGCCGGTCCAGGTACCGCTTGACCAGCGTGTCCACGCCGTTGTCCAGCGTCGCCGAGAACAGCAGGCGCTGGCCGCCGCGCGGGGTCCTGTCGAGCAGCCGCTTCACGACGGGCAGGAAGCCGAGGTCGGCCATGTGGTCCGCCTCGTCGAGGACGGTGATCTCCACCGCGTCGAGCGAGCACAGGCCCTGCTTGATGAGGTCCTCGAGCCGGCCGGGGCAGGCGACGAGCACGTCGATGCCCGCGTTGAGCGCGCTGACCTGGCGGCTCTGCGCGACGCCGCCGAACACGGTGGTCGACGACAGGCCGGCGGTCGCCGCGAGCGGCTCGATCGTGGCGTGGATCTGGGTGGCGAGCTCGCGGGTCGGCGCGAGGATCAGCGCGCGCGGGCGGGCCTTGGCGCGCTGGGCCTTCGAGTCGGCGAGGCGGGTCACGACCGGCAGCGAGAACGCGAGCGTCTTGCCGGAGCCGGTGCGGCCGCGGCCGAGCACGTCGCGCCCGGCGAGCGTGTCGGGCAGCGTGGCCGTCTGGATGGGGAAGGGGTCGGTGATCCCGCGCTGCGCGAGGGACTGCGCGAGGGAGGCGGGCACACCGAAGTCGGTGAAGCGAGGCATGAAGGGGCGCCTTTCCGGCGGTGGTCGGGGGTCCGCGGCCGCTGCGCGCGGGGCGGCGACCGGCGCCGGCGGCTCGGTCAGGCGAGCTTCTGCTGGCGGCGCAGGGCGCCCTGCGTGCGCAGGACGTAGGAGAACAGCTCGTCCGTCTCCCGGTCGGAGGTCTCCACGAACCGGCAGCCGTAGTGCGTCCCGGAGCGCGAGGGCTGGGCACGGACGACGACCGCCTGCAGCCAGAACGCGGCGGACAGCTCGGGGAAGACGAACCTCACCGAGCTGCCGACAGGCAGCTCGGACTGGCTCATCATACGCATCCCGTGCGCGGAGACGTCGAGGACGGTGAAGACGAACGGCACCTCCTCGGCGTCGTCGGCCGGGCCGGCGGGCTCGAGGGCGTCCGCGCCGGCGCCCCCGTCCTCGCCCGGCACCGCCGCGAGCCGCGCGAACCCCTGGACCTCGACGTGCACCGCGACCCGCGCGACCGCGCGCTTCTGCAGCGTCGACAGCAGCTCCACCCCGACGAACCCGACCGTGTCCGCCGTGATCCGCCCGACCTCGCCCTGGTAGACGCACTCGCCGCGCGCGTCGTCGAGCACCCGGAGCAGGAGGACGTCGCCCTCGGACACGCCGCGCACGATGCCCTCGAAGCCCGCCCAGAGCACGCCGTCCTCGAACGTGCGGACGTAGCCGCTGAGGACGGCGACGCCGTCGTGCTCGACGGAGCAGAGCGCGAGCTCGTGCATGCGGGTGGGTCCATCCAGGGGGTCGGGGGCGCCCGGGCGCGGGCGGATCGGACGTTACCCCGCAGGTGAGCGCGACGACGTGAGCCGAACGGGTGCGAGGCCGTGTCGCGGCCTTCTTCACCCGCTGGTGCTTCGATCCGGCAAATCCGGCGAAACGCCACAACCGGATCTTCTCGCCATATCCGGCACCGGGACCCTACTCTCGGGGCGCAGGCCGTCCGACCCGTGGCGACCGACTCCCTCCGAGCACCCGAGGCTGAGCTGCCCACCCGCACCCGGCGCTGGCCCCTGACCCGGTACTTCGCCGTCGTCAGTGTCGTCGCCATGCTCGCCCTCGGCGTCGCCCTGGTCTGGGTCACCGGGAACGTCATGCGCGACCAGGCGCAGCGCGACGGCATCGCGCTGGCCCGGAGCATCGAGTCGTACGCGACCGCCTCGGTCCCCGAGGAGGCGTTCACGATCGGCGTGCTGCCGCCCGAGCAGACCGCGGCCGTCACCGAGCAGGTGGCCGGCTTCCGCGAGCTGCGCCGGCTGCGGCTGTGGACGGTCGACTCGACCCTGCTCTACGACTCCGCGGCCGACGCCACCGGCTTCCCCGACGGCGACCGGCTCGACGCCGCCACCCGGCAGCGCGAGCCCGACGCGGAGGTCGTCACCGTCGTCAGCGGCGAGGAGTTCGGCGGCTCGGAGTCGACCCTGCTCGACGTGTACGTGCCCGTGCAGCACGGCGGCCAGGTCGTCGGGGCCGCGGAGGTGATGCTCGACTACCAGGGCACGACCGACGCCGTCACCAGCGCGACCCGCACCGTGACCCTCGTCGTCGCCGGCGGCCTGGTGCTGCTCTGGCTGCTGCTGTTCCGCACGGTGTGGAACGCCTCGCGCCGCCTGCAGTCCTCCGCCCTGGAGAACGCACGGCTCGCGCTGCTCGACTCCCTCACCGGGCTGCCCAACCGCCGCATGCTGGGCGACAAGCTCGAGCGCGCGATCGCGGAGGCCGAGGCCGGCGGCACGATCGTCGGCCTCGCGCTGCTCGACGTCGACCGGTTCAAGGACATCAACGACTCGCTCGGCCACGACCGCGGCGACGAGCTGCTCGAGCAGGTCGCGCAGCGGCTGCGCGGCGCGCTGCGCGAGGACGACATGGTGGCGCGGCTCGGCGGCGACGAGTTCGCCATCGTGCTGACCGACGTCCGGTCCGTCGCCGACGCGGACGCCGCGGCCCGCCGGGTGCGGCAGCTGTTCGTGCCGCCGTTCATGCTCGGCGAGCTCGCGCTGCACGTGGACACCTCGATCGGCGTCGCCTGCCTGCCCGACCACGCCGAGGACGCGTCGTCGCTCATGCGGATGGCCGACGTCGCCATGTACACCGCGAAGACGCACCGGCTCGGCGTCTCGGTGTACTCCCCGGAGGAGGACGACTCCTCCCCCGCCCGGCTCGTCCTGCTCGGCGACCTGCACCGCGCGCTCGGCGTCGACGACGAGCTGGAGCTGCACTACCAGCCCAAGATCGACCTGCGCACCGGCCGCACCGTCGGCCTCGAGGCGCTCATGCGCTGGCGGCACCCCACCCGCGGGATGCTGCCGCCCGACCTCTTCGTGCCGCTCGCCGAGCAGTCCGGGCTCATCCACGACCTCACCCGGTACGCCCTGCGGGTGTGCGTCGCGCAGCTGGCGGTGTGGCGCGCCCAGGGCGACCCCGTGCCGGTCGCGGTCAACCTGTCCGCGCACGACGTCACGTCGCAGGCCGTCGTCGAGGTCATCGAGGACCTGCTGGCGCGGCACGACGTCCCCGCCGAGCTGCTCGAGGTCGAGATCACCGAGACCGCGCTGGTCAGCGACCCCTCGCGCGTCGTCCCCGTGCTGCAGCGGCTCGGCGACGCCGGCGTGCGGGTGTCGATCGACGACTTCGGCATCGGCAACACCTCCATCTCCCAGCTGCGGGACCTGCCCGTGCACGGGCTCAAGATCGACCGGCTCTTCGTGTCCGACCTGTCCACCGCCGGGCGGGAGGGCTCCGAGGTCATCGTCAAGGCGATGGTCGACCTCGCCCACTCGTTCGGGCTGCAGGTGGTCGCGGAGGGTGTCGAGGACACCGGGACCGCCGAGCTGCTGCGCCGGCTCACCGTCGACCAGGCGCAGGGCTGGCTGTACTCCCGCGCCGTCCCGCCGGACCAGCTCCGGGCCGAGGACCTGCCCCGTGACCCGGCGTCGCGACACGCCGTCACGTGAATTCACTCGGGAATCGGGCAGAACGCCTCAAGGTGCGTCACCATCTGTCCGATAAGCCCTGGTAACCCCCCTTTCCGATCACCCGTGAGGATGACCACCCGGATGGACGAGCTGCTCCGCGAGATGATCGAGCCCCCGGCACCGCGCCGTGACCCGGCCCGCCGCAAGCGTCTGATCGCGACCGTGGGGATCCTGGGCCTGGCGGGTCTCGGCATGACCTCGCTCGTGACGTCGGCGATCTTCACGGACAACGACGAGACCGGCCGCTCCGGGATCATCACGGGCTCCGTCGACATCGAGGCCGGCGAGGACGCCGCGTTCACGCTCCCCCCGGGGAACCTCGCGCCCGGCGACGAGATCTACAGCCCGGTCACCGTCACCAACGCCGGCTCCCTCGCGCTGGTCTACGGCGTGCAGTACGCCGCCACCAGCGACGCCAGCGGGCTCGCGGGCACGCTGACGCTGGACCTGTTCGCGGTCCCGGCGGCGCAGTGCACCGAGGCCGGCCTCGCGGGCGCGACCGCGATCGGCACGTCCGGCCCGGGTCTCGCCGGCACCGCGACCCCGATCGTCGCGGGCGACCGCTCCCTGTTCTCCGGCGCGGCCGAGGACCTGTGCGCGCGCATCTCGGTCCCGACCGAGCTCGGCAACCAGTACCAGAACGCCAGCGCGGACCTGCAGCTGACGTTCCTCGCCGAGCAGGACCCCACCGACCCGCACCGCTGAGGACGGGCGCTGAGACGCTGATGAGCAGGAGGCCGGCCCCCACGGTCGAGCGCCGGGCACCCCACCCGGAGCGGCCCCGGCACGCCACCGCGCCGACGCGCGGCCGCCGCGTGCTGCGCACGGCCCTGTGGACCGTCATCGTCGCCTGCGGCCTCGCCTACGCCACCTCGGTCGCCGTGCCGCTATGGTTCCAGGCCAACGGCCAGCGGCTGCTCATCGTCACGTCCGGCTCGATGTCCGGCCCCGAGCAGGGCTCGTTCGACGCCGGCGACGCCGTCGTCATGCGGCGGATCGACGACCCCTCACAGCTGCGGGTCGGGCAGGTCGCCACGTTCTGGCCGGCCGGCGGCGACCAGCTCGTCACCCACCGGATCGTCGCCCTGCGCAACCTGCCGGTCCTGCAGCAGGACGCCGCGACCGGGCGGATGGTGCAGGCGTACGACCCGGAGACCGGCGACGCGCTGACCCGGCCGTACATCTACACCAAGGGCGACGCCAACGCCGAGCCCGACCCGAACGCCACCCCGCTCAGCCAGGTCCGCGGCATCATCCTCGACGTCTACCCGCGCTGGGGCTGGGTCCTCGACTGGGCCGGCTCCGCGCAGGGGCGGGCCGTCATGCTGGTGCCGCCGCTCGCCGCGCTGGCGACCCTCGAGGTCCTGTCCCTGCTCGACGACCGCCGGACGCGCCGCGCCGCCGGCGAGCGCCGGCCCTCCGCCCGCGAGCGGCACGACGATGCGCTCCTCCTCGGCTGACCGCGGCCCCGCTGCCGGGGCCGCGGGCGAGGCGCCGCTGCTGGGCCGGTGGGCGAGGCTGGTGCTCGGCACCGTGCTGGTCGCCGGGGCGGTCCTGGGCACGGCGACCGGGTTCGCGTCGGCGAAGTTCGGCGACCAGACCTCGGTCAGCATCCGGATCACCATCACCCCGACGGACGGCCCGGCGCCCTCGCCGGCCCCGACGGCGACCCTGGGCGAGCCGGCGCCGCTGCCCTGACCCGGGCGCGGCGAGCCCGGGTCGGGGCGATGTCGGCGGTGGACACCTGCCGGGGCGCGTCAGGCAGCCCGCGTCGGGCGTGACGGCGCGACGGAGCGCCGCAGCGCGGCGCCGGCCGCGGTGAGCGTCGCCGCGAGCAGCGCCGTCCAGGCCACCGATGCGCCCGTGCGTGCGAGCGTCCCCGGCTCGCCCCCTGCACGGCCCGTGCCGCCGTCCCCGCCCGCTCCCGTCCCGTCCCCGCCGGGCCCGGTCCCCGCACCGGCGTCCCCGGGCGTCCCCGTGACGTCCCCGTCGGGGACAGGACCGGGCTCGGGCTCGGGCACGGGCGCCGGCTCGGGCGCCGGGTCCACCCCCGGCGGCACCACCAGCCTGTCCAGGTTGAGATAGTTCCCGTCACCCGCCGCGGCGTCGAGCGCCAGCACCACCGCGTTGTGGCCGGCTGCCAGCGACACCTCGACCGTGGCGTCGCGCCAGTCCTCCCAGGTGCTCGTGCCGGGGAAGCTCACGGACGTCCGCTGCCCGGCGACGACGAGGGACCGGGTAGCCGGGCCCGCCGCGGCGGCGTAGCGGAACGCGAGCGCGTACTCGCCCGGCTCCGCGACGTGCACGTGGAACGTCACCGAGCTGCCGTCGTCCACCCACCCGGCCAGGTAGCCCCGACCGGTGTAGCCGGCCGCGCTGCTCTCCGAGCCCATCCCGGACCGCTCGGCGTTCTCGGCCTGGTACTCACCGGTGCCCACGACCACCCCGGTCCCGCCGTCCGGCTCGGCCTGCTGGAGCACCGCGACCGTCGCCGCCGCTGCGAGGCTCTGGATCGCGGTCGCCCCCAGGTCGGGCGCGGGCGCGGTCCAGTCGTAAGCCCCGACGCCCTGCGCGTTGACCTGCCGTGCCGCCTGGGAGGCGTTGGCGGTGAGCACTGCCTCGTACTGCGACTGACCCGCGTCGTCGACCAGCGCGCGCATCGCGCGCGTCAGCACCGCCTTGAACCCACCAGCGTCGTCGACCCCCTCCCGGAGGAACGTGCCGGACGACGTGAGGTTCGCGATCGCCCAGTCCACGGCGCCCGTCGCGTCCTCGAGGTAGGCGTCGTCACCCGTGGCGAGGTACATCTCCAGCGCCGCGGCGGCGAAGTTGCCCTGGTTGTAGGTCCAGTCCCAGTCGACGTAGGTGCCGTCCCCCTCGACGTGGTCGCGCAGCTGGCCGCCGCGGTGGAAGCCCGCGTCCAGCCAGTCGTAGAGCCGGTCCGCGGTCTCCCGGTAGACGGGGTCGCCGGTCGCGGCGTGCAGCCGCATCGCCGTCACCACCGCCGGCGCGTTCGTCGCGACGTTCTTCTGGTTCCGTGTCCCGTCGCCGACGTCGACGTTCTTCCACCAGATGCCGCCTCCGTACGTGTCGTCCTCGTGGGCGACGACGAACGCGAACAGCTCCTCGGCCGCC
Source organism: Cellulomonas pakistanensis (assembly GCF_016862755.1). Classification (GTDB taxonomy): domain Bacteria; phylum Actinomycetota; class Actinomycetes; order Actinomycetales; family Cellulomonadaceae; genus Cellulomonas; species Cellulomonas pakistanensis. The sequence goes on along the minus strand of NZ_BONO01000023.1, from coordinate 10,061 downwards.
GCGAGGTAGCGCGGATCGCCGGTGAGCTCGTGGGCGCGCGCGCTGCCGAGCGCCCACCAGCCGATGTCGTCGTTCCAGTCGTTCGCCAGGGGGTCCGGGTAGGCCGCACGGAACCCGTCGTAGACGTCGTCGATCATCGCCCGCGCGGCCGGGTCACCGGTCCGCTCGTAGCGGTCCATCACCATCTCCCAGAGCTGCGCCTCCCACCAGTAGTCCGTGTACAGCCCGCCCTCGGGGCCGTGCGCGTGCTCCGGGTGGACCTGGTGGTCGCTGTAGGTGAAGAAGTACTCCGCGTCGGCGTCCCAGTACACGTCGACGAAGGCGTCGAACGCACGGGTCGCCTGCTCCTCGGTGAGGGCGAGTGCGGGAGCCGTCGGCGCCAGTGCCAACGGGGTTGCGACCGCGAGAGCGGCGGCGAGCTGCAGGGCGGGTCGACGGCGGGGTCTCGGACGCACGTGCTCCTCCTCGAGCGTTACGTATATTGAATCCACCGTGTCGCTGGCATCAGGTCGACGTCAACCCCTGGGCGCGATTTCGCATGAGAGCGCGCCGGGTCGCCGTCGTCTTCCGATGCCGATGCCGACCGTTGCGCCGCGGTCGACCCATCACATATATTCAACATGCTCACTCTCGCCGCAACGATGCGGCGGGTCGACGACGACGACGACGGAGGAGCACGTGGCTCGATGGATCGAGGACCTCGTCCGCGAGGTCGGTACGGCAGTCCGGGAGCGTACCGACGCGACGACGGCCCGCAGGTTCGAGGGCGCCTACGGCGACACGCTGCGCCGCACGGTGCAGCCCCAGCCGGACGGCACGGCGTTCGTGGTGACCGGCGACATCCCGGCGATGTGGTTGCGCGACTCGAGCGCCCAGCTCGCGCCCTACCTGCACATCGCCGCCGACCACGCCGAGGTCGCCGACCTCCTCGTGGCCGTGAACCGACGGCAGCTGGACCAGGTCGCCCGCGACCCGTACGCCAACGCCTTCAACGCCGGCCCGACGGGCGCGGGTCATGCGGGGGACCGCACCGACTCGTCGCCGTGGGTCTGGGAGCGCAAGTACGAGATCGACTCGCTGTGCGCGCCGCTGCAGCTCGCCGCCGACATCCACCGGGCGACCGGCCGGACCGACCACCTCGACGAGCGGTACCGCGAGGCCGCGCGCACGACGATCGCGCTCTGGCGCACCGAGCAGGACCACGAGGCGAGGTCGCCCTACCGGTTCGAGCGGGACGACTGCCCGCCGTCGGACACCCTCGTCCGCGGCGGGCGCGGTTCGCTCACCGCGGTCACGGGCATGTCCTGGTCGGCGTTCCGGCCCAGCGACGACGCGTGCCGGTACGGGTACCTCGTCCCGGGGAACGCGTTCGCGTCCGTGGTGCTCGCGGACCTCGCCCGGACCGCGGACGAGGTCCTCGGCGACCCGGCGCTGGCCGACGACGCCCGCGCGCTGCGCGCCGACCTCGAGCGCGGGATCGCCGAGCACGGCGTCGTCGACGTCGAGGGCCACGGCGCCGTCTACGCCTACGAGGTCGACGGGCTCGGCGGTGTCCTGCTGATGGACGACGCGAACGTCCCCAGCCTGCTGTCGCTGCCCTACCTCGGCTGGTGCTCCCCGGAGGACCCGCTCTACCTGGCGACGCGGCGGTTCGTGCTCAGCCCGGACAACCCCACGTACCTCGAGGGCACGGCGGCGCGCGGGCTCGGCAGCCCGCACACCCCGCCGGACCACATCTGGCCGATCGCGCTGGCGCTCGAAGGGCTCACGAGCACGGACGACGCGGACCGCGCCCGGCTCCTCGACACGCTGCTGGCGACGGACGCCGGCACGGGGTCGACCCACGAGTCGTTCCACAAGGACGACCCGGCCGTGTTCACCCGCGCGTGGTTCTCCTGGGCCGACGCGATGTTCTGCGAGCTGGTGCTGGAGGTCGCCGGGCTGCGCACCGCCGCGCGCCCGACGCCCGCCCCGCGCGCGGCCGCGGGGAGCGCCTCGTGACCGGCGCGGTCGCGACGGCGCCGGCCGCGCGCACCGGACGGGCGCCCGCGCCCCGCCCGGTCAGCCCCACCGCGCGCCAGATGCGTCGCGCCGGGTGGTGGTTCCTCGCCGTGCCGCTCGCGCTGTTCGTCGTGTTCATGCTGCTGCCGATGGGCATGGCCGCGGTCATCAGCCTCACCGACTACGCGATCATCGGCGACACCGCCTGGGTCGGCTGGCAGAACTACGCCCGCATCTGGGACGACGCGTTCTTCTGGACGGCGCTGCGGAACACGGCCCGCTACACGCTCATGTACGTGCCGCTCGGCCTGGTTGTGGCGCTGGGCACGGCGCTGCTGCTCAACCGGTCGTACCGGGCCGTGCGGCTGTTCCGCACGCTGTTCTACATCCCGGTGGTCTCGTCCACGGTCGCCACCGCGACGATCTGGTACTGGCTGCTCAACCCGCAGAAGGGCCTGCTCAACGTCGCACTCGGCTGGTTCGGGATCGACGGGCCGCGCTGGCTCTACGACTCGCAGTGGGCCATGACCGCGATCGTGCTCATGAGCGTGTGGGCCGGGTTCGGGACCAACATGATCATATTCCTGGGCGGCCTCCAGGGCGTGCCGGGCGACCTCTACGAGGCGGCGCGGCTCGACGGCGCGAACGTGTGGCAGCAGTTCCGGTACGTCACGCTGCCGTCGCTCACCCGGACGACCTTCCTCGTCTCGACGCTGCTGATCATCGGGGCGTTCCAGGTGTTCGACCAGGCCTACGTCCTCACCAAGGGCGGGCCCGGGAACTCGACGGTGACGATGGTCTACTACATCTACAACAAGGGCTTCGGCTCGCTGGAGATGGGCTACGCCTCGGCGCTGTCGTTCGTCCTGTTCCTCATCATCCTGGTGTTCTCGCTGATCAACGCCCGGCTGAACCGCCCCGGGGACGGCGGACGGGTCCGCAGACGCCGCGTCCCCGCCGCGGTGCCGAGCGCGGTGGCGGCACGATGACCGCCGTCGCCGCGCGCCCGGCCCCCGCTGCCGCGCCCACCCCGCCGACCTCCCGTCCCCGGCCACGCTCCCGGCGCCGGCGCCTCGGTGCCGCGGTCTGGTACGTCGCGGTCTCCGTGCTCGCCGTCGTCATGGTCGCGCCGCTCGTCTGGACCCTGGCCACCGCGTTCAAGCCCGCGACGGAGATCCTGTCCGGCGCGCTGTCCCTCATCCCGGACGACCCCACGCTGGACAACTTCGCGCGGGTGTTCCAGGACGTCCCGTTCGGCCGGTACTTCGTCAACTCCCTCGTGCTCGGCGTCGGCGGTGCGGTGACGAACGTGTTCTTCGGCGGGCTGGGCGGGTACGCGCTGGCCAAGCTGCGGTTCCGTGGCCGCGCCGGGGTGTTCGCGCTGTTCCTGTCGTCGCTGATGATCCCGGGGATCGTCACGATGATCCCGACGTTCCTGATCCTGCGGCACTTCCCGCTGGCCGGCGGGAACGACCTGCTCGGCCAGGGCGGGCTCGGCCTGCTCAACACCTACGCCGCGGTGATCGTGCCCGGGGCGGCCGGGGCGTTCGCGGTGTTCTTCATGAAGCAGTTCTTCGAGACGCTGCCCGACGAGCTCGGCGAGGCCGCCCGGATCGACGGTGCGAGCGAATTCCGCATCTTCGTCCAGGTGTACTTCCCGCTGGCCCGCGCCGGCCTGGCCGTGCTCGGGATCCTGTCGTTCCAGGCCGGCTGGAACAACTTCCTGTGGCCGCTGATCGTGCTGAACGACCCGTCGATGATGACCGTCCAGGTCGGACTGTCGTCGTTCGTGAACGACTACGAGACCGCGTTCGGCCCGCTGATGGCCGGGACCGTGGTCGCCAGCCTGCCCGTGCTCCTGGTCTTCCTGGTCGCCCAGCGCTGGATCATCGAGGGCGTCGCGCACGTCGGCAGCAAGTGACCTCCCAGCCCCACCTCCCTGACCCCCGCACGCTCCGACCCACCCTGAGGAGAGCTCGATGAGGAGATCTACCACCACCGGCGCCGCCCTGGCGCTCGCGTCCCTGCTCGCCGTCACCGCCTGCGGCAGCGGCGGCGGCACCAGCAGCGGCGGCTCGTCGGACGCCGGCGGCGGGCCCGAGCCGGTCGTGTTCTGGGGGTCCTGGTCCGGCGACCAGGTCGCCCAGCTCGAGGAGCAGGCCGCCGCGTTCAACGCGTCGCAGGACGACTACGAGGTCGAGTACGTCTCCCAGGGCCTCGTCGAGGAGAAGCTGCTGACGGCGCTCGCCGGCGGCGCCGTGCCCGACGTCGTGCTGTGGGACCGGTACCAGACGTCGCTGTACGCCCCGAAGGGCGCCCTCGCGCCGATCGACGACATGGTCGCGGCGGACGACGTCGACCTGGACGCGTTCTACGCCCCGGCGCTCGGCGAGATGGAGGTCGACGGCTCCCTGTACGGCCTGCCGCTGCTGGTCGACAACCGCTCGCTGCTGGTGAACCAGACCGCGCTCGACGAGGCGGGCGTCGCCGCGCCGACCACGTGGGACGAGCTGAAGGCGGCGGCGGTCGCGCTGACCGAGCGGGACGGCGGCACGCTGCAGCGCGCGGGCCTCGACCTCAGCGACCCCGGCCTGTTCAACATGTTCCTCACCCAGGCCGGCGGGTCCCTGCTGGACGACGACGAGACCGAGACCGCGTTCAACAGCCCCGAGGGCCTGGAGGTCCTGGCGTTCTGGCAGGAGCTCATGGACGAGGGCGTGTACGAGCTCGGGTTCGGCGACGGCACCGACCCGTTCGCCGAGAGCACCGTCGCCATGAAGCTCGACGGGCCGTGGGCGCTCGCCACGCTCGACCAGGTCGACGGGCTCGAGTACTCGGTGGTGCAGCCGCCGAGCGGGCCGGCCGGGCCCGGCGCCTACATGGGCGGCTTCGGGCTCGTCATCCCGGAGGGCGCGAAGAACCCCGAGGGCGCCTGGGAGTTCATGCGCTGGTGGACGACCCAGCCGGAGAACGGCGTCGCCTTCGGCGAGATCTCGGGCTGGATCCCCGCGAACGTCGAGGCGGCGAACGACCCGTTCTTCACCGAGGACCCGCGGTACGCGGCGTTCATCGAGACGATGGACTACGCGCAGGTCCGCCCGAGCGTCGAGGGCTTCTCGGACGTGGAGGGCAAGGCGCTGGTGCCCGCGCTCGAGCAGTTCATGGCCGGCGAGCTGTCCGCCGAGCAGGCCCTGCAGCAGGCCCAGGAGCAGGGCGACGCCCTGCTCGCCGCGGCCCGCTGACCGCGGCGCCCGCACACCGCCGCGCACCGCGACCGGCCCGCGCCGCCCCCACCGGCGGCGCGGGCCGGGCACCCACCCCCTCGACGACCGGACGGACACCCGCATGACGACGACCGACCACCCCGACGCCGGCCGGTTCGCCGACCTCGCCCAGCAGAGCCTGGACGACCTGTTCGGCGCCCCCTGGCCCCAGCACCTGCACAACAGCCACCCCACGGGGACCGGCACCCCGGAGACGTTCAACTACTGGTGGCTCGCGCACGTGGTGGACGCCCGCGTCGACGCCTGGGCGCGCACCGGCGACCCGCGCTGGCTGGACCGCGCGGCCGAGACCGCGCGGAACATCGTCGAGCGGAACGGCGGCTCGCTGTTCAACGACTACTTCGACGACATGCTGTGGTTCGGCCTGGCGCTCCTGCGGCTGCACGACGCCGGCGGCGACCCGCGGCACCGCGACGACGCCCTCGCCATCTGGGGCCACGTGGTCGAGCACGGCTGGAACGACCACCAGGGCGCGAGCCTGGCGTGGCGCAAGCAGCAGCTCGCCTACAAGAACACCCCGGCCAACGGCCCGCTGGTGATCCTCGGGCTCCGCCTCGAGCGCGCGCTGCCCGCGGGCACCCGCGACTTCCGGGAGTACGCCGGCACGGCGCTCGCCTGGCTCGAGCGCACGCTGGTGGGCCCCGACGGCTTCGTCGAGGACGGCGTGAACCGCGAGGGCGACGGCCGGGTGGACGTGCAGTGGCGGTTCACCTACAACCAGGGCCTCTACATCGGCGCCCTGGTCGAGTGGTGGCACGCCACGGGCGACGCGACCGCGCTGGACCGCGCCGCCCGCACCGCCCGCACGGCCGTGGCCGAGCTGAGCGACGGCGTCGTGTTCCGCGACGAGGGCGACGGCGGCGACGAGGGCCTGTTCAAGGGCGTGTTCTACCGCTACCTCGGCACGCTGCTGCCGCACCTGCCGGCCGGGTCACCGGACCGGGTCGCGCTGGAGGAGTTCGTCCGCGCGGGCACCGACGCGCTCGTCGAGCACGGCGTCCACGACGGCGTCCTGCGGCCGGGCAACGACTGGAGCCGCCCGACGGACGAGCCCATCCCGTACTCCACCGCGCTCAGCGCGATCATGGCGCTCGAGCAGCGCTGGCGGGTCGACGCCGGCTACCCGGTGCCCGCCGCGTCCGCGGGTGCGGCGGACCGGGTGGCCGCGGCGGGCTGACGCCCCGCCCCCGCCGGTCCGCTCAGCGCGCCGGCGGGGGCGCCGTCGACGCCCCCGGGACGAGCTCGGTGGGCAGCACCACCTTCTCGACCGCCCGCGGGTCGTCCCGCTGCCGCCGCACGCCGTCGATCGCCCGCTCCCCCAGTGCCGCCTGCTGCTGCCGGACGTGGGTGAACCGGAACAGCCCGTCGTCGAAGGCCGCGTCCGGGTGGTCGAAGCACACCACCGAGACGTCCTCGGGGACCCGGCGGCCGAGGCGCCGGCACGCCTCCCGGAGCAGCAGCGCGATGTTGTACTCCGCCGCCAGGTAGCCGGTCACGTGCGGGTGGGCGTCGAGGAACTCCACCAGCCGGTCGACGTCCTCGTCCTTCGACACGGTGCTGCCCGGCACCGTCGAGCCGATCGTCCGCAGCTCCGCCGTGCTGTCGAGGGTGCGGTGGAACGCGGCGTGCGCGTGCACCCAGCCGTTGCGCCGCTCCTCGCTCGTGGAGACGTGGCTCGCGGCGCTGACGAACCCGACGCTGGTGTGCCCCAGCTCGAACAGGTGGGACGTCGCCGCGATCGCGCCCGCGAGGTTGTCCGAGCGCACCGCCGACACCGGGATGCCGTCGTAGACCCGGTCCAGGATCACCAGCGGGAACCGCCGGGTCACGAGCTCCAGCGCGGCCGGCGGGATGTACTCCGACGACGACGGCTGCAGCACCAGCCCGGAGACGCCGGCCTCCAGCAGGGAGCGGATGCTCGCGTCCTCGACGTCGACGTCACCCGACGACCGCATCAGCACCAGGTGGTCGTCCGCGCCCGCGCCGGCCAGGAGCCCCTCGAGCACGCGGCTGCCGAACGTGTCGTCGAAGTTGGTCACGACGCAGCCGATCAACGGTCGGGCGGGCGTCGCACCGGGCGCCTGCGCCTCCCGGGCCCGCGCACTGGTCACGAACGTCCCGAGCCGCGGGCGCCGCACGATCAGCCCGTCCGCGCGCAGCAGGTCGAGCGCGCGCTTCACGGTGATGGCGCTGACCGAGTACTTCTGGGACAGCTCGGCCTCAGAGGGCAGCCGCGCCCCGACGTCGTAGGTGCCGTCCTCGATGCGGTCCCGCAGCGCGTCGTAGACCTGCCGGTACAGCACCACGCGTGACCTCCGTCGACGTCCGTTCAAGCATATTCAATCTATCCGCCCGCGGCCCGCTGCGCGGACGCAACGCGCCGCCGGTCGCGGCAGACTGACCGGCAGCCGGGGGTGCAGCGGAGCGGCCCCGCCCGTGACGTCGGGGGTCGGCATGCTGCTCGAGGACAGGATCGCGGTCGTCTACGGGGCGGCCGGCGCCGTCGGCGGGGCCACCGCCCGGGCGTTCGCGCGCGAGGGCGCGCACGTGGTGCTGGTCGGGCGGCGGCGCGACCCGCTCGACGCGGTGGCCGACGCCGTCCGCGGGGCCGGTGGTCGCGCGGAGGTCGCGGTCGTCGACGCGGCGGACGCCGAGGCCGTGGACGCGCACGTCGGCGCGGTGGTCGCCGAGCACGGCCGCATCGACGTCAGCCTGAACGCGACCAGCCTGCGCGGCGACCTGCAGGGCACGCCCCTGCGGGAGATGCCGGTCGACGACTTCCTGCTGCCGGCGATGACCGGCCTGCGGTCCCAGTTCTGCACCACCACGGCGGCAGCGCGCCGGATGACCGAGGCCGGCTCCGGGGCGATCCTCACGCTGTCGACGTCGGCCGCGGCGCTGGCGGGCCGCGACCGGCGGTTCCACGCCACCGGCGGGTTCGGGGTGGCGTGCGCGGCGGTCGAGGAGCTGACCCGGTCGCTCGCGGGCGAGGTCGGCCGGCACGGGGTGCGGGTGGTGTGCCTGCGCCCGGACGCGCTCCCGGAGACGTGGGGCGAGCGCACCGGGGCCGCGCGCGAGGCGGAGCGGTTCATGACCGACGGCACCGCGCTCGGCCGGATGCCGACGCTGCAGCAGGTCGCCGACGCCGCGGTCTTCGCCGCGTCCGACCGGGCGGGCGCGATCACCGGCGCGATCCTCGACCTCACCTGCGGCTCCGTCATGCCGCGGTGACCCGGTCCGGTCACGCGGCGGTGAGCGGGCCGGGTCCCCGCGCGTGGTGCGCGTAGCGTCGGATCATGCGAGGTCCGAGGCCGTTCGCGGACCGGGCGCAGGCGGGAGCCGCGCTCGCCGGGCGGCTCGCGGCCTCCGCGGATCGACCGCGCACGGTCGTGCTGGCGCTGCCGCGCGGCGGCGTGCCGGTGGCGGCACCGATCGCCGAGGCGCTGGGCGCTCCGCTCGATGTGCTCGTGGTCAGGAAGCTGGGGCTGCCGCGGCAGCCGGAGCTCGCGATGGGCGCGCTCGCCGGGCTCGGCGGCGAGGTCGTGGAGGTGCTGCACGACCCGGTGCTGCGCGCGGCACGGGTGCGCGGACCCGAGCTCGACGGCGTCCGGGCCGCGGAGCTCGCCGAGCTGCGGCGGCGGGAGGCCGCGTTCCGCCGGGACCTGCCCGCGCTGGCCGTGACCGGGAGGACGGTGGTCGTGGTCGACGACGGGGCGGCGACCGGGTCGACCGTGCGCGCCGCGGTGGCCGCGCTGCGCCGGCGCGCCCCCGAGCGGGTGGTCGTGGCGCTCCCGGTGTGCCCGCCGGACACCGCGGCGGCGCTCGCGCGCGAGGCCGACGAGCTCGTGTGCCTCCGGGTGCCCTCGGGGTTCCAGGCGGTGGGGCTGGAGTACGTCGACTTCGAGCCGCCGCGCGACGCCGACGTGGCGGCGCTGCTCCGGGCGGCCCGCGCACGGCTGCCCGACGAAGCGGACTCCGGTCAGAACGGCGGGGGCGCGTCGTAGGGGTCGACGGTGGCGTCGTGGGACTGCCCGGTGCCCGGGCGCACGAGGTACCGGTGGCCGGCGGGCGTGATCCACTCGAACAGGCCCGGTTCGATCTGGCGCAGCCGGAACCCGCCGTCGGTCTTGAGCCGGTGGTGCCGGCGGCACAGCGCGCCGAGGTTGTCCGCGTCGGTGCGACCCAGGGGAGCGTCCGGGGGTGCGCCGGGCTGCGGGTGGTACTCCCGCGTGTGGTCCAGGTCGGCGCGGCGGGCCGGCACCGTGCAGCCGGGGAACGCGCAGGTCCGATCGCGGGTGCGGACGAGCTCGGCCAGGGCCGCGGTGGGCCGGTACCGCTCACGCCCGACGTCGAGGACCCGGTCGGTGCGCGGGTCGGTGACGACCCGCCGCCACACGCCACCCGCCGCGAGGGCGCGGGCGCGGACGGCGTCGATCGGGCCGTAGCCCTCCAGGTCGGCCGGGGCGTCGTCCAGGCCGAGGAGGGTCGTGGCCGAGACGGTGACCCGGACCTCGGCGCCGGGACGGGCGCACCCGCAGCGCACGCGGGACGTGGCCGGGTCGCGCGGGGCGGCTGGCCCGGGCGCGGCGAAGTCGCGGGAGGCGGGATTCGCTCGCTTGGGCGCGGGGAACTCGGGCGGAGGCTCGGGCGCGGGAGGAGTGGAAGCTGCCGGATCGGGGGCGTCGGGAGAAGGCGCGGCAAGAGCGGGCGGCTCGGGGGCGTCGGGAGAAGGCGCGGCAAGAGCGGGCGGCTCGGGAGCGTCAGGAGGAGGCGCGG
>NZ_BONO01000022.1 GCF_016862755.1 Cellulomonas pakistanensis | reverse complement strand
ACCGCACCCGAGCCCGCCGCACCCGACCCCGCGGCACCGGGATTCGCCGTGCCACCGCCCGATGCTCTGACCGCCGTCGCGAGTGCACCCGTTGCATCCGAGCCCGGTGCACCTGCGCCCGCGTCCGAGTCCCCCGCCACGACGCCGGCCCACCTGCGTGCCGGGCACTGCGGCTGCGCCCGCCCGGGCGCCGAGGTCCGCGTCACCATCTCCGCCGCCAGCCTCCTCGGCCTGGACGACGTGCCTGCCGAACTCGACGGGTACGGCCCCATCGACGCCGTCGCCGCCCGCGCCCTCGCCGCCGGCGGCGTGTGGCGGCGGGTCGTCACCGACCCGCGCACCGACCGCGTCCTCGACGTCGGGCGCGAGCGCTACCGGCCCACCGCCGCGCTGGCCGAGCTCGTCCGCACCCGCGATCGCACCTGCGCGTTCCCCGGCTGCACGGTCCCCGCCCGACGCGCGGACCTCGACCACACCGTCGAGTACCACCCACGACCCGGCGCGCCGCCGGACGACCCCCCGGGCCGCACCGACGCGGACAACCTCGGCCCCCTGTGCCGCCGGCACCACCGCCTGAAGACCGACGGCGGGTTCCGGCTGCGCCAGATCCAGCCCGGGCTGTTCGAGTGGATCACCCCCGCCGGCCACCGCTACCTCGTGCGCCCGGGCACCGGCCGAAGCCACGACGCCACCACCGACCCGTACGACCAGCCGCCCCCGTTCTGACCGCTGAGCGTGAGGCCTCGGTGGGTGAGGAGACGGTGCCCGGTCGCCACGCGGGGAAGGCGTGCGTGTCGGGCGTGCGCCGCGTCCGACCGGGGTGAGCTGCGTCCGTCAGGCGTGACGCAGGCGGCCGTCAGAGGTCAGCCCGGCCCGTCGAGCGGGAGCCGCACCCCTCATCGCAGGAGCCGCGGTCGCCAGGCGTGCACCGCGGTCGCCAGGCGTGCACCGCGGTCGCCAGGCGTGCACCGCGGCCGCCAGACGTGCACCGCGGCCACCAGACGTGCACCGCGGTCGCCGGGCGCGGGCGGTGGACCGGTAACGACTGCCGCGAGGCGGCGCCGGCCCGCCCGTCAGGAGTGGCTGGACTCCGCGCGCCAGCCGGAGTGCCGGCGGGCGGCGACCCAGGCGGCGACCTGCGTGCGGCGCTGGAGGCCCATCTTGGCGAGCAGCGACGTGATGTGGTTCTTCACGGTCTTCTCCGCGACGCCCAGCCGCTCGGCGATCTCGCGGTTCGACAGGCCGTCGCCGATGAGGTCGAGCACCTTGAGCTCGCTCGGCGTGAGGTTCTCGGTGGGGTCCTCGTGGCCGGCGCGGCGCCGGGTGACGGTGCGCTCGTCCAGCAGCGTGCGGCCCGCGGCGACGGCGCGGACGACGTCGGTGATCTCCGCGCCGCGCACGCTCTTGAGCAGGTAGGCAGCGGCGCCGGCCTCCAGGGCGGCGGCCAGCGCGTCGTCGTCGTCGAAGGACGTGAGCACGATGGCGCGCGCCTCGGGCAGCGTGGTCCGGACCTCGTTCATGAGGTCGATGCCGGTGCCGTCGGGCAGCTGCAGGTCGACGAGCAGCACGTCCGGGTGCACGAGCCCCGCGCGGCGGACGCCGTCGGCGACGGACCCGGCCTCGGCGACCACCTTCATGCCGTCCGCGCGCTCGACGACCTCGGCGATGCCGCGCCGCACGACCTCGTGGTCGTCGACGATCATCACCGAGATCTCCCCGGAGCGGGCCGGCTGGACTGCGCTGTTCGTGGCGGACACCTCGCCATCGTAGCCAGCCGCGGCCACGGCGTCCGGGACCGCCGCACCGGGCGCGAGCAGGGCCCGCCGCGCAGGTGGCGCCGAGCCGGACCAGCCGGTGCCCCGCCTGGCGCCGCGGCCCGGCGTGCGCGACGCTCGCGTCCATGACGACGGTGCTGCTGCCCTCCTCGATCCCGCTGTCCCCCACGGTGCCGGACGGGGTGCGCACCGCCACCTACGACGTCGAGCAGCCGGTGCCCGAGCACCTGGTCGACGCGGACGCCCTCGTCGCGTGGGGCAACCCGACGGCGCAGCTCGCGGACGCCGCGCGCCGGATGGGGCGGCTGCGCTGGGTGCAGTCGCTCGCCGCGGGTCCGGACGCCGTGCTGGCCGCCGGGTTCGCGCCGCACGTGCAGATCACCTCCGGCCGGGGGCTGCACGACGGGCCCGTCGCCGAGCACACCCTGGCGCTCCTCCTCGCGGTCGCCCGCCGGCTGCCCGACCTGGTCCGCGCGCAGGACGAGCACCGGTGGGCCGCCGAGCTCGGCGGGATGCAGCCGCTGCCGCACGCGGGCGGCGAGTTCCGCTCCCTGTCGGGCGCACGCGTGCTGGTCTGGGGGTTCGGCTCCATCGCGGCACGGCTGGCGCCGCTGCTCACGGTGCTGGGCGCGCAGGTGGTCGGCGTGGCGTCCCGCGCGGGCCAGCGAGCCGGCTACCCGGTGATCACGCCGGACGACGTGCCGCAGGCGCTGCCCGGCACCGACGTGCTGATCGGCATCCTGCCCGCGACGCCGGCGACCCGGCGCGTGCTGGACGCCGCCGTGTTCGCCCGGCTGCCCCAGCACGCGTGGGTGGTCAACGTCGGCCGCGGCGCGACGCTCGACGAGGAGGCGCTGCTCGCCGCGATCCGGGGCGGGCGGATCGCGGGCGCGGCGCTCGACGTGTTCGAGACGGAGCCCCTCCCCGCGGCGTCGCCGCTGTGGGACGAGCCCCGGGTCCTCATCACGCCGCACGCCGCGGGCGGGCGGCCGGTCGGCGCGGACACGCTGCTGACGGACAACATCGGGGCGTTCGAGCGCGGCGAGCCGCTGCGCAACCTCGTGCGCCGCTGACCCGGGCAGGGCGCGGCGCCGCCCGGGACACTGCACCGTCCAGTTGGTACAGTGAATCGCTCCCCGAGAGAGGAGCAGTCCCGATGACCGCCCCCGCGCCCACCCTGCTCGACCGCGTCGACCGGCTGCCCGTGGGGCCCGGCGCCCCCGGCGAGCGGGACACCGACCCGCGCGGGACCGTGGCGGCCCTGGCCGTCGACGGCTGCCTGCTGGGCTTCTACGCCGAGGCGCACCCGGCCGACGACGGCTGGTGGAGCCGGGCGCTGACCGCCGTCGCGGCGTACGCCGGCGCGCCGGCGCCGCACCAGTGCGGGTCGAACCTCGACCTCGAGCTGGAGGCGACGCCGTTCCGGGACGCCTCGCCCTTGACGGACGCCGTGCTGCGGCTGGTCCGCGCCGGCGGCACGGACGCGCTGACGCTCGACCGGATCGCCGCGGAGAGCGGCCGCGACCCGGACTGGGTCCTCAGCATGCACGGCTCCGTGCAGGAGCTCGTCGACGCGCTGGTCGCGCGGGTCGCCGAGCAGGCGTTCGACGACCTGCTGCCCGCGCACGACGAGCCCGCGCTGCCGGAGCTGCTCGCCGCCTGCGCCAGCTCGGAGCGGGTGGTGGCGATGGTGCGGTTCCTCGCGCTCACCGGCGTCGAGCTGGATCCCGGCGCCGTCGACGAGGTCCGGGCGGCGTCGCCGGTCGCGCGCGGGGTCGCGGGCCTCTCCGACCGGGAGCTGGTGGCGGCGCTCGCGCTCGACGGCTGGGCGCTCGGGTCGACCGCGCGCCGGTACCCGTGGCCGGAGACGGTCACCGCGGGGGTCGCGGCGGAGCTGCGGGCGCTGGCGGCCTGAGCCGACGCCCCGTCAGGCCGCCGGCGCCGGTTGGCACACCGGGCAGAAGTGCGACGAGCGGTTCATGAACGGCTCGCGCACCACGGGGGTCCCGCAGCGCGGGCACGGCTCGCCCGCCTGCCCGTAGACGGCCAGCGACCGGTCGAAGTACCCGGACGCCCCGTTGACGTTGACGTACAGCGCGTCGAAGCTCGTCCCGCCCTGGGCGAGCGCGTCCGTCATCACCTCGGCGACGCCGTCGAGCACGCGCAGCGCGGTGGCCTGGTCGAGGTCGGCCGTCGGCGTCGCCGGGTGCACGCGCGCGCGCCACAGGCCCTCGTCGGCGTAGATGTTGCCGACGCCGGACACCACGTCCTGGTCGAGCACCGCGCGCTTCACCTGCGTGCGCCGCCGCCGGATCGCCCGCGCCACGGCGTCCCGGTCGGTCGCCGGGTCGAGCAGGTCCCGGCCGATGTGCGCCGCGGGCGCGGGCACCAGCGGCAGCGGCGACCCCGCACCGCCCGGGCGGGCGTCCGGCGTCGGCACCAGGTCGACGACCGACAGGTGCCCGAACGTGCGCTGGTCCACGAAGTCGAGCGCGCCGCCGCCGTCCAGGTGCAGCCGCACCCGCAGGTGGGTGTGCGCGCCGCCCTGCTCGACGTCCGCGGGCGTGCCGCGCACGAGCAGCTGCCCGCTCATGCCGAGGTGCGCCAGCAGGGCGTCGTCGGGCGTAGCGCCGACCGCCCCGGGGTGGTCCAGCGGCAGCCACAGGAACTTGCCCCGGCGCACCGCGGCGGTCAGGGTGCGGCCGGCCAGGCGCCCCGCGAGGTCGTCGGGGCCCGCCAGGTGCCGGCGGACGCTGTAGGGCCGGCGGACCTCGGCGGACCGCACGGTCCGGCCGACGACGTGCCGCTCCAGGCCGTCCCGGACGGTCTCGACCTCGGGCAGCTCGGGCACGGCGGGGTCAGTCCGCGGCGGGGGCGGCGGGGGCGGCGGCGGGGACGCCGTCGGCGGTCGTGGGCGCCACGGCGGCGGTGCCGTCCGCGTCGACGTCCGTGCCGTCCACCTGGACGGCCGCGGCGACGCCGGCCTGCAGCGTCGTGTACGCCAGCTCCGCCGCGCGCTGCTCGGCGAGCTTCTTGGCCGTGCCGGTGCCGGTGCCGCGCGACTCCCCGGCGACCACCGCGTCCGCGGTGAACACCCGCGCGTGGTCCGGGCCGGCGCTGCTCACCTGGTAGGTGGGCGCGCCCAGGCCGAGCGTCGCGGTGAGCTCCTGGAGGCTCGTCTTCCAGTCCAGGCCGGCGCCGAGGTCGGCCGCCTGGGCCAGCCGCGGGCCGACCAGGCGCATGACGATCTCGCGGGACGTCTCGAGCCCGTGCGACAGGTAGACGGCGCCGAACAGCGCCTCGAGGGTGTCGGACAGGATCGAGTCCTTGTCCCGCCCGCCGGTGGCGAGCTCGCCCTTGCCGAGCAGCACGTAGGACCCGAGGTCCAGCGTCCGCGCGACCTCGGCGAGCGCCCGCTGCGAGACCGTGGCGGCCCGCATCTTCGCGAGCTCGCCCTCGGACTGCGAGGGGTGCCGGCGGTACAGGTCCTCGGTGACGACCAGCCCGAGCACGGTGTCCCCGAGGAACTCCAGGCGCTCGTTGGTCGGGATGCCGCCCGCCTCGTGGGCGAACGACCGGTGCGTGAGTGCCAGCACCAGCAGCTCGGGGTCCAGGTGGACCCCGAGCTGCTGGGCGAGCTGTGCTGCGGTGGTGCTCATGCGATCACCCGCCGGCCCGGTGTGTCACCGGGCGGCGGGTCGGCGACGCGTCGTCAGACGGCGTGCTCGGTGCGCATGGCCTCGGCGTAGCGCCGACCGGCGTAGGCGCCGCACGTCGGGCACGCCTGGTGCGGGCGCATGTCCGACTTGCACTGCGGGCAGGTGCTGAGCGTCGTGGCAGTGGTCTTCCACTGCGACCGACGCGCACGGGTGTTGCTGCGCGACATCTTGCGCTTCGGAACAGCCACGGCTAGCTCTCTCTCTTCTCGTCAAGCGTGCTCTGCAGGCTGCCGAGGGCGGCCCACCGAGGGTCAAGGGTCTCATGGGAATGCTGCGGGTCGTCCGCGAGGTGCGCCCCGCAGATGGAGCACAGCCCGGGGCAGTCGTCCCGGCACAACGGCTGGAACGGTAGCGCAGTCACGACCGCGTCCCGAACCAGGGGCTCGACGTCGACCAGGTCGCCGTCCAGCTCCGGCAGGTCCTCCTCGTCGTCCCCGCTCTCCTTCGCGGCCTCCGCGCGACCGGGGTACACGAACAGCTCCTGCACGCGGACGTCGACGTTCTCGACGACCTCGTCCAGGCAGCGCACGCACTCCCCGACCGCCCGGGCCCGCACGGAGCCGGACACGAACACCCCCTCCATGACGGCCTCGAGCTGGAGGTCCAGCTCGACGTCGTCGCCGACGGGGACGCCGATCACGTCGGTGCCGAGGTCCTCGGGAGCCGGCACCGTGGCGTGGGCACGACGCATCGATCCCGGACGTCGGCCGAGCTCGTGGGTGTCGAGCACGAACGGCGAGCGGGGATCGAGGTGGTTGGCGCGCTCCACGGTCCCTGTTCCTGTCGTGAGGGGTCTCGGTCCCTGCACGTGACCGGCAGGACCAACGGACGATCTTACGGCACGGGTCGCCCTGCGCCCAATCGCCCGGCGGGCGGCCTGGGTCACACCGCGCGGACGCGGCGGGGGCCGGTCAGGCCTCGCCGTCCTCGAGCCGGTCGGCGAGCTTCGCCCGCCCGGCCTGCACCTGGCTCAGCACCTTGCCCAGGTCGATCTCGAAGTCCGCGAGCCGGCGGTCGCAGTAGTCGTCCGCGTCGCGGCGCAGCCCGCGGGCCGTCTCCTCGGCGTCCCGGACGATCTCCGCGGCGCGCTCGGTGGCCTGCGCGACGACGGACTCCTGCTCGACGAGCTCGGCGGCCCGGCGACGGGCGGCGGCCTCGATCCGCTCGGCGTCGGCGCGCGCGGCGGCCCGCTCGGCGTCCGCGGCGGCCAGCACCTCGTCCGCCCGGCCGATCTGCGCGGGCAGCGCCGCGCGGGCCTGGTCGACGAGGTCCAGCAGCTCCGCGCGGCTCACGAGCACGGACGCGGACATCGGGACGGCGCGCGCGGCCTGCACGGCCTGCTCCAGCGCGTCGAGGACGGCCGTGAGGCCCTCGTGGCGGGCCGCGGCGGGTCCGGTCGGCTCCGTGGTCATGCTCGGCTCCCGTCGGTCGTCGTGGGGGTGCTCAGGGCGGCGCGGACCGCGGCGGCGACCGCGGGGGTCACCAGGTCGTCGATCGGCCC
Organism: Cellulomonas pakistanensis; assembly: GCF_016862755.1. GTDB lineage: Bacteria > Actinomycetota > Actinomycetes > Actinomycetales > Cellulomonadaceae > Cellulomonas > Cellulomonas pakistanensis. Next base: position 73,059 of record NZ_BONO01000022.1, on the reverse strand, counting down.
GCCGTGCCGGGCCACGTCCTTCACGAGCGACGAGGCCACGTGGGACAGCGCCGGGTCCCCGACGACGAACGCCGTCTCGACGCCCGACAGGTGCCGGTTCATCAGCGCCATGGGCAGCTCCGCGTCGAAGTCGGCCCCGCCGCGCAGGCCCTTCACCACGAGGTCGGCGCCGAGGGCCCGCAGCTCGTCGGCCAGCAGCCCGTCCGAGGCGGCGACCCGCACGCCCGGGACGTCGGCGACCGCGTCCTCGATCAGCGCCACGCGGGCGTCGACGTCGAGCAGGGGCCGCTTCGCGGCGTTGTGCGCGACGAGCACGACCACCTCGTCCGCGAGCCGCCGAGCGCGGCGCACCACGTCCAGGTGGCCGAGCGTGACGGGGTCGAAGGAGCCGGGGCAGACCGCGAGAACCACGCGCCCGAATCTACGCCGTCAGGCGGGCGACTCCTCGTCGGCGGGCTCCTCGGGCGCGTCGGCGCGGTCGCCCGGCTCGTCGCCGACCGGGCTGCGGGCGCCGAGGTGCACGGCGGTGTCGCCGTACGTGCGGGTGTCGAAGCCGTGCATCTCCGCCGGCCAGTGCGGCGGGCCGCTGCGGGTCGACCGCTCGACCACGACGACCGACTCGACCGTCAGCGCCGGCACCAGCCCGGCCAGCACCTCGGCGAGCTGGGCGTCCGGGACGTCGTACGGCGGGTCCAGCAGCACCAGGTCCCACGGCGCCGCGGCCGGCCGGGCGGCGAACTTCTCGACCCGCTCCCGGACCACGTCGACCCGGTCGCGCAGGCCGAGCGCGGCGACGTTCTTCCTGCACACCTCCGCCGCGGCCCTGCCCCACTCCACGAGCACCACGTGCGACGCGCCGCGGCTGGCCGCCTCCAGCCCGAGCGCGCCCGAGCCGGCGTAGCCGTCCAGCACCCGCGCGCCCTCGACCGCGTCCAGGTGCTCCAGCCGTGAGAACAGCGCCTCGCGCACCCGCTCGCTCGTCGGCCGCGTGCCCTGCGGCGGCACCGCGAGCGTCCGCCCGCCGACCGAGCCCGCCACGATCCGCGTCACCGGGTCCCCCGCTTCTTCTCCGCCTCGGCCGCGTCCGTCGCCTCGGCCATCCGGTCCATCATCGTCTTCGTGCTGGTGCTCGCCCCGACGGCCAGCGCGATCGCCGACACCCCGGCCTGCACCGCGACGACCACCGGCAGCACCGTGCCCAGCGCCACCGAGAGCACCACCGGCACCATGCCCAGCACCGCGACGTCCGGTCCGCGGGCAAGCACCGCCGCGACGCCGCCGGGCAGCGCGCCCATCGGCGTCGCGACCAGCGGTCCCTCCCAGTTGGGCGACGGCCGGTACGCGGCGCGCAGAGAGGCGGCCGCCCACACCGGCGCCGACACCACGCCCAGCAGCAGCCACGGGCCGACGGCGCCCTCCCAGCGGCCGACCGCCGCGAACGAGGCCACCGACCACAGCAGCATCGCGACGCCCGGAACGATCAGCCGGGCCCGGCGGACCGCCTGCGCGGACAGCGGCAGCAGCCGGTCGACGACCGGCGCCATCTCCGCGCGGCGCGCGCCCTCCCCCGTCGCCAGCATGCCGACGTAGCCGCTGACCAGCACCGCCAGGACGACGCCGACCGCGCCGGCGAGCTGGGGCGTGATCACGACGACGACCGGCACCAGCGCCGACACCACCAGCTGCACGAGGTGCCGCGGCGAGCGGAGCAGGACGGTCAGGTCCGCGACGACGACCGCCGACACCGGCCCGCGGACCAGCCGCATCCGCCGCACCCGGCGGCGGCGCGGGCGCGCGGCCGAGTCGGACAGCGCCCGGCCGAGCTCGCGCGAGTCGAGGGAGACCAGCGCGCCGGCGGCCTGCGACGCCACCGACCCGCTCTCCCGGAGGTCGCGGCCGCGGATCCGGCCGAGCCGGGTGTCCAGCCAGAAGCCCGCGCCGGCGACCGCGGCGGCCAGGGCGACGAGCACCCACCACGCGACGTCCGGCAGCGCGGCGACGCGCCAGCCCGCGAGCGCCGCCACCAGCGCGAGGACGGGCGCAGCGGCGATGACCGCGTCGCCCGCGAGCGCCGTCGCCCGGCGCGGCACGCCGCGGCTCTGCAGGTGCCCGGCGAGCAGCACGAGCGCCGCGCACACCAGCGCGGCACCGGCACCCAGCCGGAGCACGTGGCCCAGGCCGTGGTCGGCGAGCAGCCCGCCGTCCAGCAGCGCGAGCACCACCCCGCCGACCAGGCCCGCCGCGACCGGCAGCCGGAGCGAGGCAGGGCGGAGCAGCCCCCGGCGGTCCACCGGGGTGCCGAGCCACCACGTCGCCTCCGCGCCGCCCGCGCCGACCGGGCCGAGCCGCGCGCTCAGGGACAGCACCACGCCCGCCACGACGACCGCGACCACCGCCACGACCGTCGGCAGGCTGATGCCCGAGCGCAGCGCCTGGTCCGGGACGTGCGGGAGGGTCGTCCGCAGGTGGCCCGCGAGCCCGAGCGCGACGCCCAGGCCGATCGCCGTCATCACGACCGCGTAGTAGACGTCGCCGAGCACCTCGCCGATGCCCGCGCCGGACCGGCGGCGGGCGACCCGTGCGGTGTACCGGCGGATCGAGCGGGCGCCGGGGACCGGGGTCCGGCCCGCGGCCGGGGCGACGGCGGGCCCGGGCGCGTCGTCCCAGCCCGCGGGGCCGGCGGCGCCCTCCGCACCCGAGACGTCCGCGGCGCCGGCGGCGAACTCGTCGGCCGGCACGAGCGCCCCGCTCACAGCACGCCCGGCCGCAGCGCCTCGACGGCGTCGGCCGTGCTGAGCAGCCGCGACTGGTCGTCGGCGACCAGCACCGCGCGGTCCGCGACGGCGCGCAGCAGCTCGGGGTCGTGCGTCGCGAGCAGCACCGAGCCGCCCGCGCGCTTCTCGTCGACCAGGCGCTGCGCGAGGTGGTCGCGCATCGCGACGTCCAGGCGCTGCTCCGGCTCGTCCAGCACGAGCAGCGACCGCGGCCGGACCAGCCCGGCGGCGAGCAGCAGGCGGCGGCGCTGGCCCGAGGACAGGGCGACCGGGAGCGCCGCGGCGTGCTCGGTCAGGCCGAACTCGTCCAGCAGCTCGTCCACCACCCCGTCCGCGCCGGCGACGCCGTGCCCGCGGGCCGTCAGGTAAAGGTGCTCCGCGACGGTCAGCGCCGGGAAGTACGCGTCGTCGTCCAGCACGCTCGACACCCGGGTGCGGAAGCCGACCTCGCGCTCGTCCACGGCGCGGCCCAGCACCTCGACCCGGCCGCCCACCGGCTCCAGCAGGCCGAGCACGGCCCGCAGGACGGTCGACTTGCCCGAGCCGTTCGCGCCGACCAGCGCGAGGGCTTTGCCGGGCGGGAGGGTGAACGAGACCGGGGCGCACACGGGCTCCCCGCCGTAGCCGACGAGCAGGTCGACGGCACGGATCACGGGCTGCTTCGACACACGGAGCAGCGTACGCACCGCGACGGGGCGGCCCGGCGGGACCGTCGTCCGGGTCCGGGCGCCGGGGCCCGACGCCGGTCAGGTGCGGTCGAGGTACTCCTCGCGCTCCCCCGCCAGCATCTGCTGGATGGCGGCGTCGAGCGCCGGGTGCTCCGCCAGGTCCGGGTCGGCCGCCACGAGCTCGCGGGCGGCGACCCGGGCGCGCTCGATGACGTCGCCGTCCTTCGTCACCCGCAGCATCCGCAGCGACGTCCCGCGCCCCGACTGCGCCGCGCCCAGCACGTCGCCCTCGCGCCGCAGCTCCAGGTCGACCGCCGCCAGCTCGAACCCGTCGCGGGTCTCCGCCAGCTTCCCGAGCCGGGTCGCCGCGTCGGTGCCCTCGGGGGCGTCGGCGACCAGCAGGCACACGCCGGGCCTCGCGCCGCGGCCGATGCGACCGCGGAGCTGGTGCAGCTGGGAGATGCCGAACCGGTCCGCGTCGAGCACCACCATCACCGTCGCGTCGGGCACGTCCACGCCGACCTCGATCACCGTCGTCGACACGAGCACCGGGACCGCGCCGGACGTGAAGTCCGCGAGCGCGCGGTCCTTCTCCTCCGGGGACATCCGGCCGTGCAGCTCGCCCACGGCGACCCCGCGGAGCGCGGGCGTGCCGCGCAGCTGCTCCGCGACCTCCAGCACGGCGTGCAGCGGCCTCGGCGGCGGTGCGGCGCCCGCGTCCCCGTCGGCGGGCAGGTCCGAGACCAGGTCCGCGCCGTCGACGTCGGCCTTCTTCGCGTCGCCGTCGATGCGCGCGCACACCACGTACGCGCGGCCGCCGCGGTCCACCTCCTCGCGGATCCGCTGCCACGTGCGCTCGAGCCAGGCCGGCTTGTCGGCCGGCACCACGTGCGTGACCACCTCGGCGCGGCCCCGCGGGACCTCGCGGAGCGTGGAGGTCTCCAGGTCGCCGAACACCGTCATCGCCACCGTCCGCGGGATCGGCGTCGCGGTCATCACCAGCAGGTGCGGGACCCCGCCCGCCTTGGCGCGCAGCACGTCCCGCTGCTCGACCCCGAACCGGTGCTGCTCGTCCACGACCACCAGGCCGAGGTCGGCGAACTGCACGTGCTCGGACAGCAGCGCGTGCGTGCCGACGACGATCCCCGCCGCCCCGCCCGCGATCTCGCCGAGCGCGCGGCGCCGGGCCGCCGAGCCCTGCGAGCCGGTCAGCAGCGTCACGCGCGTCGCGACGTCCGCGCCGCCGAGCATCCCCGCCTCGGCGAGGTCGCCGAGCAGGGTCTGCAGCGTGCGGGCGTGCTGCGCGGCGAGCACCTCCGTGGGCGCGAGCAGGGCCGCCTGGCCGCCGGCGTCGACCACCTGGAGCATCGCCCGCGCCGCCACCACCGTCTTGCCCGACCCGACCTCGCCCTGGAGCAGGCGCTGCATCGGGCTGCCCGCCGCGAGCTCCCGGGCGAGCAGCTCCCCGATCTCGCGCTGGCCCGCCGTCAGCTCGAACGGCAGCCGCGCGTCGAACGCGTCCAGCAGGCCGCCCGCGCGCGGCGGCCGCGCCACCGCCGCCTGCGCCGCGAACCGGGCCTTGCGGCGCGCGAGCTCGGCCTGCAGGACGAACGCCTCCTCGAACCGGAACCGGTCCACCGCCCGGGCCCGCTCCGTGTCGTCCAGGGGGTGGTGCACCCCCTGGAGCGCGTCCACGATCCCCGGCATCCCGCCGCGGACCTCGTCGGGCAGCGGGTCCGGGATGTCGGCGGGGGTGAGCAGGCGGCGCACCATCTCGACCGCGGAGACCACCGTCTCGTTCCGCAGGCCCGCGGTCAGGCCGTAGACCGGCCGGGGCCGTCGCGACTCGATCAGGCGCTGGGCCTCGTCCTCGAACGACATCGGGTCGTCGATCTCGAACTCCGGGTGCAGCAGCTGGAGCTGGCCGCGGTACTCCTTCACGACGCCGGAGAACAGGCCGACCGTGCCCGGCTTCAGCTGCTGCTCGAAGTGCCGCAGCGCGCCGGCGTGCTTGGCGAACCAGGTCAGCAGGAGGGTCTGCGGCCCGTTCCGCACCACCACCTCGAGGATCACGCCGCCTCGCGAGCGCATGGTGCGCGTCGTCGAGCGGTCGACCACGCCGTCCACCGTCACGTGCTCCCCGACGCTCAGGTGTCCGATGGTCGCCGGGTCGCCCCAGCGGCTCCACCGGCGGGGGTAGTAGCGCAGCAGGTCGCCGACGGTGTGCAGCCCCAGCTTCGCGAGCTTCTTGACGGCGCCCGGGACGTACGTGCCGAGGTCCTGGTCCAGGTACGGCGGCGGCTGCACGACGGCGTCGTGGGGGACGGTCACGGGAGCACCTCCGAGGGGCGGGCGGGGACGGTGGGGGTCGCCGGGACGGTGGGTGCCGGCGGGACGGCTGAGGTCGCGGCGGCGGGCGCGGGCAGGGCGGCGAGCGGGGTCGCGGCGGCGAGCGCGGCCGGGTCGGCGAGCGCCGCGAGCACCCCCGCGTCGTCGGCCGCGCCGCCGGGCACGGACCAGGCGGGGTCGAGGTCGGCCGCGCCGAGGCGGTCGCCGGGCAGGACCGTGACGGGGGCGGACGCGTCCGCCGCCGGGCCGCGGGCCTCGGCCACGGCCCGGCGGACCGCGTCGCGGGCCTCCCCCGGCTCCGCACCGCCCGGCAGCAGCACCGCCACCGCGCCCGCGTCCGCCGCCGCGGCGGCCACGCCGGCGTCCGCGGTGCAGGCGACCACCGGGCGCGCCGCGCCGTGCAGCGTGCGCACGGTGGCCGTCCAGCGCGCGCCGCTGCCGGCGAGCAGGTCGGCCGCCGCCCCGGTGGTGACCGCGTGCACGTGCGCCGTGACCAGGCCGTCCCCCGCCACGACGGCGACGGCGTCCCCGACGGCTGGGAGCGCGGTGGACAGCGCCCCGGCGAGCCGGCCGGCGTCGGCGCACCGGAGCAGCGCGACGACCTCGTACCCGGCGCCCGCGGACGGCGACGGGTGCCGCGGGCCGTCGCGGAGGTCGTGCGGGTGGTCGTGCGGCTCGTCGCGGTCGTGCGGGTGGTCGTGCGGGTGGTCGTGCGACTCGCCAAGGCCGTCCGGGTGGCCGTGCCCGGGGCCGCCCGCGCGGATGCCGGCATCTGCGCCGCCGTGCGCGTCGAGCCACCCGACGTCCACCGGGCCCGGCCGCCCGGCCAGCGCCGCGGCGAGGGCGTCGAGCAGCACCAGCAGCGCGCAGGCCCCCGCGTCCACCACCCGTGCCGACCGCAGCACCGGGTGGGCCGCGCTGATCCGGGCGAGGTCGGAGCGCCCCGCCGCGACGCCCGCGGCGAGCGCGTCGGCCTCGTCCGCTCCCCGCCCCGCTGCCTCGCGCGCCCCAGCGGCGACCACCGCGGCGACCGTGAGCACCGTCCCGTCCTCGGGCTCGGGCACCGCCGCGCGCGCCGCCTCCGCGGCCGCCCCGAGCGCGGCGGGGAGCGCCTGGTGCGCCGCGGCCGCGAGCCCGCCCAGGTAGCGGCTGAGGATGACGCCGGAGTTCCCGCGCGCCGACAGCAGGGCGCCCCGCGCGACCGCGCGCAGCACCGCCGCGCCGTCGGCGTCCCCGGGCGTCAGCGCCGCCACCTCGTCCGCGGCGCCGCGGACCGTCAGCAGCACGTTGGTGCCGGTGTCGCCGTCCGGGACCGGGAACACGTTGACGGCGTCGATCCGCTCCCGGGCGACGTCCAGGGCGGGCAGGGCGAGGCCCAGCCAGTCGCGCAGCACCGCGCCGTCCTCGAGTCGCCCAGCCACGTCCGCGCGCAGTCCTCTCGTCGTCCCCGGGCCCCGCGCCCGTCCCGCCCTACTCTGCCGCACGGCGCCCACGGTGCCGCGGTGGTCCACAGGTCGGGGCGGCCCCCGCAGGCCCGTCGTCGGGGTGTGACGGACGTCGTTTTGAGGGTGGCGGTGGTCGTGGGCTAGTCTTGTCCGGTTGCCTGGCCACTGCCGGGCACAGGTGCGCCCCTCGGACAGGTCCTCGGACCGCCGGAGCGGGCACCACCGACCAACCAGGACTTGCCGCCCGGGCTCCCTCCCGAGCGGCGTGCAATGACCGGATCAGGAGAAGACCGTGGCTGCCAACTGCGACGTCTGCGCCAAGGGCCCGAGCTTCGGGCACAGCATCTCGCACTCGCACGTGCGCACCAAGCGCCGCTGGAACCCGAACATCCAGCGCGTGCGCGTGGTGGTCGCGGGCACCCCCAAGCGGCTGAACGTCTGCACCTCCTGCCTCAAGGCGGGCAAGGTCCAGCGCGCCGTCTGAGCGAGCGACGTCGAAGGCCCGTGCGGTTCGTCCGCGCGGGCCTTCGTGCTGTCCGGGGGGCTGCCGCGATCGCTCGCGGCGGGTGACCGGAACGGCCTGTGGCGGCGGCGCGCCGTGTGGCACCCTGGGCCCATGAGCGAGCAGCGCCGCGAGCACACGGTCCGGCCCGCCGAGCCCCGGGACGCCGCCGGCATCGCCCGGGTGCACGTCCGCACCTGGCAGCAGGCGTACGCCGGCCTCGTGCCGGACAGCTACCTCTCGTCCCTCGACGTCGAGAAGCGGACCGAGGTGTGGCGCCGCGACCTGTCGTCCGGCAGCCGGATCCGCGCGTGGGTGGCCGTCCTCGAGACCGACGAGGTCGTCGGGTTCATCTCGCTCGGCCCCTCCCTGGACGAGGACGCCGAGCGGTCCGCCCTGCAGGTCTACGCGATCTACCTCGACCACGGGATGTGGGGTTCCGGCGCCGCCCGGGAGCTCCTGCGCACCGCGATGCAGGACGTCCCGCCGCGCGTGCCGGTGACGCTGTGGGTGTTCGCGGACAACGAGCGCGCCCGGCACTTCTACCGCCGGCACGGCTTCCAGCCCGACGGCACCGAGCGGACCGAGGACGTCGGCGGCGCCGAGCTCCTCGAGGTCCGGTACCGCCGCCGCTGACGGCTCGCCCGCACCACGAGCGCGCACCGAGTCCTCCACATCGGCGGGTGCCGCGCGCCGTCCCCAGGCGGCGCGGCCCGGGAACCTGACACGCCGCCCGCCGCCCGTAGCGTGCGGCCATGCCCTCTCACACGACCCTGGAGCAGAACGCGACCGCAGACTAGAATCCTGGTCCATGGAGCAGACCTCCCTGTCGGACGCGAAGGCCCACCTCAGCGCGTACGCCGCGGACGTCGTCCGGACGCACAACCGGATCTCGATCACCCGGAACGGGCGTCGGGAGCTCGTGCTCATGAGCGCGGAGGACCTCGACGCCCTCGAGGAGACCCTGGACGTGCTCCGCGACGAGCAGCTGGTGCGAGAGCTGCGCGACGCGCACCGGGAGATGGCCGACGGCTCGGTGTCGTTCGACCGCCCCGTGTGGACCGGTCCCGACGCCGACGCTCCGTGAGCTACCGGGTGGGGTGGGTGCCCACCAGCAGGCGAGCGCTCGACCGGCTCCCCGAGCACGCCGCGACGGCCGCGCTCGAGCTCGTCTACGGGCCGCTGCGGGAGAACCCGTACCGGGTCGGCAAGCGGCTGCGCCCGCCGCTGGACGACGTGCTCTCCGCCCGGCGTGGTGCGTACCGGATCCTGTACACCGTCGACGAGGACGCCGGCGTCGTCGTGGTGCTGAACGTGGAGCACCGCCGCGACGCCTACCGCCCGCACTGACGGGCGGGCTCCGCGCCCGTCGCCCGCCCCGGCGGACGCCTACCGCCCGAAGTGCTCCCACCCGGTGGTCGTCGTCGGCCGCGCGCCGTCCACCAGCACGCTGCCCGCGCCCGCGCCGGCGTCCGCCTCGCGCACCGCGCCGATCCGCCGGAACCCGGCCGGCAGCGCCGCCCCCGCGGGGAAGGTCGCGAGGAGGCCGTGGTCCTCGCCGCCGCCGAGCGCCCACGCCACGCCGTCGCCGCCGACGGCGTCCGCGGCGGCGGCCAGCGCCGCGAGGTCGTCCGCGAGCACCTGCGCCGGCGCCCCGAGGTCGAGCACGACGCCGCTGGCGGTCGCGAGCCGCTCGCCGTCCCGCAGCAGGCCGTCCGACACGTCCATCATCGCCGTAGCCCCGGCCGCCGCGGCGGCGGGCCCCGAGGCGAGCGGGGGCTGCGGCCGCCGGTGCACGGCCACGACGGCCGGGTCGGCGTCCGCGCGCCCGGCGTCGAGCATCGCCAGGCCCGCCGCCGACCGGCCCACGGTCCCCGCGAGCGCGACGACGTCCCCCGGGCGCGCGCCGGACCGCAGCACCGGGTCGACCCCGCCGAGGTCGCCGTGCACGGTGACCGCCACGACCACGGCGTCGCCGCCGGACAGGTCGCCCCCGACCACGCCCGCGCCGACGGTCCGGCACGCCCCGCCGAGGCCGCGCGCGAGGCCCTCGACCCACGCCACCGGCAGGTCGCCTGGGACGACGAGCGAGACCACGATCGCGGTCGGCCGCGCGCCCATCGCGGCGACGTCCGCCAGGTTCTGCATCGCGGCGCGCCACCCGACGTCCTCGCCGGTGGACCAGTCGCGCCGGAAGTGCCGCCCCTCGACGAGCACGTCGGTCGACACCACGTACCGCCCGTCCGGCGCCGCCAGGACCGCGGCGTCGTCCCCGGGCCCGAGGAGGGTGCGGTCGCCGGCGGGCAGGTGCGGGAAGATCCGGGCGAGCAGCCCGTCCTCCGTCAGGTCGGCCACGACGGGTCCGGCGGCGTCGGGCAGGTCGGGGGCGCGGTCGGTCACGCGCGCCACGGTAGCGGCCGCGGCCGGCCCCGACCGCCCCGGCCGTCGGCGCGACCACGCGGTTCGGGCCACCGGGGACGTCGGGTTACCGTGGCCCGGTGAGCCTCCCCCGCCGACGCCCGTCCCGCACCGCCCTGACGTCGGCCGGCCTGGCGCTCGCCGCCGCCCCGCTGCTCGGGGGCTGCGCGTCGACCGTCGGCGTCGCCGTGGCGCCGGACGCCGCGAACCCCGCCTGTGCGCGCGTGGTCCTCGCCCTGCCCGAGTCGCTCGGCGACGGCCTGGACGAGCGCCGCACGACCAGCCAGGCCACCTGGGCCTGGGGCGAGGGCGCCGATCCCGTGACGCTGCGCTGCGGCGTCGAGGTCCCCGGCCCGACCACCGAGCAGTGCGTGACGATGGAGACGGCCGCCGGCACCAGCATCGACTGGCTCGTCCGCGCCGACGCCGAGCCGGCCGACGCCGAGGACGCCGACCCGGGCGCCCTGGCCGCGGCGACCGCCGACCCCTCCGCCCCGGCGACGGCGACGGAGCCCGCCGACCCCCTCGCGGAGCCGGGCTCCTCCGACTGGACCTTCGTCACCTACGGCCGCGACCCCGCGGTCGAGGTGCACGTCCCCGCCGCGGTGGTCGCGGAGCGGTCGACGTCGTTCCTCGACGCGCTCAGCCCGGCGATCGCCCAGGTCGAGGCGACCCGCTCCTGCCTCTGAGCCCGCCGGGGGACGCACGGCCCCCGCGCCGCTCAGCGCAGGCCGGTCGGCCGCTCGAGCGCGAGCTGCAGCAGCTCGTCCAGCAGGTCGGGGTAGGACAGCCCGCTCTCCTGCCACATCCGCGGGTACATGGAGAACGGCGTGAACCCCGGCATGGTGTTGATCTCGTTCACGACCACCTCGCCGCCGGGCGTGACGAACACGTCGACCCGCCCGAGCCCCTCGCCGTCGACGGCCTCGAACGTCCGGACCGCGACGTCCCGCACCCGGGCGGTGACGTCGTCGGGCAGGTCGGCCGGGCAGGACAGCTGGACCGCGGCCTCGTCGAGGTACTTGGCCTCGAAGTCGTAGAACCCGTGGGCGGCGTCGGTGACGACGATCTCGCCCGGCAGGGACGCCCGGGGCCGCGCGCCGCCGCGCCCGCCGAGGACGGCGCACTCGATCTCGCGGCCCACGATGCCGGCCTCGACCACGACCTTGGGGTCGTGCCGCTGCGCCTCGGCGACCGCGGCCGGCAGGTCCGCGGGGTCGACGACGCGGGTGATGCCGATGCTCGACCCCGCGCGGGCGGGCTTGACGAACAGCGGCAGCCCGAGCGCCGCGATCTGGGCCCGGACGCCGTCCCGGTCGGTCTCGTAGTCGTCGCCGCGCAGGGTGACGAACGGGCCGACGGGCAGCCCGGCGCCGGCGAGGACGACCTTCATGAAGTGCTTGTCCATGCCGACGGCGGACGCGAGCACGCCGGCGCCGACGTACCGGACGTCCGCGAGCTCGAGCATGCCCTGCAGGGTCCCGTCCTCGCCGAACGGCCCGTGCAGCAGCGGCAGCACGACGTCGACGGCGCCGAGGTCGACGGCGGGCGAGCCCGGCTCGATGACCTGCAGCTCCCGCGTGCCGACCTCCTGCGGCAGCAGCACCTGCTCGGGGACGTCCTCGACCTCGGGCAGCCGGCCGTCGACGATCGCCCAGCGGTCGGGGTCGTCGGCGACGCGCACCCACCGGCCCCGCGGGGTGATGCCGATCGGCAGCACGTCGTACCGCTCGCGGTCGATCGCCCGCAGCACCGCCCCGGCGGTGGCGCACGAGATGGCGTGCTCGCTGGAGCGCCCCCCGAACAGCACGAGCACCCGGGGGCGGCTGGAGTCGGACGCGGCGGGCCCGGACGCGGGCGCAGGGAGGCTGGACATCGCGGTCACCCTAGCCGCTGGGTGGGACGCGGCCCGCGCGCGGCGCGCGTGCGCGTAGCCTGCGGCCCGTGACCCAGCGCGAGCACGACGCCGACCTGTCCCGCGAGACCCTCGCCGTGACGGCGGGCCGCCCCGCCCGCACGCAGGGCGCGCCCGTCAACGAGCCGGTGGTGCTGTCCTCGACCTACGTGTCGCAGGGCGTGCCGCAGCCGGGCGAGATGATGTACGCCCGCGCCGACACCGAGACCTGGGGCCCCTTCGAGGCGACGCTCGGCGCGCTGGAGGGCTCGGCGCACCCGGCGCTCGTGCTCGGCTCGGGCATGGCGGCGATCGCCGCCGCGCTGTCGCTGGTGCCGCACGGCGGCCGGCTCGTGCTCCCCCGGCACGCCTACCAGGTGACCCTGGGCTACGCCCGCGACCTGGCGGGCCGCTCGGACGTCGAGGTCGAGCAGGTCGACATCGCGGACACGGACGCCGTGGTCGCCGCGCTCGACCCGGCCGCGTCCCCCACCGGCCGCGCCACGTCGATGCTCTGGGTCGAGTCGCCCACCAACCCGATGCTCGAGGTCGCCGACCTGCCCGCGCTGGTCGCGGCCGGGCACGCGGCGGGCGCGCTGGTCGCCGTGGACAACACGTTCGCGACCCCGCTGGTGCAGCGCCCGCTGGAGCACGGCGCGGACGTCGTCGTGCACTCCGTGACCAAGTACCTCGCCGGCCACAGCGACGTCGTGCTCGGCGCGGTGCTCACGGACGACGCCGCCCTGCGCGAGCAGCTGCACGGCTACCGGACGGTGCACGGCGCGCTCGCCGGCCCGTTCGAGGTGTACCTGGCGCTGCGCGGCATGCGGACGCTGGCCCTGCGGGTCGAGCGCTCGCAGCGCACCGCGCTCGACCTGGCGCAGCGGCTCGCCGCGCACCCCGGCGTGGTGGAGGTCCGGCACCCCGGGCTGCCCGGCGACCCCGGCCACGAGCGGGCGACGGCCCAGATGGCCGGCTACGGCTCGATCATCGGCCTGCGGCCCGCCGGTGGCGCCGAGGGTGCCGACCGGCTCGTGGCCGCGCTGCGGCTGTGGGTCCCGGCGACCAGCCTGGGCGGCGTGGAGTCGAGCATCGAGCGCCGCCGCCGGTTCGCCACGGAGTCGCCGACGGTGCCCGAGGACCTGCTGCGGCTCTCGGTCGGCATCGAGGACGTCGAGGACCTCTGGCGGGACCTGGACCGCGCGCTACGCGGCTGAGGCCCGACCCCGCGGCGGCGCGAGGACCCTGGCCCGTCACCCGTGCTTGTCGTAGGTGACCTCCGAGTCGGCATCGATGACGATCCTCGACCGAGGGCAGAGCGGCTCGTCGAACGTCGCCAGCTCCGCGCCGTCCGTCGTCTCCACGACGATCCGCTCGCCGGTGCACTCGTCGAGCGGGAACGCCCCCGACCCTCCGGCCTCGACGAGGGCGCTGTACCTGTCCTCCGGCTCGATCCGGTGGACGACGACGTCGTCGTCCGACTCGTTGACGATCCGCGCCAGGTCGGGAGCGCGCTCGAGGAGACCGCAGCCCGCGACCACGAGGAGCAGCGGGACGACCAGGCCCGCTGCCCGGAGGGCCGGTGCGCGTCTCGTCACGGCTCCCCGCCTTCCTTCCGGGCGACCGGCGCCCCCGGTCGCTGCTCGGACGGTACTGGCGCAGGGCACGTCGCCGTGGGCGGACGGGGCGAGACCGCCGCCGTTCGCCCGGTCGGCCCAGCGCGAGCCGGACCCGGAGGAGCGGCCCTACAGACCCTCGGCCTTGCGCGGCCGCCCGAGCAGCAGCGGCGCGAGCGCGTCGACCGGCAGCCCCTCGTGCAGCACCTGCACGACGGCGTGCGTGATCGGCATCTCGACCCCGGCGCGCTCGGCCAGGTCGAGCACGGACCGGGACGACTTCACGCCCTCGGCGGTCCCGCCGGTCGTGGCGACGGCCTCGTCGAGGGACAGCCCGCGGCCGATGGCGAGCCCGAGCCGGTGGTTCCGGGAGTCGGGCGACGCGCAGGTGGCCATGAGGTCGCCCATGCCGGCGAGCCCGGGGAAGGTCTCCGCCTTCGCGCCGAGGGCCAGGCCGAGGCGCGTGATCTCGACGAGCCCGCGCGTGATGATCGTGGCCATCGTGTTGTAGCCGAGGCCCCGGCCCTGGGAGATGCCGACGGCCAGGGCGATGACGTTCTTGACCGCGCCGCACAGCTCGACGCCCACGACGTCGTCGTTCGTGTACGGCCGGAAGTACCCGGTCGCGCACGCCGCGGCGACCCGCTCGGCGGTCCCGGCGTCGGCGGAGGCGACCACGGTGGCCGTGGGCTGCCGCGCGGCGATCTCCGCGGCGAGGTTCGGGCCCGACAGCACGGCGACGCGGCCGGCGGGCAGCGCCAGCGCCTCCCCCACGACCTCGCTCATCCGCCGGTCGGTGGCGAGCTCGACGCCCTTCATCAGCGACACGGCGACCGCGCCGGGCGCCACGGCCCCGGCGAGCGGCGTCAGCACGGCGCGGGCCGACTGGGACGGCACGGCCACCACGACGAGGTCGGCTCCGGCGACGGCCGCGGCCGGGTCGGCCTCCCCCGTCACGCGCGCGGGCAGGTCGACGCCCGGCAGGTAGCGCTCGTTGCGGTGGTCGCGGGCGATCGCCTCGCAGACCGCGGCGTCGCGGCCCCAGACGGTCACGTCGCACCCGGCGTCGGCGAGCACGGCGGCGAACGTCGTGCCCCACGCGCCGGCCCCGAGGACGGCGGCGCGGGTCACGCGAGGTCCGTGGTCGGGCCGTTCGGGCGCCGCATGTCGAAGGGCTCGGCCGGCGGGGTCTCGCCCCGGACGTCGGCGAGCAGGGCGGTGATCGCGGCCATGACGCGGCCCGTGGCCTCGCGCAGGGTCGCCGCGTCGAGCGGCCGGTCGTAGAGGTCCGACAGGTCGACCGGGGGCCCGGCGACGACGGTGACCTTCTTCGGCGGGATCGGCTTGAACAGCTTCTGGTACCGCCCGAGCAGGTCCTGGGCGCCCCACTGGGCGATCGGGACGACGGGCGCCCGCGAGGTGAGCGCGAGGCGCGCGACGCCGGTCTTGGCCACCATCGGCCACAGGTCGGGGTCGCGGGTCAGCGTGCCCTCCGGGAACACCGCGACGCACTCCCCCTCGGCGAGCGCCTGCTCGGCGGCCCGCAGCGAGTCGCCGGCCTTCGACGTGTTCCGGTAGACCGGGATCTGCCCGGAGGTCCGCAGCACCCAGCCGAGGACCGGCACGGAGAACAGCGACGACTTCGCGAGGATCTTCGGCGCGACCCCGCTGTCGTAGAGGTAGTGCGCGAAGGTCACCGGGTCGACGTTCGTCATGTGGTTCCCGGCGGCGATGAAGCCGGTGCCGGCGGGCAGGTGCTCGGCGCCCCGCCAGTCGCGCCGCGTGATCGCGTACAGCACGGGGCGCAGCACGCGGGCGATGTTGCGGTAGGACCGGTTCGCACGGGGGGGATGCACGGGAGCCGATGCTACCCGGGCGCCCGCGGGGCCCGAGGAGCCGCCCGGGGCGGCGTCGGCCGTGAGCACCGGGGCGCGACCGCCGGCCGCGGGCCCGGTGTGCGCGGGACGCTCGGATTTGGCACTATCGGACCCGGTCCCCCGGCTCGACCCGTGGGACCGCCGCGCATCGTTGGGACGAAGCGAGCCGCGCGAGAAACCCGGTGCGACGTGCATGGACGTCGTCGCGCCTCGGCTTCGGAGCACCACGTGTCCCTCACCGCTCGTCCGCCCGCGGTCCCGGCCCAGCCGCGCGCCGCCTCCTCCCCCGGGACCTTCCACGTGCTCGGCGACGGCGACGTGCTCGCCTGGTCCGAGCCCGTCTACCGCCTGCACGGCTTCGAGCCCGGGGTCGTCGTGCCCTCGGCCGCCCTGATGCTGGCGCACTGCCACCGCGACGACCGCGCCGCCCTGGAGGCCGTGCTCCGCGCCGAGGCGACGCCCGGCGCCGACGGCAGCAGCGTGCGGTACCGCCTGCTCGACACGTCCGGCACCGAGCGCTCGGTGCTCGCCGTGCTCGCGCCGGGCGTCGACCCCCGGCACGCCCGCCGCGCCGCCGACGGCGACGGCCACGCGCACGACGGCCACCCGGCGGCGGACGGGACGGCCGGCCAGGACGGTGCCGCGACCGCGCGCATGGGCCTGCTCGTCGACCTCGGCGCGGAGATCGGCGCCACCGCCGCGCGCCGCGCCGACGACATGCTGGCCGCGGCGATCGCGTCCCGCGAGGTCATCGACCAGGCCAAGGGCGCCGCGATGCTCGCGTACGGCCTCGACGACGACGCGGCGTTCGAGTTCCTGCGCTGGCACTCGGAGCACCTGAACGTCAAGGTCCGCGCGGTCGCCGAGCAGCTGCTCGGCACCCTCCCCGGGCGTGCCGCCGACCGGGACCCGCGCGACGTCCTGGACTCCGCGCTGGCGCGGCTCGCGGCGCCGACGGCCGCGGACGGCCACCACCCGGACCCCGCCGACGGCGCCGCGACGCTGCCGGCCTCGCTCACCGTCCGGCACGCCGCCGAGGGCCGCACGGTCGTCGTCCACCTCGAGGGCGAGGTGGACGCCGCGACCGCGCCGGCGCTCGTCGCCGGGCTCGCCGCCGCGCTCAAGGCGGTCCCGTCCCGCGGCACGCTGGTCGTCGACGGCTCGGGCCTGCGCCGGCTCGGCCCGGTCGCCGCGCTGCACGTCGCGCGGTTCCGCCGCCGCGCCGAGCACGCGGGCGTCCAGCTCCGGATCGTGGCGCCCGGGACCGCGCGCCCGGAGATGCGGGAGGACGGCGCCGGGACCAGCATGTGAGGGATCCCAGCACGAGGAGGAACCCGCATGTCCCAGGACCCGGCCGACCGACCCGACGGCGTGCTGCCCGGCGGCGACCCCGACGACCAGGCGGAGCAGAGCACGCCCGGCTCCGACGGCGACGGCCCCGAGCCCGGCTACACCGGCTCCGAGGGCGCCGGCGAGGACCGGACCCCGCCGGCCGACGTCGACTGAGCCGGTGAGCACGGTGGCGCAGCCCGGCACGCCCGACGGCGCCGCGCGTGACGCGACCGCGGGCCCCGCGTCCGACGCGGGGCCGGCGGCGTGGCGCGTGGGCGCGCTCGACGAGATCCACGAGCTCCTGGTGTCGGCGGTGCCCGTCGACGACCTCCTGGACGTCATCGTCACGCACGCCGCCCGCCGCTCGGGCGCGTCGGCCGCCATCACGGTCCGCGTGGGCGGCACGGGCGCCGTCGCGGCGTCGTCCGACGCGCTCGCCGAGGCGTGCGACCGGGCGGAGCAGGCGGCCGGCGAGGGCCCGTGCCTGGACGCCTCCCGGGAGCAGCGGCGGATCACCGTGCGCGACGTGCACGACGAGCAGCGGTGGCCTGCGTGGCGCGAGGCGACGGTCGCCGCCGGGTTCTGCGCGACCGCGGCGCTGCCGGCGGCACGGCGCGACGGCGTGCGGATCGACCTCGCCATCGACCTCTACCACCCCGAGCCGGGCGACTGGCCCGAGGACGTGCTGGACGACGTGGCGCGGTTCGCCGACGACGCCGCGCGCGCCGTGGCCGTCGCCGCGCAGGCGCAGGAGCAGCGGCGCACCAACGAGGACCTGCGCAGCGCGATCGCCTCGCGCACCGTGATCGACCAGGCGCTCGGCGTCGTGATGGCGCAGAACCGCTGCGGCCCGGAGGAGGCGTTCGACATCCTCCGCCGGGCGTCGCAGACCCGGAACCAGAAGATGCGCGACCTCGCGGCGGCGATCGTCGCCTCGGTCTCCGGCCAGGAGCCGCACAGCCCGCACGAGTTCCGCGAGCGCCCCCGGCGCTGAGCCGACGGGCCGCCGCCGACCGCGCGGTCCACCGCGGCCCGGCCGGCCCGCGCGCCCCCTGCGCGCGCGGGTCGGCCGGACCCGCGTGGACCTCAGCCCGCGTCGCCCTGCGGCGAGGTGGCGTCCGTGCCGTCCCGCGTGAGGCGCGCCAGGAAGGCGTGGCACTGCTGCGCCCGGGCGGAGTCCTCCGCCATGACGCGCTCGAAGAACTCCGCGATCTCGTCCTCGCCGGCGTTGCGGGCGTCCCGCACGTACTGGCCGTAGTCGTGGCCCGCCTTGAGCGAGTGGTACTGCACGGAGATGAGGTCGAAGGTGACGTCGTCGAACCCGGTCTCGCCAGTCGCCATGGCGACCGCTCCCTCCCGGCACCGCGGTCGACGCCCCGGTGCCCGACTCCCGCCAGGCCCGACGCTGGACCCGCGCCCCACGCTAGGGGCCAGGCCCGGGACCGCAACCGGGGGTGTCGACCGGGCCGACGGTGCTGGCGCGCACCACGACGCGGAACGGCACCTCGACCTGCGCCGGCGCGACCGCGGGGTCCTCCACCCGCCGCACGAGCAGCCGCACGGCCTCCCGGGCCAGCAGGCCGAGGTCGGGCGCGACCGTGGTGAGCCCGGCGTACCGGGACTCCTCCACGTCGTCGAACCCGGCGACCGCGACGTCCCCGGGCACGTCGAGGCCGGCGGTGCGCAGGGCGTGCTGGGCCCCGAGCGCGAGCAGGTCGTTGAAGCACAGCACCGCGTCGGGCCGGACCCCCGCGCCGAGCAGGTCGCGCACGGCGCGGACGCCGTCCTCCCGGCGGTACGCGCGCACGCGCGGCACGAGCGCCTCGTCGGGCCGGAGCCCCGCCGCCGCGAGCGCCCGGACGTGCCCGCGCCACCGCTCGCCGCCGGTGCTGCCGGGCTCCTGCCGGCCCAGCACGGCGATCCGGGTGCGGCCGGTGGCGAGCAGGTGCTCCGTGAGCTCGCGCGCCGCGCGGACGCTGTCCATCGCGACGTGGTCGGCGGCCACGTCGTACCGGTGCTCGCCGAGCATGACCAGCGGCGTCCGGCCGATCCGCTCGACCACGGTCGCGTGCGGCGTCACCAGCGGCGACAGGATCACGCCGTCCACCAGCCGGGAGGTGAGGTCGACGAGCGCCACCCGCTCCCCCTCGACGTCGCCGCGGGTCTCCTCGATGACCAGGACGCGGCCGTGCTCCTTGGCCGCGCGCCCCGCGGCGGAGGCGAGCGCCGCGAAGTACGGCGACGTCAGCTCGGGCACGGCCAGCGCGAGGATCCCGGACCGCCCGTGCCGCAGGCTGCGAGCCGTCTGGTTGGGCCGGTAGCCGAGCACCTCGATCGCCGCGAGCACCCGGGCGCGGGTCACCTCGCTCACGTGCGGGTGGCCGTTCACGACGTTGGACACCGTCTTGAACGACACCCCGGCGTTCGCGGCGACGTCGCGGAGCGTGACGGTCACGGCAGCCGGTCCACCGTGGCCGACGGCCCGTCGAGCACCGGCGTGCCGTCCGCGTCCCAGTCGAGCGGGGTGAGCCACATCTGCCGCCCCGGGTAGGCCGCGCCCACCGCGTCCGGCGGCCAGGCGTGGTGCACGTACCAGGTCGCGCCGTCGTCGGCGGTGACGACGCAGCCGTGCCCGGGGCCCGCCGCGTCGGGCGAGGACCGCATGAGCGGCGCGTCGAGCGGCTTGGTCCAGGGACCCGTGAGCGCGTCGGCGACCGCCCAGCCGACGCCGTAGTCCGCCGACCCGTAGTCGTTCGCCGAGTACAGCAGGTGGAACCGGCCGCCCCGCTCCACGACCGTCGGCCCCTCGACGAGGTGCCCCTCCCACGGCTGGTCGTGCGTGATCAGGTCGACCGGCGCGTCCCCCACCAGCGCGGTGCCGTCCGGGGCGAGCTGCTGCACCCGGATCCAGGACCGCACGCCGACGTGGTTGCCGTCGTTCTTCCAGAGCAGGTACGGCGTCCCGTCCGCGGCGACGAACGGCGAGGCGTCGATCGACCCGCCCTCGTCGTGCTCGCACACGAACGGCTGCTCCGCCTCGTCGACGAACGGGCCGGTCGGCGCGTCCGCGAACGCGACCCCGAGGCACTGCTGCTGGGTCTCGCGCTCCATCGCCGTGTAGTACGCGACGTACCGCCCGCCGAGCTCGACGACCTCGGGCGCCCAGTGCCGGCCCGCGCCGGTCCAGGGCGCGAGCGTGGGCATCGCGTCGCCGACCACCTCCCAGTGCACCAGGTCGTCCGAGCGCAGCACCGGCATCGTGCCGAGCCGGCCCTGCGTGCCGTACGCGTACCAGGCGCCCTCGGCGCGGAGCACGAAGGGGTCGGGCAGGTTGCCGTCGTGCACGGGGTTGGTGAGGGCCACGTCGCTCTCCTGCTCGGTCGTCGCGGGGTCGGGGTCGGGGTCGCCGGCCGGGCCGCCGCACGCGGCGAGCAGCAGGACGACGAGGCCGGCCGCGGCGGTGCGCGCGGGCCGCGGGCGGGGCGGACTGGACGGGCGCGACGGGCCGGGGTTCCGGGTCACGCCGCTCACCCCTTCAGCCCGCTGCGCGCGACGCCCTCGATGATGAACCGCTGCGTCAGGACGAACAGCACGATCACCGGCACGGAGGCCACCACGGCGCCGGCCATGATCGACGGGAAGTCGGTGACGTACGCGCCCTGCAGCAGCTTGAGCCCGGCCGGCAGCGTCAGCCGCTCCGGGCTGAACAGCACGTAGACCGGCCAGATGTAGTCGTTCCAGTTGCCGAGGAAGGCCAGCACGGCGAGCGTCGCGAGCGCCGGCCGGGTGTTCGGCAGCACGACCCGGGTGAACACGCCCCACTGGTTGGCGCCGTCGAGCGCGGCCGCCTCCTCCAGCTCCACGGGCAGCCCGACGAAGAACTGCCGCAGGAAGAACACCCCGAACGCCCCGGCCGCGCCGGGCACCACCAGGGCCCACACCGAGTCGATCCAGCCGAGGGCGTCGATCGTCAGGTAGTTCGGCATGAGGAACACGAACGCTGGCAGGAACAGCGTCGAGACGATCACGCCGAAGATCAGCCCGCGCCCCCGGAACCGCATGCGGGCCAGCGCGAAGGCGGCGGTCGAGGCCACCGCGAGCACCAGGACCGTGTGCAGGCTGCTCGCCAGGAGCGAGTTGAGGAACCAGCGCAGCACCGGGTACTGCCCGTCGAGGCTCAGCAGCCGCTCGTAGGCCGACAGGTCGATCTCGGCGGGCCAGAGCGTGGGCGGGGAGGAGGTCGCCTCGCCGTAGGACTTCAGGGACGTGAGGCCCATCCAGGTCAGCGGGCCGATGAACGTGGCCGCCAGCACGACCACCAGAGCCCAGGTCACGCCGGAGCCCAGGCCCCGGCGCGCCGCCGTGGTGCGACGCGCGCCGCCGCCCGGGGCGCTCACGACGCCCTCCGCGCGCGCCGCGGACGCCGGGTGCCGCCGCGCTCGCGCAGCGCCACGAAGTTGACGATCGACACGATGCCCAGGCCGATCGACAGCAGGTAGCCCATCGCGGCCGCCGCGCCCATCTTGTACTGCCCGAGCCCGGTGTCCAGGATCACCATGAGCGCGGTGCGGGTGGAGGTCCCCGGCCCGCCGTTGGTCATGAGGTCGGACTGACCGAACATGTTCGCGGAGGCCAGCACGGTCATGGTCAGCACGAACGCCAGCACCGGCCGGAGCCCGGGCAGAGTGACGTGCCGGAACCGCTGCCGGGCCGAGGCGCCGTCGACCTTCGCCGCGTCGTACAGCTCCGGCGGGACGTCCTGCAGGCCGGCCAGGTAGATGATCATGTTGAACCCGAGGGTCCACCAGACCGTCACGCCGACCAGCGAGATCCAGGCCCACGGCTGGGCGGTCAGCCACGGCACCGGGTCGCCCGCGCCGAGCGCGTGCAGCAGCCGGTCCAGCCGGGTCACGTGGAGCAGGTGGTTGAGGACGCCCAGGTTCGGGTCGAGCACGAACCGGAACAGCACGCCGACCACGGCCACGCCCAGCACGTAGGGCAGGAACACCACCGCCCGCAGGAACGTGCGGCCCGGGAACTTGCGGTTGAGCGCCATCGCCAGCAGCAGCGGCACCGTGAGCAGCACCGGCACCGACGCGACCACGAAGACGCCGGTGGCCGCCATGCCGTCCCAGAACTTCTGGAACACCACGCTGGTCGGGTCGAACAGGTCCGCGTAGTTGCCGAGGCCCACGAACGGCTTGCTCGGCATGAGGTAGTCCCAGTCGTGCAGGGACATCCAGATCCCGCGGACCGCCGGGAACGCGACGAAGGTGCCGAAGATCGCCGCGAACGGCGCGAGGAACACGTACGGCGTCCACCACGCGCCGCGGCGCAGCGGCCGGCGGCGCCCGCCCGGGGCGGGACCGGCCGCACCCGGCGGCCGCGGCGCGGGGGCGACCGGCGCGGTCGCGGCGCTCATGCGCCGTAGCGGTCGCGGTTGTCGGCCAGGACCTGGTCGGCGCGCGCGGCGGCGTCCTCGAGCGCCTCGCGCGGCTCCTTGGTGAGCAGCACGGCCTCATTCAGCGCGGTGTACAGCTCGCCGATCGCGTCGCCGATGCCGGGGATCGACGGCGGGAACCGGAGGTCCTCGGCCTGCTCGGCGATCGCCGCCTGCGGGGCCAGCGCGGTGAACTCGGCCGACTCGCGCGCCGACGTCCGCGCCGGCACCTGCCCGCCGACCGCCCACGCGGCCGACTGCTGCGACACCCAGTTCACGAACACCTGCGCGGCCTCGAGCTGCGCGTCGGTCGTCCCCTTCTGCTTGGTCAGCACGAAGTTGTGCGAGCCCGCCCAGGCGGCGTCGACGCTCCCGATCCGCGGCAGCCGCCGCACGTCCCACGCGAGCCCGCTGATCTCGTCCAGCGTGTTGATGGACCAGATGCCGTTCCAGTTGAACGCGGCCTGCCCGTTCTGCAGCGCGATGATGTCGGCGTCCTGCCCCACGTCGCGCGCGCTCCAGCCCCGGTGCACGGCGTCGACCATCCAGGACAGCGCCTCGACGCCCTCGTCCTGCGCCCAGGCCGCCGTCGCGCCGTCCGCGTCCAGCAGGTCGCCGCCGAACTGCCAGATCAGCGACTGCAGCGTCTGGCCGCCGGTGAACGTGTGCGGGCTCATCCAGTGCCCGGCGACCCCGTTCGCGAGCAGCGCGTCGAGCGCCGCCTCGTACGACTCCCGGTCCATCGGCGGGTCGGCCGGGTCGAGCCCGGCGTCGGCCATCACGGTCGTGTTCATGAAGAACCCGAGCGGGTGCACGTCCAGCGGGATGCCGTAGCGCGCGCCGTCGTAGATCCCGGCGTCCCAGACCGGCCGGATGAAGTCGTCGGCGGTCAGGTCCAGGTCGGACGCGAGGTCGTCGAGCGGGAGCAGCAGGCCGCGGGCGGCCGAGGTGGGCAGCGAGTCGAGGTGCTGGATCGCGATGTGCGGGCCCTGGCCGGACGTGAGCGCGGCCGGCAGCTTGGCGTGGAAGTCGGCCCACTCCATCGTGGTCATCTTGACCGCGATGTCCTCGTGCTCGGCGTTGAACCGGTCGACGAGGTCCTGCATCACCGGGCCGTCGCCGCCGGTGAAGCCGTTCCAGAACGCGAGGTCGACGGCGCCGCCGCCGGACCCCCCGGTGCCGGCGGGCGAGGGGCTGCCGCTCGAGCAGGCGGCGACGCCGGCGCCCAGGCCGACGGCGCCGAGCCCGGCGAGGAAGCCGCGGCGGGACAGGCGCGACAGGCCGGACGACCCGGTCGGACCGGGCTGCGGGCGCGCGGGGGTACGGGAGGACTGGCTCACGGTGGCTCCTTCGCCATCGGGGCCAGGGGGCGGCGGCTGAGCGCCACCCGGCCGTTACAACGGATAACCGTGGCTCCTGTGTAGCGAAGCCCTTCCTCCGTTGTAAACCCCCACTTCGCGCGCCCGGGGACGACCACGCCCGCCGGGCCGGGGGCCGGGCGGGCGTCGTCGGGGCGGCGTCAGTCGCGGTCGAACTTGGCGCCGAGCGCCTCGAGCTTCGCGGTGAAGTTCTCGTAGCCCCGGTCGATCAGGCTGATCCCCCGCACGGCGGACGTGCCCTGCGCGGTCAGCGCCGCGATGAGGTGGCTGAACCCGCCGCGCAGGTCCGGGACCTCGATGTCGGCGGCGGTCAGCGGGGTCGGGCCCGAGATGACCGCCGAGTGCGAGAAGTTCCGCTGGCCGAACCGGCACGGCCGCCCGCCCAGGCACTCCTTGTAGACCTGGATGGTCGCGCCCATGCCGCGCAGCGCGTCGGTGAACCCGAACCGGTTCTCGTAGACCGTCTCGTGCACGATCGACAGGCCCTTGGCCTGCGTCAGCGCGACGACGAGCGGCTGCTGCCAGTCCGTCATGAAGCCCGGGTGCACGTCGGTCTCCAGGACGATCGACTTCAGGTCGCCGCCCGGGTGGAAGAACCGGATGCCCTCGTCGTCGATCGCGAACTCGCCGCCGACCTTGCGGAACGTGTTGAGGAACGCGGTCATCTCCGGCTGGGTCGCGCCGCGCACGTAGACGTCGCCGCCGGTCGACAGCGCCGCCGACGCCCAGGAGGCGGCCTCGATCCGGTCCGCCAGCGCGGTGTGCTGGAACCCGACGAGCCGGTCGACGCCCTCGATCCGGATGACCCGGTCGGTGTCGACGGAGATGATCGCGCCCATCTTCTGCAGGACGTTGATCAGGTCCATGATCTCGGGCTCGATCGCCGCGTTCGTCAGCTCCGTCATGCCCTCGGCGCGCACGGCGGTCAGCAGCAGCTGCTCGGTCGCGCCGACGCTCGGGTACGGCAGCGTGATCTTCGTGCCCTGCAGGCGGCGCGGGGCGCGGATGTGGATGCCGTTCTCGCGCTTGTCCACCACGGCGCCGAACTGCCGCAGGATGTCCAGGTGGTAGTTGATCGGCCGGTCGCCGATCCGGCAGCCGCCCAGGTCGGGGATGAAGGCCTCGCCGAGCCGGTGCAGCAGCGGGCCGCAGAACAGGATCGGGATGCGGCTGGACCCGGCGTGCGCGTCGATGTCGGCGACGTGCGCGGACTCGACGTCGGTGGGGTCGAGGCGCAGGACGCCGGCCTCGGGGTCGGCGGACACCCGCACGCCGTGCAGCTCCAGCAGGCCGGTGACGACGCCCACGTCGCGGATCTGCGGGACGTTGCGCAGCTCGCTCGGGGTCTCGCCCAGCAGGGCCGCCACCATCGCCTTGGAGACGAAGTTCTTGGCGCCCCGCACGGTGATCTCGCCCGAGAGGGGCGTGCCGCCGTGGACGTAGAGGAGATCGGTCATCCCCCCATGGTGGCGCACGCCCCGGCGGGGTCACGCACCCGCGCCGCGCGTCCCGCACAGCATGCGCCAAACCTCCACAAAGGGGACGCCCGGGCCGCGCAGGACGCTGCGCGACCCGGGCGGGTCCGCGCCGAGACCCACTGATCCGCGCGAGACCCCCGCTCGCGACGGGTGGTCTCGGCCGGATCAGTGGGTCTCGGCGGAGAGGATCGGCGGGGCTCAGAGGCCGGGGCGCCGCCCCAGGCTCAGCTCGACCGGGCGGGCGGCCTTGATCTCCACCGGCGGCAGGTGCTTGGCCGGCAGCGTCTTCGGGCGCCACGCGTCACGGGTCGCCTCGAACGCGGTGATCTCGTCCTCGTGCTGCAGGGTGAGGCCGATGTCGTCCAGGCCCTCCATGAGGCGCCAGCGGGTGTAGTCGTCGATCTGGAACGGCACCACGACGTCGTCGCAGGTGACGGTCCGCGCCTCGAGGTCGACGGTCACCTCGGTGCCGGGGGCGGTCTCGAGGACCTTCCAGATGAGCTCGACGTCCTCCTGCGCCAGCTGGGCGGCCACGAGGCCCTGCTTGCCCGAGTTGCCGCGGAAGATGTCGGCGAACCGCGAGGCGAGGACGACCTTGAAGCCGTAGTCCTTGAGCGCCCAGACGGCGTGCTCCCGGGACGAGCCGGTGCCGAAGTCGGGGCCGGCCACCAGCACCGAGCCGGTCCGGTACGCGTCCTGGTTCAGGACGAACGACGGGTCGCCGCGCCACGCCGCGAACAGCGCGTCCTCGAAGCCCGTGCGGGTCACGCGCTTGAGGTAGACGGCGGGGATGATCTGGTCGGTGTCGACGTTGCTGCGGCGCAGCGGGACGCCGACGCCGGTGTGCTGGGTGAACTTCTCCATGAGGGCTCTCGTTCCTGGTGTCGAGGGGGCGTCGGGGCGTCGGCTCAGGCCGGCTGGAGGTCCAGCGGCGAGCCGTCCGGCACGGCGACGTCGGGGCCGAGGTCGGAGACGGACGACAGGGTGCCGCGGATGGCCGTGGCGGCGGCGACCAGCGGGGACACCAGGTGCGTGCGGCCGCCCTTGCCCTGCCGGCCCTCGAAGTTGCGGTTCGACGTGGACGCCGAGCGCTCCCCCGGCGCCAGCTGGTCCGGGTTCATGCCCAGGCACATCGAGCAGCCGGCGTTGCGCCACTCCGCGCCGAAGTCGAGGAAGATCTTGTCGAGGCCCTCGGCCTCGGCCTGCAGCCGCACGCGGGCGGACGACGGCACGACCAGGACACGGACCGAGTCGGCCTTCGACTGGCCCTGCATGAGCTTGGCGGCGGCGCGCAGGTCCTCGATCCGGCCGTTGGTGCACGAGCCGATGAACACCGTGTCGACGGCGATCTCCCGCAGCGGCTGGCCCGGGGTGAGGCCCATGTACTCGATGGCCCGCTCGGCGGCGACCCGCTCGTTGGCGTCGGCGATCTCCTCCGGCACCGGGACGCTGCCCGACAGCGGCAGGCCCTGGCCGGGGTTCGTGCCCCAGGTGACGAACGGCTCGAGGTCCGCCGCCTCCAGGACCACCTCGGCGTCGAACGTGGCGTCGTCGTCGCTGCGCAGGGTCTCCCAGTACGCGACGGCGGCGTCCCAGTCGGCGCCCTCGGGGGCGTGCGGGCGGCCCTGCAGGTAGTCGAAGGTCGTCTGGTCGGGGGCGATCATGCCGGCGCGCGCGCCCGCCTCGATCGACATGTTGCAGATCGTCATGCGGCCCTCCATGGAGAGGGACCGGATGGCCTCGCCGCGGTACTCCAGGACGTAGCCCTGGCCGCCGCCGGTGCCGATCTTCGCGATGACGGCCAGGATGATGTCCTTGGCGGTCGCGCCGATCGGCAGGGCGCCGTTGACGGTGATCGCCATCGTCTTGAACGGGGCGAGCGGCAGCGTCTGGGTGGCGAGCACGTGCTCGACCTCGGACGTGCCGATGCCGAACGCGAGCGCGCCGAACGCGCCGTGCGTGGACGTGTGCGAGTCGCCGCAGACGACCGTCAGGCCCGGCATGGTCAGGCCGAGCTGCGGGCCCACCTGGTGCACGATGCCCTGGTCGGCGTCGCCGAGGGAGTGCAGCCGGACGCCGAACTCCTTCGCGTTGTTCCGCAGCGTCTCGATCTGCGTGCGCGACGTGGTGTCCGCGATCGGCCGGTCGATGTCGAGCGTCGGGGTGTTGTGGTCCTCGGTGGCGAGGGTGAGGTCCGGCCGGCGGACCGGGCGGCCCGCGAGCCGCAGGCCCTCGAACGCCTGGGGGCTCGTCACCTCGTGCACGAGGTGCAGGTCGATGTAGAGCAGGTCCGGTGCGCCGTCGGTGCCGCGCCGCACGATGTGGTTCTCCCACACCTTCTCCGCCAGTGTGCCGGCCATGTCGCCGTCCTCTCCGCTGTCCCGGCGGTGGGGGCCGCCGGGTCCGTCTGGGTGCCGACTTGCGTCTCAGTGTGCGAGACGGCAATATCGACCTATGGACAACTCTAGCGGAGTCGGCGTGCTGGACAAGGCCGCCTCGGTCCTCAACGCCCTCGAGGCCGGACCCGCCACCCTCGCGCAGCTGGTCAACGCGACCCATCTTGCCCGCCCGACGGCCCACCGGCTGGCCGTCGCGCTCGAGCACCACCGCCTGGTGGGGCGCGACATGCAGGGCCGGTTCGTCCTGGGACCGCGGCTGACCGAGCTGGCCAGCGCGGCCGGCGAGGACCGGCTGCTCGCCGCGGCGGGCCCCGTGCTCGCGGCGCTGCGCGACCACACCGGCGAGAGCGCGCAGCTCTACCGCCGCCAGGGCGACCAGCGCATCTGCGTGGCCGCCGCCGAGCGCCCGATCGGCTTGCGCGACTCGATCCCCGTCGGCGCGACGCTGACGATGGCGGCCGGGTCCGCCGCGCAGATCCTGCTCGCCTGGGAGGAGCCGGACCGACTGCACCGCGGACTGCAGGGCGCGAAGTTCACCGCGACGATCCTGTCCGGCGTCCGCCGCCGCGGCTGGGCGCAGTCGGTGTCCGAGCGCGAGGTCGGCGTCGCGTCCGTCTCCGCGCCCGTGCGCGGGCAGTCCGGGCGCGTGGTGGCCGCGGTGTCCATCTCCGGCCCCGTGGAGCGCCTGAGCCGCCAGCCGGGCCGCCTGCACGCCGCCGCGGTGGTGTCGGCGGCCAACCGCCTGACCGAGGTCCTGCGCCGCACGGCGGAGTGAGGCGCACGGCACGCCCGACCCGCTGCCACGAGGCCGCCGCTCCCCCCCGGGGGGGGGGTGGCCGCCTCGCTGCCTCACCGGCGGCCGCGTCGCCGCGGCGCCGGCCGGTGGCGCGCGAGGTCGTGGGTTGCGCCCGAGGTCGGGCGCTCCGCCACCCGTCGCGCGGACGGAACCGACGACCTCGCCACGCACGACGCCCGCGCTCGCGAGGTCGTCAGATACTCGCGAGGTCGTCAGCAACGAATGACGACCTCGCGCCGATGTGACGACCTCGGCACGACGCCGGCCGCGCGCACTCCGGGACGGCAGAAAGGCCGGCCGCCTTCCGGCGACCGGCCTCTCGTGTTGTACCCCCAAGGGGATTCGAACCCCTGTTACCGCCGTGAGAGGGCGGCGTCCTAGGCCACTAGACGATGGGGGCCTAGCTGATCTCACCGCCGGGGCGGCTTGACCGGGACTTACTCTACTGCATCCTGCTCGGCTCTTTCAAATCGGCCCTTCCGGACCGCTTTCCAGAACCTTGCTGGGGTACCAGGACTCGAACCTAGACTAAGTGAACCAGAATCACTCGTGCTGCCAATTACACCATACCCCAATGGCGCTTCCGACCAATTCCCCGGCCCCACGGCCTGCACGGACCGGCGCACGGGGCGCCGGACGAGCGGGTTGGAGGACCGGCGTTCTGGACGCCGTGCCGACCGAGAACATTACCGGAGGAACTCCCCCGCTCCAAACCGGCCGCCCGCGACCCGCGTCACAGCGGGTCGCGGGCGTCACGGCGCCGGGCGGATCAGAGCCCCAGCACGCCCGGGAGCTCGTCCAGCGACCCGATGACGACGTCCGTCGGCAGCGCCTGGGCGGCGTTCGCATGCTTCGCCACCAGCCCCGGCCGGGCCAGCCAGACGCCTCGCAGGCCGGCCGCCGCGGCGGCGCGCGCGTCGACGTCCAGCTCGTCCCCGACGTACGCCGTCCGCCCGGGCGACGTGCCCAGCCGGCGGCACGCCTCGGCGAACACCCGCGGGTCGGGCTTGCCGAACCCGAGGGTGTCCACGCCGACGAGCAGCGGCACGTCGGCCGCCAGCCCCGCGCGGGTGAGCTTGCGCACCTGGTACTCGGTCGCGGCGTTGGTCAGCGCGCCGACCTTGATCCCCGCGTCGAGCAGCCGGCGCACCACGCCCGCGGCGTCCGCGTGCGCCGCCCAGGCGCCGGTGAACCGCTCCTCGAACAGGGCGTTCCACCGGTCGTACGCCTCGTCGTCCAGCACCGGCCCGCCGAAGACGGCGTGCAGGTCGTTGGCCCGGCCCATGCGCTGCTCGCGGTAGGTGGCCTCGCCGCGCGTGTACCGGCGGTACCGGCCTTCCGCGTCCGCGCGCCAGTGGTCCAGCACCTCGCCGTCCCGCTCCGGGTCGAGCCCCGGCAGCCACTCGCGCGACACGGCGGCGAGCGCCTGCGCGAACGCCCCGTGCGTGTCGACCAGGGTGTCGTCGACGTCGAACAGCACGCCGTCGACCGCGCGCCCCTCCCCGGGGACTCCGAGCGTCACAGCGACGCGCGCAGCGCGGCGATCCGGGCGAGCGTGGAGGGGCGGCCCAGGATCTCCAGCGACTCGAACAGCGGCGGCGACACCCGGCGCCCGGACACGGCCACGCGCAGCGGCGTGAACGCGAACCGCGGCTTGATGCCCAGCCCGTCGACCAGGGCGGCCTGCAGGGCGTCCTGCACGGCCTGGGTGGTGAACCCGTCCTCGGGCAGCGCGGACAGCGCCTCCGCGGCGGCGTCGAGCACCTGCGCGGCGGTCTCCTTGAGCGCGCCGCGGGCGTCGTCCTCGACCACGAGCGCGTCGTCGGCCGTGAACAGGAAGCCGAGCATGCCGACGGCCTCGCCGAGCAGCGTCACGCGGGTCTGGATCAGCGGCGCCCCGGCGTCCAGCAGCGCGCGGTGCTCGGCCGAGAGGTCGGCGTACGAGTCCGCCGGCACGAGGCCCGCGGCGTGCAGGTACGGCACCAGGCGGTCGCGGAAGTCGTCGGCGTCGAGCAGCCGGACGTGCTCGGCGTTGATCGCCTCGGCCTTCTTCAGGTCGAACCGCGCGGGGTTCGGGTTCACGTCGGCGACGTCGAACGCCTCGACCAGCTCGGCGACCGAGAAGATGTCCCGATCCGGGCCGATCGACCAGCCGAGCAGCGCCAGGTAGTTGAGCAGGCCCTCGGGCGTGAAACCGCGCTCCCGGTGCAGGAACAGGTTCGACTCGGGGTCGCGCTTCGACAGCTTCTTGTTGCCCTCGCCCATGACGTACGGCAGGTGGCCGAACTGCGGCATGACGGAGGCGACGCCGAGCTCGAGCAGCGCGCGGTACAGCACGACCTGCCGCGGGGTGGACGACAGCAGGTCCTCGCCGCGCAGCACGTGCGTGATGCCCATGAGCGCGTCGTCGATCGGGTTGACCAACGTGTAGAGCGGCTGGCCGTTGCCGCGGACGATCACGTAGTCGGGGATCGACCCGGCCGCGAACGTGATCTCGCCGCGGACCAGGTCGGTGAACGTGACGTCCTCGTCCGGCATGCGCAGGCGCAGCACGGGCTCGCGGCCCTCGGCGCGGTAGGCGGCCTTCTGCTCCTCGGTGAGGTGGCGGTCGACGCCGTCGTAGCCGAGCTTCGGATCGCGGCCGGCCGCGCGGTGCCGGGCCTCGACCTCCTCGGGCGTCGAGAACGACTCGTAGGCGTAGCCGCCCTCGACGAGTCGGCGCGCGACGTCCGCGTACAGGTCCATCCGCTGCGACTGCCGGTACGGCGCGTGCGGGCCGCCGACCTCGACGCCCTCGTCCCAGTCCAGGCCGAGCCAGCGGAGCGCGTCCAGCAGCTGCTGGTAGGACTCCTCGGAGTCGCGCGCGGCGTCGGTGTCCTCGATCCGGAACACGAACGTGCCGCCGACGTGCCGCGCGTACGCCCAGTTGAACAGGGCGGTGCGGATCAGGCCGACGTGCGGGGTACCGGTCGGGGACGGGCAGAAGCGGACGCGCACGGGCGTCGCGGGGGCAGCAGCACTCACGCGCTCCACCCTAGCGAGCGCGCGGGTCGCGGCCCGCCCGGCGCCCGTCGCACCCGGCGGCGGTCAGGCGACGGGCGCCTCGACCCGGTCGCGCGCACCCGGCGCCCACACGTCGCCCGGCACGTCGCCGGGCAGCAGCGGGTTGCCGTGCCCGACGAACCGGTCGTCCCGCCCGGCCGCGACGACCCGCCGGTAGTCGGCGAGCGCGCCGAGCGCCCACCGGGACAGCAGCAGGATCGCGACCAGGTTGACGGTCGCCATGAGCGCCATCGCGATGTCCGCGACCGCCCACACGGTGCTGAGCGCCGACAGCGAGCCGATGCCGACCGCCGCGAGCACGCCGGTGCGCAGGGCGTTGAGCGCCCGGCCCCGGATCCGCAGGAACGTGAGGTTCACCTCGGCGTAGGCGTAGTTGCCGAGGACGGAGCTGAACGCGAAGACGAACACGATCGCGGTCATCAGCCCGACGGTCCAGCCGCCGAGCTCGTGGGCGACCGCGTCGGTCGTGAGCGCGGCCCCGGCGCTCTGCTCGGTGCTGCCCGGGACGTACACCTCGGGGCCGGCGCACAGCACGATGAACGCGGTTGCGGAGCAGACCAGCATCGTGTCGACGAACACGCCGAGCGACTGCACCAGGCCCTGCTTCACGGGGTGGGTGACGGTGGCGGTCGCCGCGGTGTTCGGGGCCGAGCCCATGCCCGCCTCGTTGGAGAACAGCCCGCGCCGGGCGCCGTTCAGCACCGCCGCGAGGATGCCCCCGGCGGTGCCCGCGAGCGCGGTGTCCAGCCCGAACGCGCCGCGCACGATCTGGCTCAGCACGTCGGGGACCGCCGTGACGTTGAGCGCCACGATCACCAGCGCGAGCAGCAGGTAGGCGCCGGCCATCAGCGGGAGCATGATCTCCGCGACCCGGGCGACGCGCCGCACGCCGCCGAACAGCACCGGCGCCGCCAGCACCACGAGCCCCACCGCGGTCCAGCCGACGGGGATCCCGTGCGAGGAGTCGAGCGTGGTGGCGATCGTGTTGGCCTGGACCATGTTGAAGGCGAACCCGAACGTGAACACGAGCAGCACCGCGAACACGATCCCCCAGCGCCGCGAGCCGAGCCCGCGCTGGATGTAGTACGCGGGGCCGCCCCGGTAGGACCCGTCGGGGTCGCGGACCTTGAACACCTGGGCCAGGGTCGCCTCGACCAGGGCGGTCGCCATGCCGACGGCGGCCACCACCCACATCCAGAACACCGCGCCCGGCCCGCCGAGCGTCAGCGCGACCGCCACGCCGGCGATGTTGCCGGTGCCGACCCGGGACGCCAGGCCGACGGCGAACGCCTGGAACGACGAGATGCCGCCCTCGGCGCCGGAGCGCGACGCGGCGACCTGGCGCAGCATCGCCGGGAACATCCGCACCTGCACGACGCCGGTGCGCACCGTGAACCACAGGCCGACGCCGACGAGGACGTAGACGAGCCAGTAGGTGTAGAGGGTGTCGGTGGTGCGGTCGAGCACGGACTGCAGATCCACCGTCCGCTCCTGTCGTCGTGCGGGTCGGGACCCGCAGACCCTAGCCCCGGCTCAGGACCGGCGCAGCACCGGGTTGCGCAGCGTGCCGATCTCCTCGACCTCGACCTCGACGACGTCCCGCTCGGCCAGCAGGCCGACGCCGGCGGGCGTGCCCGTCAGGATGATGTCGCCGGGCAGCAGCGTGAACACCTCGGAGATGTACGAGATGAGCGCCGCGACGTCGAACACCATCTGCGACGTCCGGCCGTCCTGCTTCGCCTCGCCGTTGACCCGCGACCGCACGGCCAGGTCCTCGACGTCGAGCCCCGGCACGACCCAGGGGCCGATCGGGCAGGACGAGTCGAACCCCTTGGCGCGGGTCCACTGCGAGTCGGAGCGCTGGGCGTCGCGGGCGGTGACGTCGTTCGCGACGGTGTAGCCGAACACCTTGCTGAGGGCGTGCTCGGGCGAGACGTCCTTGGTGACCTTGCCGATCACGACGGCGAGCTCGGCCTCGTACGAGACCTCCTCGGTCCAGTCCGGCAGCACGATCGGGTCGTCCGGGCCGACGACCGCCGTGTTGGGCTTGAGGAACAGCAGCGGGGACGCCGGCACCTCGTTGCCCATCTCGGCGGCGTGGTCGACGTAGTTGCGGCCGACGCCGATGATCTTGGACCGCGGGATCACCGGGGCGAGCAGCCGCACGCCGTCGCCGAGCGGGATCCGCTCGCCGGTGGGCTGCACCGGGGTGTAGATCGGGTCGCCGCTGATGACGACGAGCTGCTCCTGACCCGGCTCCCCCTCGACGAGGGCGTAGCGGGGGTCGTCTCCGGTGGTGAACCTGGCGATGCGCACGGGCCCACCCTAACCGCGCGCCGGGGTCAGACCCGGGCGAGCACCTCGCCGTGCAGCACCGCGAACCAGCCGTCCGGCGCGGTCCCCCACTCGCGCCAGCCCGCCGCGAGCTGCTCGAGCCCGACCTCGTCGGCCAGCCCGTGCTCGACGGCCTGCCGGGCGAAGTCCGAGGACACGCAGCGCTCGGCCCACAGGTCGGCCCACCACGCGCGGTCCTCGTCCGTGGCGTAGCTCCACACGCCGGCGGTCGGGACCAGGCCGTCCGGGTCGAACCCGGCGGCGAGCGCCCAGGAGTGCAGGCGGCGGCCGGCGTCGGCCTCGGCGCCGTTGGCCTGGGTGACCTCGTGGTACAGCGCGGACCACTCGTCCAGCACGGGCGACGCCGGGAACCACGTCATGCCCGCGTAGTCGGCGTCCCGCACGGCCACGACGCCGCCGGGGCGGGCGACGCGGCGCAGCTCGCGGAGGGCGGCGACCGGGTCGGTGAGGTGCTGGAGCACCTGGTGCGCGTGCACGACGTCGAACGACGCGTCCGGGAACGGCAGCGCGTAGGCGTCGCCGACCTGGAAGGTCACGTTGTCCGCGCCCGCGGCGGCGGCCTCCTCGCGCGCGAGCTCGAGGACCCGCTCCGAGCGGTCGAGGCCGACGACGGCGCCGGGCGCGACCCGGGACGCGAGGTCGACGGTCACCGTGCCGGGGCCGCAGCCCACGTCGAGCAGGCTCTGGCCGGGCTGCAGGGCCGGCAGCAGGTAGGCCGCCGAGTTCTCCGCGGTGCGCCACCGGTGGGAGCGCAGCACGCTGTCGTGGTGGCCGTGCGTGTAGACGTCGGCCTGGTGCGTGTGGGTCACGCGCCGACCGTAGCCCGGTCGCGGGAGCGCATTCCAGCCAGCGGTACGAGTCGTCCCGGCGCGCGAGACGATGCGGCCTCAGTCGCGCCCCGGACGCAGAAGCGGCCCGCTAGCGTGGCCGCCATGCAGCGGATCACCGGGGTGGACGTCGCCCGCGGCCTGGCGGTGCTGGGCATGCTCACCGCGCACGTCGGCCCCGGCGAGCCGGGCGACCCGCTGCCCTGGTCCCTCGCGCAGGTGGTCGACGGCCGGTCCGCGGCCCTGTTCGTGCTGCTGTCCGGGATCTCGGTCGCCCTGATCTCCGGCGGGTCGGCGCCGGTGGCCGGCGTCCGGCGGGTGCAGGCGCGGGCCAAGATCCTGGTGCGGGCGTTCCTCGTGCTCGGCATCGGCGTCGCGGTGATCCTGCTCGGCACGCCGATCGCGGTGATCCTGCCGACCTACGCGGTGCTGTTCGCGTGCGCGACGCCGCTGCTCGGCGCCGACCCGCGGCGGCTGCTCGGCGGGGCGGTCGCCGTGGCGGCGCTCGGGCCGGTGCTCCACGTCGCGCTGCAGGACGTGCTCGGCCGCCTGCCCGGGCGCGGGTTCACCGACCTGCTCGTGGGCGACTTCTACCCGGCGGTCGTGTGGTTCGCGTACGTGCTGGTGGGGCTCGCGGTCGGGCGGATGGACCTGCGGGACCGGCGGGTGCGGCTGCGGCTGCTCGGCGCGGGCGCCGCGCTGGCCGTCGTCGCGCACCTGGCCTCCGCCCTGCTGACCCGCGCGCTGGCCGGCGACCCGGCGCTGGTCGCGCTCGTCACCACCGAGCCGCACTCGTCCTCCGGGCTCGAGGTCGTGGCGAACACCGGCGTGGGGCTCGCCGTGCTGGCGCTCTGCCTGATCGTGGCCGACGCCGTGCCCGCGCTCGTCGCTCCGGTCGCCGCGACCGGCGCGCTGGCGCTGACCGCCTACACGGGGCAGCTGGTCGTGATCGCGCTGCTCGGCGAGTCCGTGGTGTGGCAGCCGCAGGCCGGGACGTGGCTCGCGTTCCTCGTCGTCACCGTGCTGGCGTGCTGGACGTGGCGCGCGGCGCTCGGGCGGGGCCCGCTGGAGCGGCTGCTGCACGGGCTCGCCGCGCGGGCCGCGGACGTCTCCCCGGACGTGCTGCCGCCGCGGGACGCGGTGCCGGCCGCGCGTGACTGAGCGGGCGGGCGCGCCGCACCCGCCGCCCCGGCGGCCGGTTCACGGCCAGTCGAGGTGC
This sequence comes from Cellulomonas pakistanensis, assembly GCF_016862755.1. Taxonomy (GTDB): domain Bacteria; phylum Actinomycetota; class Actinomycetes; order Actinomycetales; family Cellulomonadaceae; genus Cellulomonas; species Cellulomonas pakistanensis. Next base: position 37,228 of record NZ_BONO01000022.1, on the reverse strand, counting down.
CGGTCCCACCGGTCGCCGGCGCGGGCGTACCGGACCCGCAGGTGCGCCCGGTCCGAGTCGCCCTGCCACAGCTCGACCTCGTCGGGCTCGACGGCCCAGAGCTGCCAGGTGGGCAGCACCAGCCCGGGCTCCCGGTCGACCCGCGCCCGCGCCTGCTGCACGGCGGCGTGCAGCTCCTCGGACGAGAGCAGCCGCTCCCCCGGCCGGGACGCGAACGCCGCGGCGCGCGCGCTGGGCGACCGGCGCAGGAAGTCCGCGGCGCACGCGGCCGCGTCCAGCGCGCGGGCCCGGCCGGACACCCGGACCTGCCGGCCGAGCGGCTGCCAGTAGAACGTGAGCGCCGCGCGCGGCTCGCCGGCGAGGTCCTGCGCCTTGCCCGCGCGGGCGTCCCCCGCGAACACCCACGCGCCGTCCGCGACGTCCGCCAGCAGCACGACGCGCGCGTGCGGCGCGCCGTCCGGGCCGACGGTCGCGAGCGTCAGCGCGTGCGGCTCGGGCACCCCGGCCGCGACGGCGGCGGCGAACCAGCCCTCGAACGCCTCGACCGGGTCGGCCGGCAGCGCGTACGGGTCGACCTCGGGCAGGTCGCCGGTGAGCGCGGGCAGGGACCGCAGCAGGTCGCGGGTGCGCGGGCGGGGCAGCATGCGGCCCAGTATCCGGCCGCGGGGCGCGCGCGGACGCAGGACCCGGGCCGGGACCCCGCGCGGGGTCCCGGCCCGGGGCGCGGCGCCGGGGTCGGCGCGGCTCAGGCCAGGGACAGCAGCGGGTCGCCCGCCACCACCCGGGTGCCGGGCTCGGCCAGCCGCGTGAGCGAGTCCGGCTGCGCCTCCAGCCCGACGACCGGGCAGATCGCCGACCGGCCGCCGGCCTCGACCGCCGCCGGGTCCCACTCGACCAGGATCTGCCCCTGCTCGACCGCGTCCCCCTCGGCGACGTGCAGCGTGAAGCCCTCGCCGCCGAGCTGGACGGTGTTGATCCCGAGGTGCACCAGCACGCCGCGACCGCCCTCCGCGAGCAGCACGAACGCGTGCGGGTGCAGCTTGGCGACGGTGCCGGCGACCGGGGCGACGACGGACCGGCCGGCGCCGGACTCCGCGTCCGGCTGGACGGCGAGCCCGGGGCCGACGATCTCCTGCGCGAACACGGGGTCGTCGACGTCCGCGAGCGCGTGCACGACCCCCGCGACCGGCGCGAGGACGGTCAGCGTCATCAGCGCAGGTCCTCGATGTCCGAGGCCAGCGTGTCCGCCTCGGGGCCGACGATGACCTGGACGACCGTGCCCTGCTGCATCACCGCGATGGCGCCGGCGGCCTTCAGCACGGACTCGGTCACCTTGGCCGGGTCCTCGACCTCGACGCGCAGGCGGGTGATGCACGGCTCCAGGTCGACGATGTTCGCGTCGCCGCCGAGGCCCGCGAGGATCTGCTCTGCCTTGCTCATGGTTCTCTTCCCTTCGTGGCTCCCGCCGGTGCGGGCGGCGGGGTCGTGGCTCGTGCGGCGGCCCGGGCGGGGCCGGGTCGTCACATGAGGTCCTCCAGGTCGGACGCGAGGGTGTCGACGCTCGGGCCGATCACGACCTGCACGACCCGGCCCGACATCATCACGCCGAACGCGCCGGCGGCGCGCAGGGCGGCGGCGTCCACGCGCGACGGCTCCTTGACCAGCGAGCGCAGCCGCGTGGTGCACGGCTCGATCTCGTCGATGTTCCCCACCCCGCCCAGGCCGGCGAGGATCGCCGCGGCCTGGCCGGCGCCGTTCGCGCTCATCCCGTCCTCCCGTCGTGCACGGTGGCCGCCACGGCCTCGCGCTCGTCGTCGTGCTCCCGCAGCCGCGGCACCAGGGCCGGCGCCGGGGCGCTCAGCGGCACCCACACGCTGTACCGGTCGCCGCGGTAGCAGGCGTTCGAGTACATCGCGGGCGTGTCCGCGCTGAACGTCCGGCGGGTCGCGCGCAGCACCGCCCGGGTCCCGCGCAGGTCGAGCAGCGCCGCCTCCTCGTCCGTCGCCTCCGCGGCGGTCAGCGTCTCCTCGCCCCACGACGGGTCGAGGCCGACGGCCCGCAGGGCGTCGTGCATGCTCGGCGGGTGGCCCGCGGCGAGCAGGTCCGGGACCAGGGCGACCGACACCCAGTGCTGCTCGATGCTCATCGGCGAGCCGTCGGCGTACCGGACGCGGCGCAGGTGGTGCAGCGGCGCGCCGGGCTCCGTACCCAGCGCGTCCGCGGCCTCGGCGGACGCGGCAACCGTGCCCATGCCGAGCACCCGCGTCTCGGGGCGCATCCCGCGGCGGCGCATCTCCTCGCCGAACGTCGTCAGCCGCATCTCGAAGTCCATGCGCTGCGGGGCGACGAACGTGCCGCGTCCCTGCTCCCGCACCAGCACGCCCTCGCCGACCAGCGCGTCGACCGCCTGGCGCACCGTCATCCGGGAGACGCCGAACCGCTCGCACAGGGCCCGCTCCGAGGGGATCGCGTCGCCGACCCGGAGCTCCGTCTGCACCAGGGCGGCCAGGTAGCTCCGGACCGCCTGGTACTTGTGCCCGCCGCGGGCGGACGGGAGCGCGTCGGCGGGCGGGGACTGCTTCGCGTGCACGCGCTCACCCTCCCACCTCGGTCGCCGTCGGCCGCACCACCGCCGGGCCCGCGGGGGTGAACCGGGGCGCGCATGTGGTCCTTGACACATACTCCGGTCTAGACCACTCTGACCGCAACTGGTCCAGACAACTTGCCGGCTCGACGGCGACCACGCACGTCCCGCACCGAAGCGCACCGCGTGCCCACACCTCCCCCCGACCCGTGGGCGGCCCCGTCCGGGGCCCCTCGCGACCCGACTCCCGAGGAGTGACCATGACCGCCACCACGGTCGATACCCCGAAGCGGGGCATCCCCGGACTCGCGCAGCTGCAGCGCGTGGGTCGATCCCTCATGCTCCCGATCGCCTCGCTCCCCGCCGCCGCGCTGCTGCTGCGGCTCGGCCAGGCGGACATGCTCGGCGCCGACGGCCTGGGCGCCCGCGCCGACTGGCTGCTCCCCGTCGCCGACGTGCTCGCCGCGGCCGGCAACGCGCTGCTCGGCAACCTGCCGCTGCTGTTCGCGCTCGGCGTCGCCATCGGCTACGCCCGCAAGTCCGACGGCTCCACCGCCCTGGCGGCCGTCATCGGCTACCTGGTCTTCACGGGCGTCACCGACGCGCTGTCCCCGTACATCCTCGAGCGGGCCGCGGAGGGAGAGGACCAGGAGCTCATCAACTACGGCGTGCTGGGCGGCATCGTCATCGGCCTCACCGCCGCCCTGCTCTACCAGAAGTTCTACCGGATCAAGCTGCCGCCGTACCTGGCGTTCTTCGGCGGCCGCCGGTTCGTCCCGATCATCACCGCCGGCGTCGCCGTGCTCATCGCCGTCGTCGCGGCCCTCATCTACCCGGCGTTCGACGCGGGCTTCACCGCGGTCGGCGAGTGGGTCACCGGCTCGACGATCATCGGCGGGTTCGTGTTCGGCACGCTGAACCGCCTGCTGCTCCCGTTCGGCCTGCACCACCTGCTGAACTCGCTGCCCTGGTTCCAGTTCGGCTCCTACGAGGCCGACGGCGAGGTGTGGAACGGCGACATCGCCCGGTTCCTGCACGGCGACCCCACCGCGGGCACCTTCATGACCGGCTTCTTCCCGATCATGATGTTCGCCCTGCCGGCCGCCGCCCTCGCGATCGTGCACACCGCCAAGAAGAAGAACCGCAAGGTCATCGCCGGCATCATGGGCTCGGCCGCGCTCGTCGCGTTCGTCACCGGCGTCACCGAGCCGCTCGAGTTCGCGTTCGTGTACGTCGCCTACCCGCTGTACGCGATCCACGCCGTCCTCACCGGCACCTCGCTGGCGCTGGTCAACGCGCTCGACATCCGCAGCGGGTTCGGGTTCTCCGCCGGAGCCATCGACTACCTGCTGAACTTCCGGATCGCCGAGCAGCCGCTGCTGATCATCGTGATCGGCCTGGCCTACGCGGTCGTCTACTACTTCCTGTTCCGGTTCATGATCCTGAAGTTCAACTTCGAGACCCCGGGCCGCGAGGACGACCCCGTGGCCGAGGGCGCGGGCGACGCGGTCACCGCGGACGGCGCGGACACCCCGGCGGAGGTGCCGGCGACGGCCTCCGTGCCGGCCGCCGCGGTCGAGTCCCGCGCGGACGACCCGGGCCGGCGCCCGGGCGGCCACCCCTCGGGCGACTCCCCCGCCTGACGCCGGGGTCAGCCCCGCCGCACGACGACGAGGGCCCGCGCACCGATCCGGTGCGCGGGCCCTCGTCGTGCGGCGCGGGATCAGGCGATCTCGACCTGCTGCAGGAACTGCTCCAGCGCGTCCAGGCTCGCCTCGGCGTCGGGGCCGTCGGCCTCCGTCGCGAGCACGACCGTCTCGCCCGCGGCGGCGCCGAGGGTCATGACGCCGAGGATGCTGTTCGCCTGCACCGGGGCGGCGTCGCCCTTGCGCACCGTGACCGGCACCGGCTGCTTGCCGGCCTCCGCGACGAACAGGGCGGCGGGGCGGGCGTGCAGGCCCTCCGCGATGGCGACGACGACGGACCGTTCCATGCCTGACCTCCGGTGCGAGCGGGATCGTGCCCGGCGTTGGGCACGGGACCGACTGTAACTGGTCCAGACCACTCGCGGCAGACGCGCGGGTGCACGAGACACGCCCGCAGTGCCCTCGGTGAGGGCACCCTCGACGTGTCTCGTGCTCCGGGAGGCGCGCGTCAGCCGGCGCGGACCTCGTCGACGCCCTTGTTCGCCAGCTGGTCCGCGCGCTCGTTGCCCGGGTCGCCGGCGTGGCCCTTCACCCAGTGCCAGGAGATGGCGTGCCGGGCGACCTGCTCGTCGAGCGCCTGCCACAGGTCCTGGTTCTTCACCGGCTTCTTGTCGGCCGTGCGCCAGCCGTTGCGCTTCCAGCCGGCGATCCACTTGGTCACGCCCTGCATGACGTACTGCGAGTCGACGTGCAGGTCGACGCGGCACTGCTGGTTCAGCGCCCGCAGGCCCTCGATGACGGCCGTGAGCTCCATGCGGTTGTTCGTGGTGACGGCCTCGCCACCGAACAGCTCGCGCTCGTGCCCGTTCGACCGGAGCAGCGCGCCCCAGCCGCCGACACCGGGGTTGCCCTTGCAGGCGCCGTCCGTCCACATCTCGACGGCGGGCGGGGTGCTGCTGGGGGCGTCGCTCATGGTCGCCCACTGTAGGGCCGGCGCGGGCGTGGAAGGATCGGCCGGTGCCCCCCACCGACCGCCGGACCCTCGCCGACCGCGTCCCCGCGAATCCCCAGGACCCCGACGCGCTGTACGAGGCGTTCACCGGCTGGGCCGCGGACCAGGGCCTCGCGCTGTACCCGCACCAGGACGAGGCGCTGCTGGAGCTGGTGACCGGCTCGCACGTCATCCTGTCGACGCCGACCGGCTCCGGGAAGTCGCTCGTCGCGACCGCCGCGCACTTCGTCGCGCTCGCGCAGGGCCGGCGCACGTACTACACCGCCCCGCTCAAGGCGCTGGTGAGCGAGAAGTTCTTCGCGCTCGTCGAGGCGTTCGGGTCCGCGAACGTCGGGATGATGACCGGCGACTCGGCGGTGAATCCGGACGCGCCCATCATCTGCTGCACCGCGGAGATCCTGGCGAACCAGGCGCTGCGGCAGGGGCCGGGCGCGGACGTCGGCCAGGTCGTGATGGACGAGTTCCACTTCTACGCCGACCCCCAGCGCGGGTGGGCGTGGCAGGTGCCGCTGCTCGAGCTGCCGCGGGCCCAGTTCCTGCTGATGTCGGCGACGCTGGGCGACGTGTCGTTCTTCGTCGACGACCTGGAGCGCCGCACCGACGTGCCGGTGGCGGTCGTCGCGGGCGCCGAGCGGCCGGTGCCGCTGACGTTCACCTACGAGGTCGAGCCGCTGCACGAGCTGCTGGAGATGCTGGTGCAGACCGGCCGCTCCCCCGTGTACGTCGTGCACTTCACGCAGAAGGAGGCCGTCGAGCGCGCCCAGGCGCTGCTGTCGATGACGCTCGCCTCCCGCGAGCAGCGCGACCACATCGCCGAGGAGCTGGGCGACTTCCGGTTCGGCCCGGGGTTCGGCAGGACGCTGTCCCGGCTGCTGCGGCACGGCGTCGGCGTGCACCACGCGGGCATGCTGCCCAAGTACCGCCGGGTGGTCGAGCGGCTGACCCAGAAGGGCCTGCTCCGGGTCGTCTGCGGCACCGACACCCTGGGCGTCGGGATCAACGTGCCGATCCGCACGGTGCTGCTCACCTCGCTGGTGAAGTACGACGGCACGCGGATGCGGCACCTGTCCGCCCGCGAGTTCCACCAGATCGCCGGGCGCGCCGGCCGCGCCGGGTTCGACACCACGGGCGAGGTGCTCGTGCTCGCGCCCGAGCACGTCATCGAGAACCGCAAGGCCCTGCAGAAGGCCGGCGACGACCCGAAGAAGCTCAAGAAGATCGTCCGCAAGCAGGCGCCGCCCGGGATGGTCAACTGGACGGACAAGACGTTCGAGCGACTGCGCGACGCCGAGCCCGAGCCGCTGACGTCGTCGTTCGGCGTCTCGCACGCGATGGTGCTCAACGTGCTCGCCCGACCGACCGGCGACCCCGTCGAGACCATGAAGCACCTGCTGCTCGACAACCACGAGCCCGAGGCGTCGCGCGGCAGGCTCGTGCGGCAGGCGATCGCGATCTACCGGTCGCTGCGCACGGCCGGCGTCGTCGAGCGGGTCGTCGAGGACGGTCCCGGTCCGGAGCGGCTGCGCCGGACGGTGCGGCTGACCCTCGACGTGCCGCCGACCTTCGCGCTCAACCAGCCGCTGTCCCCGTTCGCCTACGCGGCGCTCGACCTGCTCGACCGCGAGGACCCCGGTTACGCCCACGACGTGGTGTCGGTCATCGAGGCGACGCTGGACGACCCCCGCCAGGTGCTCGCGGCGCAGGAGAACCGCGCCCGCGGCGAGGCCGTCGCGGCGATGAAGGCCGACGGCATCGAGTACGAGGAGCGGATGGCGCTGCTCGAGGACGTGTCGTACCCGAAGCCGCTCGCCGAGCTGCTGGGCGCCTCGTTCCAGATCTACAAGCAGACCAACCCGTGGGTCGCCGACCACGAGCTGTCCCCGAAGTCCGTCGTGCGCGACATGCACGAGCGGGCCGCCACGTTCGCCGAGTACGTGTCGCTCTACCAGCTCGACCGCACGGAGGGCGTGCTGCTGCGCTACCTCGCGGACGCGTTCCGGGCGCTGCGGCAGACCGTGCCGGACGACCTGCGGACCGAGGAGCTGCACGAGATCGTCGAGTGGCTCGGCGACCTGGTGCGCCGCACGGACTCCAGCCTGCTCGACGAGTGGGAGCGCCTGGCGCACCCGGAGGACCTCGACGACGCCACGGTCACGGAGTCGCGCCCCGAGGACGACGCCCCGCCGCCGATCACGGTCAACAAGCGGGTGTTCCGGGCGCTGGTCCGCGGCGCGCTGTTCCGCCGGGTCGACCTGGCCGCGCGCGAGGCGTACCCGGCGCTGGCGGCGCTGGGCGACCAGGACGCGTCGGACGCGCCGTGGACCGCCGACCGGTGGGGCGACGCGCTCGACCCGTTCTACGACGACCACGACGAGATCCTCACCGGCCCCGCGGCCCGCGGACCGGCGCTGTTCCAGGTCGACGAGCGGCCGGCCGGGCACGGCGAGGCGGGCGCCCGGGGCGACCTGTGGTTCGTCCGGCAGCTGCTCGACGACCCCGCCGGCGACCACGACTGGCGCATCGACGCCCTGGTCGACCTGCCCGCGTCGGACGCCGCCGGCGAGGTCGTGCTGCGCGTGCTCGCGGTGGGGCCGCTCTGACCTGCGGCTTTCTGACAGCACCGCCCCGGTGAGGGTAGCCATACCTGCGTTTACGCAGGTCAGGGCAGCCTTTCCTGTGATGACACCGGCGCCCGAGCGGCCTACCGTGGATGCCATGAGCGCCCTGTCGACCCACCTCCTGGACCATGACCGCACCGCCGCCCCGACGGCCCGCGGCGGGTCCGCGGAGGACGCGGGGCGCGGCCCCCAGCGCCGGGCCGTCGCGGGTCCCCCTCCCGTCGGCGACCCGGCCCCCGCCGGGGTCGGCGCCGTCGACCTGCCGACCGCCGAGCGGCTCAACTGGCTGCGTGCGGGCGTGCTCGGCGCGAACGACGGCATCGTCTCCGTCGCGGCCACCGTCGTCGGCGTCGCGGGCGCGGCGACCGGGCTCGCGACCCTCGCCGTCGCGGGCGTCGCCGCCCTCGTCGCGGGCGCGCTGTCGATGGCCGCGGGCGAGTACGTCTCCGTCAGCAGCCAGCGCGACGCCGAGCGGGTGCTGCGGGCGCACGGCGTGCGCGACGCCGAGGAGGCGCTCACCAACCCGTGGCACGCGGCGCTGGCGTCGCTGGTCGCGTTCGTCGTCGGCGGCCTCGTGCCGCTGCTCGCGATGCTCGGGCCGTGGGGCGGCGAGGCGCGGGTCGTCGCGACGTTCGCCGCGGTCGTGGCGGCGCTCGTGGTGACGGGCACGGTGAGCGCCCGCCTGGGCGGGGCGCCGGCCGGGCGCGCGGTCCTGCGCAACGTGGTGGGCGGCAGCCTCGCGATGGCGATCACCTACGGCGTGGGCTCGCTGGTCGGCCTCGCGGTCTGACCGGCCCGGTCCGCTCGTCGAGACCCACTGATCCGACCGAGGCCCACGCCCGCGATCGACGGTCTCGACCGGATCAGTGGGTCTCGCCGACGGGTCTCGCCGACGCCGCTCCTCACCACCACCCGCCCGCGGGCGCCAGCACGGCGCCCGCCGCGAGCACCAGCGCCAGGACGCCGACGACGCCGCCCGCCAGCGCGGCGTCCCCCGCGCCGAGCGGCACCGGGCGCCAGACGCTGCGCGGCCCGGCGGACAGGCCGCGCGACTCCAGCGCGAGCGCCACCCGCTCGGACGCGCGGATCGAGGCCACCAGCAGCGCGAACGCGGACCGCGCCCACGCGCGCCAGCCGTCCCGCGGTCGGCCGTCGCGCCCCAGCGGAGCGCGCACCCGCTGCGCCGCCCGGATCGTCGCCCACTGCCGCGGCAGCCCGGCGAGCATCCGGTGCCCGGCGAGCAGCGCGTAGGCGTACCGCGGGCTGAGCCGGGCGTGCCGGGTCAGGCTGACCATCAGGTCGCGCGGCGGTGTGCTGGCGAGGAACGCGACGGTGCCGACGCCGATCACCAGGCCGCGCAGCGCGAGCGCCGCGCCGACGACCAGCCCTTCGTGCGTCACGCGGAACGGCCCGCCCGCGACGAGGGCCTCGCCCGGGCGGCTGAGCGCGTTGACCAGCAGGACGCCGACGCCGAACGACCAGAACGGCACCTGGGCGAGCAGCAGCCGCCGCGGGCCGACGCCGGCGCCCCACCGGGCCGCGGCCAGCCCGAGCAGGTACAGCAGCACCAGGGTCGCCGGGTCCAGCAGGGCGAGCGTCACGAGCGACACGGCGACGAGCAGCAGCAGCTTCACCGTCGGGTTCCGGGCCTCCAGCGGGGTCACGGGGCCGGCACCTCCGCCGGGCCGGCCGCGAGCGCAGCGCCGGGTGCGCCGGCCGCGGGCGCCACGCCGGGCTCGCCCGCCACCGGCGCCACGCCGGGATCGGCGGCCGCGGGAGTCGCCCGGGCCGCACCGGGATCCCGGGCCGCGAACCCCCCGCGGGCGTCCAGCGCCGCGAGCGCGTCCCGCAGCCGCCCGGCATCGGCCACCGCCACGGCGAGCCAGCGCAGCAGCCGCGACGGGCGCAGCCGCGCGGCGTCGAGGAGCCGCGGGTCCCGCACCAACCCGAGCGGGTCCACGTCCGCGACCAGCCGGCCGTCCGCGATCACCAGCACCCGGTCGGCGACGGACGCCACCGCGCGCAGGTCGTGGCAGGTGAGCAGGACGGCGCGCCCGGCGCGGGCCTCGTCGGCCAGCACGCCCAGCACGGCCGCCGTCCCGTGCCGGTCGAGCCCGAACGTCGGCTCGTCCGCCAGCAGGACGGGGCGGTCGTGGACGAGCATGGCCGCCAGGCTCAGCCGCCGCTGCTCCCCGCCGGACAGCCGGTGCGGGTCCCGGTCCGCGAGCCCCGCCAGCCCGAACCGCGCGAGCGCCGCGGCCACCCGCGCGTCCGTCGCCGGTCCGGGCGGGAGACCGACGGCGACCTCCGCCGCCACCGTGCGCCCCGCGAGCTGGTGCTCGGGGTTCTGCACCACGAGCCCGGGACGCACGCCCGCGACGGTGCCGGCGAGCGGCGGCAGCAGGCCGGCGAGGGAGGTGAGGAGGGTGGACTTGCCCGCGCCGTTCGCGCCGACGAGCGCCACCACCTCGCCCGCGCGGAGCTCGAGGTCGACGCCGCGGAGCACCGGCTCCGGCGCCGGCCCGCGCCGCCCACGCCGGCCGCGGGGTCCCCGGCCGACTGCCAGGCCCCGCGCCGCGAGCAGCACCTCCCGCCGCGGGCCGGTGACCCCGTCGCACCCGGCGCCGCGCGCCGGCGGGGCCGTCGAAGCCAGGGCGAGCACCCGGTCGCGCAGCCCGGGCCCTGCGACCGCTCCCCCGAGCGCCGCCGCCAGCTCCACGTCCTCCGGCAGCCAGCACCCGCGCGCGAGCAACTCCGGCCCGGCGTCCCGCGCCACCTGCGCCGCCGGGCCGTCGTGCGTGACCCGGCCGTCGGCCGAGAGCACGACCCACCTGCCCGGCAGCCCGGCGACGCCGGCGTCCCCGGCGAGCGCGTCCAGCCGGTGCTCGACCAGCACGCAGGCCGCCCCGGTCGACTCCCGGGCCGCCGCCAGCGCCGCCCGCACCGCCGCCACGCCGTCCGCGTCCAGCAGGGACGTCGGCTCGTCGAGCAGCAGCAGCCGGGGCCGGGCCACCACGGCCGCGGCCAGGGCGACCCGCTGCAGCTCGCCGCCGGACAGCGCGTCCGTGCGCCGGCCCGCCAGGTGCGCGGCGCCCGCCGCGCCGAGCGCCGCGGCGACCGCCGGGCCGATCGCGGCGGGCGGCGTCCCGAGGTTCTCTAGCGGGAACGCCACCTCGTCCGCGACGTCGGACAGGCACACGCCGGTCTCGGGGTCCTGGGCGAGCACGCCGACCACGTCCGCGAGCGCCGCGACGCCGTGCTCCGCGACCGCGCGGCCGGCGACGACGACCTCCCCCGACACCCGGGCGGGCACGGCGTGCGGCACCGCGCCGTGCAGGCACCGCAGCAGCGTCGACTTGCCGGCCCCCGACGGCCCGAGCACGAGCACCTGCTCCCCCGGGGCGAGCCGCAGGTCGACCGGGCCCACGCCCGCGCCGCCGTCCAGGACCGCCTCGAGGCCGGTCACCTGCAGCACGGCACCCGCGGCGCCGCCCTCAGCCAGCACGGCGCTGGACCACCGGGCGCTCGGCCGCCGCCGCGCGCCCGATCGCGAACCCGTCCAGCACCCCGGTGCGGTGGAGGGCGTCGACGACCACCTTCGCCAGCAGCCCGCCCAGGACCACGCCCGACGCGGCCTGCAGCACCAGCCGCAGCACGAGCACGTCCTGCCCGAACCAGCCGAACCGGAACGCCGACCACGCGAACACGAGCGTCGCGCCGAGCAGCCCCGAGACGGCGAACCGGGCCCAGCCGAACCGCCGGTACCGGCCGAGCGCGAACGGGATCTCGCTGCCCAGGCCCTGCAGCAGCGCCGCGACGAGCAGCAGCGGCCCCACCGGCGACCCGAGGAACACCACCTCGACGACGGAGGCCAGCACCTCGGCGATCACCCCCACGCCGGGCCGCCGGATGATCGCGATCGCGATCGGCGCCACGAGCAGCCAGCCGCCGAGCAGCACGTGCTGCGCGAGGTCGCCCGCCGGGCCCATGAGCACCGCGAGGCCGTTCCACGCCTGCACGAGCGCCCAGTACAGGAACCCGAACACCACGCCCAGCACCACCATGAGCACGATGTCCTTCAGCGCGAGCGGCTCGCGCCGCCGCCCGCCCCCGACGCCGTCAGCCACGGGACCGGGTCGGGCTGTTGAGCGAGACCGTGACGTGGCTGGTCACGTGCTGCACGCCGCGGCCGACCCGCGCCCAGGCGCCGACGACCGTCTCGACGAGCGCGCCGACGTCGCCCTCGAGCCGGGTCACGAAGTGCTCGGAGCCGCGGAACGTCCCGGTCGTCCGCGCCAGGTCGATCGCCGCCTCGATGTCGCGCATGTGGTCGGGCTCGACCCCGGCCCGGACGTCGTCGGCCAGCGGGTAGAGCGCCCACTCCGCCGCCCCGGAGCGGCCCGTGCGCCGGCCCGGGGGCAGCGCCACCGCGCGCGGGCCCGCGCCACCGGGGAGCTCGCACACGACCTCGCCCGGGCAGCCGCGGGACAGGTGCAGCGTGACGGCCGCGTGCTCGCCGGTGGCGGCCACCGCGTCGACCAGGTCGGTGAGGTACCGCAGCAGGTCCGCCTCGTGGCCGCCGACGTAGGTGCTCACGTCGCCCGTGTCCACCACGAGCCCGTCGGTCGCGACGCCCGCCAGCGCCCCGAGGATCACCTCGGCGTACCGGTCGGACATCACCGCCACGGTCACGCGGGCGCCGACCCCGAAGCGGAGCGGGTCGGCCACCAGGTCGGCCGCCCCGGCGGGCCCGGGCTGCGTCGAGGGTGTCGGGATCATGCGTCCTCCTGTGCTGGTCGGTCTCAGCACGGGAGGACGGCGGACGGGTGCCCGGCATCCTGCGAGATGTCGCTCCCTGCGCTGGCATGATCCAGATCAGGTTCTACGGTCGGAGTTCGAGTACTCCCTCTCAGCCCGGCTCACCGGACTCCCGTGCTGCCCCGACGCTAGCAGCACCGCCCCTAGGCTGGGCCCGTGAGCCGCAAGCAGCCGCCGTCCGGGACGCCCGCGCTGGTCGCGCTGGCCGCCGCCGGGGTACCGCACACCGCGCACGCCTACGAGCACGACCCGCGCAGCACCGTCGGCTACGGCCTGGAGGCCGCCGAGGTGCTGGGCATCGACCCCGAGCAGGTCTACAAGACCCTCATGGCGTCGGTCGACGGCACGCTCACCGTCGCCGTCGTGCCCGTCGCCGGGAAGCTCGACCTCAAGGCGCTGGCCCAGGCGGTCGGCGGCAAGAAGGCCGTCATGGCGGACCCGGCCGCCGCCGAGCGCGCGACCGGGTACGTCGTCGGCGGCATCTCCCCGCTCGGCCAGAAGACCCCGCACCCGACCGTCGTCGACGAGACCGTGCAGCTGTTCGACACCGTGTTCGTGTCCGGCGGTCGCCGGGGCCTCGACGTCGAGCTGGCCCCGGACGACCTGATCCGGCTCACGGCGGCGACGGTGGCGGACATCGCCCGCGGCTGACGCCGCCGCCGCCCGCCCGCGATCCCCTACCGTGCGCTGCGCGCCAGCGTCCGCACGCCGACCAGCAGCCCGAGCGCCGCGGTCGCCACCGCCGCCACCGCGCCCCACGCCACCGTCGCGGACGCGAGGTCCCCGGCGAACAGCGCGCGCTCGGCGTCCACCACGTACCGCAGCGGGTTCACGTCCGCGGCGACCTGCATCCACCGCGGCCCGGTCTCGAGCGGCAGCAGCATCCCGGACAGGATCAGCAGCGGGAACAGCAGCGTCTGCTGCACCGCCCAGAACATCCAGTCCTGCTTCCGGACGGCGATCGCCAGCGCGTAGGACAGCGACCCGATCCCGACGCCGAACACCGCGAGCAGGACCAGCCCCAGGACCGCGCCGGCCGGGCTGAACGAGAACCCGAACGGCAGCATGACGGCGACCACGACCACCGACTGCGCGACGATCGGCACCATCTCCTTCCAGGACCGACCGACCAGCTGCGCGGACCGGGCCAGCGGCGTGACGAGCAGCCGCTCGTGCGCGCCGGTCTGCATCTCGAACAGCAGGTTCGCGCCGGTGGTCGACGTGCCGAACAGGGTCGTCATCACGAGGATCCCGGGCACGAACCACGCCCACACGTCCCCGCCGGGCAGCCCGTCGCCCACGGAGCCGGCGAGCAGCGGGCCGAACAGCCCGAGGAACACCACCGGCTGGATGAGCCCGAACACGACGGAGAACGGGTCCCGCACGGTCGGCAGGAGCTCGCGGGACATCACCAGCCAGGCGTCGCCCCACCAGGAGCGGGCGGCCTCGCGGGCGGGCAGCGTCTCGGCGGGTGCGGTGCGGGCGGTCATGGCGGTCATGCCGCCACCTCCTCGGCGTCGGACGGCCGCGCGCCCTCCTCACGGAGGCTGCGGCCGGTGAGGGTCAGGAACACGTCGTCGAGCGTGGGCTGGTGCCCCTCCGCCCGGGCGACGGCGAGGCCGCGCGCGGCCGCTTCGGCGAGCACGGCGGGCAGCGCGGTCGGGGCGTCCGCCACGCGGGCGCGGACCTCGGCCCCGTCGACCTCGACGTCCCGCGCGCCGGGCGCCCGGGCGACGAGCTCCGCGAGCGCGGGGGCGTCCCCGGGAGCCGCGGCGGCGAGCACCAGCCGGTCCCCCGCGAGCGTGTGCTTGAGCGCGGCCGCGGTGTCGTCGGCGATGATCCGCCCGTCGTCGACCACCACGACGCGCTCGGCCATCTGGTCGGCCTCGTCCAGGTAGTGCGTGGTGAGCACGACGGTCATCTCGTGCCGCTCGCGCAGCCGGAGGATGTGCTCCCACAGGTTGGCGCGGTTGTGCGGGTCGAGCCCGGTCGACGGCTCGTCGAGGAACAGCAGCCGGGGCGCGTGCACGAGCCCGAGCGCGACGTCGAGCCGGCGGCGCTGCCCGCCGGACAGGTCCGAGACCTTGCGGCGCGCGAGCGGCTCGAGGTCCAGCTGGGCCATGAGCTCGGCGGCCCGCCGGCGCGCGTCCCGCCGGTCGAGGCCGTAGATCGTCCCCTGCACGACCAGCTCGTCCAGCGCCCGCTGGGAGTGGCCCGCGCCGTTGCCCTGGCCGACGTAGCCGATCCGGCGGCGCACGGTCCCGGGCTCGCGGGCGATGTCCGACCCGGCGACCTGCGCCGTGCCGGCCGTCGGCGCGATGAGCGTGGTGAGCATCCGGATCGTGGTGGTCTTGCCGGCGCCGTTCGGGCCGAGCACGGCGACGAGCTCCCCGGGCGCGATGTCCAGGTCGAGGCCGCGCACCGCGTGCACGGTCGGCCCCTTCCCCCCGGCGAAGTCCTTGGTCAGTCCCCTGGTGCGGATCATGGCGGGTTCCCCTCTGGTCGTCATGGCACCACCGTCGTCCGGGTAGCGGTCAGATCCCGTCCGCTACCGGGAGCAGACTGGATCTCATGACGGCGATCCCGGACCTGGCCGACGACGCCGCGACGACGCCCTCGTCGCGGCTGCTGGCGCTGCTCTCCCTGCTGCAGACCCGGCGCGACTGGCCCGGCCTCGTGCTGGCGGACCGGCTGGGCGTGAGCCCGCGGACGGTGCGCCGGGACGTCGACCGGCTGCGCGCGCTCGGCTACCCGGTCCACGCGACGAAGGGGCCCGACGGCGGCTACCGGCTGGCCGCCGGGACCGCGATGCCGCCGCTCATGCTCGACGACGAGCAGGTGGTCGCCCTCACCGTCGCGCTGCAGACCGCCACGACCGGCGTCGACGGCCTGGACGACGCCGCGGCCCGCGCGCTCGCGACGCTGCGCCAGGTGCTGCCCGCCCGGCTGCGGGCGCGGGTCGAGGGGCTGGACCTGGTCGCGGTGCGCCGGCCCGCCGACCCCGAGGAGGAGCACGTCGACACCGAGCGGCTCATGGTCGTCGGCGCCGCGATCCGCGCGCGGGAGGTGCTGCGGTTCGACTACCGGTCGGGCGACGGCAGCACGACGGCCGACGGCCCGCCCCGCCGCGTCGAGCCGCACCACCTGGCCACCCGGGGCCGGCGCTGGTACCTGGTCGCGTGGGACCTCGACCGCGCCGACTGGCGCACGTTCCGCGTCGACCGGCTGCACCCGCGCACGCCGACCGGGCCGCGGTTCGAGCGCCGCACCCTCCCGGCGCCCGACGTCGCCGCGTACCTGCAGCGGCAGCTCGCGGGTGGGTACCAGCCGTGCCGCGGCGAGGCCGTGCTCGAGGCGCCGGCGCCGGTCGTCGCGCGCTGGGCCGGGCCGGCCGACGTGGTGGAGCCGCTCGACGAGCGGCGGTCGCGGGTCGTCGCCGGGGCGTGGTCCTGGGGCGGGCTGGCGGCGTGGTTCGGGCTGTTCGACGTGCCGATGACGGTCGTCGGGCCGCCGGAGCTGCGGGCCGCGGCCCGGGAGCTGGCGGGCCGGTACGCGGCGGCCGCGGGCGACCCGGACCCCGCGCGGGCCGCGGACGGGCGCGCCGCGGCCACCGGTTAGGGTCGGGCACATGACCACGGGGGCCACCGAGCTGGCGGAGCGGCTGGCGCGGGTCCGCGCCCGGATCGCCGCCGCGGAGTCCGCCGCCGGCCGGCCCGCGGGCTCCGTGCGGCTGCTGCTGGCCACCAAGACGCAGGACGCCGCGACCGTGCGGGCCGCCGTGCTCGCCGACATCGCCGGCGCCGCCACCACGGCCGGCGCGGCCCGGCGGGTGCTGCTCGGCGAGAACCGGGTGCAGGAGCTCGTCGCCAAGGCGCCCGGGCTCGCGGACCTCGCGCCCGAGCTGCACCTGATCGGCCCGCTGCAGTCCAACAAGGTGAACGCCGCCCTGCGCTGGGCCACCTGCGTGCAGAGCGTCGACTCCCCCGCGCTGGCGGAGCGGCTCGCGCGCCGGTGCGCCGACGCCGACCGCACCCTCGACGTGCTGGTGCAGGTGAACGTCTCCGGGGAGCCGACCAAGCACGGCGCCGCCCCGCAGGACGCGCTCGACGTGGTGCGCGCCGTCGCGGGGCACGACCGGCTGCGGCTGCGCGGGTTCATGACCGTCGGCGCCAACTCCCCCGACGAGCGCGTCGTCCGGGCCGGCTACGCCGCGCTGCGCGACCTGCGGGACAAGGTGGCCGGGAGCGGCGAGGCCGGCACGGCCGACGCGGTCGAGCTGTCGATGGGCATGAGCCGGGACCTGGAGGCCGCCGTCGCGGAGGGCGCGACGATGGTCCGGGTCGGGACGGCGGTGTTCGGGGCGCGCCCGGCGCCGACTGCGGACCCGGCGCCCGCCGCGGACCCGGGCCCGGCCGCGTGACCACATCGCCCGACCGCCGGTTCCCGCGGCGCGTCTACGCCCGCGGCACCGAGCCCGACGGCCGGTTCTCGCTCGCGAACGAGCGGACCTTCCTCGCCTGGGTCCGGACCGCGCTCGCCCTGCTGGCCGGCGGCGTCGCGCTGGAGGCGCTGCACCTGCCCGTCGAGCCGCACCTGCGCCTCGCGGCCGCGGTGCTGCTCATCGCGCTCGGCATCCTCGCGCCGGTGCAGGCGTGGGTCGGCTGGGCGCGCGCCGAGCGGGCGCTGCGCGAGCGGCGGCCGCTGCCCGCGCCGGCGTTCAGCGGGCCGCTCGCCGCCGGGGTGGCGCTGGCGGGGGTCCTGGTGCTCGTCGGGCTGCTGGTGCGGTGAGCGGGGCCGATGGCGCCGGGGCGGGGCCCGGGTCCGCCCACGCCGCCGCCCCGCCGCCCGGGGCGCAGCCCGAGCGCACCGCGCTGGCCTGGCGCCGGACCTCGCTGTCCGTCGCCGTCGGCTCGCTGGTCGCCGGCCGGGTGCTGGAGCCGTGGTCCGGGCCGCTGGTCTGGGTGCTCGTCGCCGCCGGGCTGCTCGGCGCGCTCGCCCTGGACCGGGCCGGCGTGCGTCGCGCGGCGTCGTGGGCGGGGGTCGTCGACGACGCGCACCCCGACCGCGGCCCGGGCGCTCCGGTCCCGCTCGGCGCCCGCACGCCCGGCGGGGCGGCGCTCGGCACCACGGCCGCCGCGACGACGGTGCTCGGCGTCGCCGCGCTCGTCGCGGTGCTGCGGTCCGCGGCGGGCTGACCTCGCCGACGGTCCTACCGGGTCAGTGCCCGTACGCGGTGAACGCCCGGTCGGTCGGCACGATCTCCTTGCCGAGCGGCACCAGCGACACCGGGATCATCTTGAGGTTCGCGACGGCGAGCGGGATGCCGACGATCGTGATCGCCTGCGCCAGCGCCGTCGTGAGGTGCCCGATGACGAGCCACCAGCCGGCCACCAGGATCCAGATGACGTTGCCGATCGTCGACATCGCGCCGGCGGTCGGCCGGTCGACGATCGTGCGGCCGAACGGCCACAGCGCGTACGACGCCATGCGGAACGACGCGACGCCGAACGGGATCGTCACGATCAGCACGCAGCAGATGATCCCCGCGAGCACGTAGCCGAGCGCGAGCCACAGCCCGCCGAACAGCAGCCAGATGAGGTTGAGCAGGATCTTCACGGCACCAGCCTGGCGTACCGGCGACGCCCCGCGCATCGGGGACGTCCCCGAGGCGACCCTGGTCGTCACGGGACGCGGGCGGTCCACTCCGGGTTGCCGAACTTCTCCTCGACGAGCTGCTGCGCCCGCTCGAGCTCCTCCGGGCGCAGCTCGCCGTCGACCGTCCGGTACCGGGACCGGAAGTGCGCGATGAACGCGTCGATGACCTGCTCGCGCGGCAGGCCCGTCTGCGACCGCACCGGGTCGACCCGCTTGTTCGCGCTGGTCGTGCCCTTGTCGGAGAGCTTCTCGCGGCCGATCCGCAGCACCTCGAGCATCTTGTCGGCGTCGATGTCGTAGGCCATCGTCATGTGGTGCAGCACGGCGCCGCCGGCCAGCCGCTTCTGCGCCGAGCCGGCGATCTTGCCCGCCGGGGAGGCGATGTCGTTCAGCCCGGAGAACGTCGCCCGGACGCCGACGTCGCCGAGCGCGCCGATCACCCAGTCGTCGAGGAACCGGTAGGACTGCTCGAACGACAGCCCGTCGACGAGCGACGCCGGCACCACGAGCGAGAACGTGATGCAGTTGCCGGCCTCCATGAACATGGCGCCGCCGCCGGAGATCCGCCGGACGACGGTGACGTCGTGCTTCGCGACGCCCTCCGGGTCGACCTCGTTGCGCAGCGACTGGAACGAGCCGATGAACACGGCGCGCTCGTCCCACTCCCAGAACCGCAGCGTCGGCCCCCGGCGGCCCGCGGCGAGCTCCTCGGTCAGCACCTGGTCGAGCGCACCCAGCACCGCGGGCGGCAGCGGGCCGGGGTGGATGACCTCGAACGTGTGGTCCTGCCAGGACGTCGCGTGGCCCAGCGCGCGGCGCACCGCGATCGCGACCGCCTCCGCGCTGAACCCGACCATCTGCACCGGCGCGTCGAACCGGCCGTCGGCCTCGGCGCGGCGCAGGCCGTCCTCGATCGCCGTCGTCAGGTCGGCGACCCGCGCGTCGGCGGGCCGGCCGCGCAGGGACTCGTCGATGACCGCGAGGGCGGCGTCGGGTTCGAGGAAGAAGTCGCCGCTGACGCTCACCTCGGTGAGCGCGCCGCCTGCCACCTCCACGTCCGCTGCCACGAGCTTGCCGCCGGGGACCTTGTACTCGCCACGCACGATCCCGATCCTAGGCCCCTCACCGGCGCGGTCGCCGGGGTTCGACCCCACCCAGCGCCTGCCACAGCCGCGCCCACTGCTCCGGCCGCACGTCCCGGGGCAGCGCGCGGGCCGGCACGCCCGCGGCCGCCAGCGCCCGCCGGGCCGTCCCGACCGGCACGCCTGCGGCGCGGGCGAGCACCTGGTCCAGGCCGCGCCCCGGGCCGGTGAACACGGCGGCGACGAACCGCTGGTACGCCGGCCGCTGCTCCGGGTCGACGAGCGGCCGCTCACGCCGGGCCACGGTCAGCAGCCCGCCGTCGACGGACGGCCGCGGGCGGAACGCGTCCGCGGGCACGCGGCCGTGCAGGGCGACCTCGAACCACGGGTCGGTCTGCGCCGTGAGCAGCGTGCGGCCGCCGACACCGGCCCGCTTGCGGGCGACCTCCCACTGGGTGAGCAGCACGGCGTGCCGCCACCGGCCGTGGTGCAGCAGCCGGCGCAGCAGCGGGGTGGTCAGGTGGAACGGGATGTTGCCGACCACCACGGGCCGGTCGAGCGGCACGCGCAGCGCGTCCGCGCACAGCACGGCGACGCCGGGCGCCCGGGCGCGGAGCCGATCGGCGCGCCGCGGGTCGACCTCGACCGCGAGCAGGTCGCGGCCGAGGCCCGCCAGGGGCCGGGTCAGCGCGCCCTCGCCCGCGCCGATCTCCAGGACGGGTCCGTCGGTCGCACCGACCAGGCGGACGACGGCGTCGACGGTCGGGGCGTGGTGCAGGAGGTTCTGGCCGAGCTCGTGCCGGCCGCCGTGGGGGTGTCGCACGGGAGGTGCTCCAGTCGCATGGCAGGACGGAGCACCCGGAGGGGCGGGGTGGGGTGCGGCCCGGCTCCGGGTGCTCGGGGCATCCAGAGGCGGCGACCGGTCGGACGTCCGGCCGCGCTCAGGCGGACCGGGGGCGTGCGGCGGCCGCGGCGGCCGCGCTGATCAGCGTTCCCATGCGGGCGACGGTACGGGGCGGCGGTGCGCAGGTGCACGCGGATTTCTCCCCTTGGAACCGTCGAGTGGAAGATCCGGCCCGACACGCCGGGGCGTGTCGGGCCGGATCTTCCACTCGTCCGGGGGGGCAGCCGCTCAGCCCTCCGTCGACGTGTAGTACGTCGCCGCCATGTCCTCGTCGGTGCGCCCCTGCGCCGCCGCGCGGTCCAGCCGCGCCGCGAACGCCTCCGCCCCGTCGAGCCGCAGCCCGCGCTCCCGCGCCGCCGCGACGATGAGCCGCGCGTCCTTGCCCGACGTGCCCACGGCGAACGCGGCCGGGCTGAGCCGGTTCTCGCGGACCAGGTCGGTCTTGACCCGCAGGAACGGCGTGTCGAGCGGGCCGCCGTCGAGCACCTCGAAGAACCGGTCCGGCTCGACGCCGAGCGCCTCGGCGAGGGCGAGCACCTCGCCCGCCGCGTTCGCGACCGTGATCACCCAGCTGTTCACCACGAGCTTGAGCCGGGTCGCGGAGCCGGCGGCGGCGTCCTCGCCCGTCCACACGGTGCGCGCGCCGATCGCGTCGAGCACCGGCGCGACCACGTCCCGGACGTCCGTCGGCCCCGCCGCGATCACCACGAGCGTCCCCGCCTCGGCGGGCTGCCGGGTGCCGGACACCGGCGCCTCGACGAACGTGACGCCGAGCTCGCCGGCGAGGGCCGCGAGCGCCGGGGTGTCGTCGACCCCGACGGTCGTCGACTGCAGCCACACGACGCCGGGGCGCAGCCCGGGACCCGCCTGCCGGATCACCTCGGCCACGGCGGGCCCGTCGTGCAGCATCGTCAGGACCACCTCGGCGCCCTCGACCGCCTCGGCCGGCGTGCCCGCGACCGCGGCGCCGTCGGCGGCCAGCGGCTCCGCCTTGTCCCGGCTGCGGTTCCAGACCCGCACCGCGTGCCCCGCCCGGAGCAGGTTCCGCGCCATCGCCGCGCCCATGATCCCGGTGCCGAGCACCGCCACCGTCCGTGTCTCGCTCATGGCGCCATCCTCGCCCGCGGGCGCCGGGTCGGCCCACCCCGGTCGCGCGGGCGCGCCCGGTGGGCGGGCGCTCAGCCCAGCCCGGCCAGCGCCCGCTCGGCGCTGCTCCGCGCCACGCCAGCCAGCGCGGTCGGGTCCGCCGGGTCGGTGCCCGGGTCGACGCCCGACGCGCTGGTCGTCACGAGGGCGTTGCCCGCGAGCGCGGTCACCTCGACCTCGGGGCTCGACGCGCCCTCGGCGGTGAGGGTCAGCCGGCGCACCACCGTCGACACGGCCCCGCGCTCGGTCGTCGGCGGTCCCGCCGTCCAGGCACCGCCGTCGGTCCCCGGGCTCGACTGCTGGTACGTGCCGCACGACCCGAGGGTCTCCACCAGCGCATCGAACGCCTCCTGCGCCGTCGCCGCGTCCGGCAGCACGGCGACCGACTGGACCACCGTGACGGTGTCGTCGCTGGCGAACCGGCGCAGGTAGGCCGCGGGTTCCTCGTCGACGATCGTGACGGCCGGCGTGCAGGACGGCGGGTCCACGGTGGACAGCACGGGCAGGCCCCACTGCGCCCCGTCGACGTCGGTCAGGCTCATGCCGTCCGCCATCGGCACCGCCTCGGCGAGCTCGGCGTCGGTGAGGAACAGCGCGGCGGCGGTGGCGCCGTCGAACGCCCCGGGCGCCGTCGTCCCGCCCGGCGGCGACGGCTCGGCCGCCGGGCTCGGCGAGGAGGTGGCCGCGGCCGGGGTCACGTCGGGCCGTGGGCCGCCGGACGCGGCCCACGGGCGCCAGGCGAGCAGCACGCCGGCCGCCACCGCGAGCACGAGGACCAGCAGCCACGGCCACGCCGGCGAGCGGTCGGCCGCGGGCGTCCGCGCAGGTGCGGGCCCCGACATCGGCGCCTCCCTCCCCCGGGACGTCCCGTGGCGGTCACGCTATTGCGGGACGCGCCCGGGCGCGAGGCGGTGGCGGGCGGCGGCGGCGCACGGCGGCGGCGGTGGCGGGCGGCGGCGGCGGCGAGCCTGCACGACGCGCCTCTCGCGGGAGACGGTCGCGCAGTCGCGGAAGGGAGACTCGGCGGGGTCCGCCCCGTCAGCGCGGCGCGATCCCCCGGTTCCGCAGGCCCCAGATCGCCGAGTCCGTCAGCGCCTCCCACGACGCCTCGATGAGGTTCGGCCCCACACCGACGGTGCTCCACGCGGTCTGCCCGTCGGAGGTCTCGATCAGCACCCGGGTCACCGCGTCGGTGCCGTGCATCGCGTCGAGGATGCGCACCTTGAAGTCGATGAGCTCGAACGCGGCCAGCTCCGGGTACACCCGCTGCAGCGCGAGCCGGAGGGCGTGGTCGAGGGCGTTGACCGGCCCGTTGCCCTCGCCGGTCGCGACGATCCGCTCGCCGCCCGCGTGCAGCTTGACCGTGGCCTCGGCGGTGGCGGGCGTGCCGCGGGAGCCCGCGCGCTCGACGATCGTCCGCCACGACTCGACCCGGAAGTACGCCGGCCGGGCGCCGTCGACCTCCTCGGCGAGCAGCAGCTCGAACGACGCGTCGGCGGCGTCGTACGTGTAGCCCTGCGCCTCGGCGTCCTTGACCCGGTTGGTGACCCGGGTCAGCACCTCGTCCTGGCCGGCCAGGTCGAAGCCGAGCTCGCGGCCCTTGAGCTCGATCGACGCGCGGCCGGCCATCTCGGACACCAGCATCCGCATGTCGTTGCCGACCTGCTGCGGGTCGATGTGCTGGTACAGGTCGGGGTCCACCCGGATCGCCGAGGCGTGCAGGCCGGCCTTGTGCGCGAACGCGCTGACGCCGACGTACGGCTGGCGGGCGAAGGGCGCGATGTTGGTGATCTCGCTGATCTGGTGGGCGATCCGGCTCATCTCCGCGAGCCCGCCCCCGTCCGCCGGGGGCACCAGCACGCTGCGGCCGGTCTTCAGCTCGAGGTTCGCGACGACGGACAGCAGCTCGGCGTTGCCGGTGCGCTCGCCGTAGCCGTTGACGGTCCCCTGGACGTGCACGGCGCCGGCCTCGACGGCGGCGAGCGAGTTCGCGACCGCGCAGCCGGAGTCGTTGTGCGCGTGCACGCCGAGCCGGGTCAGCGGGTCGGCGGTGCCGAGCGCGGCGCGAAGGTCGCGGACGACCTCGGTGACGTGGGACGGCAGCATGCCGCCGTTGGTGTCGCACAGCACGACCGTCTCCGCGCCCGCCTCGACCGCCGCGAGCACGACGTCCCGCGCGTACGCCGGGTCGAACCGGAACCCGTCGAAGAAGTGCTCGGCGTCCACGACGACCCGGCGGCCCTCGCCCGCGAGCAGCCGCACGGAGTCGGCCACCATCGCGAGGTTCTCCTCGCGGGTGGTGCGCAGCGCGCGCTCGACGTGCCGGGAGTCGGACTTGGCGACGAGCGTGACGACGGGCGCCTCGGAGTCGAGCAGCGCCCGGAGCTGCGGGTCGTCCCACGCGCGCACGCCGGGCTTGCGGGTCGCGCCGAACGCCGCGAGCACGGCGTGCCGAAGGTCGAGCTCCTTGGCCGCGCGGGCGAAGAACTCGGTGTCCTTGGGGATCGCGCCCGGCCAGCCGCCCTCGATGTAGCCGACGCCGAGCTCGTCCAGCAGCGGGGCGATCGCGAGCTTGTCGGCGACCGACAGGTTCATGCCCTCCTGCTGGGCGCCGTCGCGCAGCGTGGTGTCGTAGACGTCGAACGCCGCGGGCCCGCCGGCGGCGGGGTGGGCCGCTCCGCCGCGGGGCAGCGTGGCGGGGGCGTCGGGGGCGGTGGGCTCGGTCACGGGGGTGCTTCTCTCGGCGAGGGGACGAGGCGAGCTGCCGGTGGTGCGCGCCGGGTGGGCGGGCAGGGTCGAGCAACAAAAAGACCCCCCGGGTTCGGGAGGTCGGCGCGTCCGCGGGGGTGGGGCGGACGCGCTAGGCGATGACGATCGGTCGCGGGGCGGACATGGCCTCATCGTGGCACACGTCACGCCCGGCGTCAGCCCCGTCCACCGTGCGGGACGGGGCCGACGCCCGGGGTCACACCAGGCGGTGCATCCAGCCGTGCGGGTCGGCGGCGCGGCCGTACTGGATGTCGGTGAGGCGCTGCCGGATGCTCTGCATGACCGGGCCGGCGCTGCCGTCGCCCACCGTCTCGTCGAAGTCGCCGCCCGCGAGGCGGCCGATCGGGGTCACGACCGCGGCGGTGCCGCAGGCGAACACCTCGGCGACGCTGCCGTCGCGCAGGCCGGCGAGCAGCTCGGCCAGCGGGATGTCCCGCTCGGAGACCTCGCGGCCGTCCTCGGTCAGCAGCTGCAGGATCGAGGAGCGCGTCACGCCCTCGAGGATCGAGCCGGTCAGCCGCGGGGTCGCCACGGAGCCGTCGGCGTGCACCACGAACACGTTCATCCCGCCGAGCTCCTCGAGCAGCGTGCCGGTGGCCGCGTCGAGGAAGCACACCTGCTCGCAGCCGTGCGCGTGCGCCTCCTGCTGCGGGAGCAGGCTCGCGGCGTAGTTGCCGCCGCACTTGGCCGCGCCCGTGCCGCCGGCCGCGGCGCGCGCGTAGTCCTCGGACACCCAGATCGACACGGGCTTCACGCCGCCCGCGAAGTACGAGCCGACCGGCGACGCGATCACGAGGTACTCGGCCTGCAGCGACGGCCGCACGCCCAGGAACGCCTCCGACGCGTACATGAACGGCCGCAGGTAGAGGCTGGTCTCCTCCCCCGACGGCACCCAGGCCTCGTCGGTCCGCACGAGCGCGGTCACCGACGCGAGGAAGTCCTCGGTCGACAGCTCGGGCAGCGCGAGCCGGCGGGCGGAGCGCTGCAGGCGCTCGGCGTTGGCCCACGGGCGGAACGTCCAGACGGACCCGTCCTCGTGCCGGTACGCCTTGAGCCCCTCGAAGATCTCCTGGGCGTAGTGCAGCACCGCGGTCGCGGGGTCCATCAGCAGCGGGCCGTACTTCTCGACCCGGCGGTCGTGCCAGCCGAGGCCCTGCGTCCAGGAGACGCGCGCCATGTGGTCGGTGAACACGGTGCCGAACTTCGGCGTGGCGAGCAGCGACTCCCGCTCGGCGTCGGGCGTCGGGGCGTCGGTGGGACGGACCTCGAACGTCGCGGCGAGGTCGGTCGTGTCGGAGGTGCTCATGAGTTGCGGCCTTTCACCAGGAGTCTGATCTGACGGTACCTGGGCGACGGCCTTCGGTGGGTCGGCGGGTAGCGCGGCACTGCGCTCCGCGCGGGCGGGTCTAGCCGGCGATGCGCGCGGCGAGGTCCTTGCCCACCTCGGCCGTCGACCGTACTCGGCCGGCGCGCTCCGCCACGTCGGCCGCGACGGCGGCCTCGACCCGGGCGGCGGCGTCGCGCTCGCCCAGGTGGTCGAGCAGCAGGGCGACGGACAGCACCGTCGCGGTGGGGTCGGCCTTGCCCTGCCCGGCGATGTCCGGGGCGGACCCGTGCACCGGCTCGAACATGCTCGGCGCGGTGCGGTCCGGGTTGATGTTCGCGGACGCGGCCAGGCCGATGCCGCCGACGATCGCGCCGGCGAGGTCGGTGAGGATGTCGCCGAACAGGTTGTCGGTCACGATGACGTCGAACCGGGCCGGGTCGGTGACCAGGAAGATCGTCGCGGCGTCGACGTGCAGGTAGTCGACCGTCACGTCCGGGAACTCGGCGTTCACGGCCTCGACGGTGCGGCGCCACAGGTGGCCGGCGTGCACGAGGACGTTGTGCTTGTGCACGAGCGTGAGCTTGCGGCGGGGCCGGGCGTTCGCGCGGGCGAACGCGTCGCGCACGACCCGCTCGACGCCGAAGGCGGTGTTGACGCTGACCTCGTTGGCGACCTCGTGCGGGGTGCCGACGCGGATCGCGCCGCCGTTGCCGACGTACGGGCCCTCGGTGCCCTCGCGGACGACCACGAAGTCGACCTCCCCCGGGTTCGCGAGCGGCGAGGCCACCCCCGGGAACAGCTTGGCGGGGCGCAGGTTCACGTAGTGGTCCAGCGCGAACCGCAGCTTGAGCAGCAGGCCGCGCTCCAGCACGCCGGACGGGACGCTCGGGTCGCCGATCGCGCCGAGCAGGATCGCGTCGTGCGAGCGGATCGCCTCGAGGTCCGCGTCGGTCAGCGTCTCGCCGGTCGCGTGCCAGCGGCGCGCGCCCAGGTCGTAGTCGGTCGTGGTGACCGTGCTGCCCGAGCCGGACAGGGCCGCGTCGAGGGCGAGGAGCCCCTGCTCCACGACCTCCGTGCCGATGCCGTCACCCGCGACGACCGCCAGGTTGATCCGCTGCGCCATGCCCGCCACCCTAGGTGCTCGTCTTACGAACCGGGACGGTCGTCTCAGGCCTCGGACGGCGCAGGTGCGGCCGACCGGTCGCCGGGCCGCGGGTAGAGCAGCTCGAACCGCTCCGTCACGACCGGCATGGTCGCGGCGAACTCCGCGCCCAGCGGCGCGAGCACCCGGCGCCAGTACCGCTCGTGCTCCGCGCGCCAGGACGCGAGCGTGCGGTCGCCCTCCCCCTCCGCGGCGGCGAAGCCGCCGTCGACCTGGTCGAACGGCAGCGTCTCGACGCGGGTGGTGCGGATGAGCGCGCCCGGGCGGCCGGCGCCGTCGGTGACGATCGACAGGTCGCCCTTCACCGGCAGCGGCTCGTCGGCGGCCTCGTACTCCGCCAGCGCCGTCGACGTGGCGGTCTTGGTGCCGTCGAGCACGAGGCCGAGCAGCTCGTCGGCGAGGGCCGGGTCGTCCCCGAACGACCACGAGGGCGGCACCAGCGTGCCCGCCACGCCGGGCCCGGTGACCGCGGCGAACCGGACGACCCCGGCGCGCACCCGGGCGACCTCCCAGAACGCGAGGATCTCGTCGGGGTGCGTGCTGTCGGCGGCGGTCGCGTCGTCGGTCATGCGGCCCATCCTCCCGGACGTGCGGGGAAACGACGACGCCGAGATAGGTCCGTTCCGCCGAGGTAGGACGTGGAACGGTCCTACCTCGGCGCGGAGGCCCTATCTCGGCGCCCGAGCGACGTGCGTGAGGTCAGCGCGCGGCGGAGCCCTCGACGTAGTCCGTGTCGGACGGCTTCACCCAGGCGAACAGCTTGCGCAGCTCGCGGCCCACGGGCTCGATCGGGTGGTTCTGGCCCTTCTCGCGGAGCTCCTTGAACTCCGGGGCGCCGGCGTCCTGGTCGGCGATGAAGCGCTCCGCGAACGCGCCGTTCTGGATGTCCGCGAGGACGGCCTTCATGTTCTCCTTCACGTCGGGCGTGATGACCCGCGGACCGGAGACGTAGTCGCCGTACTCCGCCGTGTCGGAGACGGACCAGCGCTGCTTGGTGATGCCGCCCTCCCAGATGAGGTCGACGATCAGCTTCAGCTCGTGCAGCACCTCGAAGTACGCGACCTCGGGCTGGTAGCCGGCCTCGGTCAGGGTCTCGAAGCCGTACTGGATCAGCTGGGAGACGCCGCCGCACAGCACCGCCTGCTCGCCGAACAGGTCGGTCTCGGTCTCCTCGGTGAACGTGGTCTTGATGCCGGCGGCGCGCAGGCCGCCGATGCCCTTGGCGTAGGACAGCGCGAGGTCCCAGGCCGAGCCGGACGCGTCCTGCTCCACGGCGACGATCACCGGCACGCCGCGGCCGTCGACGTACTCGCGGCGCACGAGGTGGCCCGGGCCCTTCGGCGCGACCATGACGATGTCGTGGCCGGCCTCGGGCTTGATGTAGCCGAACCGGATGTTGAAGCCGTGGCCGAACACCAGGGCCGCACCCTCGGCCAGGTTCGGGGCGATCTCGTCGCGGTAGATGTGCCGCTGCACCTGGTCCGGCGCGAGGATGACGACGACGTCGGCGCCCTGGACGGCCTCGGCCACGGTCGCGACCGCGAGGCCCTCGTTCTCCGCCTTGGCGCGGGAGGCCGAGCCCTCGCGGAGGCCGACGGTGACGTCCACGCCCGAGTCGCGCAGGTTCAGCGCGTGCGCGTGCCCCTGGCTGCCGTAGCCGATGACGGCGACCTTCTTGCCCTGGATGATCGACAGGTCGGCGTCGTCGTCGTAGAACAGCTCAGCCACGATGGTTCTCCTTGTGTGTGCGAGTCGTGCGGGGTGGTGCGGGTCGCTGCGGGGTGCAGCCGGGGTCAGGCGGACCGGCTGACGCGCTCGAGCGCGCGGTCCGTGATGGAGCGGGGCCCGCGGCCGATGGCCACGATGCCGGACTGGACGATCTCCCGGACGCCGAACGGCTCCAGCGCCGCGAGCAGCGCGGTGAGCTTCGACGGCGACCCGGTGGCCTCGATGGTGACGGTGTCCGGCACGACGTCGACGACGTGCGCGCGGAACAGGTCGACGACCTCGAGCACCTGGGTGCGGACGGCGCCCTCGGCGCGGACCTTGACCAGGAGCAGCTCGCGCTGCACGGAGGCGGCGTCCTCGAGCTCGACGATCTTGATCACGTTGATCAGCTTGTTCAGCTGCTTGGTGACCTGCTCGAGCGGCAGGGCGTCGACGTCGACCACGACCGTGATGCGCGAGATCTCGTCGTGCTCGGTCGGGCCCACCGCGAGGGAGTGGATGTTGAACGACCGGCGGGCGAACAGGCCGGCGACGCGGGTCAGCACGCCGGGCTTGTTCTCCACGAGGACGGAGAGGGTGTGACGGCTCATGATCTGCTCTCTCCGCTTCAGTCTTCGCGGTCCCACGCCGGGCTGATGCCCCGGGCGTACTGGATGTCGTCGTTGCTCACGCCGGCGGCGACCATCGGCCACACCATCGAGTCGCGCGACACCGTGAAGTCCACGACGACGGGCTGGTCGTCGATCTCCATCGCCCGCTTGATCGTCGCGTCCACGTCGGCGGCGGTCTCGCAGCGCAGGCCGACCGCGCCGTAGGCGTCGGCGAGCTTCACGAAGTCGGGGACGTGGATGGTGCCGTGGCCGGTGTGCAGGTCGGTGTTCGAGTACCGGGACTCGTAGAACAGCGTCTGCCACTGCCGGACCATGCCGAGCGAGGAGTTGTTGATCACCGCGACCTTGATCGGGATCTCGTTGATCGTGCAGGTGGCGAGCTCCTGGTTGGTCATCTGGAAGCAGCCGTCGCCGTCGATCGCCCACACCGTGCGGTCCGGGGCGCCGACCTTCGCGCCCATCGCCGCCGGCACCGAGAAGCCCATGGTCCCGAGGCCGCCCGAGTTCAGCCAGGAGTTCGGGCGCTCGTACTTGATGAACTGCGCGGCCCACATCTGGTGCTGGCCCACGCCGGAGGCGAAGATCGACTCCGGCCCGGAGATCTCGCCGATCCGGGAGATCACGTGCTGCGGCGCCAGGTGACCGTCGGTCGGCTCGTCGTAGCCGAGCGGGAACGTCTCGCG
Organism: Cellulomonas pakistanensis; assembly: GCF_016862755.1. GTDB lineage: Bacteria > Actinomycetota > Actinomycetes > Actinomycetales > Cellulomonadaceae > Cellulomonas > Cellulomonas pakistanensis. The sequence continues at coordinate 7,483 of NZ_BONO01000022.1, read as the reverse complement.
CCACGAGTCGATCTGCTTCCACCACGCCTCGAGGTCCGGCTTGCCGTGGTGGGCCTGCTCGCGGGCGAGCTCGGGCAGCAGGTCCGCGATGACCTCGCGCAGGTCGCCGACGATCGGCACGTCCACCGCGCGGTTCTTGCCGATCTCCGCGGGGTCGATGTCGGCGTGCACGATCGTCGCGTTCGGCGCGAACGACGACAGCTTGCCGGTCACGCGGTCGTCGAACCGCGCGCCGAGCGCCACGACCAGGTCGGCCTTCTGCAGCGCGGCGACCGCGGCCACCGTGCCGTGCATGCCGGGCATGCCGAGGTGCTGCGGGTGCGTGTCGGGCAGCGCGCCGCGGGCCATCAGCGTGGTGACCGCGGCGGCGCCGGACGCGTCGACCAGGCGGCGCAGCTCGGTGGACGCCCCGGAGCGGATCACGCCGCCGCCGATCATCAGCACCGGCCGGCGGGCCGTGGCCAGCAGCCGGGCGGCCTCGCGGATCTGCTTGCCGTGCGGCTTGGTCACCGGGTGGTAGCCGGGCAGGTCCAGCTGCTGCGGCCAGGTGAACGTGGTGTCCGTCTGCATCGCCGACTTCGCGATGTCCACGAGCACCGGACCCGGGCGGCCGGTCGAGGCGATGTGGAACGCCTCCGCGATGGTCCGCGGGATGTCGTCCGGGTCGGTCACCAGGAAGTTGTGCTTGGTGATCGGCAGCGTGATGCCGACGATGTCGGCCTCCTGGAACGCGTCCGTGCCGATCAGCGACGCGCCGACCTGGCCGGTGATCGCCACCAGCGGGATCGAGTCCATGTTGGCGTCGGCGATCGGGGTCACCAGGTTGGTCGCGCCCGGGCCGGACGTGGCCATCGTGACGCCGACCTTGCCGGTGGCCTGCGCGTAGCCCGTCGCCGCGTGGCCGCCACCCTGCTCGTGCCGCACGAGGATGTGCCGCAGCTTCGTGGAGTCCATCAGCGGGTCGTACGTCGGCAGGATCGCGCCGCCGGGGATGCCGAAGACGACCTCGGCGCCGGCCTCCTCGAGCGAACGGACGATCGACTGCGCGCCGGTGACCTGCTCGGTGACGACGGGACGGGGGCGGGCCGCGTCGCGCACGGCGGCCGCCTCCGCGAGGCGCGCGGGCTCGCGCGGCTCGGGGGCGCCGGCGGGCGCTGCGGGCGTGGCCGGCCTGCGGGGCGGTGCCGGGTGGGGGCCCTGGACCATCGGTGTCTCCTGCGTCTGTGCGGGTGGAGCGGGTGCTGCTGCGGCGGCTGGTGCCGCGTGGTGCCGCGCGAGGCCTGCGTCGGCACGAAAAAACCCCTCGGGCCCGAGGATCCGGGCCGGTCGAGGGGTGCGCGCGCTGACGAGCCTTCCGTGCGTGGCTCTAGCCGGCGCGCTCGGGAAGTACTACGAGGAGGAGGTTCGTCCGCATGCGAGCGACACTACGCCGCCCCTGCCGCGGTGTCACGCCCGAGGGGTGCCGTCTCACATCGTGGTGCACGCGTCCAGCAAGTGATCGGTACCGAGTCGTGACCGGGCGCGCCGCGCGCGTCCCCGTCCAGCGCGGCCCTCGCTCTTAGCGTGCTGCCCATGACGCGATCCCGCACCGTCCGCCGCCCGCTGCTCGCCGGTACCGCCGTCGCGGTGCTCGCCCTCGTCGCCGCCTGCGGCGGCACTGCCGACGAGGCCTCGGACGACACCACGACGACCGTGACCGCCTCGCCGGAGCCCGAGCCGACGACGACCGCGTCGCCGGACCCGTCCGCGGCCCCCGGCACCGGCGCCGACGACGCCCAGGCCGACGCCGCCGCGCCGCCGTTCCCCGCGGACACGAGCACCGACACCGCGGACGCCTCCGCCGACGCCGCGCTGACCGTGACCGACGTCCGCGTCGGGCACCACGACGGCTTCGACCGCGTCGTGCTCGAGCTCGGCGGCACCGGCACCCCTGGGTGGCGGGTCGAGTACACCGACGCCGCCGTGGCGGACCCGAGCGACGAGGTCGTCGAGGTGGCCGGCGACGCCGTGCTGCGCGTGACCGTCGAGGGCACCGTCCTGCCGTACGAGACCGGGCTGACCGAGGCGCCGATCGGCGAGCCGCTGTCCGCCGCGGGAAGCACCGCCGTCGCGGAGGCCGTGTACCTGGGCGCGTTCGAGGGGCAGTCGCAGGCGCTGGTCGGCGTGACCGGCGAGCCGCGGCCGTTCCGCGCGTACCTGCTGCAGGACCCGGTGCGCGTCGTGGTGGACGTGCAGGGCTGACCCGGGTCGCCGCCGGCGCGGGGCCGAGCCGCCCCGCGCCGGTTGGCGCCCTCAGCGCCGCCGCACCACCCGCGCCTCCCACGGCCGCAGCGTCGTCGGCCCGCCGGCGTCCGCGTGCGTGCCGAGCACCAGGTCGCCCCAGCCGCCGTCGTGGGCGAGCGGCCACGCGTCGCCGAGGTCGACGGCCCGCTCCTCCCCCGACACGTTGACGACGACCAGCAGCGCGTCGCCGTCCAGCGCGCGGGTGTACGCGTACACCTGCTCGTCCTCGGGCAGCAGCATGGTGAAGTCGCCGAGCGCCACGACGGGGTCGGCGTGCCGGAGCTCGATCAGCCGCCGGTGGTGGTGGAACACCGAGTCCGGGTCGGCGCGCTCGGCCTCGGCGTTGACCTCGACGTGGTTCGGGTTCACCGCCAGCCACGGCGTGCCGGTGGTGAACCCGGCGTGCGGCGAGGCGTCCCACTGGACCGGGGTCCGGGCGTTGTCCCGGCTCATCGCCGCCAGCCCCGCGAGCAGCTGCTCGTCCGTCGCCGACGTCAGCGTCCGGGCCTGCGCGACGTGGTTGACCGACTCGATGTCCCGGTACTGGTCGAACCGCGTGAAGTGCGCGTTCGTCATCCCGAGCTCCTCGCCCTGGTAGACGTACGGCGTCCCGCGGTGCAGGTGCAGCAGCGTGGCGAGGGCCTTCGCCGACGCCCGGCGGTGCTCGCCGTCGTCGCCGAACCGCGAGACCACGCGCGGCTGGTCGTGGTTGTCCCAGTAGAGGCTGTTCCACCCGGCGTCCGCGAGCCCGGCCTGCCAGCGCCCGAACGTCGCCTTCAGGTCGGTGAGCCGCAGCGGCTTCGGGTCGAACTTGCCGCCGGGGCCGTGGTCCAGGCCGACGTGCTCGAACTGGAACACCATGTCGACCTCGCGCCGCGCCGGGTCGGTGTACTTCCGCGCCTCCTCCAGCGTGACCCCCGGGGTCTCCCCCACGGTCAGCAGCCGGTCGGCGCGGCCCTCGAACACCTCGCGGTGCATCTCCTGCAGGTACTCGTGCACCCGCGGGCCGTCGGTGTAGTGCGGGCTGCCGTCGCCCCACACGCCCGCGACCACGGGCCCGTCGGGCAGCGTGGTGTCCTTGGAGATGAGGTTGATGACGTCCATCCGGAAGCCGTCGACCCCGCGGTCCAGCCACCAGCGCATCATCGCGTAGACGGCCTGCCGGACCTCCGGGTTCTCCCAGTTGAGGTCCGGCTGCTTCCGGCTGAACAGGTGCAGGTAGTACTCGCCGGACGCCTCGTCGAGCTCCCAGGTCGACCCCGAGAAGAACGAGTGCCAGTTGGTCGGCTCCGCGCCCGGCTGCCCGGGGGCCATCCCTGCGCGCGGCGGCCGCCACCAGTACCAGTCGCGCTTCGGGCTGTCCGGTCCGCTGCGGCTCTCGGTGAACCACGGGTGCTCGTCGGAGGTGTGGTTCACGACCAGGTCCATGAGCAGCTTCATGCCGCGCTCGTGCAGGCCGGCGATCAGCTCGTCCAGGTCCGCGAGCGTGCCGAACGACGGGTCGACGTCCTGGTAGTCGCTGATGTCGTAGCCGTTGTCGTCCTGCGGCGAGCGGTAGATCGGCGACAGCCACACGACGTCCACGCCCAGCGCGCTGAGGTGGTCGAGACGGGAGATGATCCCGCGGAGGTCGCCGACCCCGTCGCCGTCCGAGTCCTGGAACGACCTCGGGTAGATCTGGTAGACGACGGCTCGGGTCCACCACGGCGCATCTTCGACGGTCCAGCCCATGCGCTCCACCCTGTCACGGGGAAACGTCCCGCGCAGGGGACGTCAGTCCACGTCGCGGCGCCGGAACACCAGCGCACCGAGGGCGACCAGCACCGTGGCGACCACTGCGAGCAGCACGCCGCCGTGCAGCATGGACACGGTGCGCTCCGCGGAGCAGATGCCGACCTGCGGGACGCCGTCGACCGGCCCGCACGGCACCTGCACCCAGTACAGGTAGCCGTCGTCGAGCCACGCGGTCAGCGAGGCGCGCACGGTCCACGGCGTCAGCTGCGGCAGGAACCCGGTCAGCACGCCGTCGACCAGCAGCAGCCAGCCGATCCCGATGCCCAGGGCGCCCGCGGCACTGCGGGCGAGGAAGCCCAGGGCCGCGCCCACCGCCCCCAGCACCGCTGCGGCCGCCAGCGCGCGCAGCGCCTGCCACCCGAGGTCGGCCCACCAGGCGGTGGTGAGCTCGCCGACGGCGTCGTTCACCGTGGCCGCGGCCCAGGACCCGCCGACGGTGAGCGCCAGCGCGAGCGCCGTCGGCGGCAGCACGCCCAGGGCGGCCACCGCCACCTTGCTCGCGTAGACGCGCCCGCGCCGCGGCACGAAGGTCAGCCACGTCCCGAGCGAGCCCGAGCCGATCTCGGCGGTCACGGACGTGACCCCCGCGGCGAACGCGAGCAGCATCAGGAAGGTCGTCGCCCCCGACAGCCAGGCGGGGCCGGAGTCGGCCAGGGTGGGCTGGACCGGCAGGTAGAGCTCCGGGCGCGGCTCCATGTCGTCGCAGCCCCAGTCGGCGTCCGGGTTCGTCTCCCGCTCGAGGGCCTCGCCGTCGCGGCAGTCCTCGACGTACTGCTCGCCGTTCTCGGCCCAGTCCTCCTGGGCGAACGCGTACTGCTGCTCCGCATCGGCGATCGCCCGCTCCGAGGGCGGGCGCGCGGAGACGAACACCGTCGTCACCACGACGAGCGCGGCCACCACCGCGAGCAGTGCCAGCCAGCGCACCGCGGCGCGGGCGCGGAACCGTCGCGCCTCGACCCGGATCAGCCCGGCCGTCCCGACGGCGCTCACGCCCGGGCCCTCCGTCCGTGCGGCGCCGGCCGGCCCTGGTGCGCGGCGGCGGTGCCCTGCGCGCCCGTGCCGGTCAGCGCGAGGAACACCTGCTCCAGGTCCGCGCGCCCCGGGGCGAGCTCGTGCAGGTACAGCCCCGCGTCCGCGAGCGCGCGCGTGATGTCGGCGGGGGCGGCGCCGCCGACGAGCAGCCCGCCCGCGCCGTCGGGGCGCACGGCCCAGCCCCGCGCCGCGAGCAGCACCGCCGCCTCGTCCGGACGCTCGACGCCCACCCGGGCCTCGCCCGCCCCGGCCGCCGCGAGCAGGTCGGCGACCCGGCCGCTCGCGACCAGCCGGCCCTGCGTCACGATCGACACCGTGTCCGCCACCTGCTCGACCTCGGCCAGGATGTGGCTGGACACGAGCACCGTCTTCCCGGCCGCCGCGAGGCCGCGCATCGTCTGCCGCACCTCGTGGATGCCCGCCGGGTCGAGGCCGTTGGTGGGCTCGTCGAAGATCACCAGGTCCGGGTCCTTGAGCAGCGTCGACGCGATCGCCAGCCGCTGCTTCATCCCGAGCGAGTAGGTCCGGAACGGGCTCGACGCCCGGTCGGCCAGGCCCACGTCGGCGAGCACGCGGTCCACCCGGGCCGGCGGCGTCCCGATGGCGGCGGCGAGCAGCTCGAGGTTCCGCCGGCCGGAGAACGCGGGGAAGAACTTCGGCGACTCGACGATGGCGCCGACCCGGCCCACCACCTCGGGCAGCTCCTGCGGCACCGGCCGGTCCAGGACGCGCACGACGCCGGAGTCCGGGCGGATCAGCCCGAGCAGCATCCGGATCGTCGTCGTCTTCCCCGCGCCGTTCGGCCCCAGGAACCCGTGCACGCCGCCCAGCGGCACGTCGAGGTCCAGGCCACCCACGGCGACGACCTGCCGGCCGCGGTGCCGGTAGGTCTTCCGCAGGCCGCGGGTGCTGACGGCGGTGGTCCCCGCCGGCGGCAGCTCGGTCACGCTCGTCCCCCTCGCGTCGGGGCGCCCGGCCGGCACCCCACGCGACCCTAGCGGCCGGGGCCCGCCGGGGTGCGCGTTCGCGCAGGTGAGTGGCGGCGCGTCAGATCAGCACGGCGCCCGTCGACGCGGACTGGACCAGCTTGGCGTACTTCGCCAGCACGCCGCGGGTGTACCGCGGGGGCATCGGCTGCCAGCCGACCCGGCGCGCCGCGAGCTCCTCCTCCGGCACCAGCAGGTCGAGCGTCGCGTTCGCGACGTCCAGCCGGATCCGGTCGCCGTCCCGCACGAACGCGATCGGCCCGGCGTCGACCGCCTCCGGCGCGACGTGCCCCACGCACAGGCCGGTCGTGCCGCCGGAGAACCGGCCGTCCGTGAGCAGCAGGACGTCCTTGCCCAGCCCCGCGCCCTTGATCGCGCCGGTGATGGCGAGCATCTCGCGCATGCCGGGGCCGCCCTTGGGGCCCTCGTACCGGATCACCACGACGTCGCCCGCCTGGATCGTGCCGTCCTCCAGCGCGTCCAGGGCGGCGCGCTCGCGCTCGAACACCCGGGCGGTGCCCTCGAACACGTCGGTGTCGAAGCCGGCCGACTTCACCACGGCGCCCTCGGGGGCCAGCGACCCGTCGAGGATCGTGATCCCGCCGGTGCGGTGGATCGGGTTGTCGAGCGCGCGCAGGATCTTGCCGTCCGGGTCGGGCGGCGCGATGTCGGCCAGGTTCTCCGCCACCGTCTTCCCGGTGACGGTGAGGCAGTCGCCGTGCAGCAGGCCCGCGTCGAGCAGCGCCTTCATGATGACGGGCACGCCGCCGATCCGGTCGACGTCCGCCATGACGTACCGGCCGAACGGCTTGAGGTCGCCCAGGTGCGGCACCTTCGCGGCCACCCGCTTGAAGTCGTCGAGCGTGAGGTCGACCTCGGCCTCGTGCGCGATGGCCAGCAGGTGCAGCACGGCGTTGGTCGAGCCGCCGAACGCCATGACCACGGCGATGGCGTTCTCGAACGCCTCCTTGGTCATGATCTGCCGGGCGGTGATGCCCTTCCGGAGCAGCTCGACGACGGCCTCGCCGGACCGCATGGCGAAGTTGTCCCGGCGGCGGTCGGCGCTCGGCGGGGCGGCAGAGCCGGGCAGGGACATGCCCATCGCCTCGGCGACCGACGCCATCGTGTTCGCGGTGTACATGCCGCCGCAGGCGCCCTCGCCCGGGCAGATCGCGCGCTCGATGCGGTCCAGGTCGCCCTTCGACATCAGGCCGCGGGAGCACGCGCCGACCGCCTCGAACGCGTCGATCAGCGTGACGTCCTTCTCGGTGCCGTCCTCGAGCTTCACCCAGCCCGGCATGATCGACCCCGCGTACAGGAACACGCTCGACAGGTCGAGGCGGGCGGCCGCCATGAGCATGCCCGGCAGCGACTTGTCGCAGCCCGCC
>NZ_BONO01000021.1 GCF_016862755.1 Cellulomonas pakistanensis | reverse complement strand
GAACGGGCCGGTGACCTGCGGCGGGCCCGGCCGGCGGGCCGGGCCCGCGGGCCGGGCGCTCGCCGGGCGGGCGGCGACGCGCGCGCCTACGCTCGATCGGACCACCAGGAGATTCGGGAGGTCAGGCATGAAGGGCAAGCTGGCATTCGTGCTCGGCGCGGGCGTGGGCTACGTGCTCGGGACCCGCGCGGGCCGCGCGCAGTTCGAGAAGATCAAGGGCTGGGCGTCGGACGCGTGGCACGACCCGCGGGTGCAGTCGACGGTCGACGACCTGGAGTCGAAGGCCGCCGGGTTCGCGAAGGACCAGGGCGCCGCGCTCAAGGACAAGGCGGTCGACGCGGTGAAGAGCGCCGTCTCCCGCTCGTCCGACGACGCGGATGCGACGAACGCGCCGACCACGCCGGTCGCGCCGATCACCACCCCGCCGGCCGGCACGACGCCGACGACCCCCGCCACGCCGCCCGGGGCCTGAGGCCCGAGGTGCCCGTGCGGGTCCGCCCGGGGCAGGCCCGGCGTCAGCCGCCGGCCCACCCGGGCGACCGCACGGTCGCACCCGACCCGCCGCCCAGGCGCCCGCCGGTGCCGCGGTGGTGACGACCGCCGGTCAGGACGCCGCGTCGGCGCGGCCGGCCGGGGGTTCGTCCGGCAGCGCGCTCTGCACCTCGCCGACGATGCCGGCCATCGCGCGCTGCGCGGCGCCGGCGTCGCCGAGGGCCACCGCGCGCGCGACCGCCTCGTGGCCGTCGAGCGCCGACGGGACCGGGGAGGCCGGCATGAGCCCGACCGACGTCCGGCCCGACAGCACGGCCGCGACCACGTCGGCGAGGGCGCCGAACAGCTCGTTTCCGCTCGACCGGAGCAGCAGCTGGTGCATCCGGATGTCGAGCGCGAGGAACTCGTCCTCCTGCGCCTCCCCGGCCTCGCCGAGCGCCCGCATCCGCCGCGCGAGGTCGAGGATCTCGGCCCGCACCTCGGGGGAGGCGTGCCGGGCAGCGCCGGCCGCGGCGAGCGGCTCGACGGCGTGCCGGAGCTCCGTCAGCGACCGCAGCTGGGCGACGCGGCCCGGGCCCTGCAGCCGCCACGCGATGACGCGCGGGTCGAGCACGTTCCAGTGCTCCGGGCCGAGCACGACCAGGCCGACGCGGCGGCTCGAGCGCACGAGCCCCAGGCCCTCCAGCATCCGCATGACCTCGCGCGCGACGGTGCGCGAGACGTCGAACTCGGCGCCGAGCGCCTGCAGCGTGAGCACCGTGCCGGCGGGCAGCTCGCCGCCCGTGACGCGTCGGCCGATCACGTCGAGCACGGTGCTGTGGAGGACGGCGGCTGGCACGGTCCCAGGGTACGGGCCGGGCTCCGACCTGCGCGCACGCCCCGGGGTGGACAAAGGTGATACCAGTGGGCGATGCTCTGCGCATGGACATCGACGTCATGCCCGAGGACGCCGCACCCGCCACCGGCGACCACGCCGACGAGGCGCTCCCGACGCGGGAGACCGCCCGGCACGGCCGCCGGCCCGGGCCCGAGCTCATCGTCGTGATGGGCGTCGCCGGCTCCGGCAAGACCACCGTCGCGGCGCTGCTCGCCGGGAAGCTCGACGCGGCGTTCGCCGAGGGCGACGACTTCCACTCCGAGGAGAGCGTCGCGAAGATGTCCGCCGGCACCCCGCTGACCGACGAGGACCGCTGGCCGTGGCTCGGCCGGATCCGGGACTGGCTCGCCGAGCGCGCCGCGGCCGGCGAGAGCGCCGTGGTGCCGTGCAGCGCGCTGCGCCGCGCGTACCGCGACCGGATCCGCGAGGCGGGCCCCGTGCGGTTCGTGCACCTGACCGGGACGCACGAGCTGCTCTCCGGCCGCATCCAGGGCCGCGCCGGCCACTTCATGAAGCCCGAGATGCTCACCTCGCAGCTCGCGACCCTCGAGCACCTCGAGGACGACGAGGACGGGTTCAGCGTGGACATCACCGCGCGGCCGGCCGCCGTCGTGGACGACATCCTGGCGCAGCTCGGGCGCTGACCGCCCCGCGCGCGAGCTCCCGCACCACCCCGGGCACCGACCCGGGCCGCACCGTTCGCACCACCCCTCGCAGCACCCCACCGCCACACCGTCGACGGAGACACCATGACACCTGAGGACTGGGTCCAGACCCTCACCGCGGGCCCCCTGCTCGCCATCGCGGCGGGCGCCATCGCCCTCCTGCTCGTCCTGATCATCTGGCTGAAGATGCACGCGTTCGTCGCGCTCGTCCTCATCAGCCTGCTCACCGCCGTGGCCACCGGCATCCCGATCGGGTCCGTGGTCCCGGTGATGCTGTCCGGCTTCGGGTCGACGCTCGCCAGCGTGGCGCTGCTCGTGGCGCTCGGCGCGATGCTCGGGCGGCTGGTCGAGACCAGCGGCGGGGCGCAGGTGCTCGCGGACTTCCTGATCAGGAAGTTCGGCGAGAACCGGGCACCGTTCGCGCTCGGCATCGCGTCGCTCATCTTCGGGTTCCCGATCTTCTTCGACGCGGGCCTCGTCGTCATGCTCCCCATCGTGTTCGCCGTCGCGCGCCGCCTGGGCGGGTCGCTGCTGCTCTACGGGCTGCCGGTCGCCGGTGCGTTCTCGGTCATGCACATCTACGTGCCCCCGCACCCCGGCCCGGTGGCGGCCACCGAGCTGCTCGGCGCCAACATCGCGACGGTCCTGGCGATCGGCTTCGTCGTCGCGATCCCGACCTGGTTCGTCACCGCGTACCTGTTCGGTCTGTTCACCGGCCGCCGCATCAACCTGCCGATCCCGGCGATCCTGGGCGAGGCCGACGAGGAGGCCAAGGCGAACCCGCCCGCCTTCGGCACCGTGGTCGCGCTGCTGCTGCTGCCGCTCGTCCTCATCTTCGCCAACACCGGGCTCGACGCGCTGCGCGCTGCCGGCACCGTCGACGGCGACGCGCCGTGGGTGCAGGCGGTCCGGGCGCTCGGCCAGACCCCGGTCGCGCTGCTCGTCACCGTCCTGGTGGCGACGTACGTGCTCGGCCGCCGGCGCGGCACCTCCGGCTCGATGGTGGAGAAGATCCTCGACTCCGCCCTCGGCCCGGTGTCGTCCGTCATCCTCATCACCGGCGCCGGCGGCATGTTCGGCGGCGTGCTCCGCGCCTCGGGCATCGGCGACGCGCTCGCCGACGTGCTCGGCGACCTCGGCATCCCGGTGATCGTGGCCGGCTTCCTCATCGCCGCGATCCTGCGCGTCGCGCAGGGCTCGGCCACGGTCGCGCTGACCACGGCCGCGGGCCTGATCGCCCCGGCGGTCGCGGCGGGCGGCTACAGCCCGATCGAGCTCGCCACGATGGTCGTCGCCGTGGCGGCCGGCTCGGTGGTGCTGAGCCACGTCAACGACTCCGGCTTCTGGCTGGTCGGCCGGTTCTTCGACATGGACGTGAAGACGACGTTCAAGACCTGGACCGTCATGGAGACGATGATCGGCGTGATGGGCTTCGCGATCGCGGCGCTGATCTTCGTGATCGTCTAGCGGCCGTCGGCCGTCGCCGAGACCCACTGATCCGGCCGACCCCCACGCCCGCGGGTGGGGGCCTCGACCGGATCAGTGGGTCTCGGCGTTCCCGGCGTCAGGGGCGCGGGACGTTGCGGAGGTTCGAGCGGGCCATCGCCATGACCTCGCCCATGCCGCCGCCGAGGATCTCCTTGCTCATCGCCGCGGTGAACCCGCCGACCTGCTGGCGCGTGATCTTGGGCGGGATCGACAGCGCGCGCGGGTCGGTCACCAGGTCGACCAGCGCGGGGCCGTCGTGCGCGAACGCCTGCCGCAGCGCCGACCGGATCTGGGTCGGGTCCTCGACCCGCACCGACGGGATGCCCAGGGCGGCGCCGACCGCGGCGTAGTCGATCGGCGGCGAGTCCGTGCCGTGGCTCGGCAGGCCGTCGACCAGCATCTCCAGGCGCACCATGCCGAGCGACGCGTTGTCGAACAGGATGATCTTCACCGGCAGGTCGTACTGCACGAGCGTGATGAGCTCCCCGAGCAGCATGGACAGGCCGCCGTCGCCGGCGATCGCCACGACGTGCTTCTGCTCGGCCCCGGAGTCCCGGGCCGCCAGCGCCGCGCCGATCGCGTGCGGGACCGCGTTGGCCATCGACCCGTGCAGGAAGGAGCCGATGACCCGGCGGCGGCCGTTCGGGGTGAGGTAGCGCGCCGACCACACGTTGCCCATGCCGGTGTCCACGGTGAACACGGCGTCGTCGGCCGCCTCCTCGTCCAGCAGGACGGCCGCGTACTCCGGGTGGATGGGGAGGTGGTGCTCGACGTCCTTGGTGTACGCGCCGACGATCCCGCCCATCGCCTTCTCGTGCTTCTTGAGCATCTGGTCGAGGAACCGGCGGGACTTCTTGCGCTCCACCAGCGGCAGCAGCGCGCGCACGGTCTCGCCGACGTCGCCGACGACGGCCACGTCGTTGCGGGTGCGGCGGCCGAGCCGGGTGGGCTCGACGTCGACCTGCGCCGTGCGGACGTCGGCCGGCAGGAACTGGTCGTACGGGAAGTCGGTGCCGAGCAGGATCAGCAGGTCGGCCTCGTCCAGCGCGGCCTGGAGCGCGCCGTAGCCGAGCAGGCCCGTCATCCCGACGTCGAACGGGTTGTCGTACTGGATGTGCTCCTTGCCGCGCAGGCTGTGCCCCACGGGCGCCGAGATCCGCTCCGCGAGCGCGAGGACGTCGTCGCGCGCGCCGCGGACACCCGCCCCCGCCAGGATCGTGACCTTCTTGGCGTCGTCGATCGCGGCGGCCAGGGCGGCGACGTCGGCCTCCGCCGGGACCACGCGCGGCGCGCGCGGCCGGACCAGGGTGTCGGGTCCCGGTGCCGGGGCCTCGAGGTCGGCGACGTCGCCGGGCAGCGTGAGGACCGCGACCCCGGGGGCGCCGTAGGCGTGGTGGATGGCGCTGCGGATGACCCGCGGCGCCTGCGCGGCGGACGAGATCATCTCCGAGTACACCGAGCACTCGACGAACAGCCGGTCCGGGTGCGTCTCCTGGAAGTACTGCGTGCCGATCTGCGCGCTCGGGATGTGCGACGCGATCGCGAGCACCGGCACGCGACTGCGGTTCGCGTCGTACAGGCCGTTGATCAGGTGCAGGTTGCCCGGGCCGCAGGATCCCGCGCACACGGCGAGCCGGCCCGTGATCTCGGCCTCGGCCGCCGCGGCGAACGCCGCCGCCTCCTCGTGCCGGACGTGGACCCACTGGATGTTCTCGCCGGCCGCCGCCGCTCGCCGGACGGCGTCCACCACCGGGTTCAGGCTGTCCCCGACGATGCCGTAGATGTGGGTCGCACCCGCCGCCACCACCTGGGCGACGAGCTGGTCGGCCACCGTGCTGCTGCGTGCCACGGGCTCGCTCCTGTCGTAGTCGTGTGGGAGCCATATTCATCCCATGACTTCGCGAACCGCCAGCGGGGACGGCGTCTCGTCGGTCACGGACGCCCTCCACCCTGTCGCGGACGCGGCGCGTCGGCACCTCGGGGCGAGGTGGCGAGGGCCACCGGCTCCCGGGGCGCGGGAGGTCAGCGCCGCGCGTCCCCCCGCGGCGCGGCGCCGTCCTCGGCGGCGGCCAGGCCGTCCGCCTCGGCGTCCGCGTCCCCGAGCCGCGTGGTCGCGGCGGCCGCGTCCGTGCCCGGCGCCGGGACGGCCGCCGCCGTCCCGGCGCGCAGGGTCCGCAACGAGCACAGGACCGCGACGACCGCGAGCACCGCCGCGGCCACCACGACGAGGTACCCGCCGTGCGAGCCCTGCCGGTCGATCAGCAGGCCCGCGACCCACGAGCCGATGGAGACGCCGACGCCGAGCGAGGTGCCGACCCAGGTCAGCCCCTCGGTGAGCCGCTCCCGCGGCACCAGCTCCTGCACCAGCGCGTTGCCGTTGATGAGGGTCGGTGCGATCGCGAACCCGGCGACGAACATGACGACCGCGAGCATCGCCATCGAGTCGACGAGCACGAACAGGGAGGCGCCCAGCGCCAGCGCCACCATGCCGATCGCGAACCGGCGCCACAGCGGCGACGCCCAGTGCCTGGCGCCGTACAGCAGGCCGGAGATGAGGGACCCGCACGCGAACACCGCGAGGATCACGCCCGCCAGGCCGGCCCGCCCGGCCTCCTCGGCGAACGCGACCGTGCTCACGTCGGTGGCGCCGAAGATCGCGCCCATCGCGACGAACACGACGGCCAGCACGACCATCCCCCAGGACCGCATGACCGAGCGGCGGCGCACGGGCGTCCCGTCGGGCGCCGTCAGCTCCTCGCGCGGGTGCGGCGGGGGCTGGGTCCGGCGCTGCGCGAGGAACCAGAACCCGCCGAGCAGCATGCCGACGACCGGCACCACGAGGCCGGCCGCCGGCGCCACCGCCGTGGCGAGCGTCGTGGCGAGGATCGGGCCGACGACGAACACCAGCTCGTCGAGGGCCGACTCGAGCGAGTAGGCCGTGTGCAGCGCACGCGGGTCGGCGACGACGTGCGACCAGCGGGCGCGGACCAGGGCGCCGAAGGACCCGACGGTGGCGCCGACCAGGACCGCCGTGGCGTACAGCGACCACACCGGGGCGCCCGCCAGGGCGCACGCGATCAGCGCCACCAGCGCCGACGCGGAGACGGTCACGGCGGGCCGCATCACGCGCGCCTGCCCGTGCAGGTCCACCAGGCGCGAGAGCTGCGGCGAGCACACCGCCTGGGCGAGGACGTAGGCGGCGGAGACGCTGCCCGCGAGGCCGTACGAGTCGTACAGCGCCTCGATCATCAGCACGATCCCGATGCCGACCATGGACATCGGGAGCCGGGCGATCACGCCGGCGGAGGAGAACGCCAGCGCCCCGGGACGGGACAGGACGTCGCGGTAGGGCCCCAGCACGCCGCCAGTCTGGCACCCGCCGCCGACACCGCGCTCGCACATATCGGTCGGTGGACCGGATACTCGGGGGCATGACGACGCACGTGTCCGACCGGGCCGACGAGCAGCGGTTCGAGATCGCCGACGACGACGGCACCGTCCTCGGGGTCGCGGAGTACCAGCGGCGGGACGGGGTGGTGGTGTTCACGCACACCGAGGTCGACCCGCGGCAGGAGGGCCACGGCATCGGCTCGACCCTCGTGCGCGAGGCGCTCGACGCCGTGCGCGCGGCGGGCGACCGCATCGAGCCGCGCTGCCCCTTCGTCCGCGCGTTCGTGGCGGACCACCCGGAGTACGCCGACCTGGTGGCCGACCCGACCCGCTGAGGGGGTCAGCCCCGGAGCAGGGCGCCCACCGGGATGTCGTCGAGATCCCGGAGCAGCGCCGCCGCGTCCTCGACCACGACGGCCGCCCCGGCGTCCCGGAGCTCCGCCTCGGACGTCCCGCCGGAGAGCACGCCGACGCAGGTGACGCCCGCCCGGGCCGCGGCCTCGACGTCCCACACCGAGTCGCCGACGAACACGGCCCGGTCCGCGGGCACCCCGGCGAGCTCGAGCGCCGCGTGCACCAGGTCGGGCTCCGGCTTGGCCTCGTCGACGTCCGCCGCGCCGGTGATCTGCACCAGGTCGTCGACGTCCAGCACCGCGCGCAGCGTCTCGACCTCCTCCGGCGCCGCGGACGTCGACAGCACGACCCGCGCGCCGCGGTCGGCCAGCGCCCGCACCAGGTCCCGCGCGCCGTCGAACGGGCGGAGCAGGCCGGCCAGCTCGCCGTAGCGCGCGGTGTGGGCCTCCTTCACCTCGTCGCCGAGCCGGTCGGCGTCGTCGCCCAGCAGCTCGGCGAGCAGCCGGCCCGAGCCCATGCCGATCCGCCGGTGCACCCGCCAGGCGTCGACCGGGTGGCCGGCCTCGTCGAACGCCCGGACCCAGGCGTGCACGTGCAGGAAGTTCGAGTCGACGAGCGTCCCGTCGATGTCGAGCAGGACGGCGGTCGGGGCGTCGGGGGCGGTCATGCCTCCGGTCTAGCGGCTGGTGACCGGGCCCGCGACCGGGGACGCGGACGGGCGGACGGCGTGGGTGCCGGTTAGCGTGCGGCGGTGCCCCGCAGCCCCGACCGCCCGCGCCCCGACGACCCGACCGCGCCGCCCGCGTGGGCGACCGGCTCGGCCGTCGTCGCGCCGGTGACGATGATCGGCGGCTGGCTGCTGGCGGAGGCGCTCGCCCCCGGCTTCGACCCGATGCGCCGCACGATCAGCGAGCTCGCGACCGCCGACGTCCCGCACCCCGGCGTGATGACCGCGGCGCTCCTGGCCACCGGCGCGGCGCACGTGGTGACGGCGGCGGGTCTGCGGGGCGTGCCGCGGGCGGGCCGGCTGGTGCTGGCGCTCGGCGGCGTCGCGACCGCCGCGGTGGGGCTGCTGCCGCTCGACCGGGTGCCCGGCGCGCACGGCGTGGCGGCCGCGGTGGCGTTCGGGGCACTGGCGCTCTGGCCCGCGGCGTCCGCGCGCCGCTCGGGGCCGGCTCCGCTGCGCCCGGCGCTCGCGGTGCCCGCCTCGCTGGTGCTGCTCGGCCTGCTGGCCTGGTTCGTGGCCGCGGCGGGCGGGCCGGTCGAGGGCCTCGCCGAGCGCGCCGTGGCCGGCGCGGAGTCGCTGGCGCCGCTGGCGCTGGTGCTCGCGCTCCGGGTCGTCGCGGCGAGGTCGTCAGAACGGGCCGAGGTCGTCACTCAGGAGTGACGACCTCGCGCGGATGTGACGACCTCGCGCGGATGTGACGACCTCACGGGGTCCAGGTCGTCGCTCCGCCGCGCCGGGTCGTCACGAGGCCCGGCGCGACGGGCGGTATCAGGGGTTGAGGTAGGAACCGGGGTCCTGGTCGGACGGGCTGGCATCCGGCATCGACCGGGCCACCTCCTCGTCGGACACCTCGTCGTCGCGGACCTCGTCCACGTCGGGCTCGGTCAGGGCGTCGGGGGAGTCCTCGGGGAACGGCGTGACGTCCTCGCTCATCGCGTGCTCCTTCGCTGTGCGGCTGGGCGTTCCACGCTAGGCGCGCGACGGCCCGCCCGCGCGGCGAGGCGTGGGCGGGCCGTCGTCGAGGTCAGGCGCCGAGGGCGTCCGAGACCACGTCCTTCGCCGCCTCCTGCACCTGCGCCAGGTGCTCCGGGCTGACGAACGACTCGGCGTAGATCTTGTACACGTTCTCGGTGCCGGACGGGCGGGCCGCGAACCAGGCGTTCTCCGTCGTGACCTTGAGGCCGCCGATCGCCGCGTCGTTGCCCGGCGCGGACGTCAGCTTCGCGGTGATCTCCTCACCGGCGAGCGTGGTCGCGGTGACCTGCTCCGGCGACAGCTTCCCGAGCGTGGCCTTCTGCTCGAGCGTCGCGGGCGCGTCGACCCGGGCGTACCAGGACTCGCCGAACCCGGCGACCAGGTCCGCGTGGTGCTGGGACGGCGTCCTGCCGGTCGTCGCGAGGATCTCCGAGGCGAGCAGCGCCAGGATGATCCCGTCCTTGTCGGTGGTCCAGACGGTGCCGTCCTTGCGGAGGAACGACGCGCCCGCGGACTCCTCGCCGCCGAAGCCGACCGAGCCGTCGAGCAGGCCGGGGACGAACCACTTGAACCCGACCGGCACCTCCAGCAGGCGGCGGCCGAGGCTGCCCGCGACCCGGTCGATCAGCGAGGACGACACCAGGGTCTTGCCGATCGCGGCGTCGGCCGGCCAGCCCGGTCGGGCGCCCGCGTACAGGTAGCCGATCGCCACCGCGAGGTAGTGGTTCGGGTTCATCAGGCCGGCGTCCGGCGTGACGATGCCGTGCCGGTCCGAGTCCGCGTCGTTGCCGGTCGCGATGTCGAACGGCGAGTCGCCCTGCATCGCGTTCACCAGCGACGCCATCGCCGACGGGGACGAGCAGTCCATCCGGATCTTGCCGTCCCAGTCGAGCGTCATGAACGACCAGCGCGGGTCGACCTTCGGGTTCACGACGGTGAGGTCGAGCCCGTAGCGCTCGGCGATGGCGCCCCAGTACTCGACGGAGGCGCCGCCGAGCGGGTCGGCGCCGATCCGCACGCCGGCCGACCGGATCGCGTCCAGGTCGAGCACGTGCGACAGGTCGTCGACGTACGCGCCGAGGAAGTCGTGCTTGCGGGTGGTGTCCGCGGCCAGTGCGGCGTCCACCCCCACGCGCGGCACCCGGTCGACGCCGCCCGCCAGCAGCTCGTTGGCGCGGTCGGCGATCCACGACGTGGCGTCGGACCCGGCGGGGCCGCCGTGCGGCGGGTTGTACTTGAAGCCGCCGTCGCGGGGCGGGTTGTGCGAGGGGGTGACGACGATGCCGTCGGCGAGGCCGGGGCCGGAGGCGCGCACGCCCTCGGAGGTCGCCGCGCCGTTGTGCAGCAGGATCGCGTGCGACACGGCGGGGGTCGGGGTCCAGGAGTCGCGGGCGTCCACGCGCACCTCGACGCCGGCGGCGGCCAGCACCTCGAGCGCGGTCCGCCACGCGGGCTCGGACAGGCCGTGGGTGTCCCGCCCGATGAACAGGGGCCCGTCGGTGCCCTGGTTCCGGCGGTACTCCACGATCGCGGCGGTGATCGCGACGATGTGCGCCTCGTTGAAGGCGCCGTCGAGGCTGGAGCCGCGGTGGCCGCTGGTGCCGAACACCACGCGCTGCGCGGGGTCCTCCAGGTCGGGGCGGCGGTCGTAGTAGGCGGCGAGCATCGCGTCGACGTCGACCAGGTCGGACGGCTGGGCAGGGGTTCCGGCGCGCGGGTCCATGGCCCGATCCTGCCACCGACCGCCGCCGCGCGGGCGGTGGACCGGCGGGCTGTGCAGGACGTCACGGGGACGCACGGCCCCGACGGCGGCCGGTAGCCTGGGGCGCATGGCCACTTCCTCCGTCGACTTCGTGCTGCGCCCCTTCGAGGGCCTCCCCGGCGAGCCCGACTGGGTCGCCCTGCGCGAGCTCGTGCCCGCCGCCACCGCGACCGCCCGCACGAACGCCGAGCACGGCGCCCGCGACGTCACGGTGACCACCGTGCTCCCCGACGGCTGGGCGGCGCTGCACCGCGCCGACGGCGTCGTGCTGCTCGCCCTGCAGGTGGTCGGCGGCTCCGGCGACGCCAGCCGCGACCTCGCCGCCGCGCTGCTCGAGGCGCTCGACTCCGAGCCCGGCACCGCGGTGCAGAACCTCGGCCTGGCCGGCCCCGGCCCGCGCCTGCAGGACGTGCTCGACACGACCGTCCCGTTCGAGGTCACGGTCGAGGAGAGCTTCTCCTACTGGATCACCCCGGACACCGAGATGACCCCGGAGCTCAAGGCCGCCGTCGAGGAGGCCGACGCGGGCGTCGTCGACACGAAGAAGCTCGCGGCGGTCGACGCCGCGTACTGGGTCCGCATGGGCGCCCGGGAGTACCTGCGCTGGGCGCAGCCGCACGACGAGCAGCAGGTCATCGACGGCCTCGCCCGGCTGCACGGACGTCGCGAGTCCGGCTTCGACGGCGCGAAGTTCATCGGCTACTTCCGGTCCAACGGCCTGGTCGTCCCCGTGTGGGAGCTGGCGCGCGGTTCCGAGGCCGAGGACGTCGAGGGCGCCGTCGCCGCGTTCGCGCCGACGTTCGCCGCCGCCCTCGCCGACACCGAGCCGCTCGACGCGAACGCCCGCCGCGCCCGCGCCGGCATCGTGGCCCGGCAGGTCACGCTGCGCTGACGCCGCCGCACCCCGTCCGCAGGCCGCCCCGCGGGACCCCACCCGGTCCGGCACGGGGCGGCCTGCGTCGTCCGGGGCCGTCCTCGGCCGGCGCGCAGGCGGAGGCGCTGGTGACGGCGTCGCGGTGCGCGTGTGACCGTCGTGTGCAGCGTCCGCGTGTCCGGGGGCGGACGGCGCGCGCGGACCAGCCGGATCGATAGGCTGACCCGCGTGACGGGCGAGGCGGAGGACAGGACCGAGGAGCGATCGGTCGCCGACCGCCCTGCCCGGGCGGAGGACACCGCCCCGGCGGACCCCGCGCCGGCCGACCCGGCGCCCGCCCCGCAGGCCGCGCCGCGCAAGCCCCGGCGGCACCAGCCGCAGCAGCCCGCGCCGCTCGACGCCCCGGCGACCTCCGCCCGCGCCGGCCGGTCGCGGCAGCGCGTCGCCGTCGTCATCCCCGCCAAGGACGAGTCCCGGCGGATCGCCGCCACCGTCCGGTCCGCGCGGGCGATCCCGCACGTCGACCTGGTCCTGGTCGTCGACGACGGCTCCGAGGACAACACCCAGCACGTCGCGCGCGAGGCCGGCGCCGTCGTCGTGCGGCACTCGCACAACCGCGGCAAGGCGGCCGCGATGGAGACCGGCGCCGCCGTCGTCGCCATGCGCGACGCCCCGGACCGCCCGCCGCGCCTGCTGCTGTTCATCGACGGCGACCTCGGCGACACCGCCGTGAACACCGCGCCGCTCGTCCCGCCGGTGCTCGAGGGCACCGCGGACGTGTCGATCGCGCTGCTGCCGCCGCAGCCCGGCGCGGGCGGCCGCGGCATCGTCGTCGGCGCGGCGCGCCGCGCGATCCAGTCGCTCACCGGCTGGACGCCGACCCAGCCGCTGTCCGGCATGCGCTGCCTCACCCGCGAGGCGTTCGAGGCCGCCACGCCGCTCGCCCGCGGCTGGGGCGTCGAGACCGGCATGACGATCGACCTGCTCCGCAAGGGGTTCGTCGCCGTCGAGGTGCCGTGCGAGCTGCGGCACCGGCCGTCGGGCAGCGACCTGCGCGGCCAGATGCACCGGGCGGCGCAGTACCGCGACGTGCAGTTCGCGGTGGCCGCGCGCCGGCTCCGCTCGATCGGGGCGGCGCCGCGCAAGAAGGGCTGACCGGCCCTGCCGCTCGCCGCCACGTGCCGACCTCGGCGGGGCGGGCGTGTCAGCGGGTGGTCGTAGCCTGGCCGCAGCCGACCCCGCACCGGCGCGGGGTCGCCGGTCTCAGGGGAGCGGACATGGCACACGGCGACATCACGCACATCGACATCCCGGTCGACGACATGGAGCGCGCGAAGGGCTTCTACGGCGGGCTGTTCGGCTGGACGATCGAGGAGTACCCCGGCTACGAGGGCTACCCGATGTGGCGGGCCCCGAACCAGATCAGCGGTGGCGGCCTCGCCCCGCGCGACGACACCTTCGACCGGCCGCGGTCCTACGTCGAGGTCGACTCCATCGACGAGACCCTGCGGAGGGTGACCGAGCTCGGCGGGCGCGAGGTGCGGCCCAAGACCGAGATCAGCCCGACCAGCTGGTGGGCGGCGTTCGTCGACACCGAGGGCAACGAGATCGGGCTGTACGAGGGCACGGAGGACGGCGAGGGGGCGGAGTGACCCACCTGCGCGCGGCATGACGAAGGGCCCGCCACCTGCGCTGACGCGGTGGCGGGCCCTTCGACCTGCGGAGGATGGGGGATTCGAACCCCCGAGGGCGTTAACCCAACACGCTTTCCAAGCGTGCGCCATAGGCCACTAGGCGAATCCTCCCGGCCGTAAGAGGGTACCCGAGGCCGAGGGGTGCTCGGTAACCGGGCCGCGGCGCCCCCTGGCCACGCCCGTCGGTGCCGTGTGGTGGGCTGTCCTCCGTGCCCCTGGGACCCGCCCTCCCCGTCCGCCGCGTCCGCGCCGACGACCGCGAGCCCGTCCCGCCCGGCGCCTGGTTCGCCCGCGTCCCCGCGGTGGCGCAGGTGCTCCGGGACGGCTGGGAGCTCGGACCGGCGACGGTGCTGGTCGGGGACAACGGCGCGGGGAAGTCGACGTTGGTCGAGGGGCTCGCCATGGCGTTCGGGATGGGCGCCGAGGGCGGGTCGACCGGGGCCCGGGCGCGGACGCGCGCGTCGGAGTCGGCGCTGTGGCGGCACCTGCTGCTGGAGCGCGGTGCCGGCGGGTCGCGGCGCGGGTTCTTCCTGCGGGCCGAGACGATGCACGGCTACTACACGTACCTCGAGGAGAACCCGGCGCGCGGGCCGGAGGCGGCGTTCCACGAGATGTCGCACGGGGAGTCGTTCCTCGAGGTCGTGCAGTCCCGGATGCGCGGTCGCGGCCTGTACGTGCTCGACGAGCCCGAGTCCGCGCTGTCGTTCACCGGCTGCCTGGCGCTGCTCGCGCACCTGCGCGGCGTGGTCGCCGGTGGAGGGCAGGTGGTGCTGTCGACGCACTCGCCCCTGCTCGCCGCGCTGCCCGGCGCCACCGTCGTCGAGGTGGGCGACCACGGGCTGCGCGAGACCGCGTGGGAGGACTCCGAGCTCGTCGTGTCCTGGCGCGGGTTCCTCGAGGCCCCGGAGCGGTATCTGCGGCGGCTCGCGGACTGATACCGGGCGCGACGCGGCCGCGCGGCCCCGAGGGGTCCGAGCGGCCGCGGGCCGGGCGGGCGGGGCGTCAGGCGCCGCCGTCGAGCGCCAGGAGGTGGTCGACCTGGGGCTGGAGCACCCGCTGCAGCAGCACGAGGTTGACGGTCGGCTCCACGATCACGGCCAGCGCGAACCGGTCCCCGACGGGCACGGCGACCACGGCGCCGTCGTCGGTGCGGATCGTGCAGGTGGCGAGGCCGGTCAGCGACGCCCCGGCGGCCGTGTGGTGCGCCATCTCGACCGACGCGACCACGAGGGCGCCCAGGCGGTCGCGGTCGTGCTCCGGCCCGTCGTCGCTGAACGGCGTGCCGTCGCGCTGCACGAGGATGACGCGACGGATCCCCTCGACGGCGTGCCGCAGGGTGGCGGCGACCTGCAGGCCGTTCTGGCGGATGATCATGCCGCGGGGTCCTCCTGGGCGTGCGGGTGGGTCGTCAGATGGCGAGGTCGCGCTCGAGGTTGAGCAGCTGACGGCGGGCCATGGCGAGGTTAGCCCGGCTGCGGTCGAGCACCAGGTACAGGAACAGGCCCTGGCCGTGGTCGCTCTGCAGCAGGCGGATCAGGTGCAGCTGGCTGGTCAGCGTGATGAGGATGTCCTCGATGCCGTCGGACAGGCCGAGCGACGCCAGGGTGCGGAACTTGGCGCGCACCACGTCGGTGTTGCCGGCCGCGGCGAGGTCCAGGTCGATCCCGCCGCCGGCGGAGCCGAGGAGCATCCCGGAGTCGAAGTCGACGAGGGCGACGGCGGTCGCGCCCTCGATCGTCATGGCGGCGGTGAGGGTCGAGTCGACGGTGGCCACGCGGGTGCCTTTCGCAGGGGCGGACGGGTGCCGCCGGAGGGTCGGGGGCGCGACGTGGTCATGGGACCACTCGCCGCACGTACCCGTATCGACAGGTCAGCCGGGGTGCTGAACCCGGGAACCGGGTGATCGGCGACCGGGCGGTCGGTGCCGGCGTCGTCCCGTGCCTCCCGCGTCGGGACACCCCCGCCGCCTGCGTTAGGCTGGGGGCAGACCCCTCGTGCGGCGTCATCTCGCTGAACCCCCCCAGGGCCGGAAGGCAGCAAGGGCAGGTGAGCTCTGGCGGGTGTGCGGGGGGTCCTCGCATGCCCGGTCACGTGCGTCGGCCGCAGGTCGTCCACCCCCGGGCGGACCCGCCGCCCGCGCTCCGACCCCGGTCGCACCCCGGCCCCCTCGACGACCCCACCCCGGGCCGACGCGCCCGGCCCGCGGCCGGGGCGACGCTGGCGGCATGAGCCACACCACCTCCGGGCCCCGGCTGTCCGCCCGCGGCCTCGTCAAGCAGTTCGGGGCGACGACCGCGCTGGCCGGCGTCGACCTGGACGTCGCGGCCGGCGAGTCGGTCGCCGTCATGGGCCCGTCCGGGTCGGGGAAGTCGACGCTGCTGCACTGCCTCGCCGGCATCCTGGTGCCGGACGCCGGCACCGTGGCGCTGTCCGGCCGTGGACTGCACGACCTGGACGAGCGCGAGCGGTCGCTCGTGCGGCGCCGGCAGTACGGGTTCGTGTTCCAGTTCGGGCAGCTGCTCGCGGAGCTGCCGGCCATCGAGAACGTGGCGCTGGCGCCGATGCTGCTCGGGACGCCGCGCCGGGAGGCCACCGAGCTCGCGGGCCGGTGGCTGGCCTCGCTCGGCCTCGCGGGGATGGAGGGCCGGCGGCCCGGCGAGCTGTCCGGCGGCCAGGCGCAGCGGGTGGCGGTGGCGCGGGCCCTGATCACCGGACCCGAGGTCGTGTTCGCCGACGAGCCGACGGGTGCGCTGGACCAGGCCACGGGCCAGGACGTGATGCGGGTGCTGACGGAGACGACCCGGCTGGCCGGCGCGTCCCTGGTCGTCGTCACGCACGACGCGGGCGTCGCGGCCTGGTGCGGGCGCCGGGTCGAGGTGCGCGACGGCCGGGTGGTCGCGGACGAGCGGCGCGCCCCCGAGGTCGCCCGGTGAGCGCGGTGCTGGCGCTCGCGCCCCGGCTGCGCCGGGCCGGCGGGCGCGACGGCCGGCTGACGACCGCCCTCGCCGTCGCCGCCTTCGCGGTGATGACCGCCCTGACGCTGTCGGTGGTCGGCGGCCTGCTGGGGTTCTCGGCCCGGGCCGCCGACCCGGCGGGCGCCTTCCAGCGCGAGTACGGCGACTCGTACGTGGTCCTCGCGTGGACCGCCGTGGTGCTGCTCGTGGTCCCGCTGCTCACGCTGGGCGGGTCCGCCGCCCGGCTCGGCGTCGCGCGCCGGGACGCCCGGCTGGCGACGCTGCGGCTGCTGGGCGTCACGCCGCGCGAGGTGGTGGCGCTCACGGTCGTCGGGACGGCCTGGCAGGGGCTCGTCGGCGCGGTCGCGGGCGTCGCCGGGTACGTGGCGCTGCTGCCGGTCTGGACACGGGTGCCGTTCCAGGGGTCGACGTTCTCCGCGGGGGAGCTGTGGGTCGGCTGGCCCGTCCTGGCCGCGGCGTGCGTGGCCGTGCCGGTGCTCGCGGTCGTGAGCGGCGTCGTGTCGCTGCGCCGCGTCGTCGTGTCGCCGCTCGGGGTCGCGCGCCGGCAGACGCCGCCCGCCATGCGCGCGGTCCGTGCGGTGGTCGCGCTGGTGGCGATGGGCCTGTTCATGGTCGTGCTGCTCGTCCTCGGGCAGCTCGGCGCCTTCGCGGTCGCGTTCGCGATCGGGTCGCTGGCGCTCGGGTTCGGCGCGCTCAACCTGATCGGGCCGTGGGCGCTCGGGCTGGTCGGGCGGCTGCGGGTCCGCCGGGCCCGCACGCCGGCGCAGCTGCTCGCCGCGCGCCGGCTGGTCGACGACCCCCGGGCGACCTGGCGGGTCGTCGGCGGTCTCGGCCTGGCCGGGTTCGTCGCCGGGGCGCTCGCGGTGGTGCCGCTGCTCGCCTCGGCGTCGGCGGGCGAGGGGGCGTCCGCGGCGGAGGTCGCGGAGACGGCGACGTTCACCGGCGACCTGATGCGCGGCGCGCTGCTCACCCTCGGCATCACGTTCCTGGTGGCCGCGGCGGCGGCCGGCATCACGCAGGCCGCCACCGTCCTGGACCGCCGGCGGGAGTACGCGCTGCAGGTGCTGGCCGGCACGCCGGTCGCGCTGCTCGACTCCGTGCGCCGCCGCGAGGTGCTCGTCCCGATGCTGCTCGTCGCCGTCGGCTCGGCCGCCACGGCGGTCGTGATGATGTCCCCGGTGTTCGGGATCGCCGGGCTCACGGACCCGAGCGGGCTCCTGCTGCTCGTGGGGTGCCTCACAGCCGGGTGCCTGCTCGTGCTCGCCGCGACCGAGACGAGCCGGCCCCTGCTGCGCTCGGTGCTGGCGGAGACGCAGGTCAGGCCCGACTGAGCGCCCCCGAGGCGGTCCGCGGGCGGTGCGGCCCGGGTCGCCCCGGACGGGTGATCTCACCCGTCTCGACGCGCGCGTGCGAGCGTCCCCGGTGATGCTGGTACTCCGCGTCGGGGAGGTTCGCAGGTGGGTGAGGAGCTCGAGCAGGCGACCGCGCCTGCACCCGGCGGCGTCCCCGCGCCCGCGCCGCGGCCCCGGGAGCAGGCGCTCCCGGCGGGCCTGGTGCTCGGCGGCCGGTACGAGCTCGGCGAGCGCATCGGCCGCGGCGGGATGGCCGAGGTGCACGTGGCGCGCGACCGCGTCCTGGACCGGGACGTCGCCGTCAAGGTGTTCCACCCCTCCGCGGACGGGCAGGACGCCGACGAGCGGCACCGGGCGGAGATGCTGCTGCTGGCGCGGCTCAGCCACCCGGGCCTCGTCGTGATGCTCGACGCCGGCACCACCGAGCTGCCCGGCGGCGTGCCGCAGGACTACCTCGTGATGGAGCTGGTGCGCGGCCCGTCGCTGTCGGCGCGGCTCGCGGAGGGTCCGATGTCCGTCGAGGACGCCGCGCTCGTCGGCGTGCACGTCGCCGAGGCGCTCGCGTACATCCACGACGAGGGCGTCGTGCACCGCGACGTGAAGCCCGGGAACATCCTGCTGCCGCCCGCCGACCGCGCGGGGGCCACGGCGTCCTGGACCAAGCTGACCGACTTCGGCATCGCCCGGGTGCGCGCCGACGAGACGGCGACCGCCACCCAGGACCTGCTCGGCACGCCGTCCTACCTCAGCCCGGAGCAGGCGACCGGCGGCCGGCTGACGGCGGCGTCCGACGTGTACGCCCTCGGCCTCGTGCTGGTCGAGTGCCTGACCGCGGAGCGCGCCTTCCCCGGCGACGCGCTGACGTCCGCCGTGGCGCGGCTGCACCGGCCGGTGCCGCTGCCCGAGCGGTTCGGGCCGCGCTGGGCGGAGCTCATCGGCTCGATGACGGCGCTCGACCCGCTGGACCGCCTGACCGCGACGGCCGCCGCCGAGGAGCTGCGCGCGCTGCTGCGGCCCGGGGCGCTGGGCACCGGGCCGGTGGCGGGCGACATCGGGTCGCCCGCCGCGGCGGTCCCGGGCGTCGCGGCCGTGCCGCTGGGGACGGTGTCGCTCCCGGCGCTCGAGGAGCACCCGAGCGGGCCGCTGCCGGAGGGGCCGATGGCCGAGGGGCCGATGGCGGCGGCGCTGGACGACCTCGACGCGCCCACGCTCGGGGTGGACCCGCGGCTGCTCGGGTTGCGGGCGGAGCCGGCGCCGGATCCGGAGGCGGGCGTCCCGGCGCGCCGGCGGCGCGGCCTCGGCGTGGTGGCCGGGTCGGCGCTGCTCGGTGTCGCCGCGGTCGCCGCGAGCATGAGTGCGCTGGCCCCCGACGCGCCGCGGGGCGGCTCGGCGCCGGTCGCGACGACCGAGGAGGTCGCGTCGACGGGCCCCGACGAGGTGGCGCGCCCTGCGGCGGACACCGGGACCGACGCGGTGGCGGACGACGCGGCGGCGGACGACCCGGCGGCGGTGGCCCCGGTGGTCGCGGACCCCGCGGACCCCGGCGCGGGTGCGACGGACCTCGCCGACCCCGGCGCGGACGCCGTCGCCACCGACCCCGGGGCCGGTACGGTGGCGGTCGTCGTCTCGGGCGGCACGACCCCGGCAGCGGAGGACGCCGGCCCCGCGCCGACGCCGCCGGTCGCGGGCGCACCTGCACCTGAGGAGCCTCCGACCACCGACCCGGCCCCGGCCACGGACGGCGCCGCCCCCACCGGAGCCGGCGCCCCCGGACCGGCCGCGAACGCGAACGAGCGCGCCCACGAGAACGCGCGCGGGCGCGCCGCGGCCGCCGGCGGCTGACCGGTTCGACCCCGCGCCCCACCCGCTGAGACGCCGCGGCCCACCCCGCGCGCCCGGGGCTACCGTGCCCGGGCGGGGCCCGGAGCCGCCGGGCCCACCGGCGCGAGGAGACGACACGTGCGGCGACGGCTGCAGACCTGGTCCGAGCTGAGGCCCCTGCTGCGGATGCGTCCGCTCGAGCTGGACCCGGTGGCGCGCCGGCTGTCGCGCGCGTACACGGTCCGGGACCTGCGCACCATCGCCCGGGCGCGCACCCCGCGGTCGGTGTTCGACTACGTCGACGGCGCGGCCGAGGCCGAGGTGTCGCTGCGCCGCGCGCGCCGGGTGCTGCGGGACGTCGAGTTCCGGCCGTCGGTGCTGCGCGACGTCGGCGAGGTCGACCTGTCGACGACGGTGCTCGGCCGCACGGCGGCGGCCCCGTTCCTGTACGCCCCGACCGGTTTCACGCGGATGATGCAGCACGAGGGCGAGCGGGCCGTCGCCCGGTCCGCGGCCCGCACCGGCGTCCCGTACACCCTGTCGACGATGGGCACGACCTCGATCGAGGACCTGGCCGCGGCGGCGCCGGACGGGCGCAACTGGTTCGGGCTGTACGTGTGGAAGGACCGCGGCGCGTCGACCGAGCTCATGGCCCGCGCGAAGGCCGCCGGCTACGAGGCGCTCGTCATCACGGTCGACGTGCCGGTCGGCGGCGCGCGGCTGCGGGACAACCGGAACGGGTTCAGCATCCCGCCGGCCCTGTCGGTGAAGACCGTGGTCGACGGCGCGCTGCACCCGTCCTGGTGGCTCAACTTCCTCACCACCGAGCCGCTGCGGTTCGCGACGCTGGACTCCTGGCAGGGCACCATCGAGGAGCTCGCGGCGCACATGTTCGACCCGACGGTCGAGCTGGCCGACCTGGCGTGGGTGCGCGAGCACTGGGACGGGCCGCTCGTCGTCAAGGGCGTGCAGACGGTCGCCGACGCCGAGCGGGTCGTGGGCGCCGGGGCGGACGCGGTCGTGCTGTCCAACCACGGCGGGCGGCAGCTGGACCGGGCGCCCGTGCCGCTGACCCTTGTCCCGGACACGGTGCAGGCGGTCGGCGACCGGGCCGAGGTCTACGTCGACACCGGCTTCTCGAACGGCGCCGACGTCGTGGCGGCGGTGGCGCACGGCGCGCGGGCGGTCATGCTCGGCCGCGCCTACCTGTACGGCCTGATGGCCGGCGGCGAGCGCGGCGTCGACCGCGTCGGCGAGATCCTGACCACCGAGATCGCCCGGACCCTGCGCCTGCTCGGCGTGCGGTCGCTGGCCGAGCTCACCCCCGAGCACGTGAGGCTGCCGTGACCGCGACCCGCACGCCCGTCGAGCCGGGCCCCGTCGACCCCGCCGTCCCCGCCGCCGCGCCGGACGCCGCGGCGCTCGCGGCCGTGCTCGCCGACCTCCGCGCCGCCCTGCCGGCCGACGCGCTGGTCACCGACGCCGACGCCCTGCGCGGCCGGGCGAAGGACGGCTCCGCGACCCCGCCGACCGGGGACCCCGTGGCGCTGGCGCAGCCGTCGAGCACCGCCGAGGTGTCCGCCGTGCTGCGCGCCGCGCACGCCCACGGCGTCCCGGTCGTCCCGCAGGGCGCGCTGAGCGGGCTGGCCGGCGGCGCCAACGCGGTGCCCGGGGCGATCCTGCTGTCGACCGCCCGGATGACCGGGATCCGCCGGATCGACCCGGTCGACCAGGTCGCCGTCGTCCAGCCGGGCGTCGTCACGAAGGACCTGGCGGACGCGGTCGCCGCCCGCGGGCTGTTCTACCCGCCGGACCCGGCGTCGTACGCGCAGAGCACGATCGGCGGGAACATCGCGACCAACGCGGGCGGGATGCGCTGCGTGAAGTACGGGGTGACCCGCGACTTCGTGCGCTCGCTCGAGGTGGTGCTGGCGGACGGCGAGGTCGTCCGGACGTCCCCGGAGACCGTGAAGGCCGTGGCCGGGCTCGACCTGACCTCGCTGGTCGTCGGGTCGGAGGGCACGCTCGCGGTCGTCACCGAGGCGACGCTCGGCCTGCTGCCGGCTCCCGGCCCGGACCGCGGCGTGTGCGCGACGTTCCCGACGGTGGCCGACGCGCTCGAGGCGGCCAACGCGATCGTCGCGAGCCCGCACCGGCCGTCGACGCTCGAGCTGCTGGACGGCGCAGTCCTCGCGTCGCTGGTGGCGTACGACCCGGAGGCAGGCCTGCCGGCGGGCGCGGAGGCGATGCTGCTCGCGATCACCGACGAGGCGCTCTTCGGGCCCGAGGACGTCGCGGCCTACGAGCGGATCACGCGCGAGCACGGCGCGCTCACGGTCGACGTCGCCCACGACGAGGAGCGGCTGCACGCGCTGCTGCGCGCCCGGCGGGCGTTCAACCCGGCGATGCGCGCGGTGCGCGGCGGCAGCATCAACGAGGACGTGGCCGTGCCGCGCACCCGCCTGCCCGAGCTGCTGGAGCGGCTCGGTGACATCTCGGCGCAGGTCGGGCTGCCGATCGGCACCGGCGGGCACGTCGGCGACGGCAACCTGCACCCGGTGATCGCGTTCGACCCGGCGGACCCCGCGCAGGTCGCCGCGGCGGCGGAGGCGCACACGCGGATCCTCGGGCTGGCGGTCGAGCTCGGCGGCACGGTCACGGGGGAGCACGGCATCGGCACCGAGAAGCGCGGGGCCCTCGCGGGCGAGCTCGGCGAGCGGGTGCTCGCGATCCAGCGCGGCATCAAGGCGGTCCTGGACCCGCGGGGCATCCTCAACCCGGGCAAGAAGCTCTAGCCGGCCCGCCGCCGGCCTGGCCCGCCGACCGCCGGCCTCGCCCGCCGAGGTCGGTGGTCCGCGCCGAGGTCGGTGCCTGCAACCACCGACCTCGGCCGGAGGGCCCGACCTCGGTGGAGACGACGGCGCCCGCGCCGCTCCCCGGGGTGGGGGCGGCGCGGGCGCGGTGCTCGGCGACGACGCGCGTCAGCGGCGCATGACGCGGCGGGCCAGGTAGTTGCCCAGGAACTGGGCGAGCTGGACCATCACCACGATCACCGCGACGGCGGTCCACGTGACCACGTCGTTGAACCGCTGGTACCCGTAGACGATCGCGAAGTCGCCGAGGCCGCCGGCGCCGATCGCGCCCGCGACCGCCGTCATGTCGACGATGCCGACGAACAGGAACGTGAAGCCGAGGATGAGCGGGCCGAGCGTCTCGGGGACGATCACGGTCGCGATGATCCGCATGGGGCCGGCGCCCATCGCGCGCGCCGCCTCGATCACGCCGGGATCGAGCGCGACGAGGTTCTGCTCGACGATCCGCGAGGTCGCGAACGTCGCCATGATCGCGAGCGCGGGGATCGCGGCCTCGACGCCGTACGAGGCGCCCGTCAGCGCCTGGGTCAGCGGCCGGACCGCGGTGATGAAGATGATGAACGGGATCGGCCGGATGATGTTGACCAGCACGTTGAGCACGAGGAACACCGGCCGGTTGGCCAGGATGTTGCCCGCGCGGGTCACGTAGAGCGCGATGCCGACGAGCAGGCCGGCGAGGCCGCCGATCGCCAGGGCGGCGATCGCCATCTGCAGGGTCTCGCCGAGGGCCTGCCAGAGCTCGGGCCACAGGCTGACGCCGTTGCTGTTCACGCGCCCACCTCCTTCGTCGCGGGGCCGGCGTCGTCGCCGTCGGGGGTGTGCTCGACCACCTCGGTGTGCGCGCGCAGGTCGGCGAGGAACGCGTCGATCGCGGCGTCCGGGCCCCCCAGCGCGAAGGTGAGCGAGCCGAGCGGGCGGGAGTTCACCTCGGTGATGCCGCCGAACACGACGTGCCCGTCGATCCCGTGAGCGCGCAGCCGCTCGGTGACGATGATGTCGGCGGTCGCCTCGCTCTCCCGGATCGCGATCGTGACGATCCGGCCGGCGTGCCGCTCGCGCAGCCGGGCGACCACGTCGGGGCGCGGGCGGTCGTGCAACGCGGCGCCGATGAACCGGCGGGTGACCGGCTGCTCGGGCTCCGCGAACACGCGGTACACGTCGCCCTGCTCGACGACCTTGCCGTGCTCCATCACCGCGACCTTGTGGCACAGGTAGGACACGACGGACATCTCGTGGGTGATGACGACGATCGTCACGCCGAGCTCGCGGTTGACCCGGCGGAGCAGGTCGAGCACGTCCTTGGTGGTCTCGGGGTCGAGCGCGCTGGTGGCCTCGTCCGCGAGCAGCAGGGCGGGCGACGTGGCGAGCGCCCGGGCGATGCCGACGCGCTGCTTCTGGCCGCCGGACAGCTGGTCGGGGTACTGCTTGGCCTTGTCGGACAGGCCGACGAACTCGAGCAGCTCGCGCACGCGCTCCTCGCGCTTCGCCTTCGGCCACTTCGCCACCTTGAGCGGGTACGCGACGTTCGCGGCGACGGTGCGCGACTTCAGCAGGTTGAACTGCTGGAAGATGAAGCCGATCCCGGCCCGGGCGGGGCGCAGGCCGCGCTCCTTCAGCCCGGTGAGCTCCGTGCCGTCGACGACCACCTGCCCGGAGGTCGGGGTCTCGAGCGCGTTGATCAGCCGGACCAGCGTGCTCTTGCCGGCGCCGGAGTAGCCGATCACGCCGAACACGTCGCCGCGCTCGATGTCGAGCGTGACGCCGTCGACGGCGCGGACGGGGCCCGATGCCCCGTCGAACACCTTCGACACGTCGCGCAGGGAGACCATCGCGGTCATCGGGTCACCGTCCTGGGGTGGGGGTCGCCCGCGGGTGCGGGTGGCGGGTGCCGGCGACGCGCCGGCGGGCGTCCGCGCGCCGGGCGACCTCGGGCCGCCCGGCGCGCGGTGGTGCGTCAGCCGGCGTCGCGGACCTGGTCCTCGAGCTCCGTCAGGCTCTCCTGCAGCTCCTCGGGGCTGAGGTCCTGCTCGACCGCGGTGCCCTGGTTCTCCTCCAGGAGCTGGCCGATGACCTCGTCGCGGTGGTAGATCTCGATGAGCTCCGCGTACACCGGGTTGTCGGCGTCCTCGGCGCGGGAGACCCAGATGTTCACGTACGGGCGGGCCGTCTCCGTGTCCTCCAGGTCGGAGTAGATCGCCGTCGTCGGGTCGATGCCCGCGTCGGCGGCGAAGTTGTTGTTCACGATCGCGCCGTCCAGGTCCTGCAGCTGGATCGCGGTCTGGTTCGCGTCGACCGGGACGACGCTCACGCGGGACGCCGCGGTGTCGATCTCGGCGGGGGTGGACAGCGCGTTGCCGCCGTCCTGCAGCGCGATCAGGCCGGCCGACTGCAGCACGAGCAGGGCACGGGCCTGGTTCGTCGGGTCGTTCGGGATGGCGATCTCGGCGCCGTCCGGGATCTCGTCCGGCGAGGTGTAGCCCTTGGTCGTGTACAGGCCCAGCTGGTAGATGACCGTCGCGCCGATCGGGGCGAGGTCGTCGTCCGCGCTGACGTTGTAGTTGGCCAGGAACAGCAGGTGCTGGAACTGGTTCAGCTCCAGCTGGCCCTCGCTGAGCACGGTGTTCGGCTGCTGGTAGTCGGTGAAGTTCACCAGCTCGACCTCGATGCCCTCCTCGGCGGCGAGGTCGGTGAACGTCTGCCAGTACTCCTTGCTGATGTCGGTCACGCCGACGCGCACGGTCACCGGGTTGTCCGGGTCCGCGGCGGTCGGCGCGGCCGCGGGCTCGCCGCCGGAGCAGGCGGCCAGGGCGCCCACGGCGAGGGCGGCGAGGGCGGCGGTCAGTCTGCGCTTCATGGTCGTGCTGCCTTCCGGTGGATCCTGTCGTCGGGCTCGGCTCGTGGCCTGCCCGTCTGCGAGCCGGTGGCCGGGCCCGCGGGGCGATGGCGTGCGACGGGGCCGCGGCGCCGGGGTGGTCGTCCGGCGGCGGGCTCCGGGCCGTGCGGCGTGCGCCGCCGGGGCGTCGGGGCCGCTGAGGAGTCCGGTCGGGCCGGTCGGCTCGTCAGGAGCGTCGGGCCGGGCGGGACGTCCGCCGCGGGAGGGCCGTGCTGCGAGGGTGCAGCGTCAGCACATCAGCTGACAGCAGCACATGAGACCGCAGGACGCCCCGGCCGTGGCGCGCATCGGCTGCGCGCGGCGCTCGGTGGCGGCGTGGGTGCTCACGTACTCGACTCCTGTCCCTGGGTGGGGCGGACGCGGGCGACCCTAGCACCCGCCGGGAGTGCCGCATCCGCGGGTCTCACGGCACCCGGGTGGGGCCGTGGCGCACACGCTGCCACCGCCCCCGCGGTCCCGCCACCGAGCGGGCGCGGGCCGGGCACGCCGACGGCGCACGGGACACCACGAGGGCGCACGACAACGCGTGCGCCCTCAGGGTGTCCGGTGCGCCATGGGCGCTCAGGCGTTCTCGCGGACCAGGTCCTCGAGCTCGGCCAGGTCGGCCTGCAGCTCCTCGGCCGGCACGTCCTCGATCACCGCGGTGCCGCCGTTCTCCTCCACCAGCTGGTCGGTGACCTCCGGCGAGTGGTAGATGTCGATGAGCTGGGAGTACACCGGGTTGTCGGCGTCCTCGGCCCGGGCGACCCACAGGTTCAGGTACGGCCGCGCGGTGTCGGTGTCCTCGAGGTCCGAGTAGATGGCCGTCGTCGGGTCGATGCCGGCATCGGTCGCGAAGTTGTTGTTGATGATCGCGCCGTCCAGCGTCTGCAGCTGCACCGCGGTCTGGTTCGCGTCGACCGGGACGACCGTCACCTTCGACGCGGCCTCGTCGACCTCGGCGGGCGTCGAGAAGGCGTTGCCGCCGTCGACCAGCGAGATCAGGCCGGCCGACTGGAGCACCAGCAGGGCGCGGGCCTGGTTGACCACGTCGTTCGGGATAGCGATCTCGGCGCCCTCGGGGACGTCCTCGGGGGAGGCGTAGCCCTTGGTCGTGTAGAGGCCGAGCTGGTAGATCGCCGTGGAGCCGATCGGCTGCAGGTCGTCGTCGGAGTTCACGTTGTAGTTCGCCAGGTACAGCAGGTGCTGGAACTGGTTCAGCTCCAGGTCCGCCGAGCTGAGGATCGGGTTCGGCTGCGTGTAGTCGGTGAAGTTCACCAGCTCGACGTCGATGCCCTCCTCCGCGGCGAGGTCGGTGAACGTCGTCCAGTACTCCTGGGCCTTGTCGGTCACGCCGACCCGGACCGTGACGCGGTTGTCCGCGTCGGCGGTCGCGGTCGCGCCGGCCGAGCTCTCGCCGCCGCCGGACGCGCAGGCGGCGAGCGACGCGGTGGCGGCGATCGCGGCGATCCAGGCGGTCAGGGTGCGCTTCATGGGGGTGTGCCTCTCGGGTGGGCCCGGCGGGGGACGCGCCGGGTCGGGGGGGCTGCGCGGGGTCGGGGGGGGGCGCGGCGGTGCGGTCGCACGGCGGCGCGGGTGCGGCGTGGCCGCGGGGCGGTGCCCGGTGGGGGCGGCAGGGCTCGCGCCCGGCGGTGCTCCGCGCGGTCAGGCCGCGGGGGTACAGCGACAGGCGACGGCCTGCGCGGGCGCGCACATCGAGGGGCGGCAGGTGGTCGTGGCGCGCTGGCGCATCGTGCTGCCTCCTCCTCGGGCGTCCGGGGCGGACCGGTGGTCCGCGATGTCGGCGAACCTAGCGAGGCGTCTCGCAAGATGGAACAGAGCGTCCAGTATATGGGACGTGGTATCGGGCGCGGTTGCCTCAGGCGTGCGCGGCGTCGAGGTCCGCCCGGATCGCCGCCGCCTCCGCGGCCGGCTCGTTGCCCGCCAGCAGGACCGTGGCGGCGGCTCCGACCGCCGCCGCCGCGGGGTCGGGGAGCGTCGCGGCCAGGACGGCGTCGAGCGCGACCGCGACCGGGTGCAGCGGTGGCCGCGCGGCGGGGGTGCCGGGGGAGCCGTGCTCGACGGCGAGGACGGTGGCGGTGACCGGTCCCGGGAACAACCGCCGCCAGAGCGCCTCGCGGTCCGGCGGCGCGTCGGTGCGCCCGCCGACCGCCGCATCGAGCGCCGCGGCGATCTCCGAGTCTTCCGCGATGGCGGCCCGGCCGGCGGCCCGGCGCGCGACCGCCACCGCCACGGCGCGCTGAGCCGGGCCCTCGGCGCCCGCGAGGCGCTCGGCGAGCTCGAGGTCGTGCTGGGCGAGCCAGGCGGTGTTCCCCGGGATGGCCCGCAGCCGGTCCGACGGGCGCGCAGAACCCCAGGTGAGGCGGTCGACGGCGGCCTGGCGCGCGCCGGCGCCCGCCTGCGCGCCGCGTGCGCGCTCGTCCGCGAGGCGCGCGTGGTCGGCGTCGCTCGGTCCGGCGCGCTCCTCGTCCGGCACGGTGCCGCGGGCCGCCGCCCGCAGCCGGTCGGTGACGTCACCCACGGTGCGGACGCGGTCGCCTGCCTGCCGGACGAGGGCGGTGACGGCGTCGACGGCGGCTCGCGCAGGTGGCAGGTCGACCGCGGCGGCCACGGCCCGCAGCGCCGCCGCCCGGGGGGCGGACGGCACGTCCGGCGCCGGGACCGGGCCCGTGCCGTCGTGCACGTGCCCGGGCGCGCCGCGGCTCGGGTCGCCCGACCAGGCGCCGCGTCAGCTCCTTTCGGTCGACCGCCGGGGCGGCGCGGCCGTCGCGCACGGCGTCGAGCAGGGCCTCGACGTCCGCGTCCGCCAGCACGCCGGCGGCGACCGCGAGCCGCCGGGCGGCCCACGCCGCGACCGCGCGCTGCGCCGGCGCGGAGGCTGCGCCGAGCTCCGCCGCCAGCTCGGGGAAGGCGGTGGCGAGCCACTCCTCCCGGGCGCGCCAGGCGCCCCGGTCGAACGGGGTGCGGGCGGTGGCGGTCGGCGGCCCGGCGACGAGGGGGCGGTCCCCGGGGAGGTCCGGGCGGCCCGGGCGCACCGGGCGCACCGGGCGGGCGCGGCCCGCGTCGTCCGAGGACGGGGCCGGCCGCGGCCGCGCGGTCACCGCAGCGCCCCGAGGCCGTGGCCCGCGCAGTCTGCGGTCCCGTTCCGCGCGCAGCCGCCGGATCGCCTCCTCGCGGCTCGGTTCGACCCACGCGCGGGCCGGCTCCAGGGCCACCGGGTACGTGTCGCGCGCGACGCCGGCCCAGTACGCGGACCTGCGGGACGACGTCCGGACGACCGCCTCGGGCGCGGGCGGGGCGGGCCAGAGCTGGAGCAGGTAGCGGTCGGTGACGGGGTCGTCGTCCATCCGGGCGCCGTCGTACCCGTCGTCCATCCGGTCGGCGCACCACCGGGCGCGGCCCACCTCCGCCGGGACCTCGATGTTCTCCGCTGAGTCGAATGCGCTCAGCGCGTACCGCGGACCGGCGGGCGTGAACGGCACCTCGACGACGTCCTGCCAGCCATCCGGGACCTCGGGCCGGGTCAGGTGCGCCTCGATGCGGACCGGCACCGGGCCCGTGTGCGTCCCGGTCCGCAGGGAGAGCGCGCCGGGACGCCGCGCGCCGCACAGGCCGTTGGCCTGCCCGGCGTACGCCTGGTGGCCCGACGTGGGGTCCGCGCCGTACGGGAGCAGGTCCAGGAACCCGTAGTGCACGTGCACCTCGGTGTCGAGCAGCACCCGCACCTCGTCCGACATCACGCGCGCCTCCGCCATGCGCACCACGGTGGACCCTCGGCGGTGCGTCCGTCCGGCCCTCCGGACCGCCTCACCCGATCGGGCGTCCGCGGCCCGGGTTGGCCCCTCCAGGCCCGTGCTCGGGCGGGCCGGCGGGGTCCCGGGATGTCGGCCGTCCCCTCTAGAGTTCTGGGGTGACGACAGCCCTGTACCGCCGCTACCGGCCCGAGACCTTCGCCGAGGTCGTCGGCCAGGACCACGTCACCGCGCCGCTCCGGCAGGCGCTGCGCTCGGGGCAGACCAACCACGCGTACCTGTTCTCCGGCCCCCGCGGCTGCGGCAAGACGACGTCGGCGCGGATCCTCGCGCGCTGCCTCAACTGCGCCGAGGGCCCGACCGACACCCCGTGCGGCGTGTGCCCGTCCTGCGTCGAGCTGGCCCGCGGCGGCCCCGGCAGCCTCGACGTGGTCGAGATCGACGCGGCCAGCCACGGCGGCGTCGACGACGCGCGCGACCTGCGCGAGCGCGCCACGTTCGCGCCCGCCCGCGACCGGTACAAGGTGTTCATCCTCGACGAGGCGCACATGGTGTCGCCGCAGGGCTTCAACGCGCTGCTCAAGATCGTCGAGGAGCCGCCGGAGCACGTGAAGTTCATCTTCGCGACGACGGAGCCGGACAAGGTGATCGGCACCATCCGGTCCCGCACGCACCACTACCCGTTCCGGCTGGTGCCGCCGGACGTGATGGTCGGGTACCTGGACCAGCTGTGCACGACGGAGGGCGTCACCGTCGGCTCCGGCGTGCTGCCGCTCGTCGTGCGCGCCGGCGGCGGGTCCGTCCGCGACTCGCTGTCCGTGCTGGACCAGCTCATCGCCGGCTCCGGGCCCGACGGGCTCGTGTACGAGGACGCCGTCGCGCTGCTCGGGTACACGCACGCCTCGCTGCTGGACGACCTCGTCGAGGCGATCGCCGCCCGCGACGGCGCCAGCGCGTTCCGCGTCGTGGAGCGGGTCATCTCCACCGGCCACGAGCCGCGCCGGTTCGTCGAGGACCTGCTGGAGCGGCTCCGCGACCTCATCGTGCTCGCCGCCTCGGGCGAGGCGGCGGCCGCCGTGCTGCGGGACGTGCCCGGCGACCAGATGGCCCGGATGCAGCAGCAGGCGGCGCACCTCGGCGCCGCCGAGCTGTCCCGGTCCGCCGACCTGGTCAACGCGGCGCTGTCCGAGATGACCGGCGCGACCTCGCCGCGGCTGCACCTCGAGCTGCTGATGGCCCGGCTGCTGCTGCCGGCGCTCGACGACTCGGCCGCCGGGATCGGGGCTCGGGTGGACCGGCTCGAGCGCGAGGGCGTGCGGGTGGCGGGCGCCGGTGCCCCCGCCGTCGCGCCGGCCGCTCCCGCCGCAGCGTCGGCGTTCGCGCCGAGCACGCCGGTGGAGCGGGTGGCCGTCGTGACGCCGCCGCCCGCCCCCGCGCCCGAGGTGCGGGCCGCGGAGGAGACGCTGCGGGCGGCGGAGCCGGAGGTGCCCGAGGTCGCGGCACCGGCCGCCGACGCGGACGCCACCTCGCCCGACGGCGCGCACCTGCCCGCGGCGGGCACGGTCGACGCCGCCCCGGCGGTCGCCGAGCCGGACGCCGCCCCGGCCGAGCGCGCGACCGCGGAGCCCGTGGCCGCCGAGCCCGCGGCACCCGCGGAGCCGGCCGCCGCAGGGCACGCCCCCGTGCCGCACGACGTGCCGACCGCGGAGCCGGTCGCGCCCGCCGAGCGCCCGGCCGGCGCCCCGGGCGGCGGCGACACCGAGATGCTGCGCCGCCGCTGGCCGGAGGTGCTGGAGACCCTCGGCCGGCTGAAGAAGACGACCTGGGTGCTCATCAGCCAGAACGCGCAGGTCGTCGAGCTCGACGCCACGACGCTCAAGCTGGGCTTCGGTGCCCCGGGGCTGGCGTCGGCGTTCCGCGCCGGGTCGCACGCCGACCTCGTCCAGCAGGCCGTCCGCGAGACGCTCGGGTTCACCGTCAAGGTCGAGCCGGTGCTCGCCGGTGCCCCGGGCCCGGCCGCGGGCCGGCCCGCCGGGGGCCCGGCCGCGCCGACGACGCCCGGTCGCACGGCGACGCCGTCCGCCGCCGAGGCCGCGGCGTCCTGGGACGCGCCCGCGGCGCGCCCGGCCCCGGTGCCGAGCCCCGTGGAGTCCCCGCGGACGCCGCACGGCGGCGCGGCGGGCGGTGCCGGCGGCGTCGACGCGCCCGCGGACGAGGAGCCCGACGCGGCGGACCCCTGGGCCTCCGCGACCACGGAGCCCCGGGGGGCGGCGGCCGCCGACGGGTCCGCGCGGCCCGACGCCGACACCCGTCCGGACGCTGCCGCCCGACCCGACGGGTCCGCCCGCCACGACGCTGCCGCGCGCCCCGCCGACGGCCGTCCCGGCGGTGCCGACGCGGGCGCGGACGCGGCACCGGGTGCGACGCCCGCCGCCGGTCGCACGACGGCGGCAGCGCCCGCCGTGTCCGCCGACGGCTGGCCCGAGGTCGCCCCGATCCCCGGCTCGCGCGCCACGGGCGACGAACCCGGCCGGCAGAGCGACGACGCGGCGGCCGCCCAGGAGGACGACGGGCCCGCGCGCACGGGCGCCGGTGCGTCGTCGGGCGGCCCCTCCCCGGTCGACCGCGGTGCGGCCGACGCGCGTCCCGGCGGACCCGACGCCGACGACCGCGCCACCGACCCGCGGGCCGTCGAGGACCGCGGCGCCGACCCCCGCCCCGGCGACGTCGACGACCGCCCCACCGGGGCGCCCGCCGGCGACCGGCCGGCCGGTCCTGACCAGCCCGCCGGTTCCCACCAGCGCGCCGGTTCCGACCAGCTCGCCGGTCCCGGCCGCTCCGGCGCGTCCGCCGGCCCGTCCGACGGCTCCGGCCCGTCCGACCGCTCCGTCGCGTCCGACCGTCCGGCGACCCCCGACGCCCCGTCCGACGCCCCCGCGGCGCCCGGCCGCGCTGACCGCGCGTCCGGGTCGGCCGCGTCGGGCCGTCCCGCCGCGCGCCCCGCACCGACGGACCCCGGCGCCCCGCCGCCGTGGGACCCGCACCCCGACGACCCGGGCGCGCCCGAGCCGCCGGACGACGACTGGGCCCGCGACCTCCCGCCGGACCCGGGCCCCGACCCGTTCGCGACGGGCGCCCCGGCGCCGGCCCGCCCGGCCCCGACGGCCCCGTCCGCGCAGCCCAGCGGCGCCGACCGCGTCCGCGCGGCCGCCCGGGCCGCGGCCGCCGGCGGCGCGACCGCCGCAGCCGCCGCGCCGCGCGTGTCCTGGGCCGACGACGAGCCGTCGATGGACGACCCGGACATCGGCTCCAGCGGGCTGTCCGGCATCCCGCTCCTGGCGCAGGCGCTCAGCGCGACGGTGATCGAGGAGATCGTCGACGAGGGGTACTGACCCGAGCCCGCCGCGGCGTCCCGGAGCGCCCGCGCGGTCGTGTGGGCGCCGGGCCGTAGGCTGGGGGCGTGTACGAGGGCGCGGTCCAGGACCTGATCGACGAGCTCGGGCGGCTGCCCGGCGTCGGTCCCAAGAGCGCGCAGCGGATCGCGTTCCACATCCTCGCGGCGGACCCGACGGACGTGCGCCGGCTGGTCGACGCGCTGACCGAGGTCAAGGCCAAGGTCCGGTTCTGCGTGCAGTGCGGGAACGTGGCGGAGGAGGACCTCTGCCGGATCTGCCGCGACCCGCGCCGCTCGCCCGCCGTGCTGTGCGTGGTCGAGGAGCCGAAGGACGTCGTCGCCATCGAGCGCACCCGCGAGTTCCGCGGGCGGTACCACGTGCTCGGCGGCGCCATCAACCCGATCGCGGGGGTGGGGCCGGACGACCT
Organism: Cellulomonas pakistanensis; assembly: GCF_016862755.1. Taxonomy (GTDB): domain Bacteria; phylum Actinomycetota; class Actinomycetes; order Actinomycetales; family Cellulomonadaceae; genus Cellulomonas; species Cellulomonas pakistanensis. Next base: position 57,164 of record NZ_BONO01000021.1, on the reverse strand, counting down.
GCGGATCAAGGACCTCATGACCCGGCTGGCGGACGGCACCGTCACCGAGGTGATCCTGGCGACCGACCCGAACGTCGAGGGTGAGGCGACGGCCACCTACCTGGCGCGCTTGCTCGTGCCGATGGGCCTGACGATCAGCCGCCTGGCGTCCGGCCTGCCGGTGGGCGGCGACCTGGAGTACGCGGACGAGGTCACGCTCGGCCGCGCGTTCGAGGGCCGGCGCCGCATCAGCGCCTGACGCCGTCCCGTCCGCCGTCCTGCCGGTCGCCCGGACCGGCGCCCCGCCCTCTGACCGCCGCGGCCACGTCGGCGTGGCGCGGCGCGACCCGGAGGGGCAGCATGGCCCCGTGACCGCACCCGACGACGACCTGCGCGTGGCGACCGACTCGGCCCAGGTGGACGACCTGGCGCTCGACCCGGAGGCCGCCGACCTGCGCGCCGTCGCGGACTCGACGGCCCGCGAGTGCCGGGCCTTCCTCACGACGGTCACCGAGGTCGCGTCCGGGACGAACCCCGACGCCGCGATCCCGCTGCTGCTGCTGGCGGTGTCGGACGTCCTCGCGGTCGGGGCGCGGCTCGGCGCGATCGTCGACGTGGTGCCGACCGACCGGTTCGAGCCGGACGTCGGCCCGGACGCGGACGTCGAGCCGCTGCGCGCCGCCCTGGCGCAGGTGCTCGACGGCGTCGATGAGTACGCCGAGGTGGTCGACCCGGTCCTGGGCGGCGAGGTCACCGCGTCCACGCTGTCCGGTGACCTCGTCGCGATCGCGGGCTCGCTGCTGCAGGGCCAGCGGCACCACGACCGCGGGCACGTCCTCGAGGCGCTGTGGTGGTGGCAGTTCTCGTACCTGTCGACCTGGGGCGAGCGCGCCGCGAGCGTCCTGCGCACGCTGCAGGTGCTGCTCGGCCACCTGCGGCTGGACGTCGACGACGACGTGGCCGCCGAGGCGGAGTACGACGCCCTGCAGCCCTGAGGGCGCCGCCGCTCAGCCCGCCGCCCACCCCCGGAGGTCGGCCCGTGACCGGTGCCCGAGCTTCCGCAGCGCGCGGCTCATGTGGTTCTCGACGGTGCGCACGCTGAGGTGCAGCCGCGCCGCGATCTCCCGGTTGCTCAGCCCGTCCCGGCCCAGGGCGGCCACCTCGCGCTCCCGGTCGGACAGCGGCTCGGGTCGCCCGGGCCGCGGTGGTCGGCCACCCGCGCCGCCCGCCGGCTCGGTGCCGAGCAGCCCGTGCGCCGCCGCGACGAGCGACCGCCCGACCCGCGGGTGCACCCGCGGCAGCGCCGCGGCGGTCGCGGCCTCGTCGCCGTCGGCGAGCGCGAGCTGCAGGTCGAGGTACGGGTCGAGCAGCGGCAGGACCGCGTCTGCCCGGGCGGCCCGGACGGTCGCGGCCCGTTCCGGGGTGAGCGGCGGCGGGGCGAACGCCCAGGTGAGCAGGGCGGGCTGGCGGAGCCCGGCCCCCGCGTACGACAGACCGGCGCGCCAGGCGATCTCCGTGGCGGTGGGGCGGTCGCCGGTGGCCGCCGCGAGCGCGACCGCGCCCATGACGCGCAGCGAGCGCAGCAGGGGCCGGTAGTCCCGCGGCGCCTCCTCCAGCTCGCGCAGCAGCGCCCGGGCCAGGTCGACGCGCCCCGCACCGACCTGGAGCACGGCGCCCAGCGCGAGGGCCCGCCGGTGGAAGGTGGTCCCGACGGGGCCCGGGGGACCGAGGCGCAGCGCGGTGCTGAGCACGCGCCAGGCGGCGTCCTCCTCGCCCGCGAAGAGCAGCACCTCCGCGAGCACCGCCCCGTGCACCCGGATGCCGACGGCGTCGTAGGCGTCGTACGCGGCGCTCAGCAGGGTGTGCTCGTGCCGCTCGGCGTCGGCCAGCCGGCCGAGCAGAGCCAGGCTCTCACCGTGCAGCGCGGCCCGGTAGTGCCGGAGCTCGTCACCGGGCGCGCCCGGTGCCACGTCTCCGTCGGCGGACCGTGCGGGCACCGCCAGCGCCAGGTCCGGCCGGCCGGCCTCCAGGAGCGCCGCCGCGCGCAGCACCCCGGACGCCCCGCGGAACGCGGCGACGGGGACGGCGACGGGGTCCGCGGCGGCGACGGCCTCCGCGGGCGCGCCGTCCCGGATGGCCTCGACCAGGCGCTGCTTGAGGTCGTCGAGCTCGCGGAGCGGCCCGACGGCGTCGTCGTCGTCCGACGGCGGTGGACCCGGGTCGCCGGGACCGGCGAGGTCGGCCCCCGCGGCCGGCCACGCCTCGGCCCCCGGCCGCCCGCCCGCGCGGGCCCCGGGCCACGCCGTCCACCGGGCGCGGTGGTACCGGAACACCACGTCGTCCTCGGCCGTGTCCGCCGCCGCGCGGGCGGTGTCGCGGAGCACGCCCGCGATCCGGTCGCGGGCGGGGCGGCGCATCAGTAGCGCCAGGTACGCGTTCGCGGTGCCGAGGCGCGGCTCCGCGACCCACGCGGCGCAGGCGGCGGACTCGGCAGCGGCGGCCCGCTCGTGCACCACACCGGCTACCTGGGTGCTCCAGCGCAGGAAGTCGGCGCTGCCCGCCGCGTCCCGGGCCAGCAGCGTGCCGAGGTCGGCCCGGGCGGGCTCGATCCCCGCCGGCCCGTCCCCGGCCACCTCGCGTGCCGCCGCCAGCAGCCGCCGCCGGCGGGCGGCGCCGACCCGGTCCCGCAGCGCGCGGGCGAGCGCCGGCGGGGTGACGACGAGCAGCCCGCCGGCGCCGTCGTGCTCGGCGACCCGCCCGTGCTCGGCGAGGTCGTCCAGCAGAGCCGGGTCGACCAGCCGCGCCGCGACGCCGGGCGGCACGGGACCGGCGACCGCGAGGCGCTCGAGCGCGTCCACCCGCTCCTCGTCGAGCGCCCCGAGGAGCAGCGACGCGACCACCTCGGCCGGGACGGACGCCAACCGGCCGTCGTCCACGTGGCGGCCGTCGTCGCGCCGGAGCGCTCCGGTGGCCCGCGCGGCCGCGAGCAGCGCGACGGCCGCACCCGGGTTGCCGCCCGTCTGCGCGTGCAGGGTGGCCGTCAGCGCCGCGCCCGCCGTGCCCCCGAGCGAGTCGGCCGCGAGCGCGCTGAGCGCCCCGAGCCCGAGCGGCGCGAGGCGCACCTCGGCGGGCGACCGGGCGACGACGAGGTCGCGCACCGGGCCCGGCGGCGCGCGGAGGGGGTCCGCCGTGGCCGCGGCGACGAGCCGGCAGCCGGTGCGCTGCAGCGCCCGCCGGACGACCCGGAGGGTGCCCGGGTCGACCCGGTCCGCGTCGTCCACGAGCAGGACGCTGCGCGGCGCGGCGAGCTCGTCGGCGAGCCAGGCGGTCAGCGCGGTCTCGTCCGGCGCGCGCGGCGGAGCGGACGGGTGGTCGAGGACGGCCGCGAACGGCGTCGGGCCGCTCGCGCGGAGCAGCAGGCCGGTCAGCCGCCGGTCGGAGAGGTCGGCGCGCAGGGCCTCGAGGGTCGCGGTCCGGCCGCTGCCGCGCTCGCCCCGCAGGACGACGTCGCGGCCGGCGCCGAGCCAGCGCAGCACCGCCGCGGCGGCGTCGTCCCGGCCGCCGCTGCCCGTCGTCGGCACCTGGCGCACCCCCTCGCGGTGCGCGACGCGCCGGTGCGCCCGCCCCTGACCGCGGGATCCAGCCTAGAGCGGGGCCGAGCCCTGGGAACAGGGGCCGGCCGTCCGTGGGTCCCGGCGGCGTCGACGGGGCGCTGGACACGTCGAGCGGGCACCCGGGGGATGCCCGCGTCGCCGCGTCCGGTGCCCGGTGGACCCGGGGCCCGGGTCAGGCGACCGTGGTTTCCAGCTGGACGTCGATGTTGCCGCGGGTGGCGTTCGAGTACGGGCACACCTGGTGCGCCTGCTCGACCAGCTTCTCGGCCGTGGCCTGGTCGACTCCGCCGATCTCGACGTGCAGCGCCGCGCTCAGCGTGTAGCCGCCGGTGCCGTTCGGGAGGATGCCGATGTCGGCGACCACCGCGGAGTCCCGGATCGGGGTCTTCGCCGCGGCGGCGACGCCCTTGAGCGCGGAGTGGAAGCACGCGGCCCAGCCGGCGGCGAACAGCTGCTCGGGGTTGGTGCCGCCGCCGGGGCCGCCCATGGGGGCGGGCACGGCGAGCGTGAGGTCGAGGACGCCGTCGTCGCTGGTGACCCGGCCTCCGGCGCGGGCCTCTCCGGTCGAGGTGGCGGTGGCGGTGTAGAGCGCGCTCATGAACGGGGCCTCCCGGTAGAGTTACTAGTTCGTCTACCAGACAACCACACCCCGCGGTCGCGTGCCAGACTGGCGGCTCCGCGACCACGTCACACCGCCGAGGGGAGACCCATGACGACCACCGGCCTCGCCCGGCAGCTCCTGGCCGACCCGACCCCCGGCGACGTCCCGGGCTCGCCCGTGGCCGCGCGCATCCTCCGCGCCGCCGCCGGCCTGTTCTACGCCGACGGCATCCGCGCCGTGAGCGCGGACCGGGTGATCGCGGCCGCCGAGGTCAGCAAGGTGACGTTCTACCGGCACTTCGCCACCAAGGACGCGCTGGTCGTCGCCTACCTGACCGCCGTGGCCGCGGCCGAGCGCGCGGCGCTGGCGGCGGCCGAGGCCGCCCACCCGGACGACCCCGGGGCCGTGCTGCGCGGCTACGCCGACGTGCTCGGCCGCGAGTCGTGCGCGCCGGGCTTCCGCGGCTGCCCGTTCATCAACGCCGCCGCGGAGTACGCGGACCCGGCGCACCCGGTGCGGGGCGTCGTCGCCGAGCACCGCCGGTGGATGGTCGGCGCGGCCGCGGCGCTGCTCGGCCGGCTGGGCCTGACCGACCCGGACGCCGCCGCCGAGGAGCTGGTGATCCTGCGGGACGGCGCGATGGTCGCCGGGTACGTCGGGGGCGAGGAGCGGGCGCGCGCCGTCGCGGCCGCGCTGCAGCACGCGGGCGCGGCCGTGGTCGCCGCCCACCGTCCCGCGTGACGGTCTCGGGCCTCGAGCTCACGGTCGGCACCGTGGTGCTCCTCGTGCTGGCCGGGTTCGCCGCGGGGTGGGTCGACGCCGTCGTGGGCGGGGGCGGCCTGGTGCAGCTGCCCGCGCTCCTGCTGGTCCCCGGGATCACCCCGGTGCAGGCGCTCGCCACCAACAAGCTCGCCGGGATCATGGGGACGTCGGTGAGTGCGGTGACGTACTACCGGCGGGTGCAGCCGGACCTCGGGACCGCCGGGCCGATGGCGCTCGCGGCGCTGGTCGGCGCGGGTGGGGGAGCGGCGCTGGCGTCGCTGCTGCCCGAGGACGTGTTCGTGCCGGTGATCCTGATCGCGCTCGTCGCCGTCGCGGTCTACACGGTGGCGCGGCCCCGGGTCGGGCGGGCCACCGCGCTGCGCTGGCAGGGCCGCACGCACCTGCTGGTCGCCCTGGCGCTCGGCGCGGGCATCGGGTTCTACGACGGGCTGCTCGGCCCCGGCACGGGGTCGTTCCTCGTCATCGCGCTGGTCGGGGTGCTCGGCTACGCGTTCCTCGAGGCGTCCGCGCAGGCGAAGATCGTCAACGCCGCGACCAACCTCGGCGCGCTCGCGGTGTTCGCCGCGCAGGGCGCGCCGCTGTGGCGGCTCGGGCTGATGGTGGGCGCCGCCAACGTGATCGGGTCGTACCTCGGCGCGCGCACCGCGGTCGCCCGGGGCAGCGGGTTCGTCCGGGTGGTGTTCCTGGTGGTGGTGAGCGTGCTGATCGTGCGGCTCGGGGCCGAGCTGCTCTGACGGTCCCGCGATGCGGGCGCCCCGCCGGCGGGTGGTGTGCCGCGGCCTAGAATTCGGCCGACCCCGGCGGTCGCCGCCCGGCGGCCGCACCCCGCAGCAGGAAGCTCCCTCCCGTGGCCCTCATCGTGCAGAAGTACGGCGGTTCCTCGGTCGCCGACGCCGACAGCATCAAGCGCGTCGCGAAGCGGATCGCGGAGGCCAAGCGCGCGGGGGACGACGTGGTCGTCGTCGTGTCGGCGATGGGCGACACGACCGACGAGCTGATCGACCTCGCGCAGCAGATCACCCCGCTGCCGCCGCAGCGGGAGATGGACATCCTGCTGACGGCCGGCGAGCGCATCTCGATGTCGCTGCTGGCGATGGCGATCAGCAACCTCGGCGTCGAGGCGCAGTCGTTCACGGGCCAGCAGGCCGGCGTCATCACCGACTCCGTGCACGGCAAGGCCCGGATCATCGACGTGACGCCGAGCCGCATCCAGCAGGCCGTCGACGCCGGCGCCGTGGCGATCGTCGCCGGGTTCCAGGGCGTCACCCAGCACACCAACGACGTGACGACGCTCGGCCGCGGCGGGTCGGACACCACCGCCGTGGCGCTCGCGGCGGCGCTGCAGGCCGACGTCTGCGAGATCTACACCGACGTCGACGGCGTGTTCACCGCGGACCCGCGCATCGTGCCGTCGGCCCGCAAGATCGACCGCATCACCTACGACGAGATGCTCGAGATGGCGGCGAGCGGCGCCAAGGTGCTCGTGCTGCGCTGCGTGGAGTACGCGCGCCGGTACGGCGTCCCGGTGCACGTGCGCTCGTCGTTCTCGACCCACCCGGGCACCCTGGTCACGGATGCCGCGACGGAAGAAGGAGCACCGATGGAGCAGCCGATCATCGCCGGCGTCGCGCACGACCGCAGCGAGGCCAAGATCACGATCGTCGACGTCCCGGACGTGCCCGGCAAGGCCGCACGCATCTTCGAGGTCGTCGCCGGCTCGGGGGTCAACCTCGACATGATCGTGCAGAACGTGTCCGTCGCGTCGACCGGCCGGACGGACATCTCGTTCACGCTGCCCGCCACGGACGGCGCCGCCGCGACCGCCGCGCTGACCCGGCACCAGCCCGACATCGGCTTCACGTCGCTGCAGTACGACGACACGATCGGCAAGCTGTCGCTGATCGGCGCCGGCATGAAGTCGCACCCCGGCGTGTCCGCCCGGCTGTTCGCCGCGCTGTCGGACGCCGGCATCAACATCGAGATGATCTCGACCTCGGAGATCCGGATCTCCGTGGTCACCCGCGCCGACCAGCTCGACGACGCGGTGCGCGCGGTGCACACGGCGTTCGACCTGGACAGCGCCGACGAGCAGGCCGTGGTCTACGGGGGGACGGGACGATGAGCGCGAGCACCACCGGGGGCCTGCGGGTCGGCGTCGTCGGCGCGACCGGACAGGTCGGCGCGGTCATGCGCCGGCTGCTGGAGGAGCGCGACCTCCCCGTCGCCGAGATGCGCTACTTCGCCTCCGCGCGGTCGGCCGGCACGACGCTGCCGTGGCGCGGCGAGGAGATCACCGTCGAGGACGCGGCGACGGCCGACCCGACCGGCCTGGACATCGCGCTGTTCTCCGCGGGCGGCACCACGTCGAAGGCGCAGGCCCCGCGGTTCGCCGCGGCGGGCGTCACCGTGGTCGACAACTCGTCGGCCTGGCGGATGGACCCGGACGTGCCGCTGGTGGTGTCCGAGGTGAACCCGGGCGCGCTGGACGAGGTGCGCAAGGGCATCGTCGCGAACCCGAACTGCACCACGATGGCCGCGATGCCGGTGCTGCGGGTGCTGCACGAGGAGGCCGGCCTGCGCCGGCTGGTCGTGTCGACCTACCAGGCGGTCTCGGGCTCGGGGCTGGCCGGCGCGCGCGAGCTCGACGAGCAGGTGCGCGGGGCGGTGGAGCAGGACACCCTCGCCCTGGTGCACGACGGCACGGCGGTGACGTTCCCCGAGCCGCAGAAGTACGTCGCGCCGATCGCGTTCAACGTGATCCCGCTGGCCGGCAACCTCGTCGACGACGGCAGCCTCGAGACCGACGAGGAGCAGAAGCTCCGCAACGAGTCCCGCAAGATCCTCGGCATCCCGGACCTGCTGGTGTCCGGCACCTGCGTGCGGGTGCCGGTGTACACGGGCCACTCGCTGTCCATCAACGCCGAGTTCGACCGGCCGATCACGCCGCAGCGCGCGTACGAGCTGCTGGCCGACGCGCCGGGCGTGCAGCTGGCCGACGTGCCGACCCCGCAGCAGGCCGCCGGTGCCGACCCGTCGCTGGTGGGCCGCATCCGGCAGGACCCGGGTGCGCCCGACGGCCGCGGGCTGGCGCTGTTCATCTCGAACGACAACCTGCGCAAGGGCGCCGCGCTCAACGCGGTGCAGGTCGCCGAGCTGCTGGCCGCGCGCCTGGGCGCGACGGCCTCCTGACCGCACGTCGACGGACCCGCCGCCTGCTCCTCGCGAGCGGGTGGCGGGTCCGTCGCCGTCACGCGCCGGGTCACGCGGCCGGCGGGACCACCACGACCTTGCCGTGCACCCGCCCGGCGTCGGCCTCGGCGTGCAGCGCCGGCAGCTCGGCCAGCGGCACCCGCCGGGCGATCTCGACGCGCAGCTCGCCCGCGTCGACCAGCGCGACCAGCCGCCGCAGCACGTCCGCGTCGGGGTGCACGTAGATCGTCTCCGCGCGCACGCCGCGCTCCGCGTCGTCCGGCGTCGGGACCCGCGGGGTCGTCGAGACGACCACGCCACCGTCGCGGACGCGGGTGGCGAGGGCGACGAACTCCTCCTCGGTGATGGGCGCCAGGTTGAGCAGGACGTCGACGGGCTCGGTCACGGCGTCCAGCAGCGAGGTCGCGGTGTGGTCGACGACCTCGTCCGCCCCGGCCGCCCGGACCAGGTCGGCGCTGCGCGGGCTCGCCGTCGCGACGACGTGCGCGCCGGCGCGGTGCGCCAGCTGCACCGCGTACCCGCCCACGGGGCCGCCCGCGCCGTTGATGAGCACGCGCTGCCCGGCCTCGAGGCCGCCCGCCTCGAACAGCGCCTGCCAGGCGGTGAGCCCGACCGACGGCAGCCCGGCCGCGTCGGCGAGCGGGATCCGGGTCGGCGCCGGCACCAGGGCGTCGGCCGGGGCGACGACGAGCTCCGCGGCCGAGCCGTCCGCCGTCATCGGCAGGAACCCGACCACCGCGTCGCCGACCGCGAGCCCGGTGACGCCGTCGCCCACGGCGTCGACCGTGCCGGAGACGTCGTAGCCGGGGGTGTGGGGGAGCGTGATCGGGATCGGCAGGAAGCCGCCCCGCATGCCGCCGTCGGCGGGGTTGTACGCGGAGCCGGCGACCCGGACCCGCACCTCGCCGGCGCCCGGCTCCGGCACCGCGACGTCCTCGTAGCGCAGGACGTCCGCGTCGCCGGTCTGGTGGAACCGCACTGCCTTCATGGTGACTCCTCGGGTAGGTGCTTCGGGTTCGAAGCGATGTCGATGACGCTACACATGCTTCGAAGACAAAGCAACCCCTTCGACTTCGAACGTCCGGGAACGTCTTGCGTAGATGCCCGCCTCCATGGTTCATTAGTGGAGCAACGAACCACAGAACCGGCGAGGACCAGCCGCACGAGAGAGGAGGCGCCCCGTGTTCGACGGCCGCGACCCCATCTACGTGCAGATCGCCGACCAGATCCGCCAGGACGTCCTGCGCGGCGACCTCCAGCCCGAGGAGCAGGTGATGAGCACGACGCAGTACGCCACCACCTTCCGCATCAACCCGGCCACCGCCGCGAAGGCGTTCGCGCAGCTCGTCGACGACGGCATCCTCTACAAGCGCCGCGGCGTCGGGATGTTCGTCGCGCCGGGCGCCCCGGACCGGCTCCGCGCCGAGGGCCGGGAGACCTTCTTCGCCGAGTCCGTTGACCCGGTGGCGGACCACGCCCGCGCGCTCGGCATCCCGCTCGAGGACGTCATCGCCCGGCTGCGCGCGCACGCCGCCCGCACCGCCGGCGCCGAGCAGGACGGGGCGGCGTCGTGAGCGCCCCGCTCGGCGTCGAGGCCCGCGGGCTCGGCGTCCGGTACGGCCGGAAGGTCGCGCTCGGCGGCGTGGACGTCGCGATCCCCGCGGGCTCGATCACCGGCCTGCTGGGTCGCAACGGGTCCGGCAAGACGACGCTGGCGTCGGTGGCCGCCGCCTTCCGCCGCCCCACCTCCGGCGCGGTGCTGGTCGGCGGCGAGGACCCGTGGGAGAACGAGGACCTGCTGCCGCGCGTGCTGCTGGTCCGCGAGTCGGGCGACGTGCTCGACGTCGAGACGCTGCGGACCAACCTCCGGTTCGTCGAGGACTGCCGGCCGGCGTTCTCCCGCGAGGTGGCCGAGCGGCTGATGGACCGGTTCGAGCTCGACCCGGACGCCAAGCCCCAGAAGCTGTCCCGGGGCCAGAAGTCGGCGTTCGGCATCGTCCTCGGGATCGCGTCCCGGGCGGACCTGACGATCCTGGACGAGGTGCACCTGGGGCTCGACGCCCCCTCCCGGTACGCGTTCTACGACGCGCTGCTCGAGGACTACGTCGAGCACCCCCGCACGATCGTGCTGTCCAGCCACCTGATCGGCGAGATCGAGCGCCTGGTCGAGCACGTCGTCGTCCTGGACCACGGGCGGGTGCTGCTCGCGCAGGACGCAGACGCGTTGCGGGTCACGGGCGTGTCCGTCACCGGCCCGGCGCGGGAGGTCGAGCGGTTCGTCGTCGGGCGCACCGTCCTCGGCCGGCAGCAGCTGGGCGGCACCGCGCAGGCCACGGTGCTCGCCGCGCTCGCGGACGGCGAGGCGGCCGCGGCGCGCGCCGCCGGCCTGGACCTGGGCCCCGTCCCGCTGCAGGACCTGTTCGTGCACCTGACCGCCGACGGCGCCGCGGACGCGGCCCGCGAGCTCGGGAGGGCCCGATGAGCGCCACCACCCGTCCGCTGTTCCCCGCGCGGCCCGTCACACGGCAGGGCCCGGTGCTCCGCACGGCCGTGTCCGTGCTCGCCTGGTTCGGGCAGGTCGCGCTCTGGTACTGGGGCATCGTCCTGGTCGTCGTCGTCGCGCTGCCGCTCCTCGTCGACGCCTTCGGCGAGGTCGGCACCTCGACCATCTGGTTCGCCCGGCAGAGCGGGGTGTGGTTCCCCTTCTCCGTGCTGATCGGCGTCGCGACCACGTACCCGCCGGTGCACGTCGCGAGCGGGATGACCCGGCGCAGCTACGTGCGGGGCACCCTGCTCGCGGTCGTCGCGATCGCGGCCGCGTTCGCCCTCCTCATGGCCGGCGGGCTGATGGCCGAGCGCGCCTGGTACGGCGCGATGGGCTGGGACTGGTCGCCGCAGGACCAGGGCTGGTTCGACCCCGACGTGACGTTCGGCAGCCTGCTGGTCGCGTACCTGGCGACGTTCGTGGTCGCCTACGTGAGCGGCCTGCTCGTCGGCACCGTGTACGCCGCCGCCGGCGGCTGGTGGGGGACGCTGACGCTCCCGCTGACGGCCGGGCCGTCCCTGCTGATGACGGTCCTGGTCGGCAACTCGAACGACTGGGTCCCGTTCTCGGAGCTGTTCGGCAGCACCGGCGAGGGCACGCCGCTCGCCCTGGTGCTGACCGTCGCCGCCGTCCTCACGCTCACCATGGCCGCCGCCTTCTGGCTGCTCGCCACCCGCCGGTCGATCGCGCCGCGGCGCGGCTGACCACCCCCGGCGCAGCCGACCGCGCCCTGCACCACCCGCCCTGCTCTGCCACCGCACCGCCAGACAGGAGAGTCCGTCATGCAGGAAGCACCCGTGATCCACGCGGAGCACCTCCGCAAGAGCTACGGCCGCACCGTCGCCGTCGCCGACGTCAGCCTGACCGTCCGCCGGGGGGAGATCGTCGGCGTCCTCGGCCGCAACGGCGCCGGCAAGACCACCACCGTCGAGATGATCGGCGGCCTCCGCGAGCGCGACGGCGGCACCGTCCGCGTGCTCGGCCTGGACCCGGGTGGGTCCGCGCACGACCGCGCGGCCCTGCGCGAGCGGGTGGGGCTGCAGCTCCAGGAGTCCGCGCTGCCCGCCCGGATCACCGTGCGGGAGGCCGTCGTGGAGTACGCGTGCTTCTACGACGACCCGGCGGACCCGGACGAGCTGCTCCGCGACCTCGGCCTGGCCGACAAGGCCGGCACCCAGTGCCGCGCCCTGTCCGGCGGCCAGAAGCAGCGGCTGTCCATCGCGCTGGCGCTGGTCGGCAACCCGGAGCTCGCGGTCCTCGACGAGCTCACGACCGGGCTCGACCCGCAGGCGCGCCGGGACACCTGGGACGTGGTCGAGCGGGTGCGGCGCCGCGGCGTCACCATCGTGCTCGTCACCCACTTCATGGAGGAGGCCGAGCGCCTCTGCGACCGGGTGGTCCTGGTGGACGCGGGCCGGGTCGTCGCCGAGGGGACCCCCGCCGAGGTGGCGGCCCGGGTCGGCGCCGAGCAGACGCTCGCGTTCCACCCGTCGGCGCCGGTCGACCCGGCGGCGCTGCGGGCGCTCGACGGCGTCGGGAGCGTGGAGGTCGCGCCGGACGGCGTCGTGACGCTGCGCGGCACCGGCAACGTGGTGCAGGAGGTCATGGTCGCCCTCGCCGCGGCGGGGGTCCGGCCGGACGACCTGCGCGTGCACCGCAGCACCCTCGAGGACGCGTTCGTCACGCTGACCGGCGCGCCGGCGGCCGACGAGGCCGCGCCCGCCCCGTCCGACGCCCGAGTGGAGGCCTGACATGTCCGCGACCAGCCCCCGGGTGCTCGCCCGGGTCACCGCCGTCGAGGGCCGGCTCGCCCTGCGCGACCCCGGCAACTTCTTCTTCGCGGTCTTCTTCCCGCCGCTGCTGCTGGCGGTGCTCGGCCTCGCGATGCCGTGGGGCTCGACGCCGTACAGCGAGGACGACCCCCTGCTGTCGCAGATCAACGGCATCACGGGCTACACGCCGGTCGTGCTCACGCTGGCGATCGCGACCGTGGCGCTGTCGGTCTACCCCATCAACATCGCCACGTACCGCGGGCAGGGCGTGCTGCGCCGGCTGTCCACGACGCCGCTCCCGCCGTCCCGGCTGCTCGTCGCGCAGATCCTGGTCAACGTCGGCGCGCTGCTCGTGGCGGCGGTCCTGACGCTCGCCGTCGGGCTGCTGGTGGTGGACGTCAGCGCCCCGGAGGACCCGGCGGTGGTGCTGCTCGCGTTCCTGCTCACCGCGACGTCGACGTTCGGGGTCGGCTCGCTCATCGCGGCGCGCGCCCCGACCGCCGGCGCGGCGACCGGGTTCGGGATGACCGTCTACTTCGTGTCGCTGTTCTTCGCCGGCGTGTGGCTGCCGCTGCCGATCATGCCGGACGTCGTGCAGGACATCGCCGTGTGGACGCCGCTCGGTGCGGGGTCGCAGGCGCTGCTCGACGGCTGGGTGGGTGCCGGGTTCCCGACCCGCGAGCTGCTGGTGATGGCCGGCTGGACGGTCGTCCTGGTGCCGCTGTCGGGGCGGCTGTTCCGCTGGCGCTGACGCCCACGTCTCCGCAGGGCGCGCGCCCGGCCCCGGCTCCTCCCCGGCGGCTGGGCGCGCGCTGTGAGTCTCGTCGCGAAACCGTGCAGATCGCGGCCCGTCGCTCCAGCGGCCGGGCCTGCCCGCCGATGATCTCGGTATGCCCCCCGTCCCGCCCGCCCGCCGCGCGCGCGACCGGGCGCCGCACGAGGCGCCGGTCGTCGTGCGGCTGCTCGCGCACGCCCCGGCGTGGGCGCGGACCGGCGGGCCGGCGGCGGCCGGCGGCCGGGTGCTGCTGCTGTTCGGCGGGGCGGTCCTGGTCCTCGGCGGGCTCACCCTCGGCACGAGCGGCCGAGAGCTCGCCGTGCTGGCCGGCACCGCGGGCGTCCTGCTCGCCCTGGTCGGCCTGAGCCTCCTGGTCCGCTGGCGCCGGGACGGCTGGGGCACGCTCGCGTTCCCGCTGGCGCTGCTCGCGGCCATCGCGGTCGTCGCGGTCGCCACGGACGGCGTCGCGACCGCGTTCGTCGGCCTGGTCCCGCTCGCCTTCGTCCACACCGGGCTGTTCCACCCCGGCCGGGCGGCGCTCGCCCTGCTCCCCGCGGCCTGGGCGTCCTACCTCGCGCTGTTCCCCGTCCTCGACGAGCGCGCGCTGGTGCGCCTCGCGATCAACGGCATCACCTGGTGGGCGATCGCCGGGATCCTGGCGCTGGCCACCGAGCTCCAGCGGGACCTGCGGCGCCGGCTGCGCACGGACGCCCGCACCGACGCGCTCACCTCCCTGCGCAACCGCCGCGACCTGGACGAGCGCCTGGCCGCGGCGTCGGCAGGCGACTGCGTCGTGATCGCGGACCTCGACCACTTCAAGAGGGTCAACGACACCCGGGGCCACGCGGCGGGCGACGCCGTGCTGGAGCGGTTCGGCCATGCTCTCGACCAGCACCTGCGCCGGCGCGACTACGCGGCGCGGTACGGCGGCGAGGAGTTCGTGCTGATCCTGCCCCGGACCGAGCCGGTGCAGGCCATGAACATGCTCCGCGCGCTGCGCGCGGAGTGGGCCGAGGAGGGCACCGGGGTGACGTTCTCGGCCGGGATCGCGCTCGTCGCCCCCGGGACCCCGCCCGGGTCGGCGCTGGCCGCCGCGGACGTCGCCCTCTACCGGGCGAAGCAGGCGGGGCGGGACCGGTTCCGGATCGCGACCGAGGGGATCGGCGCGCGCCGGCCCGGCGGCCCGGCGGCCGGGGTGCGCGACCGCTCGAGCGACCGCCCGGCCGCGGCGGACCCGTGGGAGCTGCCGGCGGGGCGGTGAGCGGGGCTCGGGCGGTGCGCGTCGCTCGGGCGGTGGGCGGGGCTCGGGCGGTGCGCGTCGCTCGGGCGGTGAGCGGGGCTCGGGCGGTGCGCGTCGCTCGGGCGGTGCGCGTCGTCGGCGTGCGGGGTGTGCCCGGCGGCCGGGCCGGCGGGGCCTGACCGGGGACGACGAAGGCCCGGACCTGACGGTCCGGGCCTTCGCTCTCTCACCGGTCGGGGTGGCGGGATTCGAACCCACGACCTCCTCGTCCCGAACGAGGCGCGCTACCAAGCTGCGCCACACCCCGGTGAAGCCCGCCCAGCATAGCCGACGTCGGACGGTGGGCGTGCATCGAGACCACCGGTCCGGCCGAAGTGTGAGCAGCGTCGCGTCTCAGGCGGCGACGAGCGTCAGCAGCGTCGCCTCGGGCCGGCACGCGAACCGCACCGGGGCGTACGGCGACGTGCCCAGCCCGCCGCACACGTGCAGCCAGGACGAGTCCGCGCCGCCGCGCGCGTCCGGGCGCGGGCCCGGCCAGCCGTGCAGACCCTTGGCGCGGTCGCGGGGCAGGTCGCAGTTGGTCACGAGCGCCCCGTAGCCCGGCACCGCGAGCTGGCCGCCGTGCGTGTGCCCGGCCAGCACGAGGTCGACCGCGTCGTCGTGCATGGCGTCGAGCACGCGCCGGTAGGGGGCGTGCGTGACGCCGAGGTGCAGGTCCACGTCGCCACGCGCCGCCCGCGCCACCCCGGCGTCGTCGACCACCGCCGCCGGGCGGACGTCGTCCGGGCCGCCGGCCGCGGGGAACCGGTCGCGGTCCAGGTGGGCGTCGTCCGTGCCGACCAGCGAGATCCGCCGACCGGCGACCTTCACCTCGTCGCGGCGGTTGGTGAGGTCGACCCAGCCCGCGTCGCGGAACCGGTCGCCCAGCGCGCGCCAGGGCAGCTCGACCGGCGGCCGGGGCGGCGCGACGCGGGCGTCCGGCAGCAGGTACCGGGCGGGGTTCTTGGGCGACGGCGCGAAGAAGTCGTTGGAGCCCCACACGAAGGCGCCGGGCGTGCCGAGGTGCGGCTCCAGCGCGCGGAGCAGCGACGGCATCGCGTCGACGTGCGCCCAGTTGTCGCCGGTGTCGACGACCAGGTCCGGCTGCAGCGACGCCAGGTCCCGGACCCAGTCGACCTTGCGGTGCTGGCCGGGCGTCAGGTGCAGGTCGGACAGGTGCAGGACGCGCAGCGGGTCCTGGCCGTGCGGGAGCACCGGGACGGTGACCTCGCGGAGCGCGTACCAGCGCACCTCGACGAGGGCGCCCCAGGCGACCGCCGCGGCGCCCGCGAGGGCGGTCGCCCCGAGGGCCTTCGCGACCGGGTGGGTCATCCGCCGTTGTTCCCGTTGCCGCCGCCCTGCCCCGGGTTCTGCTCGCCGGCCGGGGGCGCGGCCGGGCCGCTGGACAGCGTGAGGGTGATCGTCGACCCCGGCGTCGCGCTGCCCGAGGGGCTCTGGCTGACGACCGAGCCGGGCGTGATGTCGGAGGGGGTGCTGCCGCCGACCGTCACGCCGAACCCGGCGCCCTGCAGGGTGGCGGTCGCGCTCGCCTGGTCCTGGCCGACGACCGACGGGACGCCGACCTGCTGGCCGAACCGCAGGTCGGTCGTCGGGGCGGTGAACCCCGGGTTGGGCTGGCCGTCGTTGAGGGCCTCGTCCATGAAGTTCTTCCACGTCACGCCCGCGAACGACGAGCCGTAGGCGTACCTCGCGTACCGGCCGTTGATGGTGATGCCCTGCATCGGCTGGTTGCGGTCCGGGTAGCCGACCCACACGACCGAGGCGAGGCGCGGCGTGTAGCCGGCGAACCAGGTGTGCTCGTTGCGGGTGGTGGTACCGGTCTTGCCCGACGCGGTGTAGAAGGACGGCGCGCCCAGCGACCGGCCGGTGCCGTTCCAGACGTTGCTCATCGCCTCGTTCATGCCCGCGGCGACGTTCGGGTCGATGGCCTGGTGGCAGCCGGCGTCCGGGATCGGCTGGTCCTCGCCGTCGGCGTTCTTGACGTTCGTGATGGCGATCGGCGAGCAGTAGATGCCGCCCGAGGCGAACGTCGCGTAGGCGCCCGCGAGCTGGAGCGGGCTGGTCGAGCCCGAGCCGAGCACGTTGGACGGGACGGCCGAGATGGCCTCGCCCTCCGAGCCGCTGTTCGCGCTGGTGACGCCCAGCTGCTTGGCGCCCTCCATGATGGTGCAGAGGTCGAGCTCCATCGCCATCGACAGGTAGGCGAGGTTCACCGACTGCTGGGTCGCCTGCATCACGGTCATCATGCCGGCGCCGCCCTCGGCGTTGCCGACCTTCCAGGTCTGGCTGGGGTACCGCGAGCCGCACGCCGTGAACTGGTTGGTGTTCAGGGTGCGCTCCGAGCCGTTGACCCGCTGGTTCAGGTTGTGGCCGGTCTTGAGCCACTCGAGCAGCGTGAACGGCTTGAACGTCGAGCCGGGCATGAACCCGTTCGACCCGCCGTACGAGTACGACGTGTTGTAGTTGACCGACGAGTCCCGGCCGGCCGCGTCGGCGGCGTTGTTGAAGTTCCGGTTCTCGGCCATCGCCTTGATCTGGCCGGTGCCGGGCTCCACCACGGACATCGCCGAGCCGACGCCGGTCGGGTCGTCGACCGGGACGGTGGCCTTGACCTGGTTGTCGGCGACGGTCTGCAGCCGCGGGTCCAGGGTGGTCGTGATGGTGAGGCCGCCGCGGAGCAGCGTCTCCTCGCGCTCCTCGGGGGTCTCGCCGAACGCGGGGTCGTTGCGGATCACGTGCGTGACGTAGTCGCAGAAGAACCCGGAGCCCTGGACGACGTTCCCCGCGGCCATGCAGCCGTTCTGCGCCTCGCTGACGCGCAGGGTGTCGGCGATCGGCGTCGCGGTCCCGGCGTCGTACTCCTCCTGGGAGATGAAGCCCTGCTCGTGCATGAGGCGCAGCACGATGTTGCGGCGGCCCTGCGAGTCCTCGGGGTTCTTCACCGGGTCGAACGCCGTCGGGCTCTGCGTGATGCCGGCGATGGTCGCGGCCTCGAGGTAGGTGAGCTCGACCGCGTGCTTGCTGAAGTAGCGCAGCGCGGCGGACTCTACGCCGTACGTCGCCACGCCGAACTGCGCGATGTTCAGGTAGTTCTCGAGGATCTGGTCCTTGGTCATCGTCTTCTCGAGGGCGATGGCCAGCTTGGCCTCGCGCAGCTTGCGCGCGTAGCCCTCGGGGCCGTCGGCCTCGCGCGCCGCCTCGGCCGCGGCGAGGTCCCCGTCGCGGACGGCGGTCTCGATGAGCACGTTCTTCACGTACTGCTGCGTCAGCGTCGACGCGCCCTGCGTGGAGTCGTTGAACTGGTTCTGCACCATCGCCCGGACCATGCCGGCGGGGTCGATGCCGCCGTGCTGGTAGAACCGGCGGTCCTCGGTCGCGACCACGGCGTTCTGCATCTGCACGGACACCTGGTCCAGCGGCACCACGACGCGGTTCTCGGCGAAGAACTCGGCCAGCACGGTGCCGTCCGCGGCGAGCATGACCGACTTCTCCGACAGCGGCTTGGTCTCGAGCTCGGACGGCAGGTCCTCGAACGCCTCGACGCTCAGGTCGGTCGCGGTGTTGGCGACGGCGACGGTCGGCAGCACGAGCCCGGCGGTCAGCAGGCCGCCGACGCCGGCGGTCAGCACGAAGGCGAGCAGCAGCGCGAGCGCCTGCACGACGGTGACCTGCCGCCCGCGCGGCGAGGGGGTGGGAGCCATGCCCGCCAGGGTACGGGAGCGGTCCGTCCCGCCGCCGGTCGTCCACAGGGCCCGCGGGGACCTGCACCGTACCTGCACACGCCCCGGGACGCGGCCGGACCAGGCGGAACAACCCGAACGGAGGATGCAGCGGGACGAACCGGACCGCTACGGTCGCCGTGCAGGGGGACTGCCGCACCGTCCGCCGTCGTGCTCGCACGACGGCGCGGACGGCCTGTCCCGTACCTCGGGGACAGGGGAAGTCTCGATGACGATGGCAGGGCCCGACGGGCACTGGACCGCCGACGCGAAGTGCGGCGCCGGCAAGGTGGCGCCCGATGCGCTGTTCGTGGAGGGCGCCGCGCAGCGGGACGCCCGCGCCGTGTGCGGCGGCTGCGCCGTGCGCCTGCTGTGCCTGGCCGACGCGCTGGACTCGCGTGCGGACTTCGGCGTGTGGGGCGGCATGACCGAGCGGGAGCGGCGCGCCCTGCGGCGACGGCGCCCCGACGTGGAGTCCTGGTACGACGAGCTGCTCGGCGCGCAGGCCGTGCCGCCGGCCGCCGCCGTCGCGACCTGAGGGCGCCCGGCTAGGGTGGCGCCATGGCCACCACCACGTGGGAGTACGCGACCGTCCCCCTCATCGTCCACGCGACCAAGGCGATCCTCGACCAGTGGGGTCAGGACGGCTGGGAGCTCGTCCAGGTGCTGCAGTCCGAGACCGGGCTCGTCGCCTACCTCAAGCGCCCGACGGGCGAGCGGTGAGCGGCGCGGTCCTCGCGCGCCTCGCGGAGCTCGGCATCGAGCTGCCCCAGGTCGCCGCGCCCGTCGCCGCCTACGTCCCGGCGGTGCAGACCGGCGCGTACGTGCACACGTCCGGCCAGCTGCCGTTCGTCGCGGGCGAGCTCCCGGTCACCGGCAAGGTCGGCACCGGCCCCGGCCAGGTGTCCCCGGAGACGGCGCAGGGCCTCGCCCGCACCGCCGCGCTGAACGCGGTCGCGGCCGTCGCCTCCCTCGTCGGCGACCTGGACCGCGTGGTCCGGGTCGTCAAGGTCGTCGGCTTCGTGTCGAGCGACCCGGCGTTCACCGGCCAGCCCGGCGTCATCAACGGCGCGAGCACGCTGCTGCACGAGGTGTTCGGCGAGGCCGGCGTGCACGCGCGCTCGGCCGTCGGCGTGGCGGTGCTGCCGCTGGACTCGCCGGTCGAGGTCGAGATCGTCGTGGAGCTCGCGCCCGAGGCCTGAACCCCGGCCCGACGCGAACGGCCCGGCCGCGCCCTCCAGGGGCTGCGGCCGGGCCGTCGTCGTCGGTCCGGCGGGCGTCAGCGCGCGCGGCGCTCCAGGCGGTCGACGTCGAGCAGCACGATCGCGCGGCCCTCGCGGCGGACCCAGCCGCGGGCGGCGAAGTCGGCGAGCGCCTTGTTCACGGTCTCCCGGCTGGCGCCGACGAGCTGCGCCAGCTCCTCCTGCGTGAGGTCGTGCGCGACGCGGACGCCCTCGTCGGTCTGCTGCCCGAACCGGTGCGACAGGTCGAGCAGCGCCTTGGCGACGCGGCCGGGCACGTCCGAGAACACCAGGTCGGCCAGCGCGTCGTTGGTGCGGCGCAGCCGGCGGCCGAGCGCGCCGAGCAGGTGCTTGGCGACGGTCGGGTTCTGCTCCAGCCACGGGATGAGGTCGTGGTGGCCGAGCTCGAGCACGACGGCGTCGGCCAGGCCGGTCGCCGTGGCGGTGCGCGGGCCCGGGTCGAACAGCGAGAGCTCGCCGAACATCTCGCCCGGGCCGAGCACGGCGAGCAGGTTCTCGCGGCCGTCGGAGGAGCGGCGGCCGAGCTTGATCTTGCCGGAGCGGATCACGTAGAGCCGGTCGCCCGGCTCGCCCTCGTGGAACAGCACCTCGCCGCGGGCGACGTGCACGGGCGCCATCGACGCGAGCAGCGTCCGGGACGCCTCGGGGTCCATGTTCTGGAACAGGGGCGCCGTGAGCACGACGTCGTCCTCCACGGGAGGAACCTCACCTTCTTGCCGGGATGTGACGCCCCTCAGTGTGCCTCATCACGCGCCGGCAGGACGGCGGAGCGCGTCGACGCCTCCCTCGGTGACGTCCCGGGCGAGCCGGTCGATGTACCGGTCGGTGAGGCCGCGCAGGGCGTCCTCGAGGCGCATCTCGTAGCGCGCGAGCCGCATGTCCAGGTCCCGCAGGCGCGGCAGCTCGTGCACCTCGGCGATCGGCAGCGCGCCCCGCACGGCCGCGGCGAGCTCGGCGGCGGGCGGCACGTCGGCGGCGCCCGCGCCCAGGACGCTGCGCACGTCGGGGCACTCGCCGGGCGCCTCCGGCGGGGCGGCCGCGGCGACCGCGAGCTCGAGGCGGTCGCGGACCAGGCGTCGCCAGCGGACGACGTGCTGGTGCTCGAGGCGCAGCGCACCGCGCTGCCGGCGCAGCTCGACGAGCTGGTCAGCCGTGCCGGCCAGGGTCATGCGGGTCCGCCTGCTCTCTTCGGACGACCCGCAAGGCCACAGGTCGTGTCATCCGATGTTTCGGTGCCCCGGGCACCCGACTTGAGATGTTGGTCATGTGATCAACTCCGCGGTCACCCGCGCAGCGCAACCGCTGTCCCACGGGGGACTTACGCTGGCCGCATGAGCACCGCGCAGCCGACGGCACCGGGGCCCGACCGCCCGCCGGTCGCGCTGGTGCGGCGCGCGCGGCGCGTCAACCGGGCGCTGGCGGTGCGCTGGCCGGACGCGCGGTGCGAGCTGGACTTCCGGTCGCCGCTCGAGCTGCTCGTCGCGACGGTGCTGTCCGCGCAGACCACCGACGTCCGGGTCAACCAGGTGACGCCGGCGCTGTTCGCCCGCTACCCGGACGCCGCCGCGTACGCGGGTGCCGACCCCGTCGAGCTGGAGGACCTCATCCGGCCGACCGGGTTCTTCCGGGCGAAGGCCCGCTCGCTGCAGGGGCTCGGGCGCGCGCTGGTCGAGCGGTTCGACGGCGAGGTGCCGCCCCGGCTCGAGGACCTGGTGACGCTGCCCGGCGTGGGGCGCAAGACGGCGAACGTCGTGCTCGGCGACGCGTTCGGCGTCCCCGGGATCACCGTGGACACGCACGTCGGCCGCCTCGCGCGGCGGCTCGGCTGGACGACCGAGGAGGACCCGGTCAAGGTCGAGCGGGACATCGCCGCGCTGATCCCGCGCCCGGAGTGGACGCTGCTCAGCCACCGGCTGATCTTCCACGGGCGGCGCACCTGCCACGCGCGGAAGCCCGACTGCGCGACGTGCCCGATCACCCGGGACTGCCCGTCCGCGCTGGTGCGCGTCGGCGCCCCGCCGCCGCCCGCCGCGCCCTGATCTCGCCTCGCCGCGCCGCGCCCTCCCGTCTCCTCGCCGAGCGCCTCTCCTCGCCGAGCGCCTCTCCTCGCCGAGCGCCTCCTTCGCCGAGCTTGCAGCAGATGCGGGGTTCGAGGGCGCGGAACCCCACAACGAGTGCAAGCTCGACGGCGGGCGCGGCCGGGAGGAGCGGGCGACCTCACCAGTCCACAGGCCGCGAGCGGCGTCGTCGTCCACAGATGTCGTCGGTCCGGCGCCCGACGGGACCCCCGAGGGCGGCACGGTCGGGGGATGCCCGCCCACCGCGCACCGCTGCCCCCACCGCTCGCCGCCCGCTCCTTCACCGTCGCCGAGGGCCGGGACGCCGGGCTCACGCCGGCGCAGCTCCGCCGCGCGTCGCTCCGGGCACCGACCCGCGGGCTGCGCATCGGGGCACCGGAGCCTGAGCCGGACGACGTGGCTCGCCGGTGCCGAGAGGTCGCACCCGCTCTGCCTCCCGGCGCCCTGTTCTGCCACATGACGGCGCTGGCCCTGCTCGGCGTCGACGCGCCGCTCGGCCTCGACCCGGACGGTCCGCTGCACGTCCAGGTCGGCCCCGGCTGCACGCTCCCGCGGCGCGTGGGCGTCCGTGGGCACGTCCGGTCGCGCGCGGACGTGCCGTCGCGCCGGGTCGCGGGTGTCGACGTGCTCGCGCCGGAGGGCGTCGTCGTCCAGCTGGCCGCCGCTCTGCCACCCCGCGAGCTGGTCGTGCTCGGCGATGCCCTCGTGCGCCGGCGCCGGCCGGTCTGCCGGCTCGACGACCTCGTCGCGACGGTCGCGGCGCTGCCCCCGGGCACGCGAGGCGTCCGGCGGCTGCGCGAGGCGCTCCGGCACGTGCGCCCGGGCACCGACTCCCCGATGGAGACGCGGCTGCGCTGGCTCCTCGTGCAGGCGGGTCTCCCGTGCCCGGAGGTCAACGTCCTCGTCCGGGACAGCAGCGGCTGGGTCGTCGCGATGCCCGACCTCGCGTACGTCCGCGAGCGCGTCGCGATCGAGTACGACGGCGACGTCCACCGCACCGACCGCGCCACCTGGCGACGCGACATCGCCCGCCGCCAGGCGCTGGAGTCCCTCGGCTGGCGCGTCGTCACGTGCACCGCCGACGACGTCCTCCGCCACCCTGACCGGGCGGTCGCGTGGGTCCGTCGCGCCCTCCGACGCTGACCCCGTCCGCCCCTGACCCCGCTCGCGCCGCGCGCTCGCGCCGCGCCTGCGCCTACGGCGCACCGCCGAGCTTGCAGTACTTGCGGGGTTCGAGCGGGTCGAACCCCGCATCTACTGCAAGTTCGACGAGTGAGCGGGGGCGCGGGCGAGGGGGGAGGGGGAGGAGGAGAGGGCGGAGGGGGAGGGCGGCGCGAGCGCGCGGCGGGCGTCAGCCCAGCTCGCGCAGCCAATCCCGCAGCAGCGCCGTGATCCGGTCCGGCTCCTCCTCGGGCAGGTAGTGCCCGGCCCCCGACAGCATCTCGAACCGGTAGTGCGCGCCGAGGCGGCGGGCGACCGAGCCGTCCGCCATCGCGCGGGACACCGAGTAGCAGCCGTCCGACCCGCCGTGCACCTGCAGCGTCGGCACGGCGGGCGCGTCGCGCAGCGCGATCGCGTGCCGGCGGCCGTCCGCGCGCACGCCCGACCGGTACAGCCAGCGCACCTGCTCCAGCGCCGAGTGCGCGGCGAACGGCACCAGGGCCGCGCGGCGGTACAGGGCGAGCGCGGCGGGGTCCGGCCAGCGCGGGCCGCCCCACTCGCGCAGCAGCCGCGCGACGAGGTCGCCGCGGGTCATCGCGCGCTCGGGCAGGTACGGCACCTGGATCTCGGCCATCCGCCGGGTCGCCCGGGCGCGCAGGCCGGAGCGGGGGTCCGCGCGGCGGGTCAGCGGGTGCGGCGAGGACAGCACGGCCACGCCGCGGGTCAGCTCCGGGTGGTAGGCGGGCATCGCCCACGCCACGTCGCCGCCGCCGACGCCGTGCCCGACGACGACCGCGCGGTCGCAGCCGAGGGACCGCACCACGCCGGCGACGTCCCGGGTCAGCGTCGGCACGTCGTACCCGCTCGGCGGCTTGTCCGAGCCGCCGGTGCCGCGCAGGTCCATGGCGACGACGCGGTGCCCGCCCTCGGCGAGCGCGGGGAGCTGGTGGCGCCAGGCCCACCACAGCTCGGGCAGCCCGTGCAGCAGCACCACGAGGGGGGCGTCCCGGTCGTCCGGCCCGGCGACGGCCACGTGGAACCGGGAGCCGTTCGCGGGGACGAAGTGGTGCCGCCACGGGCCCTCGAGCAGGAGGGCGGCGGAGTCGACGGTCATCGACGCCGAACCTACCGCGTCCCGGCGGCCTCCTGGCGGGATCGGTGCTGCCGGTCCCGCGCCGCGAGGGCGACGCCGCCGAGCACGGCGGCCGTGGTGGACGCGAGCAGGATGGCGACCTTGAGGTGCTCGTCGTGCGGGCTGCCGGCCCCGAACGCCAGCTCGCCGATGAGCAGCGACACCGTGAACCCGATGCCGGCGAGCAGGCCGACGGCGCCGACGTCCCGCCAGTGCAGCTCGGGCGCGAGGGTCGCGCGCGTGAACCGGGCGACCAGCCAGGTGGCGGCCAGGATGCCGACGGGCTTGCCGACGACCAGGCCGAGCGCGACGCCCTGCGCGACCGGGTCCGACACCGCCGCGGCGAGCGCGCCGCCGGAGAGCGGG
The DNA here is from genome assembly GCF_016862755.1 of Cellulomonas pakistanensis. Lineage (GTDB taxonomy): Bacteria > Actinomycetota > Actinomycetes > Actinomycetales > Cellulomonadaceae > Cellulomonas > Cellulomonas pakistanensis. The sequence goes on along the minus strand of NZ_BONO01000021.1, from coordinate 32,867 downwards.
ACACCGGCGGCGAACAGCGCGAACACCGGCACGGCGAACCCGGCGGACACCGGGCGCCAGCGGTGCTCGAGCCGCTCGGCCACGCTGTGCTCCTCGCCGGCCCGCGCGACCGCCGGCGCGGTGAGGCCGAGGAGGACCCCGGCGATCGTCGCGTGCACGCCGGAGGCGTGCATGAGCGCCCACGCCGCCACCGCGATCACGACGAGGGCGGCGTGCCCGGCGACGCCCGGGCGCCGCACCCGGACCAGCGCCGCGAACAGCCCCACCGCGACCAGCGACGCGGCCAGCCACACCAGGTGCAGCCCGTCGGTGTAGACCACGGCGATGATCACGATGCCGAGCAGGTCGTCCACCACGGCGAGCGTGAGCAGGAAGGCCCGCAGGGAGGCGGGCAGGCTGCGGCCGACGACGGACAGCACCGCGACCGCGAACGCGATGTCGGTCGCCGTCGGGACGGCCCAGCCGCGCAGGGCGCCGCCCTCGGCGGTGGCGTTGACCAGGACGTACAGCAGCGCGGGCGCCGTCATGCCGCCCACCGCCGCGACCACGGGCACGACCGCCGTGCGGAACCGGCGCAGCTCGCCGGCGACGATCTCGCGCTTGAGCTCGACGCCGACCACGAAGAAGAAGATCGCGAGCAGGCCGTCGGTCGCCCAGGACGCCAGGCTCAGGTCGAGGTGCAGCGCCGCCGGACCGACGACGGTGTCCGACAGGGCGGTGTACGACGCCGCCCACGGCGAGTTCGCCCAGACCAGCGCGACCACGGCGCCGGCCAGGAGCAGGATCCCGCCGGTGCGCTCGGCGCGGAGGGTGTCGAGGAAGTTGGCCAGCCCGCCGGGCGTCAGGCCCCCGAACAGGCTCGACGGCGTCTCGGGGGCGGGCGAGGAGGGCTGCGGCACGGTGGGGCTCTTCCGAGGGTCGACGACGGCACGCCGACCAGACTTCCCGGCACACCCCGGGCGATCGTACCGGCGGGCGGCGGGGGCGGCCCGGCTGGGACGCAGCAGGCGTCCGCGGCGCCGGTCAGGCGTCCGCGCGCACCTCGGCCGGCGACGCGGCGGGGGAGGCGTCGGCGGAGCGGCGGTCCTTCGGCGGGTCGAACCGGTACCCGACGTTCCGGACCGTGCCGATGAGCTGCTCGTGCTCGGGGCCGAGCTTGGCGCGCAGCCGCCGGACGTGGACGTCGACCGTCCGGGTGCCCCCGTAGTAGTCGTAGCCCCAGACCTCCTGCAGCAGCTGCGCGCGCGTGAACACGCGGCCCGGGTGCTGCACGAGGTACTTGAGGAGCTCGAACTCCTTGTAGGTGAGGTCGAGCGGGCGGCCGCGGAGCCGGGCGGTGTACCCGCCGGCGTCGATCATCAGCTCGCCGGACGAGATCTCCTGCGGCTGGTCGTCGTACGACGCGCTGGCCGCGCGCTCCATGACGAGGCGGAAGCGGGTCTCGACCTCGGCGGGCGTGGCGTTCTCCAGCACGATGTCGTCGGCGCCCCACTCGGCGGTGACGACCGTCAGGCCGCCCTCGGTGAGGACGAGCACGAGCGGCACCGTGAGGCCGGTCGCGCGGAGCAGGCGGCAGGTGGTGCGCGCGGTGACGAGGTCCCGGCGCGCGTCCAGCACGACGATGTCCGCGTCCGGGGCGTCCACGAGCGCGGAGGGCTCGACGGGCAGCACCCGGACCCGGTGGGACAGCAGACCGAGGGCCGGCAGCACCTGGGAGGAACCCCCGGACGCCGGCGTGAGCAGCAGCAGGTCGGCCACGCAGCGACCCTCCTCCCGTCCGAATTGGGGGACACGGTACCCCGCCGATGTCACGTCAGACGTCGCAGATCGGACACATTCCCGTGACACGACTGTGCATCGGGCGGCCCTCGCGCGCGGTCGCGGCACCCCGTCCGATGCCGGGCGCCGGCCGCCGGGATGCGAGGATGGCGCCCGTGCCCGCCTCGAACCGCGCCGTGACCACGGCCGTCCTGGCGACGCTCGTCGCCGTCGCCGGTGTCCTCGGGGGCGTCTCGCTGGCCGGCCGGGACGGCGTCGTCCTGGCCGCGCTGCTCGTGGTGCTCTCCGTCGTCCTCGCCCTCGGCTGGCCGGTGGTCGCCGGGCTGCCCGCCCGGGTCGGCAGCGGCGTCGTCATCGGGCTCGCCGGGGTCGCCTCCGTGGTGGTCGTGCACCTCACGACCACCGAGCCCCTGCTGGGCGCCGTGCCCGCGGTGTTCGCGGGCGCCGTGCTCGCGGCGTTCGTGGCCGAGCTCGTCCGGCGGGACGGGCGGGAGCGCCTCGTGGAGTCGGTGGCCGGGACCGTCGCGGGGGCGCTCGTCCCGGTGTGCGCGGCCGGCTGGCTCGCCGCGGAGCGCACCGCGGCCGGGGACGCCGTCGTCGTGGCGGGCGCGGTGGCGCTCGCGGTCGGGTCCGCGGTGACCGCGCTGCCGCTGCGCGGCTGGGCGGGCGCGGGCGCCACGCTCGGCGCCGCGGCCGCGGGCGGGGTCGTGGCGGGCGCCGCGCTGCCGACCGTCGGCCTGCTGTCGGGGCTGCTGCTCGGCGCGGCCGTCGGCGTGCTGATCGCGGCCGGCGACGCGCTGTTCGACCGCCTCCCGGCGCTGGAGCATCGTCTCGCGGGGTGGGCGGTCGCGGTCCTGCCCGTCGCCGTCACCGGCATCCTCGTCTACGTGGTCGGCCGCGTCCTCGTCGGCTGACGACCGGGTCGCCCGCCGGGCGCGCCCGCGCCGCGACCCGGGGTGGGCATCGGGCCGCGCGTCCTGCTCGTGATCGGCGTGCTGGCCCCCGGGGCTCGGTCCAGGGCCTGCTGCTCGCCGTGCTCGGCGTGCCGGGCGCCGTACCGGTCGCCGCGGCCCTCGCGCTGGTGGCGGCGGTCCTCGACGCGGCGTTCGGGCTGTGCCTCGGCTGCGAGCTGTACCTGCTCGGCGCCCGGCTGAGGCACGCCCGCGCCTGATCCGGGAAGGCACGGGGCCGCGTCGTCGTTAGGATCGGCAGATGCACGCACTCGAGATCGTGTTCATCGGTCTGCTCGTCGCCGCGACCCTCACCATCGGGTGGTTCTCCGGCTTCGTCGTCTACCGGCTGTTCAAGGGACAGCGCTGACAAGAAGGGCTTCCATGGCGTTCACCCTGCCCGAGGGCCTCGCACCCGAGATGTACCCGCTGGCCTGGCTCGTGGGCCGGTGGCACGGCGAGGGGGTCGTCGGGTACCCGGGGATCGAGGAGACGGCGTTCACCCAGGACGTGGTGATCGACCACGACGGCGGGCCGTACCTGTCCTACACGTCCACGATCCGGCTCGTCGTCGTGCCGGACGACGCCTCCGCGATCGCGGACGCGGACGGCACGCCGACCGAGGGCTCCACCCCGGCCGAGGCCGACGGCGAGGGCGCCGTCTGGACCACCGAGCAGGGGTTCTGGCGGATCCCGCCGGAGCGGCCCGAGGGGATGGGGTCGGCGCTGTCGCCGGTCGAGCTCCTGCTGGCCGACCCGTCCGGGCACGTCGCCGTGTACGTCGGCGCGACGGGCAACGGACGGATCGACCTGGTCAGCGACGTCATCGCGCGGACGGCCACGGGTGCCGAGATCTCGGCGGGCAAGCGCCTGTACGGCCTGGTGAACGGCGAGCTCATGTGGGCGCACGACCTGGCCGCGTTCGGCCACGAGCTGCAGTCGTACGCCTCGGCGCGGCTCAGCCGCGTGACGGACTGACGTGACCGCCGACGTCCCGGAGGCCGCCCCTCCGGCCGAGCCCCGCCACCGCAGCCCCCTGCTCGACCGGCGCGGCGCCGTCGCCGCGACCGGGCCGGACGCGGGCGTGGCCTGGCACTACGGCGACCCGACCGCGGAGCAGCGCGCGCTGACCCGCGGCGGCGCCGTCGTCGACCAGTCGCACCTCGGCGTCGTCCGGGTCACCGGCCCCGACCGGCTGTCCTGGCTGCACTCGATCACGTCCCAGCAGCTCACGGACCTCGCGCCGCGGACCTCCACCGAGACGCTCGTGCTCAGCCCGCAGGGTCACGTCGAGCACGTCGCCGCGGTGGTCGACGACGGCGAGGCGACCTGGCTGATCAGCGAGACGGCGCGGGAGCTCGCGGCGTGGCTGGACCGGATGCGGTTCATGCTGCGCGTCGAGGTCGCCGACGTCACCGACGACTGGGCCGCGATCGGCGAGCCCGTCGACGCCGAGGGCGCCGAGGGGGAGCCGGTGACCTGGCGCGACCCGTGGCCGCGCACGCTGCCCGGCGGCACCCGGTACGGCCCGCCCGACGACGAGCACCCCGGCGCCGACCGCGCGTGGCGGCTGGTGCTGGTCCCGCGCGCGGGGCTCGCGGACGCCGTCCGTGCCCGCGAGGCGTCCGGCTGGCCGCTGGTCGGCACCTGGGCGAGCGAGGCCGTCCGCGTCGAGGCCTGGCGGCCCCTGGCGGGGCGCGAGGTCGACCACCGCACCATCCCGCACGAGCTCGACTGGCTGCGCACCGCGGTCCACCTGCACAAGGGCTGCTACCGCGGCCAGGAGACGATCGCCCGGGTGCACAACATGGGCCGGCCGCCGCGCCGCCTGGTGATGCTGCACCTGGACGGCTCGGGGCACGTGCTGCCCGAGGCCGGCGCGGTCGTCCGCGACCTCGGCGACCTGCTGACGACGGGCGAACCGGGCCGTGAGGTGGGGCAGGTGACGACCGTGGCACGGCACCACGAGCTGGGGCCGGTGGCGCTCGCGGTGGTGAAGCGCTCGGTGCCGGCGGACGTCGAGCTCGCGGTCGAGGCGGACGGCGGCGTCGTGACCGCCGGGCAGGAGACCGTGGTGCCGGGCGACGGGGTGTCCGTCGACCGGCCCGCGCCGCGCGGACCGCTGACCCGCGGCCTCGGCGGCCACCCGATGCTGTGACGCGGTCGTGACGCGCGGCGGGCGGCCCGCGGACGGGCCCTCGTCCGTCCGGGTCCAGCTCGCGGCGCGCGTCCGGCAGGGCCGGTCCCGCGTCCGCACCGCCTTCGTGCCGATCCTGCAGGCCGTCGTGGCCGCGGGCGTCGCCTACTGGATCGGGCACGAGCTGCTCGGGCACAGCGCCCCGTTCTTCGCCCCGGTGTCGGCGTGGATCGCGCTGGGCTTCACGGCCGACCGCGACCTGCGCCGGGTGGCCGAGCTGGCCGTCGGGGTCGCGATCGGCGTCGGGCTCGGCGACCTGGTCGTGCACGTCATCGGCACCGGCGCCTGGCAGGTCGCGCTCGTGCTGCTCGTCTCCGCGTTGATCGCGCGGTTCCTCGACCGCGGGCCGATGCTCACGACCCAGGCGGGGGTGCAGGCCATCGTCATCGTCGGGCTGCCCGCGGTGAGCGCGTCCGGCGGCCCGGTGGGGCGGTGGACGGACGCGCTGGTCGGCGGCCTCGTCGCGCTGGCCGTGGCCGCGCTGACGCCGAGCGACCCCCGCCGGCGGCCGCGTGCCCAGGGGCGGGCCGCGGTCGAGGAGCTGGCCGGGATGCTCCGGCTGCTGGCCCGCGGCATGCGGAGCGGGGCGGCGCCCGACGTCGAGGACGCGCTCATCCGCGGGCGCGCGTCCCAGCCGGCGCTCGACGAGTGGCAGGACGCCGCGTCGTCCGCGCGCGACCTCGCGCGGGTGTCGCCCGCCGCGCGCCGGCACCGCACCGAGCTCGCCTGGGTCGGCCAGTCCGCGGTCCGGGTCGACCGGGCGGTGCGGAACTCCCGCGTGCTGGCGCGACGCGCGCTGGCGTCGGTCCAGGCCGAGGGCCGCCCGCACGACCTCGGGGCCGTCGCGGACGCCGTCGACCGGGTGGCGCTGGCCGCCGACGCGCTCGCGGGCGCGCTGGGGTCGGGCGCCGAGCCGCTGCGCGCGCGGGAGGACCTGCTGCGCCTCGCCGGCGAGCTCGACCCGTTCACGCTCACGCCGGACGACCTCCAGGCGCAGAGCCTGCTGCTGCTCGTGCGGTCGCTGGTCGTGGACCTGCTCGAGGCCGCGGGCGTGGACGCGCGCGCGGCCCGCGAGGCCCTGCCGGAGATCTGACCGCGTCGCCACGGGGCGCGGCCCCGTAGGCTCGCCCCGTGATCTTCGCCAACGTGCAGGTGCTGCTGTTCCTCCTGTTCACGCTCGTCATCCTCGTGCTGGCGGTCTGGGCGCTCGTCGACGCGCTCCGGCGGCCCGCGTCCGCGTTCGTCGCGGCCGGCAAGCAGACCAAGCAGATCTGGTCGATCATCCTGGGGATCGCGACCGCGGTGGCGTTCTTCTCGGTGCCGCCGCCGCTCGGGCTCGGGGCGTTCCCGACGTTCCTCGCGCTGCTCAGCGCCGTCGCCGCGATCGTCTACCTGGTCGACGTGCGCCCCGCGGTCGCGCCGCACTCGCGTCGCCGCGGCGGTGGCGGCGGCCAGGGCCCGACCCGCGGCGGGTGGTGAGCGTGCCCGGCGTCCGCCAGGGCGGCCCCCAGCTCGCCGAGCGCCTGCACGGCTCCGGTGCGGCCGTCGTCGCGCGGCACGCGGCGGGGACCGGCGACGTCGCGTCCGCCGCCGAGCCGCTCGCCCGGGTCGTGCGCGGCGACCTCGTCGAGTCGGTGCACCTCGGTCACCTGGTCGTGCTCGGCCCGGACGGGTCGGTCCGCCTCGCGGTGGGCGACCCGGAGGTCACGGTGCTCGCCCGCTCCTCGCTCAAGCCGCTGCAGGCGGTCGGCATGCTGCGCGCGGGGCTGGACCTGGACGGGCCGCACCTCGCGCTCGCGTGCGCCAGCCACGACGGCACCGCCGAGCACCTGCGCGTCGTCCGCGAGACGCTGCTCGGCGCGGGCCTGGACGAGTCGGCGCTCGACAACACCCCGGACCTGCCGCTCGACCCCGAGGCGGCGTTCGCCTGGCGGACCGACGGCCACGGCCCCGAGCCGGTCGCGCAGAACTGCTCCGGCAAGCACGCGGCGATGCTCGCGACCTGCGTCGCGCACGCGGGCGAGCCCGGCTGGGAGCCGGAGCGGTACCGCGAGGCGGAGCACCCCGTGCAGGTCGCCTGCCGCGCCGCCGTCGAGGAGCTGACCGGCGAGCAGGCCTGGCACGTCACCGTCGACGGCTGCGGCGCGCCCCTGTTCTCGACGACGCTGGTCGGGCTCGCGCGGGCGTTCGCGCGGATCGCGACCGCCCCGGCGACCGAGCCGGGCACGCCGCTCGCGCGGGTCGGCCTCGCGATGGCCGAGCACCCGGAGCTGGTCGGCGGCGCGCAGCGCGACGTCACCCGCGCGATGCGCGCGGTGCCGGGGCTGGTCGCGAAGGACGGCGCCGACGGCGTGTACGCCGCCGCGCTGCCGGACGGGTCGGCGGTCGCGTTCAAGGTGACCGACGGCGGCGGCCGGCCGCGGCCCGCGGTGCTCGCGGCGGCGCTCCGGGTGGCCGGCGCGGCGTCCGTGCCGGACGTGGACCTCGAGGCGCTGGACGCGCTCGGCGACGTGCCGGTGCTCGGGCACGGCGAGCCGGTCGGCGCGGTGGTGCCGGCGTTCGTGGCGGAGCCGGCGGGCGCCTCCGACGGCGACGAGGCGGCCGAGGGCGGCGACGGGGCGTCCGCGTGAGGGCGGTCGTCCAGCGCGCCACGCGGGCGTCGGTGACGGTGGACGGCGCCGTCGTCGGCGCGTTCGACGGCGAGGGACTCGTGGTCCTGGTCGGCGTGACGCCCGGCGACGGCCCCGCGCAGGTGGAGTACCTGGCCCGGAAGATCGCCGACCTGCGGGTCCTGCGCGGCGAGCGGTCCGCGGCCGAGGCCGGGGCGCCGGTGCTGGTCGTCAGCCAGTTCACGCTCTACGGCGACGCGCGCAAGGGCCGGCGGCCCACCTGGAACGCCGCGGCTCCCGGCCCCGTCGCCGAGCCGCTGGTCGACGCGGTGGTCGCGGACCTGCGCGCCCGCGGGCTCACGGTCGCCACGGGCGTGTTCGGCGCGGACATGGCGGTCGAGCTGGTGAACGACGGCCCGGTGACGCTCCTCCTGGAGTCGGCCCCGGACGCCTGACGCCCGCGCGCGTCCCCGCGCCGTCGCGTCGCGCCCCGCCGACCGTGCAAGCGACACGTCGAGCGAGCATCCGCCGGGCCCTTCGTCGACGCGTCGCGTGCACGGTCGGCGCGTGGACGCCCGGTCGCGCGTCAGGTCAGGCGGAGGACCAGGCGCTCCTCGACCCGCGAGGCGTCCCGGGTCTGCGCGTGCCGCTCGCCCGTGCGGACGAACCCTGCGCGCACGAACAGGTCGCCCGCCGCGTGGTTCCCGTCGACCACCCAGAGCGACACGGTCGCGGCGCCCTCCGCCTGCGCGGCGTCCCGCACCGCGTCGAGCAGCGCCCAGGCCATGCCCCGGCGGCGCGCCTCGGGCGCGACCCAGAGCTGGACCACGTGCCGGTCCGAGGTGGGCGACCCGGGCTCCTGGATCATCCCGACCAGGCCGCGTGCCGTGCCGTCCTCGTCGACCACCCACGTGGCGGCGCTGCGCAGCCGCATGCGCCAGTGCGGCTCGGCGAACAGCTCCTCGCGCGCGAGCGAGGACCCGAACACGTCGGGGTCCTCCCGCAGGGCGCGGAGCCGCACGTCGCGGACCGTCCGCCAGTCGTCCTCCTGCACGCGCCTGATCTGCACGTCCGACAGCATGCCAAACGGTCCGCGGTGCGTCGCCCGGGGCGCCCGGCGCGTCCCGGGGTGAACCTCAGGGGTGCAGGCGGGCGTCGTCCTGGCCGCCGAGCTCGGGCTCGCCGTGGCCCGCGGGGTCCGGGACGGCGCGCGCGACGTCCGCCACGTCCTCCTCGGGGCGCGGCGGGACGGTCTCGTCGGCCTCGAGCTGCGGCACGTCCTCGCGGCCGTCGTGGCCGACCGGGACGGGCTCGGTGCCGTCGGGGCCGGCGGGGGTCGGCTCGGTGGGGATGGGCTCGGTCACGGTGTCCTCCCGGGGCTCGCAGGTGGGGCCACCGTAGGACGGCCGGGTCGTGCGCGCAGGACGACGGCGCTGGTCCGCGCCACGATGGGGCCGTGCGCATCGAGGCCGTGCCCGGGGACATCACCGACCAGGACGTCGACGCCGTCGTGAACGCGGCGAACTCCTCGCTGCTCGGCGGCGGGGGCGTCGACGGCGCGATCCACGCCGCCGCGGGGCCCGAGCTGCTGGCGGCGTGCCGGGACCTGCGCCGGACGACCCTGCCCGACGGCCTCCCGGTCGGCGACGCGGTCGCCACGGGCGGCGGCCGGCTGCGGGCCCGCTGGGTCGTGCACACGGTCGGGCCGAACGCCCGCGTGGGGGAGACCGACCCCGCGCTGCTGCGCTCGGCGTTCACGCGGTCGCTCGACGTCGCCGCGGAGGTGGGCGCGCGGACGGTGGCGGTCCCCGCCGTGAGCGCCGGGGTCTACGGCTGGGACGCGGCGACCGTGGCCGCCGTCGCCGTCGCCGTCGGCGCGGTGCGCGGCTGGGCCGGCGAGCACCCCGACGCGCTCGACCTGGTGCGGTTCGTGCTGTTCTCGCCCGCGGTGCTGGCGGCGTTCGAGGACGCGCTCGCGGAGCACTGAGCGCCCGCGGGGCGGCCGGCGTCAGCCCGCCGCGACGTCCGCCCGCGCCGGGAGCCGGGACAGCCCCGCGCGCAGGTCCTCGGCGCTCGCGGTCAGCGAGATCCGGATCCAGCCCTCGCCGCGCTCCCCGAACGCCGACCCGGGCGCGACCGCGACGCCCTCCGTGCGCGCGAGCTCCTCCGCCCAGGCCGCGACGTCGCCGCCGGCGGCGTGCGAGACGTCCGCCCACAGGTAGATCCCGCCGCTCGCGGGCAGCCACGGGATGCCGCGCTCGTCGAGGAACACCGTGGCGAGGTCCCGGTGCTCCCGGTAGGTGCGCCGGGCGTGGTCGACGGCGTCCTGCGGCCCGGTCAGCGCGGCGAGCGCCGCGTACTGCGCGGGCGTGTTGACGCAGGACACGATCGACTCCTGCAGCGTCGGCATCAGCGGGGCCATCTGGTCCGGCACCACGAGCACGCCGACGCGGAACCCGGTCATCGCGTGCGTCTTGGAGAACGTGTGCAGCGTCAGCACCCGCCCGTCCGTGTCGAACCGGGCGGCGGGCACGTGCGGCACGTCGTAGGTGAAGGCGGCGTAGCACTCGTCGGACAGCACCCACAGGTCGTGCCGCCGGGCCACCTCCACCAGCTCCGCGACCAGCTCGGCGGGCAGGCTCGTGCCCAGCGGGTTGGACGGCGAGTTGAGCAGCAGCACCCGGGTGCGGTCGGTGATCGCCGCCTCGACGGCGGCCGGGTCGGGCAGGAACCCGTCCTCGGCGCGCAGCGGGTACGGCTGCGCCTCGGCCTGCAGCAGGCGGGTCGCCATGGCGAACGGCGGGTACCCCGGGTCGGGCACGAGCACGCCGTCGCCCGCCCCGACCGTCAGGCTCAGCGCGAGGTGCAGCGCCTGGGCGCCGCCCGCGGTGACCCAGACGTTGTCGCGGCGCACCGGGAGCCCGTGCTCCGGGTCGAGCCACGCGGCCACGGCGTCGCGCAGCGGGGCGATGCCGCCGTTCGGGGTGTACCGCGTGTCGTCGCGGTCCAGCGCCTCGCGCGCGGCGTGGAGCACGTGCGGCGCCGTGGGCAGGTCCGGCTCGCCGACGCTCAGCACCACGGCCCCCGGCAGCGACCACGCGAGCTCGGTGATCCGGCGGATGCCGGAGGCGGGGACGGCGCGGGCGTGGGGGGCGATCCGGGGCACGGGGTGCAGGGTAGCCCCGGCCCGTGCCGGAGCGACGTCCCGGCCGCCCGACCTGCGGCGTTGGCAGGATGGGCGTCGTGATCACCCCGCCCGACCCCACCTCCGTCCTGTCCGCGTCCGTCTCCCGGCGCGCCGCCGCGGTCCTCCTCGCCGTCGGGCTCGGCGCGCTGGCGTGGTGGCTGCTGCGGCTCGGCGCGCACGACGCGACGCTGGTGCGGTGGGAGTGCTTCGCGGGCACCTGCGCCACGGACGACTTCGCGGGCGCCGCCCCGGTGCTCGGCGTGCTCGCCCTCGTCGCGACCGCCGCGGCGGTGCGGCCGCTCGCGCACCGGGCGACGCCCGGGCTGGTCGTCGCGCTCGGCGCGGGCGCCCTGCTCAGCGGGTGGTCCGGTGCCGTCGCGGAGCGGCTGAACACGGAGGACGCGCTGCGCCGGTGGATGCTGCTCGCGTCGGCCGTGCTGGTCCTGGGGCTGGTCGCCGCGCTGTGGGGCGGGTGGCGGACCGTGCGGGACGCCGGCTGGACGGCGCGGCTGCGCGGGCGCACGGGGACGTGGGCGAGGGTGCGGGACTACGAGGACGTCGGCGGGCCGGTGTGCCGGGCGACGGTGCACTTCGACGACGCCCGGGGCGTGCGGCACGCGGTGCGGACGACGGTGCCGCGGTCGGCGTTCAAGCACGTGCCCCGGGCGTACTACGACCCCGAGCGTCCGGACGACCCGGAGCGGCTCGTCGTGGTCGTGCCGGCGCCCCCGCTCACGGCCGCGGCGCGCGCCGCCCGGGAGCAGGCGGTCCGGGTGCTGCTGCCGCTGCCCGACGACGACCTGCCCGGCGGGTCCGGTCCCCGGGCGGCCGGGCGCGCCGCGCCGTCGGGGGAGCGGTCGGGGGCTCGACCGCCGGCGGCCCGTCCGCGGTCGGTCGTCGACGAGCTCGAGCGCCTGCACGCCCTGCGCGCCGCCGGGGCCCTCGACGAGCAGGAGTACGCCGCGGCGAAGGCCCGCGTGCTCGGCGCCTGACCGGAGCCCTCTCGCGTCCGCCGCCGGCGGGCGGATACTGGGCTCATGGCACAGGCGCTGGACCCGACGGAGGTGACGGCGCTGCTGCACGAGCGGCGGCGCGAGGCGCTCGCGCGGCTCGCCGGCACGGACGCCGAGCGGGACGCGGTCGTCGCCGCGTCCCGCGAGTCGGTCGCCGACGACGAGCACGACCCCGAGGGGTCGACGATCGCGTACGAGCGCCGCCTCCTCGACGCCCTCACCCACGACCAGCGGGACCGGCTCCGCGAGATCGACGAGGCGCTCCGCCGGGTCGAGAGCGGCACCTACGGCACGTGCACGCGGTGCCACCGGCCCATCCCGGTCGACCGGCTGCGCGCGGTGCCCACCGCCCGGACCTGCGTGGGCTGCGCCGGCCGCTGACGCACGCCGGCCGGTCGTCCCGGGCCCCCGGTCCCGGCTCTGCCGGTCAGGCCTCGACCACGACCTTGCCGATCGTCCGGCCCGACTCGACGAGCCGGTGCGCCTCCCGCAGCGTCTCCGGGGTGAGGCCGTGCAGCCGGGTCGTCGCGGTCGTGCGCAGCCGGCCCTCGTCCACCAGCGCCGCCACCCGGTCGAGCAGGTGGTGCTGCTCCACCAGGTCCGGGGTCTGCTGGACCGGCCGGGTGAACATGAGCTCCCAGTGCCAGGCGATCGACTTGGCCTTGAGCGGGACGACGTCGAGCGTCCCGGGGTCGTCGATCGCCACGACCGAGCCGAACGGGCGCAGCAGGTCGGCGTAGAGCGGCACCTGCCCCGCGGAGTGCGCGGTGATCACCGCGTCGAGGCCGTCCGGCGCCGCTGCGCGGACCTGGGCGCGCAGGTCGCCGTGGTGGTCCACGACCGCGTCCGCGCCGAGCGCCGTGACCCAGTCGACGCCTTCCGGACGGGACGCGGTGGCGATCGTGCGGATGCCCGGCAGGAGGGCCTCGGCCAGCTGCAGCACCATCGACCCGACACCCCCGGTGGCGCCGACCACGAGGAGCGTCCCGGTCGACCCGCCGCTCAGGCGGAGCCGGTCGTGGAGCATCTCCCACGCCGTGATCGAGGTCAGCGGGAGCGCGGCGGCGTCGGCGTCGGTCAGCGACGCGGGCGCGTGCCCGACGATCCGCTCGTCGACGACGTGCAGGGCGGCGTTGGTCCCGGGCCGGTCGATGGTGCCCGCGTGGAACACGCGGTCGCCGGGCGCGAACAGCGTGACCGCGGGGCCGACCGCGCGGACGGTGCCGACGGCGTCGAAGCCGAGCACGAGCGGGGCGCCGTCCGGGCGGAACGAGCCGCGGCGCTTGACGTCGACCGGGTTCACCGAGACGGCGGCGACCTCGACCAGCAGGTCGTGCGGCCGCAGCTCCGGCAGCGCGGCGTCGACGGCGACGAAGGCGTCCGGGTCGTCGACGGGCAGCGGGCGGAGCGAGGCGATGGCGGGGGTGGTGCGCGTCGTGGTCATGCCCCGCACTGTGCGCCCGGCCGCGTGGTTACCGTCAAGGGCCCCTGGTACCCCGGGGGTACTGTCGGCGTCGTGCCCACCCTTCCCGCACCTGTCCCGAGCCGGTCGCACGCCGCGACGTGCGACCGGAACGACGTCTACGCGGCGGCCTGCCCGTGCCGCGAGATGCTCGACCTGCTCGCGAACAAGTGGTCCGCCCTCGCGATCGGCGCGCTCGACGCCGGGCCGCTGCGGTTCGGCGAGCTCCGGACGCGGCTCGAGGGCATCAGCCCCAAGGTGCTGACGGCCACCCTGCGGCGGCTGGAGGAGCACGGGCTGCTGACCCGGACCGTGTTCGCCGAGGTCCCGCCGAGGGTCGAGTACGCGCTGACCCCGCTCGGCGTCAGCGCGGGGGCGCCGCTGGCGCACCTGCGCGACTGGGTGGAGGAGCACATGGGGCACGTCGCGCCGGAGGCGCGGGTCGCGCAGGACCCCGCCCGTGTTGCGGTCGGGTGAACTCCCGCGCGGCTCCGTGGCGTCCGCGCCGGCGGCCTGCGACAGTACGACCGGGTCGACCGACCCACCCGCTTCCGGCCCGAGGAGCACCACCATCAGCGCGCCAGCCCGCCAGGTCCCCGTCGTGACCGGGGTCGCCTGACGTGCCCCGGATGGCGGTCGGGCGGAGGCGGGCCGAGCTCGTCGACGCGGCGGTCCGGGTGATCGCCCGGGACGGGGTCGCGGCGGCCACCACGCGCGCGGTCGTCGCGGAGGCGGGGATGTCGCTCGCGAGCCTGCACTACGCGTTCCCGTCCCGGGAGCACCTGCTCGAGGCCGTCATCGTCGAGGTCACCGCGCAGGAGCGCCGGGCCGCGGAGGCGGGGCTGCTCCCGGTCGCCGCGGCGCCCGTGGACGGCGCCGCCGAGCCGCCGCGGCTCGAGGACGTCATCCGCGAGGGGCTGCAGCGGTACGTCGAGCTGCTCGCCGCGCGGCCCGAGCGCGAGCAGGTGCTGTTCGAGCTCGCCGTGTACGCGATGCGCACCCCGGGGCACCGCGCGGCGCTCGTGGCGCAGTACGCCGTCTACCAGGAGTCCGCGCGCGCGACGCTGGCGACCGCGGCCCTCGCGGCCCGCAGCCGGTGGACCGTGCCGCTCGACGAGGTGGCGCGCGCCCTGGTCATGACGACCGAGGGCCTGACGACCGTCTGGCTGGCTGACCGGGACACCGCGGCCGCGCGGGAGACGGCGCGGTTCGCGGCGCGGGCGCTCGCGGCGCTCGCCGAACCGGCGTAGCTGCCCGCCCCTGGACCGGGTGAGAGGCCGGTCGGCAGACTGGGGCCACCCGAGACGAGGAGGCCTCCCGTGCTGAGCAGCGTGCACCCGTTCCTGTGGTTCGACTCCGAGGCCGAGCAGGCCGCCGCCCTGTACACGTCGCTGATCCCGAACTCCCGCGTGACGGCGACCCGCACGTACCCCGAGGGCGCGCCCGGCGGCATGGCCGGGAAGGTCATGTCGGTGTCGTTCGAGCTGGACGGCCTGCCGGTCGAGGCGCTGAACGCCGGCCCGCAGTTCCGGTTCACCGAGGCGTTCTCGTTCTACGTCTCGGTCGACACCCAGGACGAGGTCGACCGGCTGTGGGACGGCCTGATCGCGGGCGGGGGCGCGCCGTCGCAGTGCGGCTGGCTCAAGGACCCGTACGGCCTGTCGTGGCAGATCGTGCCGCGGGTGCTCGACGAGCTGCTCGGCGACCCGGACCCCGCCCGGGCGCAGCGCGCGATGCAGGCGATGCTCGGCATGCAGAAGCTCGACGTCGCGGGGCTCCGCGCCGCCGCGGACGGCTGAGGCCGCCGCGCGTCCTACCCTGGGGGCGTGACCGAGACCCCCGCCCCGGCCCGACGCGGTCGCGTGACGATGCAGGTGCGGTGGTCGGACGTCGACCTGTTCGCGCACGTGAACAACGCCGCCTACCTGCGCTTCCTCGACGACGCCCGGTTCGCGCTGTTCCCGTCGATGGGTGTCGACGCGGCGGGCCGGCCGACAGACTCGCTGCTCGTCGTCGTCAAGCACGAGATCGAGTACCTGGCGCCGCTGCCCTTCCGGTCCGAGCCGATCGCCGTCGACGTGTGGGTGCCGCGCACCGGGCGGTCGTCGGTCGACTTCGGCTACGAGGTGCTCGACGTCGCGGGCGCGGGTGGGGCCGAGCCGGTGGTCTACCTGCGCGCCCGGTCGCGGATGGTGCAGCTCGACCGCGGGTCGCACCAGCCGCGGCCGTTCACGCCCGAGGAGCGCGCGGTGTTCGAGACCTACCCGGGCGAGGCGCCGGTCCTGCACGGCTGGTGACGCCCCGGCCGCGCGGAGGTCACGCGGGCAGCGTCATCCCGAGCGCCGCCGCGAGCGTGCGCGTCACGCCGTTCCGGCTGTTCGCCGGCACCACGTACCGCGCCCGGGCGCGGACGTCCGGGTGCGCGTTGTCCATCGCGCACGACCACCGCGCGGCGTCGAGCAGCCCGGCGTCGTTCAGGTAGTCGCCGAACGCCATCGTCTGCTCCGGCGTGACGCCGAGGCGCTCCTGCACCCGGCGCAGCGCGTGCCCCTTGTCGGCGTCGGGGCTCATCACGTCGATCCAGTGCTGGCCGGACACGACCACGCGCAGCCGGTCCGCGAGGTCCGCGAACGCCGGGGCCGTGGCCTCCTCGACGGAGCCGAAGTCGAAGACCGCGACCTTGAGCACCACGTCGTCCACCGCCGTCACGTCCGCGACCTCCTCGAGCCGCGCGTAGTGCCGGCCCGCGTGCTCGGCGAACGCGTCGCCCACCCGCTCGATGTACGCCGCGCGCTGCCCGCACAGCACCAGGCCGACGTCGGCGCCCGCCGCGGCCAGCTCGCGCACCCGCGCGACGACGTCCGGCACCGCCCCGGCGGGCAGCGGGTCGGTCGACAGGGTCACGTCGTGCTGCGCGACGTAGGAGCCGTTCTCGGCGATGAACACGAGGTCGTCCCCGCGGGCGCCGAACAGCTCGCGCAGGTTCGCGTACTGCCGGCCGCTGGCCGGGGCGAACGCGATGCCGCGCCGCTCCAGCTCGTCGAGCACCGGCCAGAACGTGCCCGGGACGCGGCCGCGCTCGTCCAGCAGCGACCCGTCCATGTCCGACACGACCAGGCGGAGGTCGGCGACGTCGGGCAGGGCGGGCGGGTCGAGCACGGGCTCGGTGGCGGTCGTCGCGGTCACCGACCCAGTCTCGCAGCCGCCGCGCGGTGGTCCGTCCGGGTGACGCCCCCCGCTCGGAGGGCGCACAGCGGATGCCCGGGAACCGCCGTCCGGCGATACGGTCGGGGGGCACCGAGCCGCCGCGCGGCCGGCGCGCGCAGGGGGGCTCGACGTCGGGCGGTGCCCTGCCCGCGCGGTCGCCGGGCGGCCCCCAGCCAGCGAGGAGACACCCCATGCGCGTCACGCGCGGAATCGCCACCCTGTCCCTGACGGTGGTCGCCGTCCTCGGCCTGTCCGCCTGCTCGTCGGACGGCGAGGCGAAGGACCGGCCCGCCGCCGAGGCCGGGGCGTCCGCGCCGGCCGAGGAGGCGGCCGAGAGCTCCGAGTTCGACCTGACCAAGGACGACTTCATCCAGCGCGTCACGGACGCCACGCAGGCCGCCGGCACGCTGACGATGGACATGACCCAGTCCGGCTCCGGCATGAGCCAGACCGCCAGCGGCGTGGTCAGCTACGCCGAGGGCGCCCAGGAGATGAGCATGACGCTCGAGGTGCCGGAGGCCGGCACGGTCGAGATGCGCATGGTCGACGGCGTCGTCTACATGACCATGGGCGAGCTGACCCAGGGCAAGTTCCTCGAGATCGACCCGAACGACCCCAGCAACCCGATGGCGGGGTCGGTCGCGGAGCTCGAGGGCCAGTTCGACCCGACCCAGGGCCTGTCGCCCGAGGCGGTCCTGCAGTTCGAGAAGGCCGGCGAGCCCGAGGAGGTGGGCGGCGTCCTCGCGCAGCCGTACACCGTCGTGGTCGACTCCTCGGCCGCCGCCGAGAACCTGCCGGAGGAGCTGGCCGGCGCCGGGGCGTCGCTGCCCGCCGAGCTGAGCTACACCTACTGGATCGACGCGGACGACCTGATCCGCCGCGTGACCAGCGAGTCGCTGGGCATCAGCACGGACATCACGTTCAGCGGCTGGGGCGAGCCCGTCGAGATCGTCGCGCCGGCGCCGGAGGAGATCACCGACCTGAGCA
The DNA here is from genome assembly GCF_016862755.1 of Cellulomonas pakistanensis. Taxonomy (GTDB): domain Bacteria; phylum Actinomycetota; class Actinomycetes; order Actinomycetales; family Cellulomonadaceae; genus Cellulomonas; species Cellulomonas pakistanensis. The sequence continues at coordinate 15,476 of NZ_BONO01000021.1, read as the reverse complement.
GCCTCGGCCTGTAGGCCCGACCCGCTCCACCACGGGCCGGGCACGCCACCGCGGCGTGCCCGGCCCGTCGTCGTCCCCGGCGCCGGAGCGGCCCCGTCACGCCAGGGGCGAACACGGGACGCCCCAGCCACCCCCCGCCGTTAGCATCGAACAACGCCGCCTCGCCGTGCGTGGGAGACCGGGCCGCAGAGCCCGACCGCGCCGGCGAGCACGCCGCTCGTGAGGAGTGCACATGTTCGAGAGATTCACGGACCGAGCCCGTCGCGTGGTCGTCCTCGCCCAGGAAGAGGCGCGGATGCTCAACCACAACTACATCGGCACCGAGCACATCCTCCTGGGTCTCATCCACGAGGGGGAGGGTGTCGCGGCCAAGGCGCTCGAGTCGCTCAACATCTCGCTCGACGCGGTGCGCGCCCAGGTCCAGGAGATCATCGGCGAGGGCCAGCAGGCCCCGAGCGGGCACATCCCGTTCACGCCGCGTGCGAAGAAGGTGCTGGAGCTGTCGCTGCGCGAGGCGCTGCAGCTCGGCCACAACTACATCGGGACCGAGCACATCCTGCTCGGCCTCATCCGCGAGGGCGAGGGCGTCGCGGCCCAGGTGCTCGGCAAGCTCGGCGCCGACCTGAACCGCGTGCGCCAGCAGGTCATCCAGCTGCTGTCCGGCTACCAGGGCAAGGAGCCCGTGGCCGCCGGCGGCCCGCAGGAGGGCCAGCCCTCGGGCTCCGCCGTCCTCGACCAGTTCGGCCGCAACCTGACGCAGGCCGCGCGCGAGGGCAAGCTCGACCCGGTCATCGGGCGCGAGAAGGAGATCGAGCGGGTCATGCAGGTGCTGTCCCGCCGCACCAAGAACAACCCGGTGCTGATCGGCGAGCCCGGCGTCGGCAAGACCGCCGTCGTCGAGGGCCTGGCCCAGGACATCGTCCGGGGCGACGTGCCGGAGACGCTGAAGGACAAGCAGCTCTACACGCTGGACCTCGGTGCCCTGGTCGCCGGCTCCCGCTACCGCGGTGACTTCGAGGAGCGCCTGAAGAAGGTCCTCAAGGAGATCCGCACCCGCGGCGACATCATCCTGTTCATCGACGAGATCCACACCCTGGTGGGTGCGGGTGCCGCCGAGGGCGCGATCGACGCCGCCAGCATCCTCAAGCCGATGCTGGCCCGCGGCGAGCTGCAGACGGTCGGCGCGACGACCCTGGACGAGTACCGCAAGTACGTGGAGAAGGACCCGGCGCTCGAGCGCCGCTTCCAGCCCATCCAGGTCTCGGAGCCGAACCTCACGCACGCCATCGAGATCCTCAAGGGCCTGCGCGACCGGTACGAGGCGCACCACCGCGTGTCGATCACCGACGGCGCCCTCGTGGCCGCCGCGACGCTGGCCGACCGGTACGTCAACGACCGGTTCCTGCCGGACAAGGCGATCGACCTGGTCGACGAGGCCGGCGCCCGCCTGCGGATCCGTCGCATGACGGCCCCGCCGGAGCTGCGCGAGCTCGACGAGCAGATCGCCGAGACGCGCCGCGACAAGGAGTCGGCGATCGACGAGCAGGACTTCGAGAAGGCCGCGCGCCTGCGCGACGCCGAGAAGCAGCTCGGCCTCAAGCGCCAGGAGAAGGAGAAGGCCTGGAAGTCGGGCGACCTGGACGCGGTCGCCGAGGTCGACGAGGAGCTCATCGCCGAGGTGCTGGCGCTGGCCACCGGGATCCCGGTGTTCAAGCTCACCGAGGAGGAGTCGAGCCGCCTGCTCCACATGGAGGACGAGCTGCACAAGCGGGTCGTCGGCCAGGAGTCGGCGATCAAGGCCCTCTCGCAGGCGATCCGCCGCACGCGCGCCGGGCTCAAGGACCCGAAGCGCCCGGGTGGCTCGTTCATCTTCGCCGGCCCCACGGGCGTCGGGAAGACCGAGCTGGCCAAGGCGCTCGCCGAGTTCCTGTTCGGGGACGAGGACGCGCTGATCCAGCTCGACATGTCCGAGTTCTCGGAGAAGCACACCGTCTCGCGGCTGTTCGGCTCGCCCCCCGGCTACGTCGGGTACGACGAGGGCGGCCAGCTCACCGAGAAGGTGCGCCGGAAGCCGTTCTCGGTCGTCCTGTTCGACGAGGTCGAGAAGGCGCACGCGGACATCTTCAACTCGCTGCTGCAGATCCTCGAGGACGGTCGCCTGACCGACTCGCAGGGCCGGGTGGTCGACTTCAAGAACACCGTGATCATCATGACCACGAACCTCGGCACCCGGGACATCGCGAAGGGCGTCCAGACCGGCTTCCAGGCCGGCGGCGACCTGTCGACGTCGTACGAGCGCATGAAGTCCAAGGTCAACGACGAGCTCAAGACGCACTTCCGTCCGGAGTTCCTCAACCGCGTCGACGACGTGGTCGTGTTCCCGCAGCTCTCGCAGCCGGAGATCTTCGCGATCGTCGACCTGATGATCGCCAAGCTCGACGCCCGCCTGCGCGACAAGGACATGGGCATCGAGCTCACCGAGGCGGCCAAGAAGCTGCTCTCGGAGAAGGGCTACGACCCGGTCCTGGGCGCCCGGCCGCTGCGCCGCGCGATCCAGCGGGAGATCGAGGACGCGCTGTCCGAGAAGATCCTGTTCGGGGAGCTGCACGCCGGCCAGCAGATCGTCGTGGACGCCCACGGCGAGGGCCTGCTCGGCGAGTTCGTGTTCCGCGGCGAGGACCGGGGGCCGCGCTCGAAGGAGCCGGTCGGCGCGGGTGCCCGCACCGCCGGGACCCCGGGCTCCGGAACGGACGTCCCGCCGGCGCCGCCGATCGCGTCGTCCGGTGACGGCGGCACGGGCCTCCTGCCCGCCTGACGCACCGACCCACGGCAGGGCCGGGTCGCACCCCCACGGGGCGCGACCCGGCCCTTCGTGCGTCCAGCCGTGGACCCGGCACGCGGGGGCCTGGAGCGGGTGACCGGGGCTGCGGGGGTGGCCCTCGCGTTCACCCGCTCGCAGGCCTCTGACCTGGGTGGTTGCACCCAGGGCCCCCGGGGCGACCGCGGGGAATGCGCCTACCGTGGAACGCATGCCCGGACAGGTGACGCTCAGCGACGTGGCCCGCGAGGCCGGCGTCTCCCTCGCCACGGCGTCCCGCGCGCTCAACGGCTCCGCGAACCGGACGGTCGGCGAGGACCTGCGCCGACGCGTGCACGCCGCGGCCGCGCGGCTCCGCTACTCGCCGGACGGCATCGCCCAGGCGATGGCCCGCGGCCGGACCACGTCGCTCGGCCTGGTCGTGCACGACATCGCCGACCCGTACTTCGCCGCGATCGCCGCCGGCGTCGCCGCGGCCGCCGACGAGGCCGGCCTCATGCTCACCCTGGCGTCGACCGGGCGCCGGCCGGGGCGCGAGGTCGAGATCGTCACCCAGCTGGAGCGCCAGCGGGCGCGCGCCGTGATCCTGGCCGGCGGGGCGTCCGGTGACACCGAGTCGGACGGTGCCGTGCGCGCGGCGCTCGACTCGTTCCGCGGGGTCGGCGGCGCCGTGTCCGTCGTGGGGGAGGACGGGCTGGGCTCGAACAGCGTCGTGCTCGCGAACCGCGAGGGCGCGGCCGACCTGGCCCGGGCGCTGCGCGGCCTGGGCTACCGGCGGTTCGCGGTGCTCGGCGGGGCCGGCGGGCACACGGCGCTCGCCGACCGACGGGGCGGGTTCGTGGACGCCCTGGCCGGGCTGGGCTGCGCCGTGCCGGACGACCTGCTGCTCGACGCGGCGCCCACCCGGGACGGCGGGCACGCGGCGATGTCCCGGCTGCTCGAGACGGGCGCCGCCGGCGAGGTCGAGGCCGTGTTCGCGGTCACGGACGTCATGGCCGCGGGCGCGCTCGCCGCCGCGCGGGCCGCGGGCGTGCGGGTCGGCGAGGACCTCGGGGTCGCCGGGTTCGACGGCATCGAGGCGCTCCAGGACGTCGTCCCCGGGCTGACCACCGTGCGGCTGCCCCTGGCGCGGATCGGCGCGGAGGCGACCCGGCTGGCGCTGCGGCCGGCCGCCGCCGAGCCGGAGCTGGTCCCGCTGGCCGGCGAGGTCGTCCTGGGCGCCTCGACCCCGGGGCCTCCCGGCCGCTGACGCCGCGCCGAGTGTCCAGGAACCTGCCCGTTCTGAGCTGGTTCGTCCCCCGGGTTCTGGACACTCGGCGCGCGGTACGCCCGGGCGCGGGGCCCGCGGCGTCAGCGGAAGGCGCCGACGGCCTCCGGGTACGCCTCCGCGAGCTCGCGGGTCTCGTCGTGCTGCGGGTCGGTGAGCAGCGTGCGCATCGTCCCCGTCTCCACGACGCGGCCCTCTCCGAGGACGTGCACGGTGTCCGCGAGCCGGTCGACGAGCCGCAGGTCGTGCGACACCACCAGCAGGCCCACGCCGGTCGCGGCGAGCTCGGCCACCTGGTCGGCGACCGCCTCGCGGAGCGCCGGGTCGAGGGCGGTGGCGGGCTCGTCGAGGACGAGGACCTCCGGCCGGGTCGCCAGGGCGTCGGCGAGCGCGAGGCGCTGCTTCTCGCCGCCGGACAGCGAGTGCAGCGTCCGGCCGAGGAACCGGGGCTCCAGGCCGACGCGGGCCAGCACGTCCTCGGGCTGCAGGCCGGTCGCGCGCCCCGCCTTGCGGGAGTCGTTCAGCGTGGACTCGAGGACCTTGGCGACCGAGGTGCGGCTGTCGACGCCGACCAGGCCCTCCTGGTGCACGGCGCGGACGACCGAGCGGAACGCCTTGGTCTCCTTGCGGGACATCTTGGTGACCGGGCGGGCGCCGTAGGTGGCGCGCCCCTGGGTCGGCTTGTGCCGGCCGAGCAGGACCTGCACCAGCGTCGACTTCCCGGCGCCCGAGCGCCCGATCACGCCGACCCGCTCGCCGGGGCCGACGGACAGGCTCGCGCCCTGGAGCACCGCCGCGCCGCCGTAGCCGGCCCAGACGTCGTGCGCCGCGAGCGCGCTCACCGGGTCACCTCCCGGGCGTCGGTCCGGTCGGCGTGGTCGTGCGGCGTACCCACAGCGTGTCCCTTCGAGCGATGACCTCGACCGGGAGAACGGCCGAGCCCCCCGCGAAGTTTCCGCGAGGGGCTCGGCCGGTGGCAAACGCGCGGGTCAGGCGCGGGCCTCGCGGCGGCGCGCCGGGGGCAGGTCCTCCATGTCCTCGAGCTCGACGCCCTTGGTCTCGGGCACCTTCGTGAGGACGAAGAAGAACGACAGGCCCGCGAACACCGCGTACATGAGGTACGGGCCGGTCGCGCCGAACTGGTCGAGCATCGGCGGGAACGACACGGTGATGACGAAGTTCGCGATCCACTGCGCCGCCGCGGCGACGCCGAGCGCGGCGGCGCGGATCCGGTTCGGGAACATCTCGCCGAGCAGCACCCACACCAGCGGGCCCCACGAGGCGCCGAAGAACACGACGAACGCGTTGGCGGCGACGAGGGCGACCGGGCCCCACGGCGACGGCAGCGACACGTCCTCGCCCGAGCCGGACGCCTGCGTGAACGCGATCGCCATGATCGCGAGCGAGATCGTCATGCCCGCGGAGCCGGTGAGCAGGATCGGGCGGCGGCCGACCTTGTCGATGAGGGCGATGGCGATGAACGTGACCGCCACGTTGGTGACCGCGGTGATGGTCGAGACCAGGAACGACTGGCTCTCGTCGAAGCCGACGGCCTGCCAGAGCGTCGTCGAGTAGTAGAAGATCACGTTGATGCCGACGAACTGCTGGAAGACGGACAGCAGGATGCCGACCCAGACGACTGGCAGCAGGCCGAACCGCGGGCCGCGGAGGGTGGCCTGCGCCTCGAGCGCCTTGTCCTTCTCGATCGTCTTCTCGATCTGGGCGACGCGCTCGCGCGGGTCCTCGTCCGCGCCGAGCACGCCCTGCAGGACCGTGACGGCCTCGTCGCGGCGACCCTGGGCGACCAGGTAGCGCGGCGACTCGGGGATCCGCAGGGCGAGGACGCCGTAGACCGCGGCGGGCACCACGGCGACCAGGAACATCCAGCGCCAGGCCTCCCAGCCGAGCCACAGCTCCTCGGCGGCGCCGCCCGCGGCCTCCGCCAGCAGCTGGTCGGAGAGCAGGGCGGCGAAGATGCCGAGGGTGATGGCGAGCTGCTGCAGCGAGCCGAGGCGGCCGCGCAGGGCGGCGGGGGCGATCTCGGCGATGTACGCCGGGGCGATCACCGAGGCGATGCCGATGCCGACGCCGGCCATCACGCGCCAGATGACCAGGTCCCACGCGCTGAACGCGATCGCCGACAGGATCGACGACACGAAGAACAGCACCGACCCGAGCACCATGACCCGGGTGCGGCCCCAGCGGTCCGCGAGCTTGCCGCCCGCCCAGGCGCCGACGGCGCAGCCGAGCAGGGCGACGGCCACCACGAGGCCGGTCACCGTGGGCGCGAGGGAGAACTGGCCCTCGATCGCGTCGACGGCGCCGTTGATCACGGACGAGTCGAACCCGAACAGGAAGCCGCCGACCGCGGCGGCGACGGCCAGCCCGATCGCCTTGTTGTGCGACGGGTGCTTCCCCGTCGCGGGTCGGGCACTGCTCTCGGCCATGACGTCTCTCCCTCGTTCCGCTCGTCCTGCGGGGACACCAGGGCCGGAGCACGTCGTCGGGCGCCGGTCGAGGCGTACTCACCTTTCACCCGCGCGGCACTTCGCGCACCCGGAGGACCGGGTCACGAAGGTGCGGCGGGGAGCCTAACCCCGGCCGCGGGCCCGGCGCGCACCGAGGCGGGCGCACGCGACGCACGTCACGATCCGGCGCAGAATCGTCGGGTGACCGACTCCGGACCCTCCCGCCCCCGGTTCCGCCGCCCCGCGATGCTGGACCCCCGCGACGCCGACCAGCTGCCCGGCGACATGGACCCCGCCCTCCGCTCGCAGGTGGCGCACACCACCGCGGCCGCGATCGTGCACCGCGGCCGGTCCGAGGGCGAGGAGGACCCGGCGCTGGTCGAGCGGCTGGTCCGGCTGGTGGAGACCGAGGGCCTCGACGTGGTGGCCGCGCTGTGGTCGGACAGCCCGGCGACGACGCTGCCGGGCACCCTGTGGCGGCTGTACGTGCTGCGCGAGTGGGTGCGTCGGGACCCGCGGACGCTCGCCGACCGGTACCGCCTCGGCCTCGACGCCGCGCCGGTGCACCACGTCGTCGTCGGCGTGGTCAGCCCGCCCGGGCCGGAGGAGCTGCGCGAGCTGCTGGACGCGGTGCTGTCGGGCGTGTGGACCGGCGACCTCGCCGTGACGCTGGAGCGCGGCGCGGCGTTCTGCCGGGTCCTCGCCACCGGCGCCGCCTTCGACGCCGACCACCTCGACCTGACCGGCGACGACGCGTCGCTGCGGCTCACGCGCAGCGCGGGCTCGCTGGTCCGGACCGCCGAGGAGCTGGAGCAGGCGGCGCACCTGTGGCGGTCCGGCTCCCTGGAGTAGCCGGCGGGGCCGTGTTCCCGCCGGGGCCGTGAACATGCTCACGCGTCCGCGCCCAGGACGTGGCGCGCGCAGGCGCGTAAACTCGAACCCGACGCCGGGCCGCGGTAGCCCCGGGCTCCATCTCAAGCCGCTCCGAGCGGCCTCGCGCCGAGAGGCGCTTCCCGGTCCGGCGTCCTCGAACCTCCTCCGCCCGGCCGCAGGCGTGTGACCTCGGTCCCACGCCCGCGCCGGGCGGCCGTGCGTCAGGCCGGGGACACCTGCGGTTCACCCCCGGTTCACCGGCGGGGTTGTGAGTTCACCCCGCGGCTGCCCTAGCCTGTGCTCGACCACGCCCCTCTCCTGCGGAGCCTCTCGTGCGCCTGCGCCTCACCCCGCGCGACACCTCGTTCTTCGACCTCCTGGCCGCGTCGGCGGCGCACCTGGTCACCGGAGCCAACCTCCTCGCGGAGCTGCTGGGCGCCGACCGGCCGACCCGCAAGGCGCTCGCGAAGCAGATGAGCGACGCCGAGCACCTCGCCGACGAGGCGACCCACCAGATCATGCGGCGGCTGAACCAGACGTTCGTGACCCCGTTCGACCGGGACGACATCTACGGCCTGGCGTCCGCGCTGGACGACTGCATGGACTTCATGGAGGAGGCCGCCGACCTCATCGTCCTGTACAAGATCGACGAGCTGCCCGCGCGGGTCGCCGACCAGGTGCAGGTCCTGCAGCGCTCGGCCGAGCTGACCGCCGAGGCGATGCCGCGGCTGCGCTCGATGGAGAACCTCGCGGAGTACTGGGTCGAGGTGAACCGGCTCGAGAACCAGGCCGACAAGTCGCACCGCAAGCTGCTCGCGCAGATGTTCGACGAGATCACCGACCCGATCCTCCTCATGAAGCTCAAGGAGGTCGTCGAGAAGCTCGAGGACGCCGCCGACGCGTTCGAGAAGGTCGCGAACATGGTCGAGACCATCGCGCTCAAGGAGTCCTGAGCCCCGGTGGAACTCGCGCTCGTCGTGGTCGTCGTCGCCCTGGCGCTCGGCTTCGACTACACCAACGGCTTCCACGACGCGGCCAACGCCATCGCCACCTCGGTGTCGACGCGCGCGCTGACGCCGCGGGCCGCACTGCTCATGGCCGCGGTCATGAACTTCACCGGCGCGCTGCTGGGCACGGAGGTCGCGGAGACCATCGCGACCTCGATCGTCGACCTCGGCGACGCGTCGCCGCACCAGGCGCTGGTCGTCGTGCTGTGCGCGCTGGTCGGCGCGATCGTGTGGAACCTCATCACGTGGTGGTTCGGCCTGCCGTCCTCCTCGACGCACGCGCTGATCGGCGGCCTGGTGGGCGCCGGCCTCGCGGGCGGCCTCGCGATCTACGGCTCCGCGATCGTCGACAAGGTCGTCCTGCCGATGATCTTCTCCCCGCTGGTCGGGTTCTTCCTGGCGTTCTTCGTCATGGTCGGCCTGCTGTGGCTCGTCCGGAACGCGTCGCCGTCGCGGACCACCCGCCGGTTCCGGCTCGCGCAGACCGTCTCGGCGGCCGCGATGGCGCTGGGCCACGGCCTGCAGGACGCGCAGAAGACCATGGGCGTGATCTTCATGGCGCTGCTGACGGTCGGCTGGGCCGACCCCGACGCCGGCATCCCGCTGTGGGTCAAGCTGTCGGCCGCGGCCGCGATCTCGCTCGGCACGTACTCGGGCGGCTGGCGCATCATGCGCACGCTGGGCCGCAAGATCATCGAGCTGGACCCCGCCCGCGGGTTCGTCGCCGAGTCGGTGTCCGCCGTCGTGCTGTACGTCAACGCGTTCGCGCTGCACGCGCCGGTGTCGACCACGCACACGATCACCTCGGCGATCATGGGCGTCGGCGCGACCAAGCGGCTGTCGGCGGTCCGCTGGGGCGTCGCCAAGAACATCGGCATCGCGTGGGTGCTCACCATCCCGGCCGCGGCCGGCGTCGCCGCGCTGGTGTACCTGGTGCTGAGCCCGTTCCTCGGCTGACCCGGCACCCGGACGCGCCGCACGACGGCCACGGCACCCTCCCGGGCGCCGCGGCCGTCGTCGCGTCGGGGCCGGCTCAGCTGCCGAGCGGCGTGTGCACCTCGACGTCCTCGACCCGCACCTCGTCCGGGACGGCGCCGGTGCGCGCGACGTGGCAGACCAGCACCTGCCCCGGCCGCAGGTACGGGTTCTCGGCGGGCAGCCGGTCGCGCACGGCGGCGCGGGCGTGCGCGCCGACCGCCGCCAGCACCGTCGGCAGCACCGGCCGGTGCGTGCACAGGGCGACGTCCGCGCCGGCCCGCAGCACGCCGGCGACGACGTCGGCGGTCTTCTCGGGCGACTCCTCGTGCTGCGCCTCCGTGAGCGGCTCCCGCCGGTCGAGCGGCAGGCCGGCGGCGGAGGCGTAGGGCTCGACCGTGGCGCCGCAGCGCAGCCACGGGCTCGTCACGACCTCCGCGACGCCGTAGGCCGACAGCACCGGCACGAGCGCGGCCGCCTGGCGTCGCCCGACCTCCGTGAGCGGGCGGGTGCCCTCCTCGCGGCCCCACGACGACCGGCTCTTGGCGCGCCCGTGCCGCACGACCAGCACGGCGCGGGTGTCCAGCCGGCCCTTCTCGTACGCCTCGACCAGGGCGTCCAGGGGGGTGCGGTCGTCCGCGCGGGTGAGCCGCTTGCGCGCGACGTCCGCGTCGGCCCAGCGCACCGCGTCGATCTCGTCCTTCGACGCGTGCTGCGCGGGCGGCCGGGCGTGCACGGCGGGGCGGTCCGGGCGCCCGGCGACCTGCGCGGCCCAGTAGTGCACGCGCTTGCGCCGTCCGTCCGCCAGGTCGTACTCCAGCCCGGGCAGCGGCCGGCCCAGCACGACGTCGAGGCCGGTCTCCTCCTCGACCTCGCGGACCGCGGCCGTCGCCGGGTGCTCGCCGGGCTCGAGCTTGCCCTTCGGCCAGGACCAGTCCTTGTACCGCGGGCGGTGCACCAGGACGACCTGCAGCCGCCCCTGGCGGACGCGCCAGACCAGGGCACCCGCCGCCCGGACGAGCGCGGAGGGGCCGGCGCTCACCGGCCGGAGCCCAGGCGGCGGCGCTGGCGGTAGATCAGCGTCGACTGCAGGTCGCGCAGCGGCCCGTCGTCGCCCTGCGCGTGCCGGGTCCACACGCCGTCGGCGCCGAGGTGCCAGGACGACGTGGTGTCGGCCATCGACTCGTCCATCAGGTTCACCAGCTCGGCCACCTGGTCCGGGTCGGACAGCCGGACCAGGGCCTCGACGCGGCGGTCGAGGTTGCGGTGCATCAGGTCGGCCGACCCGATGTACACCTCGGGACCGGGGAGCCGCTCGCCGCCCTCGCGGCCGACGTCCGCGACCTCCGGGGTCACGCCCGCGTCCGCGGCGAACGCGAACACCCGCGCGTGCTCGAGGAACCGGCCGAGGATGGACCGGACGCGGACCGTCTCGGACAGCCCCGGCACGCCGGGGCGCATCGCGCAGATGCCCCGCACGCACAGGTCGACGGGCACGCCCGCCTGCGACGCGCGGTACAGGGCGTCGATCGTCTCCTCGTCGACCATCGAGTTGACCTTGATCTTGATCCACGCCGGGCGGCCGTCGCGGGCGGCCTGCGCCTCGCGGTCGATCCGCTCGATCAGCCCCGAGCGCACCGAGCGGGGCGCGACCAGCAGCCGGTGGAACCGCGACTTCGGCGCGTAGCCGGACAGCTGGTTGAACAGCCGGGTGAGGTCCTGGCCGACGTCCGGGTCGCAGGTCAGCAGGCCCAGGTCGGTGTAGATCCGGGCGGTCTTCGGGTTGTAGTTGCCGGTGCCGACGTGGCAGTACCGGCGCAGGCCGTCCGACTCCTGGCGGACGACCAGCGACAGCTTCGCGTGCGTCTTGAGGCCGACGATGCCGTAGACGACGTGCACGCCGGCCTGCTCGAGCTTGCGGGCCCACTCGATGTTCGCCTGCTCGTCGAACCGCGCCTTGATCTCGACCAGCGCGAGCACCTGCTTGCCCGCCTCGGCCGCGTCGATGAGCGCGTCGACGATCGGGGAGTCCCCGGACGTCCGGTACAGGGTCTGCTTGATCGCCAGGACCTTCGGGTCCGCGGCCGCCTGCTCCAGGAACGTCTGCACCGACGTCGAGAACGAGTCGTACGGGTGGTGCAGCAGGATGTCCCGCGCGCGGATCGCGGCGAACACGTCGGTCGGGTTGGCGCTCTCCACCTCGGCCAGGAACCGGTGCGTCGTCGGCACGAACCGCGGGTACTGCAGGTCCGCGCGGTCCAGGTCGGCGATGAGGTTGAGGCCGGTGTGGTCCAGCGGCGCGGGCAGCTCGTACACCTCATCCTCGGCGACGCCGAGCTCCCGGACGAGCAGCGACCGGATGCGCGGGCTGATCGAGTCGGCGATCTCGAGCCGGACCGGCGGGCCGAACTTCCGGCGCAGCAGCTCCTTCTCCATCGCCTGCAGGAGGTTCTCGGCGTCGTCCTCCTCGACCTCCACGTCCTCGTTGCGGGTGACGCGGAACGTGTGGTGCTCGCTGACCTCCATGCCGGGGAACAGCTGGTCGAGGTGCTGGGCGATGACGTCCTCGACGGGCACGAACGACATCGGGCCGCGGTCCGAGGCCGGGCCGGACGCGTCGGTGGGCCGGCCCCGCCAGTCCACCGCGATGTACCGGGGGAGCAGCGGCGGCACCTTGACCCGGGCGAAGTGCTCCTTGCCGGTCGACGGGTTCACGACGACGACGGCGAGGTTGAGCGACAGGCCCGAGATGTACGGGAACGGGTGCGCGGGGTCGACCGCCAGCGGGGTCAGCACCGGGAAGATCTGCTTGCGGAAGTACTTGCGGAGCCGGTCCTGCTCGGCCTCGCCCAGCTGCTCCCAGCGCACGAGCGTGATGCCCTGCGCCGCGAGCTCGGGCTGCACCTGCTCGGCGAACACCTGCGCGTGCCGGGCGGCGAGCTCGTGGGCGCGGACCCCGATCGCCTCCAGCACCTGGCGCGGGCTCAGGCCCGACGCGGCGGTCACGGCGAGGCCGGTCGCGATGCGCCGCTTGAGGCCGGCGACGCGGACCATGAAGAACTCGTCCAGGTTGGACGCGAAGATCGCCAGGTACCGGACCCGCTCGAGCAGCGGCTGGGTCTCGTCCTCGGCGAGCTGCAGCACCCGCTCGTTGAACGCGAGCCAGCTGACCTCCCGGTCGAGGAACCGGTCGGCCGGCAGCGCCGGGGCGGCGGCCTCGACCGGCCGCTCCACCGGCGGCGTGCGGCGGTCGGCCGGCATCTCGATGTGCTCGGCGATGTGCGCCGCGAGCTCGGGCGCGAGCGGCCGGGGACGGGGCGCCGCCGCGGTGGTGACGGGAGTCGGCGCGGTGGTGGGCTGGCCGTCGTCGGTGGTGGCGGGGGTGCCGGCGTCCGGGGCGGCGGGCGCCGCGGCGCGGGACCGGGACCCGGTGCTCCTGCCGGTCGACCGGCCGCTCGTGGACCGCGGCGCGCGGGCGGTGCTCGTGCGGCCGGAGGCCGAGGTCGCGGCGGACGGGCCGCGGCGCGGCTTCCGGGGCGTGCCGTCGGAGGGGGTGGCGTCGGTCATCCCCACATGGTGGCACCAGGAGGTGTCCGGCGGGTGACCGAAGGCCGACGCGGGCCGCCGCGAGGGTGCACGGGACACGCCGAGGGTGCCCGCACTGCGGGCACCGGTGGGGTGTCTCGTGCACCCCCGCGGGTCAGGACAGCCGGTAGACCATGTCCAGCGCCGAGCGGTCGAAGCCCGCGGCCCGGTAGACGCGGACCGCCGGGGCGTTGTCGCCCTCGGTGTAGAGGACGACGCGCGGGACGCCGCGCGCGGCCAGGTGCGCCAGCATGCGCGCCGTGAGCGCCGGGCCGAGCCGTCGGCCCTGCGCCGCGGGGTCGACGCCGAGCGCGTAGATCTCTCCCTCGCCCGGCTCGGCGACCTTGGTCCAGCCGAAGCCGAGCAGCGCGCCGGCCTCCTCGGCGAGCAGGAAGCCCGCCGGGTCGAACCACGGCTCCGCCTTGCGGGCCTCCAGGTCCGCACGGGTCAGCCGGCCCTGCTCGGGGTGCTGCGCGAACGCCCGCGCGTTGACCGCGACCCACGCGTCCTCGTCCCGGCCCGGCTCGAAGGCGCGCACCGTCACGCCGTCGGGCAGCGGGGCGGCTCCGGGGTCCGGGGCCGTCAGCGGGTCGAGCGCCATCTGCCAGAGCTCCCGCACGACGGGCAGCCCGCGGGCCGCCGCGAGGGCGCGGGCCGGCGCCACGTCCCCGTGCGCCCACACGTCCACGGCGTCGCCGCCCCGGTCGCGGGCCGCCCCGAGCGCCGCGGCGAGCAGGGCGGTGCCGGTGCCGCGGCGACGCGCGGCGGGGGCCACGACCACCTCGGCGGTCGCGCGCGCCGGGTCGCGGAGGTCGACCTGCGCGTAGCCGGCGAGCGCCCCGGCGCCGGGGTCGGAGACCAGGAGGTGCACGACGTCCGGGCCGCCGCCGGTGAGCCAGAGCAGCGGCTGCTCGGACAGCGGCGGGACGCCGTCGTGGGCGGCCGCGGCGGTGGCGAGGTCGCGGACCGCGGCGGCGGTGGCCGCGGGCAGCGGTCCGGTCACGGTCCGGGGGGTCGGGTCCGGGGTCGTCAGGTCGGGCACGGTCCCATCCCACCACGCCGCGCGCGGCCGAGGTCGTCGGTTCCGCGCCGGGGCCCCGTGCGCAACCGGCGACCTCGCGCGCAACCGACGACCTCGCGCGCAGGCGACCTCGCGCGCAGGCGACCCCGCGCGCCGCCCGGTCCGGGGAACGTCCCGCGGGGGCGCCGCGTTGGACGTGGAGTGCCCGACGTGACCCCGCCCCCCGCCGCCGCCTCCGCGGACGTCGTGGTCGTGGGTGCCGGGCAGGCCGGTCTCGCCGTGGCGGCGCACCTGGCCCGGTCCGGGTTCGTGCCGGCCTCGGCAGCGCGCGGGCGCCGCGCCGCCGGCGGGAGCCCGACGTACGTGGTCCTCGACGCCGCGGCCGGCCCCGGCGGCGCCTGGCGCGAGCGCTGGCCCGGCCTGACGATGCGCACCGTCAACGGCGTCTACGAGCTGCCCGGCCGGCCGCTGCCGACCTTCGACGCCGACGAGCCCGCCAGCCGCGCCCTGACCCGGTACTTCGGCGCCTACGAGCGGGACCTCGGCCTCGCCGTGCGCCGGCCCGTGGAGGTCCGGCGGGTGCGGGACGCGAGCGGACGCCGCGGCCTGCTCGCCGTCGAGACCGAGGAGACGGAGGCCGTGCCGGTCCCGGCGCCCGACCCGGACGACGGGCTGGGCGGGGGCGCGGGCGCGTGCCGCGCGGAGGCCGCGTCCGGGCGGCGTCGCGTGACCCGCACGTGGCACGCCCGCGCGCTGGTGAACGCGACGGGCACCTGGACCCGGCCGTTCTGGCCCGCGTACCCGGGCGCGGCGTCGTTCGCCGGACTGCAGCGGCACACCCACGACTACCGGTCGCCGGAGGAGTTCGCGGGCCGGCGCGTGCTGGTGGTCGGCGGTGGGATCTCCGCCGTGCAGCACCTGCTCGCGATCCACCCGGTCGCGGCGACGACGACCTGGGTGACCCGGCGGCCGCCGGACTGGCGTGACGCGGAGTTCAACCCCGAGCTCGGTCGCGAGGCGGTGGCCCGGGTCGACGCACGCACGCGGGCGGGCCTGCCGCCGCAGAGCATCGTCGCCGCCACGGGGCTGCCGCTGACCGACGCGTACCGCGACGGCATCGCGCGCGGCGTGCTGGTGGCGCGGCCGGTGTTCGCCCGGCTGGTGCCGGACGGCGCGGAGTGGGAGGAGGCCGCCGCCCGCGGCCCGCTCGCCGACGGCTGGGTCGCCGGGCCCGCGCACGTCGAGGCCGACGCCGTGCTGTGGGCGACCGGGTTCCGCGCGGCGCTCGACCACCTGCGGCCCCTCGGGCTGCGCGGCTCGGGCGGCGGGATCGTCATGGACGGCACCCGCGTGGTCGCGGACCCGCGGGTGCAGCTCGTGGGGTACGGGCCCAGCGCGAGCACCGTGGGCGCGAACCGCGCCGGGCGCGCCGCCGTCCGGCAGGTCCGCCGCTACCTCGGGG
>NZ_BONO01000020.1 GCF_016862755.1 Cellulomonas pakistanensis | reverse complement strand
CGCGGAGTTGGGCAGCGCGGAGTTGGGCAGCGCGGAGTTGGGCAGCGCGGAGTTGGGCAGCGCGGAGTTGGGCAGCGCGGAGTTGGGCAGCGCGGGCTTGGGCGGCGCGGGGTTGGGCGGCGCGGGGTTGGGCGGCGCGGGGCCGACGGCGGCGGCCGGGCGGGTGTCGCGGGTCGCGGCGCCGAGCGCCGGGTCGGCGCGCCTCGCGTCAGGCGGTGGGCGCGGCAGCGGCGCGGTAGCGCGGGAGCAGCTCCGTGAAGCGGGCGTCCCAGTCGCGGATCGCGGTCCCCGCGACGTGGTCGGCGAGCTGGTCCAGGGACGTGTGCCAGCCGGCGCCGTAGCCGACGGCCTGCGCGTCCTCGAGGCGGGTGTGCACGAGCACCAGCACCGCATGGTGCTCCGCCTCGCGGGGCCCGGCAGCCGGCTCCACCCGGACCTCGACCTCGCTCGGCCGCTCGCCGGGGAAGCACCACTCGACCGCGAACGCCCGGGGCGGGTCGCACGAGCGCACGACGCCCGTGGCGTTCTGGTCGGAGCCGGGCTCGTCGGCGCCCATCCGCAGCTCGTACCGGCCGCCGGGGGCCAGATCGCCGTGGACCGGCCCGAGCCAGCGCGCCAGCCGCTCCGGGGTCGTCACCGCGTCCCACAGGTTCGCCGGGTCGGTCGGGTACCGGCGGCGGAACGTCACCGACGCCTCCCCACCGAGCCGCATCGCCCCCAGCGGCGTGCCCGTGTCCTCGGTGCTCGTGCCGTCCGTCATCGCGCCTGCCCCTTGCCGTCGCCGTCGCGGTCGCCGGCGGTCGCCGGCCCCGCAGCGCCGCGCTCCCGGCGCCCGCGCGCGACCTCGGTGCCCAGCGCGTCGAGCCGCTGGTCCCAGAACCGCCGGACGCCGCCGAGCCAGGCCTGCACCTCGTCGAGCGCCTCCGGCCGGACGGCGTAGAGCCGCCGGGTGCCGTCGGCCTCGGCGGTGAGCAGCCCCGCCTCGCGCAGCACGCGCAGATGGCGGGACGCGGCGGGCTGGCTGATGCCGAACTCGACGCCGACCGCGGCGGCGAGGTCCCCCGCCGGCCGCGAACCGTCGGCGAGCAGCTCCACGAGCCGCCGCCGGACCGGGTCCCCCAACGCGTCCATCACCTGCACGCCGCCGATGTTTCCATCTTGGGTTATATAACGCAAGGGTTAATCGCGCCGAGTCTCCGCCGCACGACTCTGCGGTCGGCGGCTCGCACGGGCACGACGTGGAGACTCGGCGACAGGCACGGCCGCGGGTGCGCGGGAAGCGGCGCGCGCAGGCAGCGCGGCGCGCAGGAAGCGCAGCGGGCGGGAAGCGGGACGCACGCGAAGCGCGGCCCGCGCGGCGGGAGCCCCGCGGGTCAGACCCCCACCGGCGTCGCCGCCGACGCGAGGCAGCCCGGGCCCAGCAGCGCCTTGAGGTCGCCGTACAGCGCGGGCGACCGCTCGACCCGCAGCGCCTCCCCCGCGCGCAGCACGGTCGTCCGCCCGCCCGGCCGCGTGACCCGCAGGTGCAGCTCGGTGATCCCGGGGTGGGTCTGCACGACCTCGCGCAGCCGCTCGACGACCGGCGGGATGCACCGGGCCTCGGACAGCGTGACGACGACCGGGGCGTCCGCGACGGCCGAGAGGTCCGGCAGCGACACCTCCATCGCCTGGAGCTGCATCGCGTCGTCCCGGCGGCGCACCCGCCCGCGGACCACGATCACGGCGTCCTCGGCGAGCACGGTCGAGTAGGCCAGGTAGGTCTCGCCGAAGAACATGATCTCGACGGAGCCCTCCATGTCCTCCAGCGTCACGGCGGCCCACGGGTTGCCCTGCTTGGACATCTTGCGCTGCAGCGACGTCACGAGCCCGGACACGACGACGGTCGACCCGTCCGGCCGCGCCTCGTCCGCGTTGAGCGTCGCGATCGAGACGTCGGCGGCGGCGGACAGCACGTGCTCCAGGCCGGACAGCGGGTGGTCGGACACGTACAGGCCGAGCATCTCGCGCTCGAACTGCAGCCGCTGCTTCTTGTCCCAGTCGGGCACGTCGGGCACCTGCACCGAGAACCCGGGGCCGTCGTCGGTGCCGAGGTCGGCGAACAGGTCGAACTGCCCCTCGGCCTCCTTGCGCTTGACGCCGATGACGGACTCGACGGCCTGCTCGTGCACGAGCAGCAGCGCGCGGCGCGCGTGGCCGAGCGAGTCGAACGCGCCGGCCTTGATGAGCGACTCGATGGTGCGCTTGTTGCAGACGACCGCCGGCACCTTGTCGAGGAAGTCGGTGAACGACGTGAAGTCGCCCTTCTCCTCCCGGGTGCGCACGATCGCCTCGACCACGTTGGCGCCGACGTTGCGGACGGCGGTCAGGCCGAACCGGATGTCGTCGCCGACGGCCGTGAACAGCGCGGACGAGGAGTTCACGTCCGGCGGCAGCACGGTGATGCCCATGCGGCGGCACTCGCCGAGGTACAGCGCCGACTTGTCCTTGTCGTCGCCGACCGAGGTCAGCAGGCCCGCCATGTACTCGGTCGGGTAGTTGGCCTTGAGGAACGCGGTCCAGTAGGAGACGACGCCGTACCCCGCGGAGTGCGCCTTGTTGAACGCGTACCCGGCGAACGGGACCAGCACGTCCCACACGGCCTTGATCGCGGCGGTGGAGTAGCCCCGCTCCTTCATGCCCGCCTCGAAGGGCACGAACTCCTTGTCGAGGATCTCCTTCTTCTTCTTGCCCATCGCGCGGCGCAGCAGGTCGGCCTGGCCGAGCGAGTAGCCGGCGAGCACCTGCGCGGCCTTCTGCACCTGCTCCTGGTACACGATGAGGCCGTAGGTGCCGTCGAGGACCTCCGCCAGGGGCTCCTCGAGCTCCGGGTGGATGGGCGTGTTCGGCTGCAGCCCGTTCTTGCGCAGCGCGTAGTTCGTGTGCGAGTTCATGCCCATCGGACCCGGCCGGTACAGGGCGATGACCGCGGAGATGTCCTCGAAGTTGTCGGGGCGCATCTGGCGCAGCAGGGACCGCATGGGGCCGCCGTCGAGCTGGAACACGCCGAGGGTGTCGCCCCGGCCGAGCAGCTCGTAGGTGGCCCGGTCGTCGAGCTCGATGTCGTCGAGCTCGATCTGCGGCTTGCCGTTCATGACGATGTTGCGCAGGGCGTCGTCGAGGATCGTGAGGTTCCGCAGCCCGAGGAAGTCCATCTTGATCAGGCCGAGGCCCTCGGACGTCGGGTAGTCGAACTGCGTGATGACCGCGCCGTCCTGCGGCCGCTTCATGATCGGGATGATGTCGATCAGCGGCTCGCTGGACATGATGACGCCGGCGGCGTGCACGCCCCACTGCCGCTTGAGGTTCTCCAGGCCGCGCGCGGTCTCGAGGACGCGCTGCGCCTCGGGGTCGGCGGCGACGACCTGGCGGAACTCCTCGGCCTCGGCGTACCGCGGGTGCTCGGGGTCGTACATGCCCGACAGCGGGATGTCCTTGCCCATGACGGCGGGCGGCATCGCCTTGGTGAGCTTCTCGCCCATCGCGAACGGCATGCCGAGGACGCGCGACGAGTCCTTGAGGGCCTGCTTCGCCTTGATCGTGCCGTAGGTGACGATCTGCGCGACCCGGTCGTCGCCGTACTTCTCGGTGACGTACCGGATGACCTCGCCGCGCCGGCGCTCGTCGAAGTCGACGTCGACGTCGGGCCAGGAGACGCGCTCGGGGTTGAGGAACCGCTCGAAGATGAGCCCGTGCCGCAGCGGGTCGAGCTCGGTGATGCCCATCGCGTAGGAGGCCATCGAGCCGGCGGCGGAGCCACGGCCCGGCCCGACGCGGATGCCCTGGTCCTTGGCCCACTGGATGAAGTCGGCGACCACGAGGAAGTAGCCGGAGAAGCCCAGCTGGACGATGACGCCGGTCTCGTACTCCGCCTGCTTGCGCACGTCGTCGGGCACCTGGCCCTTGTACCGCTTCTGCAGGCCGCGCTCGACCTCCTTGACGAACCAGGAGTTCTCGTCCTCGCCGGCCGGGACGGGGAACCGCGGCATGTAGTTGGCGCCGGTCGGGAACTCGACCTCGCACCGCTCGGCGATCAGCAGCGTGTTGTCGACCGCCTCGGGCAGCTCGGCCCAGGTGCGGCGCATCTCGTCGGCCGACTTCACGTAGTAGCCGTCGCCGCCGAACGCGAACCGCGACCCGCCCTGGTCGTAGGTCGGCTCGTCGAGCGTCGACCCGGACTGCACCGCGAGCAGCACCTCGTGCGCGTGCGCGTCGTCCTTGGTCGTGTAGTGCAGGTCGTTGGTGGCGACCAGCGGCGCGCCGATCGTCTCGGCGACCCGGATGAGGTCCTTGATCGTCCGGCGCTCGATCTCCAGGCCGTGGTCCATGACCTCGACGAAGAAGTTCTCCTTGCCGAAGATGTCCTGCAGCTCGCCCGCCGCGCGCACGGCCTCGTCCCAGTGCCCGAGCCGGAGCCGGGTCTGCACCTCGCTGGACGGGCAGCCGGAGGTCGCGATGAGGCCCTCGGAGTACGTCTGCAGCAGCTCGCGGTCCATGCGCGGCCACTTGCCCATCTGCCCGTCGAGGGACGCGAGCGACCCCATCCGGAACAGGTTGTGCATGCCCTCGGTGGTGCGCGAGAGCAGCGTCATGTGCGTGTAGGCGCCGCGCGCGGACACGTCGTCGGCGGCCTGGTGCGCCTCGCCCCAGCGGACGCGCGTCTGGTCGAACCGGCTGGTGCCGGGGGTCACGTACGCCTCGACGCCGATGATCGGCTTGATGCCGGCCTTCTTGGCCTGCGAGTAGAAGTCGAACGCGCCGAACAGGTAGCCGTGGTCCGTGATCGCCATCGCGGTCTGGCCCAGGCGCTTCGCCTCCGCGAGCATCTCCCCCACCCGCGCGGCGCCGTCGAGCATCGAGTACTCGGAGTGGACGTGCAGGTGGACGAAGTCGGAACCCGAGGCCATGCGAGCCATCCTAGGTCGCGGCTCCGACAGCCCCGGACCGCCCCGCCGCCCCCGCGACCGACGTCACAGCGGCGGGGTCAGCGGTAGCCGTCGCGCAGCGTCTCGAGCGCCCGGGAGAGGTCCGCGGGGTACTCGCTCGACACCTCGAGCCACCGGCCGTCCGCCGGGTGCGCGAACCCGAGCCGCATCGCGTGCAGCCACTGCCGGGACAGGCCGACCCGCTCCGCCAGCGCCGGGTCGGCACCGTAGGTGAGGTCCCCGACCAGCGGGTGCCGCAGGGCCGAGAAGTGCACCCGGATCTGGTGCGTGCGCCCGGTCTCGAGGTGCACCTCGCACAGCGACGCCGCCGGCAGCATCTCGAGCACCTCGTAGTGCGTCACCGAGGGCTTGCCGTCCGCGGTGACCGCGAACTTCCAGTCCTGGCTCGGGTGCCGGCCGATCGGGGCGTCGATCGTGCCCGTCGTCGGCTCGGGGTGGCCCTGCGCCAGCGCGTGGTAGACCTTGTCGACCGTGCGCTCCTTGAACGCGCGCTTGAGCACCGTGTACGCGTGCTCGCTCTTGGCGACCACCATGAGCCCGGACGTGCCGACGTCGAGCCGGTGCACGACGCCCTGGCGCTCCGCCGCGCCCGACGTGGACACCCGGTAGCCGCGCGCGGCGAGCACGCCGACGACGGTCGGGCCGGTCCAGCCCGGCGAGGGGTGCGCGGCGACGCCGACCGGCTTGTCGACGACCACGACGTCGTCGTCCTCGTACGCCACCCGCAGCGCGGGCACGTCGTCCTCGGTGGGCACGGTGGACACCGGCGCGGCGGACGGCATCTCGACCTCGAGCCAGGCGTCGGCGGGCAGCCGGGCGGACTTGCCGACCTCGACGCCGTCGACGCGCACGTAGCCGCCCTCCGCGAGCTCGGCGGCGCGGGTGCGGGACAGGCCGAGCATCCGGGACAGCGCGGCGTCGACCCGCTCGCCGGCCAGGGCGTCGGGGACGGGGAGCGTGCGGACGTCAGACATCGCGGCGCGTGGGGGTCTCGGGGACGACGGGCGCGTCCGCGGCCGGGGCGGGCGCGGCCGGCGCGTCCGAGGCGCGCGCGTCCGAGGCCGGCACGTCGGCGGCCGGCGCGTCGGAGCCCGCGCGCGCGCCGTCGGCCGCGTCGGCCTCCGCCGCCTCGTGGTCGTCGGCGTCCCGCCCCTCGCGGGTCCCGTCCAGCCGGATGCCCATCAGCGACAGGATCATGAGCAGCCCCGCGGCCACCACGATCGCGATGTCCGCGACGTTCCCGACGAACCAGTCGAGATACGCGATGAAGTCGACGACGTGCCCGCGGAACACCCCCGGGGCCCGGAACAGCCGGTCCACGAGGTTGCCGAGCGCGCCGCCGAGCAGCAGCCCGAGCGCCACGGCCCAGGCGCGGGACCCGAGCCGGCCGGCGACCCGCACGATCACGACCACGACGGCGATCGCGACCAGCGTCAGCAGCCAGGTGGTGCCGGTCGCGAGGCCGAGCGCGGCGCCGGGGTTGAACAGCAGCTGGAGGCCGAGCAGGTCGCCCAGCACCTCGCGGCGCACGCCCTCGTCGAGGGCCTGCAGCGCCCAGGCCTTGGTCGCCTGGTCGAGGACCAGCGTGACGGCGGCGAGGCCGACGAGGCCGGTCACCAGCCGGCGGCGGCGGGCGGGGTCGGTGGCGGGCGCGGGCCCGGGGCTGTGCGACATCGCGGCCGAGTCTACGGGCGCGCCCGCGCCGGCCGGCACGCGCGCCGCCGGGGACGCCCCGCCCCGGGACGCACGACGGCCCCCGGCAGCACGCCGGGGGCCGTCGTCACGTCGGGGACCGCGTCGGTCAGCGGCGCTCCTCGCGCTGCTTGCAGGACACGCAGAGCGTGGCGCGCGGGAACGCCTGCACGCGCGCCTTGCCGATCGCCTCGCCGCAGGAGTCGCAGCGGCCGAACGTGCCGGCGTCGATGCGGGCCACGGCGCGCGTGGTCTGCTCCAGCATGTCGCGGGTGTTGTTCACCAGCGTGAGCTCGTGCTCGCGCTCGAGGGCGCTGGACCCGGAGTCGGCCTGGTCGTCGCCCGCGCCGTCCCCGGAGTTCCGCAGCAGGTCGGACAGCTCCTGGTCGGCGGCGGCGAGCTCGGCGGTCAGGCGGTCGATCTCGCTGATCAACTCGGTGGCGACCTCCCGCACCTCCTGCTCGGTCCAGGGGTCCTCGCCGGCGCGGACCGGGAACCGGGTCGCCGCGTCCGTCAGGTCGGGCAGCGGGCGGGCAGCGGTCGCGTCGAGCGAGTCGTTGATGGCCACGTCGGGTCCTCTTTCCTCAGATGAGTCCGCAGAGACTATGCGCCCGCGGCCTGGACGCACAACACACCACGCCCGAGAGGCCGGGCGTGGTGTGTCGTGGGTGACGAGCGGGCGCTGCGGTCCGTCAGACGGACGGGGTCGCGCCCTGGGCGCCGCGCTGCGGGAGCGCGCTCGCCCGGTTGTCCAGGTCCCCGAGCAGGTTCTCGAGGTAGCTCTTGAGGCGGGTGCGGTAGTCGCGCTCGAAGACGCGCAGCTCGTCGATCTTCCGCTCGAGGATCGACCGCTCCTGCTCCAGCTCGGAGAGCGTGCGGGCCGAGGTCTCCTCCGCCTCGCGGACGATGCGCTGGGCCTGGCCCTTCGCCTCGTTGACGATGCGGTCGCCCTCCTCCTGGCCGCTGCGCACGTAGTCGTCGTGCAGCTTCTGCGCCAGGGCGAGCATGCCGGTGGCCGACTCGGGCTCGCTCTGCCGCTGCGGCGCGACCGGGGCGGTGGCGACCGGGGCCGGTGCCGGGGCGGCGGCGGGGACCGGGGCGGGCGCGGGCTTCTCGGCCTCGGGCTTCGGCGCCTGGGCGGCCTGCGCCCCCTGGCGGCTCAGCTCGGCGATCCGGCGCTCGGCCGCGGCGAGCTTGGACTTGAGGTCCTCGTTCTCGCTCTGGGTCTCCCGGAGGGTGTTCACGACCTCGTCGAGGAAGTCGTCGACCTCGTCCTGGTCGTACCCCTCGCGGAACTTCGTCGCCTGGAACTTCTTGTTCAGGACGTCGTCTGCTGTGAGCAGTGCCATCGTCGTCACCTCTTCGGTCGTACTGGGTCGAGCCGGTGGCAGTCCGCCGACCACCTCGGGCCACCGTAGCGGACATTCCGGTTTGTGCACGCGACCCGTTCGGCGGGGCGCGTGGCGGTGCCGACCGCCGGGCCGGCGTGCGCGGGGCGCGTCCGCGTCATGCGGCGAGCGCTCCGAGCAGCGACAGCAGGAACGAGCAGCCGAGCATGAGCACGAGGAACGCCAGGTCCAGACGCACCGAGCCCAGGGTCAGGGGCGGGATGACCCGCCGGAGCGCGCGCAGGGGCGGGTCGGTCACGGAGTACGTGATCTCCGCGACCACGAGCGCCGCGCCGCGCGGGCGCCACTCCCGCGCGAAGTACTGCACCCAGTCGAGGACCAGGCGCACGAGCAGGACGAGGATGAAGGCCAGGACGACGATCTGCAGCAGGCCGAGGACGAAGGTCACGCGTCCCAGTCTCCCCGATGTCAGCTCTGGTTGAAGAAGCCGGCGCGGGAGCCCTCGGGGGCACGCCCGTCACCGGTGATCTCCACCGACTGCGGCGACAGCAGGAACACCTTGTTGGTGACCCGCTCGATCGCGCCGTGCAGGCCGAAGATGAGCCCGGCGGCGAAGTCGACGAGGCGCTTGGCGTCCTGGTCGTCCATGTCCGACAGGTTCATGATCACCGGGGTGTTCTCGCGGAACGCCTCGCCGATCTTGCGCGCGTCGTTGTAGGAGCGCGGGTGGATCGTCGTGATCCGGCGCACCTCGCCGTCGTGCCGGGGCGCGGGCGCCGCGGCGGGGGCGACGGGTCGCTCCGGCGCCGACTCGCGGCGCAGCGGCGTCACCTCGGCCTCGTAGTCCTGTCCCACCGTCGCCTCCGGCTCGTCGTACTCGTCGACGTACTGGTCGTGCTCGCCCCGGTCGTCGGCAAGCCCGAGGTACAGCATGGTCTTGCGCAGCGCTCCGGCCATCGCGATCACTCCATCCCCGAATTGCTCACTTCTCCTGCGCGGTCACGCTAGCAATGCGCCCGTGCGCAGGAACGTCACGACACGCGCGTGTCGGCTGTCGTTCTCGCAATTTCCGGACATATCAGGCGCCGGGCATTTCCGCCACCGCGACGACCCCGGCGAACCTGCCCGTGGTCGTCCCGGCCCGCTGCGCCCGGCGGTGGGAGAAGAACCGCTGGTCCCGGTCGGTGCACAGGCCGGTCAGCCGCACGTCGCCGACGCCGGCGCCGCGCAGCACGGCGGCCACCCCGGCCGACAGGTCGAGGCCGGGGGTGCCCGCGTCCGTGGTGCACGCGGTGCCGGGCACGGCCGCCTCGACCTCGTCACGCATCGCCGCCGGCACCTCGTACCGCGCGCCGCTGATCGCGGGGCCGACGACCGCGCGCACCCGGCCGGGCTCGGCGCCGAGGTCGACCATCGCGGCGAGCGCCGCCTGCACGACCCCCGAGACGAGGCCGCGCCGGCCGGCGTGCGCGGCGCCGACCACCCCGGCCGCCCGGTCGGCGAGCAGCACGGGCACGCAGTCGGCGACGAGGACGCCGACGGCGGTGCCGGGCACGGCCGAGACCAGCGCGTCGACCTCTCCCACGGTGTCGCCCGCCGCGTCGCCCGGGCCGCGCAGCACGTGCACGTCGGCGCCGTGCACCTGCGTCGCCCACGCGACCGGCGCGCCGGCCCACGCGGCCACCCGGGCGCGGTTCGCCCGGACGTCGGCGGGGTCGTCCCTCACGTTCAGCCCGAGGTCGAGCGCGTCCCACGGCGGCGCGCTGACGCCGCCCGCGCGGGTGGTGAAGCCCGCGCGGACGCCGGGGCCGAGGTCGACCCCGAGGACCGGCAGCGTCATGCGGCTACTTGAGGAAGTCCGGGACGTCCAGGTCGTCCTCCTTGCGGCGGGCGACCTCCTCCTCGAAGATCCGCGGGACCTCGAGCTGGCCGGTGGCCGCGGCCTGGTCCGGGGTGAGGAACGCGGGCACGGCCTGCTGGCGGCGCTCCTCGTCCGGGCCGACCGGGCGCGGCGGGACCTGGGCGTGCGCGGCGGTCGTCGTCGGCACCGCGGCGGCCGGCGGGATGGACGCCGGCGGCTGCTGCGCCTGGCCCCCGCCGCCGGCGCTGACCTGGCCGAGCCCGCGGGCGTCGCGCCGGACCACCGGGGCGCCGCCGTCGAAGCCCGCCGCGATGACCGTCACGCGCACCTCGTCGCCGAGGGCGTCGTCGATGACCGCGCCGAAGATGATGTTCGCCTCGGGGTGCGCCGCCTCCTGCACCAGGCGGGCGGCCTCGTTGATCTCGAACAGGCCGAGGTCGGACCCGCCCTGGATCGACAGCAGCACGCCGTGCGCGCCGTCGATGCTGGCCTCGAGCAGCGGCGAGGAGATCGCCAGCTCGGCCGCCTGGACCGCGCGGTCCTCCCCGCGGGCCGAGCCGATGCCCATGAGGGCCGATCCCGCCCCCTGCATCACGGACTTCACGTCCGCGAAGTCGAGGTTGATCAGGCCCGGCGTGGTGATGAGGTCGGTGATGCCCTGGACACCGGACAGGAGCACCTGGTCCGCCGAGCGGAACGCGTCCAGGACGGACACCGAGCGGTCGGAGATCGACAGCAGGCGGTCGTTCGGGATCACGATGAGGGTGTCGACCTCGGCGCGCAGCGCCTCGATGCCGGAGTCCGCCTGCACGGTGCGGCGGCGACCCTCGAAGGTGAACGGGCGCGTGACGACACCGATGGTCAGCGCGCCGAGCGAGCGGGCGATGCGGGCCACGACGGGTGCGCCGCCGGTCCCGGTGCCGCCGCCCTCGCCCGCGGTGACGAAGACCATGTCGGCGCCGCGCAGGACGTCCTCGATCTCCTCCGCGTGGTCCTCGGCGGCCTTCTTGCCGACCTCCGGGTCGGCGCCGGCGCCGAGGCCCCGGGTCAGCTCGCGGCCGACGTCGAGCTTCACGTCCGCGTCGGACATGAGCAGGGCCTGGGCGTCGGTGTTGATGGCGATGAACTCGACACCCTTGAGGCCGACCTCGATCATGC
Organism: Cellulomonas pakistanensis; assembly: GCF_016862755.1. Classification (GTDB taxonomy): domain Bacteria; phylum Actinomycetota; class Actinomycetes; order Actinomycetales; family Cellulomonadaceae; genus Cellulomonas; species Cellulomonas pakistanensis. Next base: position 80,309 of record NZ_BONO01000020.1, on the reverse strand, counting down.
GGTTCACGGCGTTCACGCCGCCACCACCGATGCCGACGACCTTGATGACCGCCAGGTAGTTCTGCGGAGCTGCCACGGTGGGTGCCTCTCGTCTCGCGATGTCGACGAACCTTCACCCTCAAGTTGAGGGTTATAGTTATGTCAGATCTGTCTAGGTGTGACGGTATGGGGCGCGGGGACCCGCTTCAAACACCGGTGCGCGCGTGTCGGCGCGGGATCACCCGACGACCGGCATCGTCGGCGCCGACACGTCGTACCGCGCGGAGCCCGCCGTCTCCGGGGCCGCGCGCAGGGCCTTCAGGACCGCCACCTTGAGCGCCGAGTCCTGCGCGCTCCCCCACTCGACCGTCGCGCCGTCCCGGAGCGTGAACCGCACCGTGTCCTGGGTGCCGGCCGAGACCTGGCCGATGTCCGCGCGCAGGTCCGCCGGCAGCGACTCCAGCACCCCGAGCGTCGCCGCCAGGATCCGCGCGTCACCGACCGGGACCTCGACGACCGGCAGACCCTCCGGCGGCGCGTCCGCACGGCCGACCTTGACGCCGTCCATGTCGACCAGCGCGAACCCGCCGGCGTCCAGCGTCTCGTCGCCCTGCGCCTGGGCCACGACGTCGTTCGACTCCGGGACCGCCGCCACCGGCTCGCGGGAGACCAGCGCGACGGTCAGGCCGCGCGGCCAGGTCCGGGACACGGTGGCGTCCCGGACCCCGGGCACGTCCAGCAGCCGCTCGCGCAGCGCGCCGGTGTCCAGCCGCGGCAGCGGGGTGCCCGCCTCGTCGTCGACCACGTCGCGCACCTGGTCCACGGCCACGACCGTCCCGGCGCCGGTGACCTCGACCTGCTCGGCGTCCAGCGCGAGCACGGGCGACAGCAGCAGCAGCCAGGCCAGCGCGCCGACGACCGCGACGACGCCCGCCGCGATGAGGATCTGCCGCCAGGCCAGCCGCCGCCGGGCGCGGGCGCGCTCGGCGAACCGCGCCGCCGAGCCCTGGCTGACGACCGGGGGGCGGACCGGGAACGCGCCCGTGCGCGGCGCGACGGCGGTGGAGCCGGACGCGCGGCGGGCCGGTGTGCCGGGGCGCCGGGTCTCGCCGGTGCGCGGGGCCGACGGGCGGCCGGCGGCCGGCACCGCGGCGGTCGGCGTGGTGTCGTCGCCGATCACCTCGGGGGTCGCCGCCCCGGGGGCGGGTGTGCGCGCCGGCGCGGGGCGCGCGGGGGCCGGGCGCGGGGCCGCGGGGCGCGGCGCGGCCGGCCGGGGCGCGGCCGGGCGCGCCGGGGCCGCCGCACGGGGCGGCTGCGGCGGCCTCGGGCGCTGCGGTGGCGTCACGCCTGCTCCGCCTCCGCGGCGTCGTGCGGGGCGGGCGCGGCGTCGGCGGGCGCGGCCGCATCGCCGGCGTCGCCGGCACCGCCGGCCAGCGCCTCGAGCACCACGGCCCCGAGCTGCGTCACGTCGCCGGCACCCACCGTCAGCACCAGGTCCCCGGGCGCCGCGGCGGCCGCGACCGCCCGCGCCGCCTCGACGCGGTCGGCGACGAACCGGGCGCGGCCCGGCGTGGGCACGCGTTGCACGATCGTGTCGCCCGAGACCTCGGGGTCCGGGTCCTCGCGCGCGGCGTAGACGTCGGTGACGACGACGGTGTCCGCCAGGTCGAGCGCGGAGCCGAACTCGGCCGCGAACGTGCGGGTGCGGGAGTACAGGTGCGGCTGGAACAGCACGTGCACCGCGCCGTCGCCGACCACGCCGCGCGCCGTGCGGAGCAGCGCCGCGACCTCGGTCGGGTGGTGCGCGTAGTCGTCGACCACCCGCACGCCGGCGACCGTCCCCCGGTCCTCGAACCGGCGCCCGGTGCCGCGGAACTCGCCCAGCCCGGCGGCCACGGCGGCGGGGTCGGCGCCCACGGCCCAGGCCGCGAGGTAGGCGGCGGCGGCGTTCGCGGCGTTGTGCTCGCCGGGGACCGCCAGCGCGAGGTCGGCCCCGGGCACCTCGGCCGAGCGGGAGGTCAGCGTGGTGCGCCAGGTGCCGCCGGCGTCGACGACCGGGCCGACGACGAGGTCGGGCCCGAGCTCGCCGATCGACGCGTCGGTGCCGTAGGTCAGCACCCGGACGCCGCGCCGGGTGAGCCGCTCCCCCACCTCGGCGACCAGGCGCGCGGAGCCCGCGTCGTCCAGGCACGCGACCAGCGCGCCGCCGTCGAGGACCCGGTCGGCGAACGCCGCGAACGCGGCCTCGAACGCCTCCGTGGTGCCGTGGTGGTCCAGGTGGTCGGGCTCGACGTTGGTGACGATCGCGACGGCCGGCGCGTACGCGAGGAACGAGCCGTCCGACTCGTCCGCCTCCGCGACGAACGCGTCGCCGGCGCCGGTCCGGTAGCCCGGCGTCGCGCCGCCGGGGGTGAGCACCGTGCCCCCGATCGCGTACGACGGGTCGAGCACCTGGTCGTCCCGCCCGGCGGCGGCCAGCGCGGTCGCCACCATGGCGGACGTGGTGGTCTTGCCGTGCGCGCCGGCGACGGCGATCCCGATCCGCCCGGTCATGAGCGCGGCCAGCGCCTCGGAGCGGTGCAGCACCGGCAGCCCGCGCTCGCGCGCCCGCGCCAGCTCGGGGTTGGTCTCGCGGATCGCGCTGGACAGCACGACGGTGTCGACGTCCTCCACGTGCGCGGCGTCGTGGCCGACGTGCACGGTGACGCCCGCGGCGCGCAGGCCGTCGAGGGCCGGGCCCTCCTGGGCGTCCGAGCCGGACACGGCGAGCCCGCGGGCGGCGAGCAGGCCGGCGATGGCGGACATCCCCGCGCCGCCGACGCCCACCAGATGCACCCGGCCGAGCTCGGCGAGCCCACCGGCCGGGGCCCCCGCCGCGTGGTCGGCCGGCGCGCCGGACGAGTCGGACGCGCCGGACGCCGCACCGACCACCGGAGTCGCGACGGTCAGCGGCGCGGCGGCGGCGCCACCACCACCGCCGGCCGCGGCGTGCCCGTCGTCGTCGCCCGCCCCCGCCGCGGCCTCCGCGGCGGCGCGCTCGGCGTCCGCCCGCTCGGCCGCGAGCCGGTCCTGCTCGGCGCGCTCCGCCCGCTCCGCCTCGGCCGCGGCCCGCTGCGCCTCGCGCTCGGCGGCCTGCTCGGCCGCGAGCCGCTCCGCCTCCGCGCGCTCGGCCGCCCGGCGCTCGCCCTCGGCCAGCGCGTCCTCCACCAGGTCCGCGACCCGCCCCGCGGCGTCCGGCACGCCGACGCGCGCGGCGGCCTCGCCCATCGCGCGGCGGCGGTCGGCGGCCTCGGGCGCGAGCAGCGGCAGCAGGTGCGCGGCGATCCAGCCGCCGGTCAGCTCCTCGTCGGCGACGAGCACGCCGCCGCCCTCGGCGACCACCGGCTGCGCGTTGAGGCGCTGCTCGCCGTTGCCGACCGGGAGCGGCACGTAGACGGCGGGGATGCCGAGGGCGGCCAGCTCGCTGACGGTGCCCGCGCCGGACCGGCACAGCACCAGGTCGGCGACGGCCAGCGCCTGCTCCATCTCGGCGAGGTACTCGCGCACGTGGTACCGCTCGGCCCCGGGGATCCCGCGGACGGCCGCGCGCACCTCCTCGGCCTTGCCGGTGCCGGTCAGGTGCAGCACCTCGGCGCCGGTCGCGAGGATCGCGGCGGCCTGGGCGGCGACCGCCCGGTTCACCGACAGCGCGCCCAGCGAGCCGCCGGTGACGAGCAGCGTGACCCGCTCGGGGTCGAAGCCGAGCTCCGCCGCGGCGCGCCGCCGGGTGCCGTCCGCGTCCGCGGCGCGCTGCGCCAGCAGGTCGGCGATCTCCGGGCGCAGCGGCAGGCCGGTGACCTGCGCGCGCGGGAGCCGGGTGCCGGGGAACGTGACCGCGACCGCGACCGCCTGCCGCGCGCCGAGCCGGTTGGCCAGCCCCGCGCGCGCGTTCTGCTCGTGCACGACGACCGGCACGCCGCGGGACCGCGCGGCCAGGTAGGCGGGCGTCGAGACGTAGCCGCCGAAGCCGACGACCGCGCCCGCGCCGAGCTCGTCGATCGCGGCGCCGGCGGCGTCCACGGCCGCGCGCAGCCGGGAGGGCAGCTTGAACCAGTCCGGCGTCGGGCGGCGCGGCAGCGGCACCTTCGGCACGACGTACATGTCGAGGCCACGCTCCGGCACCAGCCGGGCCTCGAGACCCTCCTCCGTGCCGAGGACCGCGAGCCGCAGCTCGGGGTCACGCGCCCGGAGCTCCTCCGCGACGGCCAGCAGCGGGTTGACGTGCCCGGCCGTGCCACCGCCGGCGAGCAGCACCGCGCGGGGCCGGGGCTCGGCGCCCTCCGCCGGGGTCGGGGCGTCGGGAGCGGTCACAGGGTCCTCCGGTTCAGGGGCGGGGCGGGGCGGCGGGTCGCCGTCAGGGTGCGGGGGCGCGGGCGGGGTCGCCACCCGGGCGGCCGTCAGGCACGGGTCCGGCCGATCACGGCGAGCGAGCGGCGGACCACGCCGGGCCGCGCCGCCAGGGCCTCGGCGGCGCCCGGCTCGGTGCGGGCGAACGAGATCACCACGCCCAGCGCCACGAGCGTCGTGATGAGCGCGGACCCGCCGGCGGAGACCAGCGGCAGCGGCACCCCGATGACCGGCAGCAGGCCGACGACCACGCCCATGTTCACCAGCGCCTGGCCGATGATCCACGCGGCGACGCCCCCGGTGACGATCTGGGCGAACGGGTCGCGGTGCCGGGCGATGACCCGGAACATCGCGAACGCCAGCACGCCGAACAGCGCGAGCACCAGCAGTGTGCCGATCAGGCCGAGCTCCTCGCCGATGATCGCGAAGATGAAGTCGTTGTGCGCCTCGGGCAGGTAGGACCACTTCTCGCGGCTCTGGCCGAGCCCGAGGCCGAACCACCCGCCCGTCGCGAGGGCCTGCATGCCGTGCATCGTCTGGTAGCAGCCGGCGGTGACGTCGCACTCGCCGGTGAACCAGTTCATGATCCGGTCGACGCGGCTCTGGCTGACGGTGGCGAGCAGCGCGACGCCGACCGCGGCGAGGACGCCGGCGCCGGCGAAGATCCGCATCGGGACGCCCGCGACGAACAGGGCACCGGCGACCAGCAGGATCATGATGATCGCGGTGCCGAGGTCGTGCCCGAGCAGCACCATGCCGATCGCGCCGCCCGCGATCGGCAGCGCCGGGACGGCCGCGTGCTTCCAGTCGTCGAACAGCGGCTGCTTGCGCGCCAGGATCATGCCGAGCCACACCACGAGGGCGAGCTTGAGCGCCTCGGACGGCTGCCCCGAGAACCCGCCGACGTAGATCCAGCCCTGGTTGCCGCCCTGGCTGCGGCCGAGCGGCGTGTAGACCAGCAGCTGCACGAACAGGCCCACGCCCAGCAGCGGCCAGGCGAACGCCTTGTAGGTGCCCGGCCTGATCCGCGACGCCAGCCACATCAGCGGCAGCCCGATCAGCGCGTACTGGGCCTGGCTGAGGAACACCGCGTACGGCGAGTCGCCGGAGGCCAGCGACTCCACCGAGGAGGACGACAGCACCATGACCAGCCCGAGCACGAGCAGCAGCAGGCTGGCACCGACGAGCAGGTAGTAGCTCGTGACGGCGCTGTTCCACTGCCCGAGCCGGGACGGGGCGCGCGGCGTCGTGGCGCTCGGCGCCGGGGCGTCGGTCGTCTGGGCCACGCCGGGGTCACCCCCTCGGGTGCAGGGCGCGGACCTCGGCGGCGAACGCCTCGCCGCGGGCGGCGTACGAGGCGAACTGGTCCATCGAGGCGCACGCGGGTGCGAGCAGGACCGTGGTGCCCGCCGCGGCGCGGGACTCCGCCAGGCGGCGGGCCTCGGTCACGGCGCGGGACATCACCGTCCCAGTGTCACCGGGATCGACGCGGACGACGGGGACCTGCGGCGCGTGTCGGGCGAGCGCGTCGGCGAGCGGCGCGGCGTCCACGCCGATGAGCACCACGCCGTGCAGCCGGTCGGCGCGGCGCGCCACCAGCTCGTCGAACGTCGCGCCCTTGGCGAGCCCGCCCGCGATCCAGACGACGCTGCCCTCGGCGAACGAGGCGAGCGACGCGGCCGCGGCGTGCGCGTTGGTGGCCTTGGAGTCGTCGACGTACCGCACCCCGTCCACCTCGGCGACGGTCGCGATCCGGTGCGCGCCCGGCGCGTACGCGCGCAGGCCCTCCCCGACCGCCTCGGGCGGCACGCCGTGCGCGAGCGCGAGCGCGGCCGCGGCGAGGGCGTCCTGCACCACGTGCGGCGCGAGCCCGTCGGGACCGGCGAGGTGCGCGAGGTCGTCGAACGTCGCGAGCTCGGCGGCGTGCGTGTGCCGCAGGGCGGCGAACCCGCGGTCGACCAGCATGCGGTCGACCAGCCCGACCTGCCCGACCCCCGGGGACCCGAGCGTGAAGCCGACGGCGACCGCGCCGTCCTGCACGTCGGCCTCGCGGACCAGGTCCTCGGTCGTCCGGTCGGCGGCGTTGTAGACGCACGCCACCTCGACGCCCGCGTAGATCCGGCCCTTGTCGGCCGCGTACGCGTCGAGCGTGCCGTGCCAGTCCAGGTGGTCCGCGGCCACGTTGAGCACGACCGCGGCCTGCGCCGCCATCGACTCCGTGTGGTGCAGCTGGAAGGACGACAGCTCCACCGCGAGCACGTCGAGGGTCGGGTCGGTCGCGGCGAGCACGACCGGCGTGCCGACGTTGCCCACGGCGGCGGTGCGCCGGCCGGCCGCGCGCAGCACGGACGCCAGCATCTCGACCGTCGTCGTCTTGCCGTTGGTGCCGGTGACGGCGAGCCACGGCGCCGGGCCGTCGCCCGAGTCCCGGTCCACCCGCAGCCGCCAGGCGAGCTCGACCTCGCTCCACACCGGCACGCCGGCCGCGCGCGCGGCGGCGAGCAGCGGGTGCGCCGGCGGCAGGCCGGGCGAGGCGACGACGACGTCCACGCCATCCAGCCCGCCGCCGGCGAGGAACGCGGCCACGTCGGTCGCGTCCGCGTCCGCCGCCCGGTCGTCGACCGTCGTCACGCGCGCGCCGAGGCCCGCCAGCACGTCGCGGGCAGCGCGGCCCGACACGCCCAGGCCGGCGACGACGACCCGCGCCCGGCCGAGCTCCTCGGCAGTCCTGAGGTCGTCCGCCACGGTCAGCCCGTCACCCACTCCGCGTAGAAGATCCCGATGCCCAGCGACACGAACAGCCCGGCGATCAGCCAGAACCGGATGACGATCGTGACCTCGCCCCACCCCGACAGCTCGAAGTGGTGGTGCAGCGGTGCCATCTTGAACACCCGTCTGCCGGTCATCTTGAAGAAGCCGATCTGGATGACGTCCGACAGCACGATGATGACGAACAGGCCGCCGATGATCGCCGCGAGCACCTCGGTGCGGGTGACGATCGACATGCCGGCGAGCGCGCCGCCGAGGGCCAGCGAGCCGGTGTCGCCCATGAAGATCTTGGCCGGGCTGGCGTTCCACCACAGGAACCCGAAGCACGCGCCGGTGACCGCCGCGGCGACCACCGCCATGTCGAGCGGGTCGCGCGTGGCGTAGCACCGGGCGCCGGCGGTGAGCGCGCACCGCTGGTTGAACTGCCAGACGCAGACGATCACGTAGGCGCCGAACACGATCAGCGAGGACCCGGTCGCCAGGCCGTCCAGGCCGTCGGTCAGGTTCACGGCGTTCGACCAGGCCGTGATGAGGAAGTTGGCCCAGATCACGAACAGGATCGCGCCGATCGTGGCCCCTGCGAACGCGAGGTCCAGGCCGGTGTCCCGGATGAACGAGATCTTCGTGGACGCGGGCGTGCGCATCGTGGCGTCCGGGAACTGCAGCGCGAGCACCGCGAACGTGATGCCGACGAAGCCCTGCCCGACGATCTTCCACCGCGCGGACAGCCCGAGGCTGCGCTGCCGGGAGATCTTGATGAAGTCGTCGAGGAACCCGACGACGCCCAGGCCGGTCATGAGGAACAGCACGAGCACGGCGGACGCGCTGGGCAGGTTGCCCGTGACCAGGGCGGCGACGCCGAACCCGATCAGGGTCGCCGCGATGATGACGACGCCGCCCATCGTCGGCGTGCCGCGCTTGGTGTAGTGCGCGGTCGGGCCGTCCTGGCGGATGAACTGGCCGTACTGCTTGGCGACCAGGAAGTTGATGAACAGCGGGGTGCCGAGCAGCGCGACGACCATCGCGACGCCGCCGGCGACGAGGACGGAGATCACGCGGGCACCTCCGCGCCGCCGGCCGGCTCCGCGCCGGTCAGCAGGTCGCCCAGCCGCCACAGGCCGGCGCCGTTCGACGCCTTGAGCAGCACCACGTCGCCCGGGCGCAGCTCCCCCTCCAGGAACGCCGCGGCCGCGTCGACGTCGTCGACCATCACGACCTCGTCGCCCCACGACCCCTCGCGCTGCGCGCCCGCGAAGATGCCGAGCGCACCGGGCCCGACCACGACGGTCAGGTCCACGTTGAGCCGGACGACCTGCAGCCCGATGTCCTCGTGCTCGCGGCGCGCGTCGGCGCCGAGCTCCATCATCTCGCCGAGCACGGCGACCGACCGGCGCTGCCGCCCGGACAGCACGGCGAGCGCGCGCAGGGCGGCCCGCATCGAGTCCGGGTTGGCGTTGTACGAGTCGTCGACGACGGTGATGCCGTCGGGGCGCTCCACGACGTGCATCCGGTGCGGGCTGATCGCGTCGGCGGCGGACAGGCCGGCCGCGACGTCCGCGAGCGGCAGCCCGACCGCGAGTGCGGCACCAGCGGCGGCGAGCGCGTTGTGCACGTGGTGCTCGCCGACCAGGCGCAGCGTGACGTCGGCCCGCTCCCGCGAGTCGTCGCCCTCGACCGGTGGCACCCGCCCGGCGTCGATCGTGAAGGCCGGACGCCCGCCCGCGAGGCGCAGGTCGACCGCGCGGACGTCGGCCACCGAGGTGGTGCCGAACGTCGCGACCGCGCCGGGCGCCTGGTCCGCCATCGCCAGCACGCGGTGGTCGTCGGCGTTGAGCACCGCGACCCCGCCGGGCGCGAGGCCCGCGACGAGCTCGGCCTTGGCGCGCGCCACGGCCTCGATCCCGCCGAAGCCCTCGAGGTGCGCGTGCCCGACGACCAGCACGACCGCCACGTCGGGCGGCGCGATGTCCGTCAGGTAGGTCAGGTGGCCGATGCCGGACGCGCCCATCTCGAGCACGAGGAACCGGGTCTGCTCGTCGGCGCGCAGCACGGTGAGCGGCAGGCCGATCTCGTTGTTGAACGACTTCTTCGGCGCGACGGTCGGGCCCGCCGCGGCGCACAGCTGCGCCAGCAGGTCCTTGGTGGTCGTCTTGCCGACCGAGCCGGTGACGCCGATGACGCGCAGGTCGGTCCCGCCGGGCTCGACGGCCGCCTCGCGCAGCCGCTCCAGCACGACGCGCGCCAGGTCGCCGAGCGCCCGCTCGACGTCCTCGACGAGCACGGACGGCAGCGGCACCGGGCCGCCGTCGTCGGGGCCGTCGTGGGTCACCGGGCGCGAGCCGAGCACCAGGGTGGCGCCCGCGCGCACCGCGGCGCCCGCGAAGTCGTGCCCGTCGGCGTGCTCGCCGGGCAGCGCCACGAACAGGGAGCCCGGCCCGGCCTGCCGCGAGTCGACCACCACGGGGCCGGTCACCACGGTCGCCGGGTCCAGGTCCTCGGGCCACAGGCGCCCGCCGGTCGCCGCGGCCACCTCGGCCGCCGTCATCGCGATCACGCGGTCTGCTCCTGCGCCTCGCGCGCCGTCAGCGCGGCGTCCGCCGCCCGCAGCACGTCGCGGTCGTTGTACCGGTGGAAGACCCCGGCGATCTCCTGGGTCGGCTCGTGGCCCTTGCCCGTGATGATGATGGTGTCCAGCTCCGTCGCGAGGTCGAGGGCGTCGTGGATGGCCTGGGTGCGGCTGACGGCCTCGTGCACGTCGGCCAGCGCGGGGCGCTCCTCGCGCACCCCGTCCAGGATGGCGGCCCGGATGGCCGCGGGGTCCTCCGAGCGCGGGTTCTCGTCGGTGACGACGAGCACGTCCGCGAGGCGCGCGGCGATGCGCCCCATGATCGGCCGCTTGCCGCGGTCGCGGTCGCCGTCGGACCCGAAGACGAGGACCAGCCGGCCGGGCGTGATCGGGCGCACGGCCTCCAGCGCGAGCACCAGGGCGTCCGGGGTGTGCGCGTAGTCGACCAGGCACAGCGGGCGCGGGCTCGCCCCGCCGCGGCGCTCGACCACGCGCTCCATCCGGCCGGGCACGCCGGACGCGGTGCCGACGGCGTCGATCGCGACGTCGAGCGGCACGCCGGCGCGGTGCGCCAGCACGACCGCCAGGGCCGCGTTCGACACGTTGACGAGACCGGGCAGCGGGCTCGCGGCGCGGTGCAGGGCGCCGTCGGGGTCCCGCAGCGTGAAGGTCGACCCGACGCCGTCCAGGCCGACGTCGGCCTCGGTCACCGTCCAGTCGGCGGTCTCCCCCTCCGGCGCGCCGACGTGCGTGGCGACCGTGTCGACGGGGATCTCGGCCTCGTCGGCCAGCCGGCGGCCCCACTCGTCGTCGACCACCACGACCCCGCGGCGCGCGTGGCCGGGGCGGAACAGCTGCGCCTTGGCGCGGTAGTACCCCTCCATGTCGCCGTGGAAGTCGAGGTGGTCGCGCTGCAGGTTGGTGAAGCCGGCGACGTCGAGCTCGAGGCCGTTCATCCGGCCCAGGGCGAGCGCGTGCGACGACACCTCCATCGCGACGGCCGTCGCGCCGACCTCGAGGCCGCGGGACAGCATCGACTGCACGACCGGCGCCTCGACCGTGGTGCGCGGGCTCTCGATCGCCTCGTCGCCGATCCGGAGCTCCACGGTGCCCATGACCACGGTGCTCGCGTGCGCGCGGCGCAGCGCGGCCTCGACGAAATACATCGTCGTGGTCTTGCCGTTCGTGCCGGTCACGCCGACGGTCGTCAGGCGGCGGCCGGGGTGGCCGTGCAGCTCGGCGGCCAGCGGACCGGCGAGCGCGCGCGGGTCGTCGGTCACGAGCACCGGCACCGCGCAGACCGCGGGGTCGTCGAAGGCGCCGAGCACCTCTGCGCCCGCGCGGTCCGTGACGACCGCCACGGCGCCGGCCGCGAGGGCCTGCGGGGCGTGCGTGGCGCCGTGCGTGTGCGCGCCGGGAACGGCGACGAACAGGTCGCCGGGGGCGGCGTCGCCGCTCGCCACCGTGACCCCCGTCGTGGCGAGGTCCTCGGGCACCGGCGCACCGGCCCTGACGAGCCCGAACGCGTCGGCGAGGTCGGCGACCCGGCGCTGGTGGGGGTGCTCCGGCCGGAGCCGGCCCTGCGGGGACGTCATAGGGAGAATCTACCGCGCGGGCCACGGGCCCCCGCGACCGGGGAGGCCGGGCGGGCGCCCGCGGGGTGCCCCGCGCGGGCGGTCGTGGGCAGGACGGGGCCGGTGGTGCGCACGGGTGTCACCACTCGGTCGGGAACAGCTGCGGCGCCGTGCCGCTGGGCGCGATGCCGAGCTCGGTGAGCGCGTACCCCGCCACGTCCGAGAACACCGGCGCCGCGACGACGCCGCCCCACTCGGACGTGGTCGGGTTGTGCAGCACGACGCTGACGGCGATCTCCGGGTCGTCCGCCGGCGCGACGCCGATGAACGACGCCGTGATGCCCTGCGTGCCGTCCATGGCCCACGCCTGAGCCGTACCGGTCTTGCCGGCGACGCGGTAGCCCGGGATGGCCGCCGAGGAGCCGGTGCCCTCGTCGACGGCGCTCTCCATCATCGTGAGCACGGTCTGCGCCGTCTCCGGGGACACGACCTGGGTCGTGGCGGCGGGTTCGGCCGGGGTGAACGTGCCGTCCGGCTCCGTCCAGCCCTTGACCAGGTGCGGGGTGACCCGGACGCCGCCGTTGGCGATCGTCGCGAAGACGTCGGTCGCCTGCAGCGCGGTCACCGACAGGCCCTGGCCGAAGAGGACCGCGTACTTCGTGCGGCCGTCCCACCGGTCGACGTCCCACAGCCGGCCTGCCTGCTCGGCGGGCAGCTCGATGCCGGTCTTCTGGCCGAAGCCGAACTTCGCCAGGTAGTCGTGCCGCACCTGCTCGGGCAGGTTCTGCCCGATCATCACGGTGCCGGTGTTCGACGACTCGGCGAGGATCCCGGTCGTGGTGAGCCGCTGACCCGAGTGCTCGTGCGAGTCCTTGAAGGTCTGGCCGTTCGCGGTCGTGTAGTTGTACGGGACCTCGAACTGCTGGAGCGGGTCGGTGATACCGGTCTCGATCGCCGCGGCCATCGTGATGATCTTCGCCGTCGAGCCGGGCTCGAACACGTCCGACACCGCGCTGGAGCCGCCCCACAGGGTGCTGTCGGCGCCGGGGTCGTTGGGGTCGACGGTGCGCGACTCCGCCATCGCGAGCACCTCGCCGGTCTTCACCGACGTCATGACGATCGTGCCGGAGGCCGAGCCGGTCGCGGCGACCTGCTGCTCGATCGCCTGCTGCGCCTTCCACTGGATGTCGGAGTTGATCGTCAGCTGCACGCTGCGGCCGTCGGTGGCGGCCGTCGACTCCTCGAACCCGCCGGGGATGAGCTGCCCGCCGGCGCCGCGCTCGTAGGTCGTCCTACCGGGCGTGCCCGCGAGGTCGTCCTCCAGCGTCGACTCGAGCCCCTGCGCGCCCACGCCCTCGCTGTTCACCCAGCCGAGCAGGTTGCCCGCCAGGTTGCCGTTCGGGTAGACGCGCTCGGCGACCTGCTCCGAGGTGATGCCGTTGATCCGCAGCTCGCGGATCGCCTGCCACACCTCCGGCAGCACGTTCTTGGCGACGTACTTGTAGCCGGAGTCGCCGTCGAGCTTGGCGCCCAGCTCCGCGGCGTTCACGCCGAGGATCGGCGCCATGAGCTGCGCGGCACCCGCCGCTCCCGAGTACGTCTCGCCGTCCTCGGTCGTCGACCACGTCTTGATCAGCTGCTGGTTCGCGACGACGTCGTACCGGTCCACCGACGTGGCGAGGACCTCGCCCTCGCTGTCGGTGATCGTGCCGCGCGCCGCGACCAGCTGCGCGTGCGTCAGCCGGCTCTGCAGCGCCTCGGCGGCGATCGCGTCGCCGCCTACGCCCTGCAGCCAGATCAGCCGCCCCGAGAACACGGTGAGCAGCAGCGCGATCGTCACGACCAGCACCGCCCGGCGCCGGTTCAGCATCACGACGCTCGGGCCGCCCGGGCGGGGGGCCCAGGGTCCGCGCGGTCCGCGCTGGGTCGGCAGCCCGCCGCCCGGGCGCGCGCCGGAGCGCCCGCGCACGGGGCGCGCGGGCGCGGAGGTGCGGCGAGCGGGGGTGCGGGTCGTCGGCGTCGTCACTGCCCGGCCGCCGCGTCGCCCCGGACCGTGCCGTCGGAGAGCTGGAGCCAGCCGGTCGACCCGGCGGGCACCATGCCCTGGGCCGCGGCGCGCGCCGCGAGGTTCGCCGGCGCCTTGTTGGCGTCCAGCTCGGCGGACAGCGCCTGCTCGGACCGCGCCAGCTCGGCGAGCCGGACGTCCATCGAGCGCTGCTCGTACGAGCCGGCGGCGAGCTGGGTGTTGAGCAGCAGCGCCGCGATCAGCGCCCCGGCGAGGATCGCCATGCACGTCACCACGAACGGCACGTGCGTGCGCGCCTGGGCCGGCGGACGGACCAGGCGCAGCCGCGGCCGCTCCGGGGCGGACTGCGGCTCGGCGGACGGGCGGGGGCGGACGCGCGGTGCGCGGACGGCCTGCTCGGCGCTCATGCGGTTCTCCTCGGTCCGTTCGGGCTGCGGGGCGCGCGGGGTGCGCGGGTGCGGTCGGGGCGGCGGCCGCCCGGACCGCCGGTACTGCCGGCGTCGCCGCGCCCCGGACGCAGGTGCTCCGGGGTCGGGCGCAGCCGCTCGGCGGCCCGCAGGCGCACCGACTGCGAGCGGGGGTTGCGAGCGAGCTCGGCCGCGTCGGCCTCCTCGGCGCCGCGGGTGAGCAGGCGCAGGAACGGCGCGTGCGTCTCCGGGACCACGGGCAGCCCGGGCGGCGCGCTGATCTCGGCGCCGGCGGCGAACGCCCGCTTCACGAGGCGGTCCTCGAGCGACTGGTACGACTCGACGACGATCCGGCCGCCGACGACCAGCGCCTCGACCGCCGCAGGGACCGCGCGGGCCAGCACGGCGAGCTCGTCGTTCACCTCGATGCGCAGCGCCTGGAACGTGCGCTTGGCCGGGTTGCCGCCGGTCTGCCGCGCCGCCGCGGGGATGCCCGCGCGGACCAGGTCGACCAGCTCGGACGTCCGCTCCAGCGGGGCCTTCTCGCGGGCCTGCACGATGCGGCGCGCGATCCGGCCGGCGAACCGCTCCTCGCCGTACTCGCGCAGCACGCGGGCCAGGTCGGCCTCGTCGTAGGTGTTGAGCACCTCGGCGGCGGTCCGGCCGCGGGTCGGGTCCATCCGCATGTCCAGCGGCGCGTCCTGCGCGTAGGCGAACCCGCGCCCGGCCTCGTCCAGCTGCAGCGAGGACACGCCCAGGTCCATGAGCACGCCCTGCACGCCCGGCAGGTCGAGGCGCTCGAGCACCTCGGGGATCTCGTCGTACACGGCGTGCACCGGGGTGAACCGGTCGCCGAACCGGGCCAGCCGCGCCGACGCCAGGCGCAGCGCCTCCGGGTCCCGGTCGATCCCGACGACCCGCACGTGCGGCAGCGCCTCGAGCACGCCCTCGGTGTGGCCGCCCATGCCGAGCGTGGCGTCGATCATCACGGAGCCGGGCTCCGCCAGCGCCGGGGCCAGCAGGTCGACGCAGCGCTGCAGGAGGACCGGCAGGTGGCGGGACGCGGCGTCGCGCTCGGCCATGGCGGGCCTCCTTCCGGGTGCTGCAGGGCGGTGCGGGGTGGGGTGGAGTGGTGCGGGTGGTGCGGGTGGTGCGGCTGGTGCTCCGGCACGGTGGTGGTCGGGCGGCCCCTCCGCCGTCCGACCAGATCCCCCACCGGCCCTCTGACGCCGGGGAAGTGCGTCAGAGCTGCCGGGGGGAGGTCTCGCCGGGCGGTGGTGCTGGTGCTCGGTCCGTGCTCCGGGTGGTGCGTGGAGCGGGTCGTGCGTGGTGCGGGTCGTGCGTGGTGCGGGTCGTGGGTGCGGGTCAGAAGGCGCCGGGGAAGACCTCCTCGGCCGTCTCGGCGTAGCCGGCCTCCTGCTCGGCCAGGTACGTCTCCCAGGCCTGCAGGTCCCAGATCTCCACCCGGGTGCCGGCGCCGATCACGGCGACGTCCCGGTCGAGACCCGCGTAGGCACGCAGCATCGGGGGGATCGAGATGCGTCCCTGCTTGTCCGGTGTCTCGTCCGAGGCGCCGGACAGGAACACGCGGAGGTAGTCGCGGGCCTGCTTGCTGGTCACGGGGGCCTGGCGCAGCTTGTCGTGCATCCGCGCGAACTCGTCGAGCGGCAGCAGGAACAGGCAGCGGTCCTGGCCCCGGGTCATGACCAGGCCCTGGGCGAGCTGGGGGCGGAACTTCGCCGGGAGGATCAGCCGCCCCTTCTCGTCGAGCTTCGGCGTGTGGGTCCCGAGGAAGGGCACGGAAGCGCCGAGCCCGGCGAGTGCCTGCTCGAACCCCACGTCGTCCCACCTCCCCCGGACCGCGCGCACGGGCACCCCTCGGCACCCGATGGCTCCACGGTACTCCACTTCACTCCACCTACGCCGGATGAATCGGCGGCGGACGGGTGAAGCTGAGGCGTCCCCGCAGGTCAGCGCCGGTGGAGCGGTGTGGAGGGTTTGGCGGGCCCGGCGAGGCGCACCGGGCGCCTGCCGGCCCCGCGCCGCCCCTCCCTCCCGGCGCGACCGGCGGCGTCCTCGCAGGTCAGCGCCCATCCGGGTGCCGCAGGCGGCGGTGCGCCCGGCGGCCCGGGGAGCGAAGTGGAGGAGGGCGGTGGCCGCAGGGTGGGGGGATGTGGGGAGACGGGGTGCGGGTTCACCTCCCGGACGCCCCGACGGCCGCTTAGGCTTCCCCCAGTCGACCGAGGGGACCCCCGATGCCCGTAGCAGTGCCCGGCGCGTCCGAGATGGACGAGCTCATCACCGTGACGGACCGGATGCGCGCGAGCATCGACCGCGTCGTCACCGGCCGCCCCGAGCTGGTCCGGACCGCCGTCGCCGTGCTGCTCGCCGAGGGCCACCTGCTGCTCGAGGACGTCCCCGGCGTCGGCAAGACGACGCTGGCCAAGGCGCTCGCCCGCACCATCGACTGCACCGTCGGCCGCGTGCAGTTCACGCCCGACCTGCTGCCGAGCGACCTGACCGGCGTGACGATCTACCGCGCCGCGACCCAGGAGTTCGAGTTCCGCGAGGGTCCGGTGTTCTCGAACATCGTGATCGGCGACGAGATCAACCGCGCGTCCCCCAAGACGCAGGCGGCGCTGCTGGAGTCCATGCAGGAGGCGCAGGTCACCGTCGACGGCACCTCGTACCCGCTGCCGCGGCCGTTCCTCGTCGTCGCGACCCAGAACCCGGTCGAGATGGAGGGCACCTACCCGCTGCCCGAGGCGCAGCGCGACCGGTTCATGGCGCGGCTGACCGTCGGGTACCCGAGCGCCGAGGCCGAGCTCGCCATGCTCGACACCCAGGAGACCTCCGACCCGCTCGCGCACGTGTCCGCCGTGACCGACGCGGCCCAGGTGTCCCGCCTGATCGAGACGACGCGGCACCTGTACGCGTCGCCCGCGGTGAAGCAGTACGTCGTCGACCTCGTGGCCGGCACCCGCGACGACGCCGCGCTCCGGCTCGGCGCCTCGCCGCGCGCCGCGATCCAGCTGCTGCGGGCCGCCAAGGGCCTGGCGGCCGTGGACGGCCGGGACCACGTGCTCCCCGACGACGTGCAGCGGCTGGCCGAGCCCGTGCTCGCGCACCGCGTCATCCTCAGCGCCGAGTCCCGCCTGTCCGGCCGCACCGGCCTGGACGTGATCGGCGACCTGGTCGCCCGCGTCGCGGTGCCCGCACCCGCGCGGACCGCGGTCCGCGACCGGACCGCGGCGGGCTGATGCGCCTGCGCCCGACCCGCCGCGGCGTGGGCCTGCTGGTCCTCGGCCTCGCCGTGGGCGCGACCGGGACCGCGTTCGGGTCCACCGACCTGCTGACCATCGGCACCCTGCCGGTCCTGCTGGTCGTGCTCGGGATGCTCGCGGTCGGCATGGTCGACCCGGGCCGCGGGCAGGGTCTGCGCACGCGGCGCACCGTGCACCCCGACCCCGTGCACGTCGGCCGCACCGCCGACGTGCAGGTCGAGGTCCGCCTCGCCCGGGGGGCCGCCCGCGCGCGGCTGACCGACCTGCAGCTGCGGGAGCAGGCGGCGGTCGAGCTGTCCGGCGGCCGGCCGCTGCGCGCGACCGTCGCCCGGGAGCCGCGCGCGGTGCGCCTCCGCTACCCCGTGCAGGCCACCCGGCGCGGCCGGTGGGCGCTCGGCCCTCTCGTCGTCACCCGCACCGACCCGTTCGGCGTCGCCCGGGTCCGCGCCACCCTGGGCGAGCGCGAGACCGTCACGGTCTGGCCGACCGTCGTCGACCTGCCCGTCCCGCGCGAGCTGCTCGTCGCGGAGCCGGAGCGGTCGGTCGTCGGCGCCCGGTCCCCCGCGCCGGACGACGCCGCGCTGCGCGACTACCGCGTCGGCGACGACCTGCGCCGCGTGCACTGGCCGAGCAGCGCGCGCCGCGGCGAGCTGGTCGTGCGCTCCGACGAGCGCGCCGGCATGCGCCCCGTCACCGTGCTGCTCGACCAGCCGGCCCCCGGCGCCGACCTCGAGTGGTCGATCTCGCTCGCCGCGTCGGTCGCCATCGCCACGCACGCCGCCGGCCACCCCACGCACCTGCTCACCGGCACCGCGGCGGACGACCCGCGCGGCGCCCGGCTCGAGGCCCCCGGCCGCCAGCAGCTCCTCGACGCGACCGTCGACCTCGCGGGCCGGCCCGACCCCGCCGCGGCGGAGGCCGCGCTGCTCGCGGAGATCCGCCGGCTCGACGAGGCGGACGGCGGCTCGGGCCTCGTCATCGCCGTGCTCGGGCCGCAGGGGCCGGCCGGGCGCGCCGCGCTCGCCGGGGTCAGCCAGACCCGGCCGTCCTGGGCGCTGGTCCGCGGCGCCGACGGCGACGAGCACGCCGGCGCCACCGCGCGGCAGCTCCGGCGCGCCGGGTGGCGCGTCGTGCAGGCCGCACCCGGCGCCGACCTCGCGACGACGTGGTGGCGCCTGACGGGCGGCGCGGCGTGAGCGGCGGCGCGGCCCTGCGCCGCGGCTGGCGCTCCCCCGCGGCCACCGCGCTGACCGCCGTGGCGACGTGCACCGCGCTCGGCGCGCTGTCCGGCCTGCTCGCCGGCGGGGCGTGGGCCCTGCACGCCGTGCTCGCCGTCGCCGGCGCGGCGCTGGTCGTCGGCGGCACCCGCAGCCTCACCCGGTCGACCTGGCTGCCGTCGGCCGTCGGGCTGGTCGTCTCCGCCTACGCCCTGCTCGCCTGGTACGCCACGCCCCCCGGCGGCAACCCGCTGGTCGTGGGCCCCGGCACGGTCGAGCACGCCGGGACGCTCGTGCAGCAGGCGGCGCAGCTCATCGAGACCTCGGTGGTGCCGATGGCGGTGTGGCCGCCGGTCGAGATGATCCTGGTCGCCGCCGCCGTGCTGGTGTTCCTGGCGGCCGACCTGCTCGCGGTCGGCTGCGGCATGCCCGCGCTCACCGGCATCGCGTATGTCGCCGTGTGGACGCCCGCCGTCGTGCTGGGCTTCCCCGGGAGCACCTGGGCGCTGGCCGCGACCGGCTTCTGCTACCTCCTGCTGCTCGCGCTCGCGCAGCCGCCCGTGGCGCGGGACCGCTCGCGGCGGCGCGCCGGCGTCGTCCTCGCGGGGGCCGCCGGGCTCGTCGCCGTCACCCTCGCCGCCGGCCCGGTCGTCGCCGCCGTCCCCGCCTGGTCCTGGGTCGACCTGCCGGACGTCGGCACCGGCGCCGTCGGGCCCGTGCGGCTCGCGGACGACCTGGACCTCCGCGACAGCCTCCGCGACCAGTCCTCGCAGGTCGTGCTGACCTACACCGTCGACCGGCTCGACGACGACGCGGAGGGCCCCGCCGCGACCGCCGGGCTGGTCGGGCCGCTGCGGTCGTTCACGCTGCGCGACTTCGACGGGCGCTCCTGGCAGCGCGAGCCCGGCGAGGACCTCGCCGAGTGGGACCCGCAGCGTCTGCTCGCGTCCGA
This sequence comes from Cellulomonas pakistanensis, assembly GCF_016862755.1. GTDB lineage: Bacteria > Actinomycetota > Actinomycetes > Actinomycetales > Cellulomonadaceae > Cellulomonas > Cellulomonas pakistanensis. Next base: position 61,149 of record NZ_BONO01000020.1, on the reverse strand, counting down.
CCCCGCGCTGGTCGGCGCCGAGCCCGACCCCGCCCGCGGCACGCTCACCGCCGTCGACGTCCGGGTCGGCGCCCTGCGCGAGCAGCGCCTGCCGATCAGCACGTTCCCGCGCACCGTCGCGATCGACGGCCCGTGGACGTACGACGCCGTGCGCGACGAGGTCGTCAGCCGGAACCGCACCGACCCCGGCGGCGAGTACGAGATGGTGGTCGAGGTGCCCGAGCTCGCGCCCGACCTGCTGCGGGCGAGCGCCGGCGACGTCCCCGAGGAGGCCCAGGCCTACCTCGACGTCCCCGAGACCGACCACACCGACGACCTGCGCGCGCTCGCGGCCGAGATCACCGCCGGCGCCACCACGGCGTACGACCAGGCGCTCGCGCTGCAGACGTACTTCCGCGACGGCACGCAGTTCCGGTACGACACCTCCGTCGACTCCGGCGACAGCGACGACGCCGTGTGGGACTTCCTGGAGAGCCGCCGCGGGTACTGCGTGCAGTTCGCGACGTCGATGACCGTGCTCGCGCGCACCCTCGGCATCCCCGCCCGGCTCGGCGTCGGCTTCCTCCCCGGCGAGCTCGGCACCGACCGCACCTACCGGGTCACCGGCGCCGACGCGCACGCCTGGCCCGAGCTGTACTTCCCCGGCACCGGCTGGGTCCGGTTCGAGCCGACCCCCGCCGTGCAGACCGGCCCGCCGCCCTCGTGGAGCAACCCGTTCAACGCGGCCACGCCGACCACCGCGCCCACGACGAGCGCGCCGCAGGTCACCAGCAACCCGAGCACCGCCCCCACGACGGCGCCGGCGCCCGACTCCCAGGGCGGGCTGCCCGGCGTCGTCGGCGACCCGCGGAACCGGGGACCGCTCATCGCCGTGGGCGCGCTGCTCGTCGCCGCCGCGGCCGCGGCCTGGTTCGTGCTGCGCCGCCGCCGGCGCGCGCCCGACCGGCTCGCCCCCGAGGTCGCCTGGGACCGGCTGCGCGACCGGCTCCGGCGCGCCGGGGTGACGTGGTCCGACGCGCACACCCCGCGGCAGGCCGTCGCGGCCGTGCGGTCGCAGGTCGTCGAGCGGCGAGGCCGGCCCCTGGGCCGGGACGCCGACGCGGCGCTGGTCGCGCTGGCCACCGCGCTCGAGCGCGAGCGCTACGCGCCCGACCCCGAGGCGTACGACCCGGCAGAGCTCCAGGGCTGGGTGGCGGCGGTGCTGACGGACGTCAGCACGCGCGCGCCGGGCGACGCCCGCGGCGCGGCGGGCGGGCGCGGCACGGCGGGCGGGCGTGGCGCGGCGGGCGGGCGCGGCGCGGCGGGCGGGCGCGGCGCCGGCCCCGACGCGGCAGCGGGGCCGCTCCCGACGGAGGCCTGACCCCGGCTGGACGCCGGCCGGTCGCTGGGCGCGGGGCACGGCGGGCGGTGCGGTGCCCGCGCACCCGGCGCGCGGAGCTCCGCTCCCCCACGCGGACCATGCCGCCGAGGTAGGACCGCGCGGCCGAGGTAGGGCCGGACGCAGTCCTATCTCGGCGCGCAGGTCCTACCTCGGCGGAGGCCCGGGCGGTGGCATCGGCGCACGCCGCGAGTCGCGTCGGCGGCACGCCGCGAGTCGCCACCCCTCCAGCGAGGGCCTACCCGCGCGACCGCGTCACGGCACCGACGCGCGCACGCCCACCCACGTGACCGCGTCACGGCACCGACGCGCGCAGGCCCACCCCCGCGGCCGCGGCACGGCGCCGACGCGCGCAGGCCCACCCGCGCGACCGCGGCACGGCGCCGACGCGCGTGGGCCCACCCCCGCGGCCGCGGCACGGCGCCGACGTGCGCGGGCCCGCCTCCGTGAGGCGGGCCCGGTCGCGGCGGCGCCGCGGGGTCAGACGGTCGACGTCCGGGTCAGCGACCCTGGTCGCGCCGCTTGTCCCAGCGGTCCTCCATGCGGGACATGAAGCCCCGCTTGCTCTTCGGGGCGGTGGCCGCGGGACGCGGCGCGGTGCTCCCGTCGGGACGGACGACGCCGACCGGCCCGCCACCGCGACGCGGCCGCGTGAACGCGATCGCGACGGAGGCGAACATGACGACGAAGCCCAGAACCCCGAGCCACACCTCGGACGCCGCAGCGCCCACCACCAGCAGCAACAGCCCCACGACGGCACCGATGCCGCCCAGGACGTACCGCAGGACCGGCTTCCGCCCACGCGATGTCAGCGTGTTCGCGAGCCGGGGATCATCAGACGTGAGCTGACGCTCCATCTGCTCCAGTACACGTTGTTCGTACTCGGAGAGAGGCATTCCAACCCCCGTGCTCCGCCGTCGGGACTCTCTTCACCTCAGGATAGAGGGCCGTCGGCGAACTCGGTAGTCGGGCGCTCGCCCGGACCGGGTGACCCTGCCGACACCTCCCGCGCCGAGCGCCCGACGGCGGGCGTCCCGGCGCCGATCGCCGACCGCCCGAACCGCGCACGCACCAGGTCCATCGCCCGCTCGGCGTCGCGGCGGGCGCCCGGGTTGTCGGCGACCGCCTCGTCGAGCGTCGGCTGCCGGATCACCTCCGCCGCCGGCCTCAGCCCCTCCGCGCGCACGCCCACGAGCCGCACAGGCAGCCCGCCGAGGTCCGCGGCCGCGAGGAGGTCCCGGGCGGTCAGATAGAGCTCCCGTCCGACGTCGGTCGGCTGGGGCAGCGTCCGGGACCGGCTCAGCGTCCGGAAGTCCGAGGTGCGGATCTTCACGGCCACGGTGCGCGCCACGAGCCGCTGGGACCGCAGCCGGCCGGCGCACCGGTCGGCGAGCTCCAGCGCCTTGCTCTCCACCACCCGCATGTCGCGGACGTCGACGGCGAAGGTCTCCTCCGCGCCGATGCTCTTCTCCTCGCGCCCCGGCGTCACCGGCCGCGGGTCCCGCCCCCACGCGAGGTCGTGCAGGTGTGCGCCGGCGACCCGGCCGACCGCGCGCTGCACGACCGTCACGTCGCTGTCGGCGAGCTCGGCGACCGTGCGGATGCCCCAGCGCTCGAGCGACGCGGCGGTCCGCTCCCCCACGCCCCACAGCGCGCCGACCGGCAGGACCCGGAGGAAGTCCACCGTCGCGGCCCTCGGGATCAGCAGGACGCCGTCCGGCTTCGCGTGCCCGGAGGCGAGCTTCGCGACGAACTTGGTGGCCGCGATGCCGACGGAGCACGTGATGCCGTGCTGCGCCTGGACCCGCTCCCGGATGAGCGCGGCGATGCGCGTCGGGCTGCCGAGCCGGCGGCGCGCACCGCTCACGTCGAGGAAGGCCTCGTCGACGCTGACCTGCTCGACGATGGAGGTGACGTCGTGCAGCACCGTCATGACGCTGCGCGACACCTCCTGGTACGCCGCGTGGTCGGGCGGGACGACGACCGCCTGCGGGCACATCCGCAGCGCGGCGGCCATCGGCATCGCCGAGTGCACGCCGAACGCGCGCGCCTCGTAGGTCGCGGCGAGCACGACGGAGCGCTCGGACCCGCCGACGATCACCGGCTTGCCCCGGAGGTGCGGTCGGCGGGCGAGCTCGACCGACGCGAAGAACGCGTCCATGTCGACGTGCAGGATCGAGCACCCGTCCTCCTCGGTGCCCCAGTCGCGCTTCGCGTCCTGCGACCGTGGGCCGCGGCTCATCCGGCGCGTGCCGCCTCGAGCTCGGCGGCGCCCTCGAGCTCGGCGCGCACCAGGTCGAGGAAGTCCTCGGCGTGGCACAGGACCTGCTCGGCGCGCTCGGCCGACACGGCGTCGAACCGCCCGGCGTCCACCGCGGCGCGCAGCCCGGCGCCTGCGGCGAAGTACGCGGACCACCGGTTCATCTCCGGCGCGACGCGGTCGAGCAGCTCCCACACCGTGCGCGGGCCGCGGCGGGCGGACAGCGGCTGGCGCTCCGCCAGGACCGCGGCGCCGGCGCGCAGCGCGGCCAGGTGGGCGTGGGTGAACTGCTCCCACGGCTCGGACGAGAACTGCGCGGCGACGAGCTCCGCGTCCGCGCGCTGGAGCAGCTCGGCCGTGCGGCCGGACAGCCCGGGCGCCGCACTCCGCAGGGCACGAAGGGTCTTGACCGGCATCGCGCACCTCCCTCTCTCGACTGCACCAGTATCGAACACCTGTTCGAACGCGTCAACCCGTACGGTGGGCCGATGGCGTCCCGTGGCCGGTCCGGCCGATCCACCCGGTCCGAGAAGACCGCCGGGGGCCGCCGACCTGCACCAGAGTCCCATCGACCACCGACACGCGGCGGGCGCGGGCAGGCCGCCGCGCAGCCCTGGCCGGACGGCCCCGTGCCGATCGCGACCGGCACCGCGGAGGTGCAGCGCTCCCCCGACGACCCCGACGCCGTGACGCTGCTCGTCAACGGCGTCCCCAGCTCGCACCTCGACCTGGCCGACCCGCTGCGCCTCGACTTCGAGTACATGCAGCAGATGGCGGCGGTCCTGGACCACCTGCCCGCGGCGGACGGCCCGTTCCGCGCGGTGCACCTCGGGGCGGCGGGCTGCGCGATGGCCCGCTGGGCCGACGTGCGGTTCCCCGGGGCGCGGCAGATCGCGGTCGACCTGGACCCGGTGCTGGTCGCCCTCGTGCGCGACTGGTTCGACCTGCCGCGCTCCCCCGCGCTGCGGCTGCGGGCGGGCGAGGCCCGCGCGGAGCTCGGCACGCTGGCCGACGCGAGCGCCGACGCGGTGCTGCGGGACGTGTTCGCCGGCGACCGCACGCCGCCGCACGTGACCACCGAGGAGTTCGCCCGGGACGTCGCGCGCGTGCTGAGGCCCGGCGGGCTCTACCTCGCCAACTGCGCCGACCGCCCGCCGCTCGCGCTGGCCCGCGCCGAGGCCGCCACCCTCGCGCCGGTGTTCGCGCACGTCGGCGTCGTCGCCGAGCCGGCGGTGCTCCGCGGGCGGCGGTACGGCAACCTCGTCCTGGTCGCCACGGACGACCCGGCGCTGCTCGACGACGCGGGCCTCGCGCGGGACCTGCGGTCGCTGCCCGTGCCGGCGCGGCTGCTCGTCGGCGAGGAGCTGGTCGCGTTCGCCGGCCGCGCCGCCCCGCTGCGGGACGCGGCTCCGGAGCTCGAGCCGGAGCCCGGGTCCGCCGTCGACCCCTGACCGCCGGACCGCATTCGGACGCGGACGAGGCCGCACCCCCGGGAGGGGATGCGGCCTCGTCGCTCGGACTGCCCGCAGCGGGCGGTCGGAGTCAGATCAGAGCGGGCGGACCTGCTCCGCCTGCGGGCCCTTCGGGCCCTGGGTGATCTCGAACTCGACGCGCTGGCCCTCCTCGAGGGAGCGGTAGCCCGAGGAGTCGATGGCCGAGTAGTGCACGAAGACGTCGGCGCCGCCGCCGTCCTGGGCGATGAAGCCGTAGCCCTTCTCAGCGTTGAACCACTTGACAGCACCCTGTGCCATGTTCTTGTCCTTCTGTCCATCCGGTGACGGTGCCGGGAACTCCCCGGACCGTGCCGCAATGCCTATCCCGCGTCCTGCACCGGGTGGACCAGCCGGATGGCTGGAAGGTGCCGCGCGGGCGTCCCCGGAGGGGCCCGACCGGCGCCGGTCAAGCGTCAGTACGTCACTGCAACACGGCGATACTCTCACGCAGGTCATCTGGACGCCACGGTTCTTCCCGGCCCGATGCGGCGTGGATCACAACGATCCGGTCACGACCCGGTCACAGGACGACCACCCCGACCGACCGGTCGGGAGGCGTTCTGAGCGGCGACGGGACCGCCCGCGAGCGCCCCGGCCGCTCAGATCGCGAGCCCGGGGTGCGCACGCCTCGCGCCGCGCCGGCCGAGCAGCATCGCCGCGACCCCGAGGACCCACGGCACCGCCACCCAGGCGAACGCCGACCGGAACGCGTCCAGGTCCCGCGCCCCGGTGGCGCCGCCCGAGGCCGCGTCCAGCACGATCCCGACGACGAGCATCGTCGCGAGCGCCCCGACGAACCCGCCGGTGTTGACGAACCCGGTCGCCGTGCCGAGCCGCTGCGGCGGCGTGCAGGACCGGGCGACGTCGAACGCCACGAGCGACGTCGGCCCGCCGACCGCCACGACGACCACGAACACGCACAGCACCGCGAACGGCACCGGCGCGGCAGGCACCGTCACGGACAGCCACGCCAGCCCGATCGCCACCGACGTGCCCAGGGCGATCGGCATCCGCGCGCGCGGGCGGCGCCCGACGACGACGCCGATGACCGGCCCGGCGACGACGGCCGCCACCACGTTGAGCGTCAGCAGCGCGCTCGCCTCGCCGGGCGTCCGGCCCTGGCCCTCGACGAAGAACGCGTAGCCCCAGAGCAGCACGACGACGTGGTTGCTGAACTGCCCGGAGAAGTGCATCCAGAACCCGAGGCGCGCGCCGGGGTCGCGCAGCACGGCGCGCAGCGCCCCGGGCTCGCGCGGCGCCCGGGCGCGGGCCGGCCGCCAGCGCCGGCGCAGCAGCCCCGCCCGCCACCACGGCGCCGGGACCGCGGCACCCGCGCCGAGCCCCGCCGCGACGTCCGGCTCCGCGGCGGCACCCGGCCCCACGGCGTCGGCCGGGGCGTCCCGCACGACCGCGACCACCGCGATCGTGGCCACCACGCCGACGGCCGCGACCGACAGGAAGGTCGTCCGCCAGCCCTCGGCGTGCAGGAGCGCGACGACCGGGACCGCGGACAGCACCTGGCCGAGCTGGCCGAGGCTGCCGGTGAGCTGCGTCATCACGGGCACCCGGCGCGCGGCGAACCACGCGGGCACCAGCCGGACGACGGACACGAACGTCAGCGCGTCGCCCGCGCCGACCAGCACCCGGCCCGCCAGCACCCAGCCGGCGGACGGCGCCAGGGCGAGCACGGTCTGACCGAGCGCCATGCCGGCGGCGCCGGTGGCGACGAGCACCCGCGGCCCGTACCGGTCGAGCAGCACGCCGACCGGCACCTGCAGCAGGGCGTAGACCACGAGCTGCGCGACGGCCATCGCCGCCAGCAGCGCCGAGGAGACGCCGAACAGCTCCGTCACCTCGAGCGTGGCGACGCCCAGGGAGGAGCGGTTCATGATCGCGACGACGTACGCGCCGACCGCGACCGTCCAGACAAGCAGCGCGCGGCGGTCGGATGTCACGTACAGCAATTCTGCCCGCTCCGGCGCGCGGGTCCGACGAGTCGCGGGTCACACACCGGCGCGCGGCGTCCCGCGCACGCCGAGGGCCCGGCACCGGGTCTCCCCCGGGCGCCGGGCCCTCGGCGGTGCGGCGGCGCTCAGTAGCCCGGGCCCGAGCCCTTGCCGTCGTCGCCCTGCTGGGCGAGGAACCGCTCGAACTCCGCACCGAGCTCGTCGGCGGTCGGCAGCTCCGCGGTCTCGGCGAGCAGGCTGGGCCTGCCGATGTTCCGGGCGAACGCGTCGTACTGCTGCTCCAGGGCGTGCACGACGGTCTGGACCTCGGGCTGGTCCTCGACCTGCCGCTCGACCTCGAGCATCGTCTCGGAGGCGGCCTCGGTCAGCGCACCGAGGTCGAGCTCCAGGCCGGCGGCGCGCTGCACGTGCTCGAGCCCGGTGATCGACGCCTGCGGGAACGGCGACTGCGCCAGGTAGTGCGGCACGTGCACCGCGAAGCCCATGGCGTCGTGCCCGGACTGGCCGAGCCGGATCTCCAGCAGCGTCCCCGCGGAGGCGGGCACCTGCACCGTCCCGAACCACGACGTGTAGTTCGCGACCAGCTCGGGCCGGCTGGCGTGCGCCGTGACCGACAGCGGGCGGGTGTGCGGGATGCCCATCGGGATGCCGTGCAGCCCGACCGTCAGCGGGACGTCGAACCGCTCGACGATCTGCCGCACGGCGGCGGCGAACCGCTCCCACTGCACGTCCGGCTCGACGCCGTGCAGCAGCAGGAACGGCACCCCGGAGGTGTCGCGCACCAGGTCGACGGCGAGCTCGGGCTCCTCGTACTCGCCCCAGTGGTCGCCCTCGAAGGTGGCGGTGGGGCGGCGCGACCGGTAGTCGAGCAGCTGGTCGACGTCGAACGTCGCCAGGCGCGCGGTCGGGAGCTGCTCGGTCAGGTGCTCGGCCGAGAGCCGGCCGGCGCCGCCGGCGTCCACGAAGCCGCGCACGGCGTGCACGAGCACCGGCCCGCTGCCGCCCGCGGTCCGCGCCTCGACCTCGGCGGCGACCGCCGGGTCGACGGCGTAGATCTCGCTCGGGTCCAGCATGGGGTCCTCCCTGGGGGTCAGTCCGTGCGCCGCCCACCGGGGCGGCGTCCTGAGGGTCACAACACCGCGAGCGCCGCCCCTCTTCCCGGTCGGCGGAGGATCTTCGCGCAGGTCGCGCCCCCGCCGCCCGCCACCCGGTCGGCCGTCACACGGCGCGCCCGGGATGTAGGAGAATGGACGGCCGCTCCGGCCGGTCGCGCGTCGACCTCGCCCGGGCGCGGCGCAGGACGGGACGACCGACGGGAGCACGCGTGACCGGGATCGAGGCGCAGCTGGCGGCCGAGCAGGAGGTCGTCGACGGCCTGTACGCGCGGCTGGACGAGCTGCGGGCGGCCACCCGCGACCGGCTGGCGGAGGTCCGCCGGGTCGGCCCGTCGGGCTCCCCGCAGAACCGCTCCGAGCGCGACGCGTTCGCCACGCTCTACGAGGACCGCCTGGCGCGGCTCGAGGCCGTGGAGGACCGGCTGGCGTTCGGCCGGCTCGACCTGTCCGACGGCGGCCGCCGGTACATCGGCCGCATCGGGCTGAACGACGACGAGCACGCGTCGATCCTCACGGACTGGCGCGCGCCCGCGGCGCAGTCGTTCTACCGCGCGACCTCGGCGAACCCCGACGGCGTCGTGCAGCGCCGGCACCTGGTGACCCGCGGCCGGCGCGTCACCGGCCTGGAGGACGAGGTCATCGACCTCGACGTGCTCGCCGACGAGGAGGCCGCCGCCCGGCTCGGCGCCCTCTCCGGCGAGGGCGCGCTGCTCGCGGCGCTGGCCGCACGGCGCACCGGGCGGATGGGCGACATCGTCGCGACCATCCAGGCCGAGCAGGACGCGATCATCCGCGCCGACCTCGCGGGCGCGCTGGTCGTCCAGGGCGGCCCCGGCACCGGCAAGACCGCCGTCGCGCTGCACCGCGCCGCGTACCTGCTCTACGCGCACCGGCGCGTGCTGGAGCGCTCGGGCGTGCTGCTGCTCGGCCCCAGCCGCACGTTCCTGCGCTACATCGACCAGGTGCTGCCCTCCCTCGGCGAGACGGGCGTGGTGTCGACGACCGTCGGCGAGCTGTTCCCGGGCGTCGTCGCGACCGGCACCGAGGACGACGCGGTCGCCGAGATCAAGGGCCGCCCGGTGTGGCGGAAGATCGTCGAGCGCGCCGTCCGCCAGCGGCAGCGCGCGCCCGAGCAGCCGACCGTCGTGACGATCGACGGCCACCGGATCGTCGTGAAGCCGTCCGACGTGCGCGGCGCGATCAACCACGCGCGCCGCGGGCACCGGCCGCACAACCAGGCGCGCGTGACGTTCGTGCGGGACATGCTCGGCCGGCTCGCGGAGCAGTACGTGAGCCAGCTCGGCTGGTCGGTCGCGCCGGACGAGCGCGGCGAGATCCTCGAGGAGCTGCGCACCACCCGGGAGATCCGGATCGCGCTCAACCTCGCGTGGATGCCGCTCACCCCCCAGGGCCTGATCTCGTCCCTGCTGTCGAAGCCGGCCCGCCTCGACGCCGCCGCCCCGGAGCTGTCCGCGCACGAGCGCGCCGCCCTGCTCCGCGCCGCGGACGCCCCGTGGACCGAGGCCGACGTCCCGCTGCTCGACGAGGCCGCCGAGCTGCTCGGCGAGGACGACCAGGCCGCCCGGGCCCAGGCGAAGCAGGACGCCGCGCAGCGCGCGCAGGAGCTCGACTACGCCCGGCAGGTGCTGGAGCAGTCCGGCACCGGGCTGGTGTCCGCCGAGCTGCTGGCCGACCGGTTCGCCGCGACCGGCCCCGCGCTCACCACCGCCGAGCGCGCCGCCGCCGACCGCACGTGGACCTACGGGCACGTGGTCGTCGACGAGGCGCAGGAGCTCTCCCCCATGGCCTGGCGGATGGTGCTGCGCCGCGTGCCGACCCGGTCGCTGACCGTCGTCGGCGACGTCGCGCAGACCTCGACGGCCGCCGGCACCCGGAGCTGGGCGGCGACGTTCGACCGCATCCTCGCGGGCGGCTGGCGCATGTCCGAGCTGACGGTCAACTACCGCACGCCCGCGTCGGTGGCCCGCGCCGCCGAGCGGGTCGGCCGCGCCGCCGGGCTCCCGCTCACGCCGACGACCTCCGCGCGGGACGTGGACGACGCGCTGCGCACCGAGCAGGTCGACGCCGCCGGGGTGCCCGACGCCGTCGCCCGGAACGCCGAGGCCGCGCTCGACGCCGTCCGCGACGCGTCCGGGGCGGGGCGGGTGGCGGTCATCGCGCCGCCGGCGCTCGTGCCGGCGCTCGCGCAGGCCCTGCCGCAGGCGGGGGTCACCCGCGCGGGCTCGCCCGACCTGGACGCGCCGCTGACCGTGATGACGCCGACGCAGAGCAAGGGCCTCGAGTTCGACGCGGTCGTGCTGGTCGAGCCGGCCGACGTGCTCAAGGGCGGGGCAGGCGACCTATACGTCGCGATGACCCGGCCGACGCAGGCGCTGCGCGTGGTGCACAGCCGGCCGCTGCCCGCCGGCTGGGACGCGGCGGACGCGGGCTGACCGCCCTACCGGGCCGGGCGGTCCCACCCCGGTCCACCGCCCCGCGGGTGTCCGCCACCCGGACCGGCTTGGAGCCGGGGTCCCGGGAGGCGCACCATAGGCGCGTGCTACGCGCCCTGCTGCTCGAGAACCTGCACCCCCAGGCCCGCGCCATCCTGGAGGCGGCCGGCTACGAGGTCGTCACGCGCTCCGGCGCGCTCGACGAGTCGGAGCTGATCGAGGCGCTGCAGGGCGTGCACCTGCTCGGCATCCGGTCCAAGACCAACGTGACCGAGGCCGTCCTCGACGCCGCGCCCGACCTGGTCGCGATCGGCGCCTACTGCATCGGCACGAACCAGATCGACCTGCACGCGGCGGCCTCGCGCGGCGTGGCGGTGTTCAACGCGCCGTTCTCGAACACCCGCTCGGTGGTCGAGATCGCGCTGGCCGACATCATCGCGCTCACCCGGCGGCTGACCGTGCTCGACCGGTCCATGCACGACGGCGTGTGGAACAAGTCGGCGGACGGCGCGCACGAGGTCCGCGGCCGCACGCTCGGCATCGTCGGCTACGGCAACATCGGCACCCAGCTGTCGGTGCTCGCCGAGAACCTCGGCATGTCGGTCGTGTTCTACGACACCGCGGAGAAGCTGGCGCTGGGCAACGCGCGCCGCGCGGAGACGCTGGACGAGCTGCTCGACGTCGCCGACATCGTGACGCTGCACGTCGACGGCCGCAGCGGCAACGCCGGGCTGTTCGGCGCCAAGCAGTTCGCCCGCATGCGCGAGGGCGCGATCTTCCTCAACCTGTCGCGCGGGTTCGTCGTCGACTACGCGGCGCTGCGGGACGCGGTGCTCGCCGGGCACGTGGCCGGCGCGGCCGTCGACGTGTTCCCGGTGGAGCCGAAGCGCAAGGGCGACCCGTTCGAGTCGGAGCTGCGCGGGCTGCCGAACGTCATCCTCACCCCGCACACCGGCGGGTCGACCGAGGAGGCGCAGGAGGCGATCGGCCAGTTCGTGTCGAACAAGCTGCGCGACTTCATGAACACCGGCACGACGATGCTCAGCGTCAACCTGCCGAACCTCACGCTCGAGGCCCGCCCCGGCGTGCACCGGCTCACCTACCTGCACCGCAACGTCCCCGGCGTGCTGGCGGCGGTCAACAACACGCTCGCCGAGCACGGCGCGAACATCGAGGGCCAGCTGCTCGCGACGCGCGGCGAGGTCGGCTACGTGGTGACCGACGCCGTCGCGGTGGAGCCCGAGGTGGTCGCGGCGCTGCGGGCCCGCCCGGAGACGATCCGGCTGCGCGTCGTCGACTGACGGCCGCCGCTCGGCGGGGCGCCGGGTCGACGCGCTAGCGTCGGGGCCGTGCACCTCGCCGACGACGCCCGCCACGACCGACTCCCCCTGCGCCGCGCCGGCCGCTCCGGCCTGGACCTGCCCGCGGTGACGCTCGGGCTGTGGCAGAACTTCGGGGACGCCACCCCGTTCGCCGACCAGCGCGCGCTCGTGCTCGCCGCGGTCGACGCCGGGGTGGTCCACCTGGACCTCGCGAACAACTACGGCCCGCCGCCGGGGGCCGCCGAGGAGAGCGTCGGCCGGCTGCTCGCGACCGACCTCGCCCCGTACCGCGACGAGCTGCTGATCGCGACGAAGGCCGGCTACCGGCAGTGGCCCGGCCCGTACGGCGAGTTCGGCTCCCGCAAGTACCTGCTCGCGTCGCTCGACCAGTCGCTCCGCCGGCTCGGCACCGACCGCGTCGACGTGTTCTACAGCCACCGGTTCGACCCGCGCACCCCGCTCGAGGAGACGATCGGCGCGCTCAAGACGGCCGTCGACTCCGGCCGGGCGCTGCACGCCGGCATCTCGTCGTACTCCGCCCGGCGCACCGCCGAGGCGCTCGCCGTCGCCGAGGGCCTCGGCCTCCGGCTGGCCGTGCACCAGCCGTCGTACTCGATGCTGAACCGCTGGGTCGAGCAGCCGGACGACGAGGCGGGCGGCCGGAGCCTGCTCGACGTCGCCGGCGAGGCCGGCCTGGGCGTCGTCGCGTTCTCCCCGCTCGCCCAGGGCATGCTCACCCGGAAGTACCTCGGCGGCGTGCCCGAGGACTCGCGCGCGGCCCGGGGCGGACCCCTGCGCGCCGAGTACCTCAGCGACGAGAACCTGGACCGGGTGCGGGCCCTCAACGCGGTCGCGGAGGCGCGCGGGCAGTCGCTCGCCCAGCTCGCGATCGCCTGGGTGCTGCGCGACCCGCGGGTGACGTCGGTGGCGCTCGGCGCGCGGACCCCGGAGCAGCTGCGGGAGAACCTCGCGGCGGTCGACGGCCCGGAGCTCACCGACGAGGAGCTGGCCGCGATCGACCGGCACGCGGTGGACGCGGGGATCAACCTGTGGGGGTCGCGGTCCTCGGACCTCTGACCCGGGCGATCTCCCCCGTTGCCTCAGGCTACGCTCACGTAACTTACGCATCCGTAGGTTACGGTGACCTCGTGACCGACTTCACGCGACCGTGGCACTCCTCCTACGCGCCGGGCGTCCCGCCCGTCGTCGACGTGCCCGACGAGCCGCTGACCGCCGCCCTGGACCGCGCCGCCGCGGCCTGGCCCGAGCGCGTCGCGGTGGACTTCCTCGGGGCGACGACGACGTACGGCGAGCTCGCGGGCGCCGTCGCCCGCGGCGCGGCCGTGCTGCGCGACCTCGGCGTGCGCGCCGGCGACCGCGTCGCGATCGTGCTGCCCAACTGCACCTCGCACGTCGTCGCGTTCTACGCCGCGCTGCGGCTCGGCGCCGTCGTCGTCGAGCACAACCCGACCTACACGGCCGACGAGCTCGCGCACCAGCTCGCCGACTCGGGCGCCACGGTCGCGCTCGTCTGGGAGAAGGCCGTCGCGCCGGCGCTCGCCGCGCAGGACCGGACCGCCGTCCGCACGGTCGTCGCCGTCGACGTCTCCGCCGACCTGCCCGCCGCCAAGCGGTTCGCGCTGCGCCTCCCCCTGCCCGCCGCCCGCCGGACGAGGACCGCCCTGCGCGCCGCGCTGCCCGCCGGCACGCCGGTGTGGCACCGCCTGGTGGCGGACGCGACCGCGCTGCCGGTCGGCACGCCGCGGCCCACGGCGGACGACGTCGCCCTGCTCCAGTACACCGGCGGGACCACCGGCACCCCGAAGGCCGCCGTGCTCACGCACCGGAACCTCGTGGCGAACGCCGTGCAGGGCCAGGCCTGGACCCAGGCGGAGCCCGGGACGGAGACGATCTACGGCGTGCTGCCGTTCTTCCACGCGTTCGGCCTCACGCTGTGCCTCACCTACGCGACCCGGGTCGGCGCGACGCTCGTGGCGTTCCCGAAGTTCGACCCGGAGCAGGTGCTCGCGGCCCAGCGCCGCCGCCCCGGCACCTTCCTGCCCGCGGTGCCGCCGATGCTCGACCGCCTCGCGGCCTCCGCCGAGGCGGCGAAGGCCGACCTGTCGTCGTTCCGGTACGCCATCTCCGGCGCGATGTCGCTGTCCCCCGAGACCGCGGCGCGGTGGGAGCGGGTCACCGGCGGCCTCGTCATCGAGGGCTACGGCATGACCGAGACCTCCCCCGTGGCCCTGGGCAGCCCGCTGTCGCCCGACCGCCGGCCCGGCGCGCTCGGCCTGCCGTTCCCGAGCACCGACGTCCGCGTGGTCGACCAGGAGGACCCGGCCCGCGACGTCGCCCCCGGCGAGCAGGGCGAGCTGCTGATCCGCGGCCCGCAGGTGTTCTCCGGCTACTGGGGCCGCCCCGAGGAGACCGCGGAGCAGCTGCTGCCCGGCGGCTGGCTGCGCACGGGCGACGTGGTCCGGCTGGACGACGACGGGTTCGTCGTCCTGGTCGACCGGATCAAGGAGATGATCGTGACCGGCGGGTTCAAGGTGTACCCGTCCCAGGTCGAGGACAAGCTCCGCGGCATGCCGGGCGTGCGCGACGTCGCCGTCGTGGGGCTGCCGGGCGGCGACCTCGGCGAGAAGGTGGTCGCCGCGATCGTCACCGAGCTCGGCGCGCACGTCGACATCGCCGCGGTCCGCGAGTGGTGCTCCGAGCGCCTGGCCCGGTACGCCGTGCCGCGCGAGCTCGTGATCCTCACGGAGCTGCCGCGGTCGCAGATCGGCAAGGTGCTCCGCCGCGTCGTCCGGGACGACCTCATGGCGTCCTCGGCCTGACAGGACCGCGGGCGCGCACGACCCGCACGCACGAGGGCCCCGCACCGGATCGCCGGTGCGGGGCCCTCGTGCGTGGCCGGGCGGGTCAGCCCTGCGCGACCGGCAGGGTCCGCTGCCACCAGTCGAGCACGTGCTCGAACCGGACCAGGCGGTGCTGCGGTCGGCCGGAGCGGGTCAGCTCGTGGCCCTCGCCCGGGAACAGCAGCAGCTCGGCCGGCACACCGCGGCGCTTGAGCTCCACGAACCACCGCTGGCCCTGCTCGACCGGGCAGCGCCAGTCCTGCTCCGAGTGGATCACCAGCGTCGGCGTGGTCACGCGCGCCACGTGCGCCATCGGCGACTGCGCGGCGACCTGCGCCCGGGACTCCTCGTCGTCGCCGTCGCCCAGGTACTCCAGGCCGAAGAACCAGCCGATGTCGCTCGACCCGACGAAGCTGACCGGGTCGAGGAACCCGCGCTCCACGATCGCGCCGGTGAACCGGTCCGTGCGCGTGGTGAGCCACGCGGTGAGGTAGCCGCCGTACGAGCCGCCCATGACGCCGACCCGCTCGCCGTCCAGCGCCGGGTCCTCGAGCGCCGCGTCGAGCAGCGCCAGCACGTCGTCGGTGTCGACGGTGCCGAAGCCGTGCCGGATCGCCGTGCCGTGCGCCGACCCGTAGCCCGCCGCGCCGCGCGGGTTCCCGTAGACCACCGCGTAGCCGGCCTCGGCCAGCGTCTGCACCTCGTCGAACAGGCCGACCGTGTACTGCGCGTACGGGCCGCCGTGGATCATGAGGATCGTCGGGTGCGGGCCGGCGAACCGCTCCGGGTCGGGGGTGACGACCCAGCCGTGCACGGGGTAGCCGTCGGGCGCGGTCGTCGTGACCTCACGGGGCTCGCGGACCCGGCCCGTCGCGCGCAGCGGCGCGGACCAGTCGGTGAGCGCGCGGGTCTCCCCCGTCGCCAGGTCGATCGCGTGCAGGTCGCCCGAGGTCGCCGGGCCGGCGGCGGTCACGACGGCCACCGGCGCGTCGGCCGCGGCGGCGACGCCGTGCGCGACCAGGCCGGTCAGCAGGTCGCGCGACGAGCCGTCCGCGCCGAACGCGCGCAGCACGACCGTGCCGCGGTGCAGCACCCCCGCGAGGACGCCGTCGGCGGTCACCGCGAAGGTGCCGGGGTCGAGGTCGACGGCCTCGGCGTCGGTCAGCCGCTCGGCGGCGCCGGCGGCGGCCGGTGCGCCGGCCTCGCCCGCGGCGGTCAGCGGCAGGCGGTACAGGCCGGTCTGCGCGGCCACGAAGTCGCGGCCGGACGGACCCATGTCCTGCGCCAGCAGCCAGAGCGTCGCGCCGTCGACGGACGGCAGGACGCCGGCGACGGCGAGCGGGCTGCCGGCGTCCGCGTCGGTCAGCGGGACCAGTGCGTGGTCGGCGTCCGCGGCGGTGTCGACCACGACGGCGTCCGACCGCAGGTCCGCGTCCTTGGCGGCGTGCCGGGCGGCGACCGCCGCGACGTACCGGCCGCGCGGGAACCACGCGATCGCCTCGACGTCGGTGTCGCCGTCCGTCACCTGACGGGCGACCGGCGCGGCGCCCTCGCCGGCGGGCACGGCGTCGCGCGCGGCCGGGTCGGCGGGCACGTCGACCACGAACAGCTGGCGGCGCTTGTCCCGGGTGAACCCGACGCCGTCGTTCCGGTACGGCAGCTCCGTGATGTGCCGCGGGCGCTCGGCGCCGGCGTCGCCCTCGCCGTAGCGGCCCTCCTCCGGCACCCGGGCGACGAACGCGAGCGTCGCGCCGTCGGGCGAGAACCGGGCCGTCTGCACGCCGAGCGGCGCGTCGGTCAGCCGGACGGGCTCGCCGCCCGCGGCCTCGACGAGGAACAGCTGCGGGCGCCCCTTCGGCTCGGCGCGCAGGAACGCGACCCAGCGGCCGTCCGGCGACACCTGCGGGTCGGTGTCGCGGTGCCCGCGGGTCAGCCGCACCGGCGGGGTGCGGCCGTCGGTGGCCACCCGCCAGAGCTGGCCGGTGTACTCGTCGGACTCGAGGTCGGGCGCGGTGCGCGCGACGACGGCGAACGAGCCGTCGGGGGCGACCGCGGGGGTTCCGGGGGCGTGCAGGAGCGCGAGGTCAGCAGGGATCACCCGTCCGACGGTAGTACGCCGGGCGCGGGTGCGTGCGGGGCGGTCGCGGGTCGGGCGGATCCCGCGCGGACCGCGGGCGCGTGCGGGCGGTCGCGGTCCCGCGCTCTGGTCCCGGTGCTGCGGCGGGCGTCAGGCGGTCGGGGCGTCCTCGGACGCGGAGCCGGCCGTGGCGGCGCGGGCGGCGTCGGCGGCCTCGTTCTCCGCGCGGAGCACGGTGATCGCGGCCTCGAAGTCCTCCAGGCTGTTGAACGCCTGGTACACGCTGGCGAACCGCAGGTACGCGACCTCGTCCAGGTCCCGGAGCGGCCCGAGGATGGCCAGGCCGATCTCGTAGGCGTCCAGCTCGGCGCTGCCGCTCGCGCGCAGGTTCTCCTCGACGCGCTGGGCGAGCACCGCCAGGTCGTCGTCGCTGACCGGCCGGCCCTGGCAGGCCTTGCGGACGCCGTTGACGATCTTCTCGCGGCTGAACGGCTCGGTGGCGCCCGACCGCTTCACCACCGAGAGGCTGGCCGTCTCGATCGTGGTGAACCGGCGGTTGCACTGCGGGCACTGCCGCCGGCGGCGGATCGAGAGGCCGTCGTCGGAGGTGCGGGAGTCCACGACGCGGGAGTCGGCGTGACGGCAGAACGGGCAGTGCATGGACGCCTCCTCCGGGATGTGGTGCACGCCCGCGACGGCGGCGGCAGCGCTGCGGCACCCGCCCGGACGACCGGGACACGGTAGGGCCCCGGGAGCGGGCGGTGCAAGGCGGTTCCGCGGCGGGGCGAATACGCTGGTGGCGGAGCTGCGCGCGGGCGGGGACGTGGCAGCGGGCCGAGGTCGGCCCCGGGTAGACGACGAGGGTGGCCGCTGATGCGGCCACCCTCGTGGGGACGCCCCCGTCCCGTCTCGTCCGCACGACTCGCCTCGCGCGGACGGTTGCTGCACGCCTCTGCGCCGGGGCCCGAGAGCCGCGACGACGATGCGTCCCTCGCGGCGAGCCCCCCAGCCAGCCGTTCGAGGTGGCACCACCCTAGGGGTGCCTGCACCAATTACGCAAGGAGCGGGTGACGTAATGCGTTCGAGACCTTCCCGGGGCGCTGACCAGCGGGCTCGCGCTCGCGCGGACCCCGCCGTCGAGACCCCGCCCCGCCCTGACTCGCGGGTTCAGGAGCCGGCCGGCAGCAGCAGGACCTGACCGGCCTGGAGCGAGGCGTCCGACAGGCCGTTGAGCTCCTGGAGGCCGAGCACGACGTCGCGCACGTCCTCGCCCGGCGCGGCCACGCGGGTCGCGATCTGCCAGAGCGTCTCCCCCGACTGCACCGCGTGCGTGGTGACCTCCACCGCGCGCTCCGGCCCGTCCGCGACCGCGCGGCCGCCCATGAGGCCGCCGAGCACGACCGCCAGGCCCAGGAGGGCGACGACGACGCGACCGCGCCGCGTCAGGTGGAGCCGGCCCTCGCCGCCCGCGGGCACCGCCCGGCGCGCATCCCCGTCGCGCCGGGCGGGCACCTCACGGCGCGCCGGACGAGCGATCCCCGGCTGTGCTGCGATCGCGCTCATCCCCACCACTTCCCTCCTGGGCCGGCTGGCGACCCGAGTCGAACACCTGTTCGTTCGAACGCTTGTACGATGGAACCACACGGCACCGACGATGTCGAGACACGATCGAACAGGTGTTTGATCCCGTCCGTCCGTCCCCCTACGCTCGGTGACGTCGGGTACAGCGCACCACGAGGCACTGACACGCCCGCCCGACGGACCGCCCCGGACCCACCGGCGGGCGGCCTGACCAGGGTGGACGGGACGGGAGCAGAGATGGCGAGCGACGGGACGGCAGCCGCGGCGGACCTCGGCGGGGAGGCGGCGGTGGCCGAGCTCGGCGAGGGCGACGGGCTCACGCCGCGCCAGCGGCTGGTCCTCGAGACGGTGCGCGCGTCGGTCGAGGCGCGCGGCTACCCGCCGAGCATGCGGGAGATCGGCGACGCGGTGGGGCTCACCAGCCCGTCGAGCGTCAAGCACCAGCTCACCGCGCTCGAGCGCAAGGGCTACCTGCGCCGCGACCCGAACCGCCCCCGCGCGATCGAGGTCGTGCAGCCGGACGACTCCCGCGGCGTGGCGGCCCTGCCCGGCGTCGCGGGCATCACGGGGATCGGGGACGACGACTCCGCCGCCCGCGAGGGTGCGCCCGAGGCCGCCTACGTGCCGGTCGTCGGCCGCATCGCCGCCGGTGGCCCGATCCTCGCCGAGCAGCTCGTCGAGGACGTGTTCCCGCTCCCCCGCCAGCTCGTGGGCGCGGGCGAGCTGTTCCTGCTCAAGGTCGTCGGCGACTCGATGATCGACGCCGCGATCTGCGACGGGGACTGGGTCGTGGTCCGCCGGCAGCCCGTCGCCGAGAACGGGGAGATCGTCGCCGCGATGCTCGACGGCGAAGCGACGGTCAAGACCCTCAAGCGCGCGGACGGCCACGTCTGGCTGCTGCCGCAGAACCCCGCGTACTCCCCGATCGACGGCGACCACGCGCAGGTGCTCGGCCGCGTCGTCTCGGTGCTCCGCTCGCTCTGACGCGGCGACGGCCCCCGAACCCGCCGCACGGCGGGTTCGGGGGCCGTCGCGCGCCGGGCGCGCAGGAGCGGTCCCGCTACAGCCCGAACCGCCGCGCCACCGCCCGCAGCTGCTCCCCGGACCGCCGCAGCCCGGCGAGCTCGTCCGTCGACATCGGCACCTGGAGCCGCTCGCCGACGCCGGACCGACCGACGATCGACGGCACCGACAGGCACACGTCGCTGATGCCGTGGTAGCCGTCGAGCAGCGACGAGACCGGGAGGATGCGCCGCTCGTCCTTCACGATCGCCTCGATGATCCGCGAGCCCGCCAGCGCCACCGCGTAGTTCGTCGCGCCCTTGCCGGCGATGATCCGGTACGCCGACTCGACGACCTCGCGCGCGATCGACTCGCGCACCTCGTGGGTCAGCGGGACGTGGCCCTCGATCGCGTTCCAGTCCAGGATCGGCACGCCGCCGATGGTCGCCGACGACCACAGCGGCAGCTCGGTGTCGCCGTGCTCGCCCGCGATGTAGGCGTGCACGTTCTGCACGGCCACGCCGGTGTACTGCGCGATGAGGTACCGCAGGCGCGAGGAGTCGAGCACGGTGCCGGAGCCGAACAGCTGGGTCGGCGGGAGCCCGGAGACCTTCAGCGCCGCGTAGGTGACGATGTCGACCGGGTTCGTCACCATCACGTAGACCGCGTTCGGCGCGACCTCGACCAGCGACGGCAGGATGTTCTTGACCAGCGCGATCGTGGCCTCGGCCAGGTCGATCCGGGTCTGGCCGGGCTTCTGCTTCGCGCCCGCGGTGATCATGACCACGTCGGCGTCCGCGCACGCGGCGATGTCGTCCGAGCCGATGACCTCGGCCATCGGCATGAACTGGATGCCGTGCCCGAGGTCGAGCGCCTCGGCCTCGACCTTCGCCTTGTTGATGTCGTAGAGGACCACGCTGCGCGCGGCACCGCGCATGAGCGCCGCGTACGCCATCGTCGACCCGACCGCGCCCGCGCCGACGACCGCCAGCTTCGTGGTGCGGCGGGGCGGGAGCGCGGTGCCCACCAGGCCCAGCTCGTCGGCCTCGACGTCGTTGGTCTGCTCGCTCACGGCGGTCCTCCCGTACTGCTGCTGGTGCCCGCGCGTCGGTCGGCGCGCTGGTCACGAGGCTAGCGGGCGGGGCGGCGGGGCCGCCCCTCGGGAGCGTCCGGGACCGGTGCCGCGCGCGGCAGGTCAGGCCGGAGGGGGCGGCGGGACCGCCAGCCGGCGCAGCGCGCCGAGCGCGACCTCGCGGTCCGTCGTGCGCCAGAACGCCGGCAGCGACCGGGTGAGGAACTCCCCGTACCGGGCCGTCGACAGCCGCGGGTCCAGCACCGCCACGACGCCGCGGTCCCCCGTCGACCGGATCAGCCGTCCGGCGCCCTGGGCGAGCAGCAGCGCCGCGTGGGTCGCCGACACGGACATGAAGCCGTTGCCGCCGGACGCCGCGACCGCCTCGGACCGGGCGGACTTCACCGGGTCGTCGGGCCGCGGGAACGGGATGCGGTCGATGATCACCAGCTGGTTGGACCGGCCGGGCACGTCGACGCCCTGCCACAGGGACAGGGTGCCGAACAGGCAGGTGGCCTCGTCCTCGGCGAACTGCCGCACGAGGGTCGGCAGCTGGTCCTCGCCCTGCACCAGCACCGGGACGTCGAGCCGCTCGCGCATCGCCTCGCCGACCGCGACGGCCGCGCGGCGCGACGAGAACAGCCCGAGCGTCCGGCCGCCCGCGGCGGTGATGAGCGCCTCGATCTCGTCGAGCTGCGCGTCCGTGGCGGGCTCGCGCCCGGGCGGCGGCAGGCGGCGCGCGATGTAGAGGATCCCCTGCCTCGGGTAGTCGAACGGGCTGCCGACGTCGAGGCCGTGCCACGGCAGCGAGGCGGGGGCCGCGGTCGTCGGCCTGGCGGGCACGTCGAGGGTCGTGCCCTCGCTGCCGCCCGGCGCGGACACGGCCACCGTCGCGGCCGTCGCCGTGGCGGCCGCGGCCTCCCCCGCGCCCTCCAGGCCGATGCTGCGGGCCATCGACCGGAACTCGCCGCCGAGGCTCAGCGTCGCCGAGGTCAGCACGGACGCCTTGCCCGCCAGCAGGTGGGTGCGGATGAGCCCGTTGACGGCGAGCGGCGCCGCGTACAGCCGGGTCGCCCCGTCCCGCTCCGCGCGGGAGCACCACAGCACGGTGTACCGCTGGTCGTCCGCCTCGGCCGCCATGCGCTCGGCGACCTCGAACAGCGCGAGCACCGCCGAGGTCGCGATCTTGAGCCCGCTGTCCGGCGACGCCGCCTCGCCCGCGGCCGGCTTCTCCGGGCGGAGCGCGCTCAGCAGGCTGCGGGCCGCGTCGCGGACCATCGCCACGGCCTGCCGGGTGCCCTCGGGCAGCCCCTGCGTGAACCGGCCCTCGGGCAGGTGGATGAGCGCGGCGCCGAGAGCGGTCGCCGCGGAGTCGAGCTCCGTCGTCGCGATGCCGCCGTGCCGGCGCGCCATCCGCCCGGCGTGCTCGACGCTGCCGACCGACAGCTCGGCGGTGGACTGCGCCGTGACCCGGTCGGCGAGCTCGTGCGCCTCGTCGACCACCAGCACCTCGTGCTCGGGCAGCACGTTCGGCGACCCGGACGCCGCGACGCCGAGCATCGCGTGGTTCGTGACGACGACGTCGGCCGCGCGCGCGGCGGCGCGGGCGCGCTCCGGGAAGCACTCGTCGAGCATCGGGCAGCGCTGGCCCAGGCACTCCAGCGACGTGACGGACACTTGCCGCCAGGCGCGGTCGGTGACGCCGGGCACCAGGTCGTCGCGGTCGCCGGTCTCGGTCTCGTCCGCCCACTCGCGCAGCCGGACCACCTGCGCGCCCAGCGACTCCCTGCCGGCGTCCTCGCCGTCGGCGGCCTCGGTGGTCGACGGGTGCTCCGCCGCACCCCGGTCCCCGAGGTCGAACAGCATGCCCTGGTCGTCCGGCGGGTAGCCGCCGGCCGTCTTGTGCACGCAGACGTAGTTGTGCCAGCCCTTGAGCAGCGCGATCCGCGGGGCGCGCGGCAGCTCCGGGGCGAGCGCGTCGGCGACCAGCGGGAGGTCACGGGTCATCACCTGGCGCTGCAGGGCGAGCGTCGCGGTGGACACGACGACGCGCTCGTCGGCGAGCACCGCGTGCCGCACGGAGGGCACCAGGTAGCCGAGCGACTTGCCGGTGCCCGTGCCGGCCTGGACGAGCAGGTGCTCGCCCTTCTCGACGGCGTCCGCGACCGCGTTCGCCATCGTGCGCTGCCCGTCGCGGGGCGAGCCGCCGAGCGCCGCGACCGCCACGTCGAGCAGGTGGTCGACGGCTACGGGATCAGGCACCCGGACAGGGTAGTCGGGCGCGGGGACACCTCCGAACGCCCGGAGGGTCCCCGCGCCGCGGACGTCAGCCGCGCTCGACCGCCGCGGCGGCGAGCTCGGTCGCCAGCGCCTGGTCGACCCGGCCGCGGAGCGCGGTGCCCTGCGGCGTGTGCTCCTCGGCGTCGATCTCGCCGGTCTCGTGCACCCGGTGGACCAGGTCGCCGCGGTCGTACGGGATGACCAGGTCGACGACCACGCCGGGGCGCGGCAGCTGGTCGGCGATGACCTCCTGGAGGCCGTCGATCCCCTCGCCGGTGTGCGCGGACACCACGACGGCGCCGTGCTCGCGCGACCGCAGCCGCGCCAGCGCCTCCGGCTCCGCCAGGTCGGCCTTGTTCAGCACGATGATCTCGGGCACGTCCATGGCGCCCGGGATGTCGGCGAACACGTGCCGCACCGCGGCGATCTGGCCCTCGGGGTCCGGGTGCGACGCGTCGACGACGTGCAGCACCAGGTCGGCGTCCGCGACCTCCTCGAGCGTCGACCGGAACGCCTCGACCAGCTGGTGCGGCAGGTTCCGCACGAAGCCGACCGTGTCCGCGAGCGTGTACACGCGGCCGTCCGCGGCCTGGGCGCGCCGGACCGTCGGGTCCAGGGTGGCGAACAGGGCGTTCTCCACCAGGACCCCGGCGTCGGTGAGCCGGTTGAGCAGCGAGGACTTGCCCGCGTTGGTGTACCCGGCGATCGCCACCGACGGGATCGCGTTCTTCTTCCGGGACGCCCGCTTGGTCTGGCGCGCGGGCTCCATCGCGGCGATCTCGCGGCGCAGCTTGGCCATCCGGTTGCGGATGCGGCGGCGGTCCAGCTCGATCTTCGTCTCACCGGGGCCGCGCGAGCCCATGCCCGCGCCGGCGCCGCCGACCTGGCCACCCGCCTGCCGGGACATCGACTCGCCCCAGCCGCGCAGGCGCGGGAGCAGGTACTCGAGCTGCGCGAGCTCGACCTGCGCCTTGCCCTCCCGGGACTTGGCGTGCTGGGCGAAGATGTCGAGGATCAGCGCGGTGCGGTCGACGACCTTGACCTTCACCACGTCCTCCAGCGCGCGGCGCTGGGACGGGGCGAGCTCGCCGTCCACGACCACGGTGTCCGCGCCGGCCGCGAGCACGACGCCCGCGAGCTCCGCCGCCTTGCCGGAGCCGAGGTACGTGCCCGGGTCGGGGGTCTGCCGGCGCTGCAGCAGGCCGTCGAGCACCGTGGAGCCCGCGGTCTCGGCCAGGGCGGCCAGCTCGCGCAGCGAGATCTCGGCCTGCTCCTGGGTCACGCCCGCGGCGCCCCAGATGCCGACCAGCACGACGCGCTCGAGGCGCAGCTGCCGGTACTCGACCTCGGTGACGTCCTGGAGCTCGGTGGACAGCCCGGCGACCCGGCGCAGCGACGTGCGCTCCTCCAGGTCGAGCTGCTCGCCGTCGTAGGTGGTGTGGACGGTCGCGCCGTCGTGGACCGCCGTGCCCGCCCGCGCGAGCACGCGTGCCACGACGTCGTCGGCGACCCGCTGGGCGTCGCGCGCGGCCTGCTGCGCGTCCACCTCGGTCTCCGGGGCGTCCTGCTCGCGAGTCGTGGGGTTCTGGGGGTCGTTCACGCGGTTCCTTCGCTGTCGCCGGTGGTCGCCGTCGTCGGCGCCCGGGTTCCAGTGTCGCGCTCCGTGGCGGCTCGTGCGAGGCAATTCGCCACCGGCGGACGACGCGTCGCGCAGCGGCGCGCCGCCGCGGTCCACGGGGCGCCGGTAGGGTCGCGGCGTGACCGGCACCGAGCACTACTTCACCGCCGAGCCCGCCTCCCCCGACGAGCGCCGGGCCCGCACCGTGCACCTCGCCGGCCGGGACGTCGAGGTCGAGACCGCCGGCGGCGTGTTCTCCCCCGACCACCTGGACGCCGGCACCGAGGTGCTGCTCCGGCACGTGCCCGACCCGCCGCGGGACGGCGACCTGCTGGACCTGGGCTGTGGCTGGGGGCCGGTCGCGCTGAGCCTCGGGATCCTGGCGCCGGACGCGCGCGTCTGGGCCGTCGACGTGAACGAGCGGGCGCTCGACCTGACGCGGCGCAACGCGGCGCGGCTGGGGGTCGAGGGACTGACGGCGGCGCGGCCCGAGGACGTGCCGGACGACGTGCGGTTCGCCGCCATCTGGTCGAACCCGCCCATCCGGGTCGGCAAGGAGACGCTGCACGCGATGCTCCGGCAGTGGCTGCGCCGGCTGGTGCCCGGCGGCGAGGCGTACCTCGTGGTCGCGAAGAACCTCGGGTCGGACTCGCTGCTGCGCTGGCTGGCGACCGAGCTCGACGGGCTCGCGGCGGTCGACCGGGTGGCGACGGCGCGGGGGTTCCGGGTGCTGCGGGTGGTCGCGGCGAGCTGAGGCCCGCCCGGGCTCGGCGCCGCGCTCAGGCGCCGGCGAGGGCCGCCACCGCGGCGCGGGCCTGCGCGAGCGACGGCACGCCGGTGACCCGCAGCGCCGGGGCGCCGTCGGCGTCGAGCAGCACGACCGTCGGCGTCTCGGTGACGCCGAACCGCTCGGCCAGGTCGGCCCGGTGGGCGACGTCGACCTCGACGTGCGCGACGCCGTCGCGGGTCGCGGCCACGCGCTCGAGGACCCGGCGGGTCGCCCGGCACGGCGCGCAGAAGCCGGACGACAGCTGGAGGAACGTCGCGTCGCGGCCCAGGGGGCGGCGCAGGTCCTCGGCCGTCACGGCGGGTGCGGTCGTCGGGTCGGTCACGGCCTGTGCAACGCGGGAGCGCAACGGGGTGTTCCGGAGGCGGGGCCTCGCGGGGCCGGGGTGGGACCGCGGGCCACGCGGGACCGGCGGGGTGGCCGGGCGCCCCGGCGCGCGCGTCAGCCGCGCAGCGCCGCCGGGTCGACGTCCAGGTCCGCGACCAGCACCGCCGGGCCGGCGAGCTCCACGTGCCCGTCGGGCAGCGTCGCGACCCGGACCGTCCCGCCGGGCACGTCGACCAGCCACACGTCCGGCGCCTGGGGGCCGGCCCACGCCCGCACCGCCAGCGCCGCGGCGCACGCGCCCGTGCCGCAGGAGCGGGTCTCGCCGACGCCGCGCTCGTGCACGCGCATCCGCACGCGGCCCACGACGGTGCCGTCCTGCAGCCGCTGCTCGCCGAGCGGGACGACGAGCTCGACGTTCGTGCCGTGCGGCGGCACCGGGTCGACGACCGGCGCGCGGGTCAGGTCGGCGGCGGCGAGCTCGGCGTCGTCCGCGAGCGCCAGCACGGTGTGCGGGTTGCCGAGGTCGACGCTCAGCGCCGGGCGCGCCACGGTCAGGCCAGTCACGTCGACCTGCGCGTCCGCGCCTGCGGCCGCCGCCTCCGGCCCCCCGGGCAGGCGCCACTCCCCCATGTCGACGGCGTACCAGGTCTCGCCCGCGGGACCGGCGGCCTCGCGGACGCGGCGCACGCCGGCGCGGGTGCCGAGCACGAGCTCGCCCGCCGCCGGGTCCCACAGGCCGAGCGCGCGGGCGTACTCCGCGACGACCCGCACGCCGTTGCCGCACATCTCGGCGATCGATCCGTCCGCGTTGCGGTAGTCCATGAACCACGTGGCGGCGGGGTCCTCGGCGAGGACGGCGGCGCCCTCGGGGAGGTCGGCGCTGGCGACCAGCCGGATGACGCCGTCGCCGCCGATGCCCGCCCGGCGGTCGGCGAGCGCGCGCACCAGGTCCGCGTCCAGCGCGACGCCGGTCCGGCCGTCGAGCAGCACGAAGTCGTTCTGCGTGCCATGGCCCTTCGTCACGCGCAGCGGCTCGACGGAGCCGGGCAGGGCGCGGGCGGCCGGGGACGCGGCGGGGGCGGTCATGAGCCCAGACTACGGCGCGGGGCCGGGTCGTCCGTGGCGAGCCCGAGCGTCCCGGCGTCCGCGGCGGCGACGAGCGCGAGCGCCCGGTCGACGAGCTCCGGGTCGCGCGCGTCGAGCCAGTGCACCCGCGGGTCCCGGCCGAACCAGCCCATCTGCTTGCGGGCCAGCCGTCGGGTGCCGGCGACGACCTGGTCGCGTGCCTCCTCCTCGGTGATCTCGCCGCGCAGCGCCGCCAGCACCTCGGCGTAGCCGACCGCTCGCGACGCCGTCCGGCCGATGCCGCGCCCGAGGAGCCCGCGGACCTCGTCGACGAGCCCGGCCGCCCACATCCGGTCGACCCGGGCCTGCACGCGCTCGTCCAGGACGGCGCGGTCGCAGTCCAGGCCGATCTGCACGGCCGGGACCTCGTAGTCGTGGCTCGGCAGGTTGGCCGAGTACGGCCGGCCGGTCAGCGCGATGACCTCCAGCGCCCGGACGATGCGGCGCGCGTTGCGAGGGCCGATGTTCCCGGCGGCGACGGGGTCCGCCGCCTCGAGCTCCGCGTGCAGCGCGCGGGCGCCCTCGGCCTCGACGCGCGCCTCCAGGGCCGCCCGCACGTCGGGGTCGGTGCCCGGGAACTCCATGTGATCGAGCAGGGACCGCACGTACAGCCCGGAGCCACCCACCGCGACGGCGCGGCGCCCGCGCGCGGCGATGTCGGCGAGCGCCGCGCGGGCGTCCCGCTGGTACGCGGCCACCGTGGCGTCCTCGTCGGGGTCGAGCACGTCGAGCAGGTGGTGCGGCACCCCGCGGCGCTCCGCCACCGGGAGCTTGGCGGTGCCGATGTCCAGGCCCCGGTACAGCTGGAGGGCGTCGGCGTTCACGACCTCGCCGCCCAGGCGCTCGGCGAGCGCCAGCCCCAGGTCGGACTTGCCGGTCGCGGTCGGACCGACCACGGCGACGACGACGGTCAACGGGGCTCCTCGGGGTGGTGCGGGGCGTGCGGGTGCACGTCGGTGTCGTCCGGGCCGGTGACGCGCCAGGCGACGACGGCGTGCTGGGCGCCGGCGACGACCTCGGCGTGCGGAGTCCGGGGCGTGGCGGCCGCGCCGGGCGTGGCGGTCACGTCGGTCGTGGCGGTCACGTCGGGCGTGCCGGCGGGCAGCAGGGCGAGCGCCGCGCGCCACGGGGCCCAGCCGGAGACGGCGAGGTCGCGGGCCGCGGCGGGGCCGAGGTCGTCGAGCGCGCGGGCCAGCGCCGCGGGTCCCTCGGCGAGCGCGGCCAGCAGGGCGGCGTCGGCGTCCGGGGCTCTGGGGTCGTCGGCCAGCGGCGCGTCCGGGCCGTGCCGCGCGCTCAGCGACCCGACGACGACGAGCGCGCGCAGGTCGCCGGGCGCGGCGTGAGCGACGGCGGCGGGACCGGGGTCGGTCGGACCGGTCGGGGGCGCGTCGGCGACCGGCACGGCGTGGGCCCCGGCGGCGGGGTCGAGGTCAGGACCGCTCGGGGGCGCGTCGGTGGCGGGAGCGGCGGCGGGGCGCGCGATCTCGAGGACGTCGACCGGCGCGGTGACCCGGGCCGCGCGGAGCAGCACGAGCGCGGCCGACGCCGGGACGTCGGCGATCGCGGCACCGGGCTCGGCACCGGGTACGGCGGCCGGCGCGGACCCGGCTCCGGCGGCCGGCGCGGAGCCCACGGCCGGCGCGACGTCGGGCAGGAGGAGACCGGCGGCGCCGAGCCCGGGGGCGACGGGGTGCGGCAGGAACCGGTCCCCGCGCGCGGGCGCGACGACGAGCACCCGCCCGCCGCGCGCGTCGGCGCCGGCGAGGTCCGCGAGCGCCGCCACCGCCGCGTCCCGCAGCCCGGCGGCGGGGTCGGCCCGGCCGGCGGCGCCGGGGACGAGCAGGGCGGTGTCGGGCAGGAACACCACGGCCAGGCTCACCCCCCGACGGTATCCCGCCGCGCGCGCCACCCCCGCCGCGCACGCCCGCCACCGCCACCCCGCACGCCCGCCACTGCCACCGCCACCGCCACCGCCACCGCCGAGCTTGCAGTTGTTGCGGGGTTCCGCCGCCCCGAACCCCGCAGCTACTGCAAGCTCGGCGGAGAGGCGACCTCGCGTGCGCAGGACGACTCGCCGAGATGGCACCTCTCGGCTGTGCGCGAGCGCCCCGCGACAGCCGAGAGCTGCCATCTCGGCGGACGTGGCTCAGGGCGGCGTGGCTCAGGGCGGCGTGGCGCAGGGCGGCGCCCGCCACGGGCGGCGCGCGTCAGGACGTGAGCGAGCGGGCCAGGTCGTCGGCGCGCGAGTCCTGGCCCGAGCGGCGCAGGACGTCGACCAGCGCGTTCGCCACCTCGCCGTGCGGGCCCCGCCGGCGGGCGGCCGCGAAGCCCTCCATCGCCGACTCCAGGTGCCAGATCGCGTCCTCGACGTGGCCGAGCCCGTCGTGCAGCCGGCCCGCGAGCCAGAACGCGTGCGCCGCGTCCGCGACGGCGCCGAGCCCGGCGTACGTCTCGGCGGCGGTCTGCGCGCGGGCCGCGGCCGCGGCGTGCCGCTCCTCGCCGCCCAGCGTGGCGAGCAGGCGCGCGGCTGCGTCGTCCAGGTCGGCCGCCGCCCGGCGCTGCGCGGCATGCTCGCGCGCGGCCAGGTCCGGCGCGCGCTCGCCCGCGTCCTCGCCCGCCAGCCGCAGCAGCAGCCCGTCCGCCTCCGCCAGCACCGCCTCCGCCTGGCCGGTCGCCGCGGCGGCGCCCGCCCACGCGACCACGACCGGCACGACGGCCGGCGCCGCGACGTCCGCGGCGCGCAGCCGCGCCACCGCCGCCGCGTAGCCGGAGGCCGCGCCGTCGTCGTCGCCGAGGACCTGGGCGCAGTGCGCCGCCTCGGCGTACGCGAAGCCCGACTCGGTCAGCAGCCCGGCGGCCTCGAAGGCGAGGGCCGCGTCCAGGTACGCGCCCGCGGCCGCCTCCTGGTCACCAGCGGCGGACAGCCGCTCCGCCTCCGCGACGAGCGCCGCCGGGTCGGCAGGCGCCGCGCGGCGGGCGGCGGCGCCGGTGGCGTCCGGGCCGGGAGCGCCGGAATCCGCCGGGTCCGCATCAGGGCCGGCTCCACCCGCGGCACCCACGAGTCCGCGCGGCAGCACGTCGAGGTCCAGCCGCGCCGCGGCCGGCCCCGTCGCCCACGCGCGGGCCACCGACTCGCTCTCGGCCGCGGTCCCGTTCCGCGCGTCGAACTGCGCCGCCAGCGCGTCCGCCTGCGCCCGCAGCCAGTCGTCGAGCTCCGCGACGGTGGTCGCCGGCACCGACGTCAGCCGCACGGGCAGCTCCCCGTGCCCGCCGGCGCGCAGCACGTGCGTGGCGCCGCCGACCAGGCGGGCGAACGCCAGCCGCGAGTAGGGCGTGTCCCCGCCGGTGAGGTACTGCTGGTCCGCCTCGATCGCCCGCACCGCGCGCTCGGGCTGCCCGCCGCGTGCGAGCAGCCGGACGCGCCGGCCGCGCGCGCCGACCATGTCGGACTCGGCCTCCGCGAGCGCCGCGACCGCGCGCCGGTGCGTCCGCGCGGCGTCCCGCGGCCGGCCCGCGTCCAGGTAGGCCTCGGCGAGGTAGGACAGCATGTCGGCGGGCTCGGACGCGCAGGACGGGTCCTGCTCGAGCGTCCGCTCGATGAGCCGGATGCCCTCCTCGGCGCGGCCGGTGGCGAGCAGCCACGCGGCGCGGTCGCCCGGGTCGCACGCCTCGCACTGGGAGTAGTCGTCGCGCGGCGTGGCGATCCACGCCTGGTAGGCCTGCTCGGCGTCGTCCGCGCCGCGCTGGCGGGCCCACGCGAACCGCTCGTAGGCGACCGCGTCCATCCCGTTCCCCGCGAGCGCGTACCGGCGCTCCATGTCGGCGAGCGTGCGGTCGATCTGCTCGGCGGGCACGGTCGGGAAGTCCGCGAGCCCGCTGATCATCCACTTGAACGACCAGAACAGCCCGTGCCGGTCGTGCGCGTCGAAGTGCTCCGGGTGCTCGTCGAACCACCGCAGCAGGCGCGCGAACGCGACGAACGACCGGTCGACCTCGCCGCCCCACTGGTACGCCTCCACGAGCGTGGACAGCGCGTAGGCGCGCGCGGCGTCCGGCCCCTCGGCGTCGACGAGCCGCACCTGGCGCTCCGCCGCCTGGGTGCGCGCGAGCCCGTACGGCATCTGCCGCACGCGCCCGATCTCGCGGTTCGCCTCCTCCAGCGAGCGGGTCACGCGCGCTCCTCCCCGGCCGGTCCCCCGGCCGCCTCGTCGTCGGCGCCGGTCCACCCGGCCGCCCCGCCGTCCGCGCGGACCCCGCCGCCCCCGCCCCGCAGGCCGGCCCGCAGCAGCACCGACATCGAGCCGGTCATCAGCTCGGCGTCGCGCGCCCGCAGCGGCTCCCCGGACAGCAGCAGCGCCGACACGTACAGCGACCGCAGGCCCGCCGCCGTCACCTCGCCGGGCGGCGCGTCGAGCAGGTCGCGCACCAGGGTGCTGGCGTCGTTGAGCACGAGCTGCCGCGCAGCGGCGGGCGCGGCGAACCCCGCGAGCACGTCGCTCCACACGTCGTCGGCCTCGGCCATCGCGGCCCGCAGGTCGCGCTGGTGGTCGCCGTCCCGGTCGTGCAGGAGCACGGCGGGCAGCTCGGCGGGCTCGAAGGTGCGGAGCACCAGCTCGGTGTCGAGGGGGCGCAGCACCTCGCCGCCGGCCCGGACCGCGTCCAGCGTGGCGAGCTCGCGCTCCGGGGTCACCGGGGCCAGCACCTGCGCGATGTCGCCCGCGCCGAGCGGCCGGACCTCGCCGAGCCCGCGCCCCGGGCCGCGCGCGGCGAGCCGGGCCAGCAGGTCGGCGTCGTAGACGTAGCCCGCGTTCACCACGGCCACGCCCTGGGCCCGGGCGACCGGCGCGATCCGCTTGTACTCCTCGAGCGTCGGCGCGTAGACCACCTGGCCGTGCTCCGCGGCGACCTCGGCGAGCGTCAGCGTCCCGTCGGTCGTCTCGTACGGCAGGATCCGCGCGGCGAGGTCGAGCATGGTGTCGTCGGTCAGCGCGAGCGACCGCACCGCGAGGTGGTGCGTGGCGACGAACTGGCGCGCCAGCGCGGTCGACGACTCCAGGGTGCGCAGCGTCCAGGACCGGACCGCGTCCGCGAGCGCCTCCTGCGTCGCCAGCAGCACCTCGTCCGTGTAGAGCTGCTCGCGGGACGCGGTCGGCCGCAGGCCCGAGGCGTCGATGACGCACCGGACGAAGAACGCCCACTCCGGCAGCAGCCCCTCGACGCGCGCCCCGAGCAGCATCCGCTTGAGGTAGACCCGGTGCGACCCGCCGCCGCCCGGGGGCACCGCGGCCGGCAGCACGAAGGCGACGCCGGACACGCCCGCGAGCGGCACCGCGAGGTCGACGTGCGCGAGCGGCGTGAAGCCGAAGGTCTGCTCGCAGTACCGGGCCAGGGCGCGGGCCCGCGCCGCCTCGTCGGGGTACGCGCGCGCCCACGGCGCCTCGGGCTCGGAGACCCGGCGCCAGGCGTGGCCGGGGCGGGGCGCGCCGTCGGCGGGCAGGGCGTCGGCGGCGGGCGGGGCGTCGGCGACCTCGTCGACCGGCGCCGCGGACGCGCCCGACCCCAGCGGCACCTCCACCGCCACGTCGACCGGCAGCAGCGACCCGAACTCGGCCGCGAGCGCCGCGACCGTCTCCCCCGCCAGCCAGTGCTCCAGGTCCCGCCGCGGCCGCAGCCGCACGGTGCTGCCCGGCGGCACGTCGGCGTCCGGCAGCTCGACGAGGTCGTACGACCCGTCGGCGTGCCCGCGCCAGCGCACGGCCGGCGCCTGCGGGTCGCGCGCGGACCGGGACACCAGCTCGATGCGGTCGGCGACCATGAAGGCCGACAGCAGGCCGATGCCGAACTGCCCGAGGAACTCCTCGCGGCCGACGCCCAGGTCCAGGTCGCGCTTGGACGACCGGCCGACGGTGGCGAGCAGCTCCTCGGCCTCGGCGCGCGTCAGGCCCACCCCGGAGTCGACGACCAGCAGCGACCCGTCCGCGAGCGGCCGCAGCCGCACGGTCGCCGGGCACCCCGGGTCGACCGCGCGGCGCGCCGTGATCGCGTCCACGCCGTTCTGCAGCAGCTCGCGCAGGTAGACCCGGGGGCCGGAGTACAGGTGCCGGGCGAGCAGGTCGACCACGCCGTGCAGGTCGACCTGGAACGCCCGCGCCGCAGCGTCCGTCATCGGCGGCGCGTCACTCCCCGTCGGCGGCGGCCTCGGCCGCCTTGGCCTCCGCGGCCTCCGCCGGGAACTGCTCGTCGAGGTGCTCGAACAGGCTGAGGGCGGTCGTGATGCCGCACGCCAGGTGCAGGTCGAGCTGCTCGTCGGTCGCGCCGTGCTCGTAGTCGACCGTGTGCTCCGCGTACACGCCGACCAGGTCGCCCTCGGCCCGCACGTAGCCCTTGGGCCACAGCTTCTCCGAGTTCCAGGTGTTCACCAGGTCGACGACCCGCGCGTACTGGTCGACGCCGACCTTCCGGTTCCACCGGCCGCGGGTCTGCAGGTACTCCTGCTGGCCGCCGAGCCGGAAGAAGTAGAACAGGTGGCCGTCCCAGAACCCGCCGATGTCGCCGTCGTCGTCGACGCCGTAGTTCATCTCGCGCGCGTCCAGCACGTCGAGGATGCGCTGGTGCGAGAGCGGCTGCGGACCGGGCACGGACGCCTCGGCGTCCGGCTTGGTGAAGAAACCCATGGCGTCCTCGTGGGTGTCGTGCGGGGCGCCTCGGCCCCGCGGTCGCGTCGGTGCAGGTGGCGGGCGCGGACGCACCCGTACCGGTCGAGCCTAACCCGATCGCGCGCACCTATCGCCGCCCGAGATGTCCGTTCCGGTGAACACCGGGTGACCACGCTGGCGGTGTCCGCGGCCGCGCGTATGGTGTGCGCATGGGTCTGTTCCGGAACCGCCGCCCCCGCCGCGGACCGGGCCGCCCGGCCGCCGGCCGCGAGGCCACGCCGGTGCCGGCCAACCCGGGCCGCGGCACCGACCGCGGCAGCGGGACCGGCGTCACGGTGGACGACGGGCGCCCCACCCCGATCACGCACGACCGGGTCGTCCGGTGGTTCGAGCGCAACGACTTCCACTACTTCACCGACGACGACGGCGACCTCGGCGGGCTGTGGCGCGGGCGGCTGTTCTACTTCTTCCTGTTCGGCGACCACCAGGAGATCGTCCAGGTGCGCGGGCAGTGGAACCGCGAGGTCGCGATCGAGCGGCTCGAGGAGGTGCTCGACGCCTGCACCGAGTGGAACGCCGAGCGGATCTGGCCCAAGGCGTACGTGCGGGTGCGGGACAACGGCATGGTGCACGTCGTCGCCGAGGTGTCGACGGACCTCGAGCACGGCGCGACCGACGAGCAGCTCAGCCAGATCCTGTTCTGCGGCCTGAGCACGTCGAGCACGTTCTTCGACGCGATCGACGAGCTGTACCCCGACCCCGCGGCGGTGGCCCCGTGACCGCCCCGCGGACGCCGGGCTGGCTGTCCCGGGTGCTCGGCGAGCGGTCCCCGGAGCCCGCGCCGCAGCGCCGCGTGCCGCTGCAGGCCCGGCCGACGCCGCTCACCCGCGACCGGGTCGCGTCCTCCCTGTCGTCCCGCGGCTACCACTACCGCGTCGACGAGGACGGCGACCTGACCGGCGTGTGGAACGACTCCCGGTTCTGGTTCCTGCTGCTCGGCGAGCAGCGGGAGATCCTGCAGGTGCGCGGCCGGTGGCACCGGCAGCTGCCGGTCGACAGCCGCCGGGCCGTGACGCTCGCCCTCAACGACTGGAACCGCGAGCGCATCTGGCCGAAGCTCTACCTCCGCGAGGAGGAGGGGCAGCTCGCCGTGTACAGCGAGGTGTCGACCGACCTCGAGCACGGCGTGACGGACGAGCAGCTCGACCAGCTGGTCTCCTGCGGGCTCGGCACGGGCGTGCAGAGCTTCGCGTCGTTCGACTCGCTGCTGCCGCCGTCGGTCTGAGCCCCGCCGCGCGGCCGGCCCGGGCGTGACGGGTCGTGCCCGCGCGCCGTGCGCGTGGGTCGGCGTCGCGCAGCGCGCTCAGCGCCGCCCGATGGTCGGCAGCCCCAGCAGCACCGGCGCGGCCGGCCCCGCGGGGGCGCCGGTCCCGCACGCGTCGCCGGCGCCGCCGTGCGCGTGGTCGTCCTCGCCCGCCTGGCGCCGCTCCCAGGCGTCGCCCGCCCGGGTCCGCCGCACGGCGAACGTGCCGCCCTCGACCGCCGAGTCGGCGACCAGGTGGTGCGGCGCGGCGTGGGTGACGTCCACGGTGACGAGGTCGCCCGGGCGCGGGACGCCGGCCTCGGCCAGGTCCGCGGGCAGCGCGAGGTGCACCAGGCGGTTGTCGGCCGCGCGGCCGGACAGCCGGCGCGTCGCGCCGTCCTTGCGGCCCTCGCCCTCGGCGAGCAGCACCTCGACGGTGCGGCCGACCTGGCGCTGCGCCTCCTCGAGCCCGATCCGGTCCTGCAGCGCGATCAGCCGCTCGTACCGCTCCTGCACGACCGCCTTGGGCAGCTGGTCGGGCAGGTCCGCGGCCGGCGTGCCGGGGCGCGGCGAGTACTGGAACGTGAACGCCGACGAGAACCGGGAGGCCTCGACCACGCGCAGCGTCTCGGCGAAGTCCTCCTCGGTCTCGCCCGGGAAGCCGACGATGATGTCGGTGGTGATCGCGGCGTCCGGCAGCTGCGCCCGGACGCGGTCGAGGATGCCGAGGAACTTCTCCGACCGGTACGACCGGCGCATCGCGCGCAGGACGCGGTCGGAGCCGGACTGCAGCGGCATGTGCAGGCTCGGCATGACGGCGGGGGTCTCGGCCATCGCGGCGATCACGTCGTCGGTGAACGCGGCGGGGTGCGGCGACGTGAACCGCAGCCGCTCCAGGCCCTCGATCGTCCCGGCGGCGCGCAGCAGCTTCGCGAACGCGCCGCGGTCGCCGAACTCGACGCCGTAGGAGTTCACGTTCTGGCCGAGCAGGGTCACCTCGATCGCGCCCTGGTCCACGAGCGCCGCGACCTCGGCGAGCACGTCGCCCGGCCTGCGGTCGCGCTCCTTGCCGCGCAGGTGCGGGACGATGCAGAACGTGCAGGTGTTGTTGCAGCCCACGCTGATCGACACCCAGCCCGCGTAGGCGGACTCGCGCCGGGTCGGCAGCGTCGACGGGAAGACCTTGAGGGACTCCTCGATCTCGACCTGCGCGGCCTCGTTGTGCCGCGCGCGCTCCAGCAGCACCGGCAGCACGTCGAGGTTGTGCGTACCGAACACGACGTCCACCCACGGCGCGCGCTCGACGATGCCCGTCCGGTCCTTCTGGGCGAGGCAGCCGCCGACGGCGATCTGCATGCCGGGGCGGGACCGCTTCGTCCCGGCCAGCCGGCCGAGGTTGCCGTACAGCTTGTCGGCCGCGTTCTCCCGCACCGCGCAGGTGTTGATGACGATGACGTCGGCCTCCTCGGCCGCCGCGGCCTCGGGCGACGCGGCGACGTAGCCGGCCTGCTCGAGCATGCCGGCCATGTGCTCGGAGTCGTGCACGTTCATCTGGCACCCGAGGGTCTTGACCAGGTACGTGCGCGCGGGGGCTCCGGCCGCCGACGTGGGGGCGTCGGCCACCGTCAGGACGGGGGGCGTGGTCGTCGTGCTCATCGCGGACAAGGGTACGTCCGCGGGCCGCGACCCAGGGCCGCCGCGGGACGGACCGGGACGCGCCCGGGTCGTGCCCCCGGGACGCCCCCGGGGGCACGGCGCGGGCGCGCGCATGACCGGGACGTTTCCATCTTGTGACCTGAAGGAGTTGGCGCCGGTAACAAACGCCTCATAGGTTCCAGGGATGGCACAGCCCGAGCCCCTCGTCGTCCTCGACCACGTCGACAAGCACTTCGGTGCGCTGCACGTCCTCAAGGACGTCAGCCTCACCGTGCGCCGCGGCGAGGTCGTCGTCGTCATCGGCCCGTCCGGCAGCGGCAAGTCCACGCTCTGCCGGACGATCAACCGGCTCGAGACCATCGAGTCCGGCACCATCACCGTCGACGGCCAGCCCCTGCCCGCCGAGGGCAAGGGACTGGCGAAGCTCCGCGCGGACGTCGGCATGGTGTTCCAGTCGTTCAACCTGTTCGCGCACCGCACCGTGCTGCAGAACGTCACGCTCGGCCTGCGCAAGGTGCGGAAGATCGGCGCCGGGGAGGCCGAGGAGCGCGCCATGGCGCTGCTCGAGCGCGTCGGCGTCGCCAGCCAGGCCGACAAGCTGCCGGCGCAGCTCTCCGGCGGCCAGCAGCAGCGCGTCGCGATCGCCCGCGCGCTCGCGATGGAGCCGAAGGTCATGCTGTTCGACGAGCCCACCTCGGCCCTCGACCCCGAGATGATCAACGAGGTGCTCGACGTCATGACGGCCCTCGCCGCCGAGGGCATGACGATGGTCGTCGTCACCCACGAGATGGGCTTCGCCCGCCGCGCCGCGGACCGCGTCGTCTTCATGGACGGCGGCGCGATCGTCGAGGAGGCCGACCCCGAGACCTTCTTCACCGCGCCGAAGTCCGAGCGCGCCCGCGACTTCCTGTCGAAGATCCTCACCCACTGAGCCCGGGCGCCCCCGCGCCCGCCCCCACCGCACGGCCGGGCCCCACCCGGCCGATCCCCGACACGCGACGCATAGGAGCTCGACATGAGAACCCGCACCGCAGGACCCATCGCCCTGGCCGCTGCCGCCGTCCTCACGCTCGCCGCCTGCGGCGGGTCCGACGACGGCGACGAGGGCTCGGCGCCCGAGGTCTCCGACGTCGACGCGTCCTCGTTCCCCGAGGGCTCGACGATGGCGGAGCTGGCGGAGGCCGGCGAGATCACCATCGGCACCAAGTTCGACCAGCCGCTGTTCGGCCTCGTCGGCCCGGACGGGACCCCCGAGGGCTTCGACGTCGAGATCGGCAAGATCATCGCCGGCGCCCTCGGCATCCCCGAGGACGGCATCACCTGGACCGAGACCGTCTCGGCCAACCGCGAGTCGTTCATCCAGTCCGGCCAGGTCGACCTCGTCATCGCGACGTACACGATCAACGACGAGCGCAAGGAGGTCGTGTCGTTCGCGGGCCCGTACTACGAGGCCGGCCAGTCGATCCTGACGCTCGCCGACAACGAGGACATCCAGAGCGAGGAGGACCTCGCCGGCAAGAAGGTCTGCACCGTCGCCGGGTCCACCCCCGAGGCGAACCTGCTGGAGAACTTCCCCGACACCGAGGTCGTGCCGTTCGGCGCGTACTCCGACTGCCTCGAGCCGCTGCGCGGCGGGCAGGTCGACGCGATCAGCACCGACAACGTCATCCTCGCCGGCTTCGCGGCCGACGACCCGGCGTTCGAGGTCCGCGGCGAACCGTTCACCGAGGAGCCCTACGGCATCGGCCTCGCGCTGGACGACACCGAGTTCCGCAACTGGATCAACGACACCCTCGAGGCCAGCTACGAGGACGGCACCTGGACCGAGGCCTGGGAGAGCACCGCGGGCACCGTGCTGCCGACCCCGGAGCCCCCGGCCGTCGACCGGTACTGACCCCCTCGGCGCCCGGCCCCGCGCGTGCTGCGCGGGGCCGGGCGCCGCACCGCCGTCGCGCCCCCGCGCGCCGCCCGGCGCCCGGCGCCGCCCGCCCCTGACCCGAAGGACCCTGCGTGGACCTCTTCGCCGACAACCTGCCGGCCTACCTCAGCGGCTTCGTCGTCACGCTGCAGCTCACCGCCCTGTCCGGGGCGTTCGCCCTCGTCTGGGGCACCGTGCTGGCCGCCATGCGCGTCTCCCCCGTGGCGACCCTGCGCGGCATCGCCGTGACGTACGTCGAGCTGCTCCGCAACACCCCGCTCACGCTGGTGTTCTTCTTCCTCGTGTTCGTCGCCCCGCAGTTCGGGGTGCTGCCCCCGCTCGGCTTCTGGACCGCCGTCATCGCGCTCTCCGCCTACACCTCGGCGTTCGTGGCCGAGGCCGTCCGGTCCGGCATCAACGCCGTGCCGCTCGGCCAGGCCGAGGCCGCGCGCGCCATCGGGCTCACGTTCGGCCAGACGCTCGGGCTGGTCGTGCTGCCGCAGGCCGTCCGGTCGGTGATCCCGCCGCTGATCAACGTGCTCATCGCGCTGACCAAGAACACCTCCGTGGCCGCCGGCTTCGCCGTGGTCGAGCTGCTCGCCGCGGGCCGCCGCATCGCGCTCGCCAACCCGTCGGAGGCCATGCTCGCGCTGGCCGGCGTCGGCGTCTTCTACCTGATCATCACGATCCCGGCCGGCCTGCTCGCCGGGGTCCTCGAGCGGAAGGTGGCGTTCGCCCGATGAGCTCCGTCCTGTACGACGAGCCCGGCCCGGTCGCGCGCCGCCGGGAGCGGATCGGCTCCGTCATCGGCGCCGTGCTGATCATCGCCCTGCTCGCGCTCGCCTTCCGGTACGCCGACCAGCGCGGCCTGTTCGGCGCCGACCGCTGGGACGTCCTGTACGACCCGCCGAAGAACCAGTCCGTCGAGGACGTCTGGCGCTCGATGATCGTCGTCGGCCTCGGCGCCACCCTGCGCGCCGCCGTGGTCGCCGCGCCGCTCGCGCTCGTGCTCGGCCTGCTCCTCGCCATGTGGCGCACGACGAG
Source organism: Cellulomonas pakistanensis (assembly GCF_016862755.1). Lineage (GTDB taxonomy): Bacteria > Actinomycetota > Actinomycetes > Actinomycetales > Cellulomonadaceae > Cellulomonas > Cellulomonas pakistanensis. The sequence continues at coordinate 21,854 of NZ_BONO01000020.1, read as the reverse complement.
CATCGCCTGGCTGCGTGCCCCCGCGACCGCCGTCATCGAGCTGTTCCGCGGCCTGCCCGTCCTGCTCATGATGCTGTTCGGCCTGCTCGGCTTCGGCTGGGACGCGTTCTCGTCGGTCGTGTTCGGCCTGACCGTCTACAACATGGCGATCATCGCCGAGATCCTGCGCGCCGGGCTGGCGTCGCTGCCGAAGGGGCAGACCGAGGCGGCCTACGCCATCGGCCTGTCGCGCTGGCAGACGCTGCTGCTCGTGCAGCTCCCGCAGGCCGTGCGGACGATGCTCCCGAGCCTCATCGCGCAGCTCGTGGTGCTGCTCAAGGACTCGTCGCTCGGCTTCATCGTCGGGTACCCCGAGCTGCTCCGCGCCATGCAGACCAACGCGCAGTACTTCGGGCAGAAGTACTACGTCGCCCTGTTCGTGCTCGGGGCCGGGATCTACCTGATCGTCAACATCTCGCTGACCCGCCTGGCCGTGTGGCTGCAGCGCCGGGGCGGGGCGAAGACGTCCGGGAAGGTCGCCCGCGACGCGACGCTGCCCCCGGTGGGCGGCCCGGGTGGCGCGGCGGCCGGCGCCGGCGGCACGGTCTGACCGACGCGGCGATCCGGAGCCGATCCGCAGGGGGCCGGGCGCCCCACAGCGCCGAGATAGGGCCGTTCCGCCGAGGTAGGACCATCCAGGGCCCTACCTCGGCGGGACGGCCCTATCTCGGCGTCGGTGTGCCCCGAGGACGCCTGGCTGCGCGCCGCCACACCTCGGCGACAGCGGTGCACCGGCGGGCTGCGCGGGCGGTGCAGGCGAAACGTCTGCCGACCGTCCCGCGTCAGCGGGCCGCGGCGCGTCAGCCCGCGGTGGCGCTCGCGCGGACCTCGCGGACGACCGTCACCTTGATCTCGCCCGGGTAGGACAGGTCCTGCTCGATGTGCCGGGCGATCTCGACCGCGAGCCGGCCGATCTCGGTGTCCGGCACCTGGCTCGGCTCGACGACGACCCGCATCTCCCGACCCGCGGCCATGGCCAGCGCGCGCCGCACGCCGGCGTGGCTCGCGACGAGCTCCTCCAGCGCCTCGAGCCGCTCCACGTGCTGGTCGGTGTCCTCGCGGCGGGCGCCGGGGCGCGCGGCGGACATCGCGTCGGCGACCTGCACGAGCACGGCCTCGACCGTCTCGGCAGGCACCTCGTCGTGGTGCGCGGCGATGCCGTTGACCACGGCCGCCGACTCGCCGTGCCGGGCGGCGAGGGCCGCGCCGACCTGGGCGTGCGTTCCGGGCACCTCGCCGGTCAGCGCCTTGCCGAGGTCGTGCAGCAGGGCCGCGCGGCGCGCGACGTCGACGTCGGCGCCGATCTCACCCGCGACCTGCGCCGCGACGAGCGCGGACTCCACGAGGTGCTCCAGGACGTTCTGGCCGAACGACGTGCGCAGTCGCAGCCGCCCCAGCACGCGCACGAGCTCCGGGTCCAGCCCACGCACCCCGGCGCGCTCGGCGGCGGCGTGCCCGGCCTCGTCGGACCGGTCGTCGGCCCCGGCGAGCGCCTCGGCGTACGCCGCCTCGATGCGCTGCGGGTTGATCCGGCCGTCCGCCATCAGGGCCTCGAGCGCGACCTGGGCGACCTCGCGGCGGTCCGGGTCGAAGCAGGACAGCACGACGGTGTCGGGGGTCTCGTCGACGAGGACGTTCACGCCGGTCAGCGCCTCGAACAGCCGGATGTTCCGGCCCTCCTTGCCGATGATCCGGCCCTTCATCTCGTCGGACGGCAGCGGCAGCAGCGTCACGGCGCTCTGGCTGCTGGTCGCGACGGCGGCGCGCTGGGCCGCGGTGGCGAGCACCCGGCGGACGCGGGCGTCGGCCGTGCGCCTCGCCTGGGCCTCGATCCGGCGGACCGACGCGGACGCGCTGGTGGCGGCCTCGGCGGTGAGCTGCCGGAGCAGCTCGGCGCGGGCCTCGTCGGCCGTGAGCCCCGACGTGGCCTCCAGCCGCTCGGTGGCCTCGCGCTCGGCCGCGGCGAGGCGCTCGGCGGCGCGGCGCTCGGCCTCGGCGGTCTGCTCGGCGGCGGTCCGCTGCGCGTCCGCGAGGACCTGGGTGGCCTCCCGCTCGGCCGCGGCGACCCGCTCCCCGGCGGCCGACGCGGCGGTCGCGGCCTGCTCGGCGGCCCGGCGGCGCAGCTCCGCGGCGGCGTCCTCGGCGGACCGTGCGGCACGCTCCCGCTCCGTCGCGGTGCGCTCGGCCGCGGCGGCGCTCTCCTCGCGCTCGACGGCGCGGGCCTCGCGGCGCTGGGCGTCGGCGAGCGCGGTCCGGGCCTCGTCACGGATGTCTCGCACGTCCTCCTGGGCCTGCCGGCGCACGGCCGCGGCCTCCCGCCGGGCGAGCAGCACGAGCACGAGCGCGACCAGGCAGGCGGCGAGCAGCCCCACGATGATCGCCACGTCCTGCATGCGTCCCACGCTCCCGGTCTCGAGGTCCAGCTGTGCTCGCGCCGGGGCGCGCGGTGCGCGCGACCCGGCCCTCTCGACGCGGCCGCACGGGTCCCCGGCACGCCGCCGATCCGGCGCGCGGGTCGGCGCCGACGCGAGAGACCCCATTCTCACCCATCGCGGGGCCGGGACCGGCGAGGTCGCGGCCGCGGCGGGTTGCCCCACCCGGCCGACCCGCCCGCACCGGGTGGTCGTCAGCCGACGGCGTCGTCGGCGGCCTCGGCGTCGAGCTCCTCCCGGACCACCCGGGACACCAGGGACCCGCCGTAGCCGCGGCGGCCGAGCGCGCCGTACGCCCGGCGCAGCCGGACCTCGCGGTCGAGCCCGCGGGTGGCGCGCAGCTTCTTGCGGGCGAGCGCGCGGGCGGCCTGCTCCTCGTCCGCGTCGTCCACCTGCTCGAGCGCCTCGCGGGCGATCTCGTCGTCCACGCCCTTCCGGCGGAGCTCCATCGCGAGCGCCCGGCGCGACATGCCGCGCTCGGCGTGCCGGCTGCGGACCAGGATCTCGGCGTAGGCGGCGTCGTCGACCAGGCCGACCTCGGTGAACCGGTCGAGCACCCGGTCGGCCACGTCGTCGGGCACGTCGCGCCTGGCCATCGCCTCGGCCAGCTGAGCGCGGCTGCGGGGCGCGGCGGTCAGCTGGCGCAGGGCGATGGCGCGGGCGACGGACTCGGGATCGGGCTCGGCGTCCGCGGCGGCCGCCCCGGCCGCGGGCGGCTCCGACGCGGGCGCGCGGCGGCGGCCCGGCGTGACGCGGCGGGCGCGGGACGCGCCACGGGAGCTGCGCGGCTCGTCCGCGGCGTCGTGGTCCGACGCCATGTCGGCGTCCGCAGCGCTCTGGTCCGCCGCTCGCTCGGCGTCCGCCGCGCGGTGGCCCGGCATCGGCGCGGCGCCGGCAGCGCGGTCGTCCGGCATCGGCGCCGCGTCGGCGGCCTCGCGGCCCGGCCCCTTGCCGGCGCCAAAGCCCCCGGACCGGCCGCTGCCCGTGCGCGCGACGATCTCGGCCAGGCGCGCGGCCACCGCCGCCACCTCGGGCGACTGCTCGGCGGACGCGCGGTCGCCGGAGCCGGTGGAACGGCCCCCGCCGGCGCGCGCCCGAGCGGGACGCGTCCGCGGCTCGTCCGGGTCGACGACGACGCCGTCGTCCTGGTCGCTCCCCTCGGCGGACCGGCGACGCCTCCCGGCCGTCGACGGTCGCGCGCGCCCGGCGGAGCCACGTCCCCTGCGCGGGGCCGACGACTCGACGTCGCCGTCGCCCCACGCCTCCTTGGGGTCGGGGTCGGCATCCGCCCGAGGTGTGGCCCGGGCGCCCGCGCGTCGCGCGAACGCCGAGGCCGACGGCTCGTCGCTCGAGACCGACGCGCGCACCGACGCCGCGTCGGTCCATCCGGACGCGGGCGCCGACGCGTCGTCGTCCCACACCGACGCGGGCGCCGACGCGTCGTCGTCCCACACCGACGCAGGCGCGGCCGAGTCGTCGTCCCACACCGAGGCCGACGACTCCGCATCCCCCGCCCAGGCGGACGAGTCGGCGTCGGACCGGTCGTCCCACGCCGACTCACCCGTCGAGCGGGTGTCGAGCCACGCCGAGTCGCCCCCGGCCGCCGCGGGTCCGGCGGCCGGGTCGTGCCGGGTCGACATCAGAAGTCGACCTTCACCTCCGCGCCGGCGGGCGCGTCGACCTTGGCACCGATGCCGAGCTTCTCGAGGATCTTCTTCTCGATCTCCACGGCGAGGTCCGGGTTGTCGCGCAGGAACCCGCGCGCGTTCTCCTTGCCCTGGCCGAGCTGGTCGCCCTCGTAGGTGAACCAGGAGCCGGACTTCCGGATGAACCCGTGCTCGACGCCCATGTCGATGAGGCCGCCCTCGCGGGAGATGCCGACGCCGTACAGGATGTCGAACTCGGCCTGCTTGAAGGGCGGGGCCATCTTGTTCTTGACGATCTTCACGCGGGTCCGGTTGCCGACCGCGTCCGTGCCCTCCTTGAGGGTCTCGATGCGGCGGATGTCCATGCGGACCGACGCGTAGAACTTGAGCGCCTTGCCACCGGTGGTGGTCTCGGGCGACCCGAAGAACACGCCGATCTTCTCGCGCAGCTGGTTGATGAAGATCGCGGTGGTGCCGGACGCGTTGAGCGCACCGGTGATCTTGCGGAGCGCCTGGGACATGAGGCGGGCCTGGAGACCGACGTGGCTGTCGCCCATCTCGCCCTCGATCTCGGCCTTCGGCACCAGGGCCGCGACGGAGTCGATGACGATGATGTCGATCGCGCCGGAGCGGATCAGCATGTCCATGATCTCGAGCGCCTGCTCACCGGTGTCCGGCTGGGACACGAGCAGGGCGTCGGTGTCGACGCCGAGCTTCTTGGCGTAGTCCGGGTCGAGCGCGTGCTCCGCGTCGATGAACGCGGCGATGCCGCCCTGGCGCTGGGCGTTGGCCACGGCGTGCAGCGCGACGGTGGTCTTACCGGAGGACTCGGGGCCGTAGATCTCGACGATGCGGCCCTTCGGCAGGCCGCCGATGCCGAGCGCGACGTCGAGGGCGACGGAGCCGGTCGGGATGACCTCGACCGGGGCGCGACCGTCGTCGCCGAGACGCATGATCGAGCCCTTGCCGAACTGGCGGTCGATCTGGCTGAGGGCGGCCTCGAGAGCCTTCTCGCGGTCCTGGGGTGCGGGCATGGTGTTCCACCTCGTGCGTCTCGTGCAGCCTCGCGCTGCGCCGGCAGGGCTGGTCTCGTGTGTGTGGCGACGACGCTATGCCCGACCACCGACATGGACCCCGGCCCCGTCCACAGCCCGCGCCGCACGCCCCTCCTGGGGACGCACCGTCGGACCGCGCCCGGACCCGTGGCGCGCCATCGCGGACCACTCTACCGAACACATGTTCGACCGACTGCGCACCGACACGCCGCGGCGCGTCGCGCACCGACCCCGCCCGCGTGCCCGCGCCTCACGCCTCGTCGGGCGCCTCCGCCACCCGCTCCACCGCCGCGCCCGGCTCCCCCAGCCGGACCGCTTCGCCCGGCGCCAGCAGCACCGGCTCGACCTGCGCCCGCCGCCCGAGCGCCCGCGCGAACGCGGGCCCCGCCCGGTCCATCCACCCCGGTGGCAGCCGCCGCTGCGCCGGCGGATGCAGCGTGCCCCAGTGCACCGGCAGGGCCCACCGCGCCCCGATCGCCTCGCACACCGCCGCCGCCTGGCGCGGGTCCATGTGCCCGCCGGACAGCCGCGGCCCCCAGCCGCCGACCGGCACCATCGCCAGGTCGATCGGCCCGCCCGCGAGCTCGGGCAGCCGGCGCATGTGCGGGTACGGCGCGGTGTCGCCGGCGAACCACGCGCGCAGCCCGGGCGCGACGACCAGGAAGCCGTGGGCCGCGTTCGGCCGGTGCGGCATCGGCCGGTGCCCGTGCTCGGCCGGGACGGGCCGGACGCGCACGACCGAGCCCGGGACCGTCCACCACTCCTCCGCCCCGAGCCCGACCGCCCGGAGCCCTTGCCGCGCGAGCCAGTGCGCGTTCGCGCGGCCCGCCAGCACCGGCGCGTCGCCCAGCAGCCGCAGCGAGCCGACCTCCGCGTGGTCGTGGTGCAGGTGGGAGACCAGCACCACGTCGGGGGCCGCCCAGTGCTCGGGGTGCGGCGCCGGCGCGCGCCGCCGGAGCAGCCCCGCGTGCGGGCGCAGCAGCGGGTCCGTGACGACCCGCGCCCCGCCGACGTCGAGCACCACCGTGGCGTGGCCGATCCAGCGCAGCGTCGCCCCGGCGCCGCTCGGGTCCGCCGCGGTCACGGGGACCCGCCCGCCGGCCGGCCCGTGTCCACGTCGGCCGCCGCCCGCTCGGCCGCCGTCGTCCGCAGCCCGAGCGCGGTGGCCCAGCGCAGCAGCTGCTCGTGCACCCGGTCGGCGCCGACGGGCATCCGGACGCCGTCGACGTCGGCCAGCAGGTCGTCGTCCACCGCGAGGTCGGCCGGGTGCAGGAGCACGGCGAGGTTCTGCGCGCCGCCGAGCCCGCCGTGCGAGCCGACCTGCTCCTCGAAGGCGTGCACGTGCCCCTCGGGCGTGACGTCGGACAGCAGCACGAGGTCGCCGACCTCCGCGAGCCGCCCCAGCCGCCGGAGGTCGTCGGTCGCCTGCGCGCCGTACCGCGCGAGCGGGTCCACGCCGTCGACCGCGGCACCGTCGTCGCCCGCCTCCAGCCACGCCACGCCGCCGGGGCCGACCGCCATCAGCCCCCGCGCCGCGGTGTCGACGACGACCAGCCCCACGCCCGGCGTCCCGGCGAGCCCGCGGACCAGCCCCGGCCAGCGCGCCTCGACCTCTTCGAGCACCAGCCGCCGCCCGGCGCGCGGGAACCAGACCATGCCGAGGTTGCCCGACCCGGTCACGGCGACGTCCGGCGCGGCGGCGCCGTCGGCCTCGGGCCGCACGTCTCCTCCGTCGCGCCGCTCGCGCCCCTGCGGGCCCAGCACGACCGACCGGTCGCCGCGCCCCGCCGACGCCGAGCTGAGGAACGCGTTGAGCGGCCCCCACTCCTCGTCCGTCCCCGCCTGCACCGCGTCGACCCCCGGCTCCGCCATCAGCCGCCGCACGACGTCGACCAGGGTCCGGCCGGTGACCTGCTCGAAGGTCGCGCCGAGCGACTGCCCGTGGTCCGAGAGCACGACGACGCGGTAGTCCCGCGGGGCCGCGGCGGTGACCCGCACCAGCGTGTCCAGCACCCGGTCCAGGCCCTCGAGCGCGCGCATCGCCTCGGGCCGCGTCGGCCCGGCGTGGTGCGCGATCTCGTCGTAGTCCACGAGGTCGACGAACACGACCGGCGCGCCGCGCACCAGCTGCTCGGCGACGACCGACGTGGCCAGGTCCCGCAGCAGCACGTTCGTGACGCCCCGCAGGACGACGTACCAGCCGCGCCGTGGCACCCGCGGCCGCACGTCGCGCACCCGCTGCCGCCGGCCCTGGTACAGCTCCTTGACCATCTCGCCGACGGTCAGCGTCACGGCGCGGGCGAGCACGAACGGGCTGGCGAAGAACCGCAGGTACGACGTGCCCGGGCCGATGCCGCGCCGCGCCTGGCTCATCACGAGGTGCTGGCGCTCCGCGTCTCCGGAGAACATCGTCGCGACCGCCGCGCCGCCGTCGGCGAGCAGCCCCCGGCCGTCGGACAGCCGGCGCTCGACCAGCGCGGCGTCGTCGGGGTGGTTCGTCACCACGAGCCGGCCCGCCTCGCGGTCCCACCAGCGGAACGAGCAGATCGCGTCCGCGGCGCCGTGCAGCAGCCCCGCCTGGCTCGCGGGGGTCGTCGAGGGCGCCTGCGCCCACCAGGTGCGCAGCGTGTGCGTGCCGTCGGCCGTCCAGCGCGCCATCGTCGGCGCGAGCCCGGCGTCCACGGCCTGCGCGAGCACCGGGGCGGCGACCCCGTCGAGCTGCACGACGAGCAGGCCCGGCGGCCGGTCGTCCGGGACGGCGCCGCCGCCCTCGCCGGCGCGCCGCGCGTGCGCGCGAGCGCGGCGCAGCACGTCGCCGACCACGTAGTCCGAGTCGGAGGCGCCCCACACCCAGCGCCCCGCCGCCATGACGACCCCGGAGATGACGAGCACCTGCACGACGCCCCACGCGTTCGCGACCTGCAGGCCGGGCAGCATCGTCAGCGCCAGCCAGGCGACCAGCACCTGCGCGCCCAGCCCGGCCAGCAGCGCCCCCATGGCGCCGCCGACCCGCGCCAGCAGGCGCAGCGGGGGCCGCAGCACGAGGTCCCCGACCGCGACAGCGAGCGCCGCGAGCAGCACCGACCCGGGGTTGGTGGCGCTGACGCCGTCGACGACCGCGATCGCGATCCCCAGGCCGACGGCGGTGGTGACCAGCCCCAGCAGCGCGTCGCCGACGTCGCTGAGCGTGACCGTCCACCAGCGCGGCGGCGGGCGGTGCGGGTCGGCGGGCGACACGTCGCCCAGCCTGCCACGCGGCGGCGCACGGAGGGACGCCCGTCGCGGGTGGTGCGGTGCGGGCGTCAGCGGCGCGGGGGCGCCTGGCGGTACCTGTCGTCGCCCCATCGCTGCGCGTCGGGGATGTCCAGCTCGTCGCACAGCGCGTGCCACACGTCGCGCGGGTCGATGCCGGCGTCGAGCGCCTGCTCCGGGGTGCGGTCGCCCAGCCGCTGCAGGACCAGCTCGCGGGTGAGGACGCGGCCGTGGGCGCTGCCGAGCACCTCGTCGACCAGCTGCCAGAACTCCCGGTACCGCACTGCGTTCCCCTCCCCGACCGTCCGTGGACCAGCGAGCGTACGCGCGACACGGCTCCGGTGGTCAGTCGGCCACGGTCAGTCGTCCGCCACCGGCCGCGACATCAGCCACGCCGACACCGGCTGCGTCGCCGTGATCTGCGCGCGGTAGGTCCGCGCCGCGTCCCCCTCGCCGACCCGCACCTCGAGGTCCGACGGGGCCGGGCTGTCGAGGAAGATGGCGACCAGGTTGCCGAGGAACCCGCGCACCCGCGGCCGCCGCCGCGCCCCGCCGCCGAGCAGCGCCTCGACGACCGCCACGGTGTCCCGGCGCGGGACGTCCAGGTACGCCCCGTTCTCGACCTCGACCTCGTCGTGGCCGTCGCGGTGCAGGTGCACCTCGAGGTCCGGCGTCCCGGCGAGCACCACCACCAGCGCGGCGTGGCCGGCGCCCTGGGCGTCGTCCTCCCAGGGGTCCGCCTCCGGCACCGGCGCGGGCGCCCGGCCGTGGCGCGCCCCGGCCTCCCACAGCGCCCGGACCACGGCCTGCGTCGCGTCGTCGATCGGCATGCCCCGATCCTGCCGCGCGCGACCCGCCCCGCGCAGCCGTTCGCGGGGAGCGCAGCCGCGGACCCGCAGGTGAGGGCGCGCGTGTCGGTGCCCCGCGACAGAATGGCGCGGTGACACCCTCCCCGACCGCCGGCGGCCCGACCGGCGCCGACGTCCTCGGGCGGTTCTCCGAGCCCACGCAGGACTGGTTCCGCGGCGCCTTCGCCGAGCCGACCGCCGCGCAGGCGGGGGCCTGGGACGCGGTGTCGACCGGGCGGCACGCGCTCGTCGTCGCCCCGACCGGGTCCGGCAAGACGCTCGCCGCGTTCCTGTGGGCTCTCGACCGCATCACCGCCGAGCCGGTCGACGCCGAGGCCGACCCGCTGCAGCGGTGCCGGGTGCTGTACGTGTCGCCGCTCAAGGCGCTCGCCACGGACGTCGAGCGCAACCTGCGCTCGCCGCTGGTCGGCGTCCGGCAGGCCGCGACCCGCCGCGGGCTGACGCTGCCCGACGTGCAGGTCGGCGTCCGCACCGGCGACACCCCGCCGAACGAGCGGCGCCAGTTCGCGACGAAGCCGCCGGACATCCTCATCACGACGCCGGAGTCGCTGTTCCTCGTCCTGACCTCCGGCGCCCGCGCCGGGCTGTCGGGGGTGCGCACGGTCATCCTCGACGAGATCCACGCCGTCGCCGGCACCAAGCGCGGCGCGCACCTAGCCGTGTCCCTCGAGCGCCTGGACGCGCTGCTCGACCGCCCCGACGGCCCCGGCCCCGCCCAGCGCATCGGCCTGTCGGCGACCGTGACGCCGGTCGACCGGGTCGCGGCGTTCCTCGGCGGCGGCCGCGCGCCCGCGGACGGCGGTCGCGAGGTGGTCGTGGTGCAGCCGCCGTCGACCAAGGAGATCCGGGTCGACGTCGTCGTGCCCGTGCCCGACCTCACCGACCTCGGCGCGCCGCTGCCCGACGACGGCAGGGCTCGCGCGCCGAAGCCGGTGGTCGACGACGAGCTGCCGCCCCTCGCGCCCGGCGAGGCCGACCTCACCGGGCAGGCCGCCGGGTCCGGCGCGCCGCGCCCGTCGATCTGGCCGCACGTCGAGGAGCGGGTCGTCGACCTGGTCGCCGACCACCGGTCGACGCTGGTGTTCACGAACTCCCGCCGCGGCGCCGAGCGGCTCACCGCCCGCATGAACGAGGTGTGGGCCGAGCGGCAGGGCGAGGAGGTGCCCGACCCGTCGACGCTGTGGGCCGCGCAGGTGACCGCGCAGTCGGGCACCGCCGTCGGCGTCGACGCCCGGGACGCGGACACGATCATCGCCCGCGCCCACCACGGGTCGATGAGCCGCGCGGAGCGCACCCGCACCGAGTCGGAGCTCAAGGCCGGCCGGCTGCCCGCGGTGGTCGCGACCAGCTCGCTCGAGCTGGGCATCGACATGGGCGCGGTCGACCTCGTGGTGCAGGTGGGCGCGCCCCCGTCCGCGGCCAGCGGGCTGCAGCGCATCGGCCGCGCGGGCCACCAGGTCGGCGCGGTGTCGCACGGCGTGGTGTTCCCGACCTTCCGCGGCGACCTCGTGCCCGCGGCCGTCACGGCGCTGCGGATGCGCGCCGGGCAGATCGAGCCGCTGCACGTGCTCACCAACCCGCTCGACGTGCTCGCGCAGCAGGTCGTCGCGATGGTCGCCACCGAGGACTGGACGGTCGCGGACCTGGCGGCCGTCGTGCGGCGGTCGGCCCCGTTCGCGACGCTCGGCGACGCCACGCTGCGCGCGGTGCTCGACATGCTCGCCGGCCGGTACCCGAGCGAGGAGTTCGCCGAGCTGCGCCCGCGCATCCTGTGGGACCGCGCGACCGACGTGCTGAGCGCCCGCCCCGGAGCCCTGCGGCTCGCCGTCACCAGCGGCGGCACCATCCCCGACCGTGGCCTGTACGGCGTGTTCCTCGCGTCCGGCTCCGAGACGGCGGACGTGCCGGTCGACCCCGAGCGGTCCGGCGGCCGCACCCGCGGTGGCAAGCGGGTCGGCGAGCTGGACGAGGAGATGGTCTACGAGTCCCGGGTCGGCGACACGTTCACGCTCGGGTCCAGCACCTGGCGGATCGAGGACATCACCCCCGACCGCGTGCTGGTGACCCCGGCGCCGGGCGTCCCGGGGCGGCTGCCGTTCTGGAAGGGCGACTCCCAGGGCCGGCCCGCGTCGCTCGGCCGCGCGATGGGCGCCTGGTCCCGCGAGGTCGCCGACCTGCCCGACGCCGACGCGCGGGAGCGGGTCGCCGCCGCCGGGCTCGACCCGTGGGCCGCGGACAACCTGCTCGGGTACCTGCGGGAGCAGCGGGACGCGACCGGCGTGCTGCCCAGCGACGTCACCGTCGTCGTCGAGCGGTTCCGCGACGAGCTCGGCGACTGGCGCGTCGTCGTGCACTCCCCGTTCGGCGCCCGGGTGCACGCGCCGTGGGCCCTCGTGCTGGGTGCGCGGCTGCGCGAGCGGTTCGGCGTCGACGCCGCCGCCATGCACGCCGACGACGGCATCGTGCTGCGCCTGCCGGACATGCTCGCGGCGACCGCCGACCCGGTCGGCGACCTGCTCGGCTGGACCGCGCCCGACTCCTGGTCGGCCGACGGCTCGCCGTCGAGCCCGGGCGGCCTCACCGACGCCGCGCCCGTCGACGCGACCGACCTGCTGATCGAGCCCGACGAGGTCGCCGACGCCGTCCGCGAGGAGCTCGGCGCCTCCGCGATGTTCGGCGCCCGGTTCCGCGAGGCCGCCGCCCGCGCGCTGCTGCTCCCCCGCCGCCGGCCCGACCGCCGGCAGCCGCTCTGGCAGCAGCGGCAGCGGTCGGCGCAGCTGCTCAGCGTCGCGTCCCGGTACCCCGACTTCCCGATCCTGCTCGAGGCGGTGCGCGAGTGCCTGCAGGACGACTTCGACATCGACGCGCTCGTCGAGCTCATGCGCGACGTGTCCGCCGGGCGGGTGCGGGTCGTCGAGGTCACCACCACCCGGCCGTCGCCGTTCGCCCAGTCGCTGCTGTTCGGCTACACCGCGCAGTTCCTCTACGACGGCGACGCCCCGCTGGCCGAGCGCCGCGCCGCCGCGCTGACCCTCGACCCGACGCTGCTGGACGAGCTGCTCGGGGGTGGCGGCGGGTCGCAGATCGCCGACCTGCTCGACCCCGACGCCGTCGTCCGCACCGAGGCCGAGCTCACGGCCACCGACCCGGATCGGCAGGCGCGCACCGCCGAGCAGGTGGCGGACGTGCTGCGCCGGCACGGGCCGCTGCCGCTCGTCGGCGTCGAGGCCCGCACCCGCGAGGACGTGCGCGGCGAGGTCGCCGGCTGGCTCGCCGACCTCGAGCACGCGCGGCGGATCATCCGGGTGCGCGTCTCCGGGCTGCCGCCGGCCGACGCCGAGCAGTGGGCCGCCGTCGAGGACGCGGGGCGCCTGCGCGACGCGCTGGGCGTGGCCCTCCCGGTCGGCGTGCCCGAGGTGTTCACCGAGGTGCTGCCCGACCCGCTCGGCGACCTCGTGCGCCGGCACGCCCGCACGCACGGGCCGTTCACGGCGGCGCAGGTCGCAGCCCGGTTCGGGCTCGGCACCGCCGTCGTGCAGGCCGCGCTGCGCCCCCTGGAGCGGGCGGGCGTGATCGTGCAGGGGCGGCTGCGCCCGGACGCGCTCGGCGGGGTCGGCGACGAGTACTGCGACGCCGACGTGCTGCGCACGCTGCGCCGGCGGTCGCTGGCCGCGCTGCGGTCCGAGGTCGAGCCCGTGCCGCAGGTGGCGCTCGGCCGGTTCCAGCCGTCCTGGCAGCACGCGATCGGCCGGTCCGCCCCGGGCGCGCTGCGCGGCGTCGACGGGCTCGCGCGCGCCGTCGAGCAGCTCGCGGGTGCCGTCGTGCCCGCGTCCGCGCTGGAGTCGCTGGTGCTGCCCGCCCGCGTGCCGGACTACAGCCCGGCGCTGCTCGACGAGCTCACCGCCTCCGGCGAGGTGCTGTGGGCCGGGCACGGCACGCTGCCCGGCAAGGACGGGCTGGTCAGCCTGCACCTCGCCGCGACCGCCGACCTGACGCTGCCGCTGCTCACCCCGCCCGGCTCCGAGCCGGCGCCCGCGCCCGAGCACCTGGACACGCCGCTCCACCGCGCGCTGGTCGAGGCGCTGCGCGGCGGCGGGGCGTACTTCGTCGGCGCGCTCGGCCCCCGCGTGGCCGAGACGCTGCCCGACTCTCCCCCGTCGCAGGCCGCCCTGGTCGACGCGCTGTGGGACCTGGTGTGGGCGGGGCTCGTGACGAACGACGGGCTGGCGCCGCTGCGCGCCCGGCTGGCCGGCGGGAGGACGACGCACAAGACGACAGCGTCGGCGCCGCCGTCCCGGGCCCGGCAGCTCACGATGGGCGGCGGCCGGTTCGGCGGGCGGCCGAGCCTGCGCGGGAGCGGGCTCGGCCTGCGCGGTGCCGGGCTCGCCGGCGGCGGGCTGGGCGGTCTCGGCGGCGGGCTCGCGACCGCGGCCGGCGAGGCGGGCGGCCGATGGTCGATGCTGCCGCTGCGCGAGCAGGACCCCACGCGCCGCGCGCACGCCCTGGCCGCGCAGCTGCTCGACCGGCACGGCGTGCTGACCCGCGCGGTCGCGCCGGCCGAGGGCGTCGCCGGGCAGTTCGCCCCCGTGTACCGGGTGCTCGCGGCGCTGGAGCAGCAGGGGCAGGTCCGGCGCGGGTACTTCGTCGAGCACCTCGGCGGGTCGCAGTTCGCGCTGCCCGGGGCCGTCGACCAGCTCCGCGCGGAGGCCCGGCAGATCGAGCGGATCGCCGAGCAGTCCGTGCCCGCGGACGCCGACCGGGCCGTCGTCCTGCTCGCCGCCACCGACCCGGCGAACCCGTACGGCGCCGCGCTGGCCTGGCCGGTCCGCGCGGACGCCCCCACCGGGCACCGTCCGGGCCGGAAGGCGGGCGCGGTGGTCGTGCTCGTCGACGGCGTGCTGGCGCTCTACCTGGAGCGCGGCGGGCGGACGGTGCTGACCTTCACCGAGGACGAGACCGTGCTGCGGCTCGCGACCGCGCGACTGGCGGAGACCGTGCGCGAGGGACGGCTCGGCCGGGTCACGCTCGTGCGCGCCGACGGCGAGGAGCTGCTGACCGGCGGGCTGGAGTCGACGGCGCTCGGACGTGCGCTGGCGCTGGCGGACTTCGCGCCGACGCCGCGGGGCATCCGGCTGCGGAGCGCGCGGTGAGGCGGTCGCCCGGTCGCGCGGTCGTGCCGGGAGGCGGGGTCGCCCGCAGCGCCGGGAAGGTGACCGCCGGTGCCTGAGGGCGACATCCTCGCCCGCACCGCCCGCCGGCTCGACGAGGCCCTCGCGGGTCGCGTGCTCGTGCGCAGCGACCTGCGCTGGCCCACCGCCGCCACCGTCGACCTGGTCGGCCGCACCGTCCTCGGCACGAAGCCGTACGGCAAGCACCTGCTCACCCGGTTCGACGACGGCCGCACCCTGCACACCCACCTGCGGATGGACGGGTCCTGGCGGATCGCCCGCACCGGCTCCCCCGGCGCCCGGGCCGGCGCACCGCACGTGCGCGCGGTGCTGGCGAACGAGACCTGGACCGCCGTCGGCGAGCTGATCGGGATGCTCGACGTGGTGCCGACCCGCGACGAGCACACCCTCATCGGCCACCTCGGGCCGGACCTGCTGGCCGACGACTTCGAGGCGGCCGGCATCCCCGAGGTGCTGCGCCGGTGGGCCGCGCGCGGGTCCACCCCGGTGTGCGAGGTGCTGCTCGACCAGACCGTCGTCGCCGGCATCGGCACGATCTACATGGCCGACTCCCTGTTCCTCGAGAAGATCTGGCCCTGGACCCCGGCCGACGAGGTCGCCGACCCCGTCCGGCTGCTCCGCGTCGCCCGGGCGATCATGCAGCGCTCGGTCGGGTCGTCGTCGCCGTCCACGACGGGCGAGGTGTACCGCGGCCGCGAGACCTGGGTGCACGGGCGGCTCAAGGAGCCGTGCCGACGGTGCGGCGCGCCGGTGCGCCGCGGGCTCGCGGGCCACCCGCCGACGGAGCGGCCGGCGTACTTCTGCGGCGTCTGCCAGCGCCCGCCGACGCCCGCGGCCTGACCCCCGCGCGCCGCTCGCCCACGCGTGTCCGTGCCGGTGATCCACTCGGCCCGGACGACGAGGGACCAGGGACGAGTGGACGATCCGGCCCGACACGCCGGTGCGTGTCGGGCCGGATCCTCCACTCGAGCCCGGTCACCCGCCGATCAACCGGCCGCCGGACGCGACGACGCCCGGCCTCCCGCCGAGCGAAGGGCGGGACGACCGGGCGTCGTCGGTGTCTGGGGTGGGTCCCCCGCGGTCAGCCGACCGGGGTGAGCTCCGGGCGTCGGCGCCAGGTGCTGTCCTGACCGGCCAGGGCCGAAGCCAGGTCGACCGGGACGGTGTCGGGGATCAGCAGACCCTCGGCGACGGCGATGCGGTCGCTCACCTCGCGCAGCACGAGCGACATGGGCACGTCGAGCGCCTCGCAGATGCTCGCGAGCAGCTCCGACGACGCCTCCTTCTGACCCCGCTCGACCTCGCTGAGGTAACCCAGCGACACCCGGGCGGCGGAGGACACCTCGCGCAGGGTGCGTCCCTGCCGCTGGCGGGCATCCCGCAGCACGTCACCGATCTCTCGGCGCAACACGACCATCTGGCGTCCCCCTCTCTGGTCCCGATCCTGCTCCTGCCGCGCCGTCTGCTGACCCGCAGCAGCGGGCCGGACGACGGCGGCACCCTTGTGGCCCCGCGTGGGGAGGCTCCCACCGTACAGTGCGGCGCCCTGACGGGCAGCGCCGGGACGGCTGGTGGGCCTGGTGTTCATCACGATCTACACAACGCCCGCACGGCCCCGGGTGTTCCCGGGCGTCAGCGGGCGCCGTCGCCGGCCACCGCGGACAGCGCCTCCCGGAGGACCGCGTCGCAGGTGGCGGCCCGGATCGCGTCCCGGTCCCCTTCCAGCGCGAGGGTGCGCACCACGGTGCGCTCGGGGGTCGCGACGGCGACGTGCACGGTCCCGGGTGAATGTCCGTCCTGCTGGTCCGGTCCAGCGACCCCGGTGGTCGCGAGGCCGACGTCGGAGCCCACGACGCCGCGCACGCGCTCGGCCATCTGGCGCGCCACCTCGGGGTGCACGGCGCCGTGCTCCGCGAGCAGGTCGGCGTCGACGCCGAGCACGGAGCCCTTGACGTCCGTGGCGTAGGCGACGACGCCGCCGCGCAGGGACCGCGAGGCGCCCGGCACGTCCACCAGGGCCGCCGCGACCCGGCCGCCGGTGAGCGACTCGGCGGTGCCCACCGTCCAGCCGCGCCCGCGCAGGGCGGCGAGCAGCGCGTCCGCCGCGGCGTGCGCGTCCGCCGCGCCGTGCGCGTCCGCGACCGCCCCGGGCCGGCCCTCCGCGCCCGCGGGTCCGTCCGCGGCCCGCACGGGCCCGTCCGCGGCCCCCACGGCCGGGTCCGCGGCCCCCGCGGTCACGCCGGGTCGCCGTGCGGGGACGTCGTCCCGGTCGCCGCCGCGTGCCGGGTGGCCTCCACGCCGCCCGCGACGTGCTCCCGGTGCACCCGCACGGCCGTCCGCACGTAGTCGGCGCCGGTGACCAGCGTGACGACGACGGCGGCGCCCATGAGCACGCTGGCGACGACGAGCACCACGGTCGGCAGCTCGGCGAGCGGCAGCAGGAACAGCCCGACGGCGACCGACTGCAGCACGGTCTTGATCTTGCCGCCGCGGGACGCCGGCAGCACGAGGTACTTGAGCAGGAAGAACCGCATCACGGTGATGCCGATCTCCCGGACGAGGATCGCGCCGGTCACCCACCAGCCGAGGTCGCCGATCCAGGACAGCCCGACCAGCGCGGCGCCGATGAGGGCCTTGTCGGCGATCGGGTCGAGCAGCTTGCCGAGGTCCGTGACCAGGCCGAGCCGGCGGGCCAGGTAGCCGTCGAGCCGGTCCGTGGCGGCGGCGAGCGCGAAGATCCCGGCGGCCACCCAGCGCCAGGTCGGGTCGTCCCCGCCGTCGACCAGGAGGGCCCACGCGAAGAACGGCACCACGGCGATGCGCAGCACCGTCACCACGTTGGCGACGTTCAGCGGCGAAGGGCGACTCACCCCCTCAGCCTACGGGCAGACGACGCCGAACCCGACCCGGAGCCGGCCCCGGGGGCACGCCTCGCGGACCGCCCGGCGGGCGTCAGCGCAGGTCGTCGGCGTCGTCGTAGTAGTCGACGGCCTCGGGCGGCTCGCCGGGCATCCGGCCCTCCGGCGCGGCGTACCGGTCGTCGGCCGCGGGCGCGCCGCCGCCGTCGGACGCGGCGCCCGACCCGCCCGGTTCCGGCTCGCCGCGCAGCATCGCCAGCGTCCCCGGCAGGTCGTCGGGCTGCACGAGCACCTCGCGCGCCTTCGACCCCTCGGACGGGCCGACGATCTCGCGGGACTCGAGCAGGTCCATGAGGCGGCCGGCCTTGGCGAACCCGACGCGGAGCTTGCGCTGCAGCATCGAGGTCGAGCCGAACTGCGAGGTGACCACGAGCTCCGCGGCCTGCAGCAGCAGGTCCAGGTCGTCGCCGATGTCCTCGTCCACCTGCTTCTTGGCCACCGTGACGGCGACGTCCTCGCGGTAGACGGGCTTGAGCTGCTGCTTCACGTGCGCCACGACGGCGTGGATCTCCGACTCGGAGACCCAGGCGCCCTGGGTGCGCATCGGCTTCGCCGCGCCCATCGGCAGGAACAGGGCGTCGCCCTGGCCGATCAGCTTCTCGGCGCCGGGCTGGTCGAGCACGACGCGGGAGTCGGTGAGCGACGACGTCGCGAACGCCAGGCGGGACGGCACGTTGGCCTTGATCAGACCGGTGACGACGTCGACCGACGGGCGCTGGGTCGCGAGCACCAGGTGGATGCCGGCGGCGCGCGCGAGCTGGGTGATGCGCTGGATCGACGCCTCGACGTCGCGCGGGGCGACCATCATGAGGTCGGCGAGCTCGTCGACGATCACCAGCAGGTACGGGTACGGCGCGATCTTGCGCTCCGAGCCCGGCAGCGGCTTCACCTTGCCGGCCTTCACCGCGACGTTGAAGTCGTCGATGTGCTTGAAGCCGAACATCGCGAGGTCGTCGTACCGCGCCTCCATCTCCCGCACCACCCACTCGAGGGCCTCGGCGGCCTTCTTCGGGTTGGTGATGATCGGGGTGATGAGGTGCGGGATGCCCTCGTAGATCGTGAGCTCGACGCGCTTGGGGTCGACCAGCACCATGCGCACCTGGTCGGGCGTCGCGCGCATGAGGACCGACACGATCATCGAGTTCACGAACGACGACTTGCCGGCGCCGGTCGCACCCGCGACGAGCATGTGCGGCATCTTCGCCAGGTTCGCCGTGACGTAGCCGCCCTCGACGTCCTTGCCGACGCCGATCACCATCGGGTGCTCGGAGCGCCGGGCCGCGCTGGACCGGAGCACGTCGCCGAGCGACACGGTCTCGCGGTCGGTGTTGGGGATCTCGATGCCGATGGCCGACTTGCCGGGGATCGGCGACAGGATGCGCACGTCCGCCGACGCCACGGCGTAGGCGATGTTCTTGCTGAGCGCCGTGACGCGCTCGACCTTCACGCCCTTGCCGAGCTCGACCTCGTACCGCGTGACGGTCGGGCCGCGCGTGAAGCCGGTGACCTGGGCGTCGATCTCGAAGTTCTCCAGGACGCCGGTCAGCGCCTCGACCACGCGGTCGTTCGCGGCGGAGCGCACCTTGTGCGGCGCGCCCTTCGCCAGCGCGTTCTCGTCCGGCAGCGTGTAGAGCACGTCGCCGCCGAGCATCGGCTGCTCGCCGCGCGGCACGCCGGTCGTGGGCGGGGCCACCGGGTCCGGCCGCTGCGCGGGGACCTCGTCCGCCGCAGTGGCCGCGGGGGTCGCGGTGGCGGCGCCGACCGCCGTCACGGCCTGGGTCGGGGCGGTGCCCGGGGCCGGCAGCTCGTCGTCGGCGACGTCGTCCGGGTCGAGGACCGCGGTCGCGTCCTCCTCGCGGCGCATGCGCTCGACGTAGGCGGCGCGCTCGAAGGCCTCGTCGCCGGCGTACTCGTCGAGGGCGTCGGGGTCCCCGAGGTCGGCCGCCGCGCGCTTCTTGAGCCGGTCCATCAGCTTCCGGCGGGACGGCTTGGCGGGCTCCTCGTCGATCGCCGTGTGGCCGGCGTTGATGACGAGCGGCGCGTCGTCGTCCTCGACGACCTCGTCCTCGCGGTGGTTGCCGGTCAGCCGGTCGTAGACGCCGCGCAGGCGCGGGCCGATCTGGTTGACGGGGGTCGCGGTGACGACCAGCACGCCGAAGAACGCGAGCAGCACCAGCAGCGGCACGGCCGCCCAGGCGGTCACCAGGCTGACGAGCGGCGTGCCGACCAGGTAGCCCACGATGCCGCCGGCGTCCCGGACCGCCTCGAAGCCGCCCGACGGGGCGGGCAGGTCCTGCTGGACGTGCACGAGCGCGCAGGCGGCCAGCGTGATCGCGGTGAGGCCGATGCTGATCCGGGAGTTCGCCTGGTTGCGCTCGGGGTGCCGCATGAGCCGGACCGCGATGCCGACCAGGGCGACCGGGACGGCGACCGCGACGCGGCCGAACGTGCCGGCGACCACGACGTGCACGGCGTCGCCCGCCATGCCGTCCAGGCCCCACCACTCGCGCGCGGCGACGACGATCGCGAGCGCGATCAGGAAGAACGCGGCGCCGTCGCGACGCAGCGCGGGGTCGAGGTCGCGGGCGCCGTGGCCGACCCGGCG
Source organism: Cellulomonas pakistanensis (assembly GCF_016862755.1). GTDB lineage: Bacteria > Actinomycetota > Actinomycetes > Actinomycetales > Cellulomonadaceae > Cellulomonas > Cellulomonas pakistanensis. Next base: position 1,849 of record NZ_BONO01000020.1, on the reverse strand, counting down.
CGCGGCGCCGCCGACGACGTGGGCGGCGCCCATCCAGATGCCGCGCACGATGCGGATCGGCAGCGCGGGGCGCGGCGGGGGCGGCGGGGCGGCGTTCTTCGCGGGGCCGCGCGAGCCGGAGCCGGACGCGCGCCCCGCCGGTGCCGCGGTGCGGGCGCGCGACGAGGTCGCTGCCGCACGGGTGGCGGTGGAGGACGGACGGGCGGCCATGATCCTCACGGTAGCCGCCACCCGCGTGCTCGGCCGGGACCCCGCGCCGCCGGGGTGCGTGTCGGTGACGCGCGCCACAGCGTGAGGACAGGACCACCCCCGCTCGCCGGCCTCCGCCGCCCAGGGCGCCGAGCTTGCACTTGTTGCGGGGTTCCGGGCACACGAACCCCGCATCTTCTGCATTCTCGGCGTCAGGGATGGGGCGGGCGGGCGGGCTCGGGTGGGGCGGGCGGGCTCGGGTGGGGCGGGCGGCGGCGCGGCGGAGCCGGCGGCGACCGCGGCGCCCTCGTGACGGCTGCCGCGGCGGGTGGGACGCTCGGGGCATGACCGACCGCGTCACCGCCGACCAGGTCCGCCGGTACCGCGTCCGGGCGCAGCAGCTCGACCGCGCGACCGATCCGGCGCGCGCCGCGACCGACGCCGCCGTGCTCGACGCCGGCGTGCAGGGCACCGGCCCGGACGGGGCGCTGTGGGCGCTCGCGCTGCGCGGCGTGCCGGTGGCCGCGGGCGCCTGGCCCGAGGACCTCGCGGTCGCCTGGAGCGTCCGCGGCGCGCCGCACGCGTACCGCCGCGCCGACCTGCCGGCGGTGCAGCGCGCGCTGCGGCCGTACTCGGACGCGGACGCCGGGAAGCGGATCTACGACGCCGCGAAGCCGCTGCGGGCCGCGGGGATCCGGCCGGTCGACGCCCTCGCCCACGTCGCCCGGACCATGCACGCGGTCGTCGCCGAGCCCACCGGCAAGGGCGCGCTCTCGACGCGGATGACCGCGGAGCTCGACGAGCCGTACCTGCGCTGGTGCCGCGCGTGCGGCGCGACGCACATGTTCGAGATGCCGTTCCGGCTCGGCGCGCTGCACGCCGGGCTGGAGCTCGAGCCGGGCACCTCTCCCCCGGTGCTGCGCCGGGCGCCGGGGTTCCCCGCCGGGCAGGTCGGGGCGGTCGACCGGGACGGGGCGGACGACCGGGACGGGGCGGACGGCGCCGGCGGCGCGGACGCCGCGACCCGGCTCGACCCCGTCCGCAGCGTCCTGCACCTGCTCGGCCCCGCGACCCCGCGGGACGTGGCGGCGTACCTCGACGCGCCCGCGGCGGACGTCAGGCGGCGCTGGCCGGACGACGCGGTGCCGGTCGAGGTCGACGGAACCGCGGCAGCGCTCCTGGCGGACGACCTGCCGGCGCTGCTCGGCGCCGGCGCCCGGGACCGCGAGCCGGTGGTCCGGCTGCTCGGCCCCTACGACCTGTTCCTCCAGGCGCGGGACCGGCACGTGCTCGTCGCCGACCCGGCGCGCGCCAGAGCGCTGTGGCCGGTGCTCGGCCGGCCGGGCGCGGTGCTGGCGGACGGCGCGGTCGTCGGCACCTGGCGCCCGCGCGCGAAGGGGCGGCGCCTCGCGCTCGAGCTCGACCCGTGGGTCCCGTGGGACGCGGGCCTGCGGCGCGCGGTCGCGGAGCAGCACGAGCGCCTGGCGGCCTTCCGCGGCGCCGAGCCCGCCTGACCCCGCACGCCGAGTGTCCACAACGCCGGGCGGCTCGTCCCGGTTCGTCACCCGAGTTCTGGACACTCGACGGCCGACACCCCGCGGCCGCCGGACGCGCGGACGGCCCGGGCGCGCGCACCCCGCGAGGTGCGCGCGCCCGGGCC
>NZ_BONO01000019.1 GCF_016862755.1 Cellulomonas pakistanensis | reverse complement strand
TCGATCACGCTGGTCGGCGTGGCCGGGCGGGCGGCGCGCGGCGCCCGTGCGGACGGCGCGGGGGCAGCGGGGCGGGCCGGGGCCGCGGCGGGGCGGGCCGGGGCCGCCGGGTCGTCGTGGTCGGCGCGGTCGGCCCGGTCGTCGTCGGGCGCGTCCGGCACCGCGGCGAGGTGGCGGGACGGCGCGTCCGCGGCGGCGTCCCGGGGCGCGGGCCCGCGCTCGCGGTCCGGGGCCACGACCGGCTCGGGCAGCGTGGCGGGCGCACCCTCGCGCGCCAGCCGGGCCGCGTCGGCCGGGGGCACGCCGTCGAGCGTGAGCGAGCGCATCGTCATCAGCCGGGCGAGGTCCGCCGTGCTGTACCGGCGGTGCGCGCCCGCGGTGTGCTCGGAGGCGCCCAGCCCGTAGCGCCGGTCCCAGGTACGCAGCGTCGCGGGGGCCACGCCCAGCCGGGCGGCCACGGCGGCGACCGTGAGGATCGGGCTGTCGGGCTCGATGCCCTCGGACGCGCCGTCGGCGGCGTCCCGCCCGTCGCCGGCGGCGTCGCGCCCGTCGACGTCGGTCGGCCCGTCGTCCTCGCTGTGCTGCATCTCGTCCGTCTCGTCCCCGCCGCTCGTCCCGCGGCCCGCTCCGGCGATTGTGCCGGGGATCTGACGCGGTTTCCAGCGGCGGACGGGCGGATCGCGTCAGCCCGGGGGGTACGCACCGCTGAACCGCGCCACGAATCGCGCCAGCCCTGGTGGCGGCACCGAAGCGGTTCGCGCCGAAGCGATTCGCGACACGGTCTTGAACAACTGCTGAAGCGGTTGTACTGTCCTCATCAGTGCAGTTCAGCCGACGCACCAGGGACCTCGGTCCCAGACTTCGCGGCCGGCAGGACCGCCCCCCGCACGTCACCAGAACGGCGCCCCGGCGCCGCGCAGGATGGAGGACCCCCCATGGCCGAGATCTCCCGCCTCCCGGGACCCGTGATGGAGCTCTGGGAGTGGCAGTACCAGGGCGCGTGCCGCGACGCCGACCAGGACCTGTTCTTCCACCCGGAGGGCGAGCGGGGCGCCGCGCGCCGTCGCCGCGCCGAGGCCGCCAAGGCGATCTGCGCGAGCTGCCCGGTGATCAACGAGTGCCGCGAGCAGTCCCTCGCGGTCCGCGAGCCGTACGGCGTCTGGGGCGGCCTGTCCGAGGACGAGCGCACCGCCGTCCTCGCCGAGCGCGCCGGCCGGACCGCCACCCAGGCCATCTGAGCCTCGGCGGCGCGAGCCGCCGGGCGGCCCGAGCGCCGCCACCTGAGTCGTGGCGACCGTCGAGCGGTGCGACACCGCACGGTCGCCGTCCACGAGCGACGGGGCCCCTCCGCATGCGGAGGGGCCCCGTCGTGCGTCCGCCCCCGGGGCGCTCGCGCCGCGGCCGCGGCAGTGGCCGCAGTGGCTACCGAGAACTCTGCCGGGCGACGCGACCCGGCGAGCGGGCATCGGACGCGTCGAGTGGGCATCCCCTGGTTGCCCGCTCGACGCGTCCAGTGCCCACTCGGCGCTGCGGCAGGCCCGGCGCAGCGCCGACCCGGGGACGACGCAGGGCCCCCTCCGTCCGCGGAGGGGGCCCTGCGTCGAGCCCGGCGCCGACCCCGAGGGGGCCGGCGCCACGGCATCACTTGGTGACGACCGCCAGGATGTCGCGCGCGGAGAGGATCAGGTACTCCTCGCCGTCGTACTTGACCTCGGTGCCGCCGTACTTGCTGTAGATGACCTTGTCACCGACCGCCACGTCGAGCGGGACGCGGTTGCCGTTGTCGTCGATGCGACCCGGGCCCACGGCCAGGACCTCGCCCTCCTGGGGCTTCTCCTTGGCGCTGTCCGGGATGACCAGACCGGAGGCGGTCGTCTGCTCCGCCTCGAGCGTCTTGACGACGATGCGGTCCTCGAGCGGCTTGATGGAGACCGACACAGCGGACCTCCCCTTCGCGTGTGAGTGCTGCCTGATGTCCGTTGTCGCCCCGTCCAGCCGGCCGTCGTCGCGGGTGCCGGCGGCTGCGCGGTGCGCTGGCACTCTCGTGACGAGAGTGCCGATCAGCACTCTAGGAACCCGTTAGCACTCGGTCAAGGCGAGTGCCAACGAGCCGCCCCGTGCGAGGATCGCGGGATGGACGCGTCCGGCCTCGCCAAGCTGCTCAGCCCCGAGGGCTGGGCCCTGCTGTCCGCCCTGCCGCCGTACGACGAGCGGCACGCGATGGCCCTGTCGGAGCGGCTGCGCCGGGACGGCTTCGACGCCGACCTGGTCGCCGCCGCGCTCACCCAGTCGCGGCTGCGGGCGAAGGCGCACGACAAGCTGGGCGAGTTCGCCGACGGCATGCTGTTCACCCCCGCGGGCCTCGAGCAGGCGACCCGCCTGGTGGTCGCCGCGCAGCACGCCCGCCGGTACGCCGCCGCCGGCGTCACGCGGGTCGCCGACCTGACCTCCGGCCTGGGCGCCGACGCGATGGCGTTCGCCGGGGTCGGGCTGCGGGTGCTCGCGGTCGACGCCGACGAGACCACCGCCGCGCTGGCCACGATCAACCTGCGCGCCTTCCCCGAGGCCGAGGTGCGGCACGGCGACGGCCTCGCGGTCGACCTGGCCGCCGAGGGCGTCGACGGCGTGTACGCCGACCCGGCGCGCCGGACGTCGGGCGGCAGCCGGGTGTTCGACCCCGCGGCCTACGCGCCGCCGCTCGACGACGTCCTGGCGCTCCGCGACCGCGTGCCCGCCCTCGGCCTCAAGCTCGGCCCCGGCGTCCCGCACAGCGCGCTGCCCGACGACGCCGAGGCGCAGTGGGTGTCGGTGGACGGCGACGTCGTCGAGCTCGGCCTGTGGTTCGGCCCGCTCGCGCCCGCGGGCCCCGGCCGGTCGGCGCTGCTGCTCGGGAGCGGCGGCGGGTCCGACCTGCTGCGTGCCGCCACCGAGCCCGCCCGCGCGGAGGTGGCACCCGTCGGCGCCTACCTGTACGAGCCCGACGGCGCCGTCATCCGCGCGGGCCTGGTCGCCGAGGTCGCCGCCGAGGTGCAGGGACGGCTCGTGGACAGCACGATCGCCTACGTGACCTCCGACGCCCTGCACGCGACGCCGTTCGCCACGGCCTACCGCGTCCTCGACACCCTGCCGTTCGGGCTCAAGCGGCTGCGGGCCTACCTGCGCGAGCGCGGGGTCGGGTCGCTCACCATCAAGAAGCGCGGCACCGCCGTCGTCCCGGAGCAGCTGCGCCGCCAGCTCGACCTCCGCGGCACGACCGCCGCGACGATCGTGCTCACCCGGGTCGCCGGCCAGCAGCAGGTGCTGCTCGTCGAGCCCGTCGGCGCCGCCGCATGACCACGCCCGCGCGGCTGCCGTTCGCGCGGTCCGAGCGGTCGACCGTCGGGATCGAGTGGGAGCTCGCGCTCGTCGACGCCGACTCCGGCGACCTGCGCCAGGTGGCCAGCACGGTGCTCGACGCGGTCCGGCCGGCGGGCGCCGCCGAGCACCCCGCGATCAAGCAGGAGCTGCTGCTCAACACCGTCGAGGTCGTGTCCGGCGTGTGCCGCACCGTGGGCGAGGCCGGCGCGGACCTGCAGCGCGCGGTCGACGAGGTCCGCACCGTCACCGACCCGCTGCGCGTCGAGCTGATGAGCGCGGGCACGCACCCGTTCGCCCGGTGGGCGCAGCAGAAGGTCACCGACAAGCAGCGGTACGCCACCCTGATCGACCGCACGCAGTGGTGGGGCCGGCAGATGCTCATCTACGGCGTGCACGTCCACGTCGGCATCGAGGACCGGGACAAGGTGCTCCCGATCTCGCGGGCGCTGCTGACCACGTTCGCGCACCTGCAGTCGCTGTCGGCGTCGAGCCCGTTCTGGGGCGGCAAGGACACCGGGTACGCGTCGAACCGCGCGCTGATGTTCCAGCAGCTCCCGACCGCGGGGCTGCCGTTCCAGTTCGAGCGCTGGGACCAGCTCGAGGCGTACGTCGGCGACATGCTGCACACCGGCGTCATCGACGCGTTCGACGAGGTGCGCTGGGACGTCCGGCCGTCGCCGCGGTTCGGCACGATCGAGGCGCGGATCTGCGACGGCTCCCCCAGCCTCCTGGAGGTGACCGCGCTCGCCGCGCTGACGCACTGCCTGGTCGAGCACTTCTCGACGCTGCTGGACCGCGGGGAGCCGCTGCCGACGATCCCGCCGTGGTTCGCGCAGGAGAACAAGTGGCGCTCGGCGCGCTACGGCATGGACGCGATCATCATCACGAACGCGGCGGGCGACGAGGAGCTCGTCACCGACGCGGTCGGGCGGCTGCTCGTCGACCTGGAACCGGTCGCCGAGCGGCTGGGCTGCTCCGCCGAGCTCGATGCGGTCCGGGTGATCCTGCGCAAGGGAGCGTCGTACCAGCGGCAGCGGGCGGTGGCGCGGCGGAACGCCGGCGAGCTCGACGCGGTGGTGGCGTCGCTGGTCGCGGAGATGCGGGCGGGCCGGCCGCTCTGACGCCGGGCCCGGAACCGCGCGGTCCGGGCCCCCGGTCGCCGACGGACGGGCCGGGCCGGGGCGCCGTCAGACCGTCACGGTCTCCAGCGGCATCGTCGAGTCGACGCCGATCGCGAAGTCCGACGCCGGCAGCCCGCGCCGCACGACCGCGGCGCCGAGCGCGGCGATCATCGCGCCGTTGTCCGTGCAGTACCTGATCGGCGGGATCCGCAGGTCGATCCCGGCCGCCGCGCACCGCTCGGCCGCCATGTCGCGCAGCTGCGAGTTCGCGGAGAACCCGCCGCCCACGACCAGCGTGTCGACGCCGTGCTTCCGGCACGCGGCGATCGTCTTGGCGGTGAGGACGTCGGCGACCGCCGCCGCGAACGACGCGGACACGTCCTCGAGCGGGATCGCCTCGCCGGCGTCCTCGCGCGCCTCGACCCAGCGGGCCACGGCGGTCTTGAGGCCGGAGAACGAGAAGTCGTCCGCGTGCTTCGCCTGGTCCTTGGCGGCGGTGAGGCCGCGCGGGAACCGGATCGCGGCCGGGTCGCCCTCGCGCGCCAGGCGGTCGATGTGCGGGCCGCCGGGGTAGGGCAGGCCGAGCAGGCGGCCGACCTTGTCGAACGCCTCCCCCGCCGCGTCGTCGAGCGTCGAGCCGAGCTCGTGCACGCCGGTGACGACGTCGTCGATCAGCAGCAGGCTGGAGTGGCCGCCGGACACGACGAGCGCCATGACGCGGTCGGGGAACAGGCCGTGCACCAGCTCGTCGACGGCAGCGTGGCCGATGACGTGGTTCACGCCGTACAGCGGCTTGCCCAGGCCGTACGCGAGCGCCTTCGCGGCGGCGGTGCCGACGGTGAGCGAGCCGACCAGGCCGGGCCCCGCGGTGACGGCGACCGCGTCGACGTCCGCGAGCGTGACGCCGGCGGTGTCGAGCGCGCGCTCGACGGTCGGGATCATCGCCTCGAGGTGGGCGCGCGAGGCGATCTCGGGGATGATCCCGCCGAACCGCGCGTGCTCGTCCATGGAGGACGCGACGGCGTCGACCAGGAGCTCGCTGCGGTCGGGGTGGGCGCGGACCAGGGCGACCCCGGTCTCGTCGCAGGACGTCTCGATCCCCAGGACGAGCGGCGCTTCAGGCATGGCCCGATTCTAGGCGCCCGCCCGGTGTGACACGGTTCACCCGGGCAACCGGGATGACCCGCGAGTGGTTGTGCATTCAACGAACCATGAGCACCGACACCGCGCCGCTGACCGACCTCCGCGTACCCCAGGAGGTCGTCGACCTCGTGTTCCGGGACGCGCGCACCGTCAACACCTTCGCCGAGGGCGAGGTCACCGACGAGCAGGTCCGCGCCGTCTGGGACGTCGTCCGCTGGGGCCCGACCGCGATGAACTCGCTGCCGCTGCGCCTGCTGCTCGTCCGCTCCCCCGAGGGCCGCGAGCGCCTCGTGGCGCACATGAACGAGGGCAACAAGGCGAAGACCCAGCGCGCGCCGCTCAGCGTCGTGGTCGCCGCCGACCTCGACTTCCACGAGCAGCTGCACCGCCTGGCCCCGCACGTGCCCGGCGCACGGGACAACTTCGCCGGCGTGGCGGACGTCCGCGCCCGCTGGTCCCGCGACAACGCGTTCCTGCAGGCGGGCTACCTGATCGTCGGCCTGCGTGCCGCCGGGCTGCACGTCGGCCCGATGACCGGCTTCGACGCGCCGGGCCTGGACGCCGACCTGCTGGCCGGCTCCGGCTGGCGGTCCCTCATGGTGCTGAACGTCGGCACCATGCCCGCGGACGCCGACGGCACGCCGGCCTCGCACCCGCGCCAGGGCCGGCTCGACTTCGAGGACGTCGCCCGCACGATCTGAGCGCCGACGCGCGAGGGCCCCGCCACCGGCCGGTGGCGGGGCCCTCGCCGCGTCCGGGCGCCCCGCCGCACCGCGTCAGGCCTTGCGGCGCATCGTCCAGGCGTCGACGTTCTCGGGCTGGTAGTACCCCTTGCGGCGGCCGAACCGCTCGAACCCCGCGCGCTCGTACAGCCGCAGCGCGGGCTCGTTGTCGACCCGCACCTCGAGCAGCACGTCGCCCGCGCCGAGCTCGCGCGCGTGGTCGAGCAGCGCGTCGAGCAGCATCCGCCCGACGCCGTGGCCCTGCGCGTCCGGGCGGGTGCCGACGGTCATGACCTGGCCGTCGTAGCCGTCGAACCACAGGCCCGCGTACCCGACGAGCTCGCCCGACGCCCGGTCCTGGGCGCCGACGTACCACCGGCCGGGGCCGGCGATCTCCTCGGCGAGCGACGCGCGGGACCACGCCCCGGCGCCGAACAGCGCCTCCTCCAGGTCCTCGAGCGCGTCGAGGTCGGCCTCGACGAGCGGCCGGATCAGGACGTCGGCGGTGAGGCCGTCGGGAGCGGTGCCCGGCGCCGAGTCGTCCCCGGACGGCGTGGTCACGCCCGCGCCCGCTTCGCGGCGGCCGGCGGCACGGCGTCCGGGCGGCGCAGGTACAGAGGCTCGGTCGGCAGCACCAGGCCGTCGCCGCCGACCGCGAGCCGCGCCAGCGCCACCCGCGCCAGGTCCGCCGCGTCGACCGCGTCCGGGGTGCCGGGGCTCGGCGGCAGCAGCTCCGGGTACAGGGCGGTGCCCGGGCCGACGAGCAGCAGGCCGTCCAGCCCCTGCTCGGCGACGACCGCCGGCGCGGCCACGCCGGGGCCCTCGACGGCCTCGACCGACGGCTCCGTGCCGGCGCCCACGACCGCGCGGTACCGGGCCCAGTAGACCTCCTTGCGGCGCGCGTCCGTCACGACGAGCAGCTCGCGGCCGTCCAGGTCGGGGCCGGCGCCGGACGCCGCGCCCGCGACCGCCGCCAGCGCCAGCGCGTCGAGCGACGACACCCCGTGCACCGGGACGCCCAGCGCCAGACCGAGCGTGCGCGCCGTGACCAGGCCGACTCGCAGGCCGGTGAACGGCGCCGGGCCCGTTCCCGCGACGACGGCGGTCAGCTCCGTGCGCGCGACGCCCGCCTCGGCCAGCACCGCGTCGAGCAGCGGGGTGAGAGTCTCCGCGTGCCGGCGGGCCTCGCCCGTGGACCGGGTGGCCAGGGTGCGGCCGGCGTCGTCGACGACGGCGGCGGACGCGGCGGCGGAGGTGTCGAGCGCGAGGACGGGCACCGGTGGGGTTCCTTCGTTGTCGGGGGTGTCTCGGGTGCGGGCGGGCGGCCCGGGGTCAGGTGGTCGCGGGGCCGGTGGGCAGGGCCACGCCGCGCCACCGCTCGCCGCGCGCGCGGACGGTCACGGCCCGCACGCCCGCGGCGGCGTCCTCGGCGTCCGGCGGGGCGCCGGCGGCGTCGGCCCCGCGGGGGCGGCGCAGGGCGACCTCGAGCCGGTCGTCGGCGAGCGCCTCGACCAGCCCCTCGCCCCACTCGACGACGGTCACCGACTCGTCGAGCGAGGCGTCCAGGTCGAGCGCGTCGACCTCGTCCAGCGAGCCGAGCCGGTAGGCGTCGACGTGCACCAGCGTCGGGCCGGCCGAGCCGTCCGGGCGCGGCAGCGGCGGGTGCACCCGCGCGATCACGAACGTCGGCGACGCGACCGCGCCGCGCACGCCGAGCCCGGTGCCGATGCCCTGGGTCAGCGTCGTCTTGCCCGCCCCGAGGTCGCCGGTCAGCACGACGAGGTCGCCCGGCCGCAGCAGCGCCGCGAGCGCCTCGCCGTACCCGCGCGTCGCGTCCGCGTCCGCGAGGTCGACCGTCACCTCGGCGACCGCCGCGGTCGCCCCGTCCTGCTCGCTCACGCCACTCCCTCCGCGACGCGCTCCGCGCCGCTCGCCGGGACCTCCCGGCCGCCGTCCACGTACACCCGCGGCACCCGGGCACCGAGCCGGGTGACGATCTCGTAGCTGATGGTGCCCGCCGCGTCGGCCCAGCCCTGGGCCGTCGGGCCGCCGTCCGCCCCGGTGCCGAACAGCACGACGCGGTCGCCGGCCCGCTCGGTCGCGCCCGGGCCGAGGTCGACCATGACCTGGTCCATGCAGACCCGCCCGGCGATCGCCAGCCGCCGGCCGCCGACACCCAGCGGGGCCCCGGGCGCGCCGTCCTGGCCGGAGGCGTGCCGGGGCACCCCGTCCGCGTACCCGAGCGGGACCACGCCCAGCACCGTGTCCCGCGGCGTCACGTAGTGGTGGCCGTACGACACGCCGTGGCCGGCGGGCAGCCGCTTGACGTTCGCGAGCTCGGCCTCGACCGTCATCGCCGGCACCAGCCCGAACCGCTCCGGCCCGCCGAGCTGCGGCACCGGGGTCAGGCCGTAGAGCGCGATGCCGGGCCGCACGAGGTCCAGGTGGAGCTCCGGGTCCGTCAGCGTCGAGGCCGAGGCGGCGATGTGCCGCACCTCGAACCGGGCGCCCCGCGCCTCGGCGTCCGCCGCGGCGGCGCGCAGCAGATCGCCCTGCGCGTGCAGGCTCGGGTGGCCGGGCTCGTCGGCGAACGCCAGGTGCGACCAGATGCCGACCAGCCGGACGACGCCCTGGGCCTCGAGCCGGAGCGCCTCGTCGACGACCGCCGGCAGGTCGTCCGGGGTCAGCCCGTTGCGGCCGAGCCCGGTGTCGACCTTCACGTGGATCCGCGCCGCGTGGCCGGCGGCGCGGGCGGCGTCCGCGACCTCGCGCAGCGCCCACGGGGCGGCGACGGACAGGTCGACGTCGGCGGCGACCGCCTCGGCCAGCGGGGCGCCGGGCGCGTACAGCCAGGTCAGGACACGGGCCGTCACGCCGCCGGCGCGCAGCGCGAGCGCCTCCGACACCTGGGCGACGCCCAGCCACGTCGCGCCGCCCTCGACCGCGGCGCGCGCGACCGGCAGCAGGCCGTGGCCGTAGGCGTCCGCCTTCACGACCGCCATGAGCTGCGCCGTCGGGGCGAGGTCGCCCAGGGTCCGCGCGTTGGCACGCACGGCCCCGAGGTCCACGACCGCCCGCGCGGGAAACCTGCTCACGGACCCAGTCTCCCACCGGCGCGCGGGTGCCTCGCGCGGGCGCGCGGCGGAGCCGGTCAGTCGACGGTGACGACGGCGTCCGCGCGGGAGCGGGTCGCCGCGACGAGGTCCGCGTTGCGCTGGTCCGGCCCGTGCGTCCACGCGTACGCGGCGGCCGAGGGCTTGCCGAACAGCTCGTGCCGGGCCACCAGCCGTTCCGCCCGCACCTCCTCCGGCAGGTCGACGAACCAGCACACGTCCAGCAGGTCCCGGACCGGCGCGAACCCGTGCTCCTCGAGCAGCAGGTAGTTGCCCTCTGTGACCACCAGCGGCACGTCGGCGGGCACGGCGATCGCACCGGCCACCCCGTTGCGCAGGTCGCGCCGGTACTCGGGCGCATACACCGTCTCGCCCGGGACCGGGGCGCGCAGCCGGCGCAGCAGCGCCACGTAGCCCGCGGCGTCGAACGTGTCGGGCGCGCCCTTGCGGTCGGCGCGGCCGAGCCGCTCGAGCTCGGTCTGCGCGAGGTGGAAGCCGTCCATCGGCACGACCACGCACCGCCCGGGGAACGCGGCGAGGATCTGCGCGCTCAGCGTCGACTTGCCCGCGCCGGGCGCGCCCGCGATCCCGAGCAGCCGGCGGGCCGGGGCGGTGCCGTCGGCCGGCGGGTCCAGCAGGGCGGCGACCCGGCGGAGCAGGTCCCCGCGGAGCGGGGCGGCGGCGGGGGCCGCGGCGGCGGGCGCGGCGGCGGCAGGCGCGGGGGCGGGCGAGGCGGGGGCCGCGTCGGCAGGCGCGGCGGCGGGCGAGGCGGGGGCGGTCGCGCCGTCGGGGGCGACGGCGTCGTCGCGCGGGTCAGCCACGGAGCACCCCGGCCACGGTCGCCGGCAGCGCGTGCGCGACGCCCAGGGCGGTGACGGGTCCGCCCGGCACCGCGACGTCCGCCGCCCGGCCGTGCACCAGCGCCGCCGCGGCGGCCAGCGCGGCGGCGAGCGGCGGGTCGGCCAGCACGTCCGCGGCGCGGCCGGCGAGCAGCGCGCCCAGCACCCCCGCGAGCACGTCGCCTGACCCCGCGGTCGCGAGCCAGCCCGGGGCGTCGCCCTGCGCGTACACCGCGCCCCCCGCGCCCACGACGACCGTCGTCGAGCCCTTGAGCAGCACCGTCGCGCCGGTCAGCTCGTGCGCGCGGCGCGCCCAGCGCAGCGGCTCCGCCTCGACCTCCGCCCGGTCGACGTCCTCGCCGAGCCGGCCGAGCAGCGTCGCCAGCTCCCCGGCGTGCGGGGTCAGCACGCACCACGGCGCGAGCTCCCGCGGCGCCAGCGCGAGCGCCCCGGCGTCGAGCACGGCGGGCAGGCCCTCCGCGAGCGCCGCGTGCAGCGCGTCCGTGAGCCGCCGGGCCTGCTTCGCGTGGCGCGGGTCGACCCCGGGGCCGAGCAGCCACGCCTGCACCCGCCCCTCCCCCGCGACGACCTCGGGGCGGGCAGCGAGCACCGACCGCGCGACCGCGGACGGGCCGACGTACCGGACCATGCCGACGCCCGACAGCGCCGCCGCCGACACCGTGAGCACGGCCGCGCCCGGGTAGGCGGGCGTGCCCGCCACGACGCCGAGCACCCCGCGGCTGTACTTGTGGTCCTCCGGCCCCGGGACCGGCCACAGCGCCGCCACGTCGGCGGGCGCCAGGCGCGCGGCCGACGGGCGCTCCGGCAGCGGCAGCCCCAGGTCGACGACCTCGACCCGCCCCGCACGCCGGGACGCCGGCGGCAGCAGCAGGCCGGGCTTCGCCGCGCCGAACGTCACCGTCAGCCCGGCCGGCAGCACCGGGCCGTCCGGCAGCGCGCCGTCGTCCACCCCGATGCCGCTCGGCAGGTCGACCGCGACGACCAGCGGGCCGCCGCCGGCCTCCGCCGCGCTGCGCGGGCCGCCGCCCGCCGCGCCGGCGTCCTCGGACTCGAGCAGGTCGGAGAGCAGCCCGGCCAGCAGCCCCGCCGTGCCGCGCGGCGCGCCCCGGCCGCCGATGCCGAGCAGGCCGTCCAGCACGACGTCGGCGGCGTAGGCCTCGGCCACGGCGTCGCCGAGCCAGACGCCCGGCAGGCCGTCGGGGCCGGCGCCGCGCACGCGGTCGGGGGCGGCCGAGGTGCCGACCGCGGATGCCCCGCGGTCGCCTGCCGCGGCACGGTCCGCCCCGCCGTCCGCCGCCGCGCGGTCCGGCCCGCCGTCCGCCGCCCCGCCGTCCGCCCCGCCGTCCGCCGCCCCGCCGACCGCCGCGTGGTCCCCTGCGCCCGGGTCCGCGTCCACCGCCCGCACGGCCCGCCCGCCGGCCCGGCGCAGCGCCGCCAGCCCCTCGGCGTGCGGCTCGTCGGTCGCGCACACCGCGACCACCGACACCCCGCGCCGGGCGAGGAACGCCCCCGCGTGCAGCGCGTCACCGCCGTTGTTGCCCGACCCGACCAGCGCCACCACCGTCGCGCCGCGCACCTGCCCGCGCCGCTCGGCCAGCTCGGCGGCGACCCGCCCCGCCAGCGCGAACGCGGCGTGCTGCATGAGCGGCACCCCCCGCGCGAGCAGCGGCTCCTCCGCCGCACGGACCTCGGCCGCCGTGTACCCCAGGATCATGCGTCCATCCTGGCCGAGGCCCGGGCCCCGCGCGCGTGCTCTGCGGGATGGTGGTCGCCGGCGCTCCCCGCGCCGCTGCGTGGGTGGCCGCCGGACGGCGCTCCGGCCCCGTCAGGGTTACGTTGCGCGCATGCGCTTCGGACTCTTCATCCCCCAGGGCTGGCGGCAGGACCTCACGGGCATCGACGCCCGCGACCACTGGTCCGTGATGAGCGGCCTCGCCACCTACGCCGACCAGGGCGACGCCTTCGACTCGATCTGGGTCTACGACCACTTCCACGCGGTGCCCGAGCCCAACGGCGAGGCCACCCACGAGGCCTGGAGCCTCATGAACGCCTACGCGGCCACGACCAGCCGCGTGACGCTCGGCCAGATGTGCACCTGCATGGCCTACCGGAACCCGGCCTACCTCGCGAAGGTCGCGGCCACCGCCGACATCATCTCCGGCGGGCGGGTCCAGATGGGCATCGGCGCCGGCTGGTACGAGCACGAGTGGCGCGCCTACGGGTACGGCTTCCCGCGGGCGGGCGAGCGGATCGCCATGCTCGACGAGGGCGTGCAGATCATGAAGCAGCTGTGGACCAACGGGGTCGCGACCCTCGACGGCGCGCACTACCAGGTCGACGGCGCCCAGCTGTCGCCGCTGCCGCTGCAGGTCGACGGCCCGCCGCTGTGGATCGCGGGCGGCGGCGAGCGCAAGACCCTGCGCGTCGCGGCCGAGCACGCCGCGTACACCAACTTCGACGGCACCCCCGCCGGGTTCGCGCACAAGAGCCGGGTGCTCCAGGAGCACTGCGCCGCGATCGGCCGGAACTACGACGAGATCACGCGGTCGGCCAACTACAACGTGGTGATCGGCTCGACGGAGGCCGAGGTCGACGACCGCATCGCCTGGATCGAGGAGCACTACGCCCGCACCGTCCCGGACCAGGCGCCGAAGACCGCCGAGGACTTCCGCAACGGCCCGCTGGTCGGCACGCCGGAGCAGATCGTCGAGAAGCTCACCGAGCTGCAGGCCCTCGGCATGACCTACGCCATCACGTACTTCGCCGAGGCGGCCTACGACCGCTCCGGCATCGAGCTCTTCGAGCGCGAGGTCGTCCCGGCCCTCCGCTGACCCCCTCAACGCCGACTGTCCAGAACCCCGCGGACATACCCGTCCAGAACGGTCGCGTTTCTGGACACTCGGCGCGGAGCTCATCCACAGGGGGGGCGCGCAGACCTCCGCGGTCGGATAGTCCGCGGGAGAGTCGCTGGGTGACCGACGGCTCGCGAGCGCTCCCGGAGTCCCTGGCGGGCCGCGCGTTCACGCTCGCCGAGGGCCGCGCGGCCGGGCTCTCCGCGACCGACCTGGACGGCGCCGGGCTGCGCCGTCCGACCCGCGGCGTCCGCACGGGCGCGGTCCGGCCCCGGGCGGACGACCTCCCCGCGCGCTGCCGCGAGCTGCTCCCGGTGCTGCCCCCGGCGGCGGTGTTCAGCCACGCGACCGCCCTCCACCTGCTGGGGGTGGACCGCCCGCGCGGCCTCCGACGGCCGGACGACGTGCACGTGGAGGTGCCGGAGACCGTCCGCCGTCCCCGGCGGCTCGGGGTGCAGAGCCACAGCCGGCCGGCGGGACGCGAGCCCGTGCTCGTCCGCGACGGCCTGCCCGTCGTCCTGCCGTCGCGGCTGTGGACTCAGCTCGCGGGCGAGCTCGACGACACCGAGCTGGTCGTGCTCGGCGACGCCCTCCTCCGCCGACGCGCGCCCGTCGCCGCGCTCCGGGACCTGAAGCGGGCCGTCGACCGGCTCGCGCCCGGCGCTCGGGGAGCGCGGCGACTCCGGGATGCGCTGCCGCTCGTGCGCGCCGGGACGGACAGCTGTCAGGAGACACGCCTCCGCCTCGCGCTCGTCGCGGCCGGGCTGCCCTGCCCGGTCGTCAACCGCCCGGTGCACGACCGGGACGGCCGGTTCGTCGCGCTGCCCGACCTGAGCTACCGGGACGAGCGCGTCGCCGTCGAGTACGACGGCGACGTCCACCGGACCGAGCCGCGCGCGTGGCGCCGCGACGTCGCCCGGCGGCAGGCGCTGGAGCACGCGGGCTGGCGCCTGATCACCTGCACCGCCGACGACGTCCGCGACCCGGCCCGCGCGACCGGGTGGATCCGCGCGGCCCTCGCGAGCCGCCGCGCGCGTCGAGTGTCCAGAAACCCGCCCGGTTCGTCCTGATCCGTACCCGGGTTTCTGGACACTCGGCAACCGCCTCGCGCGATCAGTCCGACTCCGCGACCACCATGGCCGACGCGATGCCCGCGTCGTGGCTGAGGGACAGGTGGAACCGGGTCACGCCCAGGCGTCCCGCCGCGGCGGCGACCGTGCCCGTGACCTCGACGACCGGCTGCTCGCCGAGCACCCGGCGCACCGTGGCGTCCTGCCAGGACATCCCCGCCGGCGCGCCGAGCGACTTCGCGATCGCCTCCTTCGCGGCGAACCGCGCGGCCAGCGAGGCCGGCGGCAGCTCCCGCTCCTCGGGCGTGAACAGGCGCACGCGCAGGGCGGGCACCCGCTCGACCGTCGCCATGAACCGGGCGACGTCGACGACGTCGATCCCGACGCCGACGATCACTCGACGGTGACCGACTTCGCCAGGTTCCGCGGCTGGTCGACGTCCAGGCCGCGGGCCGTGGCGAGCTCGCACGCGAAGATCTGCAGCGGCACCACGGACAGCAGCGGCGCCAGCAGGGTCGGCGTCTGCGGGACGTAGAACACCTCGTCGGCGTACGCCCGCACCGCCTCGTCGCCGTCCTCCGCGATGACCAGGGTCCGCGCGCCGCGGGCCCGGATCTCCTGGATGTTGGAGACGACCTTCGAGTGCAGCGAGTCCCGGCCGCGCGGGCTGGGCACGATCACGAACACGGGCTGGCCCGGCTCGATCAGCGCGATCGGGCCGTGCTTGAGCTCGCCGGCGGCGAAGCCCTCGGCGTGGATGTACGCGATCTCCTTGAGCTTGAGCGCGCCCTCCAGGGCCACCGGGAACCCGACGTGCCGGCCGAGGAACAGCACCGACGAGGTGTCGGCCATCCAGCGGGCGATCTCCCGCACCCGCCCGGACCGGTCGAGGACCTCCTGGATCTTCTCCGGCATCGCGCGCAGGTCGTCGAGGATCTCGGCGATCTCGTCCGCGAACTTGTTGCCGCGCAGCTGCGCCAGGTACAGGCCCAGCAGGTAGGCCGCGGTGATCTGCGCGAGGAACGCCTTCGTCGACGCGACCGCCACCTCGGGGCCGGCGTGCGTGTAGAGCACCGCGTCGGACTCGCGCGGGATCGTCGACCCGTGGGTGTTGCAGATCGCGAGGACCTTCGCGCCCTGCTCGCGCGCGTGCCGGACCGCCATCAGCGTGTCCATGGTCTCGCCCGACTGGGAGATCGCGACGACCAGCGTGCGCTCGTCCAGGATCGGGTCGCGGTAGCGGAACTCGTGCGCCAGCTCGACCTCGACGGGGATCCGGCACCAGTGCTCGATCGCGTACTTGGCGACGTGGCCCGAGTAGGCGGCGGTGCCGCAGGCGATCACGATGATCTTGTCGACCGAGCGGAGCACCGACTCGTCGATCTTGAGGTCGTCGAGGATCAGCCGGCCCTGGGTGTCCGTGCGGCCCAGCAGGGTGTCCTGCACGGCCTGCGGCTGGTCCGCGATCTCCTTCTCCATGAAGGAGCGGAACCCGCCCTTCTCGGCGGCCGCGGCGTCCCAGTCGATCGTGTACTCGCGACCCTCGGCCGGGTTGCCGTCGAAGTCGGTCACGGTCACGGAGCGCGGCGTGATGACGACGACCTGGTCCTGCGCGAGCTCGAGCGCCCGGCGGGTCTCCGCGATGAACGCGGCCACGTCGGAGCCGAGGTAGTTCGCCCCGTCGCCGAGGCCGACGACCAGCGGGGAGTCGTGCCGGGCGCCCACCACCGTGTCGGGGTGGTCGGCGTGCACCGCGAGCAGGGTGAACGTGCCGTGCAGGCGGCGGACGACCTGGCGCATGGCCTCACCGAGGTCCTTGACCTCGTCGTAGGCGCGCGCGACGAGGTGCGCGACGACCTCGGTGTCGGTCTCGGACAGCAGCTCGGCGCCGTCGGCGATCAGCTCCTCCTTGAGGACCGCGAAGTTCTCCACGATGCCGTTGTGGATCAGCGCGACGCCGCCGGCGACGTGCGGGTGCGCGTTGCCGTCGGTCGGGCCGCCGTGGGTCGCCCAGCGGGTGTGCCCGATGCCGGCGGTCGCGCCCGGCAGGGGCTGCTCCTCGAGCAGCCCCGTCAGGTTCGCGAGCTTGCCCGCCTTCTTCGCGGTGGCCAGGCCGCCCGCGCCGGTGACGAGCGCGACGCCCGCCGAGTCGTACCCCCGGTACTCCAGGCGGCGCAGACCCTCCAGGACGACCCCGAGCGGACGGCCGTCCGGCTCGTGCTCACCGACATACCCGACGATTCCACACATGGGCGGGAGTCTATCCGCGCGCCCCGCCGCTCCGCCGCGGCGCAGGTCACGTCCGGCGCCCCGGCGGGCGGGACCCGCGGCATCGTGCAGAATCGTCGGGTGCGCGCCACCGACGTCCCCGGGCAGACCTCCCCGTACGTGGAGCTCGACCGGGAGTCGTGGGTCCGCCTCTCGGAGTCCACGCCCCTGCCGCTGACCGACGACGACGTCACCCGGCTGCGCGGGCTCGGCGACCCGATCGACCTGGCGGAGGTCGACGCGATCTACCGCCCGCTGTCCCGGCTGCTCGACCTGCACGTGACCGCGACCCGACGCCTGCACGCCGCGGCGTCGACCTTCCTGCGCGAGGACACCCCGCGCACCCCGTTCGTGATCGGCGTCGCGGGGTCGGTCGCGGTGGGCAAGTCGACGACGGCCCGCCTGCTCCGCGAGCTGATGGCGCGCTGGCCCGCGACCCCGAACGTCGCCCTGATGACCACCGACGGGTTCCTGCACCCGAACGCCGAGCTCGAGCGGCGCGGCCTGATGGACCGCAAGGGCTTCCCGGAGTCGTACGACCGGCGGGCGCTGCTGCAGTTCGTGTCGAAGGTCAAGGCCGGGCACGACGAGGTGCGGGCGCCGGTGTACGACCACGTCACCTACGACATCGTCCCGGGCGCCGAGGTCGTCGTGCGCCGCCCGGACGTGCTCATCGTGGAGGGCCTCAACGTCCTGCAGCCCGCGCCGTCCGCGGCCGGCACCTCCAGCACGTCGAACCTGGCGGTCAGCGACTTCTTCGACTTCTCGATCTACGTCGACGCCCGCACGTCCGACGTGCGGCAGTGGTACGTCGACCGGTTCCTGTCCCTGCGGTCGACGGCGTTCGCCCGGCCGGAGTCGTACTTCCACCGGTACGCCGGGCTGAGCGACGACGAGGCCGTCGCGCGCGCCGAGAGCATCTGGGACGCGATCAACGCGCCGAACCTGGTGCGGAACATCCTGCCGACCCGCAGCCGGGCGACGCTCGTGCTCACCAAGGGCGGCGACCACTCCGTGCGGCGCGTGCGGCTCCGCAAGCTCTGACCGACGCGGGCCGGGGCGGGCTCCCGTCCGGCCCGGGCCGTCAGCCCGGGGTCGGGGACGAGGTCGCGCGCGGCCCGACCAGCTCGACCGGGTAGTGCTCGACGTCCACGGCGTCGAGCGCGTCGAGCCCCTCCGTGACCGCCACGGGCAGGGCGCCGCACCCGCCGGCCGGCAGCGCGACGCGCACGGCGGCGCCGAGCGCGTCCACCAGCCACAGGTCCGCGCGGTCCGCGCCGTCCGCGCACGGCGAGGAGGAGGTGCCGGCCGCCGGCCGCGTCGTCGACCCGGTGAGCGCGGTGAGCAGCGGCCGGACGTCGCCCTCGAGGCGCGTGGCCGTCACCGCCGCCCACCGCCCGGCGGCGTCGGTCAGCGTCTCCCCCGTCGTGCACAGCACCGCCGAGACGGCCGCGAAGTCCTCGGGCACCGGCCCGGCCTCGGGCACGTCCGGGTGCGCGGTGCTGCCGGACGCGGCGCCGGCGAACCCGAGCGCGTCGAGCACCTGGGGCGCCAGGCAGTCCGCGCCCGACGACACCGCCGCGCGGGCGGACGCCCCGAGGCCCGCGTCCGCCGCGGACGACGCGGTGCCCCCGCCGCCCGAGCAGGCCGCGAGCGCGCCGAGGGCCAAGGCCGCGAGGCCGGCCGCCAGGGACCTCCGGGGTGCACGAGGACGCGGTGCCACCATCTCGCCGCTCCTCCGTCGCCCGTCCGCTGCCCAGGGCGAAGGCGCGGGCGTCTGCCCGGCCTCCGCCGTCGGGGGCGACGCCGTCGTGGCCCGCACCGAGCGTAGGCGCGGGCCGGGGACGGCCCGGGCGATGATGCCGGATCGTTAGCGGGCGGGGCCCGATCGTTGCCGGGACGTGACCCGGGGGTCGTCGCCGACGGCGCAGGCCGCTGCGGCGGTCGCGGCCGCCGCGGCGGCGCGGGGAGGGGCGACCGGAGCGCGGGGGCCGGGGGCGGGCCGGCCGTTGACCGGAGCCGGGCCCGGTGCCGGGGTGCCCGGTGCCGGGGTGCCCGTTGCCGGCGTACCCGCCGCCGCTCCCCGCGTCGCCGCGCCCCGCGACTCCGCGCCCCGTGCCGCCGCCCCCTGGGCCGCCGCACCGGGTGCCGGCGCGTTCGGAGCCGCGACGCCGGCGCTCGGCCCGCCGTCCGGTCCGTCGCCGCGGTCGGCGGCGCCGGCCTCGGCCGACCCCGCGCCCGCGCCGCGCCGGAACCGGTCCATGCCGGTCACGCGCCGCATGACCCAGTCGATCCCGATGCCGACCAGCGTGCCGACCACGACGCCGGCGACCACTGCGATCGCCGGGTGGTCCTCGAGCCACAGCCCGAAGCCCGCGCCGACCAGCGAGCCGTACGCCGCCCACGTCACGGCGGCCAGCGCGGTGAGCCCGACGAACCGCCTGCGCGGGTAGCCCAGCGCGCCCGCCGTCATGTTGACCGCCACGCGGCCCACGGGGATGTACCGCGCCGCCAGGATGAACGACGACCCGCGGTGCTCGAGCGCGTGCTCCGCCCAGGCCAGCGCCTTGCGGCCGCGCGGGGTGCGGAACACCTTGAGCCGGTGCACGTCGACCCGGGAGCCGATCAGGTAGGCGATCTGGTCGCCGGTGAAGGCGCCGAGCGCGGCGGCCAGCACGACGAGCGCGATGTTCGGCTCGCCGTGCGCCACCGCCAGCGACGACAGCGCGATGACCACGGACTCGCTCGGGATCGGCGGGAAGAAGCCGTCGATCGTGGCGAACAGGAACAGCGCCGGGAACACCCAGAGCGACTCGGCGAGGGCGGGCACCCACCCCTCGATGGCGCCGATCCAGTCCTGCAGCACGTTCATCAGCTCCCGGGTGTTGGGTGGCGGCCGCCGTCGGGCGGACCTGCCGGCGTCCTCCACGCTAGGAGGGCCCCGCGGGCCCCTACCATCGGGGACTCCCCCGAGTACCCCCTGGTCCTCCCCCCATCCTCACCGCGGGTCTCGCACCCCGGCATCGGCCCCGGGGACGACGTCGGGGACCCCCCGGGTCCGCCTCCCGGCGGACCGGCCGCGCCCCGTCGTCGGCCGGGAGCGGGCCGTGCCGCGCCGGTGCGGCACCTGTGCGTCGCCCGTGCGTCTGCTCGTCGGCCCAGCGAATCACGGGGCACCGACACGGGTCACGGGCTTTCGGTGACGGCCCGGTGAACGCTCCGGGCGGGATCCGCGGCGGACGTCCGCGGGGCGCCCGGGCACCGGAGCCCGCGCGGGGTGTCCGGGCACGCGCGACCCGCGCGGTCGCGGAGCGGGTCAGCCCTCCAGCGGGAACCCGAGCGTGCGCGCGGCCTCGGCCGGCCGGGGCTCCGTCGCCCAGTGCGCGCCGAGCTCGTCGGTCGCCGACAGCGACCGGGGGTGCGCCCGGTCGAGGTACAGCGTCCCGTTGAGATGGTCCGTCTCGTGCTGCACGATGCGTGCGGGCCAGCCCTGCACGACCTCGTCGAGCGCGGCGCCGGTCTCGTCGAGCCCGGTCAGCCGGAGCCGGCGCAGCCGCGGGACCACGGCCTGGTAGCCGACGACGCTGAGGCAGCCCTCGTAGAACGTCACCCGCTCCGGCTCCTCGCCGGGCACGGGCTCGTAGGCCGGGTTCACGAGCACGCGGAAGGCCAGCTCGGGCCGCTCGCGCACCCGCCCGACCTCGGTGTCGCCGGCGCCGGGGTCGGCGAGCACCGCGAGCGCGAGCGGCAGGCCGATCTGCGGCGCCGCGAGCCCCACGCCCGGGGCGGCGTGCATGGTGCGCCGCATCAGCGCGACCAGCGCCGCGAGCTCGTCGTCGCCCACCTGGCCGTCGAACGGCACCGCGCGCATCCGCAGCGCCGGGTGGCCGGCCTGGACGATCGGGACGGTGCCCGCCGGGTCGGCCGCGCCCGCGTCGAGCAGCCGCAGCACGTGCTCGCGCACGACCGCCGCCGGCCAGGTCGCCTGCGGCGCGCCGTCCGCCGCCGCACCCGGGCGCGCGCCGGCGCCGTCCGTCGTCATCCCGCCGCCCCTCAGAGCGCGAGGCGGTCGCGGACCACGTCCGCGAGCTGCCCGGCGACGCGGTCGGCGTCGTCCTGCGTCGCCGCCTCGACCATGACGCGGACCAGCGGCTCCGTGCCCGACGGGCGCAGCAGCACGCGGCCGGTCGACCCGAGCGAGGTCTGCGCGGCGCCCACGGCGGCCGCGACGTGCTCGTCGGTGCCGGCGCGGTCCTTATCGACCCCCGGGACGTTCACCAGCGTCTGCGGCAGCCGGCGGACGACACCCGCGAGCTCGCTCAGCTTCTGGCCGGTCGCCGCGACGCGGGACGCGAGCTGCAGCGCGGTCAGGGTGCCGTCGCCGGTCGTCGCGTGGTCCGCGAGGATCACGTGGCCGGACTGCTCGCCGCCCAGGCTGTACCCGTGCGCGCGCATGGCCTCGAGCACGTAGCGGTCGCCGACGCCGGTCTCGACGGTGCGGACGCCCGCCGCCTGCATCGCGAGGCGCAGGCCGAGGTTGCTCATCACCGTCACGACGAGCGTGTCGTGCGCCAGCGCGCCGCGCTCGCGCAGGTCCAGCGCCAGCACGCCCATGATCTGGTCGCCGTCCACGAGCGCGCCGGTGTGGTCGACCGCGAGGCAGCGGTCGGCGTCGCCGTCGAAGGCCACGCCGAGGTCGGCGCCGGAGGCCACGACCGCGGCCTGCAGCTGCTCGGGGTGCGTCGAGCCGCACGCCTCGTTGATGTTCCGGCCGTCGGGCGAGGCGTTGATGACCACCACGTCCGCGCCGGCCTCACGCAGGGCGGCGGGCCCGACCTCGGAGGCCGCGCCGTTCGCGCAGTCGACGGCCACGCGCAGGCCGGTCAGGTCGTGGGTCAGCGTGGACACGAGGTGCTCGACGTACTGCTCGCCGGCCCGCCCGGTGTCCGACCGGATCCGGCCCACGGCGGCACCGACCGGGCGCTCCCACTCGCCGCGCATGCGCTGCTCGATCGCGTCCTCGAGCTCGTCGTCGAGCTTGTGGCCGCCGCGCGCCAGGAACTTGATGCCGTTGTCCGGCATGGGGTTGTGCGACGCCGACAGGACGACGCCGAGGTCGACGTCGAGCGCGCCGGTGAGGTGCGCGATGGCGGGGGTCGGCAGCACGCCGACGTTCAGCACGTCCACGCCCGCGCTCGCCAGGCCGGCGGCCACGGCGGCGGACAGGAACTCGCCCGAGGCGCGCGGGTCGCGGCCCACCACGGCGCGCGGCCGGTGGCCGGCGAACTCGCCGCGCTGGCCGAGCACGTGCGCGGCCGCCACGGAGAGGTCGAGCGC
This sequence comes from Cellulomonas pakistanensis, assembly GCF_016862755.1. Taxonomy (GTDB): domain Bacteria; phylum Actinomycetota; class Actinomycetes; order Actinomycetales; family Cellulomonadaceae; genus Cellulomonas; species Cellulomonas pakistanensis. Next base: position 71,226 of record NZ_BONO01000019.1, on the reverse strand, counting down.
CAGCTCGGCGGTCACGTCCCGGTTCGCCAGGCCGCGCACCCCGTCGGTGCCGAACAGTCGTGCCATCGAGGACTCCCTCGTCGTCGGGCCGCCTGCGCGGCCGGGTGCATCGTGCCAGGGGCGCGGCGCAGCGCGCAGCCCGGGCACCGGAACGGCCGATGGCCCCGAGGGTCCGCCCTCGGGGCCATCGGCCGCGGTCGCTGGTCCGGGGATCAGCGCTTGGAGTACTGCGGGGCCTTGCGGGCCTTCTTGAGACCGGCCTTCTTGCGCTCGACGACGCGCGGGTCGCGGGTCAGGAAGCCGGCCTTCTTGAGCGCCGGGCGGTTGTGCTCGGCGTCGATCTCGTTCAGCGCGCGGGCGATGCCCAGGCGCAGGGCGCCGGCCTGGCCGGTGACGCCGCCGCCGCTGATGCGGGCGATGACGTCGAAGCGGCCCTCGACCTCCACCAGCTTCAGCGGGGAGTTCACGAGCTGCTGGTGCACCTTGTTCGGGAAGTAGTCCTCGAGGGTGCGGCCGTTGATCTTCCACTGGCCGGTGCCGGGCACCAGGCGCACGCGGGCGATCGCCTCCTTGCGGCGGCCCAGGGCCTGACCCGGAGCCGTCAGGCTCTGGCCGCGGCCGGCCGGAGCGGCCGTCTCGGAGGTGTAGCTGCTGGGCGTCTCGCCGCCCTCAAGGTCGATGTCGACCGTGGTCTCGGCCATGTGTCTCGCGTCCTGTTCCGGTGTGCTCGAGGGCGTCAGCCCTGCGCGACCTGGGTGATCTCGAAGGGCTTCGGCTGCTGGGCGGCGTGCGGGTGCTCGGCACCGCGGTAGACCTTGAGCTTCGAGAGCTGCTGGCGGGCCAGCGAGGTCTTCGGGAGCATGCCACGCACGGCCTTCTCGACGGCACGCTCGGGGTGCTTGTCGAGCAGGTCGGTGTACGTGGTCGCCCGCAGACCACCCGGGAAGCCCGAGTGGCGGTAGGCGAGCTTGGTCTCGCGCTTGTTGCCGGTCAGCGCGACCTTGTCCGCGTTGATGACGATGACGAAGTCGCCGCCGTCCACGTGCGGGGCGAAGGTCGCCTTGTGCTTGCCGCGCAGCAGCGTGGCGACGTGGGTGGCGAGGCGGCCCAGGACGACATCGGTCGCGTCGATGACGTACCAGTTCCGCTGGACGTCGCCGGGCTTCGGGGTGTACGTGCGCACGGTCGTTGCCTTCTCTATGTCTCTGACTGTGTCCACGGCAATCCCGTAGAAGCCGGGGTCAGCCGATGAGTACCGTCGGTGCGTCGTCCGTGGACCGGTGAGTGGGAACGCACCAGGGTCGACACCGACGGACGCACAACGACTCACCAGGGTAGCCGCCGCGGCCGGGACCGGTCAAAGCGACGTCGGTCACCGGCCGGTGCGCCTGGTCAGCGCGCCCGCGCCACCCGGCCGGCGTCCCAGACCGGCTCCGGCGTCTCGACCACGGCCCCGTCCTCGCCGAACACGAGGAACCGGTCGAACCCGCGCGCGAACCACCGGTCGTGCGTCACGGCCAGCACCGTCCCCTCGAACGCGGCGAGCCCGGCCTCCAGCGCCTCCGCCGAGTGCAGGTCGAGGTTGTCGGTCGGCTCGTCGAGCAGCAGCAGGGTCGCCCCGCCGAGCTCCAGCAGCAGGATGTGGAACCGGGCCTGCTGCCCGCCGGACAGCGTCTCGTACCGCTGCTCGGCGGACGCGACCAGCTCGTAGCGGTCCAGCGCCTTGCTCGCGGGCTCGCGCCCCATGCCGGCCCGGCGACCCTCGCCGCGGTGCAGGATCTCCAGCAGCGTCCGGCCGGCGAACGCCGCGTCCTGCGCGTGCTGCCGGTTCTGCGCGAAGAACCCGGGGACGACCCGCGAGCCCAGCCGGGCGACACCGGTGTGCCGCACCGGGTCGATCGGGAGCTCGCCCTCGGCCGGACCCTGGTCGGGATGGGGGTCGGAGCCGCCCGCCGCCAGCAGCCGCAGGAAGTGCGACTTGCCCGACCCGTTCGAGCCGAGCACCGCCACGCGCTCGCCGAACCACACCTCGAGGTCGAACGGCCGCATCAGCCCGGTCAGCTCCAGCTGCTCGGCGACGACCGCGCGCTTGGCGGTCCGCCCGCCGCGGAGCCGCACCCGCACATGCTGGTCGTGCGCGACGACCTCCGGCGGCCCGGCCTCCTCGAACTTGCGCAGCCGGGTCTGCGCGGCGGAGTACCGCGACGCCAGCCCGTCGTTGAACGCCGCCTTCGTCTTCAGCGTGTTCACCAGCGTGACCAGCTTCTGGTGCTCCTCGTCCCAGCGGCGCGCGAGCTCGGCCAGCCGCTCGCGACGCGCCTCCCGGGCCTCGGTGTACGTGGTGAACGTGCCGCCGTGGATCCACACCGTCGCGCCGGTGCGCGCGGGCTCCAGCGTCGCGACGTGCGTCGGCACCCGCGACAGCAGCTCGCGGTCGTGGCTCACCAGCAGCACCGTCTTGGGGCTGTCGAGCAGCTTCCGCTCCAGCCACCGCTTGGTCGGCACGTCGAGCGCGTTGTCCGGCTCGTCGAGCAGCAGCACCTCCTGCGGGCCGCGCAGCAGCGCCTCCAGCACGAGCCGCTTCTGCTCCCCGCCCGAGAGCGTCCGCACCCCGCGGTGCTGCGCGGCGTCGAACGGGATCGACAGCACCGCGTCCGTCACCCGGTCCCAGTCCGCCTCGACCTCGTAGCCGCCGACGTCCGCCCAGTCCGCGAGCGCCTGCGCGTACCGCATCTGCGACGGCTCGTCGTCGACCTCCATCATCAGCAGCTCGGCGGCGGTGAGCTCCGCGGCCGCCGCGCCGATCGCGCCCGTCGCCAGCGACGCCAGCAGGTCGCGCACCGAGCGGTCGTCGGCGATCCGGCCCACGTCCTGCCGCATCACGCCCAGCCCGCCCGTGCGCACCACCGCGCCGTCGTGCGGCTGCTCGTCGCCCGCGACGATCCGCAGCAGCGTCGACTTCCCGGCGCCGTTCGGACCCACCAGCGCGGTGCGCTGCCCCTCGCCGACCCGCAGGTCGACGCCCCCGAGCAGCGGGCGGCCGTCGGGGAGCACGTAGCGCACGTCGTGCACCTCGAGATGACCCATGCCGCCGATCGTCCCAGGTCCGGGGGCTCGGACCCAAGCCGATCGGCGTGCGGTGGCAGCGCGCGGGGCGCGGTGCCAGGCTCGTCGCATGAGCGAGAACACCCCTGCCACGAGCACCGACGCCGCCACCGGCGCCGAGGGCGACGCGGACCAGCTGCCCGCCGAGGACACGCTGGTCGGCCGCGGCGTCGACGACCTGCTGGACGAGGGCTACAGCCCGCCGGAGCGCCCGCGCCCCGCCTCGAGCCACTTCGGCGAGACCCCCTGGGAGGAGTCGCGCGGCGAGACGCTCGACCAGCGCGTCGCCCAGGAGGAGCCGGAGGTCTGGGAGGACCCGGACCGCGCGCCGGACCCGTCCCGCGAGCCCGACCGCGCCGGCCGGCTGCTCGCGGACGAGGACGCCGTGGAGGCGGGCGGCAACGACCAGTTCGCGCTGGACGCGGGCGTCGACGGCGGCGCGGCGAGCGCCGAGGAGGCCGCCGTCCACATCGTCGACGAGGAGGACTGACTCCACCCTCCTCGCGGCGGGTGAGGGCGGGCGGCGGGCACGGGTGCGGGGGCACCGGGGTCCGCCGTCCGCGTCACTCCCCGTCGTCTCCCGCCGCGGAGGCCTCCGCGGCGCGCGCCGCGAGCGGGGGCGCGTGGACGTCGTCGGCCGACCGGAGCGCGCGCGTCCGCAGCTGGCGCTCGGCCAGCTCCGCGTCCGGCGGGTACACGACCTCCTCGAGCGTCAGCCCGTGCGCCGCGACCACCGCGCTGCCGGGGTCGCGCCGCCCGCCGACCAGCAGCTCGGCCGGCCAGTCCACGGACCGCCGGCCCTCCCCCACCGCCAGGCTCGCGCCGACGAGGGCACGCACCATCGAGTGGCAGAACGCGTCCGCGCGGACCGTCGCCACCACCAGCCCGGCGTCCGGCCCGTCCGCGGGCCGCTCCCACGTCAGCTCGTCGAGCGTGCGGATCGTCGTCGCTCCCGGCCGCGGCTTGCAGTAGGCGGCGAAGTCGTGCCGCCCGAGCACCCGGCCCGCCGCCTCGTGCATCGCGGCGACGTCCAGCGGCCGCCGCGTCCACAGCACGTGCGCCCGCCGCAGCGGGTCGCGCAGCGCCGGGTCGTCGCACACCCGGTAGGCGTACCGGCGCGCGACCGCCGAGAACCTCGCGTCGAACCCCTCGGGCGCGACCCGGACCCGCGTCGCCACGACGTCCGGCGGCAGCACCCCGCCCAGCCGGGTCAGCAGCGACTCCTCCGGCGTGCGGTCCGACCGGCCGGGCACCGCCGCCCACGCGCCGGGCGGGACGTCGACGTGCAGCACCTGGCCGCGCGCGTGCACGCCGGCGTCGGTGCGGCCGGCGACGGTCACCCGCGGCAGGGCGTCGCCCCGGTGCTCCGAGCGCAGCACCAGGGCGAGCCCGTCCTCGACGACGCCCTGCACGGTCCGCAGCCCGGGCTGGCGGGCCCAGCCGGCGAAGTCCGTGCCGTCGTAGGCGAGGTCGACGCGGACGCGCACGGGGGGCGCGTCGGGCGTCGCCGTCGGCGTCGCGTCGGGCGTCGGCGCGGTCACGGGACCACCACCGCCGCCGGCGCCTCGCCCGCAGGCAGCTGCACCACCGTCCCGCCGAACCGGGCCTCGCCCGCACGCAGCGGCCGCCCGTCGACCCACACCCGGCCCGCCAGCACCTCCGCCGACGCCGTCGTCCCGTCCGCGTACTGCGCGGTGAACCCGCCGGTGAACGACGTGTTGAAGAGACCGACCGGGCGGCCGGCGGAGTCCGTCACCCAGCGCGAGCACCAACCGCAGACGTGGCCCGCGTAGCGCTCGAAGAACGGCTCGCGCGTCCCGCACAGCGGGCACACCTGCTGCTCCGGCGTCCCGGGCACCCCGGGGCCGCCCTGCGCCGTCGCCCGGCCGAGCGCCCCCAGACGCCGCCCCGCCAGCCCGGGCCAGCCGTGCACCGCGCGCGCCCACACCGCCGGCACCGCGTCCTCGCCGTACCGCGCGCCCAGCAGCGCCCCGGCGATCGCCGCCACCGTGTCCGTGTCGCCGCCGATCCGCACCGCCGCCGCCAGCGCCAACGGCACGTGCACGCGGCCCGGGACCTCGACGCCCTCGGGCAGCGGCGGCACCGACCGGATGATCGCGTGCCACGCGGCCTGCAGCGCCGTGACCGTGAACCCGTTCGGGCGCAGATCCGACACCGGGCGCGCGGACGCCGCGTCGTCCAGCCAGCCGCGCCACGCCGCGCGGCGCTCCGGCGGCAGCAGGTCCAGGCCCGCGTGCACGTCCAGGCGCCGCTCCACCACGGCCAGCCGGACCGCCTCCGACCACAGCACGCACGAATCGCCCGCCAGCGGGTCCGGGTGGGTCAGCTCCGCGACCACGCGCGCGGCCGCGGCCGTCGCCGCGCGGTCGTCCAGCGCCACCAGTCCCACCACGCCCGTGCGCATCAGCGCGCCGTTGCCCGCCGTCCGGCCCGTCGCCGCGTGCAGCTCCGCAGCGGCCGCCCGCAGCCGCGCAGCCGGCGCGCCCGCCCGCCGGCCCGCGCCCGCGAGCACCGCCGCCGTCTGCGTCCCGACGTCGCTCGCCCCGCCCGTCCGCCACGCCTCGAAGCCCGCGGCGATCTCGTCCAGCTCCGCCTCCGAGCGCAGCCCGCCGCCGCGCGCCGCCACCCGGGCCACCACGACGGACATCTGCGTGTCGTCGCTCCACTCGCCCGGCGCGTACGGGCCCAGCCCGCCGCCGCGCATCACCGGCAGGTCGTCCGCCGCCGGCGGCTCCGCGAACTCGTAGGGCACCCCGAGCGCGTCACCCGCGGCCTGCGCGAGCAGCACGCCGGAGGCGCGGTCGAGCACCCCGCGGTCGAGGGGGCGGGCGCCGGGGGTCGTCTCGGCGAGGTCCGGGCGGAGGGGCTGGTCGGGCACGCCCCCGAGGGTACGGGCCGGCCGGCTGCTCTACCGTGGTCCGGTGCCCACGCCCGCCCCCACCCCGTACACGCTCGCCGTCGACTGCGGGGGCGGGGGCATCAAGGCGTCCGTGCTGGACGCCTCGGGCACGCTGCACGCCCCGGCCGTCCGGGTGCCCACGCCGTACCCGCTGCCGCCGTCGCGGCTCGTCGACACGATCGCGGACATCGCCGACCGGCTGCCGCCGTTCCAGCGGGCGACCGTCGGCATGCCCGGGATGATCCGGCACGGGGTCGTCGTCGCCACGCCGCACTACGTCACCCGGTCCGGGCCGCACACCCGGGTCGACCCCGAGCTCGTGGCGGCGTGGTCCGGCTTCGACATCCGCGCGGCCGTCGAGCAGCGCCTCGGCGTGCCGGCCCTCGTGCTCAACGACGCCGAGGTGCACGGCGCGGGCGTCGTGTCCGGCACCGGCGTCGAGCTCGTCCTGACCCTCGGCACCGGTCTCGGGTCGGCGCTGTTCGACGGCGGCCGGCTCGCCCCCCACCTCGAGTGGTCGCACGCGCCGGTCCGCCGTCTCACGACCTACGACGAGTACATCGGGCAGATCCAGCGCGCGCGGCTCGGCGACGGCCTGTGGTCCCGCCGCGTGCGCCAGGTGGTCGAGGGGCTGCGGCCCGTCGTCCTGTGGGACCGGCTGTACCTCGGCGGCGGCAACTCCCGGCAGATCACGCCGCAGGTGCTCGCCCGGCTCGGCGACGACGTGGTCGTCGTGCCGAACCAGGCGGGCATCGTCGGCGGCGTCCGGGCCTGGCAGCTGGGCGCCGACGCCTAACGTCGGCGCCCCGCCGCGCGCGCCCGGACGACGGGCTCAGCCGCCGTACGGCACCGCGACGTCCAGCACCCACGTGACGCCGAACCGGTCGCACACCATGCCGTAGAGCGGCGCCCACGGCGACGGGCCCAGCGGGACGACGACCGTCGCGCCCGCCTCCGGCGCCGCGAGCCGCTCCCAGCGCGCGGTGATCTCGTCGCCCGACGCGCTGCGCACCGAGACGTAGAACGCGTCCGTGCCCGCGTCCCACGGCCGGGACGCCGGGACGTCGAACGCCATGACGTGGAAGCCGTCGTCGGACAGCACCTGGCCCCACAGGACCTGGTCCGCCGCGGCCGGGTCCTCGGCCGCGCCGGCGTCGCCGTGCGTGACGACCGCCAGCTCGCCGCCGAACACGTCGCGGTAGTGCTCCAGGGCCGCGCGGGCGTCGCCGCGGAAGTTCAGGTGGGTCGTCGTGGTGAGGGTCATCGGTCACTCCGTCTCGCGGTGCGGTGCGCGGGCCGGGCGGCCGGCGCAGCACCCACACTGGCCATCCATCCGGACAGGTCGTGTCCGCTGTGCGCGGCAGACTGGGGACGTGCCCACGACCGCGCCCCGGCTGCTCGCCCTGCTCTCGCTGCTGCAGACCCGGCGGGACTGGCCCGCCGCCGTGCTCGCGGACCGGCTCGACGTCACCGACCGGACCGTGCGGCGCGACGTCGACCGGCTGCGCGAGCTCGGCTACCCGATCACCAGCACGCGGGGGCGCGAGGGCGGCTACCGGCTCGACGCCGGCACACGTCTGCCGCCGCTGCTGTTCGACGACGAGCAGGCCGTCGCGCTGACCGTCGCCCTGCGCACCGCCGCCGCCTCCGGGGCGGACGTGGGCGAGGCGGCCGAGCGCGCGCTGCGGACCGTGCGGCAGGTGCTGCCGGCGCGGCTCGCGCACCGGGTGGACGCCGTGCCGGTCACCGTGATGACGACGGCGCGTGCGTCGACCGTCGAGCCGGCGGTGCTGACCGCGCTCGGCGCGGCGGTGCGGGCGCGGGAGGTCCTGCGGTTCGGGTACGCCGGTGCCGGTGCGGGCGGGGGTCCGGGTTCGGGCGCGAGCGCCGCCGACGACGACGACGACAGCCCGACCCGCCGCGTCGAGCCGCACCACCTCGTCGCCCGCGGCGGCCGCTGGTACCTCGTGGCGTGGGACCTCGACCGCGCCGACTGGCGGGTGTTCCGCGCCGACCGGATCCGGCCGCGCGCGCCCGGCGGCGCCCGGTTCGCGCCGCGGGAGGTGCCGGGCGGTGACGTCGCGGCGTTCGTGGCCGCGCGGTTCCGGGGCGCGGAGGCGGGCGGCGACGGGGACTGGCCGTGCCGCGGCACCGTCCTGCTCGCCGCCGACGCCGGGGACGTCGCGCCGTTCGTGGCGGAGGGGTTCGTCGACGACGCTGGCGACGGCCGGTGCCGCGTGACGCTGGGGTCGTGGTCGTGGGTCGCCCTGGCCGCGGCGGTCGCACGGTTCGACGTCGAGATGCTCCGGGTCGAGCCGCAGGAGCTCGCCGAGGCGTGCGCCCGCCTGGCGGACCGGTTCGGCAGGGTCGCCGCGGAGACGGGTCCGCCGGGGGTGCCGGCGTGAGCCGCAACCCGGCGCGCACCGACCACGAGGCGTGACGGCCGAGCGGCACCACGTCGCCCGTCGATCGCCGAGCGGGCTCATCGCCGCGCGCCGAGCGGGCACGTCGCCGGGCGCCGTCGGAGCAGGGCGGCGGAGGTCAGAACGGCGGCGGCGTCGGTGGTGGTGACGGTGGTGGCGGTCCGGTGAGGTGCAGCGTCGGCTCCTCCGTGCCGGGCCGGACGCGGAAGCTGTGGCCGGTGGCGGTGTGCCAGATGAACTCCCCGGCGGTGCGCTGGCGCACGCGCACGACGCCGGCGGTCTTGAGCCGGTGGTGGGTGCGGCACTGCGGTCCGAGGTTGCCGTCGCTGGTCGTGCCGAGCGGGCGCGGCGGCGCGCCCTCGGGCGGAGGGTCGTACTCCTCGGTGTGGTCGAGGTCGCAGCGCGCGGCGGGCACCGAGCACCCGGGCCAGGAGCAGTACTTGTCCCGGTGCCGCACGTGGTCGGCCAGCGCGGCCGGAGGCCGGTAGGTGGTGCGCCCGACGTCCAGGACCGCGCCGGACAGCGGGTCGGTGACGATGCGCTGCCAGGTGGACCCGAGGTCCAGGGCGAGGGCGCGGGCCTGCTGGGCGGCGATCGGACCGTACCCGGCGAGGTCGGCCGGCTCGTCGCCGGCGCCCATCAGGGTCGTGAGCGGCACGGTGACGTGCACGACGGTGCGCGGGATGCTCGGGCACCCGTGACCGGACGCCGCCGGCGCGCCCGACGCCCCGCCGGCGTCGGCTACGGCGGGTCGGGCTGGGACCGTGCCGTCCGGAGCGACCGGCTGCGCGGAACGACCCAGCACGCGGTCGACGAGCTCGTCGGCCCGCAGCTGGTCCAGGGTCCTGCCGTCCCCGGCCTCCCGTGCCCGTCGCGCCAGGGCGTCGAGCACCGTGTCCACCTGCACCGCCTCGGCCGCCGGCAGCACCGCCCACATGCCGGCCATGCCGTCCTGGAGGACCTTCGGCCGGGACACCGCTCGACAGGACCGGGCGGTGCGGTGCCGGTCGGCTGCCCCGTCCGGGTCGACCCGGTCGAGCGCCCGCGCGACGTCGGTGCGGACCTGGGCGACGGACCGGCCCGCGCTCCGGGGCAGCACCTCGGCCTCCACGGCTGCGGCGACGTGGGCGGGCTCGTCACCGGCGCCCCGGACGATCGCCCGCGCCTTGGCCGGCTCGATCCGTCCGTCGGCCAGCGCCGCGCCGGTCCCGGCCAACGGCCCGGCGTACGCCCTGCCCTCGCGGATGAGCAGCTTCGCCTCGCCCGGGGGGACGAGCAGCCGTGCCGACAGGTCGGCCGCGGCGACGTCGGCGTGCACGAACGCGGTGCCCGCCGGCAGCGACCGGCAGACCGCGCGCAGGTCCGGGTGGTGCAGGTCCGGGTGCCGGTCCAGGGCCGCGGCCGCAGCCGTCGCGATCGCGTGGGCGTGCGCGCTCACCCGCCGGGCCTGGACGACCACCTCGCTCAGCTCGTAGGACGGCAGGGAGTCCAGGTCCACGGCGTCGAGCTCCGCCAGCAGGGCCGCCCCCGCCGGCATGGCGTCCAGCCGGTCGCCGAGACCCGCTCCCGCGCCCGGCGCCCCACCCGCGCCCGGTCCCCCACCCGCGCCCGGCGCCCCACCCGCGCCCGGCCCCCCGGCCGCGCTCGGCGCCCCACCCGGGGCGGCATGCGCACCGGCGCCGCGAGGCGTGGCGGCGGGGTGTTCCCGCAGGTGATCGGGCATACCACCACCGTACGGACGACCACCGACACACCACCGCGGCCGGACGGCCGCCTGGGGACGACGCGCGCCGTCACCCCTGTGGAGGACTCGCCGCCCCGTCGCCGCGCGCCGACACCGCGTCGACCGCCCCGAGCACCGCCCGGGTGAACCCCACGGGCGCGGTCAGCGACACCAGGTGCGTGGCCCTCGGCACCACGACGAGCCGCCCGTCCCGGCACGCCCGCAGGAACCGCCGCTCCTCGCCCCGGAAGTGGTCGTACCGGCCGTTGACCAGCCACACCGGCGCCGCGACCCGGGCCAGGTCCGCCACCGGCGTCGCGGCGCGCATCGCGCCCAGCACGTCGTCCATGACGTCGAGCGCGAACCCGCCCGCCGCCACGTCCCGTGCGGCCTCGGCGGACAGCACCCGGTCGACCATGCCCTGGTTCAGCCCGGCGCCCGCATCGGGCAGCCGCGCGATCCCCCGGGCGAGGATCGTCCACCCGTCGACCAGCGCGACGAGCGGCCGGGTCGAGCAGGCCGCCGCGACGAGGCCCGCGACCTGGTCCGGGCGCCGCGCCGCGTGCGCGATGCCGACGTACCCGCCGAGCGACAGCCCGACGACGAGCGCGCGCCCGCCGAGCGCGTCCACCCCGTCCGCGACGGCGTCGACCGCCCCGTCGAGCGTGAACCGCTCCCCGCGACGCTCCCCGTGCCCGGGGAGGTCGACGGCGAGCGCCGGGCAGCCGTACGCGCGCAGCGCCTCGACCTGCACCCGCCACATCGTCCGGGACGTCCGCAGCCCGTGCACCAGCACCACCGGAACGCCCATGCGGGCCACGCTACCGACGCCGGGCGCGCCCGCAGGGGTGCGCGAAACACCTCCGGGGTACCCACAGGGAGGGCACCGCGGGGTGTCTCGTGCACCCCGGGGCACGCGAGAGGGCCCGGGTCCCGCGAGCGTGCTCGCGGGACCCGGGCCCTCCCGGTGCTGACGTCAGGTCAGGCCTTGTCGGCCTCGTCCTTGGTGTCGGCGGCCTCGGCCTCGGGGGCGTCGGTGGCCTCCGTGGTCCCCTCGGCGGGGGTCTCCTCGACCGTGGTCTCCTCGGCGGGAGCCTCCTCGGCCTTCGGAGCCGCCTTCTGCGCGGCCTTGGTGGCCTCGCGGACGACGGCCTGCTTCGGCGAGACGGGCTCGAGCACGAGCTCGATCACGGCCATCGGCGCGTTGTCACCCTTGCGGGGGCCGATCTTGGTGATGCGGGTGTAGCCACCCTGGCGCTCGGCCATCTGCGGGGCGATCTCCACGAACAGCTCGTGGACGACCGACTTGTCGCGGACGACGGTCAGGACGCGGCGGCGGGCGTGCAGGTCGCCGCGCTTGGCGAACGTCACCAGGCGCTCGGCGAGCGGGCGCAGGCGCTTCGCCTTGGCCTCGGTCGTCGTGATGCGCTTGTGCTCGAACAGCGCCGTGGCCAGGTTGGCCAGGATCAGCCGCTCGTGCGCCGGGCCGCCACCGAGCCGGGGACCCTTGGTGGGCGTAGGCATGGTCTTTACTCCTTGGTTCCAGTGATGGGCCGGCCGGTCACGCTCGCGAGCGCGCCGGCCTCCCCGGCATCAGTACTGCTCGTCCTCGGTGAAGTCGCCCTCGTCGCCGTCGTAGTACGCGGCGGCGGTGGGGTCGAAGTCGAGCGGGCTGTCCTTGAGGGACAGGTTCAGCTCGGCCAGCTTCTCCTTGACCTCGGTGATCGACTTCGCACCGAAGTTGCGGATGTCGAGCAGGTCGGCCTCGGACCGCGCCACGAGCTCGCCCACCGAGTGGATGCCCTCGCGCTTGAGGCAGTTGTACGACCGGATGGTCAGCTGCAGGTCCTCGATCGGGAGCGCCAGGTCGGCGGCCAGGGCCGCGTCGGTCGGCGACGGGCCGATCTCGATGCCCTCGGCCTCGACGTTCAGCTCGCGGGCGAGGCCGAACAGCTCCACCAGCGTCTTGCCGGCGGACGCCAGGGCGTCGCGCGGGCTGATCGCCGGCTTGGTCTCGACGTCGACGATCAGCTTGTCGAAGTCGGTGCGCTGCTCGACGCGGGTCGCCTCGACCTTGTAGGTCACCTTGAGGACCGGCGAGTAGATCGAGTCGACCGGGATGCGGCCGATCTCGGCCTCGAACGACTTGTTCTGGTTCGCCGACACGTAGCCGCGGCCACGCTCGACGGTCAGCTCGATCTCGAGCTTGCCCTTCTCGTTCAGCGTCGCGAGGTGCAGGTCCGTGTTGTGGACCTCCACGCCGGCCGGCGGGACGATGTCGGCGGCGGTCACGTCACCCGCACCCTGCTTGCGCAGGTACATCACGACGGGCTCGTCGTTCTCCGAGGAGACGACGAGGTTCTTGATGTTGAGGATGATCTCGGTGACGTCCTCCTTGACGCCCGGCACCGTGCTGAACTCGTGCAGCACGCCGTCGATCCGGATGCTCGTCACGGCGGCGCCCGGGATGGACGACAGCAGGGTCCGGCGCAGGGAGTTGCCGAGCGTGTAGCCGAAGCCCGGCTCGAGCGGCTCGATGGAGAACCGCGAGCGGTACTCCGAGATGACCTCTTCGGTCAGGGTGGGGCGCTGTGCGATGAGCACTTCGGGGTTCCTCTCAGCGTGCGTCCGCCATATGACGCAGCGCAGGTACTCGCAGGGCGACGCGGGTCTCGGTCCACCCGCGCGACCGGCCGGCACCGCCGCGGGCGGGGGATCGCTCCCCCGCCCGCGGCGGCCCGGCTAGGGGTCAGACGCGGCGGCGCTTCGGCGGACGGCAGCCGTTGTGGGCCTGGGGCGTCACGTCCTGGATCGAGCCGACCTCGAGGCCGGCCGCGGTCAGGGAGCGGATCGCGGTCTCACGACCGGAGCCCGGGCCCTTGACGAAGACGTCGACCTTCTTCATGCCGTGCTCGGCGGCCTTGCGCGCAGCGGCCTCGGCGGCCATGCCCGCGGCGTACGGGGTCGACTTGCGCGAGCCCTTGAAGCCCACGTCGCCGCCCGACGCCCAGGAGATCACGGCGCCGCTGGGGTCCGTGATCGAGATGATGGTGTTGTTGAACGTGCTCTTGATGTGCGCCTGGCCGTGGGAGACGTTCTTCTTCTCCTTGCGGCGCGGCTTGCGCACGGAACTGCGGGTCTTCGGAGGCATCTGCTCGTTCTCTCTCGCTGCTGGTCGTGAGGTCGGTGCCCCGTCGCGGCGCGGGCGGCTGTCGTCGTGCGACAGGCCCGGCGGGCCGCGGGCGGGTTACTTCCGGCCGGCCTTCTTCTTGCCGGCGACGGTGCGCTTCGGGCCCTTGCGGGTACGCGCGTTGGTCTTGGTGCGCTGACCGCGCACCGGGAGGCCGCGGCGGTGACGCAGGCCCTCGTAGCTGCCGATCTCGACCTTGCGGCGGATGTCAGCGGCGACCTCGCGGCGGAGGTCACCCTCGAGCTTGAAGTTGCCCTCGAGGTAGTCGCGGAGGGTGACGAGCTGGGAGTCGTCCAGGTCCTTCACGCGGAGGTCCGGGCTGATGCCGGTCGCGGCCAGCGTCTGCTGGGCGCGGGTACGGCCGACGCCGTAGATGTAGGTGAGCGCGATCTCGAGCCGCTTCTCGCGGGGGAGGTCGACGCCGACAAGACGTGCCATGTGCCTTTCGGCTCCTTGGACTTCGATCGGAGGTCTGCCGCACCGTCCTCCCGCGGGTCTGCGGGCCCCGGCCTCCGAGCCGGGGGTTCACCGGTCGCGACCCGCGGTGCGGGTGCGCTGCCGGTTCGGCGATGCGCTGGTGCCGGCCCCTCAGGGTCCGGCGGGTGTGCTGCTCAGGTGCGTCCCGAGCGGCAGGGCACTCAGCCCTGGCGCTGCTTGTGGCGCAGGTTCTCGCAGATCACCTGGACGCGACCGTGCCGGCGGATCACCTTGCACTTGTCGCAGATCTTCTTGACGCTGGGCTTGACCTTCATGGCCTGTTCCTCCGCCGCCGAATGTGCCTGGCCCCTCTCGGGGAGCAGACCGACGGCGATGCTCGTTCGGTCGGTTACTTGTAGCGGTAGACGATGCGCCCGCGGGACAGGTCGTACGGGCTCAGCTCGACCACCACCCGGTCCTCCGGGAGGATCCGGATGTAGTGCTGGCGCATCTTGCCCGAGATGTGGGCGAGCACCTTGTGACCGTTGCTCAGCTCCACGCGGAACATCGCGTTCGGGAGAGCCTCGATCACGCTGCCCTCGATCTCGATGACACCGTCCTTCTTCGCCATGTCCTCCGCTAACTCTTGTCCTGAACTGCCGATCTCCGCGCCCTCGCGTCCCCCGGCGGTGCCGGCGGGCGGTTCGGACGTGGTGGGCGTGCCCCGGTCCCCGCCGGTGCGCGGCCCGTACGCGCGCGACCGCGGTGCGGTCGGGCTCGGACGGGACGTGCGACAGCGCGAGGGCGCACACCCAACGGACAATCATACGCCATCGGGCGCCCGCGAGGAAACGCGGTGGCGCTCCGTCAAGCGGACGCGCCGACCCCGGGCACGCCGTCGTCAACGCCGCCGGCGGCCGGGTTCTTCCCCGCGGCCCGGATGCGCCCCGGCGACGGGGTCCGGCGCGGCGCCGCGCGCGGGCGGCGTCAGCCGAGCGGCGCCACCGTCACGCCGCGCGCCGCGAGCTCCGCGGCGCCGCCGTCCACGGCCGTGAGCACCCAGATGCCGCCGTCGTGCAGCGCGACCGAGTGCTCCCAGTGCGCCGCGCGGGCGCCGTCCGCCGTCACGACCGTCCAGTCGTCGTCGAGCACCTCGGTGGCGTGACCGCCGCGGGTGATCATCGGCTCGACGGCCAGGCACATGCCGGCGCGCAGCTTCGGCCCGCGGTCCCGCGAGCGGTAGTTCAGCACGTCCGGCGGCTGGTGCATGGCGGAGCCGATGCCGTGCCCGACGTAGTCCTGCACGATGCCGAACGGCACGCCGCCGTTCAGAGCCGGGTCCGTGGCCGCGACCGCGTCCTCCACGGCGTCGCCCACCACCGCGAGCCGGTCGGCGAGGCCGCCGCCCTCGCCGGCGAGCGCGGCGATCCCGTCCCACATGGCCCGCTCGGTCAGCTCGGCCAGCGCGACGTCGGCCGGGTCGGCCTCGGGCAGCACCAGGGTGAGCGCCGAGTCGCCGTGCCAGCCCTCGACGATGGCGCCGCAGTCGATCGACACCACGTCGCCGGGCTCGAGGGCCCGGCCCGACGGGATGCCGTGCACGACCTCGTCGTTCACCGACACGCAGATGGTCGCCGGGTAGTCGTGGTACCCCAGGAACGACGGCTGCGCGCCGGCGTCGGCGATCACCGCGGCGGCGGCGCGGTCCAGGTCCGCCGTCGTGGCGCCCGGGACCGCGGCCGCGCGGGCCGCCGCCAGGGCGTCCGCGACCACGAGGCCGGCGCGCCGCATGAGCAGCACCTGCTCCGGCGTCTTGAGCTCGATCTTCTCGCGTCCGAACACGACGACCCCCGCGGTCAGCCGACCTGCGAGGCCAGGGCCCCGAGCAGGCGCTCGGTCACCTCGTCGACCTCGCCGATCCCGTCGACCCGCACCAGCAGGCCGCGCTCGGCGTAGACGCCCGAGATGGGCGCCGTCTGCTCCGCGTAGACGTCCAGCCGGCGGCGGATCACCGGCTCGGTGTCGTCCGCGCGGCCCTCGATCTCGGCGCGCTTCAGCAGCCGCTCGACGACGACGTCCGCGTCGGCCGTGATCTCCAGCGCGGCGTCCAGGGCGCGGCCGGCGTCCGTGAGGATCGCGTCGAGCTCGCCGACCTGGGCGACGTTGCGCGGGTAGCCGTCGAGCAGGAAGCCCTGCGCGGCGTCCGGCTGCGCGAGCCGGTCGCGCACCATCGCGTTGGTGACCTCGTCCGGGACGAGCTCGCCGCGCGCCGTGTACTCCTGCGCGGTGCGGCCGAGCTCGGTGCCGCCCTTGATGTTGGCGCGGAAGATGTCGCCGGTCGAGATCGCCGGGACGCCGAGCCGCTCGGCCAGGCGCGCGGCCTGGGTGCCCTTGCCGGCCCCGGGGGGACCCAGCAGGACGAGACGGGCGGTGGAGCCGGAGGCGGAGCTCATCGGAGGAACCCTTCGTAGTGGCGCTGCTCGAGCTGCGACTGGATCTGCTTCACCGTCTCGAGGCCGACGCCCACGACGATGAGGATCGACGAGCCGCCGAACGGGATGTTCGTGCCGACGCCCAGGACGATGAAGGCGATCGTCGGGATCAGCGCGACCAGCGCGAGGTAGATGGACCCGGGCGCGGTGATGCGGGTGATCACGTAGTCCAGGTACTCGGCCGTCGGGCGGCCGGCGCGGATGCCGGGGATGAACCCGCCGTACCGCTTCATGTTGTCCGCGACCTCGTCCGGGTTGAACGTGATCGCCGTGTAGAAGTAGCAGAAGAAGATGATCAGCACGACGTACAGCGCGATGTGCAGCGGGGCGCCCGGGTCGGCGAGGTTGTTCGCGACCCACACGCGCCAGCCGGCCGTCTGGTCGCCGAAGCCGGCGAGCAGCGCGGGGACCTGCAGCAGCGAGGACGCGAAGATCACCGGGATGACGCCGGCCATGTTGATCTTGATCGGGATGTAGGTCGAGGACCCGCCGTAGGTGCGGCGGCCGACCATGCGCTTGGCGTACTGCACCGGGATCCGGCGCTGGGACTGCTCGACGAAGACGACCAGCGCGATCACCAGGACGATGATCGCCATGACGACGAGGAACGCGCCGATGCCGCCGGAGCCGCCCGCGATCGACCACATGGCGCCCGGGAAGGACGCGGCGATCGAGGTGAAGATCAGCAGCGACATGCCGTTGCCGACGCCGCGCTCGGTGATGAGCTCGCCCAGCCACATGATGAGCCCGGTGCCCGCGGTCATCGTGATGATCATGAGCAGCGTCGTCGTGATGCTGCCGTCCGGGATCACGTCGACGCCGCAGCCCGGGAACAGCTGGCCGTTGCGGGCCGTGATGATGACGGTCGTCGACTGCAGGACCGCGAGGCCGATCGTCAGGTACCGCGTGTACTGCGTGAGCTTCGCGGTGCCGGACTGGCCCTCCTTGTGCAGGGCCTCGAACCGCGGGATCACCACGCGCAGCAGCTGGATGATGATGCTCGCGGTGATGTAGGGCATGATCCCGAGCGCGAACACCGACAGCTGCAGCAGCGCACCGCCGCTGAACAGGTTCACCAGGCCCAGCAGCGAGTTGGACTCGGTCTGGTCGATGCAGATCTGCACGTTCGGGTAGGACACGCCCGGCGTCGGCAGGAACGAGCCGACCCGGAAGACCACCATGATCCCGACGGTGAACAGCAGCTTGCGCCGCAGGTCGGGTGTCCTGAACGCCCGCACGAATGCGCTGAGCACGTGTCCTCCTGCTCCGCCGAAGCGGGATGTCGAGTGGTGACCGGCCGGGTTCTCGCGCGCCGGTCCGCCGTCGGCCGGGCGCTCGGAGCGCCCGACGCCCTGCCGAACCCTAACGGACTTCCGCCGCAGGGTGGGCATCGCCCCGCGGCCGTGCGGCGGGGGCGCGTGGGGGACGAGTCCGACGCGGCGGTCGGTCCCGGTCCCCCGGAAAAGCCGAACGGGGCCGGCGGGGCGTGGAGCCCTCGCCGACCCCGTTCGTCAGGGAGTCAGTCCTGCGCGACGCTGCCGCCGGCGGCCAGGATCTTCTCCTTGGCCGAGCCGGAGTACGCGTCGACGGCCACGGTCAGCTTGACCGTGAGCTCGCCGGTGCCGAGCACCTTGACGGGCTGGCCCTTGCGGACCGCGCCCTTCTCGACGAGGTCCGCCACCGTGACGTCGCCGCCCTCGGGGTACAGCGCCGACAGCTTGTCCAGGTTCACGACCTGGTACTCGACCCGGAACGGGTTCTTGAAGCCGCGGAGCTTGGGCAGCCGCATGTGCAGCGGCATCTGCCCGCCCTCGAAGCGCTCCGGCACCTGGTACCGGGCCTTGGTGCCCTTGGTACCGCGACCGGCGGTCTTGCCCTTGGACGCCTCACCACGACCCACGCGGGTCTTGGCGGTCTTGGCACCCGGGGCCGGACGCAGGTGGTGCACCTTGAGCGTGCCGCCGGCACCCTCGGTCGCCTTCGCCTCGGCCTTGTCGGCCTTGGCGGCGGCGGCCTTCGGGGCCTTCGCCTTCGCAGCCGGCTTCTCCTCGGCAGCCGCCTCGGCCTCGGCCTTCGCCTTGCTCGTGCGGGCCGGGGCCTTGCGGGCCGGCTTCTCGGCGGCGGACGACTCGGTCGCCGTCGCCTTCTTGGCGCGCGTGGCCTTGGGAGCCGCGGCAGCGGTCTCCTCGACCTTCTCGGTCTCCTTCTCCGCCATCGTCACTCCACCTCCTCGACCGCGACCAGGTGCGTCACCGTCTTGACCATGCCGCGGATCTCAGGACGGTCCTCCTTGACGACGACGTCGCCGATCCGCTTGAGGCCCAGGGTGCGCAGCGTGTCGCGCTGGTTCTGCTTGCCGCCGATGGCGGACTTCGTCTGGGTCACCTTGAGGCGGGCCATCAGGCACCCACCTTCTCCGTCTTCGCGGCACGACCCGCGGCCTGCGCCTTGAGCAGCGACGCCGGGGCGACGTGCTCGAGCGGCAGACCACGGCGCGCGGCGACGGCGGCCGGCTCCTCGAGACCCTTCAGCGCGGCGACCGTGGCGTGCACGATGTTGATCGCGTTGGAGGAGCCGAGGGACTTCGACAGGATGTCGTGGACGCCGGCGCACTCGAGCACCGCACGCACCGGACCGCCGGCGATCACGCCGGTACCCGGGGACGCGGGGCGCAGGAAGACGACGCCGGCGGCGGCCTCACCCTGGATGGGGTGGGTGATGGTGCCCTGGATGCGGGGGACGCGGAAGAAGTTCTTCTTCGCCTCCTCGACACCCTTGGCGATCGCCGCGGGCACCTCCTTGGCCTTGCCGTAGCCGACACCGACCGTGCCGTCGCCGTCGCCGACGACGACCAGGGCGGTGAAGCTGAAGCGACGGCCACCCTTGACGACCTTGGCGACGCGGTTGATGGAGACGACGCGCTCGAGGAACGCGCTCTTCTCGGCGGCGTCGCCCCGGCGGCCGTCGCGACGACCGCCGTCGCGGCGGTCACCGCCGCCCTGGCCCTGGGGAGCTCCGCCCGTGTTGCTGCGCTGAGGAGCAGCCATCAGTGGATCCTCTTCTTCCGTGCGGGAATGGTCGTCGTCACAGCGCCAGGCCGCCTTCGCGGGCGGCGTCGGCGACCGCGGCCACCCGTCCGTGATACTTGTTGCCGCCGCGGTCGAAGACCACCGCGTCGATGCCGGCCGCCTTGGCGCGCTCGGCGATCAGCTCGCCGACGCGACGGGCCTTGTCCGTCTTGTCGCCCTCGGCGGCACGCAGGTCCACCTCGAGGGTCGAGGCGGAGACCAGGGTGCGGCCCACGGCGTCGTCGACGACCTGCGCGACGAGGTTGCGGTTCGACCGGGTGACGACCAGGCGGGGACGCGCGGCGGTGCCGGCGACCTTCTTGCGCAGCCGGAGGTGGCGGCGCCGACGGGCCTTGAACTTGCCCTTACCGATGATGCTGATCGCCATGGCTCACTTACCAGCCTTTCCGACCTTGCGGCGGACGTTCTCGCCGGCGTAGCGCACGCCCTTGCCCTTGTACGGCTCGGGCTTGCGGATCTTGCGGATGTTCGCGGCGACCTCGCCCACCTGCTGCTTGTCGATGCCCGAGACCGAGAACTTGGTCGGGGACTCGACCGCGAAGGTGATGCCGGCGGGCGGCGTCACGGACACGGGGTGGCTGAAGCCGAGCGCGAACTCGAGCGCGTCACCCTTGGCCGTCACGCGGTAACCGGTGCCGACGATCTCCAGCTTCTTCTCGTAGCCGGCGGTGACGCCGGTGACGAGGTTCGCCAGGAGGGTGCGCGTGAGGCCGTGCAGCGACCGCGAGAGGCGCTCGTCGTTCGGACGGGTGACCACGAGGGCCCCCTCGTCGTCGCGGGCGACCTCGATGGGCGACGCGACCGTGTGCGTGAGGGTGCCCTTGGGGCCCTTCACCGTCACGACGGCGCCGTTGATGGAAACATCCACGCCGGCCGGGACCGAAACGGGGATTCTGCCGATACGAGACATTGGCTAGCTCCTTTC
Organism: Cellulomonas pakistanensis; assembly: GCF_016862755.1. GTDB lineage: Bacteria > Actinomycetota > Actinomycetes > Actinomycetales > Cellulomonadaceae > Cellulomonas > Cellulomonas pakistanensis. The sequence continues at coordinate 50,942 of NZ_BONO01000019.1, read as the reverse complement.
CGTCTCGGAATTACCAGACGTAGGCGAGGACTTCCCCACCCACGCCCTTCTTGGCGGCCTGCTTGTCCGTCAGGAGACCGGAGGACGTGGACAGGATCGCCACGCCCAGGCCGCCGAGGACCTTCGGCAGGTTGGTGGACTTCGCGTACACCCGGAGGCCGGGCTTCGACACGCGCTTGATGCCGGCGAGCGCACGCTCGCGGCTCGGGCCGTACTTCAGCTCGACCACGAGGTTCTTGCCCACGCGGGCGTCCTCGGTGGTCCAGCCGGAGATGTAGCCCTCGGCCTGCAGGATCTCCGCGATGTGCGACTTCAGCTTCGAGTACGGGATGGTCACCGTGTCGTGGTGCGCCGAGTTCGCGTTGCGCAGACGCGTCAGGAAGTCTGCGATCGGGTCGGTCATCGTCATGGGGGCTATCGCCCTTCCTCGCCGTGGTTTCCGCGGCGGCCGCCCGTGAGGGCGGCGCGCCGCGGACCTGCGACGTCGTTGTTTACCAGCTGCTCTTGGTCACACCGGGGAGCTGGCCCGCGTGGGCCATCTCGCGCACGCAGATCCGGCACAGGCCGAACTTGCGGTACACGGAGTGCGGACGCCCGCAGCGCTGGCACCGGGTGTAGGCCCGCACGGCGAACTTCTGCTTGCCCGCGGCCTTGTTGATCAGGGCGGTCTTCGCCATGTCAGTTCTCCTCCTTGAACGGGAAGCCCAGGTGCTTCAGCAGCGCCCGGCCCTCCGCGTCCGTGGTCGCGGTGGTGACCACCGTGATGTCCATGCCCCGGACCCGGTCGATCTTGTCCTGGTCGATCTCGTGGAACATCGACTGCTCGGTCAGACCGAAGGTGTAGTTGCCGTGGCCGTCGAACTGCTTCGGCGACAGCCCGCGGAAGTCGCGGATGCGCGGCAGCGCGGTCGACAGCAGGCGGTCCAGGAACTCCCAGGCACGGTCGCCGCGCAGCGTGACGTGCGCGCCGATCGGCATGCCCTCGCGCAGCTTGAACTGCGCGATGGACTTGCGGGCCTTGGTGACCTGCGGCTTCTGACCCGTGATCTGCTGGAGGTCGCGGATCGCGCCCTCGATCAGCTTCGAGTCCTTGGCCGCGTCGCCGACACCCATGTTCACGACGACCTTCACCAGGCGCGCGACCTGGTTCACGTTCTCGTGGGAGAACTCCTCGCGGAGCGCCGTGCGGATGGCGTCGTTGTACCGGACCTTCAGGCGCGGGACCGGGTAGGCGCGCGTCGTCTCGTCGGTGGCGGTCATCAGATGTCCTTACCGGAGCGCTTGGCGACGCGGACCCGAACGGTGCGGGTCCGGCCGTCGCGCTCGACCTGCTCGGTGCGGTAGCCGACCCGGGTACCGCGCTTGGTCTCCGGGTCGACCAGCATCACGTTGCTGATGTGGATGGGGGCCTCGACCGTCTCGATGCCACCGGTGCGGGAGCCGCGCTGGCTCTGGCCGACCTTGGTGTGCTTCGTGATGCGGTGCACGCCCTCGACGAGGACGCGGTCGCGGTCCGTCAGGACCTCGAGGACGCGCCCCTGCTTGCCCCGGTCCTTGCGGGAGCCGGAGATGACGACCACGAGGTCGCCCTTCTTGATCTTCGCCATGTCAGAGCACCTCCGGCGCCAGCGAGATGATCTTCATGAACTTCTTGTCGCGCAGCTCGCGGCCCACGGGGCCGAAGATGCGCGTGCCACGGGGCTCACCGTCGTTCTTGAGGATCACGGCGGCGTTCTCGTCGAACTTGATGTACGAGCCGTCCACGCGCCGGCGCTCCTTGCGGGTGCGCACGACGACCGCCTTGACGACGTCGCCCTTCTTGACGTTGCCGCCGGGGATCGCGTCCTTGACGGTGGCGACGATCACGTCACCGATACCGGCGTAGCGACGGCCCGAGCCACCGAGAACGCGGATGCAGAGGATCTCCTTCGCACCCGTGTTGTCGGCGACCCGAAGTCGCGACTCCTGCTGAATCATCTATCGAACTCCTGTCGTCTGCCGGTTCTCGCGCTGGGCGAGCCTGGCCGAACGGATAGTGGACGAGAAGGCGGGCGCCTTACTTCGCCTTCTCGAGGATCTCCACCAGACGCCACCGCTTGGTGGCGGAGAGCGGGCGGGTCTCCATGATGAGGACCAGGTCACCGACGCCGGCCGTGCTGGCCTCGTCGTGCGCCTTGACCTTGCTGGTCCGCCGGATGACCTTGCCGTAGAGCGGGTGCTTGACCCGGTCCTCGACCTCGACCACGACGGTCTTGTCCATCTTGTCGCTGACCACGTAGCCGCGCCGCGTCTTGCGGTAGGGACGGGTCGTCCCCGTGGCGGTGGTGGCCTCGTTGGTGTTCTCGCTCATCGAGTCCTCACTCGCTCGCGCTGGGCGCGGTCCGGATGCCGAGCTCGCGCTCGCGCAGGATCGTGTAGATCCGGGCGATGTCGCGACGCACGGCCTTGAGGCGGCCGTGGCTCTCGAGCTGACCGGTGGCCGACTGGAAGCGCAGGTTGAACAGCTCCTCCTTGGCCTTCTTCAGCTCGGCCACGAGGCGCTCGTCGTCGAAGGCGTCCAGCTCGGTGGGAGCCAGGTCCTTGGTGCCGATAGCCATCAGTTACCACCCTCGCGAACCACGAAACGGGTCTTCATCGGGAGCTTGTGCTGCGCGCGGCGCATGGCCTCGCGAGCCAGGGGCTCCGGGACGCCGGCGAGCTCGAACATCACTCGGCCGGGCTTGACGTTGGCGATCCACCACTCCGGCGAACCCTTACCGGAACCCATGCGGGTCTCGGCGGGCTTCTTGGTGAGCGGACGGTCCGGGTAGATGTTGATCCAGACCTTGCCGCCACGCTTGATGTGGCGGGTCATCGCGATACGAGCAGCCTCGATCTGGCGGTTCGTGACGTAGGCCGGCTCCAGAGCCTGGATGCCGAACTCGCCGAACGAGATCGCGGTGCCACCGGTCGCGGCGCCGGAGCGCCCCGGGTGGTGCTGCTTGCGGTGCTTCAGCCTGCGCGGGATCAGCACGGCTCAGGCCTCCGTTCCGGTCTCAGGAGCGGACGTCGCCTCGGCGGCCGGAGCAGCGGTGGCCTCGGCCGCGGGGGCCTCGGTCCGCTCGTTCCGGCGGCCGCCGCCACGCGGGCCACGGTCGCCGCCGCGGTCGCCACGGTCCCCACGGGGGCCGCGGGACTGGCGCGGGGCCTGCGTGGCCTGCTCGCGGGCGAAGTCGCGCTCGGTCATGTCGCCCTTGTAGACCCAGACCTTCACGCCGATGCGGCCGAAGGTCGTGCGGGCCTCGAAGAAGCCGTAGTCGATGTTCGCGCGGAGCGTGTGCAGGGGCACGCGGCCCTCGCGGTAGAACTCCGTGCGGCTCATCTCCGCGCCGCCGAGGCGGCCGGAGACCTGCACGCGGATGCCCTTGGCGCCGGCGCGCTGCGCGGACTGCATGCCCTTGCGCATCGCACGACGGAAGGACACGCGCGACGCGAGCTGCTCGGCGATGCCCTGCGCGACCAGCTGCGCCTCGATCTCGGCGTTCTTGACCTCGAGGATGTTGAGCTGGACCTGCTTGCCCGTGAGCTTCTCGAGCTCGCCGCGGATGCGGTCCGCCTCGGCGCCGCGGCGGCCGATGACGATGCCCGGGCGCGCGGTGTGGATGTCGACGCGGACGCGGTCACGCGTGCGCTCGATCTCCACCTTCGCGATGCCCGCGCGCTCGAGACCCGTGCTCATGAGCTTGCGGATCTGCACGTCCTCGCGGACGTAGTCGCGGTACCGCTGACCCGGCTTGGTCGAGTCGGCGAACCACCGCGAGCGGTGGTCGGTCGTGATGCCCAGGCGGTACCCGAGCGGGTTGACCTTCTGTCCCACTGTCAGGCCCTTCCCTTCGTCTCACGCTCGGCGACGACCACGGTGATGTGGCTCGTGCGCTTGAGGATCTGGCTCGCGCGGCCCTGCGCCCGGGGGCGGAACCGCTTCAGCGTCGGACCCTCGTCCACGAACGCCTCGGCCACGTAGAGGTTGCCCTCGTCGAAGCGCTCACCGGCACGCTTGGCGCCCTCGCGGGCGTTCGCGATCGCCGACTCGACGACCTTGAGGACCGTCTCACCAGCGGCCTGCGGCGCGAACTTCAGCGTCGACACGGCCTCGCCGGCCTGCTTGCCACGGATGAGGTCCACGACGCGCCGGGCCTTCTGGGGCGTGACACGGACGAACCGCGCCTTCGCCTTGGCTTCCATTGCTGTCCTGCCTTCTTGTCTCTGCCGTCGGGGCAGTCGCTCGGCTGACCCGGGGGTCAGCGGCGACGGCCCTTCCGGTCGTCCTTCTCGTGGCCGCGGAACGTGCGCGTCGGGGCGAACTCGCCGAGCTTGTGCCCGACCATCGACTCCGTCACGAACACCGGCGTGTGCTTGCGGCCGTCGTGCACCGCGAACGTGTGGCCCAGGAAGTCCGGGGTGATCATCGAACGACGCGACCACGTCTTGATGACGTTCTTGGTGCCGGCGGCGTTCTGCGCGTCGACCTTCTTCTGCAGGTGCCCGTCGACGAAGGGCCCCTTCTTCAGGCTGCGAGGCATGTCTCCCGGCTCCCTATCAGCGCTTCTTGCCGGTGCGGCGGCGACGGACGATGAGCTTGTCGCTCGGCTTGTTCGGACGACGCGTGCGGCCCTCCGGCTGGCCCCACGGGCTCACCGGGTGACGACCACCGGACGTCTTGCCCTCACCACCACCGTGCGGGTGGTCGATCGGGTTCATCGCGACACCGCGGACCGAGGGGCGCTTGCCCTTCCAGCGCATGCGGCCGGCCTTGCCCCAGTTGATGTTCGACTGCTCGGCGTTGCCCACCTCGCCGACCGTGGCGCGGCAGCGCAGGTCGACGTTGCGGATCTCGCCGGACGGCATGCGGAGCTGCGCGTACGGCCCGTCCTTCGCGACCAGCTGCACCGAGGCACCCGCGGAGCGGGCGATCTTGGCGCCGCCACCGGGCTTGAGCTCGATGGCGTGGATCGTGGTACCGGTCGGGATGTTGCGCAGCGGCAGGTTGTTGCCGGGCTTGATGTCGGCACCGGCGCCGTTCTCGACGACGTCGCCCTGCTTCAGCTTGTTCGGCGCGATGATGTAGCGCTTCTCGCCGTCCGCGTAGTGCAGCAGCGCGATGCGCGCCGTGCGGTTCGGGTCGTACTCGATGTGCGCGACCTTGGCCGGCACGCCGTCCTTGTCGTGACGACGGAAGTCGATCACGCGGTAGGCGCGCTTGTGGCCACCACCCTGGTGCCGCATGGTGACGCGGCCGGTCGAGTTACGACCACCGGTCTTGTGCAGCGGGCGGACCAGAGACTTCTCCGGCGTGGAGCGCGTGATCTCGACGAAGTCGGCGACGCTCGCGCCGCGGCGCCCCGGCGTCGTCGGCTTGTACTTACGGATTCCCATGGGGATCTGTCCTCAATCTGCTCTCGGGCCCGGTCAGCCGACCGGTCCGCCGAAGATGTCGATCGTGCCCTCGCGGAGGGTGACGATCGCGCGCTTCGTGTCCTTGCGCTTGCCGATGCCGGAACGGGTCCGCCGCGTCTTGCCCTTGCGGTTGATCGTGTTCACGGAGTCGACCTTGACCGAGAAGACCTGCTCGACGGCGATCTTGATCTCGGTCTTGTTCGCGCGCGGGTCGACGATGAAGGTGTACTTGCCCTCGTCGAGGAGCCCGTAGCTCTTCTCGGAGACGACCGGCGCGATCAGGATGTCGCGGGGGTCCTTGGCGACGGCGGTCACTTGGCGTCCTCCTCGGCCTCGGACGACGTCGCGACGGCGGTCGCGCCGCGGCCCTTGACGGGACCGGCGAGGAACGTGTCGAGCGCGCCCTGGGTGAACACGACGTCGTCGGAGACGAGCACGTCGTAGGTGTTGAGCTGGTCGGCGACGAGCAGGTGGACCCGCTCGACGTTCCGCAGCGACTTCCAGGCCAGCTCGTCCGCGCGCTCCACGACCACGAGGACGTGCTTGCGGCCGGACAGCGTGTCCAGGACCTGCAGCGCGGCCTTGGTCGAGGGGGCCTCGTCGATGCCGAAGCCCGTCACCACGTGCACGCGGCCGGCGCGGGCGCGGTCCGAGAGAGCACCGCGGAGCGCCGCGGCCTTCATCTTCTTCGGGGTCCGCTGGGTGTAGTCGCGCGGGGTCGGGCCGTGGACGGTGCCACCGCCGGCGAACTGCGGCGCACGGGTCGAGCCCTGACGGGCGCGGCCGGTGCCCTTCTGCTTGTACGGCTTCTTGCCACCACCGCGGACCTCGCCGCGGGTCTTGGTGTCGTGGGTGCCCTGGCGCGCGGCGGCGAGCTGGGCGACGACCACCTGGTGGATCAGCGGGACGTTCGTCTGCGCGTCGAACACCTCACCGGGCAGGTCGGCGGTGCCGGCCTTCTTGCCCTGGGCGTCGAGCACGTCGACGGTCAGCGTCTCGGACATGAGGTTCATGCCCCCTTCACGGCGGTACGCACGACGACGACGCCGCGCTTCGGGCCCGGAACCGCGCCCTTGAGCAGCAGCAGACCCTTCTCGGCGTCGACCGCGTGGACGGTCAGGTTCTGGGTGGTCTGGCGGGCGGCGCCCATGCGACCGGCCATCCGCAGGCCCTTGAACACGCGCGACGGCGTCGAGGCGCCACCGATCGAGCCCGGCTTGCGGTGGTTGCGGTGCGCACCGTGCGAGGCGCCCACACCGGCGAACCCGTGGCGCTTCATGACACCGGCGGTGCCCTTGCCCTTGGTGGTGCCGATCACGTCGACCAGCGTGCCGGCCTCGAAGGCGGCCGCGGTGATCTCCTGGCCGAGCGTGAACTCGGCGGCGTCCGACGTGCGGATCTCGGCCACGTGCCGGCGGGGGGTGACCCCGGCCTTCTCGAAGTGGCCCTTGAGCGGCTTCGTGACCTTGCGCGGGTCCACCTGGCCGTAGGCCAGCTGCACCGCGGCGTAGCCGTCGGCCTCAGCGGAGCGCACCTGGGTCACGACGTTGGTGCCGACCGAGACGACCGTGACGGGGACGAGACGACCGTTGTCGTCCCAGACCTGCGTCATGCCGAGCTTCGTGCCGAGCACCGCCGTGACGGGGCGCGCGTTCTGCTGGGTAACCATGAAGATCAGTTCCTTCCCAGCGTCAGAGCTTGATCTCGATGTTCACGTCCGCGGGCAGGTCGAGACGCATGAGCGAGTCGACCGCCTTCGGCGTGGGATCGATGATGTCGATGAGCCGCTTGTGCGTGCGCATCTCGAAGTGCTCGCGGCTGTCCTTGTACTTGTGGGGCGACCGGATGACGACGAAGACGTTCTTCTCCGTCGGGAGCGGCACCGGGCCCACGACCGTCGCACCAGCGCGGCTCACCGTGTCGACGATCTTGCGCGCCGAGCTGTCGATGACCTCGTGGTCGTAGGACTTGAGCCGGATGCGGATCTTCTGTCCCGCCATGGCGTCGTCTGCTTCTCTCTCTCGAACTACTGGAGTCCGACCCCCGCGCTCGGGCGTGTCGCGTTTCGCGACGTTCCTCAGCGCCGGTCCCGTCCGGGTGCGCAGGGCGCGCGCCGGCCGGGACGAGGTCTTCGTTTGGTGATGAGTCCGACGCCGGGTGACCCCGGGCTTGCTGCTGGACTCGCACGCGTCCCGTGCCCGCTCGTCGGGGCGTCCGGGCGCACGCGCGCAGACACCCCCGTCGTCGGGCAACTTGTCTAGTGTGCCAGGCGGGGCCCGAAAGGTCCAACCGGACCTGCGTCACACCCGCGTGATCACGCGGCGCGCGGGCCGCGGAGCCGGGCCCCGGGGCGGCACGGGCGGCCCGGGGGCCTTGACCGGCGAGCGCCTGCCCCGTCAGGGTCGTGACCACGGTACCCGCGGGGGGCGCGGGTCCACGACGGAAGGGCGACGCCGATGTCGCACGACCCCGACCTGCCCGCGCGCGCCGGCACCACGACGGGCGGCCCGCCCGCTCCGCCCGGGCCGGACGACTGGGTCCGCGCGCAGGCGTCCCCCGAGTTCGCGGAGCTGCGCTCCCGGTTCCGCCGGTTCGCGTTCCCGATGACGGCGGCGTTCCTGGGCTGGTACCTGCTCTACGTGCTGCTGTCGACGTACGCCGAGGACCTCATGAGCACCCGCGTCGTGGGCGCGCTCAACGTCGGGCTGCTGCTCGGGCTCGGCCAGTTCGTGTCCACGTTCCTCATCACCTGGCTGTACGTGCGGCACGCGAACCGGCGGCTGGACCCGCTGGCGGACCGGATGCGCGGCGAGCTCGAGGGGGACGCCTGATGGACGTCGGCAACCCCTGGGTCAACATCGCGATCTTCGGCGCGTTCGTCGCCGTCACGCTCGTGGTCGTCGTGCGGGTGTCCCGCGGGCCGCGCCAGGCCGGCGACTTCTACCACGGCGGCCGCGCGTTCACGGGGCGGCAGAACGGCATCGCGATCGCGGGCGACTACCTCTCGGCCGCGTCGTTCCTCGGCATCGCCGGCGCCGTCGCCGTGTACGGGTACGACGGGCTGCTGTACTCCATCGGCTTCCTCGTCGCCTGGCTGGTGGCGCTGCTGCTGGTCGCCGAGCCGCTGCGCAACACCGGCAAGTACACGATGGCCGACGTCCTGAGCTTCCGGATGCGGCAGCGGCCCGTGCGCACCGCGGCCGCGATCTCGACGCTGGCGGTGTCGTTCTTCTACCTGCTCGCGCAGATGGCCGGCGCCGGCGGGCTCGTCGCTCTGCTGCTCGGCGTGCAGGACCAGCTCGGGCAGTCGCTGGTGATCGCGGTCGTCGGCGCGCTGATGATCGTCTACGTGCTGGTCGGCGGCATGAAGGGCACCACCTGGGTGCAGATCATCAAGGCCGTGCTGCTGATCGTCGGCGCCGGCGTGATGACCGTGTGGGTGCTGGTGCTCGACGGCGGCAACCTGTCGACGCTGCTCGAGCGGGCCTCGGCGGCGCACCCGGAGGGCGACCGGATCCTCGAGCCGATGCTGCAGTACGGCGCCTCGGACGCCTCGAAGCTCGGGTTCGTCTCGCTCGCCATCGCCCTGGTGCTCGGCGCGGCCGGGCTCCCCCACGTGCTCATGCGGTTCTACACGGTGCCGACCGCGCGCGAGGCCCGGCGGTCGGTCACGTGGGCGATCGGGCTCATCGGCGCGTTCTACCTGTTCACGCTGATCCTCGGGTTCGGCGCGGCGTACCTCGTCGGGGTGGACGCGATCCTCGCGGCGCCGGGCGGCGCGAACTCGGCGGCGCCGGCGCTGGCGTACGAGCTCGGCGGCACCCTGCTGCTCGGCATCATCGCGGCGGTCGCGTTCGCGACGATCCTCGCGGTGGTCGCGGGGCTGACGATCACCGCCGCGGCGTCGTTCGCGCACGACGTCTACAACGGCGTGCTCAAGGACGGGAAGGCGTCGCCGGAGAAGGAGGTGCGGGTCGCCCGGACCACGGCGGTCGTCGTCGGCCTGGTGTCGATCGTCGGCGGCGTGCTCGCGAACGGGCAGAACGTGGCGTTCCTCGTCTCGCTGGCCTTCGCGATCGCGGCCAGCGCCAACCTCCCGTCCATCCTGTACTCGCTGTACTGGCGCCGGTTCAGCACGCGCGGGTCGGTGTGGAGCATCTACGGCGGGCTGCTGTCGGCGCTGGTGCTCATCGTGTTCTCCCCCGTGGTCACCGGCTCGGAGACGGCGATGTTCCCGGGCGCGGACATCGCCTGGTTCCCGCTGGCGAACCCGGCGCTGGTGTCCGTGCCGATCGGGTTCCTGGCGGGCTGGCTGGGCACGGTGACGTCCTCGGACGCGGACCGCCTGAAGCAGGCGGAGATGGAGGTGCGCAGCCTGACGGGCGCCGGCGCGGAGCGCGCCACCCCGCACTGACCCCTGAGGGTGCATGAGACACGTCGAGGGTGCCCCCGTGTGGGCACCCTCGACGTGTATCGTGCACCGTCGTCGTCACCGTGCCGGGCGCAGGCCCGCCGTGGTGAGGCGGGTCGCGAGGTGGTTCGCGTCCAGGGCGTCCGCCCAGGTCCACCGGACCACCCGCCGACCCAGCGCGCGCACCCTGTCCTCGCGCTGCTTCTCGGCCCACAGCCGCTCCTCGACGGCACGGCGGTCGGCCACGCCGTCCGTCCGGTACTTCAGGCGACCGTCGAACTCGCCGACGAGACCGAGGTCCGCCCACCAGAAGTCGACCCGCGCGACAAGACCGTCGCCGTCGCGGAGCTCGTGCTGCAGGACCGGTCGCGGCACCCCGAGCTCGATCATGCGGGCGCGGCTCAGCGACTCCCCCGGCGACTCCGCCTCGGCGCGCGCCTCCGCGACGACCCGACGGGCGCGACGCACGCCGGGCTCACCCCCGGCGGCCTCCGACTCGCACCGCAGCTCGTCCGGGGTGGCCACGCCGGTGCGCAGCGCGTGGTCCGCGGCCACGAGCGCCGCCGCGAACCGGTCCCGGCGGGCCAGGTCGAGCACGGTCCGCGCGGCCGCCGTCACGCGCACGCCGTCCCGGAGCGCGACGGCAGGCGGACGTGCCGTCCGGTGCCGGACCACGCCGCGGGACGACCGCACCGTCGACGACGCGCCGACCAGCACCTCGACGCCCTGCGGCCAAGCGCCCAGGCGCGGGAGGCGCCACAGGGCGGCTGCGGACGCGTGGCTGAAGACCGCGTCCCGCATCCTCCGGGACGCGGCGACCACCAGGGCCCGGTAGCGACCGTCGGCGTCCAACGCCGCCCACCCGTCCGCGTCGGCGTAGGCCCCGTACCGGACGCGCACGAGCGACCCGGAGTCGCGCGCATCGCGCAGATCCGCACCCGACAGCCCGGTCCGCGCCTCGTCCTCCGCCGTCAGCACCTGCACGTCGCCGTCCACGCACCCACCCTCCCGCGCGAGAGGGTGGTCGGACCGGTTGTCCACAGGCCCAGTTGCCCGCGTCCTTGCCAGGGTGCACGAGACACGTCGAGAGTGCCCTCAGTGTGGGCACCCTCGACGTGTCCCGTGCACCGGGGGCGCCGGCGGCGGCCGGGAACGCAGCAGGGCCCGGGTGCCGAAGCACCCGGGCCCTGCTGGTGGATCAGTCCCCCGGAGGGGTCAGATCACTTGATGATCTTGGTGACGCGGCCCGAGCCGACGGTGCGGCCACCCTCGCGGATGGCGAAGCCGAGGCCCTCCTCCATCGCGATGGGCTGGATCAGCGTCACGGAGATCTCCGTGTTGTCGCCGGGCATGACCATCTCGGTGCCCTCGGGCAGCGTGATGACGCCGGTGACGTCCGTGGTCCGGAAGTAGAACTGCGGACGGTAGTTCGAGTAGAACGGGTTGTGACGCCCGCCCTCGTCCTTGGCCAGGATGTAGACCTGGCCCTCGAACTCGGTGTGCGGGGTGATCGAGCCCGGCTTCACGACGACCTGGCCGCGCTCGACGTCCTCGCGCTTGGTGCCGCGGAGCAGCAGACCGCAGTTCTCGCCGGCCCAGGCCTCGTCCATCTGCTTGTGGAACATCTCGATGCCGGTGACCGTGGTCTTCTGCGCCGGGCGGATGCCGACGATCTCGACCTCGGAGTTGATCTGCAGCTTGCCGCGGTCGACCTTGCCGGTGACGACGGTGCCACGACCGGTGATCGTGAAGACGTCCTCGATCGGCATGAGGAACGGCTTGTCCATGTCACGGACCGGCTCCGGGACGGACTCGTCCACGGCGTCCAGCAGGTCCTCGACCGACTTGACCCACTGGGCGTCGCCCTCGAGGGCCTTCAGGCCGGAGACGCGGATGACCGGCGCGTTGTCGCCGTCGAAGCCCTGCGACGACAGCAGCTCGCGGACCTCCATCTCGACGAGCTCGAGGATCTCCTCGTCGTCGACCATGTCGGACTTGTTGAGCGCCACGAGCAGGTAGGGCACGCCGACCTGACGGGCGAGCAGGACGTGCTCACGCGTCTGGGCCATCGGGCCGTCGGTGGCGGCGACCACGAGGATGGCGCCGTCCATCTGCGCCGCACCCGTGATCATGTTCTTGATGTAGTCGGCGTGACCCGGCGCGTCGACGTGAGCGTAGTGACGCTTCTCCGTCTGGTACTCGACGTGCGCGATGTTGATCGTGATGCCGCGCTGCTTCTCCTCGGGCGCCTTGTCGATCTCGTCGAACGGCGTGAAGGGGTTCAGCTCCGGGTACTTGTCGTGCAGCACCTTCGAGATGGCAGCGGTCAGCGTCGTCTTGCCGTGGTCGACGTGACCGATGGTCCCGATGTTGACGTGCGGCTTGGTCCGCTCGAACTTCGCCTTGCCCACTGGGTCCTCCTCAGGACTCTGGTGTAGAGATTGCCGAACGATGCGGGGGGCCGGAGCGGCCCCCCGCGGACGTGCGGTCCTACGGGTCGGTTTGGGTGGTCGTTCTTGGTTCGACCTGTGGGACTACTCGCCCCGGGTCTTCTTGATGATCTCGTCGGCAACATTCCGAGGAACCTCGGCGTAGCTGTCGAACTGCATCGAGTACACCGCACGACCCTGGGTCTTGGACCGCAGGTCGCCGACGTAGCCGAACATCTCGGAGAGCGGCACCTGGGCGCGGATCACCTTCACGCCCGTCGCGTCCTCCATGGACTGGATCATGCCGCGACGCGAGTTGATGTCGCCGATGACGTCGCCCATGTAGTCCTCGGGCGTCCGCACCTCGACGGCCATGACCGGCTCTAGGAGGACCGGGTCCGCCTTGCGGACGGCCTCCTTGAGGATCATCGAGCCGGCGATCTTGAACGCCATCTCGGACGAGTCGACGTCGTGCGCCGCACCGTCGAGCAGCGTGGCCTTGATGCCGACCAGCGGGAAGCCGGCCAGCACGCCGAGCTGCATGGCGCTCTGGATGCCCTGGTCGACCGACGGGATGTACTCGCGCGGGACGCGACCACCGGTGACCGCGTTCTCGAACGCGTACAGCTCGCCGTCCTCGGACTCCAGCGGCTCGAAGGTCATCTGGACCTTCGCGAACTGGCCCGAGCCACCCGTCTGCTTCTTGTGCGTGTAGTCGATCTTCTCCACCTTGCGGCGGATCGTCTCGCGGTACGCCACCTGCGGCTTGCCGACGTTCGCCTCGACCTTGAACTCGCGCCGCATGCGGTCGACGAGGATGTCGAGGTGGAGCTCGCCCATGCCGCCGATGACGGTCTGGCCGGTCTCCTCGTCCAGGCGGACGCGGAAGGTCGGGTCCTCCTCAGCGAGCTTCTGGATCGCCGTGGAGAGCTTCTCCTGGTCGGCCTTCGTCTTCGGCTCGATGGCCACGTCGATGACCGGCTCGGGGAAGGTCATCGACTCGAGGATGACCTGCGAGCCCATGTCCGACAGGGTGTCACCGGTGGTGACGTCCTTCAGGCCGATAAACGCGTAGATGTGGCCGGCCGTCGCCTCGTCGACCGGGTTCTCCTTGTTGGCGTGCATCTGGAAGATCTTCCCGATGCGCTCCTTCTTGCCCTTGGTCGAGTTCATGACCTGGGCGCCCTGCACGACCTTCCCCGAGTACACGCGGATGAAGGTGAGCTTGCCGAAGAACGGGTGCGCGGCGATCTTGAACGCCAGGGCCGAGAACGGCTCGGTGGCGTCCGGGTGGCGCTCGATGACGACGTCCGCGTCCTTGACGTCGTGGCCCTGGATGGCCGGGACGTCGAGGGGCGACGGGAGGTAGTCGACGACGGCGTCGAGCATGGGCTGGACGCCCTTGTTCTTGAACGCCGAGCCGCAGAGGACCGGGAAGGCCTCGCCGGAGATGGTGAGCTTGCGGATGCCGGCCTTGATCTCGGCGACCGTGAGCTCCTCACCGCCCAGGAACTTCTCGAGCAGCTCGTCGTCCGTCTCGGCGACGGCCTCGAGCAGCTCGCTGCGGAACTGCTCGGCCCGCTCCTGGAGGTCGGCCGGGATCTCCTCGATCTCGTACTTCGCGCCCATCTCGGTCTCGCCGCGCCACACGAGCGCGCGCATCTCGACCAGGTCGACGACGCCGATGAAGTCGTTCTCGGAGCCGATCGGCAGCTGGATGACCAGCGGCTTGGCCTTGAGGCGGTTCACGATCGTGTCGACCGTGAAGTAGAAGTCCGCGCCCAGCTTGTCCATCTTGTTGACGAAGCAGATGCGGGGGACCTCGTACTTGTCGGCCTGGCGCCACACGGTCTCCGACTGGGGCTCCACGCCCTCCTTGCCGTCGAACACCGCGACCGCGCCGTCGAGCACGCGCAGCGAGCGCTCCACCTCGACGGTGAAGTCCACGTGACCGGGGGTGTCGATGACGTTGATCTGCGTCTCGTTCGACTTGCCCTTGTTCCAGAAGGCGGTCACAGCAGCGGACGTGATCGTGATGCCACGCTCCTGCTCCTGCTCCATCCAGTCCGTGGTCGACGCGCCGTCGTGGGTCTCGCCGATCTTGTAGTTGACGCCCGTGTAGTACAGGATCCGCTCGGTCGTCGTGGTCTTGCCGGCATCGATGTGCGCCATGATGCCGATGTTCCGGACCTTGTTCAGGTCCGTGAGCACGTCCAGTGCCACAGGTTCAGCCCCTCGGTAGTGGGGTCCGCCCTACTGCTGGGATTACCAGCGGTAGTGGGCGAACGCCTTGTTGGACTCGGCCATCTTGTGCATGTCCTCGCGGCGCTTCACCGCGGCGCCCAGGCCGTTGCTGGCGTCGAGGATCTCGTTCATGAGGCGCTCGGTCATGGTCTTCTCGCGGCGAGCGCGCGAGTAGTCCGTGAGCCAGCGCAGCGCGAGCGTGGTCTGGCGGACGGGGCGGACCTCGACCGGGACCTGGTAGGTGGCGCCACCGACGCGGCGGGAGCGGACCTCGAGCGACGGGCGGACGTTGTCCAGCGCGCGCTTCAGCACGACGACCGGGTCGCCCTGGGTCTTCTCGCGGACGCCCTCGAGCGCGCCGTAGACGATGGCCTCGGCGACGGACTTCTTGCCGTCGAGGAGGACCTTGTTGATGAGCTGCGTGACGACCGGCGAGCCGTAGACGGGGTCGACGATCAGCGGCCGGCGGGGGGCGGGACCCTTACGAGGCATCGGTTCAGCCCTTCTTCGCGCCGTAGCGGCTGCGCGCCTGCTTACGGTTCTTCACGCCCTGGGTGTCCAGAGCACCACGGATGATCTTGTAGCGCACACCGGGGAGGTCCTTCACACGACCGCCGCGCACGAGCACGATCGAGTGCTCCTGCAGGTTGTGGCCCTCACCGGGGATGTACGCGGTGACCTCGATGCCCGAGGAGAGCTTGACGCGCGCGACCTTGCGGAGAGCCGAGTTCGGCTTCTTCGGGGTGGTCGTGTAGACGCGGGTGCACACACCGCGCCGCTGCGGGCTGCCCTTGAGGGCAGGCGTCTTCGACTTGTTCGTCTTCGCCTGCCGGCCCTTGCGGACCAGCTGCTGGATCGTAGGCACTACGTCTCCGTCTTGTTGATGAGTCTGGTCTGACCGGCACCCGTCACCCTGGACGGCCGGCAATGGTCCGGATCGTCGCCCGTCGCGCGACTACCCCGAGAGGTCTTGCGTCCCGCTCCGGCCCCCGCACCCGGGCGTGTCGACCCCGTCCTGCTCCGCACACCGGGTCCCGGAGGTCCGGGGACGGGTGCGGTGGGGGGCGATCCACCCGGCGCCCCACGTGGTGACCACGTGAGCGCGCGCGAGAGCCCGACGGCGCGGGCACGGTGTCCCACGTTACTCGGCCGTCACCCCAGGGTCAAAGCACCTGGTGACGGTCGGACGGTGGGACGTCCATCACAACAGCGGGGACCGCGCGGGTGTTCCCGCGCGGCCCCGCACGGCCGAGGGGGCCCGGTCGCGCACGCGGCGCGGCCGGACCCCCTCGGACCGGATGAGGGTCTCGATCAGCGGTAGTCGCCGAAGTCGATGTCCTCGAGCGGGATCGCCTCGCCCGAGCCGAGGCCCAGGGCGGGGAAGTCGATCTCGTCGTAGCCGAAGGACGGGTACAGCTCGGCCTTCGCCTCCTCGGTCGGCTCGACCGCCACCTCGTGGTACCGGGGCAGACCGGTGCCGGCGGGGATCAGCTTGCCGAGGATCACGTTCTCCTTCAGGCCCAGCAGCGGGTCGGACCGGCCCGACATCGCGGCCTCGGTGAGGACGCGGGTCGTCTCCTGGAAGGACGCCGCCGACAGCCACGAGTCCGTCGCGAGCGACGCCTTCGTGATACCCATCAGCTCCGGACGACCCGAGGCCGGCTGACCGCCCTCGGCGACCGCCCGGCGGTTCGCGTCCTCGAACCGGCCGCGCTCGGCCAGCTCGCCCGGCAGCAGGTCCGTGTCACCCGAGTCGAGCACGGTCACGCGACGCAGCATCTGCCGCACGATGACCTCGATGTGCTTGTCGTGGATGTCCACGCCCTGGGAGTTGTAGACCTCCTGGACCTCGTCCACCAGGTGCTTCTGCGTGGCGCGCGGGCCGAGGATGCGCAGGACCTTCTTCGGGTCCACCGCACCCTGGACCAGCTGCGTGCCGACCTCGACGTGGTCGCCGTCGGACACGAGCAGGCGCGAGCGCTTGGTGATCGGGTAGGCGATCTCCTCCGAGCCGTCGTCCGGCGTCAGCACGATGCGCCGCGTGCGGTCCGCCTCGTCGATGGCGATGCGGCCGGAGAACTCCGCGATGGGGCTCTCACCCTTGGGGGTGCGGGCCTCGAAGAGCTCCTGGACACGCGGCAGACCCTGCGTGATGTCCTCGGCCGACGCGACACCACCGGTGTGGAAGGTCCGCATGGTCAGCTGCGTACCGGGCTCACCGATGGACTGCGCCGCGATGATGCCGACGGCCTCGCCGATGTCCACCAGCTTGCCGGTGGCCAGGGAGCGGCCGTAGCACTTGGCGCAGGTGCCGACGCGCGACTCGCAGGTCAGCACGGAGCGGACCTTGAGCGACTCGACGCCGGCCGCCAGCAGGCGGTCGAGCAGGACGTCGCCGACGTCGTCGCCCGAGTTCCCGATGACCTCGCCGTCGATCTCGACGGCGGTGGCCAGGGTCCGCGCGTAGACGCTGGTCTCGACCTTGTCGTGCCGGCGCAGCGTGCCGTCGCCGGCGGCCACGCCGATCGGCATGGTCAGGCCGCGCTCGGTGCCGCAGTCCTCCTCGCGGACGATGACGTCCTGGGAGACGTCCACCAGACGACGGGTCAGGTAGCCCGAGTCGGCGGTCCGCAGCGCGGTGTCCGCCAGACCCTTGCGGGCGCCGTGCGTCGCGATGAAGTACTCCAGGACCGACAGGCCCTCGCGGTAGTTGGACTTGATCGGGCGCGGGATGATCTCGCCCTTCGGGTTCGCCACGAGGCCGCGCATGCCGGCGATCTGGCGGACCTGCATCCAGTTACCACGCGCGCCCGAGCCGACCATCCGGAACACGGTGTTGCGGGCGGAGAAGTTCTCCTGCATCGCCTTGGCGACCTTGTCGGTGGCCTGCGTCCAGATCTCGATGAGCTCCTGGCGACGCTCGTCGTCGGTGATGAGGCCCTTGTCGTACTGGCCCTGCACCTTCGCCGCGCGCGCCTCGTGGTCCGTCAGGATCTCCTGCTTGGCGGACGGGGCCGCCACGTCGGAGATCGCGATGGTCACGCCCGAGCGGGTGGCCCAGCGGAAGCCGGCCTCCTTCAGGGCGTCCAGCGAGGCGGCGACCTCGACCTTCGGGTACCGCTCCGCGAGGTCGTTGACGATGACGGAGAGGCGCTTCTTGTCGACGACGCCGTTCTCGTACGGGTAGTCCACCGGCAGCAGCTCGTTGAACAGCGCCCGGCCGAGCGAGGTCTCGAACAGGAACGGCTCGTCGGCCGAGAAGCCCTCGGGCTCCTGGCCGGGGCCGAACACGAGGCCCTCCATGCGGATCTTCACGACCGCGTTGAGGTCCAGCGAGCCCTGGTCGAAGGCCATGATCGCCTCGGACACCGAGCTGAACGCCCGGCCGGCACCCTTCGCCTCGTCCTTGTCGGACGTCAGGTGGAACAGGCCGATGATCATGTCCTGCGAGGGCATGGTCACCGGACGGCCGTCCGACGGCTTCAGGATGTTGTTGCTCGAGAGCATGAGGATGCGGGCCTCGGCCTGCGCCTCCGCGCTCAGGGGCAGGTGCACGGCCATCTGGTCGCCGTCGAAGTCGGCGTTGAACGCGCCGCAGACGAGCGGGTGCAGGTGGATCGCCTTGCCCTCGACCAGCTGGGGCTCGAACGCCTGGATGCCGAGACGGTGCAGCGTGGGCGCACGGTTCAGCAGCACCGGGTGCTCGGTGATGACCTCCTCGAGCACGTCCCACACGACCGGGCGGGCGCGCTCGACCATGCGCTTGGCCGACTTGATGTTCTGCGCGTGGTTCAGGTCGACCAGGCGCTTCATCACGAACGGCTTGAACAGCTCGAGCGCCATCTGCTTGGGCAGACCGCACTGGTGCAGCTTGAGCTGCGGGCCGACGACGATGACCGAACGGCCCGAGTAGTCGACGCGCTTGCCGAGCAGGTTCTGGCGGAACCGGCCCTGCTTGCCCTTGAGCATGTCGGAGATCGACTTGAGCGGACGGTTGCCGGGGCCCGTGACCGGGCGGCCGCGGCGGCCGTTGTCGAACAGCGAGTCCACGGCCTCCTGGAGCATCCGCTTCTCGTTGTTGACGATGATCTCCGGCGCGCCCAGGTCCAGGAGCCGCTTGAGGCGGTTGTTCCGGTTGATGACGCGGCGGTACAGGTCGTTCAGGTCGGACGTGGCGAACCGGCCGCCGTCGAGCTGCACCATCGGGCGCAGGTCCGGCGGGATGACCGGGACGGCGTCCAGCACCATGCCGGTCGGCGAGTTCGTCGTGGTGAGGAACGCGTTGACGACCTTGAGGCGCTTGAGCGCGCGGGTCTTCCGCTGGCCCTTGCCGGTGCGGATGATCTCGCGCAGGTTCTCGGCCTCGGCGTCCAGGTCGAACGCCTCGAGGCGCTTCTGGATCGCCGCGGCGCCCATCGAGCCCTCGAAGTAGTTGCCGTAGCGGTCCTGCAGCTGGCGGTAGAGCAGCTCGTCGCCCTCGAGGTCGGCGACCTTGAGGTTCTTGAACTTGTCCCAGATGGTGTCCAGGCGCTCGATCTCGGCGTCCGCGCGCTTGCGGATCTGCGCCATCTCGCGCTCGGCCGAGTCGCGGACCTTGCGGCGCGCGTCCGCCTTGGCACCCTCGGCCTCGAGCTCGGCCAGGTCGGCCTCGAGCTTCGACGCGCGGGTGTTGATGTCGTTGTCGCGGCGGTCCGCGATCTCCTTGCGCTCCAGGTCGATCTCGTTCTGGAGGTTCGGGAGGTCCTCCTGGCGGCCGTCGGTGTCGACCCACGTGATCATGTACGCCGCGAAGTAGATGACCTTCTCGAGGTCCTTCGGGGCGAGGTCGAGCAGGTAGCCGAGGCGCGAGGGCACGCCCTTGAAGAACCAGATGTGCGTGACCGGCGCGGCGAGCTCGATGTGGCCCATGCGCTCACGGCGCACCTTCGAGCGGGTCACCTCGACGCCGCAGCGCTCGCAGATGATGCCCTTGAAGCGCACGCGCTTGTACTTGCCGCAGTAGCACTCCCAGTCCCGGGTGGGGCCGAAGATCTTCTCGCAGAAGAGCCCGTCCTTCTCCGGCTTCAGGGTGCGGTAGTTGATGGTCTCGGGCTTCTTGACCTCGCCGTGCGACCAGGTCCGGATGTCGTCGGCCGTGGCCAGGCCGATGCGCAGCTCGTCGAAGACGTTGACGTCGAGCAAGGGGTCCTACTTCCTTCGCATGCCGGGGCGCTCGGGGCGCCTGCGTCCGGCGGAATGGAGATGCTGCAAGGGGTGCGGGCGGCCCGCCGGCCCCGGTGAGGGGGCCGGCGGACGCTCGGCGTCAGATCTCGTCGACGGTGCTCGCGGCGTTCGGGCGGCGCGAGAGGTCGATGCCCAGCTCCTCGGCGGCGCGGTACACCTCGTCGTCGTTCTCCCGCATGTCGATCGACACGCCGTCGGAGGACAGCACCTCCACATTCAGGCAGAGGGACTGCATCTCCTTGAGGAGCACCTTGAAGGACTCCGGGATGCCCGAGTCGGGGATGTTCTCGCCCTTGACGATGGCCTCGTACACCTTCACGCGGCCCGGGATGTCGTCCGACTTGATGGTCAGGAGCTCCTGCAGCGTGTAGGCCGCGCCGTACGCCTCGAGGGCCCACACCTCCATCTCGCCGAACCGCTGGCCGCCGAACTGCGCCTTACCACCCAGCGGCTGCTGCGTGATCATCGAGTACGGGCCGGTCGACCGGGCGTGGATCTTGTCGTCCACGAGGTGGTGCAGCTTGAGGATGTACATGTAGCCGACGGCCACCGGGTCCGGGAACGGCTCGCCGGAGCGGCCGTCGAACAGCCGCGCCTTGCCGTCCACGCCGACCATGCGCTCGCCGTCGCGGTTCGGCAGGGTCGACCCGAGCAGACCGGTGAGGGTCTCCTCCGGCACGCCGTCGAACACCGGCGTCGCGACCGGGACGCCCGGCTGCGAGGACTTGGCGATCTCCGGGACCTCGTCGACCCACGACAGGTCGCCCTCGGCCAGCTCGACGTTCCAGCCCTGCTTGGCGATCCACCCGAGGTGGACCTCCAGCACCTGGCCGACGTTCATGCGGCCCGGGACACCCATCGGGTTGAGGACGATGTCCACCGGGGTGCCGTCCGCGAGGAACGGCATGTCCTCGACGGGCAGGATCTTCGAGATGACGCCCTTGTTGCCGTGGCGGCCGGCGAGCTTGTCGCCGTCCGTGATCTTGCGGCGCTGGGCGATGTACACCCGGACGAGCTCGTTCACGCCGGCGGGCAGCTCGTCGCCGTCCTCGCGGTTGAACGTGCGCACCTCGATGACCGTGCCGGACTCGCCGTGCGGCACCTTGAGGGACGTGTCGCGGACCTCGCGGGCCTTCTCGCCGAAGATGGCGCGCAGCAGGCGCTCCTCCGGGGTCAGCTCGGTCTCGCCCTTCGGGGTGACCTTGCCGACCAGCACGTCGCCCGCGGAGACCTCGGCGCCGATGCGGATGATGCCGCGCTCGTCCAGGTCCGCCAGCACGTCCTCGGAGACGTTCGGGATGTCCCGGGTGATCTCCTCGGGGCCGAGCTTGGTGTCGCGGGCGTCGACCTCGTGCTCCTCGATGTGGATCGAGGACAGGACGTCGTCCTGCACGAGGCGCTGCGACAGGATGATCGCGTCCTCGTAGTTGTGGCCCTCCCACGACATGAACGCGACCAGCAGGTTGCGGCCGAGGGACAGCTCGCCCTCGTCCGTCGCCGGGCCGTCGGCCAGCACGGAGCCGACCTCGACGCGGGCGCCCTGGTCGACCAGCACGCGCTGGTTGTACGACGTGCCCTGGTTCGAGCGGCGGAACTTCGCCACGCGGTAGGTGCTCGTCGTCGCGTCGTCGTTCGCGACCGTGATGAGGTCGGCGGACACCTCGGTGACCACGCCGGGCTTGCTCGCCACGATGACGTCGCCCGCGTCGACCGCCGCGCGCCACTCCATGCCGGTGCCGACCAGCGGCGCCTCGGAACGGACCAGCGGCACGGCCTGGCGCTGCATGTTCGCGCCCATGAGCGCGCGGTTGGCGTCGTCGTGCTCGAGGAACGGGATGAGGGCCGTCGCGACCGACACCATCTGGCGCGGCGAGACGTCCATGTAGTCGACCGTCTCGGCCGGGACGTCCTCGGTGTCGCCGCCCTTGACGCGGACCAGGACGGTCTCGTCGGCGAACTTGCCGTCGGCGTCCACGGCCGCGTTGGCCTGGGCGATGACGTAGCGGTCCTCGTCGTCGGCGGTGAGGTAGTGCACCTCGTCCGTCACGCGGCCGAACTCGACCTTGCGGTACGGCGTCTCGACGAAGCCGAACGGGTTGATCCGCCCGAAGGTCGCGAGCGAGCCGATGAGGCCGATGTTCGGGCCCTCGGGGGTCTCGATCGGGCACATGCGGCCGTAGTGCGACGGGTGGACGTCACGGACCTCCATGCCGGCGCGGTCGCGGGACAGACCACCCGGGCCCAGCGCGGACAGGCGACGCTTGTGCGTCAGGCCGGCGAGCGGGTTGTTCTGGTCCATGAACTGCGACAGCTGGGACGTCCCGAAGAACTCCTTGATGGAGGCCACGACGGGGCGGATGTTGATCAGGGTCTGCGGCGTGATCGCCTCGACGTCCTGGGTCGTCATGCGCTCGCGCACGACGCGCTCCATCCGGGACAGGCCGGTGCGGACCTGGTTCTGGATGAGCTCGCCCACGGCGCGGATGCGGCGGTTGCCGAAGTGGTCGATGTCGTCCGTCTCGACGCGGACCTCGATCGCCTCGCCGTTGCGCTGCCCCGGCAGGGTGGCGACGTCGGCGTGCAGCGCGGCCATGTACTTGATCGCGGCGACGATGTCGTCCTTGGACAGCACCGAGTCGGCGAGCGGCACGTCGATGCCGAGCTTCTTGTTCAGCTTGTAGCGGCCGACCTTCGCGAGGTCGTAGCGCTTCGGGTTGAAGTAGAAGTTCTCGATCAGCGCGCGGCCGGCCTCGACGGTCGGCGGCTCGCCCGGGCGGATCTTGCGGTAGAGGTCGAGCAGCGCCTCGTCCTGGGTCTGGACGTGGTCCTTCTCCAGGGTGTCGATGACGGCCGGGAACTGCGCGAACTCCTCGCGGATCTCCGACTCGGTCATGCCGAGGGCCTTGAGCAGCACGGTGGCGTTCTGCTTGCGCTTGCGGTCGACGCGGACGCCGACGTTGTCGCGCTTGTCGATCTCGAACTCCAGCCACGCACCGCGGCTCGGGATCATCTTGACCGAGAAGATGTCCTTGTCGGACGTCTTGTCGGCGGTGCGCTCGAAGTACACGCCCGGGGAGCGGACGAGCTGCGACACGACGACGCGCTCGGTGCCGTTGATGATGAAGGTGCCGCGCTCGCTCATGAGCGGGAAGTCGCCCATGAAGACCGTCTGGCTCTTGATCTCACCGGTGGTGTAGTTGACGAACTCCGCGGTGACGAACAGCGGCGCCGCGTAGGTGAAGTCCTTCTCCTTGCACTCGTCGGCCGTGTACTTCGGCGGCTCGAAACGGTGCTCGCGGAACGACAGCGACATGGTGCCGCCGAAGTCCTCGATGGGGGAGATCTCCTCGAAGATCTCCTCCAGTCCAGCGGTCTCCGGGACGTCCTGCCGGCCGTTCTCGAGGGCGGCGGCGACGCGGGCCTGCCACTTCTCGTTGCCGAGCAGCCAGTCGAAGCTCTCCGTCTGGAGCCCGAGGAGGTCCGGGACCTCGAGGGGCTCGTCGATCCGGGCGAACGAGACGCGGCGGGAGATGGTGCGGTTCGCGATGGCTTCGGACGTTGCGGAGGAGGTGCGCGAGGCAGCCAAGAGGGGTCCTTCCCAGCAGATCGAGTTCCCTGCGACGGGCCCGGCGGTTCGCGACCCCCCGGCCTCAGGCCCTGCGGGCATCGCGTACTACGATGCCGTCGGGCGCGGGTTATACGGGGTCGCGGGCACAGGCCAGCGCAAAGCGCTAGCGTAGTACAGACGTGGCGGCAAGTCCAGCGCTCGTGGTATGGGGCGTGCGCCACACCTGGTGGGCGAGCGGCGCGCCGGGCCTGCGCGGTCCGAACCGGGGCACGCCGTCGTGCCTCCACGGATCTGCAACACCCCCTCCCCCGCGCGCATTCCGCGCGCCGCCGCGGGCCACCACGGGGGTGCACGAGACACGTCGAGGGTGCCCTCAGCGACGGCACGCTCGACGTGTCTCGTGCACCCTCGCGCGGGCGGCCCCGCGCACGGCGCAGGCCCGCACCCCACCAGGGGGTACGGGCCTGCGCGCGAGGCGACCCGGGTCTCAGCGCGCGAGCGCGCCGGACCCGGAGCGGGTCACTTGAGGGTGACGGTGGCGCCAGCGCCCTCGAGGGCGGCCTTGGCCTTGTCCGCGGTCTCCTTGTTGACGTTCTCCAGGACCGGCTTCGGCGCGCCGTCGACGAGGTCCTTGGCCTCCTTCAGACCGAGCGAGGTGAGGCCGCGCACCTCCTTGATGACCTGGATCTTCTTGTCGCCGGCGGCCTCGAGGATGACGTCGAACTCGTCCTTCTCCTCCTCGGCCGGGGCGTCGGCACCGGCACCGCCGGCGGCCGGGGCGACGGCGACGGCGGCCGGGGCCGCGGCGGTGACCTCGAAGGTCTCCTCGAACGCCTTCACGAACTCGGAGAGCTCGATGAGGGTGAGCTCCTTGAACGCGTCGATGAGCTCGGCGGTGGTGAGCTTCGCCATGATGGCGGTTCCTTCCGATCGATCCCCTCCGGTCACGGCGACCGGCGGGGTGAGTGTGGGGAGCGTCTGAGCCGGGGTGGCTCAGGCCGCGGTGTCGGCAGTCTCCTGCTGGGCGCGGAGCGCCTCGACGGTGCGCACGGCCTTCGAGGCGGGCGCGGTGAAGAGGTAGGCCGTCTGGAACAGCTTGGCCTTCATCGCACCGGCCGCCTTGGCCAGCAGGACCTCGCGGGACTCGAGGTCCGCGAGCTTGGTGACGTCCGCGGCGGTCAGGGCGCGCCCGTCGAGGACACCACCCTTGATGACCAGCGCGGGGTTCGCCTTGGCGAAGTCACGCAGACCCTTGGCGGCCTCGACCGGGTCACCGGTGACGAAGGCGATGGCGGACGGGCCCTTGAGCTCGTCGGCGATCCCCTCGATACCGGCTTCCTTGGCCGCGATCGCGGTCAGCGTGTTCTTCACCACGGCGTAGTTCGCGTTGCCGCTCAGCGACCGGCGCAGCTGCTTGAGCTGCGCGACGGTGAGCCCGCGGTACTCGGTCAGCACGGCAGCGTTCGAGTCGCGGAACTGGTCCGTGAGCTCGGCGACTGCGGCTGCCTTGTCCGGCCTCGCCATGGCAATCCTTCCGATGGTGGTGCCGCCGGGCGTCGTCCTCGGCCCCGGCACGGAAAGAGCCCCGGCGCAGGCGCCGGGGCTCGCAGCGGACGCGCTCGCACGCGTCACCATCGAACATCGATCACCTGCGCGGGCCTCCGCGTGAGCGGGACTTCGGGCGGCTCTCGCGCGCACCCCACGGAGGCGGGGAGAGCACGGGGGCCGACGACCTGCGGTCTTGGGCAACGACCAGAGTACGGCACGCGGCGGCCTGGCCCAAATCCGCAGCCCGGCGGCGTGCACGAGCGCCGAGGGAGGACCGTCGCACCGCGGGAGGACCGCACCGGACCCGACCTCGGCGCGCGCGTCCTACCTCGGCGTCCGCTCGGCCGCCGCCGGCAGGTGGGCCGCGAGCAGCTCGGCCAGGTGCACGCCCCGGACGCCCGCCAGCTGGTCGGCCTGGGTGCGGCAGGAGTACCCGTCGGCCAGGTACACGTCGCCCGGCGCGGCCTCGCGCAGCGCCGGCAGCAGCGCCCGCTCGGCGACCTGCACCGACACGTCGTAGTGCCCCGCCTCCATGCCGAAGTTGCCCGCGAGCCCGCAGCAGCCGGCGAGCGTCGAGAACGAGGCCCCGGCCTCGGTCAGCAGGGTGCGGTCCGCGGTGTACGTCATGACGCTGTGGTGGTGGCAGTGCGGCTGCACGACCGCCGTGACGTCCGAGAGGTCGGGCAGCTGCCACCGGTCCCCCGGGCCGACCGGCGCGGGGGCGGTGAGCAGCTCGGCGAGCGTCCGGGTGGCCCGGGCGACCGCGACGGCGCGCGGGTCGTCGGGCAGCAGGTCGAGCAGGTCGGAGCGCAGCACGGCCGTGCAGGACGGCTCGAGGCCGACGATCGGCACGCCGTTCACCGCGTACGGCCCGAGCACCTCGAGCAGGTGCGTGAGCCGCTTGCGCGCGCCGTCGAGCTGGCCGGTCGAGATCCAGGTGAGCCCGCAGCAGGCCTCCTGCTCGGGGACCAGGACCTCGTACCCGGCGGCGCGCAGGACCTGCACGGCGGCGACGGGCACCGAGGGCGCCAGGCCGTCGCTGAACGAGTCGGTCCACAGCAGCACCGGCGGGCGGCCGGAGGTGCCGGTGACCGAGAGCGCGCCCGCGCCCTGGGACGCGGGCGCCGAGCCGCGGCGCGCCGCGACCTCGCCCCGCCGGACCCGCGCGCGGAACGGCGCGGGCGCGAACGAGACCATCTCCCGGCGCGTGTCCATGCCGCCGAGCTTCAGCACGACCTTCGCCAGCGGCCGGACGCCCAGCACCGCGTTGGCCAGCCGCGCGAGCCCGGGCACCCCGGTGACGAGCCGGGTCCACCGCGGCAGCCAGCCGAGCGCGTAGTGGTTCACGGGGCGCAGCCGCCCGCGGTAGGTGCGGTGCAGCACCTCGGCCTTGTACTGGGCCATGTCGACCCCGGCCGGGCAGTCCGAGGAGCACGCCTTGCAGGACAGGCACAGGTCGAGGACGTCGTGCACCTCGGGCGAGGACCAGCCGCGGGTCACCAGCGTGCCGTTCGCCATCTCCTGCAGCACGCGCGCGCGGCCGCGGGTGGAGTCCTTCTCGTCCTTGGTGGCGAGGTAGGACGGGCACATGAACCCGCCGGCCGCCGACGAGTCCGCGCGGCACTTGCCGACGCCCACGCACCGGTGCACCGCGGTGGTGAAGTCCCCGTGGTCGTGGCCGAACGCGAAGCCGCCGTGCCCCGCGGGGACCGGCCGGGCGTGCGGGCGGCGCAGGTCGGCGTCGAGCGGCCGGGGCCGGACGAGCACGCCGGGGTTGAGCAGGTCGTCGGGGTCGAGCAGCGCCTTGAACGCCTCGAAGGCGCCGATGGCCTCCGGGGAGTACATGACCGGCAGCAGCTCGGACCGGGCCCGGCCGTCGCCGTGCTCGCCGGACAGGGAGCCGCCGTGCGAGGCGACCAGGTGCGCGGCGTCCGTCATGAACGCGCGCATCGGGTCACCGGACCGCTCCATCGGGACGTCGAGCCGGAGGTGCACGCAGCCGTCGCCGAAGTGCCCGTACGCCAGGCCGTCGACGCCGTGCCGCGCCATGAGCGCCTCGAGCTCGCGCAGGTACGCGCCGAGCCGCTCGGGCGGGACCGCGGAGTCCTCGAACCCGGGCCAGGCCTGCTCCCCGGACGGCGTCCGGCCGCCGAGGCCCGCGCCGTCCTCGCGGATGCGCCACATCGCCGCCGCCTCGGGCCCGGGCGGGAACACGCCGACCGCCCGGGTGCCGGCGTCGGCCGCGAGGGCCTGCGCGCGGGCGAGCGCGTCGTCCACGGTGTCGCCGCCGACCTCGCACATCAGCCAGCCGGCGCCCTCGGGCAGCGGCGGCACGGCGGCGGCGCCCTTGACCCGGCGCACGACGTCGACGAGCCGGGCGTCCATGCCCTCGACGGCCAGCGGCTTGTGCGCCAGCAGCGCGGGCACCGCGTCCGCGGCGGTCGCCATGTCGGGGTAGCCGAGGACGACGAGCACCGGCGCGGCGGACACCGGCACCAGCCGCACGGTCGCGCCGAGCAGCGTGACGACCGTGCCCTCGGTGCCGACCAGCGCCTTCGCCAGGTCGGCGCCGTTCTCCGGCAGCAGGTGCTCGAGCGAGTACCCGGACACCTGGCGGCCGAACCGGCCCAGCTCGGTGCGGATCGTCGCCATCTCCGCGCGAACCAGCGCGTCGAGGCCGTCGACCGGGTCGAGGCCCTTCCCCGCGGTGAACCGCCGCCCCCGCCCGTCGACGACGTCGAGCTCGAGGACGTTGTCCGCCGTGCGCCCGTACGCCACCGCGCGCGGCCCGCAGGCGTTGTTGCCGATCATCCCGCCGAGCGTGGCGCGCGCCTGGGTCGACGGGTCGGGGCCGAACCGCAGCCCGTGCGGCGCGGCGGTCTGCTGGAGCATCGCCATGACGACGCCCGGCTCGACGCGCGCGGTGCGCGCCTCGGGGTCGACGTCGAGCACCCGGTTCACGTGCCGGGACCAGTCGAGGACGACGCCCGTGCCGACGGCGTTGCCGGCGACGGAGGTGCCGCCGCCGCGAGACGTCACGGGGGCACCGAGCCCGCGCGCGACCTCCAGCGCGGCCAGGGCGTCGTCCACGTCGCGCGGGAACACGACGACGGACGGGACCACCCGGTAGTTCGACGCGTCGGTGGAGTACTCCGCGCGGCGGCGTGACGAGTCGTCCACCGCTCCCCCGACGGCGGCGCGCAGCGCGCGGACGAGCTCGGCGGCGTCGGCGCCCGGCGGCGTGCGGGGATCGGCGCCCGGGGGGAGGGACGTGGCGGTCGGCACGGCGCCAGTGTTCCACCGCGCCGGGGGTGGGTGCCCCCGCGTCCGAGGCCCGGACGCCGCGACGCGCGCCCCCGGACGCGACGACGCCCCCGGCCCGCCGAGGGGCGGGACCGGGGGCGTCGGGGTGGCGCGGCTCAGGACTCGAGCGCCGCGTCCAGCGTGATCTCCGTGCCGGTGAGCGCCTTGCTGACCGGGCAGGTCGCCTTGGCGTCGTCGGCGGCCTTGAGGAAGCCGGCCTCGTCCAGGCCGGAGACCTCGGCGCGGACCGTCAACGCGATGCCGCTGATCCGGAAGCCGCCCGCGGAGTCCGGGCCGAGCGTCACGTCGGCGGTGACCTCGAGGGACTCGGGCGTGCCGCCCGCCTCGCCGATCAGGGCCGAGAGCTGCATCGCGTAGCAGGACGAGTGCGCCGCCGCGATGAGCTCCTCGGGGCTCGTGGTGCCGCCGGCCTCGTCGGCCGCGCGCTTCGGGAACGACACGTCGTAGGTGCCGACCTTCGAGCTGGTGAGCTCCACCTGGCCGCCGCCCTCGTTCAGGGTGCCGTTCCAGGCGGTGCGGGCGGTGCGAGTGGGCATGTCGGGGCTCCTCACGAGGGGTGGCTCGACGGCCGGGCGGCCGCCGCGCTGCTCACGGTAGGACGCCGCGACCGCCGACGCACGCCGCGCCCTCCGGGGCCCGCGGGGGCGTCAGCCCACGTACTCCCAGTGCCACGGCTCCGGCTTCGAGCCGGTCGCGCGGGCCCACTCCGGCAGCGTCCAGCCGTACTCCTCGGCGTGCGCCAGCATCCAGTCGTGCTGGTCGGTGCCGAACGAGTAGGCGTTGCCGCCCAGGTCGATCGCGACGCCGCCACCGTGGTTCGACGTGCCGGGCGTCGCGCACAGGCTGCCCTTCTGCGCGCGGCAGGCGACCTGCTGGCTGTACGACCGGTAGGAGTCCGTGATGACCAGGTTGGTGCCGAACGCCTGCGTGAACGCGACGTTCAGCTGCTCGAGCGCCTCGGCCGCGTCGCAGCGCAGCTCCTGGCCGGGCGCGAAGTCGAGGCCGCACAGCGCCGACGACGGGATCTGGCCGTTGCTGTAGCCCTCGAGCGACGTCCGCTGGGCCTCCTTGCGGGCGGCCTCGGCGGCGGCCGCGGCGGCAGCGGCGGCCGCTGCCTGGGCCTCCTGCGCCTGCTGCGTGACGACCTGCAGCTCGGCGGTCAGCGTGGCGACCTCGCCCATCGCGGCCGTCAGGCGCGCGGCGGTGGGGTCGTCGGGGGTCTCGGCGACGTCCGCGGCCGACCCGGTGGGCTCGGTCGGGGCGGCGGACGGGTCCGCCGCGGCGACGTCGTCGGACGCCGACTCGGCGCCCGCCGCGGCGGCGGCGTCCGCCAGCGCGGACGCGCCGACCTCGGCGACCGCCCGGTCGAGGGCCTCGCCGGAGAGCACCGGCGCGGCGGGCGCGGCCGGCTGCAGGGCCTGCAGCGCGGGCTGCTCGGCCTGGGTCGCCGCGATCAGGGTGTCGAGCTCGGCGACCGCGGTGTCGAGCGCCGCGGTGGCGTCGGCCGGCACGGCGGCGGCGACGGCGTCGGCCTTGGCGTCGCCGGCCTCCTGCACGGTGGTGGCCGCGAGGACGACGGCCGCGCCGCGCTCCTGCACGACCTCGGGCGCGAGGGCCGCGGTGGTCGCGGCGTCGCCCGGGCTCGGCGAGGCGGTCGGCTCCGCGTCGGCGCCCGCGAGCGCCCGCGCACCGACGGCCGTGGGGGCGATGGCGAAGCCACCGACACCGAGCGCCAGGCCCACGGCGACGGCGCCCTGCGCCATGCGCGCGGCGGACCGGCGGGGGGCGCGGCGACGCCGTCGCTCGGCGCGGTTCGGCGCGTCGGCGGACGCGAGCGTCGCGACCGGGACGCCGCGGGCCGGGGTGCGCACCGAGGCGCGGCCGTCGGCGCGGTGCGACACGCGCCCGCCGGTCGGCTCGGCGGCGCGGCGGCCGCCGGCCGCGGCGGCACGACGGCCGGAGGGGGCCGACGCGCGCCGGGCGGGGAGGTCGCCGGGGCCGTCCTGCGCCGGGCCGGCCGCGCGGCGGCCGCGGGCGCGCACGGGGGCGTGGTCGACGGGGGTCGTGGTGTCGGGGGACGTGCGGGGGGAGGGGGTGGAGGACGTCACGGGCTCGGGTGCTGCACCTTCGATCGGGGACGGGGCGGGCGACGCGCTCGGGCCGGCGGGGGTGCCGGGGGCGTCGTTCCGGCCGGTGGGCACGACCGCGCCCACCTCCCCGGGGAAGGCGGGCGTGGGTGTCGTCGCGGCGGCCGGGGCCGCGGGGTCGCGCTCGTCGCGCGGGGCTGCGTGCCGGCCGCGGGACGTGCGCCGCGCGGCGGGCATGCTGTCACTCACGGTCGTCGAGGTTAGGCAGCGGACCTCGGGGTCGTTCAAGGACGGCGCGACCAGCGCGCGAAGATCCCGTGACGATGCCGGGGCCCGATCTTCACGAGATCCGCACACGCGCCACCCTCAGGTGCGCGGCGTCGGCTGCCGCCCTGGCCAGGCATGTCATCAGCCGCTCCTGTGGCCCGGGTCACCCATGCTAGCGACGCCTGTGCGCGCGCTGAGCGACGAATGTGTGGCGGAACCGTGACGAATCGCCCAGAAGTGCGTACCGTGTGGCGGCAGTCACCCTCCGTCGTGACGTCAAGTCACGACGCGGTGCACGCCCGCCCCTGCCCGATGAACGGAACCCCATGACGCGTCGCCCGCTCCGTGCCTCGTTGACCGTCCTGGCGCTGGCCGCCACCACCACTCTCGGAGCGGGCGCCACCGCGTCCGCCGCGGGGCCGGGTGCCGCGTCACCGCCCCTCCCCCTCGACCCCGGGCTGACGGCCGGCGCGGGCGACCCGGTCGCCTCGGACGACGTCCTCGCCGGCACCGAGGGCAAGGTCTCCTCGGGCCTGGCCGACGCCGAGGGCACCGTGACCGCGTTCGTGCAGCTGGACGCCCCGTCCGGCCTCGACGTCGCGGAGGACGGCGGCGACGCGGCCGCGGTCCAGGAGGCGACCGCGCAGGTCGAGCAGGTCGCCGAGGCGGTCGTCCCCGCCGAGGCCGACCCCGCCGCCCGCACGGCCGCCGTGGCGCCGGAGCGCATCGCCACCCTGTCCAACCTCGTCTCGGGCGCGCTCGTCACCGGCGACGCGGCGCAGGTCCGGGAGCTCGCCACCTCCGACAGCGTCGTCGCGGTGTACCGGGTGACCACCAAGACCGCCGACAACTCCTCCACCGACGCGTTCACGCGCGCGCTGCAGGTGTGGCAGGACACGGGCCAGACGGGCGAGGGCGTCCGGATCGGCGTCATCGACACCGGTCTCGACTACACCCACGCCGCGTTCGGCGGCCCGGGCACCGTCGAGGCGTACCAGCAGGCCTACGGGGAGGACGGCACGCAGCCCGTCCCCGAGGGCCTGTACGACCCGGCCAAGTACCTGGGCGGCTACGACTTCGCCGGCCCGCTGTACGACGCCGACCCCGCCTCCGAGCTGCCCGGCGCCACGCTCACGCCGACGCCGGACGCCAACCCGATCGACAGCCTGTACACGTCGGACAACTCCGGCCACGGCACCCACGTCGCCGGCACCGCCGCCGGCTACGGCGTGCAGCCCGACGGCACGACGTTCACCGGCGACTACGGCACGCTGACCGACCTGACGGACTGGGAGGTCGGCCCGGGCTCCGCACCGGAGGCCGGCGTCTACGCGCTCAAGGTGTTCGGCGACATCGGCGGGTCCACCGACCTGACCGGCGTGGCGCTCGACTGGGCGGCCGACCCCGACGGCGACGGCGACTTCGGCGACCACCTCGACGTGGTCAACCTGTCGCTCGGCGCCTCGGCCACCCCGTCCGACGACCCGGACAACCTGCTCATCGACCGGCTGTCCGACCTCGGGACGCTCGCCGTGCTGTCCGCGGGCAACTCCGCCGACATCACGGACGTCGGCGGCTCCCCCGGCTCCGCGGCGTCGGGCCTCACCGTCGCCAACTCGGTCGGCAGCCCGCAGACCTACGACGGCGTCGAGGTCACCGAGGCGCCCGACCCGGCGCTCGTCGGCACCTGGTCCGCGCAGAACTCCATCTCCTACGCGGGCACCGCGGACGTGACCGCCCCCGTGGTGTACCTGGGCGACAACGTGGACGGCTGCGCCCCGCTCACCGAGTACGCCGACCGGCTCGCCGGGAACATCGCCTACCTGTGGTGGGACGACGACGACGCGACCCGGGCGTGCGGCTCCGGCGCGCGGTGGAACAACGCCGAGGCCGCGGGCGCGGCCGGCGTGCTGATCGGCACCGAGTCGACCGTGTTCGCCGCGGGCATCGCCGGCAACGCGACCATCCCCGGCGCGCAGCTCACCGCCTCGTCGACCGACGCGCTGCTGCCCGCCATCCAGGCCGGCGGGGTCGTCGCGCACCTCGGCCCGTCGCTCGCCGCCTCGGTCACGTCGGACGAGATCGGCGACGCCCTGAACCCGGGCTCGTCCCGCGGGGCGCACGGCTCGCTCGGGATCATCAAGCCCGACGTGGCCGCGCCCGGCACGCTGATCTTCTCGGCGGCGTCCGGCACCGGCACCGCGGCCCAGTCGCTCTCCGGCACCTCGATGTCCGCGCCGCACGTCGCCGGCATCGCGGCCCTGGTCCGCGCCACGCAGCCCGGCTGGACGCCCGCGCAGGTCAAGGCCGCGGTGATGAACACCGCGACGCACGACATCTGGACCGGCGCGAACCAGTCCGGCACCGCGTACGGCCCGCAGCGGGTCGGCTCCGGCCGCGTCGACGCCCGCGCCGCGGTCGCCGACACCGTGCTCGCGTACGGGTCGGAGGACCCGGACCAGGTGTCCGTGACCTTCGGCGTCGTGGACGTGGCGGACGAGCCGGTCACGCTGAAGAAGACGGTCACGGTGCACAACACCGGCACCGAGGACGTCACCTACGGCACGGCGTTCGCCGCGTCGACCACCACCGGTGCAACAACCATCACCACCTCCCCCGCGACGCTGACCGTGCCCGCGGGCCGGCAGGGGCTGGTCACGCTGACGCTCACCGCCGACCCGGCGACCCTCGAGCGCGAGATCGACCCGACGCAGGCCACCACCCAGGGCGGCGTGCCGCGCGAGTACGTGGCGTCGCTGTCCGGCCGGCTGGTGCTGACCTCGGGCTCCGACGAGCTCCGCGTCCCGGTGCAGGCCGCGCCGCGCCTCGTCTCCGAGCTCACCGCCGACCCGGTGTCGTTCGCGGACGCCGGCGCGGAGACCGCCGCGCTGACCCTGTCGGGCCGGGGCGTCGACTCCGGCGGCTGGACGTCGCTGGTCGCGCCGCTGACCCTCGGCGCCACGAGCCCGAAGCTCGAGGACGTCCCCGGGTTCGTCACCTCGGAGTCCGCGGTGGCGTCCGGCGACCTGCGCTGGGTCGGCTGGACGTCCACCGCCCCGCAGCAGGCCGCCGCGGGCGGCGACCCGGCCGACGGGTACCTCGGCGTCGGCATCGCGGTCGACGGCGACTGGGCCACGCTCGGCCAGGCCGTGCTCCCGGTCATCGACTGGGACGTCGACGGCGACGGGGCGACCGACGCGCAGACCGTGGTGCAGAAGCTGAGCGACGCCGCCGACGTCACGGTGGCCGCGACGTTCGACTACGAGACCGGCGACACCCTGGACGTGCAGGGCGTGAACGGCGCGTTCGGCGACGTCGACACCACGGTGTTCGACAGCTCGGTGCTGGTCGCGCCGGTCGGGATCGGCGCGCTGGGCCTCGAGCCCGGCGCCACCCCGACGGCGACGGTGTGGACGTTCTCGGACTACGCCGCCGACCCGGGCGGCCAGGTCGACGCGGCCGACGCGTTCACGGTCGACCCGTTCGACCCGCCCTACTGGTTCGACGGCGGCGTGACCGACGCGCTGTGGTTCGCGGCGTCCGACGCCACCGAGCTCACCGTGCACCGGTCGACCACGACGGCGGCGCCCGCCGAGCAGCTGCTGGTCCTGCACAGCCACAACGCCGACCCGACGACCCGGGCCCAGGTGCTCGACGTCGCCGTGCCCGCGGCCGCGCCGACGACCACCGCGCTGGAGGTGCGCGGCCCGGCGAAGGTCGGGAAGGACCTCACGCTCACGGCGACCGTCGACCCGGCGGAGGCCACCGGCACCGTGTCGTTCCGCGTGGACGGCACCGAGGTCGCCACGGCCCCGGTCGCCGGCGGGACGGCCACCGCGACGGTCCGGCTGGGCGGCGGGTCGCACGCGCTGACGGCGGTGTTCACCCCGGACAGCGCGGCGTTCGCCGGGTCCGAGTCGGCGCCGGTCACGGTGGACGTGGCGAAGGCCGGCTCGACCACGAAGGTCACGCTGTCGCAGAACTCGGGCCGGTACGGCTCCGAGGCGAGCGCGACCGTGACCGTCACCGGCCAGGGCGCGGTCCCGGCCGGCACCGTCGAGATCCGGGAGCGCGGCACCGTCCTCGCGACCGGCGAGCTCGCGCCCGGCACCGGCACGCAGGCGACCGCGACGATCGCCCTGCCCCGCGACCTGAAGGCCGGGTCGCACACCCTCACCGCGGTGTACACGGGCAGCGCGGACGTCGACGGCTCGCAGACCCAGCGGGCCTACCGCGTGCTGGCGACGTTCCCGACGATCACGCTCGACACCCCGTCCTGGACGGTCTCCCGCGGCGCGACGCCCGCGGTGACCGTCACGGTCGCGGGTCCCGAGGGCGCCCCGACCGCCGGCGGCAAGATCACGGTGCTGGCGGGCGTCCGGCCCGTCGCGACCGTGCCGCTGACCGACGGCTCGGCGACGGTGACCCTGCCGAAGGTCAGCCGGACCACCACGGTCACCGCGCTGTACACCGGCGACGGCGGCTACACCCCGACGCTCACCGTGGGGGTGCTGAAGGTGCGCTGAGGCGCGCACGCGCGGGTGCGGCACGGCGGGGCGGGCGCGGGGGTCGCCCGCCCCGGCCGGACCGCACCCCGCGCGGGAGGGCGGCGCGGACGGGCCGGGGAGATCCAGGACCGGCCGCGCCGCGAGGGGGGTCACCGGGGGGCGGTGACCCCCCTCTCGCGTGCGCCGGCGACGCGGCGCGTGCCGAGTGGGCACGCGACGCGTCGAGCGGGCAACCAGGGGATGCCCGCTCGACGTGTCCGCTGCCCACTCGGCGTCGGGGGCGGCGCCGCGTGGGCGCGCCGTCAGCGGTTGGCGAGGGCCGTCAGCACCCGGCGGACGCTCGACTCCAGGCCCCAGCGCTCGGTCAGGTCGACCAGCGCGGCGCCGTCCACGGGCTGCCGCGGCAGCGCGAACGCGTCCGCCGCCGCGGGGTCCGCGCCGCCGGCCAGCCGCACGGGCGCGTCCGCGGCCACCCGCACCACGCCGGGCGCGACGGCGAGGTAGTCGTCCGCCTCGACCAGCCGCCGGCGCTGCGTGGCGGTGAGGCCCGGGTCGCCGGCGTCCCGCGCGGCCAGCAGCCCGGGCAGGTCGCGGTACTTCGCGAGCATCGCGGCGGCGGTCTTCTCGCCGATGCCGGCGACGCCCGGGAGGCCGTCGCTCGGGTCCCCGCGCAGCACCGCCATGTCCGCGTACGCGCCGCCCGACGCCACGGCGTACTTCTCCCGCAGCCGCGCGCCGTCGACGACCTCGACGTCCTTGATCCCGCGGATCGTGTAGAGCACCCTCACGGGCGCGTCGTCGTCGACGAGCTGGAACAGGTCCCGGTCCCCGGTCACGACCAGCACCGGCGACCGCTCCCCCGCCGGCCGGGCGACCTCGCGGGCGGTGAGCGTGCCGATCACGTCGTCGGCCTCGTACCCCGGTGCGCCGGCGCGGGCGATGCCGAGCGCGGCGAGCACCTCCGCGATGACGGGCACCTGCGGCGCGAGGGCGTCCGGCACCTCCTCGGCGACCGTGACGCCGTCCGACGACGCGGCCGCCGCCGCCTCGGCCCCGCCGACCACGCGGTGCGCCTTGTACGACGGGATGGCCGCGACCCGGAACGCCGGGCGCCAGTCCTCGTCCCAGCACGCGACCAGCCGGTCGGGCCGGTGGTCGGTGACCAGGCGGGCGATCATGTCGAGCAGCCCGCGCACGGCGTTCACCGGCGAACCGTCGGGCGCCTTCACCGAGTCCGGGACCCCGTAGAACGCCCGGAAGTACAGGGACGCGGAGTCGAGCAGCATCAGCGCGTGACGGTCGGCCATGCCCCGAGTGTGGCAGGACCCGCCCGTCGGCGGGGGCTCACGCCGAGGCGCGCTCCACCAGGGCCGTCGGCAGCGTGATCCGGGCGGGCTCGGCGCCCTCGACGACCTCGAGCAGCAGCCGGACCATCTCGGACGCGATCCGCTCGAACGGCTGCCGCATGGTCGTCAGCGGCGGCTCGAGGGTGGCAGCCAGGCCGGAGTCGTCGAACCCGCCGACCGCCACGTCGCCCGGCACCGAGCGGCCCGCCTCGCGCAGCGCGACCAGCGCGCCCGCGGCCATGAGGTCGGACGCCACGAACACCGCGTCCAGGTCGGGCCGCCGCTCGAGCAGCTCGCGCATCGCGGCCTGGCCCGAGGCCCGCGAGTAGTCGCCGTGCGCCACCAGCGCCTCGTCGTACGCGTCGCCGAGCGCCGCGCGGAACCCGGCGAGCCGCCGGAGTCCGCCCGGGGTGTCCATCGGCCCGGTGATCGTCGCGACCCGCGACCGGCCGCGCGCGAGCAGGTGCTCGGTCATCCGCCGGGCGCCGCCCTCGTCGTCCGCGGACACCCAGCCGATCCGGTCCTCGTACCCGAGCGGCTCGCCGCAGGCGATCGTCGGGACGCCCTGGCGCAGCAGGTCGCCGACCACCGGGTTGCCCCGGTGCGAGGAGATGAGCAGCACGCCGTCGACGTGCCCGGCCGCGACGTAGTCGGTGATCCGCCGCCGCTCCTGCTGCGTGCCGGCGACCATGAGCAGCAGCGGCATCTCGCGCGCCGCCAGCGCCTCGGCCGCGGCGCGCAGCAGGATCGAGAACGTCGGGTCCTCGAACAGCAGGTGCTGCGGCTCGGTCAGCAGGAACGCCACCGAGTTCGCCCGGCCGGTCACCAGGCTGCGCGCGTGCTGGTTCGCCGAGTACCCGGTCGTCCGGATGGCCTCCTGCACGGCCACGAGCGCCTCGGGCGACACCCAGTGCCCGCCGTTCAGCACCCGCGACACGGTCCCGCGGGACACGCCGGCGGCCGCCGCGACGTCGCGGATCGTGGGTCGGCGGCGGGCGGTCGTGTCCACGACCCCTGACCTTACGGGCACGTCAGGCCTTCACGGCGCCGGCCGCGAGGTCGACCTGCCAGTACCGCTGCAGGGTGAGGAACAGCGCCGCGAGCGGCAGGATCGACAGCAGCGCGCCGGTGATCACCGAGGTGTACATGGCGGGCTGCGAGGCGCCCTGGTTCAGCAGGCCCGAGAGGCCGACCGTGAGCGGGAACAGCCGGTCGTCGCCGAGCATGATGTACGGCAGCATGAAGTTGTTCCAGATGGCGACGAACTGGAACAGGAACACCGTCACCAGGCCGGGCACCATCATCGGCATGGAGATCGACGTGAACACCCGCCACTCGCGGGCGCCGTCGGTGCGGGCGGCCTCCAGCACGTCGTCCGGCACCGAGGCCGCGGCGTAGATGCGCGCGAGGTAGATGCCGTACGGGCTGATGATGCTCGGCAGCAGCACCGACCAGTACGTGTTGGTCAGGCCGACCTGCGCCAGCAGCAGGTACTGCGGGATCGCCAGCACGACGCCCGGGACCAGCACGCCCGCCAGGATGATGTTGAAGATCGCCGACTTGCCGGCGAACCGGAACTTCGCCAGGCCGTAGCCCGCCATCGCCGACACCACGACGGACAGCAGGCCGCCGACGCCGGCGTAGAGCGCGGTGTTCGCCATCCACCGCCAGAACACGCCGTCGCGGTAGGCGGACAGCTCGGTGATGTTGTCCCACAGGTGCGTGGACGGGGCGAGCGTGAACGTCGAGAACAGCTCGCCCGCGCTCTTGGTGGACGCGATCAGCACCCACAGCACCGGGAAGAGGCAGTACAGGGCACCGAGCAGCAGGATCGCGGTCGGCCAGAACGACGGGCGCTGCGCGCGCTCGCGGACGGGGGTGAGGCCGGCGGACCGGCGCGCGGGGCGCGCGGCGGGGCGGGAGGAGGTCAGGGTCGCCATGGGTCAGCCGTTCTCCTGGGCGAAGGCGCGGCGCTGCACGAGGCGCAGGAAGCCGAACGAGAGCACGAACGTCGCCAGCGCGATCACGACGGAGGTCGCGGCGGCGGAGTAGATGTCGTCGCGGGTGAAGGCGTCGCGGTACACCTTCATCAGCGGGCTCCACGTGGTGGAGATGGTGTTGGTCAGCGGCCGGAGCGTGGTCGGCTCGGCGAACACCTGGAGCGTCGCGATCATCGAGAACAGGAACGTGAGGATCAGCGACGGCGCGACGATCGGGATCTTGATCCGCCACGCGATGCCGCGCTCGGTCGCGCCGTCGAGCCGGGCGGCCTCGTACAGCTCCTGCGGGATCGCCTTGAGCGCCGTGTAGATGACGATCATGTTGAAGCCGACGCCGCCCCACAGGCCGATGTTGGCGATCGCGAACAGGATCACGTTCGACGACAGCACGTCGGCGGTCGGCAGGCCCAGCGACTCGGCCACGTACTCGAACGGGCTGACCCGCGGCAGGTACAGGAAGCCCCACAGCAGCGACGCGATGACCGACGGCACGGCGTAGGGCAGGAAGATCGAGACGCGGGAGAAGCCCTTGACCCCGGTGCGCTTCGCGTCGAGCAGCAGCGCGAACAGCAGGGCCAGGCCGAGCATCGTCGGGACCAGCACGAGGCCGTACAGCGCGACGCGGCCGACGGACGCGAGGAACTCGGGGTCGCCGAGCGCGCGGGAGTAGTTCGAGAAGCCGGCCCACACCTCCTGGCGCGCGCCGGAGCCGAGGCCGAGCCCGCTGACCTTCACGGTGCGCAGGCTCAGGTAGACGGCGTAGCCGATCGGCAGCGCGAGGAACAGCGTGAACAGCGTCATCGCGGGCGCGAGGTACACGTACGGCGCGAGGGTGCGCCGCCGGCGCGGGCGGCGCGGCTCGACGGACGCGGGTGGCGCGGGGGTCGTCGCGCGCGGCTCGGTGGTGGTCACGAGGGGGTCCTTCCGCGGGAGCGGTGGGGGTGTCCGGGGTCGTGCGGCGTGCCGGGCCGGGGCGGGACGCGTGCGGCGCCCCGCCCCGGCCGGGAGCTCACTCGGCGACCGAGAAGCCCGCGTTCTTCAGGTCGTCGACCGTGGCGGTCTGCATGGCCTCGACCGCGGCCAGGAACGCGTCGGCGGTCCGGGCCTCGGTGGCCTTGCCGAACTCGTCGTTGTACGCGGAGTACGCGACGTTGACGTTCGGGCCGTAGGTGAAGGGCTGCACGCCCTGCGCCGTCTCGGCCGCGATGTCGTAGAAGTCGGCCTGCTGCGAGAAGAAGGCCGGCGGCTCGGCGAGCGCCTCGCCCTGGGCGTCGAGGTCGGCCGGGTACAGGCTGCCGTACTCGACGAGGGCGTTCACGCCCTCCTGGCTGCCGTTCATCCAGGCGATAAACTCGGCGGCCTGCTCCGGGTGCTCCGACTGCGAGGTCACGGAGGTGGCGGAGCCGCCCCAGTTGCCCGTCGCGGTGTCGCCGGCCTCCCACTGCGGCATCGGGGCCATGGCCCACTTGCCGGCGGTGTCGGGGGCGTTGCCCTCGAGGACGCCCGGCGCCCAGATGGCCGACAGCCAGCCGACCTGCGAGCCGTCGTTCAGCGCCGCGTTCCACTCGGGGGTGTACATCGGCTTGTTGTCGATGACGCCCTGCTCGACGAGGCCGCCCCAGTACTCGGCGACCTTCTGGGTCGGCTCGGAGTCGATGTCGACCGACCACGAGTCGCCCTCGATGCCCCACCAGGAGGCGCCGGCCTGCTGCGCGAGGCCCGTGAACCAGCCGGCGTCGTTCGCGGAGAACGTGCCGAGGTACTTGCTCGGGTCGGCGGTGTGCAGCTGCTCGGCGACCTGCGCGTACTCGTCCCAGGTCTCGGGGACCTCGAGGCCGAGCTGCTCGAAGATGTCGGCCCGGTAGTAGAACTGCATGGGGCCGGAGTCCTGCGGCACGCCGTAGACGGCGTCGGAGCCGAGCGTCACGGACTCCCAGGTGCCGTCCGCGTACCGGTCGGCGAGGTCCTCGGGGAGCACGTCCGACAGGTCGGCGAGCGCGTCCGCGGCGAC
This sequence comes from Cellulomonas pakistanensis, assembly GCF_016862755.1. Lineage (GTDB taxonomy): Bacteria > Actinomycetota > Actinomycetes > Actinomycetales > Cellulomonadaceae > Cellulomonas > Cellulomonas pakistanensis. The sequence goes on along the minus strand of NZ_BONO01000019.1, from coordinate 10,540 downwards.
CAGCGTCGGGATCTTCTGGTACTCGGTCTGCATGAGGTCCGGCGCGCCGGAGCCCGCCTTGATGGCGGTCAGCAGCTTGGTGATGGCCGGGTCGCCGCCGTCCTGCTTGTTGACGGTCACCTGGATGTCGGGGTTCGCGGCGTTCCACTCCGCGACCGTCTCCTCCATCCCGGGGGCCCAGGTCCAGAACGTGAGCTCCACGGGGCCGTCGGCCGCGGAGCCGCCGTCCCCCTCGGAGCCGCCGCCGCAGCCGGCCGCGAGCATCGCGGTCGCGGCGACCACGGCTGCGGTCTTCATCGCTGTGTGCAGGCGCATCGGTCCTCCTCGTCAAGGACCCGCCGCGTCCTCGCGGCGGGGCGTCACACCGCGGGCGATCACCGCGCTGTGTCTGTGCACATCGGCTGTGCACGGTCACAGTACGATGCGAGGCGCAGGGCTTGTCAACACGGCCCAGGCTCCTGTTACCTACTCGTGTCCCGGCGATTGCGACTGGGACCGTGCTCAGCCCGAAGCAGCGTCGCCCGAGGAGATCCATGACCGCGCAGCCCACGTCCGCCCACCCCGACACCCCCTGGGTCCTGGGCCTGGACGGCATCGCCTACGGCGGCGACTACAACCCCGAGCAGTGGCCCGAGGAGGTCTGGGCCGAGGACGTGCGGCTCATGCGCGAGGCCGGCGTGAACCTCGTCAGCATCGGGATCTTCTCGTGGGCGCTGCTGGAGCCCGAGGAGGGCGTGTTCGACTTCGGCTGGCTCGACCGCGTGATCGACCTGCTGCACGCGAACGGCATCCGGGTCGACCTCGGCACCCCGACCGCCTCCCCGCCGGCCTGGTTCTTCGCGACCTACCCGCACACCCGGGTCGTCGACCGCTCCGGCACCGTGCTCGGCTTCGGCTCCCGCGGCATGGCGAACCCGTCGTCCCCCGAGTACCGCGCCGCCGCGGTCCGGATCACGACCGAGCTCGCGCAGCGCTACGGCTCGCACCCGGCGATCGCCCTGTGGCACGTGCACAACGAGTACGGCGCCCCGGTCTCCGAGGACTACTCCGAGACGTCCGCCGCGGCGTTCCGGTCCTGGCTGCAGGCCCGGTACGGCACCCTCGACGCGCTCAACGCCGCGTGGGGCACCGCGTTCTGGGGCCAGCGCTACGGCACCTGGGAGCACGTCGACGTCCCGCGGCTGACCCCGTCGGTGACCAACCCGGCGCAGCGGCTCGACTTCGCGCGGTTCACCGACCACGCCCTGCGGGAGTGCTTCGTCGCCGAGCGCGAGGCCGTCCGCGCGCACTCGACGATCCCCGTCACCACGAACTTCATGGCCGCCGAGTGCCCCGCCGTCGACCTGTGGAAGTGGGCCGACGAGGTCGACATCGTCTCCGACGACCACTACCTGACCGCCGAGGACCACCGCAGCCACGTCGGCCTGGCGCTCGCCGCCGACCTGACCCGCTCGGTCGCCCGCGGCAAGCCGTGGCTGCTGATGGAGCACTCCACCTCGGCCGTGAACTGGCAGCCGCGCAACCTCGCGAAGCGCCCGGGCGAGATGGCGCGGAACTCCCTGACCCACCTCGGCCGCGGGGCCGACGGCATCCTGTTCTTCCAGTGGCGCGCGGGCCGCCGCGGCGCCGAGAAGTTCCACTCCGCGATGCTGCCGCACGCCGGCACGGGCTCCCGGGTGTTCCGCGAGGTCGTCCAGCTCGGCGCCGACCTGCAGAAGCTCGCGCCCGTCCGCGGCTCGCGGGTGCGGGCCGACGTGGCGATCCTGTGGGACTGGGAGTCGTTCTGGGCCCAGGACCTCGAGTGGCGGCCGTCGGTCGACCTCGGCCACCGCGAGCGGATCCGCGCGTACTACGACCGCCTGTGGCAGGACGGCCTCACCGTCGACTTCGCGCACCCCGAGGACGACCTGTCGGGCTACCGCCTCGTCGTCGCCCCGGCGTCCTACCTGCTCACCGAGGAGGCCGGCTCGAACCTGGACGGCTACGTCGCCGGCGGCGGCACGCTGGTCGTCGGCTGCTTCTCCGGCGTCGTCGACCAGGACGACGCGGTGCCCGCGGGCGGCTTCGCGGCGTTCCTGCGCCCCGCGCTGGGCGTGACGGTCGAGGAGCACGCCCCGCTGCGCGCCGGGGAGCAGGTCGAGGTCGCCTGGACGGGCGCGCTCGCCGGCACTGACCCGACGCCCGCGGGCGTGTGGACCGAGGACCTGGTGCTGCACGGCGCCGAGGTCGTCGCGACCTACGCCGACGGCCCGCTGCCCGGCGCCCCCGCCGTCACCCGGCACGCGCACGGCGAGGGCACCGGCTGGTACGTCTCGACCTGCCCCTCCGTCGAGGGCCTGGCGCCGCTGCTCGCCGCCGTGTACGCCGACGCCGGCCTCGCGCCGTCGGGCCTGCCGGCGGAGCTCGAGGTCGTGCGCCGGCACGGCGACACCTCGGACTACGTCGTCGCCGTGAACCACGGCGCCGAGGCCGCGGAGCTGCCCGCGACCGGCACCGACCTGCTGACCGGCGAGACCTTCGCCGGCACCGCCAAGGTGCCCGGCGGGCAGGTGCGGGTGATCGAGGTCGCGCGCTGACCCGTCCCCCTCCCGACACGCCGCGGCCGGCCGGGCCCGTCCCTCCGACGGGCCCGGCCGGCCGCGGCGTCGTGGGGTCCGGGGCGGGCGGGTCCGGGGCGGGCGGAGCCGGGGCGGGCGGAGCCGGGGCGGCGCGGGGCGCTAGCGTGCCCGGCATGGAGGTCGCCGTCGTCGTCACCGCCCACGACCAGCGCGAGCTGGTCGTGGAGGCCGTCGCGTCCGTGCGCGCGCAGACCGCGCCGTGCGCCGAGCTCGTCGTCGTCGACGACGGGTCGGCCGACTCCGGCTCGCTGGCGGTGCTCGACCGGCTGCGCGCCGAGGGCGTGCGGGTCCTGCGGCAGGCCAACGCCGGGGTGAGCGCGGCCCGCAACGCCGGGATCGCCGCGACCCGCGCGCCGCTGGTGCTCGTGCTCGACGGCGACGACCGGCTGGCGCCGGCGTTCCTGGAGCGCGTCGTCCCGCTGCTCGACGACCCCGACGTGGTGGCCGCGTCGTCCTGGCTCGGGCTGTTCGGCGTCGCGACGGGCGTCGCGCGGCCGGTCGGCGGTCGGCTGGTCGACTTCCTGCACCGGAACGCCTGCCCGGGGACCGCCGTGCTGCGGCGCGCGGCGTGGGAGCGGGCCGGCGGGTACGACGAGTCGCTGCGCGCCGGGTTCGAGGACTGGGACCTGTACCTCGGGATGCTCGCCCGCGGCGGACGGGTCGCGATCGAGCCCGAGGCGCTCATCCGGTACCGGACCGCGCCCGCGTCGGCGAACGTCCGCAGCATGGAGCATCGGCTCGACCTCGTGCGCGGGCTCGTCGAGAAGCACCGCGCGGCCTACGCGGCGCACCTGACGGACGTGCTGCTCGCGCAGGAGGCGACGGCGATCCGCCGGCTCGCGGACTGGGAGGCGCTGGTCGCGGCCGACCCGGCGCTGCCCCTCGGCGAGCCGACGTTCGGGGACGGCGGCATGGCGGCGCACGTCCGCGTGGCGACGGCGCGCGCGGCGGGCTGAGGCGGCGGGTCGCGCCGCGGGCAGGCGTGCGGCTACAGCGCGCGGGAGCGGGACGCCAGGGTCGCGAGGGTCAGGGCCACGGCGTCCTCGGCGAGCGCGCCGCGCCAGTCCGGCCCGCGCTGCCCGGCCCAGGCCCGCCACGCGGCGCCGCCCGTGGTGCCGGCGAGGGAGAACAGCGCCGCGGTCGCCGCGGGCAGGACGACCGAGCGCCGCCGCTGCCGGGCGAGCGCCACGCCACCGAGGGCCGCCGCCACCGCGCGGCTCTGCGGACCGGGCGGGACCAGGCGGCTCGGCGTGCTCGGCAGCTTGTCGCCGGTCAGCTCCGCGAGGACGCCGACGCGGGCGGTCAGGCGCTTGAGCGTGCCGTTCGACGGGTCGGCCAGAGTCGGGCCCGCGAGCGCCACGGACGCCCGGAGTCCGGCGGCGACGCCGAGCACCGCGCTGCGCAGCAGCAGCCCGGGGGCGGTGCCCAGGCGCCCGGGCGGCGGGGGCGGCAGCGCGACGGTCGGGTCGCCGGGCACCCAGCCCCGGCGGTCGCGCGTGCGGTCAACGGTGCGGTCGTGTCGTCGGCCCATCCACCGACCGTGCCGTGCGGCGGGCCGCTCGGCAACCCCTGGCGCGGCCCGGACCGCACGGCACGCTGCGCCGACGCCGACGCCGACGCCGGCGCCCGCGGTCGCCCGGCTCGCCGCCCCGCACCGCGGGCGGGGAGCCGTCCCTCCACGGCTCCCCGCCCGCGCCGGGCCCCCTGCGGCGCCCGCTGCCCACCCGGCCGCCCTCCGCGGCCGGGTGCGTCGCCGGTCACCCGGCGAGGTCGAGCGAGCCCTCCTCGACCGCGACGACGCTCCACGAGGAGCCGTCCGCGTCGGTGAGCTCGTAGGCCGGCACCAGCAGGGCCGCGCCGTCCGCGCCGGTCACCATGCTGACGCCGAGCCGCGCGCCGGTGAGCGTCACCTGCTGCACCGGCCACGGAATCGCCGCGCCGGGCTCGGCCGTCGGCGGGACCGTCGGGTCGCCCGGCTCCGGCGCCGGGAGCGCCACGGCGTCGTCGGACGCCCCGTCGCGCAGCGCCCCGGCGGCCCCGCCGTCCGCCGCCTCGGCCCGCGCCAGCGGCACGACGCCACCGCCGCCGGCGCCGAACCGCGGGTCGTTCAGCCGCTCGGCCGCCGTCGCCGCGCCGACCACCGGGTACTCCCCCAGGTCGACCAGCGGGGCCAGCGACCCGTAGAGGGACTGCACGCCGCCCTCGACCAGCGTGACGGACCAGGTGACGCCCGTCTGCCGGCCGTCGAGCACCTGGTACGCCGTGACCGTCGACGCGCGGGCGTCGCCCTCGAGGGCCTCGTACTGGAAGCGGTCCGGGTCGACCCCCAGGGAGCCGAGCAGGTCCCGCACCGCGGACGTCGCGGCGTCGCCGGTCGGGGCCGGGCCCGCCGCCGGGTCGCAGGTCGGCGCGACGACCGTCGGCAGCGCCGGGTCGACGAGCGACGGGTCCAGGGTCGCGGCGCCGGGCTCGGGCGTCGCGGTCCCGTCGCCCGCGCCCGCGTCGGGCTGGTCGGTCTGGTCGGGCGCGGACGCGGCGCAGGACCACGGGTCGCGCGTCGGGTCGTAGTAGCTGATGCCGGCGGTGCCGTCGGGCTGCAGGGTCACGGTCGGGCCGGACCCGTCCTGCGGGCCGACCGTCCAGGCGCCGAACTGCTGCGCCGGCTCGCCCGCGACGCCCAGGACGCCCGCGACGCGGGCCGCCGTCTCCGCCGAGAAGACCGACGCCGCGTCGAACGCCCAGGCGTGCCCGGACGTGGCGTCGTCGGCCAGGCCGGACGACGAGAACACGGTGCGACCGCCGAACCACGGCGCGATGCGCAGGTCGGCGGTCGACGCGGCGCCGTCCAGCGTCGTCGCCCGCTCCGCCGCCGGTCCGGACAGCGTGATCGGCGCCTCCGCCGTGACGGTGCTCCCCCCGTCGCCGCCCGCCGCGCCGACGGCGTACCCGCCCGCGCCCGCCACCACGGCGGCCGCGGCGGCGACGGCTGCGGCCTGCAGCCAGCGCGACCGGCGGCGGCCGGCCAGCGGCACGACGGCGCCCGGGTCGCGGTCCGCGGGGTCCTCGGCCGTCCGGCGCGCGACCTCGGCCCGGAGCGCGGCCGCGTCGAGCGCGGAGCCGGCGGCCGGGTCGGCGGCCCGGAGCCGCGCGAGCGCCTCGTCGTCGCCGGTGCCGGCGGCCGGGTCGTGCTGGTGGTCGCGGTGCTCGTCCACGTCGGTCTCCTCGGGTCCGTGCGCCCCGGCGGTGCATCGCGGGGCGCGTCCACCCCGTCTGTGTCGCCGGGCGCCTGGGCCTTGCACGGCGCGTGGGAAGAACGCGCGGCGCGGGCCGCCGTCAGTCCGCGGCCCACGCCTCCCGCAGCCGCGCCCGGGCCCGGGACAGCGCCGCGTCCGCCCCGCCGCGGGACACCCCGAGCACGAGCGCCAGGTCGTCCCCGGTCAGCCCCTCCCACGCGGTGAGCAGCAGGACCTGCCGGTCGCGGGCGCTGAGCCGGCCGAGGGCCTCGCGGACCCGCTCGTCGCGGACCGCGCGCACGGCCGGGTCGTCCGGGTCCGGCTCGTCCGGGACCTCCTCGACCGGCACGGGTCGGCCCTTGCGGCGATGGTTGGCCAGCACGAAGCCCGCCGTGCGGTACAGCCAGGGCAGCTCGCGCTCGTCCGGCACCTCCGCGCGGCGCCGCCAGGCGACCGTCAGGACGTCGGCGGCCAGGTCCTCGGCGTCGTCCCCGGCGCCGCGGCGCAGCAGGTACCGGTGCACGGCCGTGGCGTGCGCGGCGAACAGGGCCTCGAACCACGCGGCGTCCCGTCCGGGCGCCGAGGGGCCGGCGGGCGGCTCGCGGGTCGGGTCGGCGGGCTCCGGCGCGCGCGGCTCGGTCGCCGGGGCGTCCGGGCGCCCGGCGGTCGCGCCGGCGCTCGGCCCGGCGGGTTGCTGACGGCTCGGCACTCGCGGTCCCCTCGGGGTCGGCGGGCGCGCCGGCAGGCGCACCCGTGCCCCTACTGTGTCGCGGCCGGGCCCGTCCTTGCAGGCACCCGGGAGATCCCTGCGTGCCGTCAGCGCGTCGCGGGCCCGACCGGCGAGATCCCGAGCTCGTGCACCAGCAGCAGGAAGGCCCGGCCGTACGGCGTCTCGGCCGTCTCGTCCCGGACCCGCTCCCAGTCGATCTGCTCGCGCAGCGCCCGGACGATCGCGATCATCCGCGTGAAGTCGCAGTAGTGCTCCCCGAGCACCCGCATCTTCGCGGAGATGATGTCGGTCGCGTCGAGCACCGGCATCCGGACCGCCAGCACCTCCATGGTGTCCGACCGGGCGAGCATGTCGCGGCCGATCGGCTCGCCGACCATCCGGAACAGGATGTCGACGAGCGCGCCGTGGTGGAACGCCTTGAACAGCCAGTTCTCCGCCGGGTCCTGCACGTCGAGGCCCGCCGCAGCCAGCGCCGCCTTGGCCTGCGGCACGTCCTCCTCGGAGATCGCGAAGTCGGCGTCGTGGTCGGGCTCCGGCGCGCCCCGCGCCCACGCGGCGTACCCGCCGACCAGGGCGAACGGGATGCCCGCGTCCTCGAGGGCGACGGCCGCCATCCTCAGGGCGTCCTGCAGCGCGGTGCGCGGGTCGGGCGGGTCGGCGGCGCCGGGTCCGACCCCGGCGCCGGCGGCGGACGCGGTGGCGGCTTCGGAGGTCATGCCCCCGGAGTCTGCACGACGACGCGCGCGTCCGCAGGACGACGGGAAGAATCGCCGACGTGCGACTCGCGACGTTCAACATCCTGCACGGGCGCAGCCTGACCGACGGCAAGGTGGACCTGGACCGGTTCGCCTCCGCCGTGCGGGGGCTCGACGCCGACGTCCTCGCGCTCCAGGAGGTCGACCGCGACCAGCCCCGGTCGCACGGCGCCGACCTGACGGCGGTCGCCGCCGAGGCGATGGGCGCGCAGGCGCACCGGTTCGTCGCCACGCTGCACGGCCACCCCGGCACCTGGACCGCCGCGACCGGCGAGGACCAGCCGGCGATCGCCGCCTACGGCATCGCCCTGCTGAGCCGGCACCCGGTCAGCGCCTGGCGGGTGCTGACGCTGCCGACCCTGCGCCGCCGGGTGCCGATGGTGCACCGCGGGAACCGCCGGCCGTCGATGGTGCAGGACGAGCAGCGCGCCGCGCTCGCCGCGGTCGTCGAGACGCCGGAGGGGCCGCTGACCGTGGTCGCCACCCACCTCACGTTCATCACCGCGTGGAACGTCGTCCAGCTGCGGCACCTGGTGCGCGCGTGCCGTGCGCTGCCGCGGCCGATCGCCGTGACCGGCGACCTCAACCTCGAGGGCGCGACGCCGCAGCGGATCTCGGGCTGGCGCTCCGTCGGCCGGGTGAACACGTTCCCCGTCGAGGTGCCCGACCGGCAGATCGACCACGTGCTGCTGGACGGGCCGGTCGAGCCGTCGAGCGAGCCGGTCGCCGTCGACACGGGCATGTCGGACCACCGCGCGCTGGTGGTGGACCTGGCGCTCGGCGGGGGCCGGCGGCGCGGCTGACCGGCGGGCCCGGCCGCGCGGCGGCGTCGTCGCCGCGGGGCGGGAGGGGTCAGTCGGCCTCGGGGTCGACCAGGAACCAGACGGTCTTGCCCTCGTCGCCGTGCTCGTCCACGCCCCAGGTGCGGGACAGCGCCTCGACCAGCGCCATGCCGCGGCCGCTGACCGCGGTGGGCGCGGGGTGCTGCACCTGCGGGCGCGCGGGACTCTCGTCCGTGACGGCCACGCGCACGCCGCGGTGGTCGATCCGGACGGCCACGCGGACTCGTCCGTGCTCGGGCCCGTGCACGACGGCGTTGGCCACGACCTCGCCCGTGAGCAGCTCGATCACCTGGTTGGCCGACCCGGCGACGCCGGACGCGGCGACCCGGTGCATGATCCAGTGCCGCGCCGCGCGCGGGGCGGATCGGCGCGCGTCGAGGACCAGCTCGTCGTGCTCCGCGCGCGCGTCCGCACGCCTCGCACCCGGCGCCGAACGAAGGTCCCTGACGTCACCCACCCGCCTACTGTGCCCGACGCGGCGCGTCTCCGCTGACCGAACGACACGCCGGGTAGGTGCTCCGGGCCCCCCGGAGGGCTGTCCGCGAGGCCGTCGCGGCCGTACTGTCGCAGGGCACGACGCCCCTCCGGGCGCCCTGCCCCGGGCGCCGCGCGTCGACGCCCCAGCCGCCGCAGGAGGTCCCGTGCCCACCTCGTCCCCCGCGCCGCGCGCGCTCGAGCTCCGCTCCCCCGCCGGCCGCGGCACGCTGCTCGCCACCGTCCTCGGGTCGGCGCTGGTGTTCCTCGACGGCACCGTGGTCGGCATCGCGCTGCCCGCCATCGCGGCCGACCTCGGCGCGACCACCGCCGGGCTGCAGTGGACCGTCAACGGCTACGCGCTGACCCTGGCGGCGCTGCTGCTGCTCGGCGGGTCGCTCGGCGACCGGTACGGCCGGCGCCGGGTGTTCCTGGTCGGGACGGTCGCGTTCGCCGCCGCGTCCGTGCTCTGCGCCGTCGCCCCGACCGTCGGGCTGCTGGTCGCCGCGCGCGCCCTGCAGGGCGTCGGCGGCGCGCTGCTCACCCCGGGGTCGCTGGCGATCCTGCAGGCGACCTTCGTGGCCGAGGACCGGGCCAAGGCGATCGGCGCCTGGTCGGGGCTGAGCGGCGCGGCCGGCGCGGTGGCCCCGTTCCTGGGCGGCTGGATCGTCGAGCAGGTCGGCTGGCGCTGGGTGTTCGGCATCAACATCCCGCTGGCGGCGCTCGTCGTCGCCGTCGCGGTCCGCTACGTGCCCGAGTCCGCCGACCCGGAGGCGTCGGGGCGGCTCGACGTGCTGGGCACCGTCCTCGCGGGCATCGGGCTCGGCGCGCTCACCTGGTCGCTGACGGCCTGGTCCGAGGAGGGGCTGACCGGGTCCGTGGCCGCCGTGGGCGCGGTCGGCGTGCTGGCGCTGGCCGCCTTCGTCCTCGCCGAGGCCAGGTCCGACCACCCCGCGCTGCCGCTGCGGCTGTTCCGGTGGCGACCGTTCGCGGCCGTCAACCTCGCGACGCTGCTCGTGTACGCCTCGCTCAGCGGCATCTTCTTCTTCCTGCCGGTGACGCTGCAGGTGGTCACCGGGTGGTCGCCGCTGACCGCCGGGATCGCGTCCCTGCCGGTCACCCTGCTCATGCTGCTGCTGTCCGCGCAGGGCGGGGCGCTCGGTGCCCGGATCGGCCCGCGGATCCCGATGACCGTCGGGCCGCTGCTCGCGGGCGCCGGGGCCGTGCTGCTCGCCGGCATCGGGACGGACACGGGCTACCTGCTCGGCGTCCTCCCGGGCGTGCTGCTGGTCGGCGTCGGCCTGGTGCTGACGGTCGCCCCGCTCACCGCGACCGCGCTCGCCGCGGCGCCGGACCACCTCGCGGGCGTGGCGTCGGCGACCAACAACGCGGTCGCCCGGGTGGCCGGCCTGCTCGCGGTGGCGGTGCTGCCGCTGGTCGCGGGCGTCGGCGCCGGGCTGTCCGACCCCGGCGTGCTGGCGGACGCGCACCCCGTGGCGATGCTCTGGTGCGCGGGGCTGATGGCGGCGGGGGCCGTGGTGTCGGCGGTCGCGGTCCCGGGTTCCGCTGCGGGGGTGGCGCCGCCGGCGTCCGGGGCGGGGGCGGCGTCCGGGGCGGGGGCGGGGTCCGCGGCGGGGGCAGGGTCCGCGGCGGGAGCGGGGTCCGCGGCGGGAGCGGGGTCCGCGGCGGGAGCGGGGTCCGCGGCGGGGGCGGCGTCCGGGGCACCGGGGGCTGCGTCGACCGCGGCGCCTGCGCCGTCGGAGCCGCCGCCCGCGCAGGGTGGCGACACCCGCGCCTGACGGTGGGCGGGCGCCGAGACGACCACAGGAGCAGGGGGCGTGCGTCGTCCCCAGGCGCGGACTCGCAGGGCGGGCCGTGTCGGTGGTCG